>NC_019682.1:1920000-3134166 GCF_000316575.1 Calothrix sp. PCC 7507 | reverse complement strand
TTACCTGATGGTAATCTGGAATTATTAGGACGAGTTAGCCACCAAATTCGCCTAGGTAAATATAATATTCAACCTGAAGAAATTGAATTAACTTTACAACAGCATCCGGCAATAAGTTCAGCTGTGGTCACAGCTATAGAGCAAGCACAAAATAAAAAATATTTAGTCGCTTACCTAGTTTCTGCACAAAAATCGGCACCAACAACAGAAGAACTAAGTCAGTTTCTCCAGCAGAAATTACCAGATTATATGTTGCCGTCAGCTTTTGTATTTTTAGATGCTTTACCTCTATTAGCAAATGGCACAGTAGATAGAAATACCTTGCCACATCCAGAATTATGTTTGGATGTTGATGTTCCCTATGTAGCACCTCAAACTGAGCTTGAGCAAACTATTGCTGCTATTTGGCAAGAGGTCTTGCAATTAGAATCAGTAGGAATACATCATAAATTTTTTGAAATTGGTGGCAATTCTTTATTGATTATCCAGGTTTTTCAAAAGCTTCAGCAAGTTTTGATATATGAAAATAAAAAGTCTGTTTCACTGGTTGATTTATTTAAATATTCAACAGTTCATTCTCTAGCAAAATATTTGATAAATCATCAAGAAACACCAAATTTAATTCACGATAGACAGCAAGAGCAAGAAATGCAATCCGGGAAACATCGCATAAAACAGCGTCTGAAAAAATCTCAGATGTTAAATAATAATTGAAATATTTTTCTGGTAAAAACTTTGAATTGAGATAATTTAAACTATGGAAATTGCACACAACGGCTTAGAAATAGCAATTATTGGGATTGCTTCTCGCTTCCCTGGTAGCAATACAGTTGATGGTTTTTGGCAGAATTTGATTGCAGGATTAGAGTTAATTTCAGTTTTTCCAGATACTCAAACTATCAAAGCAGGCGGCATACTTGAAGATGTTGATCTGTTTGATGCTTCATTCTTTGAGATTAATCCTAGAGATGCGGAAACGATGGACCCGCAGCACCGGCTTTTTTTAGAGTGTGCGTGGTCAGCTTTAGAAAATGCTGGTTATGATTCCCAAAGAGAAACTAGACCAATAGGAGTTTACGCAGGGATAGGGATGAGTACTTACTTACTCTATAACCTTTATCCCCATCAGGAATTGATGGCATCTAGGGGATTATTGCAAACTATGACGGGAACAGAAAAAGACCATGTTCCCACCCGCGTTTCTTACAAATTAAACCTCAAGGGGCCGAGTTTAAGTGTGCAAACAGCTTGTTCTAGTTCCTTAGTGGCGGTTCACTTGGCTTGTCAAGGTTTGCTGAATGGGGAATGCGATATGGCTTTGGCTTCTGGTGTGGCGGTGAAAGTTCCCCAAAATGATTTAACCTTATCGCCAACGGAATTAGTTTCACCCAATGGACATTGTCGGGCTTTTGATGCCCAAGCTAACGGTACAATCGGTGGGAATGGTCTGGGGGTTGTGGTTCTCAAGCGGTTGGAAGATGCGATCGCTGATCGAGATCATGTCTATGCTGTTATTAAAGGGTCAGCAATTAATAATGATGGTGATGCCAAAATAGGCTACACCGCACCTTCTCAAGAGGGACAAGCCAGAGTGATTCGCGCAGCTCAAATGATGGCTGAGGTGGAACCTGACACGATTACCTACATAGAAGCGCACGGAACGGGAACAGCTTTAGGCGATCCGATTGAGATGGCTGCACTCACACAAGCTTTTCGCGCCGGGACTAATAAACAAGGCTATTGTGCAATCGGTTCGGTTAAAACCAACATCGGACATTTAGATGCAGCCGCAGGGATTGCAGGTTTAATTAAAACTGTTCTCGCTCTCCATCACAAAGTACTCCCTCCCAGTCTCAATTTTGAGACACCCAATCCTCAAATTGATTTTGAGCATAGTCCGTTTTACGTCAACACTCAACTGCGTGAATGGCAAACCAATGATATCCCCCGCCGTGCTGGTGTGAGTTCATTTGGTTTTGGTGGGACAAATGCTCATGTAATTTTGGAAGAAGCAATACAAGTCAAAAGTCAAAAGTTCACACTGAGCGCAGTCGAAGTGTCAAAAGTCAAAAGAGAATATTTGCTGTTGTGTTTATCAGCTAAAACTGATTCTGTTTTAGAAACGACTACTAAGAATCTGGCTCAATACCTCGAACAAAATCCCCATCTTAATTTGGCGGATGTAGCCTATACACTGCAAGTGGGACGTAGAGAATTTGCTCATCGCCGTGTCGTTGTTGCAGCTAATTTAGAGCAGGCTGTCACAGCTTTGCAATCGGGTGATGCACAAGCGAGTCTTACAGAATCTAGCGTTCACGAAGTGACTCCGCAGGAGTATCGCTCTATAATTTTCATGTTCCCCGGTCAGGGAGCGCAACATGTGAACATGGCGCGAGAACTTTACCAGCATGAGACAATTTTCCAACAAGAGTGCGATCGCTGTTTTGCTTTGCTCAAACCTCACCTGGATATCGACTTGCAGCAGGTGCTATATCCCAACGAGGAAGACATACAAACAGCAACCCAGCAGCTACAACAAACAGCCATCACCCAGCCAGCATTATTCGTCATTGAGTATGCTTTAGCCAAGTTGTGGATGTCATGGGGAATAGTTCCTCAAGCCATGATTGGGCATAGTGTTGGGGAATATGTAGCAGCAACTCTGGCGGGGGTTTTCTCTCTAGAAGATGCCTTAGCACTGGTAGCCACTCGCGGAAAATTAATGCAGAAACAGCCCCCCGGAACCATGCTGGCTGTTGGTTTGTCTGCGGAGGCTGTGCAATCTTTTTTAGGCGAAAAGCTCTCTTTAGCCGCCAGTAATAGCCCATCTCTGAGTGTGATTTCCGGGGCTGTAGATGCTGTAGAAGCACTGGAAAAACAATTATCTGCCAAAAAAATCGATTATCGCCGTTTGCATACCTCCCATGCCTTTCATTCCCAGATGATGGATGGGATCATCGAACCATTCACCGCCCAACTACAACACCTCAACCTGAACCCTCCCCAAATTAAGTTAATTTCTAACGTCACTGGTACTTGGATGACAGCAGAAGAAGCTACAGATCCGACATACTGGGGGCGACATCTGCGCCAAAGTGTGCAATTTTCTTTGGGAATTGCGGAGTTATTAAAAGATGCACAAGCAATCTTTTTAGAAGTTGGGCCAGGACAAACATTAAGCACTTTAACGAAACAACAAACATCTGAGCGGATTGTCATCTCTTCGTTACCTCACCCTAAAGAGCAAAAGTCAGATTTAGAATTTTTGCTCAAAGCACTGGGAAGGCTATGGTTAGCAGGGATACAGGTAGATTGGGAGGGATTTTATGCTGACGAAAAACCTGGGCGTTTACCCTTACCTACCTATCCTTTTGAACGTCAACGCTATTGGATTGATCCACCAGAAGCATCGCCGGGAACGTTGGACAAAAAACCTGATATTGCAGACTGGTTTTACGTTCCTTCATGGCAGCGAGCTATCTTACCATTACCCAAGATGGATGAGCAAAAGCGTTGTTGGTTGGTGTTTGTAGATGAATCTGGTTTGGGTTCTAGCATGGTAGAACGACTAGAACAACTTGGTCATAGTGTAATCCAGGTAAAGATTGGTGGAGAGTTTAGCAGAAATAGCGATCGCATTTACACTATCAATCCCCAACAGCAAAAACACTATGAACAATTGTTAGCAGAAATTCTAGTATCAGAGTCAATTTCCTACATTGCTCATCTGTGGAGTATATCCTTTACAGAGCAAGATATGGGTTTCTATAGTTTGCTTTATTTAGCGCAGGCGATCGGCAACCAAAATGTGACCAATTCAATACACATAGGAGTTGTTTCTAGTAACATCCAAGATGTCACAGGAACCGAAATTATTTATCCAGAAAAAGCTACTTTATTGGGTGCTTGTAAAGTTATCCCTCAAGAATATGCAAATATTACTTGCTGTAGCATTGATGTTGTTCCCGCATCGTTTTTAGAAAATCAAATCATCACAGAAATTGCTGCCCAATCTACTGATACAGTTGTTGCTTATCGAGGCAATTATCGCTGGCTACCAACTTACACAGCAGTCCGTTTAGAAAAAGCTCAAAAACCAATTCCTTTACAACCAAAAGGAGTTTACTTAATTACAGGTGGATTGGGTGGAATTGGCTTGGCAATTGCTCAATATTTAGCCGAAACAGTACAAGCAAAACTGGTGTTAGTTAGCCGTTCCCACTTACCATCAAAAGATGAATGGAAGCAATGTTTAAAAGACCACAATGACCAAGATGCTACTACTAGCAAAATTCGGCAAGTGCAGGTTTTAGAAAACCTCGGTGCAGAGGTTCTAGTTCTGAGTGCAGATGTGACAAATGCAGCCCAAATGCAAATGGTAGCTGAACGTAGCCAGCAAGTTTTTGGTCATATTCAAGGTATCTTTCATGCAGCTGGTGTTGCTGGTGGTGGGATTATTCAACTCAAAACACCAGAAATGGCAGCAAATGTCATGGCACCAAAAGTAACAGGAACTCTGGTGTTAGAAGAGACTTTTAAAGATAATAACTTAGATTTTTTGGTGCTGTTTTCTTCTCTTAGTTCTATCGTTGGTGGTGCAGGACAAATTGATTATTGTGCAGCTAACATCTTTTTGGATGTATTTGCTAGTTACAAAGCATCTAAAACTAAAACTTTCACCACATCAATTAACTGGGATGCTTGGCAAGAAATTGGCATGGGTGTAAAAACTACAGAAATTCCTGATGTTCTCCAGCAGCAGCGTCTCGAAACTCTGAGAACAGGAATATCATCCAAAGACGGTTTAGATAGCTTGAGCAGGATTCTCCAAAGTGGACTCAATCGCGTTGTAGTTTCCACAAAAGACTTACAAACCGTTCTCAAGCAAAAACATGATGGGATTCCTCATGAAGAATTAAACCCACAGAAAATACAAAATTCACCATCGGCTCATGAGCGATACCTAGCACCAAGAAACGAAATAGAACAACAAATTGCCCAAATTTGGCAAGAACAACTTGGTATTGAAGTAGTAGGCGTTAACGACAACTTCTTTGAGTTAGGCGGACATTCCTTATTAGCCGTTCGACTTGTGTCAAGACTGCGTGAAATTTATCAAGTTGAATTATCACTCCGCACTCTTTTAGAAGCTCCTACCATAGCTGAAGTAGCCAATGCTATTACCGAAAATTTACTCCAGCAGCCAGAACTCGAAGACATGAATCAGATGTTAGCAGAAATCGAGAGTTTATCACTAGAAGAAGTCCAAGAACAACTGAGTAATATTTAAACGAAAGGGGATAGGGAACAGAAGAATTGCATCTTTATTTCATAAATTTTCTTGTAGGGTGAGTATCTTATACCAATTTAAAAAAAGAATGCGACAGATGGGTAGGGGCATGGCACCCATAAACTATCGGTTTTCCCGAAATTCTATGGAAGCCGTGCCCGTACCAATAACGTATGTGTTGCAAACATTATTTGAATTGGTATTACCCGCCAATTAGGATGTAGTTCCTGTTCCCTTTTACCAAGCATTCAATTAAGGAAAATACTTCATGGAATTCAGTCTTTTTTACTTTTCTGGTGATGGTTCAACAACCAGAAACGATAAATATCGCTTGTTAATTGAAGGCGCAAAATTTGCCGATCAACATGGATTTTCTGGTATTTGGATTCCCGAACGTCATTTTGATGCCTTTGGTGGACTGTATCCCAATCCATCAGTGTTAGGTGCAGCGATCGCTATGATCACCCAACGCATTCAAATCCGTTCTGGTAGCGTAGTTCTCCCCCTCCAGCATCCACTCCGGGTAGCAGAAGAATGGTCTGTAGTTGATAATTTATCAAACGGTAGAGTGAGTTTATCTTTTGCCCCAGGTTGGCATCCTAATGACTTTGTGCTTTATCCAGAAAATTATGCCAATAACAAAGAAATTATGTGGCGAGATATCCAAACTATACAACAGCTTTGGCAAGGTAAATCTATTACACTCAAAGGCGGAAAAGGCGACTCTGTAGAAATTAAAACCTTTCCCAGAGCATTACAACCACAACTTCCAATTTGGATTACTTCTTTAGCAGATGAAACATTTATTGAAGCGGGCAAAATAGGCGCTAATATTCTGACTTCTCCCCTTTATCAAAGCTTAGAAGATATCTTCCGCAAAATCTCACTCTATCGCCAATCTTTAGCGCAACATGGACACAACCCTCAACAGCATAAAGTAGCTGTGATGATACATACTTTTGTCGGCAAAGATATTAAATTAGTTAAACAAAGAGTTGAAAAACCTTTCAAAAATTACCTCAAAACCCATTTTGACTTGATGGTAAAAACTGCTGGAAATTTAAGATTTTCAGTAGATCCTCAAAAAATGACAGCACAAGATTTAGAAGACTTACTAGAATTTAGCTTTGAATCCTACTTTAACAATAAAGTATTGATGGGAACCCCAGAAATTTGTCAAAAAATGATTGATAGCTTCCAAGCAGCCGGGGTTGATGAAATTGCATCTCTAATCGATTTTGGAGTTGATTTCGACTGGGTAATGGAAAGCCTAGACTATCTCAAAGAAATCAAAAACTCTTACCAAAAAAAGGCAGGAAGCAGAAGCAAAGAAGTGTTAATAAAAAATTTAGTTATTAATTTGTAGATATAGCATTTCCTAATCTACTGAGGTACTTAATACATTGCTAATAAAATTGGGCAAACCCTCTGCGTACCTTTGCGCTTAACTTTGCGCCCCTCTGCGTTAAAAAAAACATTGGTTCTGTACCTCACTTAACTGGGAATCGCTATAATTTATCAGGATACTTAATTCATGAATAACTTTTCTCAACGAATTACTGCACTTTCACCAGAACAGCGTTCCTTACTAGAACTGCGCCTCAAACAGAAGCAGGGAAAAACATCTGTAATTCCCAAAATAATTGCAGATAAAAATCACAATTTAATGGCATCTTTTGCCCAACAAAGAATGTGGTTTCAAGACCAATTAGGGGTCAAAAGTGCCACATCTAACAACATGCCTGTAGCCCTGAAAATCAATGGTTTACTGCAAGTTAAAATCTTAGAACAAAGCATCAGAGAAATCATTCGTCGCCATGCCATCTTGCGTACTACCCTCAAGACTGTCAACAAGCAACTTATTCAGGTGATTGCAGATGATGTCAACTTTACACTACCCTTGATCGATTTGCGATCGCTCCCTAAATCTGAACGAGAGCAAAAAGCGCAGCAATTAGCTATCGAGGAGGCTTGCAAACCCTTTGACTTAGCAGGTAATCTATTTCTGCGTGTCACCCTCATACACCTAGACACCACAGAATACATGATGCTGATGACAATGCATCACATCGTCTCTGATGCTTGGTCTGTGGGTGTATTTTTTCGTGAGTTGAATATTCTATACCAAGCTTTTATCAGTGGTCAGCATTCACCTTTAGCCGAATTACCAATCCAATATGCAGACTTTGCAGTTTGGCAAAGACAAGCTACCCAAGGAACGCAACTGAAAAAAGAAATTGCTTATTGGAAGCAGCAATTACAAGGTGCTGCGACTTTATTGCAATTACCAACCGATAGACTGCGATCGCCAACTCCCTCTTTTGCTGGTAAGATGCAGTCTTTTATATTACCAAAAACCTTGATCGATGCACTCAAGGCTATATCCCAGCAGTCAGAAGCTACCTTATTTATGACGCTACTAACAGCGTTTAAAATTTTACTTTATCGCTACACCAGACACCATGATATCTTAGTTGGTTCACCGAGTGCTAATCGCCATCAACCGGAAACTGAAAATTTAATCGGCTGTTTTATCAACACATTAGTACTGCGTAGTAATTTGTCGGGTAATCCTAGCTTTCGGGAATTATTAAACCAGGTGCGAGAGGTAGTATTAGACGCTTTTTCTCACCAAAATTTACCCTTTGAAAAGCTAGTGGATGAATTACAACTAGGGCGTAACTTAAGCTATTTACCGTTATTTCAAGTGCTATTTGTCATGCAAAATGCCACTTCATCGCGTGACATAGAACTTCCTGGTCTTGATGTCAGTTATTCACTAATTGATAATCAAACAGCCCAGTTTGATATTACACTTCACCTAGTAGAAGAACAATCAGGTTTGATAGGACGAATAGGATATGACACTGAACTATTTGATGACTCTACTATTACTCGCATGATTGGACATTTTCAGACATTGTTAGCTGGAATTGTTGCTAATTCTAATCAAAGAGTATCTCAATTACCTTTATTAACTCCCTCTGAACATCAGCAATTATTAGAGTGGAATAAAACTGATATAGATTTTCCTCAAGAGATTTGTATTCATCAATTATTTACCAATCAGGTAGAGAAGACACCTGATGCGATCGCAGTAGTATTTGAAGACCAAAATCTCACCTATCAAGAACTTAATCAACAAGCTAATCAACTAGCTCATTATCTACAAAAGTTGGGTGTCAAGCCAGAAGTTTTAGTTGGTATTTGTGTAGACCGCTCAATTGCAATGGTTGTGGGAATATTAGGTATTCTCAAAGCAGGTGGAGCTTATGTTCCTCTAGATCCAGCTTATCCTCAACAGCGTATTGCTTCTATATTGTCTGACTCCCAAGTATCAGTGATATTAACTCAGCAGCATTTGCTAGCAGATTTACCTGAGATAAAATCACCTGTAGTTTGCTTGGATAAAGACTGGGAATTAATTTCGCAACAGCACAAACAAAATCCCACCCATGAGATATTAGCTGAAAACTTAGTTTATGTAATCTACACCTCTGGTTCTACCGGAAATCCTAAAGGAGTCATGATTACACATCGAAATTTGGTGAATGCATATCTAGGTTGGGAAGATGCATATCAACTTCGTTCTTTGTGTTCCAGTCATCTACAAATGGCGAGTTTCTCTTTTGATGTTTTTTCAGGAGATATGGTACGTGCGCTTTGTTCTGGAGCCAAGCTAGTTATCTGTAAGCGAGAGTGGCTTTTAGAACCAGAAAAGTTATATAAACTAATGAACAAAGAAAAGATTGATTGTGCAGAGTTTGTACCAGTTGTGCTGAAACATTTGATTCAGTATTTAGAAAAAACAGAGCAAAAACTCGACTTGATGAAATTATTAGCTGTTGGTTCCGATAGTTGGTATGCGGAAGATTATCTAAAAATTAAGCATTTTTTGAGTCCAGAAACTCGTTTAATTAATTCCTATGGCGTGAGTGAAGCCACTATTGACAGTTCATATTTTGAAACAGAACAGGGCAATTTGTTAATTGATGGACTAGTCCCAATTGGTCGTCCATTTCCAAATACTAAATTTTATATTCTGGACGCATATTTACAGCTAGTTCCTATTGGTATTACTGGCGAATTATATATTAGTAGTATTGGTCTAGCTCGTGGTTATTTGAATCAGCCAGAGTTAACTGAACAGAAATTTATCCCCAGCCCCTTTGACAATACAAAATTATATAAAACAGGGGATTTAGCTCGTTATTTAGCAGATGGTAATGTGGAGTTTTTGGGACGTGTTGACCATCAAGTGAAGATTCGTGGTTTCCGCATTGAACTTGGGGAAGTTGAATCTGTATTGACCCAGCATCCTTCTGTTCTTCAATCTGTGGTTTTAGATCAAGAAGACCAATCTGGAAACAAGCGCCTTGTGGCTTATGTAGTAGCTGAAGCAGAACATATTCCTACTACTAGTGACCTGCGCTACTTCATTGAAAAGAAATTGCCCAACTATATGATACCTGCTGTTTTCGTCATGCTGAAAGCTTTACCGCTAAATCCTAACGGTAAAGTAGACCGTCGCGCATTACCTATTCCTGAGACACATAGACCGGAATTATCAGAAACTTTCGTTAAGCCTCGTACTTTTACAGAAAAAATGATTGCGGAGATATTTTCTCAAGTTATTGGGGTTAATCAAGTGGGTATTTATGATGACTTCTTTGAGTTAGGAGGAAATTCTTTATTAGTTATCCAATTAATTACTCAATTGTCTGAAGCTTTGCAAGTAGAGTTAACAATTGTCGATTTATTTGAGGTTCCTACTGTTGCGGGTTTAGCTGAACGGATTGAGAGAATGCAAATTATTGAACAGTTTTCTTTTGCGCTTGTTGAGCAGATAGGCGAACGTGAGGAAATAGAAATATGAAGCCTATTGAAGAATTTTTAGCTGAACTTATTAGCTTGGATATTAAGCTTTTGGCTGATGGCGATATCATCCGTTGCAATGCTCCTAAAGGTGTGATAACGCCAAATATAAAAACTCAAATATTTGAGCGCAAAGCAGAAATTATTCGGTTTTTGAGCAATAAAAATAATATTAAGGAAATTACTATCAATCTATTGGAGGAAGCCGATTTAGACCCAAAAATTTACCCTCAAAATGTAACTGCTTTGACGTTGCAGGTAAATAATTTGCTTTTAACTGGAGTAACGGGATTTTTAGGAGCCTTTTTACTTTATGAACTCCTGCAACGAACTCAATCAGACATTTACTGTTTAGTACGTGCAGAAAGTTCTGATTTAGCAAAAAATACAATTCAAAATCATCTGAAATTTTATCTACTTTGGGATGAGAGTTTTAGTGCCAGAATTATTCCCATAATCGGAGATTTATCACAGCCTTTATTAGGTTTGACTAAAGAGCAATTTCAAAGACTGGCACATCAGATTGATGTTATTTATCATAATGGAGCTTTAGTTAATTCTATCTTGCCATACACTGCTTTTAAGGCAATTAATGTTTTGGGATCTCAAGAAATTCTCAGGTTAGCTAGCCTGGTTAAAGTTAAGCCTGTACATTTTATTTCTACTCTGTCTGTTGTGCAATCTGTTAATTATTCTAAAGATCAGGTAATTCGAGAAGAGAATATTTTAGATTGCTGGGAAAAACTCCATAATGGTTATGCTCAGAGTAAATGGGTAGCTGAAAAGATAATGACAATTGCTCACTCAAGGGGAATTCCTATATCTATTTATAGACCTGGAATGATTACCGGAAGTAGCCAAACAGGAATTTGTAAACATCAGGATTTGCTGAGTACAGTTCTCAAAAGTTTTATCGAACTGGAAAGTGCGCCTGATTTAGATGTGATGTGGGATATTACTCCTGTAGATTATGTGAGTCAGGCGATCGCTCATTTATCTATGCAGCAAGCATCATTAGGAAAAGTCTTTCATTTATGCAATCCCCAGCCACTTTCTATGACTTCCATGATTGACTATATACGCTCATTTGGTTATACAATTACTATGGCTCAATATGACGATTGGAGGGTAAAATTAGTGAATTTTACCCAACATGCTCAAGAAAATACAATCAGGTCACTGCCTTTGATGTTTTTAGAAAGTTTTTCTGAAGAACAATTACAGTTATTGCATCTACAATATGACTGCCAAAATACACTTGATGGGCTTGCAGGTAGTTCGATTAATTGTCCATTACCTAATACTGAATTAATCAATAAATACTTATCTTATTTGAATCTTCGCTAATTAATAGTTCTGATACCTATTTTGTATGAAGATGCACATAATAATACCCCCCTGTAGTCCCGGCGATAGCCGGGGGGTGAATTATATGCAGCTTCACAAAGAAACGGTATGAGATGTTAGGAGTTTAGATCCCCGACTTCTTTAAGAAGTCGGGGATCTTGCAGCCCCAAGATTTATTAAAATAATTTATCAATAAATTCAAGAGATCGAAGAACTCCCATGAGCGATATGGTGCAGGTCAAAAACCTGAGAAAGTATTTTGGCAAAACAGAAGTATTGAGAGGTATTGATTTCTCCGCACCAGCTGGCTCAGTCCTCGGTGTGCTGGGACCGAACGGTGCTGGCAAAACTACAACCATCAATTGCCTAACTACCCTGCTGAAACCAGATGGCGGTAGTGCCACGATCGCAGGTTATGATGTCGTTACTCAACCTGCTGCGGTGCGAGCGTTAATTGGTCTGACGGGTCAGTTTGCGGCTATTGATGAGGAACTGACAGCACGGGAAAACTTGGTATTATTCGGGCGATTGTTACGACTATCTAGCATCAAGGCTGCACGCAGAGCTACAGAATTACTAGAGCAATTCGACTTAACAACAGCTGCTAATTTGCGAGTCAAAAAGTTATCGGGTGGTATGCGACGACGGCTAGATTTGGCAATCAGTATTATAACTGAGCCATTAGTACTGTTCCTAGATGAGCCGACAACTGGTCTTGACCCCTACAGCCGCCGCCAAGTTTGGAATATGGTGAGAGCATTAAAGGCGCAGGGGATGACAATTCTGCTCACTACCCAATATCTAGAGGAAGCAGACGAACTAGCCGACTGGATTGTGGTCATTGATCGCGGAGAGGCGATCGCTCAAGGTACAGTTGATGAACTCAAGAATAGAGTGGGCGAAACTTTCTGCGAGTTACGACTTGCCGATCCTGGTGATGAACAAAAAGTGCGACGCTCATTAGCGGATCTTGGTGAGATTACTGGCAGCACTACGCTAACGCTTCCAGCGACAAAAGGTATAGTCACCTTAGCTGAGGTGATCCGCAGGGTAGAGGCTGTGGGTGTGATTCTCACCGACATTTCTCTGCGCCGTCCCAGTCTTGATGATGTGTTTTTTGCCTTGACTGGTCACACAACTGATACTGATTTGTAATTAACTCTAACCGCAAGAATACAGTCTTTCTCAACTTATCACGTATTAAATTTTACCACAAATTGTCAAATAATTTGATGGACAATAATGACCTATACACAAGAGCGAAAAAGTTAGTAGCAACCCGGCACGAATCAGGCATGAGTCGGGCGTTTGCCGATAGTTTGATTATCGGTCAACGAAACTTGATTTTGTTGACCCGATTTCCCGCAGTTGTCGTATCTGTGGTGCTGATACCCATCATGTTCCTCAGTGGATTTCTGCTAACTTTTGAACGGTTAATGGCGGCTCAAGAAATTAATTATGTCCAGTACTTGGTTCCCATTATCACACTCCAGTCCATGTTTTTTACGGCAATGGGGGCAGCGATTAACCTAGCCACCGATATCAAAGCAGGGATGCTGCAAAGGTGTCGGGCAATGCCAATTTCACGAGTAGCAGCCTTTGGTGGGCTATTAATTGCGTACCTCGTGCGGGCATCAATTAGCTTAACGATTCTGATCTGCTTTGCCCATGTTTATGGCTTCCGTTTTCAGGGTGGTTGGTTCTCGATTGTAGGGTTTATTGCTTTGACGTTGCTGTTCACGACTACGGCGATCGCCGGTTACGCTGCACTGGCGCTGGGACTCCAGGAACCGGATTTAGTCCAATCACTGAGCATTATCCCTTACGCTCCCTTGCTTTTACTCAGCACGGGTTTTAGTCCCGCAGCAAATTTTCCCGATTGGCTACAAGCGATCGTCCGCAATCAACCTGTCAGCCACACTGCCAATGCACTGAGGGCATTAGTTAGTGGGAGTGAGATTTTAGATCCTCTCTATTGGTCTGTTGCTTGGCTACTGGGGTTGTTGGTGGTGTTTGTATTTCTAGCTGTTCATTTTTACCAGAAGGTGTCGCCATGACTTTACCTCGCCCAACTGCGGCTCAGTTAGTATCAACTCACCAAGAAGGTGACTTCATCCGCACGCTGGGGGAAATTACCTTGATTGCTCGCCGTAACTTGCTCCTTGACTGGAGAAATCCATCTGTCATTGTCGGAGCCACTGGATTTCCTGTATTTCTATTGCTGATTTTTACTGCTAGCTTTGCCAAGGTAGTGATGCCCAATGGCACTTATGCTGACTACGCTCAGTTCTTGGTACCGTTAACCATAGTTCAGGGATTGCTTTTTAGTACTATTGATACTGGTACTGCACTGTATAATGACCTCAATAGCGGCATGGATACTCGACTACGTACCTTACCCATTGCCCGGTCTGCGGTGCTAGCTGGACGAATTTTCAGTAGTGCTGGTCGTTTATTAATACAGGTAGTGATTATAACACTGGTAGGATATCTGCTGGGCTTTCGGTTCCAAACTAGTTACCTGGCTATTGTGCCGTTCCTAATTTTACCTGTGATTTTTACTTCGTCCTTTGCTTGGCTGGCAGTATTTTTCGCTGTTAAATTCAAAACACCAGAGTCAGTGCAAGCAGCAATGATCCCGTGGCTCTTACCACTCACATTTTTGAGCATTGGGTATGTGCCCCAAGAGAGTTTCCCTGACTGGCTTCAGGGCTTTGTCGAACTCAACCCGGTTTCTGTGGTGGCTCAAGCACTTCGTGGTTTGTCTACTGGTGGTTCAGTCGCAGGTTCAGCGATCGCTACTTTACTTTGGAGCTTTGCCCTAACATTAGTATTCAGCACCTTGGCAACACGCGCTTATTCAAAATAAGTAATTCTGATATTTTAAAAAAGATAATGGGCAAGAGGCTGATGCCAATTACCCATTACCAAATTCCCAGATTGTCAAGATATGGAGCGGAATTAATTTTAGATATCTAAATCCGTCAAGTTAAGTTTAGATCCATAGGTTTCGATGAATTCACGTCTTGGTGCGACACGATCGCCCATTAAAATGGTGAAAATGCGATCGGCTTCGGCGGCATCTTCAATTTCTACTTGCTTCATTTTGCGGGATTCTGGGTTCATTGTGGTGTCCCAGAGTTGGGCTGGCATCATTTCACCCAAACCTTTGAAACGTTGGATGTTATAGTTGGCGTTGCTAGGAAATGTGGCAATGTGCTGTTGCAATTCGCGTTCACTATAGCAGTACTCATGATTGCGTCCCCGTTCTACTTTAAATAGTGGCGGACAAGCAATATATATGAAACCCTGTTCAATTAGTGCGCGTTGATAACGATAGAAGAATGTTAACAGAAGTGTGCGGATGTGCGCCCCATCTACGTCAGCATCTGTCATGATGACAATGCGATGATAGCGTAATTGGGTGGAATCAAATTCTTCACCTTTCACACCCAAACCCAAGGCGGTAATTAACGATTGAACTTCGTTATTTTTATAAATTTTGGCATCGTCAGTTTTCTCAATATTGAGGATTTTCCCACGTAGAGGTAGGATAGCTTGGGTACGGCGATCGCGTCCTTGTTTGGCACTTCCACCCGCTGAATCGCCTTCGACGATGAATATCTCTGATTCGCTGGGGTCACGAGAACTACAGTCAGCAAGCTTACCAGGTAATGGGGAAGATTCCAATACTGATTTGCGCCGGACTAATTCCCGCGCATGACGGGCGGCTTCTGCAGCTTTAAAGGCTTGGATGGCTTTATCTAAAATTGAGTCGGCGACACCTGGATGAAATTCTAGGTACTCGGTGAGGACTTCACCTACCAAAGAATCAACAATTCCTCGGACTTCTGTATTCCCCAACTTGGTTTTGGTTTGTCCTTCAAATTCCGGATCGGGAACTTTGACGGAAATGACTGCTGTTAAACCTTCGCGGACATGTTCACCACTGAGGTTAGGTTCATTCTCTTTAATTTTATTGCGTTTGCGGGCGATCGCATTTAATGTCCGAGTCAGCACCGCCTTCAAACCTTCTAAGTGCGTACCGCCATCAACTGTACGAATATTATTGGCAAAACCCAGTACATTGTCTGTATAGGCATCAGTACACCACTGTAATGAAACTTCTATTTGAACGTTGTTGCGTTCCCCTTGTACATAGATAATTTCTTCATGTAGGGGCTGCTTCTCGCGGTTCATGTAAGCAATATATTCTTTAATACCACCTCTGTATTCATAAGTTTCTACCTTGGCTGTATCGCTTTTTAGCAGTTCCAGCCGATGGTCAGTAAAAGTAATTTTGACACCCGCATTCAAATAGGCCAACTCCCGTAAGCGACCTGATAAAGTGATGTAATCAAACTCAATGCCAGTGCTGAAGATTTGCGTATCTGGCTTAAAAGTAGTAGAAGTTCCGGTTCTGGCTTCTTTGTAAGGCTTGGCTTGGAGTTCGGTAACTGGGACACCCCGTTCATAGCGTTGAAGATGAACTTTTTTATCCCGCCAAACTGTCACCTCAACAAACTCAGACAGGGCGTTAACGACAGAAATCCCTACCCCGTGCAATCCTCCAGAAACTTTGTAGCCACCGCCGCCAAACTTACCACCAGCGTGCAGTACGGTCAACACCGTTTCCAAAGCCGATTTCCCTGTTTTTGGGTGAATATCAGTAGGAATGCCCCGACCATCGTCTGTTACAGTTACAGAACCATCGGCATTGAGATCCACTTCGACGTGAGTACAGTAACCTGCCAAAGCCTCATCAACAGAGTTATCCACTACCTCGTAAACTAAATGGTGGAGTCCCCGCGGGCCTGTAGTACCGATGTACATTCCTGGTCGTTTGCGGACGGCTTCCAGACCTTCCAGAACTTGAATCTGATCGGCACTGTAACTGCTCGTCATGAAATTTCTCCTGATTGTGGGGTTGAACTCGCCCAAAGGACAAAAAAAGTAAAATCACTCCAAAATTCTAACACAAAAGCCTTAGTAGCGTCTGTAGAGCGATTTGCTGAGAAGTTTATACAGGGGTTGCAACCCCGTATGATGTAGGGAGTAAGCCGAGTGGGGAATATAGGGACAATGAGGAGGACGAAGGAGAAAAACTGATCATTCCTGACTCTTGACTCCTGACTCCTGACTCCTGACTCCTAACTCCTAACTCTTAACTCTTAACTAATGACTAAATTGATTGTAATTTGTGGTGCAACGGCGACAGGTAAATCAGGATTGGGATTGGGTTTAGCTATGCGGTTGGGTTCTGTGATTCTCAGTGCAGATTCCCGCCAAGTCTACCGTGAGTTTGATATTGGCACAGCCAAACCAACTCTGGCAGAACAAAAATTAGTGCCACACTATTTAATAGATATCTGCGCTCCGACAAACATGATGACGGTAGCAGATTATCAAGGGCAAGCGCAAGCCTTGATCAATTCTGCTTCTCTTACCTTCTCCCCTTCTACACCTCTTTTAATGGTTGGAGGAACTGGTTTATACATCCGTTCTATTGTCCAAGGGCTAAAGATTCCTCAGGTATCGCCACAACCAGAATTGCGATCGCAACTAGAATCTTTTGGACAGATCCAACTTTACGCTATGTTACAACAAGTTGATCCTGTTGTTGCCCAAAAAATTCATCCCCATGACTTAGTCCGGACTCTTAGAGCCTTAGAGGTGTATTATGTCACTGGTGTTCCCATTTCTGAGCAGCAAGGAGAGAATCCACCGGATTATCCGATTTTGCAAATTGGGTTAGATTGTGATGTTGCGCTACTAGATAACCGCATTCATCAACGTACTGAGCAGATGATAGCAGATGGGTTAGTGGCTGAGGTGGAGTATCTATGTCAAAAATATGGCGCTGACTTGTCTTTATTGAATACCTTGGGTTATCAAGAAATCAAGCAATATTTGGCCGGAGAAATCTCTTTAGACGCAGCGAAGGAATTAATAGTTTTACATACACGACAATTTGCCAAGCGACAACGCACTTGGTTTCGTGCATATCCCAAAATAGAGTGGTTTGATGCAAATGATCCTAATTTATTAGATAATGTTTGGCAGCGTACACAGAGATTCATATCTTAACATTAGTATTTCATAATATATGAGCTATAAAATTACTATCTTGCTATATTCTTCGTTCTTATTCAATATTTTGTCGCTAGCATTAGTAACTTTATTAATTGCTAGACGTTACGGCTTAGTATATAAAATTAAAAAAAAATTACTCGTCAAGCTTAAAAAAGCTCACAATAATTACTCAGCTTATTATTTACATAAAACAAGCCAGTTTGAAATACTGCCAAAAACCGAAGATGCAGTAATATTTCTGGGAGATAGTATAACTGATGAAGCTGAATGGACAGAGTTGCTAGATAAGCCCAATATAAAAAATCGTGGCATTTCTGGTGATACAACAGATGGAATATTAAATCGTCTTGATGAAATAGTCAAATCTCAACCCCAAAAAATCTTTATCATGATTGGTATCAATGACTTGATGAGTCATAAATCCGTAACCCGGATTTTGGCAGATTACAAGTATATTTTAAGTGACTTCCAAAATCAAATCCCCAACACAGAAGTATTTATTCAAAGTGTCTTACCTGTGAATAACAAAATTACCCGTTATTGGCAAAACAATAACAATATATTAAAACTCAACCTGGGATTGCAAGAGTTAGGTAAAGAATTTAAGAATCAATATATAAATGTGTTTTCTCATTTATCTGATTCTGAAAATCAATTAGATACCCAATATACCCTGGATGGTCTACATTTAAATGGTCAAGGCTATTTGGCATGGAAAAAAGTTATTGAAAAACATGTGATGTAAAAATTCAGTTAAAAATAGCCTGTAGGATGGAATATCGCACAGGCTCCAATAAATTCTCAATAATATTTGACCAATTACAGATTATCTGGATCTATCCCCATAGCTCGCAATCTTTCTGCTAGTAATTGGGCACGTTTCTCTGCTTGTTCAGCACGTTGTCGTTCTTGTTCAGCACGTTGTCGTTCTTGTTCAGCATGTTCATCACCAGTCAGCAAAATATTACCATCTTGATTGCACCAGCGTAACCAAACATCTTGCCTACCTTCAAATTCACCTGTCCACAGAGTTACGCCTAAAGCAACTTGTTCTAACCAAGTTTCTACAGTCTCAGTGTAGCGTCTTCCCCTAAGTTCATAAACACGGAGTATTTTTTCTCCTAATTGCTGATTTGGGTCATATACGATGTAGTAACTCGCCCGCATTTGTTCATAAATTTGTAGTTTTTTGCCCAGTTCTTCACCTTCTTTATTGGAGACAATTTCCATCACAACTTCTGGTGTTTTGCCAAAACGCCAAACCATATAACAACGATTTTGTTTCTCCCACCAATTTTCAGGCGCTTGGACATCCAAACTGAGAAAAACATCGGGTACAATGGGGGGCTGAAGGTCTGTGTAGTAAATGCCCACATTAGCTTCAGCTAAAAGAGTCTGGCTTTGTAGAGAACTGTAAAGAGAACTCACTAAAAGGCGTTGTTGTTTAGCAGATGCAAAATTGTCCACAGGTGTATCATCTTCGGTGACTAGCTGGTTGGCATCTGGCACGTAGTAATCATCATCATTGATTAGAACTTGCTGAACCATGATTTTATCCGATATTTGAGAGCCTTATTTATAGCTTAGTTGATCGCATAAGGAAGAGTGAAAGCAGTCTTTTTATTGTGTATCTAAGACTTTAGTTATCAGTAGACATCTCCGGAAATTAATTCTACATTGCCCAAAACCCTTGTAGAGACGCGAAATTGGACTGGGCTGCGCTAACGCGTCTCTACATTCTTTTTCGGAGATGTCTAGTATAGTTATTAGGACTAGCCCTTTCAAGGTGACAAACGAAGATACGTTGCTTTAGTGTGATCATCCTAAGTTATCCGCTCAGATTTTGGGATTTTTAAAGGTTGAAATAACCAATTTTCGTTCCGAATTTCACCACCTTGAAAGGGCTAGTCCTAGTTATGTCTTAATCTGTGTTACACCTTGCTGAGATGCTCTTGAGTACACACCATAAATAAATGCAGCCAGTGCGATCGCACTCTTCTAACTCCTGCCACAATATTTATACAAGCTATAGCGTGCATCCCACCTTCATCAAAAACCACCCATGCTCACCCAAGATAAACAACAACGTAACTGGAAACCCATCATCAAACAATTTGAGGCTGTTCTGGGCAAAAATGGCGTAGTTCAACGCCGGGAGGAACTCATTACCTATGAATGCGATGGGTTATCTTGCTATCGCCAACGTCCGGCGCTGGTGGTTTTACCCAGGACGACAGAACAAGTTGCAGCAGCGGTGAAGATATGCAACGAATACTCTATTCCCTTCATCGCCCGCGGTTCTGGTACTGGTTTATCTGGTGGTGCTTTACCGTTGGTAGATTCGGTTTTAATAGTCACGTCTTTGATGCGGCAAATACTTAGCATAGATTTAGATAATCAACGCGCCATCGTCCAACCTGGAGTAATTAACAGTTGGGTTACGCAAGCAGTAAGTGGTGCTGGTTTTTACTACGCTCCCGACCCTTCTAGCCAAATTATCTGCTCGATTGGGGGTAATATTGCTGAAAATTCTGGTGGAGTGCATTGTCTAAAATACGGAGTCACCACCAACCACGTTTTGGGATTAAAAATTGTCACGGCTGAGGGTGAAATTGTCGATTTGGGAGGACAAATTCCGGAAATGCCTGGTTATGATTTAACAGGCGTATTTGTCGGTTCAGAAGGTACTTTGGGTATAGCCACAGAAATTACTCTCAAAATTCTTAAAAGTGCAGAGTCAATTTGTGTATTATTGGCAGATTTCACCAGCGTTGAAGACGCAGGCGCCAGCGTTTCTGACATCATCAGCGCCGGGATTATTCCTGGTGGGATGGAAATGATGGATAATTTCAGCATCAATGCTGTGGAAGATGTTGTAGCCACGAATTGTTACCCTCGTGATGCCACTGCTATTCTGTTAGTAGAAATTGACGGTTTGGAGATTGAAGTAGCAGAAAATAAACAGCGTGTTGCAGAAATTTGTCTTCAGAATGGTGCGCGCAATATTACTACAGCGAGTGATTTAGAAACGCGATTAAAATTGTGGAAAGGACGGAAAGCCGCTTTTGCAGCTGCCGGACATTTAAGCCCAGATTATTATGTCCAAGATGGTGTAATTCCCCGCACTCAGTTACCCTATGTGCTGCGAGAAATTGAGGTGCTAAGTCAAAAATTTGGATATCCAGTTGCTAATGTATTTCATGCCGGTGATGGTAATCTCCATCCCCTAATTCTTTATGATAATTCTGTACCTGGAGCATTAGACAAAGTAGAAGAATTAGGAGGAGAAATTCTCAAACTATGTGTAAAAGTTGGTGGGAGCATTTCTGGTGAACATGGTATCGGTGCTGATAAAAAATGTTATATGCCAGAGATGTTTAGTGAAGCTGATTTAGAAACTATGCAATGGGTACGGCAAGTTTTTAATCCCCAAGGTTTAGCAAATCCTGGAAAGATATTTCCTACACCGCGCACTTGTGGTGAAGCGGCGAATTCTGCAAGTTTTAAGCAGTTTGAAGGGGTAGAAAAGTTTTAACGCAGAGTTTTCATAAATTCAATCAGCAACACTACTAGTCTATCGCATTAATTTTGCTGCTTATAGGTTTTGGTAGGGTGGGCAATGCCCACCAACATTATGATACGGTGGGCATTGCCCACCCTACAGATAAATAATCAAATCGGATTTCTATATGAACCTCTCAAAACTTTTGCGATAGACCACTATTTTTTTACATTTTGGTGCAATATCATAATATCCATACAAAATCCGGAGGAATAAAATTTATTTTGTAGTTATATGTATCCCTTCATAAAGAAGTCAAACCCACAGATGAATCGGTTTGCTCGCCGTTGTTTTTGTTACTTGCTATGTTTGGAATTAATACTATGCTTAGTAGCATTTTCGCTTCCTTCTCGTTCCGCTTATTACCAAAAAGCAAGTCCTCCAACCACAACAGAAATCCGTGGAGTTTGGCTAACTAATGTTGCTAGTGGTGTATTCTTTGTACCCTGGGGTATTAACCGTGCTTTAAACCAACTATCAGCACTTAATTTTAATACGATTTATCCTGTGGTTTGGAATAGGGGATACACTTTTTATAAAAGTGCTGTAGCTAAAAATGCTACAGGCTCTGATGCTCAACCTTTACTCAAATTCATGCATGGTGGACAGGATGTTTTAGCAAAGTTGATTAAACTTGCTAAACCTCAAGGGTTAAGTATCATTCCTTGGTTTGAATACGGTTTTATGACGCCGTCTAATTCAGAATTAGCAAGGCGGTATCCGGACTGGTTGACAATTGGGCAAGAAGGGATAAACTCTATCAAGGAAACACCACCGGAGGAAATCAACAATAACTTTGTTGGTAAGATAGCTTGGCTCAATCCTTTGCATCCCCAAGTTCAGGAGTTTATCAAAGGATTAATTGTGGAAGTCGTGAGCAATTATGATGTGAATGGTATTCAGTTAGATGACCATTTTGGAATGCCAGTACAGTTTGGTTATGATCCTTTAACTATCCAACTTTACCAACAAGAACATAACGGCAAACGTCCGCCAAAAAACTTTTTTGACTCAGAGTGGATGCGTTGGCGAGCTAACAAAATTACTGACTTCATGGCAGTAATTTATCAAGCAGTGAAAACAGTTAAACCATACGTCAAAATTTCTCTTTCTCCTAATTCTCAAGCTTTTGCCTATAAATATTATTTGCAAAATTGGGAAGATTGGATAAAAAAAGGTTTGGTGGATGAGTTGATTTTGCAAGTATATCGAGATGACAAAAAAAGTTTTATTAATGAATTAGCACAGCCATCTGTAGAATTTGCTCGTAGTCAAATTCCTGTGGGTGTGGGCATATCTACAGGAACTTTAAGTGATCCTGTAGAAATTGCACAAATTATAGAACAGGTTGAGGTAGTGCGCGATCGCAAGTTTCCGGGTATTTCCTTTTTCTACTGGGAAAGCTTGTGGGGTTACATCTCGCCTGAATCACCTCAACAGCGGCGCAGGGCTTTTCTGGAAATGTTTTATACCAAAGCTGCAAGACCACAACCACCAAAGAAAAGTTGATAGAATTAGTGCCTGCTAAGACTGAATTGAGTTTTACATTACAGTGGATTGTCGCTACTTTTAGTGGTTTTTTGCTGAGTTTATTATTAATTGAAATTGGTGAAAAGTCGGATATTGGAGTACTACAAGCCATTATTGGTGGATTAACAGTTGCAATTTCTCAAAGCTTAATTCTGAGACAGCCTATGCTCTCACTGAAGTGGGTGTTATCCACTATTTTGGGTTGGGTTGTGATTACAGCTATGGGTGTTGGTGCAGTCGGTTGGATTGTACCTACAACTCAGCAACTTCCTACAAGAATCCTCTCTGGGCTGATTTATGGTACTATCGGCGGCTTTGGAATTGGATTTGCTCAATGGTTAGCAATTTACCAACCAGTCCCCTTAGCTTGGCGCTGGATATTCATCACTGCAGCAAGTTGGGCAGTAGCTATACCCATCGGTTCTGCTGTTGGGGTCATCTTACGCCAATTCACGCAATTATTCTTAGGCGAAGTTGTGGGATTAGCCATCACTTGGCTTTTGGTTGCTGTCCTCACCGGCATCAATGCTTACAAAATATTGTTTAAGTAGGTCAACAGTCAACAGTCAACAGTCAAGGATTATTCCCCCATTCCCCTTTGATCCACAGGCTGGTAATGTTTTACCTTAGGGAGATGCATATCTTTCTCGAAATACTAAATAATAAAAGTGTTAATAATTGTCACGGATATTTAATAAATCGCTTGATTTGGCTTAACAGGTGTGCAACAATTCTAAGAAATTATTAACAATAAAGTCTACTAACCTGCCCATGCATTTTCGTCTTCAAAGAGCAGGATTTGTTAAGCTTACTTTTATGAGCTTTCCGAGATTTCTGATCAGAAGTAGAGAAAGACACAAACTATCGATGAACAAGGGCTGACAATCCTTTGCTTTAGGCGCTAAAAAGAATTTTTACCAGCGTTATCAATAGAGAGCGCCTAGATGAGTCAGTATAACCAGACAGGGACTCTCGCATGAATATCAATCAATCGGAATCAACCATAGAGTTGACAAATCTATCACCTCCATATTTTCTCTTCGGCACAGACATAGAGGAAAAGAGTAGTGGTGAGCAGTTTTTACTGAGCATCTATGATTCTGTGCAGGCATCGATTTTTGTCGTCGATGTTCTGGAGGATGGGGATTTTTGCTACGTGGCGCTCAACCCAACTCATGAGCGGTGGCTAGGTATCCGCTCAGAGGATCTCAGAGGCAAAAAACCAGAAGATATCCTTTCTCCAGTTGATGCTATCAGAGTACGTCAGCACTATACTGACTGCGTGCTGTTTGGCAAAACTATTTCCTATGAACAATGCTTGCAATTCCAGGGGGTTCCGACTTGGTGGAGTACAACTTTGACACCGCTACGAGATGGTAACTCGAGAATTTACCGATTGATTGGTACGAGTACTAAAATCACTCCAGCTAAACAGATAGAACAGTGTGGGGGATTTCCGGCAGAACGGGAGCGATTATTAGCAGAGCTACAACAGCAGATACATTATCTGCAAACTCAGCTACAGTCACAGATGCAGCAGCATACAGCCCAATTGCAGCAGACACGCAACTTTCAAGCCTTGGTGCGACGTGTGACGGAACAAATCCGCGACAATGTGGATGAAACCCAGATATTGCAAACAGTCACCCAAGAATTGGCAGATGTATTGCAACTTGAGCGCTGCCAAATCGAATTTTATAGCCCTTGTCATACTCTGGTGACAGTTGCTTACGAGTCGGCAGCCACTCTACCCTTTTGTCAGGGATTAACTAGACAGATTGCAGACTTTCCGGCAGTTTATCCGCAACTGTTGCAAAAACAAGCCGTGCAAAGCGTAGAAATTGTTCAGGCATGGCATCCAAAGTTACTGGTTGTCACCCAGATGGCTTGTCCGATTTTCGATACTCAAGGGATGATTGGTAATTTTTGGCTAATCAGACCAACACAAGAGGCTTTTGATGAATTTGAGATAGACTTAGTGCAACAGATAGCTAGTCAATGTGCGATCGCTATTCGCCGCGCTAAACTTTACGAAATAACAGAGAGCCAGGTTAGAGAACTAGAAAAAATTGAACACATCAAAAACGAATTTCTTCGCACCCTTTCCCATGAACTGCGGACACCCATAACTAACATTAGCCTTGCCGCTCAAACTCTGGAAAGTGTGCTGACACCAGACAGAGTCTTAGATCCAGAACTAGTTCCACAACTTTTGCAGATTCTGCACAATGAGTGTAGTAGAGGGAGTAAATTAATTAACGATCTACTCACACTCACATATCTAGAAGTCAAGCCAGATCCCCAAACTTTGATCGCCATTGACTTACAAACCTGGCTACCCCCCATCATCGAATCTTTTCGCGAACTCACTGCCTGTCAGCGACAACAATTAAACCTAACTATTGAAACTGCCCTCCCGCCTTTAGAGACAGATATCACAGAGTTAGAGCGAATTTTTACTGAATTGTTGAGCCATGTCTGCAAATATACCCCTGCAGGCGAAGCCATCACAGTTTCTGCTCATCTGACGGTGGATACAGTGCAAATTAGTTTCCACAATTCTGGGTTAGAAATTCCTACCGATCAACTCTCAAGGATTTTCGAGCCGTTCTATCGCCTATCCAAAAATGACCCCTGGAAATATAGTGGTACCGGACTGGAGCTATCATTAGTGCAGAAAATGGTGAGACATTTGGGTGGCAGAATTCATGTAGAGAGTGCAGCTGGTCAAACCACTTTTATAGTAGAGTTTCCTCTTTAATTTTTAAGCTGCCCACTAGCAAATTTGTCAGAAGTTTGCTAAGATAGGTGCTTATATGGGTGACTAGCTCAATGGCAGAGCATCGGACTCTTAATCCGTTGGTTCTGAGTTCGAATCTCAGGTCACCCACTCAAATCCAGAATTTTTACGCTATCTTAACTTGAATTCCTCATACCAATTTAATTAATAATGGTGACACATTTATTGTCGTCAAGGGCAAGGGAAAATGCCTCCAGCACAGAGCTGCCGTGGAGCGAAAGGTTTGATTTTCCCGCTTCTTTGCCAATGGTTCTCGTAAAGAGGGGGAAACTGTCCCAACAGGTGGGGTCGTCCGCTCTGAACTATCCCCCTGCTCCCTGCCCCTTTTCCTCTGATTCAATATTCTTCTAGCCAAGGTGTGGTGGAAGCTTCAGCATCATCTAAGGAGAGAGTATTCATTGTTGAGGGATCTGTTTGAGCTTCATGACCGACTAACCTATCTAACGCTTCTATAACCTCTGATGCTGACTGATAGCGCTGTTTGAAGTCATCTAGCACCATTTTGCTGAGAATTTCCGCTAAGGAGTGGCTGACTTCTGCTTTATCCCGCCATTGCAATTCTTGATCGGCATCTCTAGCAAACTCGTGAGGGGCGATACCAGTTAAAGCTTTAATCCCAATCATCCCGACTGCATAGATGTCACTACTGTATTGAGGTCGCCCAAAACATTGCTCACTTGGCGCATAACCTTTAGTACCAATGCCAATAGTGAAAGGAGTTTGGTCTTGGTTTTCTATTTGGGGGATTGTGACTTCTTTGACCGCCCCAAAGTCAATCAGTACAGCCTTCCAGTCTGAGTGTCGCCGAATAATATTGCTGGGTTTAATATCCCGGTGAATGACACCATTTTTATGAATAAATGCCAATGTTTGCAAGAGGTCTTTTAAGATATCGATAACTGAGTTTTCGGGAATGGCTTTGCCTGATGGCAGTTCTTGACTGAGAGGATGACCAACTATGTATTCTTGAATTAGATAAAATTCTGCGTCTTCTTCAAATGAAGCCAAAAGCTGGGGTATTTGATTGTGTGTACCCAATTTTTCCAAAGTTTGCGCTTCTGAACTGAATAACCGTCTGGCAAGTTGTAGAGCTTCGGGTTTAGTGTTGGCTGGTTTTAGCTGTTTGACAACACATCGCGGGTTTCCAGGGCGTTGGGTGTCTTCAGCAATGTAAGTTTCGCTGAACCCACCAGCACCGAGAACTTTGACAATTTTGTAGCGTCCACCAAGTATTTTTCCCGCTACTGCTAAATCTCGTTCTTGGAGTAGGTCTAAGAGGTCATCTTGCTGACTGATAATTTCTTGAACAACTGGGGAAGATTTATATTTCTGAAAAATATCTACTAGTTGGCGTTTTCTGAGAATTTCTCTAGCCGCCTCGGTTCCCAAATAAGAAAATCCACTGAGGGCGATCGCTAATATGGGTACAGTCGTCGGGAAAATTAATTGACCATGTATAAATAGTACATAACTTATCCCTCCCCAGATACTCGCTAGGGCGATGCTCAAGATCAATCTATTTGTCCCTTGCTTGCTTCTAGTGATGATTAGGGTGCTACCCCCGACTAAAAACAGCACAAACAAACCCCGGAGAGGTGGACTCTCAATTCCTTGGGCGATCGCTTTTCCTGTCATCAAAGTAGCGATCGCATTAGCATGAATTTCCACCCCCGACATTTTTTGAGGGTTTTGGCTAGCAGCTACTGCATGATAATCGTTTGGTAACTGGGCTGTCGCACCAATCACCACGATTTTGTTTTGAAAAACCTTTCCCTGTTGCAAGTAATCATTCCAGCTTTGCGGGTCGAGTACATACCAAAAAGGAATTAGCTCAAATGTACCCGGTGGTCCCCAAAAATAGATGCGATCGCCCTTGGGTCGGGGATAATTTACTTGTGCTGCCCTTAGTACAGCCTCATCAAAGGATGGTACTTTATCAGCCAGGATGTCATCTAACACTGAGAGCTTCCCATACTCGCTAGCTAATCGATGCACTTTGCCATCTACATCTATGGGAAAATTCACCGTACCCATCGACACTGAACCAGTACGAAACATTTCCTGAGGTAGTCTTAGTTGTATGGTGGGGCCTTGATTTGCTAGCGAATCTTCGTAAAGTGCTGCTAGAGTCACTTTATCACCATATTTTTGCAGTACTGCTTGCAATTGGCGATCGTCCGCTGGCCCATAACTACTTGGAGTATCAAAAACTACATCTAACGCTACAGACCTAGCACCGGCCTGGATCAATTTTTCGATGATCTGGGCGTATGCAACACGTTTAAAGGGATAAGATTTTAGTGGTTCTAGGTGAGCGTATCGTTTTGGATCGTCAGTATAGTACTGTTTTGAGTTTGATATCGACTGGTCGTCAATTGCCAAAATTACAATGTCTTCTGGCGGGAGAGTCGGCCCATGCACTTGAAAAAAAGCCGAAAGTGACTGATTTTCCAGCAATTGCACCAAGCCGACACCAGAAGCACTTAGCAGTGCGGCACTTATTGCTACGGTTCCCGTGAGCAAATGACTAAAGTAAGTCAGCCGTCGGCGATGACGTATTGACACCGTCGAAGTTGCTTTTGTGGGTTTACTTAACCGTCTAATGGCAGCAGAGACATATTTTTTAGTTAAGGTAGATGTAGGTTCTTCTGCCATATCGTGTTACTTATTAATTTAGGTACAACACTTTTATTTATTCAGACCCCGTTTGAGTGCAAACACGTTGAAATAAGACTTAAATGAAAATCTTATACATTTGTAAACTATCCTTTATTCTTCAACAAACTTGTATTAATGAATTTTGCTTCGGGAAAACTCGCAATCTCAACACTGCCTAATTTATTCTCTAACTGAGGTATAACCGCTAATTGTTGCATAAACTTAAGTCGGAGATGTTTCGCTCCTGCACTTAGTTTCTCCGAAATTCTACTTTAGCCTATTCAACAGGTATATCTCCAGCATTGGTTTGTTTAGCAGCCGACTAAAGAGCCTCTGCTGTAACTAGTGTAATATTGAGACGCTTTAGAAAGTCTCTTTTGCTATTGACGGTAAAACCTAGTGATGGGCATCAGCCTACATCTCACCCAAGACCTATGCTATACCTCTTTAGGAGTAAACTTAACTGTTATACAGTTGAGAATGCTGTTACTAGGTCAATTTTATTGGTAGATTTTGATCACGGACTGCATCTAGCAGAGTCCGAGATGAAAAAGGCTCGGCATCCGCCATATCTACTCCCATGTTTCAGCCAATTTTATGCTTTGAAAGAGGTAAGATAAAAGCTACACATGAAGAGCCGCCTTATAGACTCTAGCAAAATTATCATTTGAGAATTGCTATAATCTATTGTTCAATCTAAATACTTTTCTATATATTAGGTGTATTTTTCTATGGGTTCTCCAATGAATCGTCTGTCT
Organism: Calothrix sp. PCC 7507; assembly: GCF_000316575.1. Classification (GTDB taxonomy): domain Bacteria; phylum Cyanobacteriota; class Cyanobacteriia; order Cyanobacteriales; family Nostocaceae; genus Fortiea. Next base: position 3,105,253 of record NC_019682.1, on the reverse strand, counting down.
ATTTTTGTAGACGGAAACAATATGTTCTATGCTCAACAAAAAAATGGCTGGTTTTTTGACCCCAGGCGAGTCTTAGAATACTTTAAACACGAGCAATCAGAAACAACATTAATCAATGCATTCTGGTACACTGGCTTAAAAGACCCGCAAGATCAACGAGGTTTTCGAGATGCTCTCATCAGTCTAGGATATACAGTCAGAACTAAAATTCTTAAAGAATATTATGATGATTCATCGGGTCGCTACTCACAAAAAGCCAATTTAGATATTGAAATTGTTGTAGATATGTTTAATACGGTAGATCAGTATGATCGAGTAGTTTTATTCAGTGGCGATGGAGATTTTGAAAGAGCAATCGAACTCTTACGCTCAAAAAACACACATATTACTGTAGTGTCAACAGAAGGCATGATAGCCAGAGAATTACGCAATGCTACGGATAGATATATAGATTTAAATGATATCAGAGATCAAATAGAAAAAACAGAAGGTTAATATCCTTAGCAATTATTTACAAAACTTAAAAGTAAAAAAACTAAGGTTCCAAGTATTCATATCCAATAGTAAACACTCAACATTGATCTGAAAATGAACACTAAACCAGAGCGAATCATTATTTTTGATACGACACTCCGTGATGGAGAACAGTGTCCGGGAGCTACCCTGAATATAGATGAAAAGCTAGTGATTGCCAAGCAACTAGCACGTCTAGGAGTGGATGTAATTGAGGCAGGTTTTGCCTTCGCCAGTCCTGGAGATTTTGAAGCAGTGAACAAAATTGCCCAAATTGTGGGGACAGAAGATGGCCCAGTGATTTGTAGTTTAGCCAGAGCTAGGCATGATGATATTAAAGCCGCAGCAGAGGCTATTAAACCAGCGGCTCATGGTCGGATTCATACCTTTATTGCTACTTCTGATATTCATCTAGAATACAAACTGAAAAAAACCAAATCAGAAGTATTGGCGATCGCCGAAGAAATGGTAGCCTATGCCAAAAGTTTCACCGATGATGTGGAATTCTCCCCGGAAGATGCAGGTAGATCTAATCCCGAATTTCTTTACCAAGTATTAGAGCGAGCGATCGCCGCCGGTGCAACAACAGTTAACATTCCTGATACCGTGGGATATACCACGCCCAGTGAATTTGGGGCAATCATTAAAGGCATTAAAGAAAACGTCCCCAACATCGATCAAGCAATTATTTCTGTTCACGGACATAACGATTTAGGTTTAGCAGTTGCCAACTTTTTAGAAGCCGTAAAAAATGGTGCAAGGCAACTAGAATGTACAATTAATGGTATTGGTGAACGGGCGGGAAATGCTGCATTAGAAGAGTTAGTCATGGCGTTGCATGTGCGGCGGCAATATTTCAATCCCTTCTTAGGTAAACCCGTAGATTCTGAAGAACCACTCACAAATATCGACACCCGTCAAATTTATAAATCTTCGCGACTAGTTTCCAATTTGACGGGAATGTTAGTGCAACCAAATAAAGCGATCGTTGGTGCAAATGCCTTTGCTCATGAATCGGGAATTCATCAAGATGGGGTGTTGAAAAACAAACTCACCTATGAAATTATGGATGCTCAATTGATTGGCTTAACAGACAATCAAATAGTATTAGGTAAACATTCTGGGAGAAATGCATTCCGCACCCGATTGAAAGAATTAGGCTTTGAACTGTCAGATACGGAACTAAATAAAGCCTTCGTCAGATTCAAAGAAGTAGCCGACAAAAAGAAAGAAATTTCTGATTGGGATTTGGAGGCGATCGTTAACGACGAAATCCAACAAACACCTACTTTATTCCGAGTAGAATTGGTGCAGGTTTCCTGTGGTAGCAATGCTAAACCCACCGCCACAGTCACTCTCCGCACTCCCGATGGTGAAGAACTCACAGATGCAGCAATTGGCACTGGGCCAGTAGATGCTGTTTATAAAGCCATCAACCGTGTAGTGAATGTACCCAATCAGTTAATTGAATTCTCTGTGCAATCAGTCACAGCAGGTATCGATGCCATTGGAGAAGTCACAATTCGTTTAAAATATGAATCTAGAGTGTTTTCTGGTCATGCAGCAAACACAGATATTATCGTCGCTTCCGCGCAGGCTTATGTTAATGCTCTCAATAGGCTATATGCATCTTTGCAAATGCAAGAAAAGCCTAAGGAAGTAACTGCACAGTAAAAATACATTGCTTTTTATAGGGTTACAAAGTTTTGTAACCTTATAAAGTTTTTGGCGTTGCTGATTGATGGGATAAATCTATCTCACGCAAAGACGCAAAGACGCAAAGATTAAGAGTTTTATATTTGAGAAAAAAAAATACAGCAGTTTTCATGTATTTAGATCACAATCTTCTTTCTTCCTTTGCGTTTTTGCGCCTTTGCGTGTTAGCGAAGCAGGGCGTAGCCCGGCGAAAATCATCACACCAATCAGCAACGCTAGATTTTTTCTATAACAACATGATGATCTTACTGAACCAATAGCTGAATAACAGAGGGTATATTAAATCAGTGAACAGTTATCAGACATGAAAAATTGATACCTGATAACGGATAACTGGTAACTGCTGATGAATTACCCACAAACAACATCTTGGAACGAAGTCCGTACAGCATTTCAAAAAATTTGGGGTTATGAAGACTTCCGTCCACCACAGGGAGAAATAGTCAGCAGTTTATTAGCGCAAAAAGACGCACTAATTATTATGCCTACAGGTGGGGGAAAATCGATTTGTTTCCAACTTCCAGCACTGCTGCAAACAGGATTAACTGTGGTTGTTTCGCCTTTGGTGGCGTTGATGGAAAACCAAGTTCAAGAACTACGTCAACGTCAATTAAGTGCTGCACTTTTGCATGGTGAATTACCTGCATCTCAACGCCGTGTCACATTGCAAGCATTGGAACGTCAACAGTTAAGATTGTTGTATGTATCGCCAGAAACTTTACTGAGTGCGCCAGTTTGGGAAAGACTATCTCAACCTCAGTTACAAATTAACGCTTTGATTTTGGATGAAGCACATTGTTTGGTGCAATGGGGCGATACATTCCGCCCAGCTTACCGCAGATTAGGAGCAGTACGACCAGCACTGCTCAAGTCAAAACCACCGGGAACTAAAATTAGTATTGCGGCTTTTACTGCGACTGCTGACCCATCAGCCCAAAACATCATTCAAACAGTTTTACAATTACAGCAACCTGAAACTTTTCGCCTTAATCCCTACCGTCCTAATTTGCATCCCACTGTCCACATTGCTTGGACACCAAGGGGTAGGAAACAATTATTATTAAAATTTATTCAAAATAGACCACAGCAAGCGGGATTAATTTACGTCCGCACTAGTACAAGACGGCGGAAGTAAGCCGAGTATTATATGGGATAATTAAGTCAGTAGATGAAAAGCTTTGTTTGGTGACAAAGAATCAGGGTATGGCAAGATTAGCTCCAAAAGAATTAAGTTTGAGTGATAGTGAGCAGAATGAACTACAAGAGTTGATAAAGGGACATAAGACAGCACAGCAAATCGTCATCCGAGCCAAAATTATTCTTCTGGCATCATCAGGGAAAAATAACGGCGAAATTGCTCGAATATTAGAGATTAGTCTAGATATGACTCGTTTATGGCGAAAGCGATGGTTGGAGACAGAGGGAGCAAAATTATCAGCTTTTCAAAGATTACAAGATCAAGAGCGTACTGGCGCACCAGTAAAATTTAGCATGGAACAAGTAATAGAGTTGTTTGCGCTTGCCTGTTCGCCGCCAGAAGATTACGGTCGGACAATAAGTCACTGGACATCTAGAGAACTGACAGATGAAATTACAAAACAAGGGATTATCGAAAGTATATCTGTTCGCCATGTGGGAAGACTATTAGAAGAAGCTCAATTGAAGCCACACCAAAGTCGGTACTGGCTGACTCCCCCCCCTGGATGAAAAATTTGATGCAAAAGTTGAAGATATTACAGATTTGTATTTAAATGCGATTGACCGTCATCTAAAGGGGGAACGCACAATATCTATTGATGAGATGACAGGTATTCAAGCTACTGAGCGCATAGAAAAAGACTTACCAATGCGACCGGGCAAAGTTGAAAGAAGGGAATTTGAATATATTCGTCACGGTACGCAAACCTTGATAGCCAGTTTCGATGTTGCCACTGGTCAAATTATCAGACCAACTTGTGGAGATTCCAGAACAGAAGTTGATTTTATCTTTCATATTCATCAAACTATTGCCACTGACCCCAATGCGAAAAAATGGCATTTAATTATGGATTGCCTGAACACTCATCAATCGGAGTCCTTAGTTCGTTTTGTTGCACAAATTGAAGGTTTAAACATCAACCTTGGCATTAAGGGTAAAAGTGGCATCCTCAAATCAATGAAATCTCGTGCAGCTTTTTTAAGTGACCCCACACATCAAATCGTTTTCCATTACACACCACTACATTCTTCTTGGCTCAACCAAATTGAAATTTGGTTTAGTATTTTGGTACGGAAGTTACTAAGAAGAGCCAGTTTCCAGAGTCAGGATGATCTCAAAACTAGAATTCTTGCTTTTATTGACTACTTTAATCAAACAATGGCTAAACCTTTCAAGTGGACATATAAGGGTAAAGTTTTGGCTGTTTAATACTCGGTTTATTTCCGCCGTCCTGTACTAGGCGAGATAGTGAAAATTTAGCTGCATGGTTAGCAGATATGGGTTTTGCGACAACGAGCTATCATGCGGGGTTGGGTGCAGCAGAACGTCGCGCTGTGGAAGCTAGCTGGTTGGGTGGTGAAATCCCCTTTGTTGTCTGCACCTGTGCCTTTGGGATGGGGATAAATAAGCCAGATGTGCGATGGGTAGTTCATTTTCACGCACCGCACCTACTATCTGAATATGTGCAAGAAATTGGCCGGGCTGGAAGGGATGGGAAACCAGCAGAGGCGCTGACATTGGTAAGTGAACCTACCGGATGGTTAGATTCAGAGGATAAGCAAAGACAACAATTTTTTCATGACCAAATGCTCAAGCAACAGCGAACAGCACAGCAACTGGTGAAACAACTACCGCCACAGGGAGAAGTAACCGCAGTGACGCGACAATTTCCTGATGCAGCGATCGCACTTTCTCTACTCCACAGCAATGGTCAGTTAAAATGGCTTGACCCCTTCCATTATAAAATTGAGCAAAAAGCTAAAAATCAGCCATCTCCACAATCACACGCTGCCCAGCAAATGAGTCAATACCTGAATACTAAACAATGTCGCTGGCAGTTTTTGTTAAATGCTTTTGGGTTTGACAAAGAAGCTGCAAATTGGCGTTGTGGACATTGCGATAATTGCCGATAACTTTCCTGTTTTCCCTGTCGAGTCAAAGACTCATTCACGAATATGGGGCGGGAATAGGGAACTCTTAGCGCTTCTCACTGGGGCTTGCAAGCGTTATTTGGCATTACTAGGATTTGCTAAGATTGGCACATCAAGTCTTCTATTCTCACAACGTTGCTATGGCGATCGCGGAGATTCCTCACCATGACTCAAACTGCACCCAGTACCTCTAAGCTCATGACGATGGCGGAATACCTAGCCTATGACGATGGCACTGACACACGCTATGAATTAGTGGATGGAGAGTTAGTAGAAATGCCAACCGAGTCGCCAGAAAACTGCAAGCTTGCCAAATTATTGATGTTGGAATTAGCAAAGTACATTTCAATTGTGCTAATCAACCTCAAAGATATGGAAATTGTCGTCAGTGGCAAACGGGCAAAGGTACGCTTGCCGGACTTAACCATACTGACCGAAGAAGGGTATACAGCTTTAGGGGGGCAACGCAGCAACACGATTACGCAAGATATGCCACCACCTGCGTTAGTGATTGAAATTGTGTCACCTGGACAGCAGAATCGAGACCGGGACTATCGTTACAAACGCACGGAATACGCGGCGCGAGGGATTGCGGAATACTGGATTATTGACCCGGAAAGGCAGCAATTGACGCTGTGCTTGTGGGTGAATGGGCAATATGAAGACACAATTTATGTTACCGACACCCCCCTAGCATCGACGGTAATTCCTGATTGTAAGCTGAGTGCTGCCCAAATTCTGGCATTCGGGCAAAATTAATTGGCCAAAATGTCCGTTTTTTGCGGCTTCTCTAGAAAACTGGGCGATCGCACTTTTCAAATCCCTTCGTTTATCTAGCTTTCTCCGGCATTAAGTACTTGCTCTGCGGTTAGCTGTAATTCTGGGAAAATAGTAGAAGCGATCGCTGTATTTCCGGTAAATCTAGTTTCTTCATAAAACCCATCAACTAATATCAGTACAGTAACTCTGTTCTTTTGGGGATCAACAATCCAATATTCAACAATTCCCCTGGCTGCATACTCGGAACGTTTGTAGCGATAGTCCCGATCTTCATTAGCTTTGCCAGGAGAAACAGCTTCCACAACTAATGCTGGAGGTGGCATATCCAGAGTAATTGTAGATCGTGTTGCACCTTGTAAAGCTGTTGCCAGTTCATCCGTCAGCACAACTAAATCAGGAACGCGAGTTGTTGCACGAGAACCAGCAACGACAATTTCAGCTTTGTTACTTAATCGATTGACGGGAACGAACTTAAGGAAATTTACGAGTAAAAAGAGGGATATTTGGATATTTTTTGGGCTTTCAGGTGGCATTGCAACTAACTCTCCTGCCACCAATTCATACTGGCTATCCGTGCGATCGTCATACTTCAAATATTCCTCAAGGGTCAGTTGCTTGTCAGTAATTGCGGTCATATTCCGTAAAGAGGAGTTGCATACTGAATATTTTACTTCTAAAGCTAATTTGCAATAATTGAGCGATCGCTTTTAGCTCAAACAACCTCTCACGGAATAAGAGATACTAGGAAAAAATGGTTAAATGCTCACAAGGGGTCTTGACTATATCGCCAGAAACCACAGCAGCAACCAACTCTGGAGAAAAAGCAGTGGATTGGTAAAACCCACCCATACCACCCACCAATTTGATTTTTGACGACGGAGAACCTTTGGAAAGTAACCGCCACCGCATCGCTATAAATTTGATTAATGATTATATTGATGGCGAATAAACCCCTAAGAAATAAGTAGTCTGACAGAATTAATTACACAATGTCATTGCGAATGGAGCGTAGCGGAATGAAGCAATCCCAACCCCTGCGATTGCTTCGCTCCGCTCGCAATGACTGTAAATATTTTTGTCCGATTACTTATGTGCGTTTCCCCACTATTTATATTTCATGTTTTTTGTCAATGCGTAAATCCTAACTTCCAATAGAAAAATCCCCAATATGTAAAGTGCGCCAGTTCCAAATATCAAGAACTGACGCACCCTAGCAACTAAAATATTGGGTAATTTATTTTTTGCTATTCCCCTGATATTTCTCTAAAATTGCTGTAAAAACCGCAAATCACTAGCATATAAACGACGAATATCATCAATTTGGTGTAACACCATCGCAAAGCGTTCTACACCAAAGCCAGCGGCAAATCCGGTATAAATTTCTGGATCATAACCCACAGCTTTAAGCACATTCGGATCGACCATACCGCAGCCCATAACTTCCAGCCAGCGACCATTCCACTGTAAATCTACCTCAGCCGAGGGTTCAGTGAATGGGAAATAACTGGCGCGGAAGCGAATTGGTAGATCGCCAAAAATTGCTTGTAAAAATACCTTAATTGTGCCTTTGAGGTCTGTAAAAGTCAGTCCCTCATCAATGGCTAAGAGTTCTATTTGATGGAAAACTGCCGAGTGCGTCGCGTCTACATTATCTCGCCGATAGACGCGCCCTGGAGCCACAACCCGGATGGGTGGTTCTTCTTTTTCCATGTAGCGAATTTGGACTGATGAGGTGTGAGTCCGCAGTAGATTACCATCTGGGAGGTAGAAGGTATCTTGCATATCACGGGCGGGGTGATCGGGCGGAGTATTCAGAGCCTCAAAATTGTAGTAATCTGTTTCCATTTCTAGCCCTTCAGCCACGGTATAACCCATGCCGACAAAGACATCCAACGCCCGGTCAATAATGCCATTCAGGGGATGGATGCGACCCTGGGGACGATAAATTCCTGGCATTGTCACATCCAGAGTTTCCGCCTCTAGCTGGAGATGAATTTGAGCAGTTTCCAGGGCTGTACGCTGCTGGTCTAAATTAGTTTGCAGGGATTCTTTAACAGTATTGGCGATCGCCCCAATTATTGGGCGTTCCTCTGCACTCAGACTGCCCATACTCCGCAACAACACCCCTAGTTGTCCTTTTTTACCCAGATAGCTAACTCTGAGTTCTTCTAGACGTTCTAGGGTGTCAGCAGCAGCGATCGCTTGTTCTCCTTCTTGCCGCAGTGCTAAAAGTTGAGCCTCTAAATTGTTAGTCATTGGTCAGACAATTTTGGATTTTAGATTTTAGATTTTGGATTGACCCCACAGATCAATCCGTTTTGTTATTTTTCAGTAGTTAGTTGTCAGTGGCAAAACACAAACAACTAGCAACTAATGAAGGAAAATTAACCTTAGCAATGTGCCATGAATGAATCAACAGTACAAGTTAAAATCGCACCTCTGCTTACCAGTTTAGAGGTGATGGAGCGTGTGAGTGTGTTTTTTTGCCTGATGTTTGTGATACCTGACATTGACAAATGACTAATAACACATAACTAATGACTAATGACAACTGACAACTGACAACTGACTATGAAATTGCTCATTAGTAATGACGATGGAATTTCTGCCTTGGGTATTCGTACCCTAGCTAACTGTTTAGCAGAAGCTGGTCATCATGTAACTGTAGTTTGTCCTGATCGGGAGCGATCGGCAACCGGACACGGACTAACTTTGCAGCAACCCATTCGCGCCGAAATTGTCGAGTCAATTTTTCATCCTGCAGTCAAAGCTTGGGCTTGTGATGGTACTCCTTCCGACTGTGTGAAGTTGGCATTGTGGGCTTTGCTAGAATCTCCTCCCGACTTAGTGCTATCTGGCGTTAATCAAGGTGCAAATTTAGGCACCGAAATTCTCTATTCTGGGACTGTTTCTGCAGCGATGGAGGGGCTGATAGAGGGTATTCCTAGCGTCGCACTTAGTCTTGCTAGTCACATATCTAGAGACTTTCAACCTGCTGCGAACTTTGCCAAAATCCTAGTAGACCAATTGACGGCAAAACCTTTACCAGAATTAATGTTGCTCAATGTGAATATTCCCTCTGTGAAGTGGGACGAAATAGCTGGAGTCACCATCACTCGTCAGGGAATAAGACGCTACGTTGATGTATTTGACCAGCGAGTCGATCCCCGTGGTAAAACATACTACTGGTTGACCGGGGAAGTGATTGAGGATGTAGAACCCCCAGAAGGGTTAAATTTGCCACAGAATATACCCACAGATGTGCATGTAATCCGCAAAAATTTTATTAGCATCACGCCACTGCAATATAATCTTACCTACGCAACTGGATTGCAGGAATTGTCTACGTGGGAATTCTCATTGACATGAATTATTTGATGCCGGGAAGGCAACAGGGGGTAATTAAATGCATTGACGAAAAATTTAGGCTATAAAGTAGGAGCGCTTTTGATCTTTGCGATCGCGTAAACCAAAACAACCTAAGTCTAGTGCCTTATAGTACCTCACTCACCTTTACTAAAACAGTCCTTAACAGGGTATGCTGTTTTACCAACAAATTCCCCTGCGACTAAAAACAGTCAGACAGCATAAACTGAACAAAATAAGTAACATTTTTTTGATTGATCGCCCGCTCAGTCCAGCAAGCAACACCCATGTCAAGGATAGAGAACCAATTCACCGTGCAATTTTGGGGCGTTCGTGGTAGCATCCCCAGTCCAGGACCACACACCGTCCGTTATGGCGGTAATACCCCTTGCGTTGAAATGCAAGCGGGCGGTAAACGCTTAATTTTCGATGGTGGTACAGGACTGCATGTTTTGGGGCAATCTTTGTTGCGCCAAATGCCAACAGAAGCTCATATATTTTTTACCCACTCTCACTGGGATCACATGCAGGGGTTTCCCTTCTTTAGCCCAGGGTTTGTCAAAGGAAATAATTTTCGCATCTACGGTGCGATCGCTCCCGATGGTTCCACTATCGAACAGCGCCTCAATGATCAGATGCTCCACCCCAATTTTCCCGTACCCCTGCAAATCATGCAGGCAAATTTGAGTTTCTGCGACATTACACCAGGTCAACCAATACGCATCAATGATATCACCGTAGAAACAGCACCACTAAACCATCCCGGTGAAGCTGTGGGCTACCGAGTTAATTGGCATGGCGGAGCGGCTGCTTACATTACTGATACTGAACATTTTGCTGATAGATTAGATGAAAATGTCCTGTGGCTATCTCGTAATGCCGACATCTTAATCTACGACTCCACCTATACTGATGAGGAATATCATTCTCCATCGCACCCAAAAATTGGCTGGGGACATTCCACATGGCAAGAAGCTATCAAAATAGCCAAAGCCGCTAATGTCAAAACTTTGGTAATTTTCCACCACGACCCCGCTCACAATGATGACTTTTTAGATATCGTAGGCAAACAAGCCCTCGAAAAGTATCCTGGTGCAATTATGGCACGAGAAGGAATGGTAATACAGATTCCTGTTTCCGTCTCCTTATCAGAATCTTTTCCTATCAGCAAATTTTCAGCTTAAAGGTGGCAGTCCCAGCGGCTATAAATTTTAGATTAGATTGGTAATTGTCAGCTCTCAGCAAAAGAGCTTACCCTTTGGCTATGCCGCAAAAATTGGAGGACACGCTTTGGGCAAAATTAGACAGCCGTAAATGCCTTGTCTTGGGGCTGAATAGGTCAAATTGCCAAACTTACTTGTGACGACGAGAGGTCAAGCAGGGAATGGCGCTAAGATCAGCCGAGAACTAAAGTTTTGGCTAAAAGCTAACTACAATCAAGTTCGTAAGCTGTTTTAACGGATTTTAGCTTGTAGCCGGAAATTTATTTCCAGGATAAAAATTTTTAAACTTAGTGCCATTCAGTCTAAGATGTCAAGAATCAGAGCCAAAGTAGCTCCGGCTCCGCACCTAATAAAGTCCCAGACAGTCTAGAAAGCGCTTCCTCTTTGAAGCGGTTACCCATCAGGTAGCTTGTGGCTGATAGCTAAATAAACCTCAAATCCCAGAATCCACGTGCTAAATTTGTCTCAAAATGGGTGTTCTGTGTGGGTTGCTTCTTCGATGGAGGGGCTGCTAACACCAACTGCTGTTGCTCTTGGCAAATTTGATGGTGTGCATCTCGGTCATCAAAGAGTAATTCAACCAGTTTTGCAGCCAGCAAGAAGAGAGGGGGAGAGGGGGGAAGAGGGAGAGGGGGGAAATTTACTAGAACGCCCACCCCAATCAGAAAAACCTCCAACATCAACACACGAACACATATACTCAACAGTTGTTACATTTCATCCCCATCCACAGGAGTTTTTTTCGGGACAACCCCGGACTTTATTAACTCCATTAGATGAAAAAGTCGAGCAATTGCGATCGCTAGGAATAGAACAGCTAGTACTACTACCCTTCGATAAAGAATTATCTGCTTTATCTCCTGAAGAGTTTGTCGAAAAAATTCTGGTGCAACAACTGCAATGTCAGCAAATTAGTGTTGGACAAGATTTTTGTTTTGGTAAGCACCGTACTGGTACGGCTGAGGGTTTACAGTTACTCGCCGCAAAATATCACATCCCCGTGACTATTGTCCCCTTGGAAACCTGTGCAGGCAACAGCAATTTACCAGAAGACAACACTTGTGATCATGTTCCTGCCTCCGATGAGCCTAGCATTAGCACCTCACTCATCCGCCACACTCTCGAAACTGGTGATATCAAAAGTGCAAATCTTCTCCTAGGACGAGCCTACACCCTCTACGGTATTGTCATTCAAGGTCAAAAACTGGGTAGAACTATTGGTTTTCCCACTGCTAACCTACAACTACCAAAAGACAAGTTTTTGCCCCGCCAAGGTGTTTATGCTGTCCGTGTTTCGACTCTCAATGATACACCAAATCCCGTTGCAGCGCCTACCTGCTTGGGTGTGATGAATATCGGCATTCGCCCCACAGTAAATGGTACTGATCCATCTGTAGAAGTACATCTGTTTGATTGGAACGGCGATTTATATGGTAAGAAACTGGCAGTACAGCTAGTACAATTTTTGCGCCCTGAACAAAAATTTCCTGATCTCGAAGCCTTGAAAACACAAATTCAACTAGACTGCACCGTCGCTAGAGAAGTTTTGAGCGCTGAGTGGGAATAATGGGGACTAGGGACTGGGGACTGAGGAATAGGTAATTTATCCAATGCCCAATGCCCAATGCCCTAGGAATTTTAGATTTTAGATTTTAGATTTTAGATTGAAGTCGAATCCAAAATTGCCAATCCAAAATCCAAAATTGAATTGCCCCATTCCCAATCCCCAATCCCCTAAATCAATGAGAGACAAAATTGACGCTTTAACTCAAAACCTGGCTCAGACTATCGTTGGCAAAAGTGACGCGATCCGCCTAGTGTTAGTTGCCCTGTTGGGTGGTGGTCATGCACTGTTAGAAGATGTCCCTGGTGTCGGCAAAACTCTCCTCGCTAAATCCCTGGCGCGATCGCTCGATGGCAAGTTCCAACGGTTACAATGTACTCCTGATTTATTACCCACAGATATCACTGGTACAAATATCTGGAACCCCAAAAATGGGGAATTTAGCTTTCTTCCTGGGCCAATATTTGCCAATATCTTATTAGCTGACGAAATCAACCGCGCCACACCCCGCACACAATCGGCTTTGCTGGAAGTGATGGAAGAACATCAGGTGACAGTTGATGGTGTTTCCCGTCCCGTTCCTACACCTTTCTTTGTGATTGCTACTCAAAACCCCGTCGAGTACCAAGGTACTTTCCCTCTACCAGAAGCGCAGATGGATCGGTTTATGCTGTCGTTGAGTTTGGGTTATCCATCCGAAAGAGAAGAACTCCAGATGCTGCAAACCCAAGCAGATGGTGTAAAAGTTGCTGATTTGCAGCCTTGTATTACCTTGGCAGAAGTCACTCAATTGCGGCAACTCTGCGCCCAGGTAAGAGTGGAAAGCTCCCTGCAACAATACATTTTGGAATTAGTCAGGGCAACAAGGCAAGATGAGGAAATATCTCTAGGCGTTAGTCCTCGCGGTACCCTGGCACTACAACGAGCCACCCAAGCGTTAGCTTTTCTGTTGGGGCGTGACTATGCCATTCCTGATGACGTGAAATTCCTTGTCCCTCATGTTCTTTGCCATCGCCTCATTCCTAGGGGAGGACGCAGTGCTAGAAGTGTAGTTGAGCGGTTATTGCGATCGCAACCCATTCCTTAAAGTCAAAAGGTAGACATGATCCTCACAGAAGCTGAAATTCAACAAGTTTTAGCCCAAGCTCAAGCTGCTTTTCCTAACTTGACCAACTGGGAATACATTAACGAAAAAAATAGCGAGTATTTTGGCTTCTCTGTTTGGGGAGAGTTTGTCCTTAACCCCGAAGTCCTCATGTCACGGAGTTTTTTCATCACACTCGATACTTATGAAGATAAGTGGCAAGCATGTTTAACAGTAGGGCAACACAGTTATCTTTGGTCAAGTGCTGATGCAGGCGATGCCCACTTGCTAGATACTGAACCTTGTGAGTCTTTAGAAGAAGCCATCACACTACTTAAGGCAAAAATGGTACAACTGTTGGCAGCTTTTAGTGCAGTTTGAGCATTCAATTTTAAGGACTCGCACAAAACGAGGTAAGTACTTCAACAGAATTAATTACACACATTATCTTTCTGTTCCCTGCTCCCTATTTCCACGAATGAATTTAATTTTGTCCAACTACTTATATCACCGAGTGAAACGGTATTACCTGTGGACTACAATCATCTCTTCCCGCTTACTTTTTAGTCGTCGCCGCTTCCACATGATCACACCAGTAATAAGTAACATTAAAGGCATAAACCCTATAAACACATAGAGAATCCGAGTAGGTAGCCCACCAAAACTACCAAAGTGCAGATCGACGATTGGTGTGAGAAACTTCCACATTAGTGGTTTCTCGACAACCTTATTGACTTGTAAAACATTACCTGTTGCTCCATCCACCGTGACGGAACTGAAATAAAGTCGGGGATGATCTTGGGGTAGTTTCTTCATGACTACCATTTTTTGAGCATCTGGGAAAGATACAGAGGTGGTTGTGCCATCTGGTATAGAATTATCGGCTGTTTGGAGTAGTTCGTTGATGGCGATCGCCGGTTGAAATGGGGGAAATATTTGTGCTTCGTGATGAGGATCGAGGACAATGTGTGCTATCACAATCACAACACCAGTCAACCCAATCATCAGTAAGAATAGATTAGCGATCGCCCCGCCCACATTGTGCAAATCGAAATTTAGCAGTTGGGTAGGCGCACCCCAACGAATCCGGAAGCCAGTGGCGAGTTTGCGCCACCCTGTCCACAGAATTAGCCCAGTTATGGCTTGTAGTATCAAAATTAACCCACTGATGCCAACTAGATATAAGCCTACCGTTCCCGCCGAGAAGTCATGGTGAATTGCATAGAGGATACTAATCAGAGTCCGACCACTTTGGCGAATACCCAAAATTTTACCCGTGTAGGGATGGATAAACATTTCTTGCCATGTCTGTTTCCCGGATTTAAATCCTAGATGATAAGTAGCATCAGGGGTTTGAGGAAATTGAATCGATTCCAGTCTGGCGTTAGGTATAGCAGCTTGAGCCGATGAGAAGAATGTGGCGATCGCTACCCGTTCACCTTGGGGGACAACTTGCATCAAGTGTGGATTCAGAGTGCGATCGATCTCTTGGTGAAAAACGATCGCACTCCCTGTCAAGCCCATCACCACCAATAGCAGTCCACCTAAAATGCCCACAAACCCATGCAATGTTAACAGCCGATTTCGTAATTTCATCACTGATTAAAACTCCACAGAAATTGAGCCAACTACGCTAAAGGGAGATCCTGGTGCAATACCAGTGATTCTAGAAGACCCCCCCACACTGGAAATGTACTCAGCATCAAACAAGTTTTTGAAATTCAGCCCAATTCGCCACTGATCTCGCTTATAAAAAATAGCGGCGTTGGTGAGGAAATAATCCCCAACCTCATAGGAATTTTGCAAATCGCCGAATCGATTACTGACATAATTCACGCCAATTCCCAAACCCAAACCCTTTAATCCACCGGATGGGAATTCATAGGTTGTCCACATCCCAGCACTATGTTGAGGAGCGCCAGGTAAGCGATTACCAACGGGAATATCATTATCTTGAGTAACTTCGGCCTCGGTGTAAGCATAAAAGCCAATGACATTCCATCCTGGTAAAATTTGACCGCTAATATCCAATTCCAGCCCCCGGCTACGCTGTTCTCCAGTAGCCACAGAAACAAAAGGAATGACTGGATCGGCAGTCGCTACGTTTTGCTTGGTAATGTCAAAATATGCCAAAGTCGCCAACAATTTTTTATCGAAGAGTTCGGCTTTCACCCCTACTTCCAAACCTTCCGCAGTTTGAGGAGGGAGAAAATCACCGTTGATATCTTGTCCAAAGTTGAGCGTAAACGATCGCGCATAGCTAGCATACACAGAAACTGTATCAGTCGGTTTATAGACAAAACCCACCCGAGGACTCCAAGCACTGTCATATCTGCTAGTACTTTCAAAGGTATTACGATAATCAATGCCATCAAAACGCAGACTCAGTAATAAAATTAAGTCGTCTCCCAAAGCCAGTTGATCTTGCACAAAACCACCTACTCGGTTGATGTTGACATCAAATGTTCCAGGTGGTGCATTTTTAGTTAAATCTGGTCTAGGAAGATTTTTATACACTGGGTTAAAAACATCCAGAGGAGTTGGATTGAAGAAATCAGGATTTGAATACACATCTTCGTTGGTGAACCAGGCTAAATCCGCACCTGCCAAAAGCGTATGTTTGATAAAACCTGTGGTAAATTTACCGACTACATTGGTTTGCAAAGAGTAATCTTGTGATAAGTATTGCCTAGCTGCATAAATCCGGTTGAGGATTCCCGTGGATTCATCGAAAGAGATCGGGATTGTCGCTAAAATTTGATAATCTTGATCGGCGTAGCGGAAGGCATTACGCAGCGTCCAGTTATCACTAAATTTGTGTTCTAGGTTGTAGCCGATATTCAGGGATGTCGTCCGAATATAGTCATCTGGTTCATTGAAAACGCGATCGCTAGGAGAATTAATCACCCCAGTACCCAAAGCAATCAAACCAGGATCGTAAGGACTTTGATTTTTGATATATTCCAGTGAAAAAGACAGGTTAGTGCGATCGCTCAGATTCCACTTCAAAACTGGAGCTGCAAAATACCGCTCTGTATTTGTCTCAAAACTGCGAAACCCGTCTTCCCGCTGATATGCAGCATTCAGCCGATAGAGAACACTCCCATCCTTACTCAGTGGTCCCGAAAAATCGAAGCTAGGACGCACCAATCCAAAACTACCCGCCTGTACCTGAAAACTGTAGAACGGACTCGATAGTGGTTGCTTTGTTACCAAATTAATCAATCCACCAGGGTCATTTTGCCCATAAAGCACCGAAGCCGGACCCTTCAACACCTCAATCCGTTCCAGATTTGCAGTTTCTTGCACACTGCTGTTATCATAGGTGCGAAAGCCATCACGCACAACCGCCAGGTTAGTGTAGCTATCACTCACAAACCCCCGCAGCGTCAACGCCTCGCTATTTCCAAATGGGGCAAAATTTCCCACCACACCACTAACATTTCGCAACGCATCATCAACCCGGATAATTTGCTGGTCTTTCAGCACCTGCTGCGGAATCACCTGAATTGACTGCGGAATATCTAAAATTGGTGTATCAGTACGAGTTCCCACTGTTGCATTGGGTACGCGATACCCATCTTGCTCTCCCGTCACGACTAACTCAATCGACTCGTCTGGTTTTGACTCTTCCCCTTCCCTTGGCGGCTGCTGTGCCTGCTGTGTAGCAGCTACTACACCAAAAATCAGACCTTCATCACCGTCAAACAATTCCACAGTAGGCAAACTCGCTTCACCCACCACCGTCACCCGGATATTATTGTTGTCAACATTTACAACATTTATCTCAGTAATACCAACTTGTGGTTTTTCCGAACGGAATGTAAAACCATCACCATTAGGTAGGCGTAATTGGGCATTAGGAATATCTGCAATGAAACTACGATCTTGACTGCGATCGCTAATTTGTAACTTGTCACCTTGAGTGGTTTCTAAAATTACTTCCACACCCTTATCAGTAGGATTTACCTTGACTCCCGTGACTTGCACCACCGTGGGAGTGGGGGGATTTTGTGAAAGTAGAGGATGCTCAACATCACTCCCATAAGGAATTGTTTCTGCTTGTGCTGGATTAATTGCCAAGATGACAGCAGCGTAGGCGCAGCTTGCTGTCAGCATCGCCATCAGAATTGATATTTGTTTGCGTTTAGCCATGTTATGCTCACACACCAAAAATGCTAATTTGTCAAGAGAAATAAATACTTTTTCGCCTGCCAAATAAGAATTATTATTAAATAGACCTAGACTTGGATATTACAAAAATTGGCCATAAAAGTCTTATCGAAGCGGGAGTAAACTTAACTGCAACGGAGATTTTTGTGAAGATTTGCGGACAGTAATTAAGTAGAGCGACGCTTTACTTAAGAATCGAGAGTGCTGAGTAAACTTTCTCCCATACCCCGATGGCAAAACCCGCAGATATCAGCACCAAAAGATTAATCAGCCTTGCACCCGACAACTGGGTGAAATGGGTAACACAAATGCCTGATGTTGTTGCAGGTGAAATTCTCAACTCAGAATTTCAGTGGATTAGCCGAGAAAGTGACGTTTTAATCCGCGCCCAAAGTTCTCAAGGTGAAGAATTCCTGGTTCTCAACGAGCTACAATTGCGCTACACTTCCAAAATGCCGCGTCGGATGCGTGCCTATACAGGACTTGCAGAAGAAAAATACGATTTACCAACTTATCCTGTATTAATCAACATTCTCAAGTCTAAACACACACAAATTCCCACAACATACACATCAAATGTTGGCGGTTTACAAGCACGTCAAGACTACCGAGTGATAAATTTATGGGAAGTTGATGTCAATATAGTTTTTCAACAACCTTTACCTTCGTTGCTTCCCTTCGTACCAATTCTCAAAGGTGGAGAGAATGAGTCTACAATTCGAGAAGCCTTGCAAATTTTACGTAGCGATGAACAACTAAATCAACTGGAAACGGTTTTAGCATTTTTTGCTACGTTTGTACTAGAGACGAAGTTAGTTCAAGAAATCATGAGGTGGGATATGGCTGTGTTACGTGAATCGCCTTGGTATCAAGAAATATTACGCGAAGGAGAAGCCCGTGGAGAAGCACGTGGACGAAGAGAAGAATTGTTGTCAGGTATTGAATTGGCGTTGGAGATTAAATTTGGTAATCCTGGTTTAGAGTTAATGCCTGCGATCGCGCAAATTAATGATTTGCAGCAATTCAAGGCAATTCAGCAAGCTATCAAAACTGTAAATTCAGCTGAGGAGTTACGACAACTGTTTTAACACTCAACAGTTAACTGCCAATTAACCACAGCGATCGCGGTATCCTCTCGGACTTGTGCCAAATCGCCGCCGAAATGCCCCACTGAATGAAGGTAAGCTAGCATAACCGACAGTATGGGCAATTTCTGTAACGCTTAACTGTGTCTGTGCTAACAAGTTTTGTGCTTGCTGCATTTGGCAATCATGGAAATATTCAAATACAGCCTTACCAAAAAGATGACGAAACCCCCATTTCAGCTTGTTGTCATTTAATCCCACTTGCCGTGCTAATTCCAATAATGATGGGGGATTTTCTAAATTTTTGCTTAAAATTTCTTGGGCTAGATATAAGCGCTCAATATCATTACGTCGTAGCTTCGGGAGATAACATGGTTGTTGTTCTAACTCAGTCCATTTCGTCAACTGGAGTGCTAGTAAATCTAACATTCTGCTTTCCAGATAGATTTGGCGAATTGCTCCTCGATAGGGACAATTACGAATTTCTTGTAATTTGATTTGGATTGCAGGTGTAATAGTCCCCAGGCTTTGATGGAAGTTCTCGATTTCTTTTCCCTCAATCCATTTTTGCAACTGCACTGGTAGCACTTCCAATCCTGAATTTAATGCTCTCAAAACATCAAGATTAATCCCCAGTTGAATGCGTTGTAGTCTTTGCTGTGCAGGGATATATTCTATATTTTGAATGTCTTGCATAAAGGAAAAACAACTCTCTCTCCACCCTTCAGTGCGATCGCTCTCTGCTTTTAAACCAGGATTAATGATTCTAAAATTGCCAGATGAGTAAAAACTCAAAAATAATTGCTGTGATTCTGGTATGTGGGAGTCGAGACATAAGGGGTAATGAAATTTACCCTCTTCTATTTTGATGTGGCAACCATCCCGCAACCGGAAGAACAACTGTCCTCCATTACCAACCTTCTGAGGTACTGTAAACTTAGCTACCGAGTCTTCCCAGTGTTCTAAGACTTCACCATTTTGCCTTGCTTCTGCTTCAAAATCCTGAAATTCTGAGATGGTAATGATTTTTGCCATACTCCTTGACGCTACTCACAAAATCCTTGCATAGGCAAGTGATCTATTTACTCTTTACTTTCAGATTTTTGAGAGCATTTGTCAATAAGATTAGTTTTCCCTACAGTTGATCAGCCAACAGTTATAGCGTAGCCCAACCCAGCAGAAATCGTTCTTTTGTACACTTCAAATACTTACACCCACCCCGCAACATCATCAGTGCAGCCGGAGTCTTATGATTAGCTACAAGCACCATATCTAAGTATTTGGGAATGTGAGGAATGTCAAATCTTGTGAAGCGTAAACCCCGCGATCGCCAACCCCTTGGTTTACTTTTAGTAGTTTTGGCTTGGAGTCTAGCTATGGGTTGGCTTCTCGCTCTAGCTAGTAATGCCCAAGGTGTGACGACCGTTGGGGAAATCGGCACCGTTGATGTCGTGCCTGCACAATATAAACTGGGGCAAGAACTGTATTTGGAAAACTGCGCGACTTGTCATATTGCCTTACCACCAGCAGTTTTACCCACCCAAACCTGGCAAAATCTCCTGCAAGACTCCCAGCATTATGGCGTACAACTCAAACCTTTAATCAATCCACCACGGATCTTGATATGGAAGTATCTCCAAACTTTCTCTCGTTCTCAGCGACAAGACGAGGAAACACCATATCGTGTCAACAACTCACGTTATTTCAAAGCTTTACATCCAGGAGTTAAGCTCCAACGCCCTACTCAGATTAACAGTTGTGTTAGCTGTCATCCCAGCGCTAATGATTTTAATTTCCGCCGCCTTAGCCAAGAATGGGAGTGAGAGGGATGAGGGGGAGTGGGGAGATGAGGAAAATGAGGGTGAATAAATTATGGGCTTGCTTCCTCATCTCCCCCCCCACTCCCCCATCTCCTCTTCTGCCCCAGTTGGGGGCAAAATGATACTATTAAGGAAGCTGAAATATAAGATATAAGATTAAACCAATCATTTAGTAGACTGATTGGCTAGCCTTGTTGCTGTTTTTGAGTTAATACTCATTTCACACCCATCCACAAATAAAACGGCTGGGCTGAGTAAAATTCTTATAATCTATGCCAAACCTTTAATTTCCATCCTCTTTGATTAAGTGCCATAACTTGCCATGCTAAAAACTTTGTTGGGCGATCCCAACGCTCGTAAACTTAAAAAATACCAACCTTACATTAGTGAAATTAACCTCTTAGAGGAAGACATTAAAGCGCTTGCCGATGATGAGTTAAAAGGCAAAACAGCAGAGTTTAAACAGCGGCTGGCCAAAGGCGAAACCCTGGATGAGATTCTGCCAGAAGCTTTTGCTGTCGTCCGGGAAGCAGGACGGCGAGTCTTAGGCTTGCGGCACTTTGATGTCCAACTCCAAGGTGGTATTATTCTGCACTCAGGGCAAATTGCCGAAATGAAAACCGGGGAAGGTAAAACCCTGGTGGCGACATTGCCGAGTTATTTGAATGCTCTGAGTGGTAAAGGCGTACACGTGATTACAGTGAACGATTACCTAGCTCGTCGGGACGCGGAATGGATGGGACAGGTGCATCGCTTCCTGGGGTTGAGCGTAGGGCTAATTCAGTCCAGTATGATTCCCAGTGAACGGCAGAAAAATTACGACTGCGACATTACCTATGTCACCAACAGCGAGGTAGGTTTTGATTATCTCCGCGACAACATGGCTACATCAATGGCAGATGTGGTACAACGCCCGTTCAACTACTGCGTGATTGATGAAGTTGACTCAATTCTCATTGATGAAGCACGGACACCGCTGATTATTTCTGGACAGGTAGAAAGACCAACAGAAAAATACCTACAAGCAGCCGAAATCGCCTTCACACTGAAACCAGAAGAACATTACGAGGTGGATGAGAAAGCCCGTAACGTGTTGTTGACAGATGAAGGTTTTGCCGAAGCAGAAGAACTTTTGGGCGTTACAGATTTATTTGATCCAGAAGATCCTTGGGCACACTTTGTTTTCAATGCCATTAAAGCTAAAGAACTGTTCCTCAAGGATGTAAACTATATCGTCCGCAATGGGGAAGTGGTAATTGTTGATGAATTCACCGGGCGGGTACTACCGGGACGGCGCTGGAGTGATGGATTACACCAAGCAATTGAAGCCAAAGAACACGTAGATATTCAACCAGAAACTCAAACTTTGGCGACGATTACCTATCAAAACCTGTTCTTGCTTTATCCCAAATTAGGTGGGATGACGGGAACCGCGAAGACGGAAGAACCAGAATTTGAAAAAATTTACAAGCTAGAAGTCACGGTAATTCCTACCAACAGAATCAGAAGACGGGAAGATTGGTCTGACATGGTGTTTAAGACCGAACCTGGGAAGTGGGGAGCGATCGCCAAAGAATGTGCCCAAATGCACGAACAGGGTAGACCTGTATTAGTTGGCACTACCAGCGTGGAAAAATCTGAACTTCTCAGCCGCCTCCTCAAAGAAATGGCGATTCCCCACGAATTGCTCAACGCCCGACCGGAAAACGTTGAGCGAGAAGCAGAGATTGTTGCCCAAGCAGGACGCAGAGGTGCTGTAACTATCGCCACCAACATGGCTGGTAGAGGTACGGATATCATCCTGGGTGGTAACTCCGAATATATGGCGCGGCTGAAACTGCGGGAATACTTCATGCCGCGAATTGTCCAGCCAGAAGATGAAGACACCTTTGGTGTGCAACGGGTTGCTGGTTTACCAAGCGCCTCTGGTGGCGGTCAAGGTTTTGTTCCTGGGAAAAAAGTGAAAACTTGGCGGGCTTCACCGGAGATTTTCCCCACCCAGTTGAGCAAAGATGCAGAACAACAGCTCAAAGAAGCCGTAGAAACTGCAGTCAAAGAGTATGGCGATCGCTCTTTACCTGAACTGGAAGCAGAAGACAAAATCGCTGTCGCCGCCGAAAAAGCTCCCATCGATGACCCGGTAATTCAGAAACTGCGGGCGGCTTATAATCGCATCAAGCAGGAGTATGAACAATTCACCGAGCGCGAACACGACGAAGTGGTCGAACTAGGCGGTTTGCACGTCATTGGTACAGAACGCCACGAATCCCGCCGGATTGACAACCAATTGCGCGGACGGGCGGGCAGACAAGGCGACCCTGGTTCCACGAGATTCTTCCTCAGTTTAGAAGATAACTTGTTGCGGATTTTTGGAGGCGATCGCGTCGCTGGGTTAATGAACGCCTTCCAAGTGGAAGAAGATATGCCCATCGAATCGGGAATGCTCACCCGCAGCTTGGAAGGCGCACAGAAAAAAGTCGAAACCTATTACTACGACATCCGGAAGCAAGTATTTGAGTACGACGAGGTAATGAATAACCAACGTCGCGCCATCTACGCCGAACGCCGCCGCGTGCTAGAAGGTCAAGACTTGAAAGAACAGGTGATCAAATACGCTGAAAAAACGATGGACGACATCGTTGACTTCTATATCAACCCAGACTTGCCCTCAGAAGAGTGGGATTTAGAAAAGTTGGTGGAGAAAGTCAAAGAATTTGTCTATCTGCTGGCGGACTTACAACCCAATCAATTAGAGGATATGTCTGTCACCGAGATTAAAGCTTTCCTCCATGAGCAAGTGCGAATTGCTTACGACTTGAAGGAAGCGCAAATTGACCAAGTCCAGCCCGGATTGATGCGCCAAGCCGAACGCTTCTTTATCCTGCAAAGGATTGATACCCTATGGCGGGAACACCTGCAACAAATGGATGCTTTGCGTGAATCGGTGGGATTACGTGGCTACGGTCAAAAAGACCCACTGATTGAGTATAAGAGTGAGGGCTATGAATTATTCTTGGATATGATGGTGAATATCCGCCGAGATGTGGTATACTCCCTATTCATGTTTCAGCCCCAGCCCCAGCCAGTAGTACAAACATCGTCAGAGATGGTTTGAGGTAAATCTATTCGTAGTCAGCACTAAGATGCTGATTACGAACCTCAGCAGACGTTGGAACATGAAGTTATCCGAACTTGATTCCGCAACTAGCGCTAGCGATCGCATCATTAACGAGAATATCTTGCAGATAGATTTAAGTCGTAGAATCAAAAAACATGATAGGGATTTGGATATTAGGCGATCAACTTTGGCTAAAACAAGCAGCTTTAGCAAGTTGCTCACAGCACGAGAATTTGCCTGTAATTTTAATTGAGTCACAGCAACATATCCAAGCCAGACCCTATCATCAGCAAAAACTAGTTTTGATTTGGTCAGCAATGCGACATTTTGCTGAAGAATTACGACAGCACAAATATTCAGTTACTTACAAAATAGCCGCAGATTTTCAAACACCACTCCAAGCATGGATTCAGGCAAATAAAATTACTGAATTACGGGTGATGATGCCTAATGACCGACCATTCACCAAGGTAATTCAAAGTTTAGAACTTCCTTGCCAAATTACTCTAATTGCTAACAATCATTTTTTATGGAGTACATCAGAATTCCATAATTATGCTCAAGGACGCAAGCGGTTGTTAATGGAGGATTTTTATCGCCAAGGAAGGCGGCGGTGCCAAATTTTAATGGAGAAAGATCAACCAGTCGGGGGACAGTGGAATTTAGATAAAGAAAATCGCCAACCACCGAAAGGTAAATTAAATACGCCGCCTGCAAAATGGTTTGCAGCAGATGCAATTACACTTGATGTCATCGATAAAGTTAAGTCTCTCTCATTTCCTACCTATGGCGAAATAGAACCTTTTCACTGGGGAGTAACTCGCAAACAAGCACTCCAAGTATTAGACTGGTTTATTCAACAGCGACTGCCCCATTTTGGCCCCTACCAAGATGCAATGGTGACAGGAGAAGAAACAATGTGGCACGCGCTGCTTTCCCCTTACCTGAATATTGGTTTACTCCACCCTTTAGAAGTAATTCAAGCAGCAGAACAAGCTTATCAAGAAAAACAACTACCTCTAAATAGCGTCGAAGGCTTCATTCGTCAGGTGTTGGGTTGGCGAGAATATATGCATGGTATTTATCACTATGTAGATGCAAATTACTCAGAAAAAAATTGGTTTAACCATACACAAAAGCTACCAGAATTTTTCTGGACAGGTAAAACCGAAATGAATTGTTTGCACCAAATTCTGACTCAAGTGCAACGGACTGGTTATGCTCATCATATCCAAAGATTAATGGTGTTGAGTAATTTTGCGCTGATTTCCGGACTTTCGCCACAAGAAGTAGAAAACTGGTTCCATGCAGCATTTATTGATGCTTATGACTGGGTAATGCAGACAAATGTCATTGGTATGGGTTTATTTGCTGATGGGGGAGTGTTAGCATCAAAGCCCTATGCTGCCTCTGCAAACTATATTAATAAAATGAGTGACTACTGCAAAAGTTGTGTTTATAGTCATAAAGAACGTCTGGGTGAAAACGCTTGTCCATTTAACTTCTTTTATTGGAACTTTCTTGACCAACACCGCGATAAATTGCAGACTCAAGGACGTATGAGCTTTATTTTGAAAAACTTAGATAAAATGTCGGATGAAGAATTAAATTCTATTCGTAAACAAGCTCAAGATTGGCATATTAATTTATAACTCTTTAGACGCCTTGGTTTTCAAAACCTATAATAAATTTAATATCCTAGCTAGGAGTTCACCAAAATGGGTAAGCTGATATTGCCAAATCTTCAGGGTAAGCAAATGGGGTAAGTAATAGTTACCCTCACTGTCACAAATCGCATTGATCAAGTTTTAGCCCAGCGAGGCTTTATTTCACCAGAAGAAATTCGTTCTTTCAGCCTAGAGAATGTCTTGGTTGATAAGGGTGCAACCTTATTGTGCTTACCTGCTAGTATTATTAGTCAACTGGGTTTAGTTCAAGGCGGAGAAGCCCAGGTAGAAACAGCGACTGGAGTCAGCAGGGGCGAATTTTTCGAGATGTGGAACTGAGTATAGAAGAAGCCCGAGGAACATTTGATTGCCTGGAACTTAAAGAAGTACCTTATGCTCTTTTGGGTGTAACACCAATGGAGGTCTTAGGTTTAGAACCAGACTTGAAAAATCGTAAGTTGCGAGTTTTACCAATGAATCCTGAGCAAACTTACCTGAGTGTGTTGTAGATTTTGTAGGTTGGGCTGAGGAAGGAAACCCAACAAAGTCGAGATAATGTTGGGTTACCCTGCGGGAAGCCGCTCCGCGTCTACGCAAAGCCTCAACCCAAACTACGTCTAATGCACTATTTTAGTCTAGACAGTCCATTAGGGTGTGTTAGCGGAGCGTAACGCACCATTCCCGTTTTCCCATTTCAATCAGAATTGCAGGTTATTAAATTTGCATTCCTTAGGAGATTTCCAGAATAGAATGTACCAGGAAATTGTGAATGAACCGTAGGGGCAAACGGTTGTTTGTTCTCCGATTGGTAAAATTATTTCTAGAAATCACCTTAGTATCACAAAGCTTTCGCCATTGTGGATGTACTATTTTCTGTACTTGCCAAGCCTCTGGATGCGCCCCATGTCATTCTTGTAAGTAAATGATTTCCCACCCGTAGAGCATTGGCAATAATAGTTAATGATGGGTTTAAAGCACTGCTAGAAGGGAAAAAACTACCATCAACAACATAAAGATTGTCAACATCATGAGTCCGACAATTAATATCTAAAACTGAAGTACTGGGATTTTCTCCGAAACGACAAGTACCACATTGATGTGCAACTTCTCTCAACCCCATTTTTTGAGGAATATGTAAAGATCCAAGTGATTTAAATACAGGTATTGATTGTAAAACTTCAATCCATTGCTTAACCAATTTATTCAATGCTATCTGGTTATTCTGAGTATATTCAAGAGTGATTTTCCCATTTTTCATCAAAATTCTATTATTTAAGCTTGGTAAATCTTCTGTCATTACTAGCCAAGATAGAGAATGATTAGCTAAGGACTCAGCGATAAAATTAGGCATTAAAGGTGGACCATAGGCAAGTATTTTGTCTTTATTAGCACTACCGAGTAATTGCACGCTACCCATTGGATAAGGAAAATCTTGATTTCCCCAATAAAAATCAGTAACAGCTAATGTTTTTGGAAAAACCATATTCTTTAGCCGGGAATTCAAAGTCATGACTACAGCAAAGTTATGTGCCATGTAATTTCGTCCCACCAAACCAGAACTATTAGCTAATCCATTTGGGTGATGTTCATTAGCAGATTGAAGCAACAATAATGCCGAGTTAACTGCACCACAAGCCAACACCACAATATCCCCAGAGAATATCTGAGACTCTCCTTGTATTTGTGCTTCGACACTAGTTACTTCTCGACCAGATGAGCTAGTGTGTAAGCGGATGACTTTTGCTTGAGTTATTAATGTGATATTAGTATGTGTTACGGCTGGACGTACACAGTTAATATCTGCATCAGCTTTACCATCGAGCAAACAGGGAAAACCATCACAAGTATTGCAACGAATACAAGTACTTAAATGACGATTTACTTTATTTAGTTTGATCGCAAGTGGTTGATAAAAAGGATGCAACCCTTGATTTTTCAAAGAATCATGAATTTTCTGAACATAAGGTTCATGAATTAATGCCGGAAAAGGATATTCTTTATTAGCTTGGGGTTCAGTAGGATCAAGACCTCTCTCCCCATGTACATCATAGAGTTTTTCAGCTTGGTCATAGTAGGGAGCAAAATCTTGATATTTTAATGGCCATTCGGGGGAAATGCCATCTTGATGAATGACTGTTTCAAAATCTCGCTCACGAAATCTAAACAGCGCTCCACCATAAAATTTTGTATTGCCACCTACATAATAGTGCGCCAGTGGGTTGAAAGCTTTCCCCTGTTTGTCATACCATATTTCTGCAGTACGATAACGTTCTTTTTTTGAAACTTCTTTAGTATCCCAATTTGCTTTTTCTTTAGGTAAAAAACTACCTCGTTCTAAGACCAAAATTCTCTTACCACTGGATGCTAGTTTATAGGCTAAAGTTCCACCGCCAGCACCAGTACCAATGATGATAAAGTCGTAATGATTGGCAGTCATTGTTTACTATTTTTTAATTGAGAATTAGTTATGCTCAGATGTAATGCGGAAAAGTTGATTACGTCTTTTAAAATTACAGATTAGTAGTCAATTTAGCTTTTCTTGATTATTGATTCTGTATTTTAAATATCATTATTTTTTCTCTATAGGATTCCTATTTGATTTTTGAATTAAAAATAGGGTGGGCACTGACCACCAAAACCCGTATCTGGTGGGCAGTGTCCACCCTACAAATACTTAGATTTTTTCAAAACTCAAAGCGGATTGCTATATAAGATAAAAAGGAATTTGAGACATTCCTGCTAATAATTGTTACGACTTCAACATATAGTCAAAGAAATAGCATCAATTTTGCATTCTCAATAAAAATTACGTAATGCCTAAATTTTCGTATTTTATTGCTACTAAAGGTATATTAATTAGCTGAAATTAAGTTTAAATCTACAGGAACAAGCTATGAATCATACGTCGCCTCCGCCCTCGAATTGGGAGCTTTGGCAGCAATGGGTGGTTGCATGTGGTACTGCACGGGTTATAGGCGTCTTTATTGATTGGATAACTTTGCTCTTGTCTTTCATCGCCATTAAAGGAGCAAATGCTGATCACATAGTTTTTTTCTTTGTTCTGCTGTTCAACGCTATCAGTGCAGCCTTGGGGGGAATAGCTCAGTGGTTTGTTCTGCGATGGTGGATTAACTCAGCTAAATATTGGGTGCTTGCTAGTAGTTTAGCTAGTCCTCTGGGAGTGACGGTCAACAATACAATCAAATGGTTAGACATAGCGACTGTCAAACAGGACCAGGGGAACTCGATTGATTTCCTGAAGATATTCATCGGCAGTCCAGGAAGGATTTCACCAGTAATATTTGATACTTTTTATGGGGCAATATTAGGATTTGCTCAATGGCTGATACTAAAGGGAAAAGTTCCTCAAGCTGGCTGGTGGGTGCTGGCTAGTAGTTTTGCTACGTTGATTAGTGGTGTAGTGGTGCGTGTGACACGTCAGACATTGGGTCGCATGGGGTGGTACTTTGGTGACACTTATGACCCTCTAAATATAGCTATAGCAGCTTTCGGTGGAGTTGTTTACGGGGCGATCGCGGGAATTGTTTTGGTAAGATTACTGCAAAAGTCACGAGAATTAAATCAGTGAACTGTTAACTGATTCAGTGTGTTTACCATTACTACTGTTGCCATCTGTACTTTATCGCTTAGAATATTCGTCATTGTGCAAAAGCAGGACGACACATGGCAGAGCTAAACGGCGCAATGATGCAATATTTCCACTGGTATGTCCCCAATGATGGCAGCTTGTGGAGTAAAGTTGATAGTGCAGCAAAAGAATTAGCAGATGCGGGTTTTACAGCCCTGTGGCTACCCCCAGCCTACAAAGGATTTGCGGGAGCCTACGATGTCGGATATGGGGTTTATGACTTGTTTGATTTAGGTGAATTCGACCAGAAAGGCTCGATTCGCACTAAGTATGGGACACGCCAGCAGTATGTCGATGCGATTAAGTCTCTCCAATCACGGGGAATTCAGGTTTATGGCGATACTGTGCTAAATCATAAATTGGGTGGAGACTCAGCAGAAACAGCCAAAGCAACACCCTATTCCCAAAACGATCGCCTAAATCCTAAGGGTGGGCTACAAGATGTTAAGACATACACCCATTACCATTTTCCAGGGCGACAAGGTAAATATTCTAACTTTGAGTGGCATTGGTGGCACTTTGATGCAGTTGATTACAACGACTACAACAGTGGCGATCGCGATACAATCTATCTGTTTGAAGGGAAACAGTTTGATAACTACGTTGCCCTAGAAAAAGGGAATTTTGCCTATCTCATGGGTTGTGATCTGGACTTCCAGAGCGAATGGGTGCGTGGTGAAATCACTTACTGGGGTAAGTGGTATCTCGACAACACAAATGTAGATGGCTTCCGGATTGATGCTATCAAACATATCTCTTCTTGGTTCTTTCCCCAATGGCTAGATGAGCTAGAACGATATGCGGGGAAAGATTTGTTTGCAGTGGGCGAGTATTGGTATAACGATATCAATGCTCTGAATTGGTATATTGACATCACTGCTGGAAAGTTGTCAGTATTTGACGTGCCGTTACACTATAACTTCCATATAGCCAGCAAATCTGGTGGGAACTATGATATGCGGCGTATCTTAGATGGTACCGTGATGCAGCAGCGTCCCACCCATGCGGTGACGTTTGTCGAGAATCATGATTCCCAGCCTTTACAAGCACTGGAATCTGTGGTTGAGTCTTGGTTTAAGCCCTTAGCTTACGCCATTATTCTGTTGCGGCGAGAAGGTTATCCCTGCGTTTTTTATGCAGACTACTACGGCGCAGAATATGAAGACAGAGGATATAAGATTTTTCTTACCTCTCATCGTTGGCTAATTGATAAGTTTCTCCTAGCACGCAGAGATTACGCTTATGGCCCACAGTATGATTATTTTGATCACTGGAATACTATCGGTTGGTCACGCTTAGGAGATGAAAATCATCCCGAAGCTATGGCTGTAATCATGAGTGATGGGCCATCCGGTTCTAAGTGGATGGAAGTTGGTAAACGCAATACCAAGTTTATTGATTTGACAGAACATATTAAAGAACCTGTCTACACCAACCAATCAGGTTGGGGTGAATTCCGCTGTCAAGGCGGTTCTGTATCAGTGTGGATTCAAGCGTAGAGGATTATATTATCTAAAACGTCGTGAACATTAGGCGATCGCTCACAAGTTTACAATCTGAGGTAGAGCGATCGCCTCTATTTTTTAAGTACGATGCGTCTCTACGTGAGGATTTTGGGCTGATATAATATTATGGGCGATCGCCTCCTGATCTTTACCGTTTTGCATTTTATCTACACCAACCTCAAAAATTCTGTGGCGGTTGTTTGGGTGTGAGATATGGGTGATGCGTGTGCAACGGCTATCCCAAAATTAAGAAAAAAAGCGATCGCTACACTGATGAATAATCGCCAAAAATAAGTCATAGATAGCATAGTTGACAATTTCGGCCGCTAAACAAGTTGCGGGACAAAAAGCCCCGCCAACTGTTCATGATTTTGGGAATTTAGGTATTAATCTACTTCCAGTTTTTATCGGCTTTGTCAAGCACGTAGGCAGCTACATCTTCAATTTGTCCTGGCTTTAAACGACCCTTGAAGGCAGGCATAGCGCCTTTACCTTTTGTGACTTGAGCGATAATAGCTTCCGGTGTATCAAGACCATACTTTACCAAATCTGACTTTTTCAGGGTTTTGGCAGCGTTGACTAAATTTTTACCACCTGCATGACACTGGGCACAGTTAGCACTAAATACTTTGGCTCCACTGACCGGATCTGCTGCTAAAGCTGGACTACTGAAAGCAAAAGTGAAGACTGCTACAGCTAACAGTATTACTGAAATAATTTTTTTCATCTCGTGTTCTCTCTACAACCAAGGCGTATTTGGTGCAATATCCTTGATAATTGTCAGTTGATGGTGTTTCCTTCGTCAATAGACAGGCTGTCATACTTCGCTGTAACTATTTTAAATAATCGATATCCGGGTTCTGCGCTTGAGGTTAGAGGGTACAAGGACAGAGGCTCCGAGCAACATGCAAATTTTTGTAAAAATTCATACTCAATTATTAAATAACAAATAAAAGATGAAAATCTGTTCATCTCCTTTAGACTTGATTCGCTAACTGAGCTAACGCCTCTTCCGTGACACGACAAATTCGCCAGTCATCTAAAATATCTGCTCCCATGCTGCGGTAAAATGCCTTTGCCGGCTCGTTCCAATCTAAAACGCTCCATTCTAAACGTCCACAATCCCGTTCCACTGCTATCTGAGCTAATTTTGTTAACAGAGCCTTACCAACTCCTCGCCGCCGACATTCTGGGATGACAAACAAATCTTCGAGATAAATTCCTGGCTTTGTCAGAAATGTCGAATAATTATAGAAAAATAAGGCAAAACCCACAGCTTGCCCTGCGTCCTCTACTAAAATTGCCTCAACATAAGGGCGAGAGCCAAACAAATGCTCTTTGAGTGCCTGAACATTGCCAGTCACAGCATGAGATAGTTTTTCATACTCTGCCAGCTGTTGAATTAAGTCAAATAACACACCACAATCGGCTGGTTCAGCAAAACGCAAAATTAAATTACTAGTTGAAGTCATTAGTTTGTGGTTACAGTCAAAAATTTTTGCTTAACCTTGGAATTTACATGACTGGGGAACTTATGTGAAGATCTTGATGTTAAGTATAAGCAATTACAATGATTTCTTTTCCCGAGTATTCCGGTAGAACTATAAATCTTTTATTACCAGTAAAACGTAGTATCATAACTCCTGAACTTTCAACCAGGTAGAAACATGAGTGAAGAACTACTTCACTTTAAATTCTAGTCAACTTATGCAAACACCTATAAAAGCGGGAAATTCCTTATATATTAAAGGAATAATATTACTTATCCTAATTAATATCATTAGCGCCACGACTTTTCCTTTAACTAAAGAAATAGTTAGCAGCCTTTCGCCCAGTGCATTGATTGCCACACGTTTTGTCATAGCAGCAGGGGTTTTTACCCTAAACCTACGTAATCTCAACGTACTTTTATTACGTGATGGTATAGTTTTGGGGGTTTTGTTATTTTTTTACTTAGCTCTTGAAACAATTGCACTCAAGACAATACCGTCAAACCGGGCGGTATTTATTGTCAGTTTGAGTGCGCTCATTGTCCCGCTGCTGGGATGGTTGAGCGGCCAGCGAGTCTTGTTGAAAACTTTCCTCGCCGCCGGAGTAGCTGTGATTGGTATTGGTGTGATGTTTTTGGAAGGGGGAGAACTAGGAATTGGGGATTTGTTGATGTTCGTTGACGCTTTTGTCTATGCAGCCTACACACTTTTTCTAGAACGAGTCGCGCCCCGTCACTCCACTTTAACACTCACCAGTGTTCAACTTCTGTTCATTGGGTTGCTAGGAATGCTCTGGAGCAATACGCAAATCCTTGACCAATTTGAGGTAATTCGCCAGCACTGGGGAGGGATTCTCTATCTAGGACTATTAGCGACGGCTGCTGTCATTTGGCTGCAAAACTTAGCTATGCGCTGGGTTCCGGCTGGCGAAGCTGCCTTACTCTATACACTTGAGCCACTTTTTTCGGTAGTTTTCTCTTTTTGGCTACTGGGAGAACATCTGGGAATACGCGGTCTAATTGGCGCGATTCTTGTCTTAGCTGCACTGCTTCTCAGTCAAAGCCCTCAGAAGACTGAGCCAGCAGCCAATGTTGAGGTACAGAGTAGTTAAGGGAGTGGAGGCGTGGGAGAATAACCTATTGCCTATTGCCTATTGCCTATTGCCTATTGCCTATTGCCTATTGCCTTCTTTTTAAATCAACCAACCCTTTAAGCGTTTTGCTATGTGAGGACGCCGTAATTTCCGCATGGCTTTGCTTTGAATTTGTCGGACTCGTTCGCGGGATAAATTGAACATATTGCCGACTTCTTCAAGGGTGCAGGGTTCGCTAGTAGTTAATCCATAGCGTAGCGAAATCACGTCTTTTTCCCGTGGGGTTAGCACATCGCCCAAAACTTCCCAAATCTCCTGACGCATCATGTTTTCGTTCATTTTTGCTTCAGGAGATTGGTTATCTTCATCCTCTAGCAAATCCATCAATTCCGTGTCTTCTTCTTTACCGACACGGTGGTTGAGAGAAAGTGCTTGACGCCGCAGTTGTTGCAATTGGCGTAGTTGTTGCACAGTGATTTCCAAAGCTTCGGCCATTTCTGCTTCGGAAGGATTGCGAGCAAGTTTTTGCTTGAGTTCTCGTTGGGCTTTTTTAAGTTTGTTAAGTTTTTCAACAATATGGATTGGCAAGCGAATGGTTCGCGCATCATTAGCGATCGCTCTGGTAATTGCTTGTCTAATCCACCAATAGGCGTATGTCGAAAACTTATATCCTTTATCTGGATCGAATTTTTCTGTAGCTCGATTTAAACCCATCGCCCCTTCTTGAATTAAATCCAGAAAAGGGACTCCGCGATTGAGATAGCGTTTGGCAATTGAAACAACTAACCGCAAGTTTGAGCGAATCATTTTCCGTTTCGCCACTCGACCTTGATATAAGCGACTTTCAAGTTGCTTCTCGGTCATATCTAGTTCAGCAGCTACTTGTCCCTTTGTCGCCTGTAAGGAAGCTTGTAATTCCCTCACTTCCTCAATAAATCTCACTCTCCGGGCTAATTCCACTTCTTCATCAGGCTTGAGCAGTGGATAACGCGCCATTTCCTTAAAAAATGCGCCTACCGCATCATCATGCTCGGTTTTATTGTATCCCGAAGGTCGGGCTGCCGCCATTTCATCGCCATCACGTTCCTCTGATTCCAGATTTTCTGGAATTAGGGATTCTTCCTCTGCCACTAGTTCTAAACTATCAAGTGATTGTTCTTCATGGTCAGCAGCGTTCTCCAGTATTTCCATTGTTCCCAATTCAGCAATATTCATAGTTTCCTTTAGGGATTGTTGCTTTGTTTGGTACATAATTTCAGTGACAGCTGCTCGTTTGAGGCTTGGTAGTTTTCCCTAAGGGACAAATACACCTGTTTGACAGCAAAATCTCAGTCAGGGCTAATTTTTCATCAGATTGTAGAATCAGTTTCTAGCGGTCATTTTTTAGCTGCTGCTAGATCCAAGTTCTAACAAATACCGACTTTTGCACCCACAAACCTGATCTTCAGTCCCCCAGCTGATATATTCCTCATTTTTTTCTTAATCACCAAATATGTCAAACTTCCTCAAACTTTCTCAACCTTAACCAATATCAATTTTCTAGCTATTTATCCCAATTCCTTAAAATTTCATATATTTTTATAAAGTTTTTTAGACTTTAATCAGTCGAGAGTTATTTTAAGAAGTTGGAATTTTGGTACTGAGTTTATCTGTCCCTGATAAAATTTTACAAATGATACAAAATTGGCAGTTTAAAATTTGGAAATATCTTGTTTGTATAAAAGCATCTCATAGACATAATGAATTGAATATCTATCAATAGGTGGAAAAAGGCTATACCCTATTTAGTAGATATGTAAACTGTTTGAGATTCAGAAAAACAGGGTGAGATACTTTTATTGTGTAAGTAGGTCGGGAAAATTAACTCGTGAGATTTGCCATTTGTCACTTGTTATTTGTGATTGCCCTTGTCTCCCACTCCCCATTTTCATCCGTTATTGGTGTACTCAGTCTATGACCGCTATATATAGAGGTTTTCAGGCGAGTTCAAACCCTTAATGAGGGAGCGAAGCCACAGACACTACGCCTCCGGTCAAGAAACAGAATATTGAATCTTCCAGAATTCAGAATTTTCGCTCCTTTGAGGAAAGGTGTATTTCATCCATTTGAGAATTGCTATAGTGGACATTAAATATTTATGACACGTATATTTGAGATTAATTTGTCTAGTAGATTACATAAAAGGAAACTTATCAAGTATTATGAGGGATAAAAGTATTGCGAAATACAGTTTATGACTCAGAATACAAAAAGTTAGAATCTACTAGAAAACGGGGATTTTGAACAACTACGTAAAAGTGATAAAAATATCTATCAATTACATCATCAACTATGTATATTAATGGCGTAAATTTATCCCATTTGGTTGTAGCTGAACCTGGGGAGTTGTATCAAACAGGAACAACAGTTAATCGGTGGGTTGAGGTATTAGTAGACTGTCCAGGGAATTCAGGATTATTTACCTACCGATTGCCACCCCAGTTAGAAATAAAACCAGGGGATATCTTAACTGTACCGTTTGGCACACAACAATTGGGAGCGATCGCCATTCGTTTACTAGCACAACCAAATACCGATTTACCGCCAGAAAAAATCCGGGATGTAGAAGATGTAGTGAGTGTAGGGTTCTTTCCAAGTAGTTATTGGGAATTGCTCAATCGAGTGTCAGCATACTACTATACGCCATTGATTCAGGTGATCCGGATGGCTTTACCACCAGGATTGCTGGGGCGATCGCAGCGTCGTATCCGCCTCACTCCCCTAGGAAGAGGAAGGGGGGAGGGAATGGGTAATTTGGAACTCAGTTTGCTAGATACTCAAAGTACTTCTGTGGCTACTTTCTTAAGTCCATATGCACAACAAGTTTTGGCACTTTTGCAAAGACAAGCCGCAGGAGATTATAGTTTCGTTTACCTACAACAAAAAGTCAAATCTGCCTATCGAGGAGTGCGGGAGTTATTGCGATTTGGTCTAGTAGAAAGTTACTTAGAACCTCCAAGATTGACTCGACCAAAACTGCAAAAAGCAGTGACACTCATCAGCACAATTGATCGGGATTTAACCACTCGCCAAAGAGAAATTATCGAAGTCTTGCGACGACGTGGTGGTGAATTGTGGCAAAGTGAATTACTGCAAATTTGTCATGCTAGTTCTTCTATCCTCAAAACCTTGGCAGATAAAGGCTATATCGTCATCGAGGAACGGGAAGTATTACGCACCGAACAAGGGCCTGTATTAGCAGGCGATGTTCCTAAAGCCTTAACAGCTGCTCAAGTCAATGCCTTAGAGACAATACTAGGATTAGATGGCTTTGCTCAAGTTTTATTACATGGGGTGACAGGTTCAGGGAAAACAGAAGTATATTTGCAGGCGATCGCTCCCTTACTCAATCAAAATCAATCCGCCCTCGTTCTAGTCCCAGAAATTGGACTCACACCCCAACTAACCGATCGCTTCCGCGCCCGATTTGGTAACAAAGTCCACGTTTATCACAGCGCCCTCTCAGATGGTGAACGTTATGACACCTGGCGGCAAATGCTCACAGGAGAACCCCAAGTTGTCATTGGTACCCGCAGTGCCATCTTCTCCCCATTACCCAACTTGGGTATCATCATCCTAGATGAAGAACACGACAGCAGCTTCAAACAAGACTCTCCCATCCCCACCTACCACGCCCGCACCGTCGCCCAATGGCGCGCCGAATTAGAAAATTGTCCCCTCATCCTCGGTTCCGCCACACCTTCTTTGGAAACTTGGGTAAGCGTCAGTCAACAGTTATCAGTCAACAGTCAACCGTCAACCGTCAACACCCTTTACCTCTCCCTCCCAGAACGCATCAACTCCCGTCCCCTCCCACCTGTAGAAATCGTGGACATGCGACAAGAGTTGCAGCAAGGAAATCGTTCGATATTCAGTAAATCCTTAGCAGCAGCATTACAACAGCTGCAAGAACGAAACCAACAGGGAATTCTCTTTATCCATCGCCGGGGACATAGTACATTTGTATCTTGCCGTACTTGTGGATATGTGCTTGAGTGTCCCCACTGTGACGTGTCCTTAGCCTATCACCACACTGAAGATGGCGCGCCGCAATTATTACGCTGTCATTATTGTAATTATGGGCGATCGCATCCTCAACAATGCCCAGAATGCAGTTCCCCCTACCTCAAATTCTTTGGTAGCGGGACTCAACGAGTCGCCCAAGAATTAGCGCGACAATTTCCCGAACTGAAATACATTCGTTTTGATAGCGACACCACCCGCAACAAAGGCGCACACCGGACCCTACTCACCCAATTTGCTAATAAAGAAGCGCATTTACTAGTCGGTACACAAATGCTCACCAAAGGCTTAGATTTACCACAGGTGATACTGGTGGGTGTTGTCGCTGCTGATGGACTGTTAAATTTATCAGATTATCGTGCTAGTGAACGAGCATTCCAAACCCTAACCCAGGTAGCAGGGCGTGCGGGTAGGGGAGACGATCCA
Source organism: Calothrix sp. PCC 7507 (assembly GCF_000316575.1). Lineage (GTDB taxonomy): Bacteria > Cyanobacteriota > Cyanobacteriia > Cyanobacteriales > Nostocaceae > Fortiea. The sequence continues at coordinate 3,067,790 of NC_019682.1, read as the reverse complement.
GGTAGGGTGATTGTGCAAACATATACCCCAGAGCATGAGGTAATTGCGGCAGTACGACAGCATGATTATCAGTCTTTTTCCCATACCGAACTAGAACAACGCCAAGCACTCAACTATCCACCTTACGGACGCTTGATTTTATTGCGATTGAGTAGTCTTGATCCCATTCAAGTGCAAAATACTGCCCAAATCATCGCCACAGCATTAGGTTCAGATGAAGGATTCGAGATATTAGGGCCAGCCCCAGCTAGCATTTTAAGAGTAGCTAACAGATTTCGTTGGCAGATATTAATTAAAATTGCCCCCGACACATTACCACAGTTACCAGATTGGGAAGATGTCCGCTCTTTATGCCCCCAATCTGTTAGCTTGACGATAGATGTAGACCCATTAAATATTATGTAATGCTCAAAGGCTGGTAGTCTGTTTCATTAAAGCATCCCCTTTAGGTAAAGAGTGCTGAGTTCCGAGTGCTGAGTGCTGAGTTAAAAAGACCACCCACGTCCCTTGCGCGTCTCCGACAGGAGAGGGGTGGGGTATCAACCAACTCCTGTATTAAAAGATTCCGCTTAACATCGGGCGGGGCATTTACCAAGTGCAAAAGTACTGAGTACCCGTTAATTTACTCAGCACTCAGGACTCAGCACTCAGTACTGAGTATGGTAAACACAACTGTCCACCAGTTAAACCTTGTCGATTTTGAAACCTGGAGTAGTGCGGGCATCTTGCCCGCTACTACCATTCGGGAGCAAGATGCTCCCACTACTTTGGAAAACTATGGTTCTCAAAATAGATGTGGTTTATATCTGCAATAAAATTATTACCCGTACTGCGGTTGGCGACTTGCAGTTTATCACCTTTCATACCGATTTTAATAGACGGAACCAAAACCTAGAACCACCTCCAGGACGGGGTAGATAACCAATACTTCCTCCCCAGCGTTCAACTGTAATCCGGCAAAAATAAAGCCCTAATCCAGACTTACCTGATTTATCTTTACCTTGAGAAAACTTTTGAAATAAAGTTTCTCGCATCTCTGGCGGCACACCTTTACCTTCGTCATCTACCGTCACGAGAACATATTCTCCATCTTCTTCTAAACCTATTTCCACAGTAGATGCTGGTGGACTGTGACGAAATGCATTTTCCACCAAATTTGCAATCACCCTATCCAAGCGTGATTGATCTCCAACAACCTGCCAATCTGCTGTCATGCTAATGTTAGCAGCAAGACTTAACTGCATATTGTTGAGTGTAAAAGTAGGGTTTAATAACCTGATTGCTTCTTGTATAGAAATAAGAATATTTGGTGCATTCTCAGGGGAAATTGTGAAAGCTTCCAGTGACTGCACTTCAGCTGAAAATGCATCCAATATTTCTCGAATCAGCATTTCTTGTTTAATAGACTGCATTCTACCAATTTCTAACCGTTCTTGTCCTTTAGGAGTCAAATTTTCTAATTCTAAGAGAGCAAAACAACAATTAATACTACTAAGTTGTCCAGCAATGTCATGGATAATACAATGTATTAAAACTTCTTTTTTTTGATTATCTTTAAGAAGTTGTTGATGATTTAATTGATGTTCTCGAGCTTTTTGAATAATATACTGCTTCTCTTGATAAACGTCTTCTAGAGATTCAATTAATAGAATTTTTCGATTATTTAGAGAAATTGCTGAGGCTTCAAAATGGTATTCTTTGCCAGTTAAATCTTTGTCAGTCCATAAACCCGAACTAATTTTTGTCTTACTATTATTCTGCCAAAACTCTTCAGCATCAATTAAAAAGTTTTCTAAAAAAGGAAATGTTTCTGTTGGGATTAAAATTTCCATTCCTGATGTAATTCTTGGACGACAAAAGCGTTTTAACCAATTTGGTACTGTCCCATTAATTTTAAATGAATTGATATCAAGTCTCTCTAACACTAGAATATTTAAGGTCGCAAATAGGTCTGCAGTGATAGAGTCATTCATAAGTTTGTGCCACAATGATAAAAGTGATAATATAGCCTTTCCTATGCTACTGAAGTACAAATTTATCTGCGTTTATCTGCGTTTATCTGCGTTTAATTATTTTATACCGTACCTTACTGGAGCGAGAAACGCTATATCTAGCTTTCATTGATAATTTCCTGGGTCAAAGTGTGAAAAACTTCTTCAACACCTAGACCATTTTTAGCACTGGTTTTAATTACTGTCCAACCCTGCTGTATGACAGCATCTATATCATCAGCACTAATTTCCCATTCATCATTTATATCCCACTTGTTAAGTATCATAATAAAAGGAACTTTTCCAATAGTATCTTCTACTCTTAGTTGTAAATTTAAGGCTTTTTCCAGAGTATTCTTTCTTGTACCATCTACTACTAATAAATAACCTGCAGAACCTCTTAAATATGACATTCTTACTTTTTGAAATTCATCTTCACCATAGAGATCCCAAAGAATTAGATTTACTATTTTATTTTGAATATTCACTATTTTTTTGTCAATTTTTACACCTACAGTAGTATGGTAATTATCTGAAAAAATGCTGTTAACAAATCGTGCCACTAAACTAGTTTTACCTGTGGCAAATGCACCTACCATACATATTTTCTTCTGGAGCATAAATTGATATTGCTTCAGTTAGGGTGATCAACTAAGAATATCTGAAAAGATACTCGGCGATTAGCCATTTTAGCTTTTTGTGTCAACTCTGGTTGTAAAGGTAGGCTAGAACTCACACCTACGGCGTTAAATTTGCTGGCGTTGATGCCTTGAGAGATCAGATAAGAGCGGATTGTATTAGCACGGGATTGGCTGAGTAAGATGTTTCTTTGCTCTGTTCCAGAGGTATTGGTGTGTCCTGTGATTTGAATACGCACATCTTGATTTAAATATTTAGCAATATCCACAAGCTTATTGATGACTACCACTAAATTTGTGAGTTTATCAGCCTCACCGGCTATCAACTCTGTTTTTCCTTCTAAGAAAAATAACAGTTCTTGTTCAATTTGCTGTTGATAAGCCTTGAGTTGGATAAATTCGAGTTCTTGCAGATTTTGGTCGTTAAATTGAGTCACACCAGGAATAAAATGCCAGGATTTGCGTGTTGCTAAAACCCATTGGCGAGGTGCAACACCAGTGGCGTTGAGAATGCCGTTGTGATCAACTTGTAGTGATACAGTTTTTGGTGTTTGGAGGAATTCTTTGGCTCTGGTGGCGATAAATTGCGGTTCTAATGATAGGTAAGATTCCCATTGACTAATGACGGTTTGCGGATTGAGATTTGCTTGCTTTAAGAGTGTTTGGGGATCTATGGCTAAGGGGTCCCGCATCCCAGAGATGATATATTTCCCATTGTGCTGTTTAGTGTTAATCACAACAATTCCTGGCTGAGAATCCAGTTTTTGGAGATAGGAGGAGAAGCGGAGTTGTTGTCTGAGAGCAAAAAAGCTCCAAATACCAAATGCGATCGCTATTATGCCCAAAAAACTCCATGCATAAGTATAATTTTTTTTAGCTGAAGATTTATACCTAGCTGCCAGACAAGCAGCTAAATAAGGCTTGCTAGCCTCAAATGGTTCTGTCTCTCCCGTAAAATCACTAATTTCTCTACCTAGTCTAAGATGAATTTTAGCGATCGCATCCTGCAAAACTAGCCGGAATTCTTGGGGAGGGTTTCCCGAAATAATCGCTGCTAGCACTGCTTGTGGCCCTGCTTCAATCCAAATAGTCAGTTCTCCAAACTGCAAACTTTGTAGTCCATCATCTTTTTGCACACTGAAGGAGTCCTTGACAAAATCCTGGATAGCTGTCAACATAGCTGACACCAAATCTGGATCTTGAGTTTTTACCTGATTTGCTACGAGATGTTGTAGCAATAATCCTGTCTTTTGATGAATGAGAAATACTTGTTCTACTCTATAAACCAGGGTGCGGAGTAGGACAATTTCCGCAAAGGATTTTCCGGTTTGTCTCGCCTCCAATCTCCATTGCAAACTCTGCGGTGATAAGCTATGTTCTAGAGTTTGATTCAAAGATTGAATCATCTCATCTAAAACTGTAGCGATCGCCTTGCGAGTAGCCGAACCAATGATGGGGAAAAATGCCTCAGAAAGAACATCTTGGTCTTGTTTAACAGAGTTTTGGATAGCTGTTTCTACCGTTGATACCATTGCTTCGCCTAATTGTTCATCTTGTTTGGCTCGCAGGCTAATAGCTTCTGGTAAAAGGCGGCTGATATCTTCTGGCTGAATCTGCGGATTATCTAATCGTTCATAAAGTTTGTTGAGTTGATTTGGTTCAACACCAAGAAGTAAACTACGAACTGTACTTAATTCATCGCTAATTTTTAGATGATGATTAGTAGATAATTCCGGAAATTGACTGTCATTTCTCGGAACATTGGGGAGTGTTTTTGCTATTTCGTCTGTGGAATTATCACTCATTAATCAAATCCCCTAGTTCACACTCTGAGTTAAATTCTATTAGTAATACTTTAGATAAAATGCCAGCAATTTTCAACACAAATGAATACAGTGTCCTTCTAAAAAAACCGATATAAATGAAACGCTTTAATTAGTAACTAGTACCGCATGGCGCAAGCATACCATTTTATGAATATTTCAGTTTTGATAATTCAAAGTAGTGCGAGCATCTTGCTCGCATTATAAACGCGAGCAAGATGCTCGCACTACAATGGTATTCTTATTTCTGCCGACCTGTACTAGTACAAGAAGGCTGAAGTATGAAATGAAGAAACTTGTACAGTTAAGCATTTGGGCATTTTGTAATAAACCAACCATTCTAAAACAACAAAAAGCCTATAGTATACATCTCTTATACCTATTTTGTTTTGTATGAAGATGCACATAATAATACCCCCCTGTAGTCCCCCCTTGGTAAGGGGGGACGGCGATAGCCGGGGGGTGAATTATATGCAGCTTCACAAAGAAACGGTATTACTTTCATGCTCCATACTTCATAATTTAGTATCAGAGTTCAGCCTGATGGCTAGTTCTGTAAACAAAGATGCCAAACTAGAACGGTCAGTTTTATCTCTACGCAGTTCCTGAGCTTCCCGCTCTAGCAAAGTCAAAATTTCTTCGTATTTTTGCCTAATATCATCTTGTAGACTATTAGATTGATTAAGAATCTGTTCGCGCAGTTCCCGCTGACTATTTGTGGTTTGTTCCTCAAATTGAGTCAGCTTTTTTTCTAAAGCAATGGTAATATTTTTATGTTCTTCTGCAAGTAATTTCACACCATTATCACGTTCTGATTGCTCATGTTTTAACCGTTCTGTTAAAGATTCAACCTCTTTTTTTATATATATTTCTAGAGAATCTAAGCGTTTTCTCTGCTCATCTCGCACATTAGCTAGTTCTTTAACTAGTCGTTCTTCTAAACGAATGTACTTTTTTTCCACCTCTCGGATTTGATTACCGAAAAGAATGTCTCTTACCTTATCTAAGCTGTTAATTTCACCAAAATTTTTACTACTATGAATTAACCCCCCTTGCTCTGGTTCTCTGGAATTATTATTTGTATATTCTTCCGGCGGGTTCATATACTTAATCCTTTCTTTTGGTTGTTTTATCAGATCGGTTGGTCAAATATGACTCCGTAGGGTAGAATCTTTGAATACAACAGCCAGCCGCATCCTCCCAAAGATAGAGATACATTTAGAGAACCATTCATATTTATAAATATAAATAATTAATTAGAAATTATACCAATTTACCAGAAGAATGCAATGTATAATTTGCAGGCGCGGGTTTTCCCGAATCTCGCTCATATTGCATCTAATCGAGAACTGTTATCAAGCAAACAAAGGTGTCGTATTTCCTTGACAAATCCAGGCTCCCCAGTAAAAAGGATGCTGGAACGGCGTATCTTTTGCTAGACAATCAATCTCAATGTCTGCTGATAATTTATTGACTTTTAAAAGTTCTTTTAGTACCTCAATACCCAAGGTTGATTGCCGTAATTCTTTTACAGTAATTGTACGTATATAATCTTGGGATTTGTGTAACGCTTCATTACGACCCATACCAGACTGTAAATTATCAAAAAAACGTTCCATCAATAGGGCAGTTACTTTGTCAGGGACTGGCCATAAACTCATCACAAGAGTTTTTGCTCCCGCCACAGCAAAAGCACGACGCAAACCAAACACGCCTTCACCAATGGCAATATCTCCTCTAGCAGTATCACAAGCAGAAAGAACCGTCAGCTCATTCGCCCACAAATCTAAACTGGCTATATCCTGGGCAAAGACAAACCCTTTGCCTGCCTCTGGGGGGAGAGTTTCACCAACTAGCCAAGTATTAGCACCTGCTAAGGCTAATCCAGAACGCATCATGGGATTTTCTACCTTGGCTGTTCGCCCTGGTTTCATACTCAACAAGGTGCGCTGGCGATCGCCTAATTCCAGTTCTGAGTCGCTTAAGAATAGGCCGTGAGTGGCAATGAGCATGATACTAGGACACTCACTACTTGTTAGACGAGTTTCTAGTGCCTCTGCACCCAAGTATAGTTGTGCATTTGGGAGTTTTTTCGCCACACTTTCACCCAAAAACCTTGTACCCGGAGCGGGAAGCAAGCTTTTTTCTGTCAGAGTATTGAGTAATTCTGGTATTATTTGTTTTAGGACATCAGCTTTTTTGAGAGTTTCTCCATCTAAAGCTACATTTGTAGTTGACTCTGCTTTTAAATTGAAATCAGGATCAGCAATGATTAATGGCGGAGAAATCGAGCGTGCTGGTGGTTGAACTTTGGAGCGGAGAATTTCCCTGCCGACACTAAGGTAACTAATGGTATATTCATCCATTAACAGCCGTTGACCTGTGGAGTCAAAAGGCAATATCTGAAACTGCACTAAGTTTAAGTTGCCATCGGGTGCAATAATTAGATGTCTGCAATCTTTCACGAAATCACGGATGGGTGTAAAAAGCCTTTGACTAAGTTGAATAGCAGCAGTGGCATCGTATGATTTAATTTGCATCTTTGGTGTGTGACTAGCTCTCCCCCAGGCTAATGAAGGCTTGCTATAGTCGGAAGCTTGTAAGCGAAATACCTGAATTAGCCTATCAATAATATCGGCTGTACCTAAGTCGATCATTTGCGCTGCATCTGGTTGTCTGGCTTTGAAAATAAATGCTAGATACCGAGCAGGATGCCATTGTGTTTCTCCATTCGCTGCTATAGCCTGAAAATCGAACACATCAAAACGGACAAACTCGACTAAAACAGAATCTGTAGGTAATGCGGCTGCTATAGCCTGACAATCAAAAATTTGCTCAGATAACTGAATTTCCGGTACTTGCAATGCCAGTTGTTTTTGCAAATAGTTATACTGCGCTTGCAGTTGTGTCAAATTTTCTCGGTAGGTTGTGAACTGGCTGATGGTTTTTTCTGTTGTGGCTATGTCATCGTTTTCAGGGACAGAGAAAGTTAGGTGTATCAGTCGCGTGTTTAAATCACTCAGTTGGCGGAACTGTTCTTGGAGATGGGGATAACGTCCACTGTAGAGGGCTTGGTTTTGCGCCGCCAGCGCTGATGCTGTTAATCCTTTGCGTTTCCAGACGAATAAGAGTGCTGTAAGTTTGGCGCTATCTGAGTTAGATAGGTGCTTGTAGACTAGGGAGAGAAATAAATCGAAATCATTTCTGATTTTTTGCAGAAAGGCCAGGCGATCGCTTTCCGAACTAAACGCAAATATGTTACGAATAATCTTATCGTTAATATTGCTACCTTGGATGCGATAAGCCAACGCTTCATCTGGGCGATTGGTAGCAGCTAAGACAGTCGCCAGATTATTCATACTAAATGCCACATCAGGATGCTCATCTCCCAATAAGCGTTTTCGCATTGCCAAAGTTTCTACATATTTCTGTTCAGCTTCTGCAAAGTGCCCTAGGGAAAAATAGAGCTCTGCTAGATTGTTGAGGCTATTAGAGATTTGTGGGTGTTCTTCCCCTAATAATGACTTTCTCAATCTTAATGTTTCTAAATGCAGTTTTTCTGCTGCTTCGTAACGCCCTTGAAAATCATAAATAACCGCTAAGTTATTCATAGTACTAGCTACCTGCGGGTGTTCATCACCGAAAGCAGTTTTAACAATTGCCAAGGCTGCTAAAAATAATGACTCTGCTGTTTGATATTGAGTTAGAACATCATACAATACCGCTAAATTGTTGAGGATAACGGCAACAAATGGATGTTGTTCTCCTAATAGACGTTTTGTCATTGCTAAACATTCTAGATGCAGTTTTTCCGATTCAGAATATCGTCCTTGTAGGCGATAGATAACTGCTATCTGGTTGAAAGTCTTAGCAATCTCAGGATGTTCATTCCCTAGGATATTTCTTTGGAGTTCTAAAGCCACTAAATATTTTTGTTCAGCTTCTGCATAACGTCCTTGTTCTTCATAAAGTGCTGCCATATTATACAAATTATCAGCAATGACTGGATGCTCTTTCCCCAAGAAATTTTCCAGCATTGGCAAGACTTCTAAATATATTTGTTCAGCCTCCAAATAGCGTCCTTGATATGCATAAACAACTGCAAGATTACTTAGACTATCAGAAATATCCAGATGTTCAGAAGTGAACAATTGTTTTCTCATCTCATGAGCTTCTAAATACTTTCGTTCAGCTTCTAAATAGCGCCCTTGGCTAAGATAAACGTCAGCCAAATTACTCAAACTAGTTGCTACATCAGGATGTTGATTTCCCAGCAAACGCTTCCGCATCGCCAAAGCTTCGAGAAATTTCTCTTCCGATTCCAGATAACGCCCCTGTTCCCGATAATTTCCAGCAAGATTATTTAAAGTAGATGCTATGTATGGATGTTCATTTGGGAGAATTTTTTTCCATCTATCTAAAATTTCGAGAAACTTAGTTTCAGCTTCTAAATAACGTCCTTGAGAGTCATACAATACAGCCAAATTATTCAAGCTAATAGCAATTTCAGGATGCTCATCACCAAATAAACTTTGTTTCATCACTAAAGCTTTTAAATGCATTTGTTCTGCATCACCATAGCGCCCTTGTGATGTGTAAATAGTTGCTAAATTATTTAAAGTTTGGGCAATATCAGGATGTAACTCACCAAACAAGCGTTTTCGCATTGCTAAAACTTCTAAATGCACTTGTTCAGCTTGGAAATATTTTCCTTGTTCTCGATAAATTTCTGCCAGATTATTTAGATTAGTCGCAATTTGAAAATGTTCTTCGCCAAAAATATCTTTCCACAATTCCAGTGCTGATAAAAAAAGTCTCTCAGCTTCTACATAATTTCCTTGTGAATAGTATAAAGCTGCAAGATTATTGACAGATTGAGCAACGTCAGGATGTTCTGAACCTAAGATATTTTTTCTCAGAGTTAAGGCTTGTAAGTATAAAGGTTGAGCTAATAAGTAATATCCTTGCATCCGATATAGTTCGGCTAGGTTATTCAAGCTATCACAATATATAGGATGTTCGGTTAGTTGGTGATTTTTGCCGATATTTACAGCTTGCTGGGCAACAATTATTGCTTGTTCTAAGTTCCCCTGTCCAGCTAGTTCTACAACCTGTAAATTAAGTTGAGTTAATTGTTTTATAAGTTTTTTCATCTGCTAGTTCCAGATGTTTAGATATTTTTTAGTTTTTATTAATTACTTATTTTATCTAAAATTTCTCATCCCCGTGAGGGGTAAAAGAATTAAAACTTGGTAGGCGCTGCTGCCTGCATAGTCGCCAGTGTAATTACATAAGTTGACACCAATGGGCATTGCCATGCCCCTACAGCTTCCGATATCGCATCTGAATGGGAACCGCTATACTTTTTACTTGTCAAGGCGCGGTAACCATATAATCTGTATACCAAAGTTGATATTCACCGTGTTCATGCACGTATTCTAGTAACTCCGTTAGATGACTTGCTTCTAGTTGCAAAACCTCATCATTCTCTTGGGTTAACCAGTCTAATGTAGGTACTTCCTTAGTCATGACTGCCATAATTTCCTCCTTCCCTGGATTTCCTTCTATAGGGAAAGCCGTCATTGGTGAACCCTCTTGAGGCAAACTTGTTTTACCAGTATTCAAGTGCGGCTTTTGAGCAAAACATGAGGGACAAAAGCACCACATTTGTCCAGATGTATCTTTTTGCAGTAGCAATAAATATCCAGGAGTTGACAAATTGATCTCGACTCGAATGTAACTACCAAGTTGCACCGATTTTTCGTACCTTCCTGGGATTTGCTTTCCCCAACCAAGAGTTTCTTCTTTGACTAAAACTAGCCCCATTTGTTCAGTGGGGGAACCTAATAATTGGAGTTGTTGCCAAAGACTATCAAGGGGTGTGAGTTCTGGCGATGCTTCCTCACCAAATGTGGCAATATCTTGCCAGTTTAAATCTAGGAACACACAAATCTCTTGAAAATTTGTACGGTATATCGGTTTAGCGTTGAAGAAATTACTCACGGTTGTGTAACCTAACCCTACATCCAGAGCAAAATCTGTTTGGGTTAAATTTTTGGCTTTTAGGGCTTTTCTTGCCAGCTTAACGCCTTCAGGTGATGCAACCAGAGTCCGCGACATAACAAGTTAAAAGGTAAAAGAGAAAAGTTATCACAAACAATTGTAGTGTGGGAATTTTGCCCGCTTCCCATATACAAACAATTGTAGTGCGGGCATCTTGCCCGCTACTATCATCAGGGAGCAAGATGCTCCCACTACGCATGAAAAACAAACAATTGTAGTGCGGGAATTTTGCCCGCTTCCCATATACAAACAATTGTAGTGCGGGCATCTTGCCCGCTACTGTCATCAGGGAGCAAGATGCTCCCACTACGCATGAAAAACAAACAATTGTAGTGCGGGAATTTTGCCCGCTTCCCATATACAAACAATTGTAGCGCGGGCATCTTGCCCGCTACTATCATCAGGGAGCAAGATGCTCCCACTACGCATGAAAAACTATGGTTCTCAAATTAGCCTTGCCACGCCACCACAGATTCTTTTGAATCATGACCATTTATACTAGCAACAATTGACGGTTGCTCATTACTGGGAATTGGCGACTCGCCTCGCAGTCCCTTGCGGCGCTGGTTTTTAGGAACTCCCCCTGCCATACCATACTCTACACTGCTTTTGCCATATCGAGTTCCAATTCCCATCAGTATATGTTCTGCCATGTCTGCTAACTGACTCTCTGTTTCCAACATTTCACGATATAACTTATCTATGTTAGAAAGGGCACTGTTGTAGGCATTTTCTTGATTTCGCATTGTCTCAATTAGGGTTGAAAAAGCCCGTAGAGTGAGTCCATTGCCGACATCTAAATTTGGATCAATTGAGCTAATGCCAGATGCACGACGCACTGCTTTTTCTAAAACTTGGGAAGTTCTTTTTCTGCGAGCCATAAAATACACCTTGTAATTCAGTTATCAGTTATCAGTTACTTGTACTGAGCGGAGTCGAAGTATCAGTTATCAAGTTCACTGATTTAATCTTCTTTAACTTAAAAAACTTCCGGATGATCAGCCAGAGAGAATTTCGGCAAATCTCTGATGGCTTTTGCTACACAGGAATGGTTGTAATTTAGTGCTGAAATTACCGAAATGAGAAAGCAAACCGCAGTTTGAGAAAGCAATATCTGTTTTTGCTTGCTGAATCTACCGAAATGAGAAAGCAAAAAGGCATTTTGAGCAAGCAATATCTGTTTTTGCTTGCTGAATCTACCGAAATGAGAAAGCAAAAAGGCATTTTGAGAAAGCAATATCTGCTTTTGCTTGCTGAATCTACTGAAATGAGAAAGCAAAAAGGCATTTTGAGCAAGCAAACTGTGATTTGAGAAAGCAATATCTGCTTTTGCTGATTAAAATACACAAAAGTTTTCCCCAGATTCCCGACTTCTTCAAGAAATCGGGGATATAAACACTCGTCTGCAGTCTGTAACGGCTGTCTTAAAAGTCATATACGAAGTCATATACAAAATCAAATAACCCATACACGAACCCATATATAGGACTGTAACAATTAAATTAAAGGGTAAAAGTGGGATGCAATGCAATCAAGTCAACTTAACGTGAAATCGGCGGTTAGAAACCGCGTCTACACAAACAAAACCCACACTTCGACAAGCTCAGTGACCGCCTCCGTGGGTTAAAAAACCTAATTTCTTGTTAGTTCGCCTCCGCGGACTTCGCCTGTGTAGCCAAGCCACGTGCTAACAGCGGGTTCCCCGACTTGTAGCAAGTGGCGCGCGAATTCTATTCGCCAGGTCTTAAGTTAACGCTATATACTCTTCCTTCTTTTACCTTTTAACTTTTAACTTTTAACTTGAATCTCATGTTCACACTCGAACATCTCCATTTCGCATGGTTACAAGTCCGTGCGGGAAGTAAGACTGCGGGTATTGATGGGATTTCTGTTGAATTATTCGAGTCAATGGCTACCGAACAATTACAGAACATCGCCAATCAACTGTACGACGAAACTTACACAGCCAGCCCCGCCAAAGGCTTTTACATACCCAAAAAAAACGGCAGTAAGCGGTTAATTGGTATCCCTACCGTGCGGGATAGAATTATCCAGCGCTTGCTACTCGATGAATTGTATTTTCCTTTAGAAGATACCTTTCTTGATTGCAGCTACGCCTATCGTCCCGGACACAATATCCACCAAGCAGTACAACATTTATATGGATATTACCAGTATCAACCAAAATGGATCATCAAAACCGACATTGCTGATTTTTTTGATAATCTTTCTTGGGCATTGCTGTTAACTGCTTTAGACGAATTATCACTAGAACCAATTGTCTTATGTTTGTTAGAACAACAGTTGCACTCAGGAATTATCATCGCTGGGCAATATCGTAACTTTGGCAAGGGAGTATTACAAGGTGGGATACTTTCTGGTGCATTAGCCAATTTATATCTCACTAATTTTGACCGGAAATGTCTCAGTCAAAGCATTAACTTGGTGCGGTATGGAGATGATTTTGTCATCGCCTGTAATAGTTGGCAAGAAGCAAACCGTATCCTCGACAAAATTACCACTTGGTTGGGAGAGGTTTATTTAACTCTCCAACCAGAAAAGACACAGATTTTTACTCCCAATGAAGAGTTTACCTTCTTGGGTTATCGCTTTGCTGGCGGTGAAGTTTATGCACCACCGCCACCCCAACCTATACGCCAAGGTGAATGGGTAATTAATGATTCGGGTACACCCTACTTTCGCACAAAACCCAAACCAGCGAAACCAGTTTCTCATCCTCCCAAAGCTTGCAGCATCGACAAGCCGAGTAATTTTCCTCAAGCATCTTTATCTCATTATTGGCAGGAAACCATGACTACTTTATATATAACTGACCAAGGCGCATATTTAAGTGTCAAAAATCAGCAGTTTCAAGTTTATTATCAAGGTGAATTGCGGATTAAAGTTCCAGTATCACGGGTGAGTAATATTGTTTTATTTGGCTCTTGTAATGTATCACATGGTGCTGTGAGCATGGCATTGCGGCGACGGATTCCGATTATGTATTTGTCGCAAAAAGGGAGATATTTTGGCAGATTGCAAGCAGAAGGTGAAGCTAGGGTGGAATATTTGATGTTACAGGTTGAGCGTTGTCAAAATTCTGAGTTTACACGTCGTCAAGCTGAGGCGATAGTTAAAGCAAAAATACATAATTCCCGAATCTTACTCATGCGGTTAAACCGTCGTCAAAAATCTAAAAATGTAGATGAAACAATCATTAAAAAGGCATCTAATGAATTAGAGATTTTGATGAGTAAACTACCTTTTGCAGATAATATGGATGTGCTGCGGGGATATGAAGGAAGGGCGGCGACAATTTATTTTCAAGCACTGGGAAATTTATTTTCTGGTTCGTTTACGTTTGAAAAGCGTACCAAGCGTCCACCCACTGACCCAATTAATAGTATGCTCAGTTTGGGGTACACTCTATTAAGCCAAAATGTTTATTCGTTTATCCAATCTGTAGGATTGCATACTCATTTTGGGAATTTACACGTCCCCCGCGATCATCATCCAGCACTAGTTTCTGATTTGATGGAAGAATGGCGTGCTGGCTTAGTCGATTCTTTGACAGTTTATTTAGTCAATTCGGAAGTTTTTACAATTGATGATTTTACATTACCTGATGAACGAAATGGAGTGTATTTTCAGCCTCACGCACTCAAGAAGTTTCTGAAGCATTGGGAAGAGAAATTGCAATCAGAAGTGACGCATCCTCATACTGGACAGAAAGTAGTATACCGTCGCGCCCTTGAGTTGCAGGTACGGGAATACATTTCATGCTTGAAGGGTGAAGTGGAAGTGTATCGCCCGATGATTTGGGAGAAATAAAGTGTTCCACAAATAACCTTGCATAACCGGGGCGGTAGTAGAGAAAACTTATGTTAAGTTCGTGTTTGATGCTGTGAACAGTCAGAGTACTTTGTGATACCATGTAAAACAACAAACAGAACCTTGAAAACTTAATCTGACGTTTCCAAGTGAATCTCAAAGTACTTGTTTTGACTTTGTGTACGTAAATTTTTCGCGGGGGTCAGGCGATCCGTGAAACCCTGATGATTTCGTTGACCCCCGCGGAAAGCTTTCTCAGTAAGCTTTTGAGAAGGTTCTACTAGGACTAAATTCTCAATAAATGTAGCTTACTGACAGGTAAATTAGACCCCCCGCGAAAATGGGTATCTGTAACCCTGTCTGCATAAGGCTTCTAAATGGGTAGGGTTTTAATTCCTTTACCCCTCACGGGGATGGAAACTAGTGGACTTCCGTCCACTAGTAGTTCTTCTTCAATTGTTTTAATTCCTTTACCCCTCACGGGGATGGAAACCTTTATCATTTAAGACAAAAGGGTTGTTTAGATAGCTGTTTTAATTCCTTTACCCCTCACGGGGATGGAAACAATGGCGAGGTTGAGGCACTGAAGCATAGCTTCGTTGTTTTAATTCCTTTACCCCTCACGGGGATGGAAACAAGGTTTCGGCATCATAATAGATGAAGCGGGAACGGTGTTTTAATTCCTTTACCCCTCACGGGGATGGAAACTGGTAAAAAATGCTATTTGCGAGGCTAACGGCAGCCTCTTTGGTTTTAATTCCTTTACCCCTCACGGGGATGGAAACAATTGAAAATTACTTATTGACGGATTCTGGTCTATAAAGTTTTAATTCCTTTACCCCTCACGGGGATGGAAACCTTCTGATTGCTTGCGCAAGTAGCGCAAGCAATCGAACTGTTTTAATTCCTTTACCCCTCACGGGGATGGAAACCTCTTTCAAGAGCTTTAGCACACTCTTTAGCGTAGCTGTTTTAATTCCTTTACCCCTCACGGGGATGGAAACTTTTCACCCTGAACTTGTTGGTTTCTCAATGTGGGCGTTTTAATTCCTTTACCCCTCACGGGGATGGAAACGTTTTAATGATTATAAAAATATAATTACTAAAACCAAGTTTTAATTCCTTTACCCCTCACGGGGATGGAAACTTCTTTTTCAATTCCTAGCAAAAACTTCAAACCATCTTGTTTTAATTCCTTTACCCCTCACGGGGATGGAAACTGTCGTCTGTGCAGAATTTTCTGCTTCTTTAGCTGCTGGTTTTAATTCCTTTACCCCTCACGGGGATGGAAACAGTTGCCGTGGTTTTCAGAAAAATATCCGATACCACAAAGAGTTTTAATTCCTTTACCCCTCACGGGGATGGAAACTTAACGTTGTATTACTTTCATCTCCCGCACCACTTCCGTTTTTGTTTTAATTCCTTTACCCCTCACGGGGATGGAAACTACAGTGGGAGGAACGACCTCGGAAGCCGTGGCATGTTTTAATTCCTTTACCCCTCACGGGGATGGAAACTACTTAGCTGTGCATGGGCAGGGACGAACTACACGGGTTTTAATTCCTTTACCCCTCACGGGGATGGAAACTATTGTCTTTAGGCTGGTTTTGTATTCCAGCTCCACCTGTTTTAATTCCTTTACCCCTCACGGGGATGGAAACCGTCTAATAAGACACCTATAGCTATATGAATATCTCTTATGTTTTAATTCCTTTACCCCTCACGGGGATGGAAACTCCTGCCTTATTGCAGGCTGAAATATATTGTTGCATTGTTTTAATTCCTTTACCCCTCACGGGGATGGAAACTTTAAGCGTATTTATCAACTTGCGTTGCGCAAGATGCGGTTTTAATTCCTTTACCCCTCACGGGGATGGAAACCCGCTTGCATTCTTCTTCGTACAGCCCCGCCGCGCACTGTTTTAATTCCTTTACCCCTCACGGGGATGGAAACTAACTTCCATTCTTTCCCCGACTGTGCGGGTTTTTACGTTTTAATTCCTTTACCCCTCACGGGGATGAAAACCTCTTTGTTTGAGAGGATGGAGTGCGATCGCATAATAGAAAGCAGGGCAAGATGGTTACAATCTAAACTAGAAGCAAACGAGGTCAGGTAATAATGGCTGTACCTACAGAAATTCGTAAAAGAGCGATCGCTTTACTCGAACAATTACCAAGAGAATCTTTAGTAAAGGCTGTCGAATTTTTAGAAGCCCTTTCTCACGAAGCTTTACAGGTATCAGAAGCACCAAACCCTCAAATCAGCGAAGCTGCTTTGCTGCAAATTATTCAAAACCGTCTGTCTCCTGAAGAACAAAATAGATTGGCTTATCTGCGTCAGCAAAACGAGATTGGAGTAATTACAGACACAGAGCATCAAGAGCTACTAATATACGTTGAGCGCGTCGAACAACAAGATGCGGAACGTGCAGAAGCATTGATAAAACTGGCTCAACTTCGCAAAGTTGATTTGAAAGTGCTAATTAACGAGTTCTTGCCTAAACACAGCAACGTCGCCTAATGTCAGAGCGAACCCCAGAATCAATGAGGCGTATTGTTGCAGCTCGTGCCCGTGGTTACTGCGAGTATTGTCGTTGTTGGGAGCAATTTGCCACTGAGAGTTTTACCGTTGAGCATATAAAACCCCGACAAGCAGCTGGGGAAACAGTTTTAGAAAATCTTGCTTGGAGTTGCTTTGGCTGCAATAGTCATAAACATACCAAAACTCAGGCAACCGATCCAGAAACGGGAGAGAAAATTGCACTATATAATCCTCGACAGCAAATTTGGAGCGAACATTTTAGCTGGAGTGATGATTTTACCCAGGTGATTGGTAAAACAGCTTGTAGTCGAGCAACGGTTGAAGCTTTGCGTTTGAACCGCTTTGGTGTTGTCAATCTACGCCGTTTATTGAAGAGCGCAAATCTGCATCCACCAGAGAATTAGGATTGCTATTTGCCTTTTAAGCAACTCATATAACCCATATACGAAGTCATATAAAAATAGCCCTTACGCAAACACGAACGCATATATCAACCTGACAAAATTGAAATATAGGTAAGGAAAGAAAACTTTCTCACCTACAACTAAACCTAGTTGGTTTCAATTTATGTCTACCATTTACATCACAGAACAAGACGTATCATTCCAAATTCAACACCATTATTTAAAGGTGTTTCATCAACAAAACCAACGCATCTCTATTCCCATCCGCAACATCAGCCAATTCATTATTTTTGGTAATATAAGCTTACCAAAAGAAGTAATCAAAATCATTCATTCACATCACATTCCCATCTTATATCTCACCCAAACTGGTGAATATTTAGGACGGCTAGAAAACCCATCTCAACTACCAGCGAAATATCTCACATACCAACGCAGACGCGCACGGGATAATGAATTTAATCGCGCTACAGCAGAAAGTATTATCTGGGCAAAATTGCACAACCAACATACTTTTCTGCAAAGTTGGACTCGCCACTACACCGATTACACAATCCAACGCGCATTAAATTACCTAACGCTGTTGATGGACAACTTACCATTAGCACCAAGAATCGCAGAACTGCAAGAATACAGCAAAGAAGCTGATAATATCTATTACTGCGCCGTTGCTTCTCTATTCAGTTTCCACAATGGGTCTAGCTTTACAAATGCAAAGCGCACTAGTGGACTAATAAACCTGGGAAATCAACTGCTACATCAATATATTTACACACTGCTCAATACTGCAGGACTTAACCCCAACTATGCAATTTTACACCGCGATGGTCATCACGAACTGCCCTTAGCATGGGATTTCACCGCAGAATTTCACGCCCCGATAGTTGATGACATGGTGTTAAACTTTGTTCGCAATCTGACTAACACCAATGGTAACGGTAACGGGAAAAGCCACTCACATAAACTTCTGCAAAACTTTCTCCAACATTGGGAAGCAAGACTGCGAACCTTCATACTGCATCCTTACGCCGGAGAAATAAGTTATCGTCAATGTCTCGACTTACAAGTAAGGGAATATCTTGCATCTTTACTGGGAGATGTGGAATTTTATCGTCCCCTGGCGTTAAAGTTTCGTCCTACAAATTCAAACTTCGCCAACACCATTAAACCGCAAACTGTTCCCCTAAAGTTGGTGAAAAGATGATGTTTTATTTGGTTTGCTACGACATCGTGAGCGATACCCGTCGCAATAAAGTGGCGAAACTTCTAGAAGCTTACGGTTTGCGGGTGCAAAAGTCGGTTTTCGAGTGCGTGTTGGATGAAAAACAGTACGAAATCCTATCCAAATACCTCTTCCGACTCGTGAATAAACGCGAAGACCAAGTGAGATTTTACCCCATGTCTGCACATAATCGTTGCAAGGTCGCAGTGTTGGGAACACAACCTGAATTTGTAGTAGACGACGCAGCGTTTATCGTTTAGCTGAAGCAATTTTGACCAAGTATTAACTACAGTAATCATACCAAAATGAACGCTGGGAAAAAAGCACGCGCTCCACCTGTGCAAAAGTTTCTACGCTTTCGGTCAAGTTTGGACATTCGGAAACTTTTGAATGCACATTCAATCTATCAAGTTCCGTTTGATTTTCGCTACAAAAGCCCAAAAACAACTTGATTTATTATCTCCAAAAGACCGCAAGACATACGACAAAGCTTTTGAATGTTTCGCTAATAACGGGCCTACATATCGCAGCTTAAGAACCCATCGATATCATTGCAAAGATGGCGAGATTTGGAGTTCTTCTGCATCAATGGCGAAACGCTTTTACTGGCATTATATGGAGGAGCAGAGGATCATCATTACCCATTTAGATTCGCATTGATTGAGTGCTAAAAAATGTTGGGTTTCGTTGCTTAACCCAACCTACTACTTTCTTTTGCCTTTTTACTTTTTACTTTTTTATCATGTCTAATATTCGTCGAATCACCACACGCGAACGACATCTGATTTTACTCTATAGCAATTGGGATTTCAGCATGACACCGACACAATTTTATGCAAAATGGGCTGTAAGTTATGAATTAATTGCCTTGATATGTTCCCGTTCTGATTCAACAGTTCGAGGCTGGTTTAGAAATGGCTCTAATCGACGTTATCCCACACATAATGATTTATTGCATCTGGCTTTGATGGATTTTTTGCTCGAACATTTCGAGGAGATTCCTGAACAAGTTTTGCACTGGTTACACCTTAAGCATCTTGAGTGATTGCTAACAAATCCACCACTTAAGTAATTTGTCAATAGCATCTTGCTCTGTCTTTTTATAAGTCAAAAGTAAAAAGTAAAAAGGCAAAAGAAAAATCCTTCTTTTAACTTGGAGCAAAGCGACAGTGACCTATTTTCAGCAACTGCATCCGTGGTGTATTATTCGCGTTTTATCTAACGAAAAACTGGATAATGCTGGCGTTATTTCTGGTGTTCAACAGTCTGATGTTGTTGCACGGTTTCGCCGCCGTGATGATGCAGTTGCTTACTTACAAGTGTTGCCACATTCAAGCAAAAATATCAAATTCTTGATTATTTTTGATGTGCAAGGAGTGAAAAAGCTACCCGAAACTGAGCTTTGAGTATATGGGGCGCGGGCAAGATGCCCACACTACAATAATTTTACGTTTTCGTCTGATAAAATTTAGCTGCACATCAGCTTAGTCTAAGCACCTGCGTCTTTGTTAATGATTTATCCCGATCGCTCAAACAGTTTGCTAGGGATTTTTATCCCCTTCTGGGGACGAAAACGCGATAAAATACAGAAACTGTGGCTCAAATGATACCATGCCTCGACGCTCTCAAAACAAGCCAAATACCCCTGCATCTCAGCTGACATGGTCGCCAGAGACGGAGTTAATCGGTTTGGAATTTGAGTTAGTCCCCATAAAAGATTGTGACCTCTTCCCTCAATACACTATTGGATTACATGCCTGGTTTCTAGAACAAGTGCGTTCCACAAACCCAGAACTTTCTGCTTACCTCCATGATGGGGAGTCAGAGAAACCCTTTACTATCTCAGCTTTAAATGGAGAGATGATCAGTAGTGGCAGACAAATACAATTATCTGCAAACACCTCTTATCGTTGGTATATCACAGCTTTATCTAGTCGAGTGCTTCAATGGATAGCGCAATGGGTAAAAAATTTGCCAGAGGTGCTGGACTTAAAAGATGCACCTTTGCAGATTCGCTCTGTAAGTATTGCCCATGCCCCCACGACTTATACACAACTGCTAGAATCTGAGACGAATGAGGCGATCGCTTTAAGATTTCTCAGTCCTACAAGTTTTCGCCGCAAAGGTCATCACTTCCCCCTACCAGTACCGGCAAATGTATTTCATAGTTACCTACGCCGCTGGAATGACTTTTCGGGGATGTCTGTTGACCAAGATGCTTTTTTGGCTTGGGTTGATAATTATATCTTGATTACTCGTTGCCAATTAACAACCACAAAAGTATTGGCGGGAAAGAAAGGCGCAGTCACAGGATTCACTGGCGCAATTGAGTTGAGTTTGACTAAAGACGCAGCCAAACAGCCAGAATTTAAGAAATTATTTTCCGCTTTAGGGAAACTTGCACCTTACTGTGGTACTGGTCACAAAACTACCTTTGGCTTAGGACAAACACGTTTGGGTTGGTCATCTCAAGTTGTCCAAGATTTACCTGATGTGCAAACTGTGTTGGCGAAACGCATTGAAGATTTAACAGAGATTTTTAAGGGACAACGGAAGCGGACAGGGGGAGGACGAGCAGACGAAATAGCCTCAAAATGGGCGACAATCTTAGCACGGCGAGAAATGGGCGATTCATTGCAGGTGGTATCACAAGATTTAGAGATGCCTTATGAAACAGTGAAAACTTATGTAAAGTTGGCACGACGCGCTTTGAAGGGTGATTAGTTAAAGTGGGATTTGTAGAGTGATGCGATCGCTTTTAGTTAAAGTTGGATTTGTAGAGTGATGCGATCGCGCATGATTAAATAAATAATTGCTATAAACAAAATATCTATGGATTGGCTACCCTCAATTGATTTACCTCACCTGTGGGATTTGGTGATTTCCCAAACTCCAACTCCTATCCCTACACCGCTATCAGCCCCGACGAAAAACTTCAATGACATTGAATTATTAAAAAGCCAGTTAGAATTTCTCAAAGCTACAAACGGTCAACTAGGTGAAAGCTTTAACAGGTTTGTTGCAGCGATGCAATTTACCTTAGTAGTATTTGCCTTTTTAGGTGGATTTTTAGCTTTTGCTGTGGGTAAAAATTTAGATGATGCGAAGAAAGTCGCTAGTCAATTAATTAACCGAGAAGTAGAGAATAAAATTGCAGATTTAGTTCAGTCTGAAGTTGAGAGCGTCAAGCGTTCTTTGCAGCGCGAAAGGGTAATCGGTTCAACAACTGTAGATTATTACTTACCTAGTGATGATACAACAGAACCAGATGATTGTAAGCTGTTGCGAACTAGAGGTTTTGCCAAAGTTAGATTTTGGCATCAAAAGAGAAAACCCAAGAAGCCAGTTGGAGATATTTTTGTCTTAGATTTGATTAATTCTAAGCTCCTTGAAGGACAAGATTTTGCTGGATTATCAAAAGATGATGCTAGAAACAAACGAGAAGAGAAAGTAAAAAATCAGATTGACTTAGCACTAAACTGGTTAGATAAAGCAACTGTTTTAGTTATTTATATCGATGGCTTTTCTGAAGAAGTGAAGAATTTAGCAGCACGAGTTGATTACTATTATGTTGCTGCAAATACTTCTGTAACTTTGATAGGGATTGTTGCAGATTCAGCTTATGTAGCAGAGGGTCAACATAATTTGTAGGTTTTGTTTCATTATTTAGGTCTAATATATCTAATTTTTTTTGGAACTCCATTTTCTATTTCATTGATTTCAACTATGACTGTCTGCCCAATTTGTAATGATGTATAATATTTTGGCTCTTTTACTGTTTTAGAAAAAATATTTAATAATTGATAAGTAACTTTATTGCCACTAATTTTTGTTATATTGGCTTCTATTTCATCGCCTTCTTGCAAGTTTTGAGATTTAGCAGCCGTTTGGATTTCCATTTGCCGATTTGTTTGGGCAGATTCGCCAAAATTTTCTAACGTAGCGGCTATGAATAGACGAGATGACCACCCCAAAACTTCTAGCATGGCTTCAGGATTTGACTGTATCGCTGTCAGATGTTGAGTGCAAATTTTCTGAATGCTACGATAATAATCTGGAGTTTTATCACTACGTTTTAGGCTTTTACTGTTATCAACAAGTGCTTTTAAATATTTGAAAAAATTCTCACCTATATTATTGTGATTTTGACTAATCGTAGTACGAAGATAGGCAATAATTTTATTTAACTCAGAGCGAATACCATCTTTAGTGGGTTCAATTTGCTCTTGTTCTTGAACAAGCTTATTTGCAATATCATGAGCAGTATTCCACATTTGGTCTTCTGGCAAAGATTCTTTAATTTGCACTGGTTATTATCCTCAAGCTATTTACGTGAGTCTCAGATCCCCAACTTATTTAAGCAATTGGGGATATTTATATATTTAATATTTCTTTTAATTCCTGTAATTGTTTTAGCTGTACTAATGCTTGATTAGCAGACTTCTTTATTGGTTTTTTAGGTTGATTTGTCGATTGCTTAGGTTCGGGTTGAGGTTTAGCGGATTTGATAACGTCTAAAATAAATGTCTGTAATTTATCACCTTCTAAAGCTGAGGAGTTTGAATTATAAGATAAGTAGCGATTAATGTTTAATTGCTCGATTTTAACTACATCTATCTTCATAGTTCCCATTCCCACAGCTTTACCGCTACCTATTTTTAATCCTAGTCGGTTTTCTGGGTCTTGACCTAAAGCAATTAATAATGTTCCTAATTGCGCTTTTGTTAAATTCGCATAACTCACATAAGTTGTAAACTTTTTTCCCAATTCTGCCTGTTGGATACGAATGGTTGGTTTTACTTCTTCCTCATAAGAATGGGGATAAAATTTACGACCGCGAATGTGATTGTTATTATCATAATAAACCTTTTCACCAGTTTCTAAATCAACAGCTTCAGGTTTAGGAGAAAACAAAGGATTAATCAATCCTGTTTGGAACCCTGGCTTATCGTTATCAGGGTCATATTTGGCATCATGAAAATGTACCAGTCCCAACCAACTCATTGCACCAAATGTTACGCAAGCCGGACAAAGCTGTGAGATATCTTTACACTCGCTGTAGCCATCAGGAACCTTAGCATTAGTTTTACACAAACAGCTTCTTGTTATGGCTTCATATATTGAACGTACAACCCCTTTGAGAGAACTGCCAGGAATGATAAGTCGCTGATTTTGTTGTACAGAAGATTGAATCAGACTAATTGTTGCAACATATTTGGCTGAGGTAGCATCTAAAGTTTGTTGTGCTAAATCGCTACCCATAACGGTGATACCTGAATTTACAGATACAGGTGAAACAACTATTAAACTTAAAAAAAGTTTACCGCTAAAACGTTGATTATTGAGTTGATATTGATCGTGTCCAAATTTATCTTTGCCTTCATTTCCTATAATGTTTAATCTGTCAGGTTTCTGTTGTGGTAGAGAGATAAAGTTATAATTTCTAGGCATATATATCTGAAATATTAGAGTTCTATGTTTTTATAGTTAAAGCAACAAAATGTATAGTCGATGTTTCAGTATCTTGAAAATAGCGTTGACCTAAAGAAAGTTTTTCAGGGTAGATGAATCTTTTGGGGAATTTAGTCTCATCTAGATCATATAAATAGGCATTGCGATCGCAAGTTTTCCAGTTTTTACCAATAGGGGTAAATTCTAATTCTGTTTTTGGCTGAGTTTGACTGAGCAATAACACTTGATATCCGCCATTATTTTGCTTCCACCGAAGCTCTAATTCTATATTAAACATTTCTCCTTCAGGACTGGAAAATTCTGGTGGTAAATCAGCTAAAATACCACTAACTTGATGTGTCCAACGCAAAAAATAATAACTACGTTCCTGATAATAATCTGTGAGTAGGTTTCTTAATTCTTCTAAAGATGAGACTTGCTTATATCCTACAAAACTCATGCACCAACTCCTTTTGGTAATAACTCACGCCATTGACGAACAGCGCGTTCAAATAAATCTGGAACACCCCTCTCATCTTCTCCTTTCCAAGTTAACTGCACCCCAAAACCATAAGACATTTCTTCGGCAGTAATTATGGTATCTTGTTTATCATCAACAGGAAATTTATAAGGGTTTGCTTCTTTCCCTTGCAAAAACACTCCTGCGCCTAGTAAGTAAGTATTTGGCCAATTTAACTCTTTACCAATAGCGTAGATTTTATCACCTCGTAATTCACAGCCAGGATATTGCACTACAGCCGAGTGGTATTGTAATTCGACTGTACCCATACCGCGAGATTTGGCAAAACCAAGACCAAACCAACCGTCATTTAAATCGCGCAATACTAAGCCGATTAACCCTAACTGTGCTAGAGAGAAATTCTTCAGGTGGATTTTGGTGCGAAAATCTCCGAATGTACAAACTTCGTAGTTAAATAATGCACCTCGCACAGCAGAACCAAAAACGCGGTCAATTGCAACTCCATTACGCTCTTCAATTCTCAAAGGTTTAGTTGTATCAGGATAAGCATCTTGAATGCGGAGACGACTAGCAATATTAGTATTACCAAATATTTGGTCAGTAAAAGAAGATTGTTGGTAGATTTCAGCAGGTGCTAATTTCTTTAAATATTCATAATTTTCATTTTTTAAAGGGTCATCAGCCCAAAGTTCAAATTTATCTGATTTGGGGTCTGAAGTGGGACGTTTATCACTTCCTACAGTGCGTACAATACGTTCAGCATGAGCGCGAATCGCACCTTTGAGGGAACTTCCAGGAAGGTAAACTGAACGTCCACCCGCGTGGTAAGTTTCCACAAATTCCATGTTTGGTTTAGTTGGGTCTGCACCTTCTTTTCCTGATTTAATTAAAATTGGCCCAACGGGAATGATACTGAAATCAATCGTACAGTGGTTAACTAATCGCTTGTGCATGGCTAAATTTACTCAGTCTTAGCTGAAATTGTAGAATTACTTGATATGAAGTTTCTCAAGTGAAGAATTAAAGCTTCTGTCCAGTCTTGCTTGAGTATTTCCATTTCTTCTTCACGATATTGATAGTTATTCATGTTCTTTATGACTTGATTTTGCAGATATGTCAAAAGCTTTCTGGAATCGCCTTCAGTCTCAAACCATTGGATTTGATCGATTTTTAAACTCACTACTCCTAAACCACGAGAACGTCCGCCTCCTAGTGGTATTTGTTCGCTTTCAAATTGATGTAATCCAATCATCAGTAAACCTAGCTCCCAGTTTTCTGCATTCTCGACGACTATTTTTAAATGAAAATTTGTACCAGATGGAACTACTTGAAAATTATAAAGTTTTCCTTCTGCTGCTGTTTCTGTATCGCGGTCAATTGCAACACCATCACGTTCTTGATATTGTCCAAACCATGTATCAACATCTACTGTTAAATCTCGCACTTGAAATTTGCTAGCAATCCAAGGTGAACCAAAAAGACGCGAAATTAAATCTGTTTGATTGAGTATTTTATCAGTTAAAATAGCATCATCTTGATAATCTTCTTTAAGTTTTTTGATAATTTGATTGCGAGTTGGACTCGTAAAACTAGCAGGATTTCCAGCAAGACTGATATCAATTCCTCGCAAGAAACTTTCGAGACGCGATCGCAATGCTCCTTTGAAGCTAGAACCAGGAATCAATGGTTGTTCTAATGAGTCTTTAATTACAGGTAAATCAGCCCCAATTGGCTCAGTAGAACGACCAGCACTAATCCGTAATGCGGTGACTGTAGAGAGTTTTCCTGTAATTTCCAAACGATTTTTAAAAATATCAAACATAATTTTTATTTTTCATCTCTAATTACTTCAGTTTTTCGAGGCTCAACAACGGATAAATTTTGCTCTTTTCTGATTTTATTAAGATACAATAAATAACGTGAGCCGTAACCAAGATAGCGGCGAATAAGTTGTATCCATATATATTTTAAATCTGCGCCTGGATTAGCTGTAAAAATTTCATTAGCTCTTATTTTTAAAGAAATGTTGATATCTTGAATAATTTGAGCAGCAAGAGAATTTTTACCTCTTCCCCATTTTTCATCTCTACCAACTTGATAACAAATAAAATTTTTAATTACTTCTGGACTATCAGTTGTGTCAGCGACTCGCAGCAAATTATTAAACTGCGATTCTTCCAATTTTTTATCCTCCTTATGATATTCACAATTATCTAAAGCGGTTTCAATCGCAATTACTAAATCATCTTCGGCTTGGCGAATTGCTTTTTGTACTTTTAGCGCTACCCTGGGGTCTAATATCTGAGTCATTTTGCATCCTCTCGAAAAACTTGATGAAACTCGTTGCAAATTTCTACCTGACCAAAACCTTCACAGGTGCGATCGCCTATTCCCTTTGCTTCTATAATTTCTAATGCTGCATACCATTTCTCTGGTTCGGTTGTGCTGAACAAATACACAGAACCTTTATTAGTCACGAGTTCTACATCTTTCATTAATCCCCAAGCAGAATTCCAGCCAGAACGATATTCATAGCTGCTATAAGCAACGTGTATTTCCGGTAATGAATCAACTTTGGCAAATTCCTTCAACATATTGGCTGAAACTACCGTTGTGCGTTGCCAATTTTCGGTAAAAATAGCATCAGATTGCAAATCGAGGGTGAAATAGGTTCTATCTGCCAACAAATCATCTTGAGATTGACCGAAAATAGACCAAAGTCCCCACCTAGTTTTTAATGCTTTGTTAAACTCTTCAATTCGAGATTCAACACTTTTAGCTGGTGATTGTCCTTTGTTAACTGCTATTTTAACCTTACCTAAACCTCTAGAAGCCGAACCACCAATACGGAAGTTGTAGGAATTTCTCTCGATGAATTTTTGCAACGCTTCAGCCAAAGTTTCATCAGGAACAACAACAAAACTACGGAATACGACGTTATCCCATTCATCTGTCTTAGTATTTTTCAAAAAAGACTCATTCAAAACTTGCACACTGTAAAGGATTTCTTCTTCTGCGGTAGTGCGACGACGATTAATTCCCACTCGTGTCAAAAAGCGGCTAGTTGCATCGTGGCTGTAATATTTATCTATTACTTTGCTGTAAAAACTATTGTAAGTTTCGACCTGGGGGTTTGTTCCTTGTGCGATCGCTTTGGGGTCGCTGGGGTCGTAAGGTTGATTATAGGCTGCTGCACAAAAGGCATCGATGAGAGTATCAAAAACTCCGTGTCCGCGACTAGAAGTAAAGCCTGGATTGGTTTTGGAACTAACAGCAGTTGCAGGTAAAACCTTGATTTGCTGATTTACATCTGTCGATTCATTGTCTATTTTCGTAACTGCGGGGTAAGCATTCCCAAAAATCGCCGGATTTTCCCCTAAAAATAGAGTTTGAAAATTACCACCATCCTCTGCTAAATTTGCTGACTGCTGACCAGATAGTTGTAAGATTTGGGAAGCGATCGCACCCCGCAGCACCGAACCAGAAATATAGTTTTCCACCTCACTAACCGAACCACCGGGTTTTTGTCGTCCTGGTGCGAGGGGAGAGAAAGCTGTGATAGTTAATTCCAATCGTGTCATGATTCCGCCTTTGGTAATAAACTTAACCAAACTTCATCATCACTAGAAATGGTTGGTAGTCCCTCCCAATGCAACCATCCTAACCCCGCAGATTTGCTACCACCCAAGGCGTGAATATGATGTAAAGCTGCAATTATCAGAGGTTTGGCATAATTGGGACAATTTGGTAACAGATGAATTTTTCCTTCAAAACTCAGTTGAGTATTGACTGGAGAAGTTTCTAATAAATATAATTTCTTCTCTTCTGCGGTACGTCTTTTGCGGTTAATTGTTACACCAGGACGCAAAACTTCTTCTAAATCCTCTGCTGCAAAAGAGCAAATCAAGTCATCAACAATAACCCGTGAAGGTAAAATTGGATCGCCAAATATTTTAGAAACAAAACAGTGATATCCTCGGTAGCCTTCAATTTGATAATCGTTTCTAAACTGACTCGATACTTGTTCTTCAGTCGGACAAAGTAACTGCGCTGAAGGTGCAGAAAATATTTGCCATCCTAAACTACGTGCTAGCTTTTCGCATTCATGACGCAATCTTCCTTTAAGTTGCGAAGCGGGTATGAGGAGTTGTCCTCGTGCATTACGGACGATGGGTTTATCTGCTAATGAACCAGAGGAACCACCAGCACCCACACACAATGCAGTATCAATTACAGCGTTAAGTCGGATAGTATCAGTTTCAACAGAAGAAAGGTTGTCTAAATAAATCATTGCCTTACCTCTGGTGCAGTTGATTGTATAGATTCATCGGTACTATCTGCTGCTTCGGCAATAAATGGATACAAATCAACTAATTCTCGCCAAATAGTTTCATAAGTCATTTTGGAATTATTTGCATCTTGTGAATTAGTTTCTTGTAAAGACATCCAAGGTGCTAAATTTCCATTATTAGATGATTCTTTTGGTTGACACCAAGCTGATTCAAATTGTTTTTTTAACTCTTGTTTAGCTGCTTCATTCGTCAAACGAATCCGAAAATAGCGATAGTTCAGAATAGCTGTACGCTTACCTCGTTCTAGTAAACTGCGAATTTGGTAAAGTTGCGATCGAGGAAATTCCGCTTTTTTAAAAGCTTTAGCAGTTTCTAACAGTCCACCTAATTCATATAATGTATAAGGAGAAGCATAAAGCTTTAACTTGGATTGTCCATCTTTATTTTTGATTAATCCCTGTTCTCGAAACTCCTTAATATTTGAGGAAATCATCGTTACAGCTTTCATAACTAGAAAATCTACTGTTCCACCATAATATTTGTGGTCTTTCTTTAATTCCTTCGCATACTTCTTTGCCGATTTTAGTAGTTGACTTACCAGTTTGTCTGCATAATAAATTGGCGTATCCTGCGCTGTGATTAACACCCCTGTTGACATACTCAACAGACATTTAGAAGCTGGTGGTATATTACCTGTAGTGTAGCGATGAGCTAATAAATTAGGTGTTGTCTGCTGTAATGAATAACGATCAGTTCTCCACAAAATATCTTCAAACTCATCACCAATAGCTTTAGAAATTTCTAAAGCTTTATTTGCTGGAACGACTAGTAATACATCATCACCACCAATAGTAATAATTTCAAAAGGATGAATCCAAACAGGTTCTTTGTTAGTTCTGCTAGATTTAGCATCAGGTGTATATTGATAAGGATGCAAATATTGAGCTAAAGCTTTGTAAACAGATTTCTCTGTAGCAGTAAAAATATCTTCACTAAAAAGCCGATAATCTTGTGGTGTCTTAATTTTCTGACGAATATAGCCACCCATATTGTTACCATCAGCGTAGATATAAGCCACAAATCCTGATGGAGTGCTGGCTGATGCAATTTCTCTCAGAGAACGTGCTTCTTCTACTTTATTGACGGCACCATAATATAGATTAGCTAATTGTTGATTATCCTTTTTATTGATAAATTTCTCAAACTTATTTACCCAGCTAGGAATATCAAAAGGCTCCCATTCCAACTTAGCATCGTCATACCAAGCACGAGAACTTTCGCGTTTAGCTATCTCGCCTACCAAGCGTTTTCGTGCTAAAGGTTCTGACAAAAAACGGCTATTTGGAAACTCTACCTTCATTATTGCAGAACGGCGATCGCTTTCATCTCGTTGCACATAAGGATGAGTTTCAAATATTGGTGGATAGCAGCGACTTGGACGGTTTGGTGTATGATTACCATTGCGTCTTTGTGTGAATTGGTTGGCTAACTTTCCCACCAGTTCATTAAAGTTCTTGCGATTTTGGAACCTTTCAAAAGGATCGTTAACTTCTGATTGATCAAAATAAGCCCGAATTATCGGATTGTCTTGGTTCTTCTCGTACTTATCAAACCAGAAAGTATCTTCTATTTTGTCTTGCAACAAACCAAATCGAAATTCTAATAACTTAAAAGTATCGCCAACAGCACAGGAATTAGCAGTTAGAGTTTCGTGAGTATAGCGTTTTTCAATGGCATTCGCTAAATCATCAACAAATGCCGCCGGACAAAATGCCAGAATGCTACCACCTGTAGAATAAATAATTAACTCAGGAATTAAAGCTTTTCTTAAATTAGGAAAATTAGTATCTAACCACCGCTTGATATTCTCAACTAAACTTGAATCTTGCTCATTATAATCACCAAAAAACGCACGTAAATCAACCAAGTTTATCCTGTCAAGGAGTGCTGAAGCACCACGAATATCCGGTAATTTCGCCGCTTCAAAAACATATTGTTTGATTTTTGTCGCACCACCATAAACCAAGCCAATACGCGTTTTATCTTCCCAAAGTTTTAAATAATCGTCCTTTTCCTTTAACTCATTGACTGTTTTGGGGGTAAGGTCTTCAAAAGTATTGTAGAGTCGCTGTGCCTGTTTAACAACAGATTTTATACTTTCCGGCACATCCTGCCCTTTTTGCAAAGCCTGTCGTATTTGATGCAACGTACTGAGTTCATCCTGATTGAGATTGTGCTTTTCGCCCCAAGTAAGACACCAGGCGATCGCAGTAATTATTCGTGTGCGAGAATCGTTTGTCATGGCGTTCAATAAGGTATTGAGCAGTCATTACCCACCTATCGGCACTGATTTTCTACTCGAACAGATTTTATAAGAATGGTAATATTTTTATCTTTTAACTATCTACACTATTTCATACCGAAGTTGCCAGTAGAAACGAGAAAATCCCGTATTTCCCTCTCTTGAAAGTGACGAATATTTCTCTTTAGGGAAGAATTTTCTCTAAGTATGAAATCAGTTTTTAATTTATTAATTTTGTCAATGATATATATCACTAGACTAGTCGAGCAATATTTGATACACCCACATCTGGTGATGCATCTTTAAAAAGAAATAGTATTAGGCAACAAAAACGCCTTTCAACGGAGTAAATAAAGTATGAACAGCCAAACTATTTATCAACATTTAATTTTTTGAAAATTACTTTAATACTAGTGCAGTTATTAAAAGCTAAAGTAGGAAGCGAACGAATACATACAATGTCGCAGCCATGAGTTGTAGTATCATGACTGGGATACCGTAGTGCAAAAATGTTTTAAAAGAGATGCGCTTGCCATGTTGCTCAGAAATGCCTGCAGCTACGATGTTAGAGGATGCTCCTACTAGGGTGCCATTTCCTCCCAAAGTTGCACCAAACATCATTGCGTAAAACAGTGGTAATACTTCTGGGGGGAATTGCCCTTGAAAGTCTGCTGCAAGCACTTCTGCTGGTGCGAAACCCACGTTAACAACGTATTGTTTCAGTAATGGTACCATCGCCACTACTAAGGGAATATTGGGAACTACGCTGGATAATATGCCTACAAAAAATAATACAACCAGTGAACCTAGGACAATATTTTTCCCTAAAATTACTGCTAATACTCCTGATAAACCGTTAATTACGCCTGTTTTTTCTAGTCCCCCAATGAGTACAAAGATGCTCATGAAAAATATTAATGTACTCCAGTCTATATCCCGTAATATATTGTGAACTGTATCAATTCTGCTATGGTGAGATAGTAGTAAAGCTAATGCGGCTCCTAGCAAGGCAACAGCCGCAGGTGAAATCGGAACTGGTAACGATTCTCCGATGACAAAAAAGATTAAGACAAAAGCTACAATCACCGCACCCACACTTAGAACTCGTGGATGATTGATTTCTGGGTGTGGTAGGTGGTCAAGATTCTCCAGTCTTGTATGCCAAATTTTGCGAAATAAAAATGGTAAAGTGAAGATCACCACAGCAATGGCGATCGCTCCACCAAAACTTAAGCGCCATAAATAATCTGTAAAACTAATATTAATCGCATCGCCCACAATAAACGTGGCTGGATCGCCAACTATTGTTAATAGTCCAGCACTATTGGCAACGAATACCATCAAGATTAATAAAGGTACAAAATTTACCCCCACTTCCTGTGCTATTGGCGGAATTAAAGGTGCTAATAACATCACTGTTGTGGCATTTGGTAAAACTGCACAAATAGGGGTAGTAATAGCCACAATACCAAGTAGTAGACGCTTACCTTCTCCTTTAGCTAGTAGCACCATTTGAGTGGCTAAATAATCAAAGATTTTGGTAGGTTCAAATGCTCGCACTAATACCATCACACCGAAGAACAAGCCCAGTGTGCCATGACTTCTGCCGATGTATCCCATAGCATCTTGTAAAGTCATGACATTGGCAAAAACTAGTAACAATGCGCCTAAAAAAGCTGCAATAGTGAGATGCACCCATTCCGTCATTACTAAAATAATGACGCTGATAAAAGTGATCACGCTAAAGATTGCTTGCCAGTTTTCCACATCATACCTCTTGAAGTTTCACGGCTTGCATATTGGCGAAAAAAGCCACCTACATCAAGGTGACTTCTGGGCTTATATGCTTTCTCGGATGGTTGATTTATTGACGTCAAGCTGTATTAATGCAGTCATTAGTCATCTATACAATTGGGAATACCTAATACAGCACTAGGAAAATCGGCACCTAGTGTCTTGATAATCGGATGATTGACTGATCTACAGCCGAGAAATAGAATATCAGCAGCTTCTAATTCCACGACTTTTCTCAATTCTGTACCAACATCACCAAACCGTAGATGAGATTTAAAGGAACCCTGCCATTCCTCAGCTAGACTTCGTGCTTGCCAGATAATTCTGTCGGCTTCTTGGAGGGGAGCTAACAACTTATCTTGTAATTGTGGTGTAATTGCACTCAGTTTAGGTTGTGTTAATACGGATGTAACAGATTTTGATAAATTGCTGACTGGACACTCTAATGTCGGTAGATATTTTGCTGAATGATAAATATCCGGATACTGATTATTGTAATTTTCTTCTACCACATAAACGGCCTGGACTGTGACTTGGGCGTTGGTGGCTAAACGGGTTTGGTGGGCAATCCAGAAAGCAATGTCTAGGGCGGCGTGACTTTTAGGAGAAGCATCATAAGCTACGATTAAGTTAACTGATTCTGCCGTTTGAGGTTTGTTCGGCTCTGGGAGCAATACCATTTGCTCAGTTAAGTCGTTACGTCCTAATGTGCTTTGTAGACGAACTAACATTGGCTTGATTTTCACAGCTTTCACTTCTCCTCAAATTAAATGAATTACTAACGAGAAGTAGGGTACCTAATTTTAGATTTTAGATTTTGGATTTTAGATTGAGTAACGATAACCAAAACTTCAAATCTTAAATTCGGTAAAGGAATCCCCAATTGCAGCTGGTATTACAACAGCCAAGGTTTTGGAGGTTCCTTCCATTGCCGACGGAGTTAGCTGACGGGCTAAGACTGGAAGGTGTCTCTCATAAGATTAGCCCCAAACATTGGTTCCTCCGTTCCAAATCTCATTTGACAGGATTTGAATTAGGCTACCCACTAAAAAACAATGATAGTCTAATTTACTCATCTTGAGTGAAATATCGATCGAGAAAATTCAGGGCGTGGTTGCGGAGTTCAAAATATTCTTTAGAGTTTCGCATGGTAGCGCGATCGCGTGGATGAGAAAATGGCACTTCTAATATTTCCCCAATTGTTGCCGCTGGCCCATTAGTCATTAATACGATGCGATCGGACATATAAATTGCCTCATCTACATCATGGGTAATCATCATCACTGCCTGCCGATGATTTTCCCAAATATCTAAGACTTGCCGCTGTAATTTACCTCTAGTTAAGGCATCTAAAGCCCCAAATGGTTCATCCATCAGCAACATTTTTGGGCGAATTGCCAAGGCTCTAGCAATTCCTACTCGCTGTTTCATACCTCCAGAAATTTCATCAGGATATTTGTCAGCTGCCGCCGTTAAGTTTACCATTGCCAAGTGTTCGTTCACAATGCTAATTTTCTCGGCACGATTGGCATTTTTTAACACTTCATCCACGGCTAATCGGACATTTTCTCTAACTGTTAACCAAGGTAATAGGGAATAATTCTGAAATACCATCATTCTGTCTGCCCCCGGCTTCCGAATTTCTTGCCCGTCTAGGCGCACTGAACCGGAAGTTGCTTTTTCAAAACCACCAATAATTTTTAATAAGGTTGACTTCCCACAACCAGAGTGTCCAATTACAGAAATATATTCATCTTCATCAATCGTAAGATTAACGCCATCAAGAACCACAAAATTATCTTTATCTGGTGTCGGATAAGACTTGACTAAATTTTCAATTT
Source organism: Calothrix sp. PCC 7507 (assembly GCF_000316575.1). Classification (GTDB taxonomy): domain Bacteria; phylum Cyanobacteriota; class Cyanobacteriia; order Cyanobacteriales; family Nostocaceae; genus Fortiea. Next base: position 3,033,115 of record NC_019682.1, on the reverse strand, counting down.
CTAGGAATCCAGTACGCGGCATAACTTGGTTATCAGTATTAATTGGTAATGATGTATAGTTCATAATTAAATTCTCCTATCATTTGTCATTAATTATTTCTTCCTCATCTCCCCAATCCCCAATCCCCATCTAAGACATGAAAAAGTTAGAGGGAGCGTTGGCTCTAATGGCGAAACTATTTAAATAGCCAACTGGATCGCTAGGATCAAAGGCTTTTTTGTCAATGAAGACTTCTGCTGGTTCTACTTTGTAATCTTCCTGGGGACACTCAATGCCCATTTCAGTCGCTATATCTCGATAAATGTCTGTTCTCCAGCCTGCTTCGGCGATTTTATGGGCATTTCTGGGAATTTCTTTGATTTGTCCCCAGCGAGCCGCCTGTGTCATTAACCAGATACTCCGGGATCTCCAGAGAAATGTGGAATGTTCTCCTGGCTGTTTGGGCAGGTTGTCAGGGATGTCATAGAAAATTGTGGTGTCAGCAGCTTTGATAGTGCGGTCTTTGCCATCAAACCCACCATAATTGTAATTACCCAAAATTCCTGGCCCTGTAAACTTCGTGATGGGGGCACCAGGCTTTTTGGGTTTTGCACCAGTAAAGGAGCGTTCTGTCAGCAGTTCAGCAACTTCTTGGTGATTTTCTGGTTTGCTGCAATATTGACAGGCTTCAATCATCGCCTTGACCAGGGAACGGTAGGTTTTAGGATAATTGTCAATGAAAGATTCCATCACTCCTAATAGTCTGTCTGGATGTCCTAACCAGACTTCTTTACCTTGGGCGAAGGTAAAGCCAATACCTTCATTACCTTTAATGGCTCTAGTATTCCAAGGTTCCGCTACCATGTAGGCTTGCATCGCACCAATGCGGACGTTTGTCACCATTTGGGGAGGTGGAACGATGATGACGCGAAACTCTTTGAGGGGATCAACACCTGCGGCAGCAGATAGGTAGCGGACAAAGTATTCGTAAATGGCAGAACTTAGGACTACCGCCCAAACTTTGCGTTCTGGGGGCTGCTTGTCAAAGTAGCCGCGAAAATCGCGCCCAAAGGCTTCTAATGCGCCATCACCATAGTTTTGTTGATATTCGTACCAGGGACGCAGCCCAAAATCCCACATGGCTTTGTTCATCGTCATGGCGTTACCGTGGCGATGAATTGTCATTGCGGCACATAAGGAGGCGTGGCGTGCGCCTTCTGCACCGATTCTGGCGTTTGTGACGGCACCTGATACGACTGGTGAGGCATCCAATCGACCAAAAATTACGCCATCGCGGGATGTAGCCCAACTGGCTTCGCGGTTGAGTTTGACGTTTAAACCATATTTGCGGAAGAAGCCTTTTTTCCAGGCGATCGCAAATGGCGCACAATCATTAACGGGAACATATCCTACAGTGAGATCGGGCTTTTCTAAGTCTTGGGATCTCACCACTGGTTTAATAGCTAACGCTTCTTCAGTTAGTCCTTTGGCTGATCTGTCTCCGGAAATGGCACAGGAAGACAGCGCCATTCCTGCGGCTGTTGTTCCCATACCTAAAAGAAATTCCCGTCGATTCCACTGATTTTTGTCGGCGTTATTCATTGATTTTGACCATTTTTTTCGGCTTGTTGTTGATACAAGTCTCAATTTTTTTTCATCACAGATGTGTGCAGAAAATATATTTGTGGGTGTGGAATATTAAGTAGGGTGGGCAATGCCCACCAAAACCTGGAGATGGTGGGCATTGCCCACCCTACTACAGATATTTCTACAGATACTTCCCGCAGGGTAGAAGTCGGGGATCTCGCAGAAATTAATGCGATAGACTGCTAACTAATTTGAGGGTGTAGGACGGCGGGTTACTAATTCTTGCAGTTTGCCCACTGCGTAATCTAAAACTAGTCCAGTGACACCAATTATTAAGACGGCTAGGAAGACTGAACTGAGGTTTAAACGGCTCCATTCATCCCAGACGAAAAAGCCGATACCAACACCACCTGTGAGCATTTCCACGGCAACAATTACTAGCCACGCAATCCCTAAACTAATTCGCAAACCTGTAAAAATGTAGGGCAAACTTGCAGGCCAAATAATTTTGGTAATCTGTCGCCACCGGGGCATTTCTAGCACTCGTGCTACGTCTAAATAATCTTTGGAAACGCTGGAAACTCCTAGGGCAGTGTTAATAATTGTCGGCCATAAGGAGGTGATAAAAATCACGAAAATAGCTGAAGGATCTGCTAGGTTGAAGATAGCTAAAGAAATTGGTAGCCAAGCTAGGGGCGATACGGGTTTAAAAATTTGAATGATGGGATTGAAAGCTAGCATGGCTGGTTTGGACATGCCAATTAAAAACCCCAAGGGAATTGCTACTATTGCACCTAATCCAAAGCCTATCAATACTCTTCGCAGACTGGCTAACAACAACCAACCAATCCCTAAGTCACCAGGGCCTCGTTCGTAAAAGGGATTTAAAATGTAGTCCAAATTAGCGACTAGTGCCTCTGGTGGGGTAGGCATCAAGTCATCGTTAGTAAGGGCGACAATCCACCACAGGATAATTATTCCTAAGAATCCTAAGAGAGGCAACAAGAAAACATCTTTAAAAATTACGGGTTTCGCTTTTTTCCAAGCGGCTTGCCCAGCAACTGCGGCGATCGCAGCTAAATTCAGTTGAAATACCATTTATAACCTCAACAGATTTAAGTGCAGGTACAAAAATTCGAGCAGTACCAGCCTTGGACACTGATGAGATCAAAACATTACGACAATGCTGTCTCTTCAGTCTCCTCTCAATGCCTACGAAGTTAGCTGACGGGCTAGGGCTGAGAGATGCCCCTCTTTATATAAGATACGCCCCACAATTTGGTTCCTCCGCTCCAGCATCACGAAGTATGATTTGCTGGATTAAGCTGACTTACTCTATGTGGATGTCGATTAACGACAAACACACTATAACATCATTACTCAGTAATGACATCTTTCTTTACAGAACTCTTGTAGATTTCAATACTGCAATTCTGTGTCTTTGTACAGATAAGCTAGTCGGCATTATTAAGTTATACCGTTTCTTTATGAAGCTGCATATAATTCACCCCCCGGCTATCGCCGGGACTACAGGGGGGTATTATTATGTGCATCTTCATACAAAATAGGTATTACATGTTAACGTTCAACAAAGAAAAATCATTGATTGTGTAATAAATATGCATTTTGGCTGATGAAAACAACTGGCATCTGACACGCATAGCACAGTAAGATTTATAACTTTTGGTAGTTTCGGTATTTTCTATTTTTGGTAATTAAACACTTCTCTTGTTAAAATCACAGATACTCGTTTACTCCTCGCAAAACTCAAAATCAATGGATTTTAGTCAACTATTGGCTGAAAAGACTAATACTATCCTCAGTAAATGGATCGTATCAGTTCGCAGAGATGGACAGATTGAAAGTGCTGATGACTTATCTTATACGGCAATCAAAAATCATCTTCCTGAAGTACTCAAAGCGATGGTGACAGTGCTTTCAAAATCTCAGGGTAATGATATCAAGTCAATAGTGACGGCAAGTTGGGAGCATGGAGTTCTTCGAGCGGAACAAGGCTTTGATCCGGCAGAAATTGCGCGGGAGTATCATCTGCTGCGGACGGTAATATTTGAGACGATGGAACCGGATTTGTTAGAGGGAACGCCTTTAGAGATTATTCGCGCTATGCGTTTGATTGACACTGTGATTGATGAAGCGATCGCCCGCTGTTTCAATAGTTATTTTGAAGAACGCCTGCGGGAGTTACAGCAGCTATATTCATCATTAACACTGCATAATCAGGAACTCAATCGCTTAGTTACCACTAATCAAGATTATCTTTCTCAAATAGCCCACGAACTGAAAAGTCCCCTAGCTTCAATTATTAGCTACTCAAATTTGTTTTTACGCGAACAAACAGATGAGACTAGGGAAAATAAGACTTATGCAAATTTAGAATACATTGAGCGGGTACTACGCAATGGTAGGCGCTTACTCCGTCTAATTAACGATATTTTAGAACTTTCACGGTATGACGCTGGGAAGATAAAGCCAGATCCAGCACCCACTAATGTCAGTGGTGTAATTAACAATGTCTGCGAAATGCTGGAGCCTTTAGCGAAGGAGAAAAATTTACAGATGATTGTTGATTGGAAAAATGCGCCAGAGGAAGTAATTACAGACCCTGTACAATTACAACAGATAGTTACAAATATTATTAGTAATGCGATTCGTTATACAGAATCGGGGACGATTATTGTCATGTGTCAGGTGTTGAAGCTTGAGAGGTGGGCGATCGCTGTTTCTGATAGTGGTATAGGTATTAAACCAGAAGACCAAGCCCAGATATTTGAACCCTACTTTCGCGTCGGTACTGCGAATAAGTCTTACGTTCCTGGTAGCACAGGGTTAGGATTAGCCATAGTTTCCCGCTTGGTGAAGCTATTGCAAGGTGAAATTAACTTAGTTTCCGAGGTGGGGGTTGGTTCTACCTTCACCGTGATTTTACCTATGCAATTGCAGATGTTAGAGAATTAAGCACACATGAATAGACTAAAAGGGAAGTCAGCCCTAATTACAGGTGCATCTCAAGGATTAGGAAGGCAGTTGGCAATTGATTTTGCTCGCGAAGGAGCAACTAAAATCTCGATTGTGGGGCGGCGGGTTGCGGGTTTGAACGAGGTATGTGAGCGAATTCGGGAAATTGCACCGCAAACGGATGTGTTAGCGATCGCTGCAGATTTGGCGCAAGCAGAAGAGATTGATCGCGTCGTCACCACCACGCTGAGGGAATTTGGCGATCGCCTGGATGTGCTAATTAACAACGCAGCCGCAATTGGCCCCACTCCCATCCCATTCCTGGTTGACTACCCCTTAGAAGATTTGCGCTACGTACTCAACACAAACTTGATTGCGCCATTCCTGATGATGCAAAAGCTTTTCCCGATAATGGTACAAACAGGAGGCTCCATCATCAACGTAACTAGTGATACAGGTGTAACTGGTTTTCCGGGATGGGGCGCTTATAGCATCTCAAAATTTGCTTTAGAAGGAATGTCGCAGATTTGGGCTGCAGAACTCCAAGGAAGTTGGGTGCGCTTTAACTGGGTAGATCCTGGTGATATGGACACTACAATGCACTGGGCATCGGAACCAGAAGCTGATCATACCCGTTGGGTAGACCCCGCAAAAGTTACGGATATCTTTATTTACCTAGCTGCAGATGAATCCAAAGGAGTGAGTGGGCAAAGGTTCCAAGCTCAGTCTCCCCTGCCAACCAACATTTCCGGTAAGATCAACTTCTAAGGACTGTGGATTAGGAGCAACTAGGGGTGACTACACTCGGCGTAAATATCGACCATATCGCCACCATTCGGCAAGCGCGGCGGACGGTGGAACCAGATCCAGTAGCGGCAGCGGTGCTAGCTGAATTAGGGGGTGCAGATGGGATTACTGTACATTTGCGGGAAGATCGGCGGCATATTCAAGATCGGGATGTGCGAATATTAAGACAAACTGTGCGATCGCATCTGAATTTAGAAATGGCCGCTACAGATGAAATGCTAGCGATCGCCCTCGATATCAAACCCGATTACGTCACTTTAGTCCCCGAAAAACGCGAAGAGGTGACAACAGAAGGCGGTTTAGATATCGTCGGTCAAGTTGCTAGAATAGGTGAGATTGTTGATAAATTACAGAGCGCCGATATTCCAGTTAGTCTGTTTATTGATGCCGAGCCTGCACAAATCGAAGCATCTGTCAAGGTGCGGGCAAAGTTTATTGAACTACACACTGGGCAATATGCTGACGCTATCAACGAAACCAACCGCCACCAAGAATTAGCTGTGTTATCTCAGGGGTGCGAACAAGCAATTAAAGCTGGATTGCGAGTGAATGCAGGTCATGGACTCACCTACTGGAACGTTTATCCTGTCGCTAATATTCCTGGGATGGAAGAACTCAACATTGGTCATACCATCATCAGCAGGGCAGCTTTAGTAGGTATAGAAAGAGCAGTCCGCGAGATGAAACAAGCTATACGGGGAATCAGTAATCAGTGAACAGTTATCAGTTATCAGTGAATACCTGATAACTGTTTACTGAAGATGCGAAATCTAGAAAATTGGGAGCAAAACTAAAGCAAAGACTTCTATTATGAGCGCAACACAGTCTAATAACCTGCCGCTTTGGGTACAGGATCGGGATATAGTTATTGCCGCCAGCAGTGATGCTGAGTGGCGGTATCAAAAACCCCCAGATTATTCCCGTTCCAAGGAGAATCTGGAGAGAGAGAGTACACGTAGCCATCTAGAAGGTACCCTAGAAGCGATCGTGCAAAACTTGGTGAGAACCTTCGAGATGGAGGTATCTTTTAAAACTAACCCGCAGCAATGGTTATCTGTGGTAAATGACCGTTTTCGTGTGAGTACGAATGGTGGAACAGAGTACACAGCAGCAGATGTATCAGCCCAAGGTACTTACAATTTATTCATGGCTGATTCAGAACATTACAAAGCTTCTGAAGAAAACTTTGAGTCATCAGCCAAACTCTTCCACACTACATTTCCCCAAGGATTTCCCTGGGAAGTGCTGGAAGTGTACTCAGGTCCACCAAGCGTGACATTCAAGTGGCGACACTGGGGACATTTTCACGGTGCATACAAAGACTATGCACCAACTGGAGAGACGGTAGAAATTATCGGTATGAGTATTGCCAAAGTTACCGATGATTTACAGATTGTTTCCTTAGAACACTACTTTGACAACGCGCTGTTTCTCGAAAAGTTGACAGCAGGCGCTAAAGACTCAAGTAGTAGAAACCAGGAAAGTGCTTGTCCCTTCAGTTCTTGGTTCAAGAAAATCAAGAAAAGTTAATTTGTAGGGGCGAACAATTGTTCGCCCTCTAATTGGTAAGATGATTTTTAGAAAACACCTAGGCGCTGTATAGGAATACGATTTGATTATTGAAAAAATTTGAGTATCAGTAGGGTGGGCATTGCCCACCCTACTGATAAATGATGAAGGAGACATGACAAATAATGCACTTGCTTAATACTTGACGCTACTGCGATTAAAGTCACTTCTAGTTTTTTTAACCATAAGGATGAAAATGCAAACATACTATTACGTTTTGGCAAGTCAACAGTTTCTGCTACAAGAAGAACCAATAGACGAAGTTCTCAAAGAACGCACCCGTAATTACCACGAACAAGAAAAAGAAATTGACTTTTGGTTGGTGAAACAGCCAGCTTTTTTAGAAGCACCCCAGTTTGCCCAGGAAAAGGCAAAGTGTCCACAACCAGCAGTAGCAATTATTTCTACTAATTCCCAATTTATTACCTGGCTGAAACTGCGATTAGAGTACGTGATTACAGGCGAATTTCAGGCTCCTTCTAAGACAATTCCCAACGCCTTAGCCTCGTTGGCTACCGTAGCTTAGAACGGGGCAGGGTCAGGGGCAGGGGGAAATAGCTGTTTACTAATGACTTTTGACTCTTGACCCTTGACCCTTGACTTTTGACTAATTACCCATTTTCCTTTGTTAGGAACAAAAAATCTTTTTATAAAATCTTGTAAGACACTATAATTGACCTATTTAACTTTTGTGCAAAGATTTCAGAGTTTACCAAGTGCTTTAGTATTAGCGATGGCTGGTTTGATAGGTGGTTTAAGTTCTGTAACCGCTCAACCAGCTAATCCTGTTTGTCAGCCTCCGAGTGCTGGTGAGTATCTTTTATTGGTAATCAGTCCGACAGTAGATAATCAAAAGCAACTGCGTGATGCCTTACCAACTGAAATCAAGAGTACTACTTGCCAATATCTCACCGATACTGTCACCAGAATTGGTGGATTTAACAAAATTGATGATGCTAATCGTTGGGCGAGATATATCAATAATATAGTTGGGTTGTCTGCCATTATCACCACTCGACCCGGAGAGCCACAACCATCTCAGACAATTAGCTATAACCCTCAACCCCTCAAAGCCGGTTATGCCGTATTGGTAGATTATTTCAACCGTCCGGAACTGGCAAATAGTGTGCAAAAAGCGCTGGGAGGTAACGTCGGTTTTGCTGCTTACGGACAACGTCCTTACTTGCTGGCAATTTACACTACCAACCAACAAGAAGCATACAACACACTACAGAAGCTCAACGAACGTGGCTTCGTGTCTTATCTAGTAGATAGTCGTAAGGTGATGTTGTTAAAGTCGGTTGTGCGGTTGTAATCAGTTATCAGTCAACAGTCACGGACTATTGATGACCAATAAAAACCTCGCTAACCAAGATATAGTGATGCCTAAAACCGACCCGGCTATTACCTGAACTGGTGTGTGTCCGAGGAGTTCTTTGAGGCGGTCTTGGCTAAATTCGTGTTTTTCATCAAATAATTCATCAATCATTTGATTGAGAATCCGAGCTTGTTTACCGGCGGCTTGGCGAACTCCAGCGGCATCATACATGACGATGATGGCAAAAACCGTAGCCAAAGCAAAATCAGGAGATGCCCAGCCTAAAGTTTGCCCTACACCAGCTGCTAGAGAGGTAACTAGAGCTGAATGGGCACTAGGCATACCTCCAGTTGTGACTAAAACACGCACGTTCAGTTTGCGATTTTTGACCAGCTCGATGACGAGCTTTAAAGCCTGAGCAATCAAACAAGTTACCAGAGCAACCAGCAGCACCCGGTTGTCTAAGATGTCGCCTATGTCCTGCATGGTATTTTGGTTAGGTTAGTAAATAGTAGCAGCAGTTGTTTTTTTTAGGAAACATTTGGATACAAGCCCAAATCCAAAATCCAGAATTGACGATCGCTATACTTCCCCTAGAAACTTAATGATTGCGACTGGTGATGTAATAGGCGATCGCTTTTAGCGGCTGCGCTGATTCCCCAAATGACTCTAATTCTACACAAGCTTCTTCCACTAGCTCTTGGGCTTTAGCTCGGGATTCCTCAATTCCCCAAAGGCTAGGATAAGTCACTTTCTGAGCTTTGAGGTCTTTACCTGCAGTTTTACCCAATTGCTCTTGAGTAGCGGTGATATCCAAGATATCATCGACAATTTGAAACGCCAGACCAATATTTTGAGCATAGCGGGTCAGTCGTTGCACGTCTTCCGATGATGCTCCTGTTAAAATTCCACCACAAACCACACTAGCTTCTAAAAGAGCGGCTGTTTTATGGTTATGAATAAAATTTAGTGTCTCTAGGGAAGTATCCGATTTACCTTCCGATTCTAAATCCACCACCTGACCGCCAACCAAGCCAGCTGCTCCTAGTGCGCGTCCCAGACGGGCTACAACATCCAGCACACGGTCTCTGGGAACGTCTTGGGGTGTTTGTTTAGCTACAAACTCAAAAGCGAAAGCCAACAAGCCATCCCCAGCCAAAATTGCCACATCTTCGCCATAGACTTTATGATTCGTCAGTTTGCCACGGCGGTAATCATCATTATCCATCGCCGGCAGATCGTCATGAATCAAAGACATTGTGTGAATCATTTCCACTGCACAAGCTGTCGGCATTGCCATGTCAATTGTACCACCGGTCATTTCGCAGGTAGCAAGGCAAAGAATAGGGCGTACACGCTTACCTCCAGCTAATAGAGAGTAGCGCATAGATTCATAAATTTTTTCTGGATAAATGATGGGAATTGCTTGATCCAAAGCAGTTTCACAAAGCTTTTGTCGCTCTTTGAGATAAGCGGATAGATTAAACGTGGCTGTCTCTGGTGTCTTTGTAAACTTATTAGTTGCTACCATTCTTAAAAGTCCTGAACTTTGTAAATTTTTGTCATATACGTCACAATTTTAAGGTGTGCTGGAGCTGAAAGAATGAGGAATTAAGCGTTAAGAATTAGGAAGAATAATTCATAATTCATCACTGTTAACTCCATACCGCCTTGCGTAGCTGGCAAATGTATTTTGCAACAACATAGCGACAGTCATCGGACCAACACCACCAGGGACTGGAGTGATAAACTGCGCCACGCCAGCAATTGATTCTAAGTGGACATCGCCGACTAAACGACCTTTCCCATTAGAATCTGTGACGCGATTCATCCCCACATCTACCACAACAGCGCCCGGTTTCACCATGTCAGCAGTGATTAATCCAGGTTTTCCTGCGGCTGCAATCAGAATATCAGCATTCTGAGTGATGGTTTTTAAGTCGTGCGATCGCGAGTGAGCAATAGTCACAGTAGCATCAGCTTCTAGTAACATTAAAGCCATCGGTTTGCCTACCAAAATACTCCGTCCCACTACCACCGCCTGTTTTCCCTGCAAGGGAATTTGGTATTCTTGCAATAGCCGCATCACACCATAGGGAGTGCAACTACGTAAACCAGCCTCTCCCCGCACCAATCGCCCTAAGTTGACTGGATGTAGTCCGTCAGCATCTTTGTCAGGGTCAATTTGATGCAGAAGGGTGACAGCATCTAAGTGGTTAGGCAAAGGTAACTGTACGAGAATGCCATCTACTCGTTGATCGTGGTTGAGTGATGCAATAGCCGTTTCTAGTTCTGCTTGACTGGTTTCACTAGGGAAGTGCTGGCCGAAAGAGGCAATACCCACCTTAGCGCAGGCTTTTTCCTTATTGCGGACATAAGCCGCTGACGCTGGATTGTCGCCAACCATCAGCACCGCTAAACCAGGGGGGCGGTCAATTTGTGATTGTAATTCTGTAATCCGTTTGGTAAGCCCTTTGTGGATTTTGTCAGCTAAAGCTTTACCATCAAGAAGTTTGGCAGTTTTTGTTGTCATCTTTGACTATCTACTATTATGGTCTTGACCTCAGACTGCAAGACTATATTGTTTATCTTCTCAGATCAACCGCGTCATCGATGAAAATGGGGATTGGGGATTGGGGATTGGGGATTGGGGATTGGGGATTGGGGATTGGGGATTGGGCAATAATCCTTGACTCTTGACTTTTGACTCTTGACTCTTGACTTTTGACAAATGACAAATTTTAATCGCCTGGGATTGACATTCTTTTTAGTAGTAGGGCTTTGTAGTTGTGGTAAGTTGACTCCGCCTGGGTTGAATTCCGGTAATTTCAGAATTGGTAGCAATATCACTCCAATTCGAGATATTAAACCAGGAAAAGATGATTCCGCGACAGTTTACGTCCAGGGTAAGGTGGAAAGGCAAGTTCCCCTCATGCAACGATGGGCGTATCAAATCAATGACTCAAGTGGCAAAATTTGGGTGGTGACTAATCAAACTGATTTAGCAGAAGGAAAGGATATGGTGGTTAAGGGGAAAGTTCGCTACAAAAGTATACCTTTGGCTGGCAAGGAGTTCGGGGAAATTTACGTAGAAGAATAGTCTTAAAAAAACTTATGAATCATCAACAAGTGCATGTAGCGATCGCTATTCTCTATCAAGGAGACAAATTTCTCATGCAATTACGGGACAATATTCCTACGATTCCCTACCCTGGTTCCTGGGCGCTATTTGGCGGTCATATTGAACCTGATGAAACCCCAGAAATTGCCGTTAAGCGAGAAATTTTAGAAGAAATCGGCTACACACTACCACATTTTTCGGAATTTGGCTGCTATCCAGACGAAAAAGCTATCCGTCACGTCTTTCATGCACCGCTTTTAGTGGAATTAAACCAACTAGTTTTAAATGAAGGCTGGGATATGGGTTTATTGACACATGAAGATATTCGCCAAGGCCATTGTTATTCGCAAAATGCCGATGAAGTTAGACCTTTAGGGGGCGTGCATCAACGAATTATGTTGGATTTTATGAAGTCTGAAGTCCAAATTATAGGGTGAAAACCCTAGCTTTATTTATTTAAGATACAAGGGGCGGGGTTTCCCCACCCTTCACGACAATCCATGTCTCGCAAACATTATTTTATACACGATAAAATATGCAACTTAAATGCCACAGTCGCTTATCACAATGATTTAATTTAATTTTTTTATATTGCTAGAGATAATAAAAAACCTTGCCACTGCAAAACTAACAAATATGTCACTAAGTTGGCTTTATCTCTTCGCAGCAATCATCTTTGAAGTTTCTGGCATAACTTGCATGAAATTATCGCAAGGATTCACTAAAATTACTCCTTCGATATTAGTGTTTATATCCTATGGACTTTGTGTAGCTTTTTTAACGCTTTGTATCAAAAAACTTGATGTTAGTGTCGCTTATTCTGTCTGGGCTGGATTGGGAACTACCCTAATTGCTGTCATTGGGATGATTTGGTTTCGGGAATCTGCTACTCCCATTAAACTGATATCCATTTCATTAATAATTATTGGGGTAATTGGCTTAAATTCAGGTAAGTAAATTTTGCAGCCACAGATCCCCGACTTCTCAAAGAAGTCGGGGATCTTAATTTATCGAGTATATCTAAATTTGCAACAAGCCTTCTGGATTGACTGATAAAAGCGATCGCCTCTGCAAACCTTCTCGGTATAAAATCTCATTGGCTGCTAATAAACCGCTACTAACGGCTCGCTCCATTAACCCACAGGGAAAGGGCATTTTCACCCAATCTCCTGCAAAGATTAAGTTAGGAACACTGGTAATAGTTTCTGGACGTTCTGCATAACTATTGGGTGGATATCCAGAAAAGTTATGTTGATTTACCAATTCCCGATGCAATACTCTGGCTTGCTTTAACTCAGGAACAATTTCATAGAGTTCCTGTTCAAATGTGGTTAACAATGCTTCTTGAGTGGGGAATTCTTTTGCTTTGTAGCAGTAAGCATGTAACTCTACAACACTCCCACCAGTGCGTTGTGCCCAGTCAATAAATTGTGTTTGAATGCGATGATAAAGAGTAATACTATCAGTTAGCTGGTAGCCAGATAAAGATGTAAAATTACTCTGTTCCCAATGAAAATCACGGTCAAACCAAAAACGACAAACAGCAAATGGATCAGCAATACTCAAATTTTCTACTTGCGATCGCACTTTTTTATTTACATCCCCAGTCATGCGTTTAAATAGTTGCTGTACTCCCGGTACATCGGTAGCAAAAACATAATAATCGGCTGTGATTTTTTCTGGCGAGGATTCCTGATTTACTGCTACCAGTTGTAACTTTTCATCTTGTCGCTGCACTACTTGATATTTAGCTAAATCTCTTTGTGCTGGACCTTTTAACACTTTACCATCAGCCGCAAAAACTGCTCCATGACAAGGACAGTGAAATTTCCCATCTGCTGCTTTTTGGACTGTACAACCTTGGTGAGTACAGGTAAGTGAAATTGCCTCTTTTGCTCCAGTTGTGACGGCAAAAACTTCATCTGCCTCACCAAAATATTCTACATCTGCACCACTTATCAGTGAGTTGCGTCTCACCCCAAAAGGGACATTATTTTGATTACTACCAACAAAATATTTGACTGCATTAATCTTACCTTGCTGATATGGAATTTCACTCACAGTTGCACCTGTGATAATTTTACCACCCCTGTCTTGAATTGCCCTAACTATAGGTTGTACTAAGCTGGTTCCCATATCGTCTTTAGTACCATTAAAAGCTAGCCCTTCCGGATTGCCAAAAAAATAAAAGTGGAAGAACTGCATCAATTCGCCCACACTCATTGTGTCTGGTGCATTCAAGCTAGATTTAGCAAAAGGGAGAAAATATAAGTCATATAAACCGCGAGGAAATTCCTCTTTTACCCAATCAGCAACAGAGATATTATCGAAGCGTTGATAATTTCTTTCTCTCTGAAATCCAGTAATTGCTTGGAAGACTTGTAAATGTTTTAATTTAACCAGGTTAATCCCCCATCTTAAACGATTGGGAGATGCGATCGCTAAATCTATAATATTCCAAGGGAAGGCAGAACTACTAGGACGAAATACCTCTGGTTGATATTTAGCATCGCGGTAAACAACAGCATAGGATTTTAATGATTGAAAATGCTCATCTATCCCCATTTCTACCACTAAACTATTCAGATTATAGTATTGGGGGAAAAAGCCGTGAAAGCCATGTTCCATCATGAAAGTTTCGCCCACAGCTTCAATTTGCCAACTCGCAATTTTGCCGCCGAGTTGGGGTGACTTTTCTAAAAGTGTCACAACAAATCCCCGTTGGCTCAATTCATATGCACAAGCTAAACCCGCTAATCCACCACCAACGACAACAACACTTTTAGATTGATTCAGTAGCCGTGGCAAGTTGAGTACATCTTTTTGAAAAACTGTTGGTTTGGGTTTACTGAAACGAGAATATCCTGTCACCCCAGCAATACCACCGATACCAAACCACTTGAGCAGCGTACGACGAGAAATATGAGATGATTCAGGCGTATTTGATACTTGACTCATTTGTTACAGAACTAACTCTTCACAATGAACTAATGGCACGAAATAAGGGCTGTAATTTAGCCCATTTCCCAGAATCTTTTTCCCATGCCAAAGTTAATCCCCAGCGGATTTTTTTGACACAATGGGATAAATTGTCAATCCCTAACTGTTACTTTTGAGAAGACTTTAGATTTAAGTTTTGTAGACGGAGTTTACATCATATAAATTATCAAGCTGTAAGATTTACAATCAAAAATTAGGACATTATTTGACAGTGTAATATACTATTTGATAGTTGACTACTAAGTGATAGGTAGGTTTTGGGATGCCAGACGATCGCATCTCTCCCAAAAAATCCTCTGCTAGCAGACACGTAGATGCTTGTACCCAGCGCCCCATAGTCGCTAGAGATCGTGTGCTGGATGAAGCAGAGCAGTTATTTCGCACTCGTGGTTACAATACAGTCACCATGAGGGATATTGCCTTGGAGGTAGGAATTCGCCAAGCATCCTTGTACTATCACTTTAAGAGCAAGGAGCAGCTGTTTGTGGAAGTTACCGAACGCATGTTTGAGCGCCATCGCATCGGTTTACAGCAAGCTATTGATCAAAATGGTAGTAATTTGCGATCGCATCTCCAAGCAGCTGGCGTTTGGTTTCTCTCCCAGCCTCCCATCCACTTTTTGAGCATGGTACACACAGATATGCCTTTGTTATCAGAAGAAAATATTAACAGGCTATCAGCTTGCTCCTATAAATCCATCTTTGAACCAATTCACCAGATATTTGCTCAAGCAAAAGCCCAAGGAGAAATTCGAGATGTGCGTCCCGAACTCCTAGCAGGCTTCTTTTTATCTGTGATGGAAAGCATTCCTTTTGTCACTAGTTCGCCTAGTGCTGTCTCTGGTGAGATTATGGTCAATGAAATGATTAATGTTTTATTGGATGGACTAAAACCCATTCGTAATTTGTAATTCAGAAAGTTACACTAATTTGAAAAAAGAATGCAATATATACATTTGTAGGCGGTGGATCTTTCCTATTGTTGTCAACTTAAGCTCAAACGCTTACCTGTCATGCGTTTTACCCCACTCCCAACCCCTTCCCCTGGCGGATTTGTTGGCTGACACACCCGCCCAGAAATGAGTTTCATCGGCTTTTAGGCAAAGTTTACTCAAGTAAACTGGGGATAAGTGAGAATTTTTAGTCATCTTGAGATGACTTTTGCTATGAGACTCAGAATTCATTCTGAGGTGGGACAACGGTTTCACGTTAAGTTGACACGTATGAGTCTTTCCCACCCTCGATGACAATGGGAGCATCTCACTTTTGTAAAAACACGCCTGCCCTGGCGAATGGAAATCGCTTGGTATACTTTCGGTGAGATGCTCGCGATGACAATTGAACGGTCAGAACTCTACCTATCCAATTTCATGTCAAATAACTAACTCCCAATAAAGCTAAAATCACCAAAATTACGCCTAGACTTACTACATACAAATTCCGAGTTGTAAGATTAACTCTGTCCAATATTTCTTTATAGGAAAGTCGATGATTTTGGATGAGAAAAAAAGCTTGAGGACTGAATAAATATGGTAAAAATTGGCTGAGTTTAAGTCTGAGAAAAAAGTTGATGCTCCATAGCTGCTGGCGAAAGGGATCTTGGTTATACTGCCAAGGAAAAGCAATTTGAGCCAGACGAACTAAAGCTTTGACATCAGCAGAACGCAAAGATTCATATACAGGTAAAGCCTCTGATAAATTATCGTCACTTTTAGCAAGTGCCTCATGTAAAACATACACATCCTCTAAGGCTGAATTCACACCTTGGCCAATGTCTGGAGGAAAGCAATGGATAGCATCTCCTAACAGGACTACTCCAGTCGCATCACTTGGTAATAAACAGTACAATCCAGAACAATATTGAGGAATGGGAAAGTAACCACCTTCACTTTTAAGAAATCTCTCAGCTTCTACCGATGAAACTATTTGACGCATTGGTAATTGTGGGAAAGCTTGCTCAAAAAAGTTAGACAATTCCTCACTGGTTTGCAAATTCCATATTTCATGCTTTAAAGGTGTAATAATATTTGCAGTGCGGACTTCGTCTGGATTTTTAATCGGCAGTATTCCCAGAGAAACAGAGCGATCGCGCTCTCGCAAAGCCCCACGAATCGCATACGCCGCATCACACACAGCATGTTCTGTGCCACTATAATCGAGAGGAAAATTTGGTGGCAAACTTAACACCTTATACCTCAGATTTGCACTAGGCGAAGGACAAAGCTGCATCTCAAATCTATCTGTAGTCGATTTATCCCACTCTTTGATTGTGTTACGGACAATGGAGTTAATCCCATCACAACCAACTAGGAGAGAAGGCTCCAATTTAGAGCGATCGCCCTTTTCTGACTCGACAATAATTTCCAACCGTTCCTGCTGTTTGATTTGCACACACTTTGTGTTAAACAAGACAGTAATACTATCTTGCCAATTCCGTTCAATTTCCTGATATAGTAGCAAGACAAATGCTTTTCGTGGTAGCCAGTAAGCAGTTTTCCGATTGGGATCGATAATCGGTAAATCCAGAGTTTTCCGACTACCATTTGCGGGAATGAACGTTAAATAAAATTTCTGACTCGGAACACTGATTTTTGATAATTCGTCAGAGAGTCCCAAAAAATCAATTAATTTTTGACCCCGACCATCAATAAGATAATTGAATGACTTGTCAGGCTCATAATAATCAGCAGCCACTCTTTGTTCTAAGACAGTGATATTTTTCCAACCGCGTTTGGCTAACATTAATGCAGTAGCCAGTCCTGCGGGCCCTCCTCCAACAATCAAGACATTCTTCGCAGTCTGGGATTTTTGAGTATGCATATTTACCGCCTGATTCCTAGAATATGGGATTTATAGCAGTGATCAAATAGATGAGGACATAAACTGAGCAACAAATCCTTGCACTAAAAGACTTTCAAGCCTGTTAACAGCGATAAATGCTGGCGATCGCCACATCCTTCACCTCAGTAATGAAGTTTTTTGTTTGTATTGATAAAAACATCATGTTTAATACTAGTAATTTGTAGCTGACATAACTACAAATCGGAAATAAAAAGAAAATAATAGCGATCGTATTTCTGCTAACACTGGAAACGCCCACCAACAGAAGAATCTTCTAGAATTAGAGAGAGCGATTGAGTACATATACCGGAGGAGAGAATAAGTCATGGCTGGTGGCGAGTCTCAGACCCCTGTTAGTCTGTCAGACAGAGAACTGCAAATTATTGACTTAGTGGCCACTGGCTTAACTAACCAAGATATTGCAGGAAAACTGGAAATTAGTAAACGCACAGTTGATAACCATATCAGCAATATTCTTACTAAAACCCAGACAGAAAACCGAGTAGCACTCGTGCGCTGGGCTTTACAATGGGGCAAAGTTTGCCTGAATGATGTTAATTGTTGTCTTCTGCCCAACCAGAACGATTAGACAAGTAGCAATTGAGCGCGTCCAGTATAACGTTAATTGCTTTTGGTCTACAGCCAAGCAAATTTTGACGATTTACTAATGATTCTCCTCTTCAACCTTTGTTTGCAGCGTCAACTTCTACCACGAATCTTCATCAGCGTCAAAATCAACCAGAAAGGAGTACTGGGCTATTGGTTATGATAAGAGGCTGTCTTTTCCCGTTGGTAAAATTTTATTCTAGTTTTATCAGCGGGAAATATCCTCTTTGTTCAGCAGATATTTATCTAAATCAACAATAAAAATTAGCAATAATTTTTTGCCTCAAGCGCTACATTTGAAAGAAATCTATGTTGCTCCATCGGCTGAGGGAGCAGTGTTCCCATGAGTACTTCTGCTTCTTTTCAAGGTGATTCATCTTCCGTTGATTTTTTTGGCTTTGATTTCATCACCTCTCTATCTCGGAAAGTTCTCAGTGGAGGTGACAAACCCACAGACTTTCCCCAGCCCACCCAAGATACTGATTTACTTCAGCAGTTATCGTTTATCCCAGGGTTACAAGAAATTTTAATGCTACGTCAAGTTCACGCCCTAGAACATGCTACTGTTTGGGTTCTCAGTGAAGATGCCACGAACGTTCAAATTGATAACGAACTACTCAGCGGCTTATCCACGGAACAGGGATTTTATCTTTATGGTGAAGTAAATATCAGTGATTTACGACGTGCAGTTTCGCTGGCTTTACATCGTCTTACCAGTGGAGAGTGGGATTTGGCAGTACATCCCCGTTGTGGCACTAATTTATCAGTCGCCATGCTCCTAACAGCTGGGTTAGCTGTGGGTGTGCATCTTTTGCTACCATTTCGACCAGTTGAACAACTAATTGGTTTGGGATTAGCTGCTACGACAGCAGCTGAAATTGCACCTGATTTAGGTTCCATAGCACAGCGATATCTCACAACTGCTATCCCCTTTAACTTAGCCGTAGAAAATATTACTTTGACGCGGGATGTTTGGGGAAGACATGGGCATTTTGTCAAGTTATGCTGGCGAGAGTAGTTAAGAGGGAGGGGGCAAGGGGAGATGAGGGAGATGAAGAGAATAATCAATGCCCAATCCCCAATCCCCAGTCCCCAGTCCCCAGTCCCCAGTCCCCAATCCCCAATATTTATGAGAAAGCTTTACTTTTTACTTCCTGGAACAGATGGTAAATTTGCCTGTGGTGGACTGTGGGCAGAGTTAAAAACAGTTAGTTTAGTTCAGCAGATTTGTAGTGCGGATATCGTCACTTATCGTCAACGGGAAAAAGACAAACTTTTTATCGATGACTTGCTTCAAGAAAAAAATTTAGACGATGTAATTTTTGTTTTAAGTTGGGGGTTTGATGTAGCTCAACTTACTGCCAAGCTCAAGCAATACAATGTTGTTTATCATGCTCACAGCGCTGGTTATAAATTTCGCTTGCCTGCGAGCATTCCAATTATTACGGTTAGCCGCCATACAATGGGATATTGGGGACAACTATCTCCACATTCTCTGATTTATTATTTGCCGAATCAAATTAGTAATGAATTTGCAAATTTGCATTTAGAGCGAGATATTGATGTTTTAATTCAGGCTCGCAAATCTTCGGAATATTTAATCAAAGATTTGATTCCGGCATTGCAGAAACTGTGTAATGTCTTGGTTGTTGATTCTTATGTAGAAGACTTACCAGGACTATTCAATCGAGCTAAGGTTTATCTTTATGACTCGGCTGAATACTGGGCACAACAAGGAGTTAGTGAAGGATTTGGGCTGCAGCCGTTAGAAGCCCTCGCTTGTGGCTGTCAGGTATTTTCTAGCATTAACAGTGGACTTGCTGACTATTTAGATCCAGGATTTAATTGTTATAAAATTGCTGGATATTCTCAAGAATATGATGTTCAACGTATTCTGAAGGTGCTGAAATCTTCAGTCACGTTTAATTTATCTGAACAATTTTTTGCAGAGTATCGCTATGAAAATATTATGCAGCGGTTACAGGTAATATTGGCTGAATTAAACGAATTTTTTGATCACAAAATTCATCATCCATCTAATATCAAGAGTTTGACGAGGATGCGTGTTGCTAAATTACTTACACAACGGATATACGGGAAGGTGAAAAAGAAATATTTTAAGAGATTGTAATCCGGATCACGGATTTTTAGGGATTAATGGATTACACAGATTTTTACTTTGTGTAATCCTGTAATCCTGTAATCTGTGTAATCCTGTAATCCGTCTAATCCGTGATTCAGACGTTTGAGGGAAAAGTGGAGCTAAGCGGGTTCGAACCGCTGACCTCTGCAATGCCATTGCAGCGCTCTACCAACTGAGCTATAACCCCTTACAGTGCGTTACTGACTATACTTTAATAATTGGTGATTTGTCAACTTGACTCTTTTATTTAAGACACTTGCAACAAATAGCTCATACAGTGCCCCATCAGAAAGTAAACTACTAGCATGGCGGCGGCTGCCAGGGCAACCAAAGTGCCAGCTAACATGAGCGAAAATTCTTTATGCTCGAAGGCTTTTTCCATTAGGTGCAGTGACCAAGCCACCAGCGCCACATCAAATAATAAAATAGGTATCAACATATTTCTTAATATTTATTCATACTTGTTAACTAATATTAACACTGTTTTGAGCAAGTGTCTCTAACCAGAGATAGATGTGCATTAGGATAAATCTTAAATTGGGGTTAAATTAGGGGAACATGCGTACTGGTATGGAGCGATCGCGCAGATAGTTTTTGATTTGCGCCACGCTTAATTGTCCGTAATGTAACTGCGATGCTAATAAAGCCGCTTCTGCTTTCCCTTCAGTGAGTGCGGCGTGGATGTGTTCACAAGTACCTGCGCCACCAGAGGCGATCACAGGAATTTGTACAGCATCAGCAATGGATTTTGTCAAATTTAAGTCATAACCGGCTTGAGTGCCGTCGGCGTCCATACTTGTTACAAGCAATTCACCAGCCCCGCGCTTTTCCACTTCTTTCGCCCAAAGTAAAGCATCTTTGCCTGTATTTTCTCTACCGCCTCGCACATACACGTCCCAGCCTGGATTATTAGGGTCAATTCTGCGCCTAGCATCAATAGCAACAACTATGCATTGATTACCAAAGCGATCGCTTGCCCGATTAATGAAGTCTGGTTCACGTACTGCTGCGGAGTTAATACTAACCTTGTCTGCTCCCGCTCGTAACAAACCTTTAACATTTTCTAAGGATTGAATCCCACCACCCACAGTTAACGGAATAAAGACCTGCTCTGCAGTGCGGTACACCACATCTATAATTGTATCGCGATCTTCATGAGTCGCCGTAATATCTAGAAATACTAACTCATCAGCACCAGCTTCGTTATAAACCTTCGCCAGTTCTACCGGATCACCTGCATCCTGGAGGTTAACAAAGTTAACTCCTTTGACAACCCGTCCCGCCTTCACATCTAAGCACGGTAAGATTCTTTTAGATAGCATAATAATTTTTGCTCTAGTGGGTAATTGTCCGGAATTTAAATTTTAAATTGGCTTGTGTATTTTCCACCGAAAATTTCCACAGCCGTGATTATTCTCACTTTTACCGCCAAGATGGCGCTGATCCAGTCCTCAAGTCAAAGTTGATAGCTGAATTATGGCGATTATCTCCTCGAAAAAACAGCCTCAAGACCCCAACGGAGAACCAAAGCAACATCCAGAGTCGGCGAAACCTTCTCCTAGTCCAGACCTTTTGCAAGCTGAAGCTGCTACTGATGAACAAG
The DNA here is from genome assembly GCF_000316575.1 of Calothrix sp. PCC 7507. Classification (GTDB taxonomy): domain Bacteria; phylum Cyanobacteriota; class Cyanobacteriia; order Cyanobacteriales; family Nostocaceae; genus Fortiea. The sequence goes on along the minus strand of NC_019682.1, from coordinate 3,011,565 downwards.
GTAAACAAGAAGAAAGTATTCGACCACAGCGATTTGCTGATTACATTGGGCAAAAAGACTTAAAAGATGTGCTGGATATTGCCATCAAAGCAGCCAAGTCAAGGAATGAAGTGTTGGATCACTTGCTGCTGTATGGGCCGCCTGGATTGGGTAAAACAACAATGGCAATGATTTTAGCATCGGAGATGGGAGTAAACTACAAAATTACTAGTGCGGCAGCACTGGAACGTCCACGGGATATTGTAGGGCTACTAGTGAACTTAAAGCCAGGGGATGTGCTGTTTGTTGATGAAATTCATCGCCTCTCGCGAATGACTGAAGAAATTCTCTATCCGGCTATGGAAGATTATCGATTGGATATTACCATTGGCAAAGGTTCCAGCGCTCGTATTCGGAGTTTACCACTATCAAAATTTACCTTGGTGGGGGCAACAACTCGTGTCGGGGCTTTAACTTCACCACTACGCGATCGCTTTGGCTTAGTCCAAAAACTGCGATTCTATGAAGTTGACGAACTGTGTCAAATTGTACTGCGAACCGCGCAATTACTCCAAACTCCCATCGCCGAAGATGGTGCTACAGAAATCGCCCGTCGTTCACGGGGAACGCCGCGTATTGCTAATAGATTACTGAAGCGAGTACGTGATTATGCAGCAGTAAAATCATCTGGTGAGATTAATGCAAGCGTCGCATCTGAAGCATTGCAACTATTCCAAGTAGATCCATGCGGCTTGGATTGGACAGATCGCAAAATGCTGAGTGTCATTATTGAACAATTCAATGGCGGACCAGTAGGATTAGAAACCATCGCAGTAGTTACCGGTGAAGATACCCAAACTATAGAAGAAGTATACGAACCTTATTTGATGCAGATTGGCTATTTAAGCCGGACTAGCCGTGGGAGGGTAGCCACAAAAGCAGCATACAAGCATTTAGGCTTCACCCCGCCTAGTGGACAGATGTCTTTGCTGTAATAAGAATGGGGCATTGGCAAAGTTCCAAGTTCCAAGCTCAAAGGCTCAAGTTCCGAGTTCCAAGTTCCAAGTTCCAAGTTCCAAGTTCCAAGTTCCAAGTTCCAAGGCTCAAGGCGCAAGTTCCGCGTTCAGAGGCTCAAGTTCCAGGTTCAGAGGCTGACGTTCCAGGTTCAGAGGCTCAAGTTCCGAGTTCAGAGGCTGACGTTCCAGGTTCAGAGGCTCAAGTTCCAAGTTCAGAGGCTCAAGTTCCGAGTTCAGAGGCTGACGTTCCAGGTTCAGAGGCTCAAGTTCCAGGTTCAGAGGCTCAAGTTCCGAGTTCAGAGGCTCAAGTTCCGAGTTCAGAGGCTCAAGTTCCGAGTTCAGAGGCTCAAGTTCCGAGTTCAAAGACTTAACACACAATCCCCAATCCCCAGTCCCCAATCCCCAATCCCCACAGATGATTAAATTAATTAGTATTTTTCTCAGTTTGTTGCTGGTGTTTGGCTGGGGTAAACCAGTTATGGCACTATCAGCAGCACCTAGTATCACTCAAGAACAGTTACAACAAGGAGATGAGTTAGCCAATAAAGCTTTTGCGGCGACGAATCAAGGTGATTTTGTCACGGCTGAAAGCTATTGGACACAGATTATTGAACAATTTCCGACTAATGCAGGGGCGTGGAGTAATCGAGGGAATTCTCGGGTGAGTCAGAACAAGTTACAAGCAGCACTGACAGATTACAACAAAGCCATAGAACTAGCGCCGAATGTTACAGACCCTTATTTGAATAGGGGTGCAGCATTAGAGGGTTTAGGAAAATGGAATGATGCGATCGCTGATTATAATCATGTCTTAGAACTCGATCCCAATGATGCAATGGCATACAATAATCGTGGCAATGCCAAAGCAGGATTAGGAAAGTGGCAAGATGCGATCGCCGACTACAAAAAATCTTTTGAAATTGCCCCTAATTTTGCCTTTGCTCGTGCAAATTATGCTGTTGCTTTGTATGAAACAGGCCAAATTGAGCCAGCAATCCGCGAGATGCGGAACATCGTCCGCAAATATCCCAACTTTGCCGATGTGCGTGCTGCCCTCACCGCTGCATACTGGGTAAGTGGAAAACAAGGCGAAGCTGAAAGTAACTGGGTAGCAGCCTATGGATTAGATAAACGTTACAAAGACCTCGACTGGGTAACAAATATCCGTCGCTGGCCTCCCAGCCTGGTAACTGCATTGGATAAGTTTTTGAAACTCCAGTAAATTCACTTTTCGGTTATTTTTTCAACCCCCCATTAGAGAGATTTACTGTGTGGGTATTTTTGCATTAGTTTCTAAAACGAAGCTAAGTGAATTTACCATGACTCATTTTGGGCTAATTTGTCCGTCTGCAACAGGTCACCTTAACCCTATGACTACGCTGGGTTACGAACTTCAAAGACGTGGCCATCGCGTCACTCTATTCGGGATACTTGACTCTCAAGCAAAGACACTGGCTGCAGGATTGGAGTTTCGGGCAATTGGTGAGTCTGCGTTTCCCAAAGGGACGATGACACAATTATTCACTGAATTGGGAAAACTCAGCGGATTAGCCGCTGTGAAATATACAATCACTTGCATACAGAAAACAGGGGCTATGTTTCTGGACGAAGCCCCAGCAGTAATTAAAGAAGCTGGCGTACAAGCATTGCTAGTAGACCAGGTTTCACCAGAGGGAGGAACTGTTGCAGAGTTCCTAGACATTCCCTTCATTAGCGTGTGCAATGCCATGATGATTAATCGGGATTTTAGTGTTCCTCCTTTTAACACTTCTTGGAGCTATAGTCGTGCTTGGTGGGCAAAAGTACGCTATCGAGCAGGTTATGAATTGTTAAACCGGATTGGGCAACCTATTCGCGAGACGATAAATCAGTATCGTCGAGAGTGGAAGCTACCACCGTATTCTGACCCCAATGATTATTACTCACAACTAGCTCAAATCAGTCAGCAGCCTGCTGAGTTTGAATTCCCCAGACAGAATTTACCAAAAAGTTTTCATTTCACAGGGCCGTATCATAATCCAGCTAGTCGCGAGTCAATACCTTTCCCTTTTGAAAAATTGACTGGGAAACCGCTGATTTATGCTTCGATGGGGACTGTACAAAATCGCCTACTACCAGTTTTCCAATCTATTGCAGAAGCTTGTTATGGTTTAGATGCCCAACTAGTAATATCTTTGGGTGGTTCGGCTAGTCCAGAGGTTTTGCAAGAGTTGCCGGGAAATCCTCTAGTTGTCAGCTATGCACCCCAACTAGAATTATTGCAAAAAGCTACTCTTACCATTACACATGCAGGTTTGAATACTACCTTGGAATCTTTGAGCAATGGGATACCAATGGTAGCTATTCCCATTACTAATGACCAACCAGGTGTAGCAGCACGTTTGACTTGGATTGGTGCTGGTAAGATGGTTTCTCTTAGCCGTCTGAGCGTTCCCAGATTGCGAGATGCCATACAAAAGGTGTTGACAGAAGATTCTTATAAAAAAAATGCCTTGAGACTACAAGAAGCGATTCAGGCAACTAATGGGGTGAGTCGAGCCGCTGATATTGTGGAACAGGTTGTGTCTACGGGCAAGCCTGTTTTGGCTCAAACAAAGCAATAAAGACATTTTTCAGCCTTTATGAAGACTATAGAATTTCGCGCTAGCTAGTAGTTAGTGATACCTTAGGGAATCGAATGGAAAAATTTAAATATACTATCAAGAGCGAAACAGATAGGGTATTTAGCGTGTTTGATACTTTCAAACAAGATGCTGAAGATACTCAAGACTCTGGTACAAATGATGCCAGAAGTGCCAAGGAGCCAGTTCTGACAATGTCCTCTATTGGACAGTTTGGGCGATTCGGTAATCAGCTATTCCAGTATGCTTTTTTGAGAATCTGTGCAAAAAAAAATGGAGCAAGAATAGAGTCTCCCCCTTGGATTGGCCAAACTCTGTTTGGACATAAGGATGCACCCATTTCCAAGCGGCTACCTCCTGCAATTGAGCGCCGGGATGGTGGAGAAAGTTTGTTTGAGATTATTCCAGAATTTATCCCTTATCTTGAAAAACTTGCTGATGCGAAGAGTTCCTATGTGGGTGCAGAAGCTCTAGAACAGGGTCTTGCTAACGTGGATATCTGGGGTTTTTTCCAATTACCAACCCATTTACTAGCGCCATATAAGGAATACTTTCGTTCGCTCTTCCAGCCCGTTCAAGAACTAAAAATTCCGTTGGAGAATAGTCTAAATATTCTTCGTTCCAAAGGCAAAACAATCGTTGGGGTTCACCTACGACGAGGTGATTACATTACAGAGATTAGGGCTGGTTTTACTTTAGTATTTCCTACAAAATGGTATTGCGAATGGCTGGACGGGATATGGAACAATTTAGAAGATCCAGTTCTTTTTCTTTGTAGCGATGATATCGACAGTATTCTTCCGGAATTTAAAAAATTTTCTCCTGTGACTTCGAGAGATTTGAATGTAAATTTGCCGGCAGAAATGAAAGAGTTAAATATAGAGTTTTACATTGACTTTTTCATGTTGAGCAACTGTGACATAGTATGTATTAGCAATAGCATCTTTAGCTTTGCTGCTTGTATGCTCAACGAGAGTGGAAAAATTTTTATCCGTCCCCATTGGAATTTCTCCACAAAGTTCACAGCATTTGATCCTTGGAATAGTGAACCTCTGTTACGGTTAGGAGGTAAAGAATCTAAATTCTTCAAAAGTTGGGCTGAGATTTTATACGTTTCATATGTTACCCAAGGGATATGGATAATGCTCAAATGCATATTTATCTATGTTCCTAGGAGCAAGATCAAAGGATTGCTACTTCGAGCGTACTTGGGTTACCAAATTCAAGGTATTTTAGGTATAGCTAAGAGCTTCTTACACACATTAGGTTGGCATTCTTTGTGGAAAACACCTGGATTTATATTACCAAATAGACCCCTTTAGAGTATGATTTTCGTATTATTTTTGCTGTCTTGGTAAGGTAAATTATGCCAACTGTGATTCCCCAAACTACGCTTCCCAACGGAATGAAAATATCTTGCTTGCGGAAAGACGAAGTGCAATTGATGTACCAAGAAGTGCAGATGTACTTAAAGCACGGAATTAAGTTGGGTGAGGGTGACACTGTTTTTGATGTGGGAGCCAATATAGGTTTGTTTACACTCTTGGTAGCTCAACACTGCAACCAAAATGTTAATATCTATGCTTTTGAGCCTATCCCAGCAATTTTTCAAGTGCTTAACAGCAATGTGCAACGCTTGGCACTAAAAAGCATCAAGGTTTTTCCCTGGGGATTGTCTCAGGAATCGAAGAATATGACTTTCGCTTATTATCCAAAAATTACTCTCGGTTCTACTGCATACCCAATCACTTCTCAGGAGGAACTAGACAAACTCAAGAAAATGACTCTGGCTAATTTCAAAAACTTTCCACCTGCTATTAGTTGGCTGCGTTGGTTGCCAAAGTCTCTATTCTCGCTGATTATTGACCGCAAGTTTGCTACGGCTTTTCAAGCAGAGCAAGTTATTTGCCAATTGAAAACCGTATCACAAATGATGAGTGAGCAGAATATCCAGCAAATTGACTTGCTCAAAATCGATGTAGAAAAAAGCGAGATGGATGTGCTGCTAGGTATTGAAAATCAAGATTGGCCTAAGATTAAGCAGGTGTTTATTGAAGTGCATGATTTAGACCATCGCATCCAAAAGATTACAGCTTTGCTTCAAGAACAGGGTTTTAGTGAAATTAAAGTTGAGCAAGAACCGATTCTCCAGGGTTCTGATATTTTCAGTTTATACGCTTGGCGATCGCCAGAAAAATAAAAATCCATCGTTTATCGTGGTCGATTTTATAATGCGAGAATTTTCTCTGGTGTCAGTTCTTGCACATTACGCAAAACTATTGCTGCTCCTGCTTTCTGTAGTGTCTGACTATAGGCATCACGACGCTCTGCTGTCTCATGGACATGGGGTGGTAAAACTCCTACACCAATCCAAGTCCGCTCGGGCTTTAACTTTCGTGCTTTCTCTACTGTGTACATGTCCCCTACTGTATCTCCCACGTACACTATTATTGATGTTTTGTCAATCTCCCTTTCTAGCAGACGAATTGTCGCAAAAAGTCCCGTGGGGTCTGGTTTACCTGGTGCATCTTCCATCGCAATCAAAACGGGAGACTTTAAACCGAGGCGTTTTTCCAAGACATAATTAGCAGAACCACGAGTAGCACCGCTGAAAAATCCCCATGCTATCCCAGCTTGTGTCAGTTGTTCTAAATAACTAGGCTGTAATAATAAGGGTTCATGACAAATATACCCATTCCAATTTTCCGGATCAGTACCTCGGTAACGGGATTGAAAATAGGTAACAATTGCTTCGTAGCTTAGTTGCAGTTGCTCGCGGGACTGTCCTTGAGTTTGCCAGTAGCGATAAATTAATTCCTGGGAAGCTTCCCAATCGTTATTCCAGACACCTTCGGATTTGAGATGGTCAATATCTAGCGTTGTGGGGCGATAAGCGTGGGTAGTAAAATGTTCTACAGTATCGGCGATCGCCCGACGATAAGAACCACTCACATCACGGATAACACCATCAATATCAAAAATAGCGATCGCTTTAGTCATAACATTGGGCACTTGTACTGAGCGTAGTCGTAAAGCCTGCGGCATAGCTCCGCTTAGCGCGTAGCGTCTCGCAGAGACGTATGGGGCATAAAAAAGTTTTACCGCATTTTTAGCCCCTGGCTACGACGTGATCAAAACATCACTCTGGCAAAAAGTCAGCATCAAGGACTTGCTCTGGTGTAAAAGGTGATTGTTCAGGAAAAGTAGCAATTTGCAGTTCAGTTTCATCAGCAGCGAGTAACCTAGCATCTTCATAACACCCGCCAAAAACCTGATAAAAATAAGGTTTGAGGCTAGGGCTTTCTGCAAAAGTCTCTTTGATACGTTTACGATGCTCCCGAATTGTGGCTCGCCAACTACCAGAGCGTTTCTCTGCTTGATACTGATATTTCAATAAGTGCATCAACACCACTTCCAGATTGCTTCTTAACGCTTTCTTCTCACTCCTACCCATCGTGGCAATTTCTTCAATCAAATTTTCTAAATCTAGTTCTGTGAGCTGACCTTGCTTCAGGAGTTCTATAGTAGTTTGAATCCAGAGGTAAAAGTCTTGCTCATACAATTCTGAACCAGATGTTTTTGGTGATTGAGGCAATTGGGTAGTCATAACTATCTCTGAAAGTGTTGACTACACTTCATGGTAGCTTTTTTAGATCATCAGAGATCGATTATTTTCTATCACTTTTGAGTCATCTGGTAAAGTATTAGGTTAAAATAAGCGATCGCTAAGTTAGTACGTAATGCCCGGATATTCCCCGGAGGTGTGATTGACCAAGTTCATCTTAAAAATTCTTTGGTTAGACGAAAACGTCGCTCTCGCAGTTGATCAAGTTGTCGGCAAAGGCACAAGTCCATTGACTAAGTACTTCTTTTGGCCCAGAAATGATGCCTGGGAAGAACTAAAAAAGGAGCTTGAGTCAAAAAACTGGATTACTGACCTCGACCGCGTCGAGTTGCTTAACAAAGCAACAGAAGTAATCAACTACTGGCAAGAGGAAGGCAGAAACCGTCCAATGGCCGAAGCTCAGTTGAAATTTCCGGAAGTCGCCTTCACAGGTAGCGCTTGATTTAACAGTTAACAGTTAACAGTTAACAGTTATTCAGTTATCAGCATGAGAACTGCTGCCAGCCGTTAGGAGCCAAAATTCCCTACGAATTTAAGTGGTGTGTTTCAGTTTGGGTCAAATCCTAGGAGTGCAACCTTGATAACTGTTTACTGTTCACTGTTTACTGATTTTACAAGCTGCCATAGCTTAATGGACTTGTCCCTACTGCCACTAGCAATCAGGTGCCCCACTTGGCTCACAGCAACGGCAAACACAGAGTCTACATGACCTGAAAGAGTGGCAATTTCTGCTCCTGTATTCACCTGCCAGAGTCTAATTGTCTGATCCCAACTGCCGCTAATTAAGGTTTTGCCATCAGCAGTGAAAGCCAGTGTCACCACTGCCCAAGAATGACCTGACAATGTGGTAATCACCTCCCCAGTGTTGACATCCCACAATTTAATGGTGTTGTCATCACTGCCCGTCGCTAAAATTTGACCATCGGGACTAAAAGCGACAGTCAAAACCGCCCATGCATGACCTGAAAGGGTGCTTAACAAGCTATAGTCTGGGCGGTTTTTAAATTTTTTGGGCAAATGCCACAAGCGGATGGTTCTGTCAAAACTAGCACTAGCGAGCATCTGTCCATCAGGTCTAAACGCTACTGAAGTGACTTGTAATCGGTGTCCGTTAAGAGTGTAGATTTCTTTGCCAGTATTTATATCCCAAATTTTAACTGTCTTATCCCAACTACCACTAGCGAGCATCTGCCCATCTGGACTAAAAGCCACTGATTTGACGGCGTGTGAGTGTCCAAATAAAGTAAAGATTTCTTGTAATGTATTAACATCCCACAACTTGACAGTTTGATCGTCACTAGCTGTAGCCAAAATCTGGCCATCGGGACTAAAGGCTACTGATTTCACAGCTTGCGAATGTCCTGCTAGGCTAGCAAAGCATTTTTTGGTATTTAAATCCCACAATCTGATGATTTTGTCATCATCGCCACTAACGAGAGTGTTACCGTCAGGGCTGATAGCAAGAGAATTTATCTCAGCCGAAAAACCGGAATTTCTACTCAGTGTATGTATACATTGCCACGAAGGATAAAAGTTTGAACCGCATAAAGACGTAGATATATAGAGAGAATAATTGGTAATACCTGCGGCTTGTATGACTTCATCGGCTGATTGAAATCGATAAATAAGGTCATTTTGTAGCAGCTTATCAAGAATTTGGGCGAGGCGTACACTTACTTTGGTGGTTAGATATTGTCGCCAAGTCCAAGTATCGTTAGCAACATCAAATAAATCGAAGGGTGGAATCTGAGTCAGCAGATGAATGCAAGTTACACCCAGACTATAAAGGTCACTGGCAAAAACTGCTTTTCCTCTTGCTTGCTCTGGTGCGATATATTCAGGGCTACCGATGCTAGTTTCACCGATTAGCTGGTCAATGCTGTTAGATAATTTAGCAGCGCCAAAATCAACTAATACTAGCTTTCCTGGTGAATGGGGCGTATAAATCAGGTTTTCTGGTTTAATATCGCGGTGAATAATGTGGCGATCGCTAATAAATTTCAGAACTGGTAATATATTCTCTAAAAGTTCCCAAATTTGAGTGTCACTGAAAGGCCCCTTGTCTACCAACAAGGTAGCTAAATCAGTGCCTGAGATAAACTCCTGCACTATGTAAAAATGGTCATTATCGTGAAAATGTGCCAGAAAAGTAGGAATTTGTGGATGTTGTCCTAGTTCTTCTAACCAATTTGTCTTTTGTATAAATGCTGCGAGTGTTTGGTTTTGCAGTGAGAATTGTTGAATAACACAAGGAATGGGCGGAAACTGACCCTCATCTACAGCGAGGAAGGTTTTACAGCATCCCCCTTTACCAATCAGTTGCAGTAAACGATAACGATTTTGTAAAAAATTCAAAATATTAAATTCTGAGGGTCAAAAATTCTTGTTTACTCAGGGTTTTGTCTATTTTTAGTGTAATGGTGATAGCATGAAAGTCACCATGCGGCATAGTAGGTTTGAACTATGGTAACGACAGCAACACCCGCAGAAACCAGAGTCTTACTGGAAAACATCAGCTGGCAGACATTCAAAACTATGCTGGCTGAAATGGGTTCAGAACGCAATAGCCGGATTGCTTATGACAATGGAATAATAGAAATTATGACACCACTCATGCCGCACGAAAACTCAAACCGCCTAATTGAAGGTCTTGTTGTTGTGCTGTGCGAAGAGTTGGGATTGGAGGTTAAGCGGGCTGGTTCTCTCACATTAACGCGGGATGATTTGGAACGGGGGGGAGAACCAGATAGCAGCTATTACATCCAAAACGAGTTTTTGGTGAGAAGTAAAGAAAAGATAGACTTGGCTTTTGACCCACCACCAGACTTAGTACTGGAAGTCGAGTATTCTAGACCAAAGATAGACAAGTTGCAGCTTTACGCTGCGATGGGGATTCCTGAATTTTGTCGCTACAACGGCAGTGTGTTACGAATTTATACTCTTGAGAGTGGAAAATATTTAGAAGTTCCAACTAGCCCTACTTTTACACCCATCACAGTGAGAGAAATTCCTCAGTTTATCCAAGAGAGTAAAAAGAACGGAGAAATTGCCACAACTCGCACTTTTCGCACTTGGGTTAAGCAGCAAATTTCTCTTTCAGGACAGGATTAGGGAATAGAAACGATACAGGGAAATCGCTTAATCATTGCAGCATCAGCACTGTAAAGTTCTTGTAGTTTTATAATCCAGAGTTAAAAATCTTTTGTGCAGTCACATTTAGTTCTGAAAATGTTGGCGATTGAATTTTTCTGATACCAATTTGCCAAAAAAATGCACCGGATGATCTTGTAGGGGTGGGGTTTCCCCGCCCTTCAAGATCATCCATGTGTCACAAACATTATTTAAATTGGTATTAGGACTTACGCATGTGTAACATTCAAACAATGGTGCGTGACGCTATAAGTCTTGAATCTATGTACAGAGTTTAGTCTTAGCGTCACACACCCTACAAAGTGGTATTTTATGTTCCCGGAAATCCCTAAGTTCTGTGGATGTTACTTATCCCCAGGTAAATCAACTACTATGGGAGGAAAACCATTTTGTGTGGTTGGTTGGGCTTTTTCTACTACTGGTTTTGCGTGCAAAGGTGTAATATCGCCCTGTTTACCAGTTTGATTCCACAAAATCATTGATAGTAGCCCATCAACTAAGCCGTTGGTGCTACCATTGTTGCCACCAACTAGGATATCTGGAATTAAGCGGACATTGCGATCGCCTATAATCTGCATCAGCTGCATTGCGGAATAACCTTGAGAACCCAAAGCTTCCACACCAGCACGGTAAGTTTCAGCTTTCGCATTACCTGTAGCCCGAATACCTTCAGCTTCAGCAATTGACCGCAGTTTTGTCGCCTCTGCTTCACCATTAGCATGTTTAATGGCTGCTTGGGCTTTTAGTTCAGCAATTTGCACACTTTGCTCTGATTTCACCATTTCTTGCTGGATATTAGCCAGTGCTGTCTCCCGCACAAGTTGCTGTCTTTGGGTTTGTGCCATCTGCTGGACTTCGTAAGTCTTGCGTTCTTCTTCGGCAATTTTGCGGTCGGTTTGTGTCTGCATCAGGGCTGCAGGTGGCTGGATATCACCAATTAGCGTATCGATCGCTTGCACATCATAAGCCCGCAATGCTGTTTTAATATAATCAGCAGCCTCTACTTGCCGTTCACTCCGAGCAGTCAGAAAGTCTAGTACAGTGCAGTTTTGGGCTGAGTTGCGGAAATAGTTACCGATGGTAGGTTCTAATACGTGGTCTACAAGATTTTGCATAGAACCAACGCGGGAAATGACCTTTGGCGCATCCAAAGCACCCACATGAATGATTTGTGCTACTTCCAAATCAAAGGCAAATCCATCACGCGATCGCACCGTCAACGAAGCTAGTTGAGAATCATAGCTGTGGCGTTCGGTACGACTTGACCAGTTTAAAACTATATTGGTTGTCGGCACCAATTCAATCTTCATGATCCGGGAATTAATTGGGTGTTTGCCGGGATACAGTGGTTCAATCCATACACCCTTATGTCCCTGATTCACTAAGTTTCCGTGGGTAAAAGCTGCACCACTAACATCTTGATGGGCTTTACCGACAAATGAAATCACTACGCCCACATACCCAATGGGAATTTCCGTCATTGGCACTTGCTCCACCCGCACCAGCCAAGGATTCATGTTCCAGGAACCTGACAGCAGAGTCTGCTCTTGTAAACCTCTTTGTCCACCACCATTAATAAATTTCTGGCCATTCTGGAAGTTGTCATGTCCAGGGATGATTGGCCCTGCAAGTTCACCGGCGGGAATCGGCAAACCATCCAGAGTAGTGATAATCCCCACTTTATCAGATGGTAGACTGTAAACCTGTAACTGTTCTGGACTCATGCCATGAGCGCTGGCGTTTGAGGCCACAATCACTTTAAATAGGGCAGTATTGATCCGGTAAGTACCAGCGGTGAGAAAACCCATTTGCCTACCTTTTTCCCCACCGTGGGTAAGGAATTTTCGGGCATCTTGGAAATTGTCACAGTCAACTATTTTGCCGAGAATGCGTTCTGGGGGGTTAGATTCGCCATCTGCGGCGACAATCAGGGCGATTTCACCTTGGGGAACGACAATTACCGGCTCTTTCTTCACAGAATATTGCCAAGGCCAAAAACCCCAGTGCCATCCAGGAGCTAGAGTATCTGCTTGTAACCCAGCTTCGCCATTTAGGGCAATCAACCTTCCGGCTGGCAGTCCACGCCCAGAAACGGTAAAGTTCCTGACGACAATGCCGACTTCTCGTTCACCAATGACCACTAACCCGCCGAAAAATAGAGGGACAAATATAATCACACCACCAACAACCAGAACAGGAATCAATCCCCAAGGAGATACCTGCATTGCTTGATATTGAGGTCGTGCTGATTGTAACTGAGCCGTGATTGGTTTTGTCTGCTCTACCTGTACTGTGACTGAGGAAATTTCTTTTGTGTCAGTTGTTTTTACGGAATTTGCATTGGCAAAATTAACACTTCCAGCTACTGCCAGTGTTGCTATTAAAGATGTTGCAAAATTAACTACTTTATATGACTTGCTTCTACGTGAGCATTTTTGAGAGTTTTTCATAATTTGTGCCTCTCCGGGCAACTAATTATCTAAGGTATCACTTCACCAATGGTTCCCTTGATTTCTTAAAGTTGCCCTAATTTTCTCAAAAATTTATACATAAACAAATAGGATGGGCAAACAAGCCCACCCTAAAAGCCCAAAGTAGAAAGCAAAATTTTATACAGAACCGCCAGCAGCTTGAAACCGAGCGCGGGCGCGTTTGAAAGCTTGGGTTGCTTGGATTTGTGCTTGACGAGCTTCTTCTGGAGAGCCAGCACTTGTCACTTGATTTAGACGAGCTTGTGCTTCGTTGAAAGCAGTACGAGCTTGTTCCAGGTTAATGGTGTCGCCACGTTCAGCACCATTAACCAAAATTGTGACTTCATTTTCTTCGACTTCAGCAAAGCCACCCAAAAGGGCGATCGCTTTCCATTCTTGATTTTTAGCAGCACGTACCCGCAGAACGCCTGTATCCAGGGCGGTCAACAATGGTGCGTGTCCAGTCAAAATACCTAGCTGACCGGTGGTGCTAGGCAAAACTATTTCTTCAGCCGGAGCATCCCAGACAGTCTTATCTGGGGCAATTACACGAACGGTTAATGTCATTTTTCAGTTATCAGTTACTTGTACTGAGCGCAGTCGAAGTATCAGTTACCAGTTATCGGTGATGGAATTATCAGCGAACAGTTCTCACTCTATATTTCTGATCACTGTTCACTGATAACTGTTCACTGAGTATTAGCCTTTGAGCTTTTCACCTTTGGCGATCGCTTCGTTAATATCGCCCACCAAATAGAAAGCTTGTTCTGGTAAAGCATCTAACTCACCAGCCAGAATCTTTTGGAACCCTTTGATGGTGTCTTCCAACTTTACATACTTACCAGGGGAGCCGGTGAACACTTCCGCGACAAAGAACGGCTGAGACAAGAAACGCTCAACTTTCCGGGCGCGCGCTACAATCAGACGATCCTCTTCAGACAATTCATCCAGACCCAGAATGGCGATGATGTCTTGGAGTTCCTTATAGCGCTGGAGAGTTGCTTGCACAGCCCGAGCAGTGTCGTAGTGTTCATCACCAACAATGTTGGGCTGGAGCATGGTGGAAGTCGAGTTTAGGGGGTCAACCGCAGGATAAATTCCCTTAGATGCCAAACTCCGAGACAGTACTGTGGTGCCATCCAAGTGAGCGAAGGTAGTCGCTGGTGCGGGGTCAGTTAAGTCATCCGCAGGAACGTACACAGCCTGAATTGAGGTGATTGAACCCTCAGTAGTAGAAGTAATCCGCTCTTGTAATGCGCCTACGTCAGTACCTAGTGTAGGCTGATATCCCACCGCTGAGGGCATCCGACCCAACAGCGCGGAAACTTCCGAACCTGCTTGGACAAACCGGAAGATGTTGTCAACAAACAGCAACACGTCTTGCTTGTTAACATCGCGGAAGTACTCAGCTACTGTCAATCCTGACAGACCAACCCGCATTCTCGCTCCGGGTGGTTCGTTCATCTGACCATAAACTAGAGCAATTTTTGATTCATTGAGGTTATCTTTGTTGATTACCCCAGATTCAATCATTTCGTTGTAGAGGTCATTACCTTCACGAGTGCGTTCACCCACGCCAGCAAAAACCGACACACCACCGTGCTGGGTGGCGATGTTGTTGATCAACTCCATCATGATCACGGTTTTACCAACACCTGCACCGCCAAACAGACCAATCTTACCGCCACGTCGATAGGGAGTCAGCAGGTCTACAACTTTAATTCCTGTCTCAAATACGGAAGGTTTAGTTTCCAGTTCAGTGAGTTTGGGAGCAGGGCGGTGGATAGGTAATCTGGCCTCAGCATTTACAGGCCCCTGATTGTCTACGGGTTCGCCAAGGACGTTGAAAATCCGTCCCAAGGTGGCTTTACCAACTGGTACGCTGATAGGAGCGCCTGTATCGACGACTTCCAGACCACGCACTAGGCCATCGGTGGAACTCATAGCAACAGCCCGCACCTGGTTGTCGCCCAGCAACTGCTGTACTTCGACGGTCAGGTTGATGTCCTGTCCAGCTTCGTTTGTGCCTTTGATGGTCAAAGCGTTGTAGATTTGGGGCAATTTCCCGCCGGGAAATTTCACGTCTACAACCGGACCGATGATTTGGGTAATGTAACCGATGTTTGTTTTTTCTGCGGTGGTGACCATGCTGAGCCTAATAATTGAAGCTATATTTCAGATAGGGTCGTAAAAGACATAAGATCAAGTGATGTCATCTCTCAGGTTAGCACTGAACGCCCCCACTCTCTACCATAAATTGATTCTTAAGACTGATGTCCAAATCCATGTATTTAGGCTTAGTTCTCAGGATCTGGCGATAGAGTTGCGACCGAAAATTATTGTGGCTATGTAGCGATGTCTACGATGGTCACTGAGCTTGCCGTACTCCTCCGGGGAAGCAAGCTACGCGCAGCGTCTCGTAGAGAAGTGCGGGCTACTCCTAGGGTGTTGACTTTGTACGAAATTAGCTAAAAATTATCATGCAATTTTTGTGTTTACCGTAGGGGCATCGGCACTGCCGTGCCCTGATGAGAACGTTAACTAAGACTATTATTTTGTCTGATGCATTTTGGGCTGAAAACCCTCAGAATCAACAGCCTAGGCGGAGCCTACGCCCCAAAACATATCCCAAACTAAAAAATGCCGTGTCTAGAGCAAGACACGGCAGTCATCGAGGTTTCAGTTGGCAATGAACTTAGGCTTGAACTGTGGCTTTCTGTTGTTTGCGCTTGCAAACAGAAGTAGCACCAAAAGCACCGAAAGCCAGAAGACCCATAATTGAAGCAGGTTCGGGGACAGCAGTTACACTAGTCACACTCACTTTGTCTATATATGTACCAAAAGAATCAGATTTGGAGCCAAAGTTATCAAAACTTAGGCGAGTTAGGTTACTTGTAGCGACTAGGTTATATGAGAAAGTTTTCCATAGTGTGTCACTAAGTCCGGCTCCATTAGCGCTGAGAGTATCTACTAATTTATCTCCCCACTTGATATTTAGTAGATTCTCAGATACTCCTGCACGTGGTGAAAAAGCAAATTCTAGCTTGTACTTTTTGCCAGCTTTTGTAGCTAAGTCTTGAAAAATGCCTGTATTACCGTAACTATCTAATTCGACAAGATTGCTCCCATCAAATGGATTTCCTGCAGCATGATTTTGCACTTCAATGCCATGATTATCAGAACCAGATAACAAATTCCACCCTTCAATGGAATTAAAAGTTCCCCAACTACCATAGCCTAGCTGTGGATTTTCAAAGCTACCGTTGGTCACAATATCTGTTACTGGAACTGGTTTGGCGGCGGCTGGTTTGGCTAAAACCATTGGTAATACGGTCAGAGCAGACGCAGTAGCAACAAAAGAACCCAATTTTTTGATTAAAAAAGCCATGAGATTTACTCCAGAAAGGTAATTTTGAAAATTAGAAATAGTTGCTAAAAGATGAGATTATAGATTTGAGTGTTCTCATCTCAAGCTTTACTAAAAGTTTGCTTTGTTGATTGGATAATTGTTTGAGAGACAATTGACAATAAACATAATCAGGTTTATGAATGATTGCTTTTGCCTTTCATGTAAGAGCAAAGTCTGAACTTTTTGTTTGCCCTCATACTTATAAAGCCTACCTGCTCAACTCAGCGAATGAAAAGGGTTCTGAGGTGAGTTAACATAAAAAACATCTCCATAAATCTACTTTTTGTAACAGCCTGAATGCTAGAAGCTATATTTAACAAGGATTCACAAGAATTTGAAAATAAGCAATGCTATCTTCTGAGAGTATGAAGTACTATTTTTTGATGTAAAAATACTGAGACATGCCAAGGAACAATCTCATAATATTTAGTAGCTTGCTCTTTTTTAGAGGATAAAATTTACGTGTATTCACTTGTTTTGCGTTGAATGGTCTTTGCTTTATTCGCAGAGTTTGAGTAATATCACACAAAAACTTCTCTTCTAACTAATATGAGCAAGAACAGAGGTATACAGTTTCATGCTCATGTTCAGGAGTTGGATGCTACATATAGCGTTTCTCGCTCCAGTAAGGTACGGTCTAAAATAATTAAACGCAGATAAACGCAGATAAACGCAGATAAATTTGTGCTTCAGTAGCCTAGGAAAGGCTATATCCTTTTATTAAAAAAACTCGAATATTAAAAAGCCACTACAATAAATCTGCATTTCAGTCAACTAAAAATTCTAATATTGATATTTCTGAAACCTCCGCACAAATGACATTTCCAAATCTTCTTAATATCTTTAAGATAAAGGTAGATACAACCAACTGGTGTCAGTTAACCCACCTCTTTTTCACACGTCTAGTGAGTAAGTGCTTATGAATTTCTCCTCAGCGCGACAATATTTTTACCAGGAGATTCAGCAGCCTGACGATCGCATCGACCTAGCAAAGGCAGCTTTATATATTGCCCAGGAAGAATATCCCGCACTTGATCCAGAAGAATACCTCAATGCCCTCGATACAATGGCAGTGGAGCTACAAGAACGCTTGCCTTCATCACAGTATCCTCTGCGGGTGATTCAAAGCATCAATCAATATCTTTACGATGATTTAGGATTTGCCGGTAATAAAACAGATTACTATGACCCCCGCAACAGCTTTTTAAATGATGTCATTGACCGCCGACTGGGGATTCCTATTACCTTGGCGTTGGTTTATCTGGAAGTGTCTCGACGGATTGATTTTCCTATGGTGGGGGTGGGAATGCCAGGACATTTCCTGATTCGTCCAGATATCTCTGATATGGAGATTTTTGTGGATGCGTTTGATCGCGGTGAGGTGATATTTGCACAAGATTGCCAAGAACGGCTTTCTCAAATGTTTCAACAACCTGTGGAGCTAAAGCCGGAGTTTTTAGCCACGGTGAGTCATCGGCAATTGTTGGCACGGGTACTGACTAATTTAAAGTATATTTACCTAAAAAAACAGAAGTTAGAAAAAACTCTCGCTGCGGTTGAGAGAATTTTACTGCTATTCCCTGGTGTGAGCTTAGAATTACGCGATCGCGGTCTTCTCTACTATCAACTCGGTCACTACCCACAAGCTGCTGATGACCTACAAACTTATCTAGCCAAGGTGCCTGATGCTGAGGATGCGGCTGTAATTTTGCGGTTGCTGGATGAGTTGGGGAACAGTGATCAGTGATCAGTTATCAATAAAGCTAACTGGCGCTTATCGTCGTTTGTCCTTGGTACTTTGTTAGGGTTTATGGTGTATTGACGTTTCGTTATATAGTTTGGTTTATGCTTGCCAACTTATTGATCAGTCATCAGTCTGTTCACTGATAACTGTTCACTGATCACTGACTATTGTTGTAGTTCGGCTACGCGTTTGAGGCGGCGTAGTTGGGCTTGCATATCTTCTTTTGTCCAAGATGCGGCGAAGGTGTTGAAACCCCAACTGACTAGGGGATTCGGAATATCGAACTCAAAGCGGTTGAGTAGGGATGTTCCCTTGGCTACTGGTTGACATTCCCAGCGATCGCGTCCTTGGAAAAATCCCTGAAATTCCCAGACTACTAAACCCGGTTGTCTTTCGACAACAACGCTGTTCAATGTGGGTTGCAGTAAGGGAATTTGAATGATAAACCGACTTTGACTACCAACATCAGTACTCCATACTTCGCCCACAGGTTCGCAACGCAGGACGGGATTAAGCCAGCGACGCATGAGCGCTAGATCGGTAATACATCGCTCAACCACCGCAGCTGTGGCATTAATTTCAATCGATTGTTCTAAAACTTGGGACATTAGACATTTTTGATGCTCTTGCTGCACTTAGAGTAACTCGAAATCAGGTGCTGTTAATGGGGGGAATGGGGAATTGGGTAGTCGAAGAGCCACCAATGCAGCAAGTTAACAGAAGAAAAAGGCTTTGCGATTTAAACTGTACCTCATTGATCTGAAAACCGCTGTGATGAGTTAGGAATTGTAACCCTTGACTCTTGACTTTTGACCCTTAATTACTTACAAATAACCAACAATGAATGACCAATACCAAATAAAGTAAAAAATTACTCTTGATATCAATGTCATAAATGTTTTTACTGGTAAGTTGATAAGCAAAACACTAGTGAAGTTACGGCAAGTAGATTGTTCAGAACAATCTGCGCCAGAAGTAGCTCCTGTGTTTTTGACGAAAACTTAACCTTAAATTGCGGAAAACCATGAACACAACTTGGCCAGGAATAACCCCGGCGATAGAAGTTGGTTTGTCGATGAGGGTGCAGCAGTTGTTAGCGCAATCACCAACTATACCGACTGATCAACCAGGGATAAAGCAAGGAATTACTGATGTGCAAGTAGTTGGTAATCAGCTGTTGGCATCTACTCCACAGATCCTGGGAGCAGTAGCTATTTTATTCATTGGTTTACTGATTGCTGCAGTTGCTGCAGCCGTGCTGAAGGGAATCCTCAATCGCACAGACATAGATAACCGCATTGCGTCAGGGCTGACAGGACGTGAGAATTCTCCCAAGGTGGAGGGATTAATCTCCGGTTTAGTTTTTTGGGGCATCGTCCTGGTGACGGTGGTAGCTGTCTTAGATAAGCTAGGGCTACAGGTAGCTTCGCAACCCCTCAATAGTTTTCTCAATCAAATTTTTGCCTACTTGCCAAAGTTGTTCGTTGCAGGAATTTTGTTGGGAGCTGCTTGGTTGTTAGCGACTGTTGTAAAGCTGGTGACAATACGCGGATTACGAGCGTTGAGACTGGATGAGCGGCTGAATGAACAGACACAAGATGGGACATCAAACCTCAATCAGTTGTCTGTCAGTGAAACTATCGCTACTGCTCTTTACTGGTTCATCTTTTTGCTGTTTCTCCTCCCAGTTCTGGATACGCTGGGGTTGAGAGAAGCACTACTTCCAGTACAAGCTCTGACTACGCAAATCCTTTCAATTCTACCAAATATTTTAGGAGCAACAGTAATTGCAGTAGTCGGTTGGTTTTTAGCCAACATTGTCCGCAGGATTGTCAGCAACTTGTTGGCGACGACGGGAATTGACCATTTAGGTAGTCGCTTTGGCATCTCTCCATCTACAGGAACGCAATCTCTCTCGAATATTGTAGGCTTGATTGTCTATATTTTGATTTTGATTCCTGTGGCGATCGCTGCTCTGAATGCTCTCAAAATTGAGGCGATTTCAATTCCAGCAATTGCGGCGCTACAACAGGTTCTTAACACTTTACCTGCAATCTTTACAGCTTTGGGCATTTTGATTTTCGCCTATTTTCTGGGGCAGTTTGTGTCGGATCTAGTTACTAGCGTCCTCACAAGTATCGGCTTTAACAATATTCTCAATATTTTGGGTCTGCCAACACCCAGAAGGGAATCAGCATTCTCAGAAGACGCAAGCACACATCCTGCACCCACCCGTACCCCATCAGAATTGGCTGGGGTTGTGGTTTTAGTGGGGATCTTGCTGTTTGCGACTGTAGCAGCGGTTGATATTTTGAAGATTCCAGCACTGTCAGCTTTAGTATCTGGGATTGTGATTATCGCTGGGCGAGTTCTGGCTGGATTAGTGGTATTTGCGATCGGCTTATTTTTAGCTAATCTGGCTTTTAATATCATCGCTAGTTCTGGCGATCGCCAAGCCCGGATTTTGGCTCAGGTGGCGCGGATTTCCATCATTGCTTTAGTGTCAGCAATAGCACTGCAACAGATTGGTGTTGCCAATGATATTGTAAATTTAGCTTTCGGACTTTTGCTAGGTGCGATCGCTGTGGCTATTGCTCTAGCTTTTGGTTTGGGTGGACGTGATATTGCACGTCAGCAAGTCCAAGAATGGCTAGACTCTTTCAAAAATAAGGCCTAACTTTGACAATTTGAGGTGGAGATTTCCCCCGCAATCTCGGAGAATGCAGCTGCAAACGTCGGGATTGGAGAAAATATCTCGTTAATTCTGCTTTAGAATCGGCACATTAGAGCTTTGAACTTGGATATTTAAGTGTATAACTTGACATTCCGAGTTCAAAGCTTAAATTTTGTCATTTGTCATTTACCCTATTCTCTTTCATTAACATAAGTCAGGATGTATGCATCAACGCATACATCGCGACTATGCTGTTCCTCAGATTTTTTTTGGCTCTGAGCGATCGCATATCTACAAAAGCCGTCATCAATGCGATCGCTAATTATTAGTTGAATGAAGATGTGCTGGCAGCCAATTTAGCAAATCACAATCCCAACTCTTCTGGAAAACCCAGCATAATATTCAGGTTTTGCACTGCAGCCCCGGATGCGCCCTTGCCCAAATTGTCGAGTTGAGCGACTAACAGCACTTCTTTGGTATTATCGTTAGCGAAGACAAAAACTTGCACAATATTAGTGCCATTCAGTGCCATCACGTCTAAGAAAGTGCCATCTCGCAGCAGAGTGGCATCTGCCAAAGGAGCCACCTGGACAAATTTTTCACCTTGGAAGTGGTCTGCGATCGCATCATAAATCACTTTCCCCGACGGTGGATGCTCTAAAGTCCATAACGGCAAAGGTACCTGCACCAACATTCCCTGCTCGAAATCCCCCACCGCAGGTACAAACAATGGTGGTGATGCTAACCCAGAATACTCATGCATTTCTTTGACATGCTTATGTCCAAACTGCAAGCCATAAACGCCATAGGGGTAGAGTGATGTGGCAGTGGTTTGCTGCTCATGAAAGCTATCATACTTTTGGATGAGATTCTTCCCGCCTCCAGAGTAGCCAGACACCGCATTAATGGTGATGGGAAAGTTACTAGGAAGCAGTTCCTTAGCTATCAGCGGACGCACACAAGCTAAAAATCCTGTGGGATAGCAGCCAGGATTACTGACAAACCGAGCGTTAGCAATTTTCTGTCGCTGTCCTGGATTCAGTTCTGGAAAGCCATAAACCCAGCCTTTAGCTGTGCGATGGGCACTACTAGCATCGAGAATCTTCACCCCCAGACTGCTAACTAAGCTGACAGCTTCGCGGGCGCCATCATCAGGTAGACAGAGAATGGCAATGTCAACCGCATTAATCAGTTTTGCTCGCTCAGTTGCATCTCTGCGTTTAGATGTCTCAATACTGACTAACTCAATGTCATCTCGTCCGTTGAGACGCGAGTGAATCTGTAAGCCAGTGGTTCCCGATTCCCCATCAATGAAAATCTTAGGTTTAGTCATGCGTCCAGCATTCTAGGGATTGCTAATCAATCAATTATCTGATGTTTTGGGTCATTCTCAACAACCGTAGGGTGGGCGATCGCATTTTGTCTATCTCCCGGACTATATACTTGCTGTCATAATTTCAACCGAATCAGGCAAAAGAAAGAGCAAGAAAACATGGTTGGTTCGCCCAGCGTTGTCGTAGGCTAGCCCATTAGGGTGCGGCTCTTTTAAAAAGACGGTATGACGGTATACTCAAAGAGAGTAATTTTAAAAGATGCTTGTAGGACAAAGGGATTAAAAAACTTCTCTGTTTAAAAACAAGCACCAGAAAGAAGCTGCTGTCAGAGGATAGCCCAAAGATATGGAAGCATCTACCGTAAATAAAGACATATTTTTCCTAGAAGCACGCCAACTGTATAGCAGTTCCCATTCAGATGCGGTACAAAATCATATCGCAAGCTGTAGGGGCACAGCACTGCCCATACGTATCAACTTAACGTGAAATCGGCGGTTAGAAACCGCACGCCAGTTGCTACCCTGCGGGAACGCTAAAAGCGAACAAGTCGGCAGAGCCGACGACAGTCACCTCAAGTCGGGAAACCCGCCCACGGCGCTGTCTCCCCAACGCACTGGCTCGTCTACACAGACAAAACCCACCTCCGTGGGTTTCAAAACCTTGATTTTTCGTTAGTCCGCGGAGGCGGACTTCGCCTGTATAGCCGCGAATTCTATTCGCCTGGGCTTAAGTTGACACAGGTGGGCACTGCCGTCCTTACGGGTGTACCTCACGTGACCGAGAATTGCTATATTGGCAACTGGATTACAAACTCTGTTCCTTGCCCAAGCGTGGAATTTACCTCAATGCTTCCACGATGTTTTTCGATGATAATTTGAAGTGCGATCGCTAATCCCAAACCCGTTCCTTTACCAACAGGTTTGGTAGTAAATAAGTGATCAAAAATTTTCTGCTTAACTTCTGGGGTCATTCCTACCCCATTATCTTTAATTCGGATCAACACACACTTCTGATCTTCGTTTAGCTTGATACTTAAAGTAATTCGATTAGGATTTAGCTTAATCTCATCTATATTGCGCCCTATATTTGACTCTTCCACAGCATCAATAGCATTAGCAAGTAGGTTCATAAATACCTGACTAAGTTGCCCAGGAAAACACCGGACTAACGGGATGTCGTCATAATTTTTCACTACCTCAATTTCCGGACGAGTATGTGAGGCTTTCAGACGGTGTTTGAGAATCAAAAGTGTACTGTCGATAACTTCATAGAGATTGCAAGGAATCGTTGTTTGGGTATCTCCTCTAGAAAAAGTACGCAAGCTTACGCTCACATCATAAATACGGTTTATCCCTTCTTGCATGGAAGCAATTAGTTTAGGTAAGTCTTCCCTTACATATTCCAACTCTATTTCTTTCACTTTTCCTGTGATTTTTGCCACTGGCTGAGGATAGTAATATTCATACAAGTCAATTAACTCTAACAAGTCTTTTACGTATTCACTTGCAGGTTTTAAATTGCCTATAATAAAACCAATAGGATTGTTAATTTCATGTGCTATCCCTGATACTAAATTACCCAAAGTAGACATTTTTTCACTCTGCACAAGATGCAATTGTATTTGCTTGAGTTCAGATAGGGAAAATTCTAATTCTTTAGCATAGTCTTGGGCCTGCTGATAAAGTCGAGAATTCTCTAAAGAAATAGCAGCTTGGGATGTGATTAAATTCAATATCTTGACACGTTCGGAAGTAAATGCACCTACAATCAGTTTATTTTCTAAGTACAAAATACCAAGAAACTTACCCTGATAGAAAATAGGACTGCACAATATTGATTTTGGCTCATGGCGTTGGATATAAACATCTGATTGATAAAGAGTCTGAGAACTAGCATCATTTATCACCAAAGTCTCTTGGGTTCTAGCAACGTAGTTAACTATGGAAATAGGGATATCTTGGCTTGCTTTAACTGGAGTTGATTGCAGAATAATAGAGGAATTTTCTGTAGTATTGATTGCTTCTATAAATAATTCATTATCTTTAACTAAAATAAGGCAACCCTTTTGGGCTGCAGCGTTTTCGAGAATTATATGTAAAAGAGTATCTAGCAATTTATCTAAAACTATCTCGCTGCTAATTGCTTGTGAAGCCTTTAGTACCGTAGCCAAATCCAAGACACCATTGCTGTTACTTGTAGTTTGCGAGTAATTTATTTTTGTTGTAGCAATAGTTCTAGTTACATCTATTTCTAACTGTTTAATATTTTGATTACGAATTATAAAATTAGTATAGCGTTCATCTAAGTCTTGTACTTTCGCTATAGCTCCCCAATGGATATAACCATAGTAAGCTTCAGTCATATACATTTTGGCAATTTTTTCTTTACCTAAACCCATATAAAACTTTGCTGCTAGTTCATTTGCCAAAGCCTCTTCTTGGATATAACCATTTTTCCTAGCTCCATCAATAGCACAGTCATATAAATCTATTGCCACTTGTAATTTACCCAATACTCTTGCTTTCTCTGCTTCCACTAGTTCATATTTATGCTGGAAGTTACATGGTGCTTGTTTCGCCCATTGTTTCATTTGCTGCTGATTCGCTGCCACCTGTTTTAAGTATTGCTTTTTCTTCAAAGGTAAAGCTTTTTCAGAAAATGAAATTAGAGCCAAAGAATAATAAAAATTATTAGTAATATAAATCAATAATCCAACGTTATCGGCATGAGTCTTTTCAGCGATGATGGCATTTTCAATTGCTAGTTCATATTCTTCAAATAAATAACATAATATAGTTTTAGAGCCATGATAAAAACCTTTAAAAGAGTAATTCTTAGTTACTTTAGATGCCATTGTTATTTCATCAAATGCCTCGCCAACTAAAGCATTTTTCATCAATGACTTCCCCTGTAGATTTAAAGTCGCCTGTCTAAAAACACTTGTAGCTGCTGCTAGAGATTCAAGCTTTAACTTCTGCATCAACTCGACATAGCTCAATATTTTTTTGTCTACCAATTCCAAGTTTTCCCCAGAAAGCAAAGAATGATAACCTGCAATTACAGCACAATAGCCAGCATTTTCTATATTTCCTAATTCTAGTCCACTCTGCATCCCTTCTAAAAGTGGTGCTATTGTGTTTTTAACATGCTCTTTATAAAACCTAATTGTGCCATTATGTACAAAGTAAACTGTGGCTTTGAGTGAGTTAGTATTCGTGTTTGAAAGTAACTCTATTGCTAGCTTTCCTAATTTATATCCTGTCTCAACTTGGTTAAATTTATCAGATAAAATAGTACCATAAGCTGCATAAGCATAAGCTGAAGCTGGTGATTTGCCGTATTTTACAGATAACCTCACCATAGCAAATACAGCTAGTACAAAAAGAAAAGATCCTGCCTGACTAGCAGCTGGAACAATTTGCAATAAGATTTGCATAGCTGCTAGTTTATAGGGGTCAGACATTTCAGGTAACAAAGCTAAGTTTTCTATCGGTTTACCTATTAATGTTAGCTTTGTCTGAATTAAAGCTGACAAAACATTTAATTTCGTAGGTTTTTGGGGTAGTGTTACTCCTAGCTCTTTGAGAGCTTTTACACCAATTTGTAAGACTTCTGGCATCTGATTATGTGCCATGTAAGTTAGCATTTTTATTTCATGTAACTTAACCTTATCTAAGGTGTTATTTGCTTGACTCAGTGCAATATCTACTAATTTGTGAGCATTATCAAAATGACCATTTAAATACTCTGCTTCTGTAGTCTCAATATATAAATTCAATGTCAGTTCATAAAATTGATGCCAACTATCGGCTGTCAAAAGCCCTAAACCTATATTTAAATACCTGCCACAAGACTCGTAAGCAGTGGCTGCTTTGGCTTTTTTACCAGCTAGAAGATTAAGTTTTGCCAGATCATATTTTTCAGATTGTTGAGTCAATAAGTCCAAACCCACATTAAGTTGGTTGACAATATCTAAAATATTTTCTGCTAATGATTCAGCAGGTGTCTGTTGGAGTAGTAACTTACCTATTTTTAAATGAGTTCCCTGTTTATTATTTTCTGGAATCAATGAATAAGCAGCTTGCTGAATGCGATCGTGTAAAAATTTATAACTAATCTGTTTAGAATCAAAACTTAGTTTAACAGATTCTTCTTGTTCAAAAACTAAGGGGATGCGATAAGCATCACTCAAAGGCAAAATTAACCCACATTGCAATGCAGAGTAAAGTTCACTTGCCGTACTTGTAATAGATTTTGCGCTGACTATAGATAGTATATCTAGAGAAAATCTATTGCCAACACAAGCTGCTAGTTTTAATATTTCTTGTGTGGGTGCTGGAAGGTTTTTAATTCGGCTGGCAATCAGTTCTACTATACCCTGATCGGTAATACCAATTGCTTGTATTTTTTCTATATCCCACTGCCATAAGGCAGTTATAAAGTTGAACTTCAACAAATTCTCTTGATTAAGTACCAGTAATAATTGCGTTAAAAAAAATGGATTTCCTCCTGTTTTATTGTAAAGTAAATCTACTAATAATTTTAGAGGTTCTATATCTTGATGTAATGTATCAGAAATTAAATAATTAAAGTCTTCCAAAGAAAGAGCTTGTAAAATGATATTGCTAATAACAGTGTCATTTTGATTGATTTCTTCTATTATTCCCATTAAGGGATGTGTAATGGTAACTTCATTATCTCGATAGGCTCCAATTAAGAGTAAATATTTGGTGTTCTGGTCAGTAATCAGTAGTTTTATTAACTTTAAAGTAGCTGAATCTGCCCATTGCAAGTCATCTAAAAAGATAGCCAATGGGTGTTCTTTCTTGGCGAAGACGTGGATAAACTCACTAAAAACACGATTGAAGCGGTTTTGTGATTCTACCGCACTCAGTTGAACTACTTCTGGTTGTTTACCTATAATTAATTCAACTTCAGGAATTACATCAATGATGACTTGTCCATGTGATTTAACGGCGGCTAAGATTTCACTACGCCATGTTTCAAGTTTAGTAGCATTTTCTGTAAGCAGCTGCCGCATTAATGAACTCAAAGCTTGAATCAGCGATGCATAGGGAATATTGCGTTGAAATTGGTCAAATTTACCACTAATAAAAAAGCCTTTGGCGCGAGTGATGGGTTTATTGACTTCATTAACTACAGAAGATTTACCAATTCCTGAATAGCCAGAAACCAATATGAGTTCGCGACTTCCTTGACTGACTCGCTCAAAAGCCTCTAAGAGTGAATTAACTTGAGTTTCTCTGCCATAAAGCTTTTGAGGGATGAGCAATTGACTCAAAACATCTAAACGACCAGGTATGAAATCACTGATTTCACCTGTTGTTTCTAACTGCTCCCCACAGATTTCCAAATCTGCCAAGAGTCCTTTAGCTGTTTGGTAGCGGTCTTCAGCATTTTTCGCCATCAGTTTTTTGACGAGAGATGAGATGGCATTCGGAATTTCTGGGTTTAATGTTTCAATTTCCGTAGGTTGTTTAGCAATATGACAGTAAACTAACTCTAGTGGGTCATCGCTTTGAAAAGGTAATTGCCCGGTAAGTATTTCATAGAAGGTAATCCCAAGAGAATAGAAGTCACTCCGATAGTCAAGGGTACGGTTCATTCTCCCGGTTTGTTCCGGGGATATATACACCAAGGTACCTTCTAATTGGTTAGGGTCAGCTAGTTGCGGTGTTTCTTTATTGAGGCGTGAGGCAATACTAAAGTCGGTAAGCTTTACAACCCCAGTTTTTGGATTTATGATAATATTAGCAGGCTTAATATCTTTATGGATGATTTGGCAAGTGTGTACAGATACTAAGGCTTGTGCCAGTTGAATTGCAATCCTAATAAAACTCTTTAACTCTTGTTTGCCTGTAATCAGTAATTGTTTAAGGGAGTATCCATCAAAGTCTTCAAACACGATCGCTAAACGATTTTCGTGGGTTTCTAGTCTTAATACTTTGACAACACCTTCTAAATCCAGGTTTTCTGTAATTTTGTATTCATGTTTCAGACGAGCGATCGCATCTATGGAAGGATAATCTGTTTTGAGGATTTTCAGAATTACAGGTTGTTGGTCAAATTGTGATATAGCTCGATAAATAATCGTGTCATCTCCCTCATGGAGCATTTCTTTGAGGTCATACCCTGAAATTGAGCCAGATGCGAGCATTACCATTACCCTTCTTAGTAAGCACAAAATTGTGTATATCTATGATTCCCACTTTTGCTATTTTTTTATCAAGTTTTCGTTATAGTTCCTCATCCGTGTCGAACTAATCCCACAACGAGCATGGATTTTGGCTGTGGAGTGCGGTTATATAGCAATCCTATTTTATTGATAGAGCGTAAAACCCCATCCCTTTATGGGCTGGGGCGTTTTACTTGTGAGAAATTGAAATATTTAGATTCCCGACTTATAAAAAAGTCGAGAATCTAGTTTTTCACTAATAATGCAGGGCTGTTAGTTTTGGAAGTTGTCGGGTAGAGAAATCTTTATCAAATTTGGGTAAGTATTGTTTCATGAGTGCCTTGTCAATTTTTGGACATAAAATACCTGAACGTTGGATAGCATCAAGAGTGTTATCTACTTTGCATATAGGAGTACGATGGTGTACTTCTAGTATAGTGCTGCGGTTTTGATATACTTTTTCTTGGAAGAAAGAAGTTAATGGATGCAAGGGATTAATTGTTGGCAAAGTAGAGAGAGTATTCAACCAGTTTTTAGGTGAAATTTTTTGTAAAGGATAGCCAAACTCTTTAAAGCACTCAAATATTTCTACATTACTTAATTCCTGTTCTCTAGGCACAACAATGTTGTAATTGCCATCTATATACTTTGCATCTAGAGAAATATGGGCAATGACAGCAGCAACATAGTCCACAGGTACAGGAGTCCAATATTTTTCGGGCCAGTCTGGATACATACCCATCTCAATACAACCACCAATAAAACGGTAGAAGGTATCGTTAAGGTTAGCAACTCCTGTTTCCCTGTGCCCAGAAATAAAACCAGGACGGTAAATAGAGACTGCTAATCCTTTTTCTTTAGCTGATTTGACCATGCGTTCGGCAGCCCATTTTGCTCGTACATAGCCATACTCTACAGACATAATTGGTTGGCTGAAATCAAGATTAAAATCTTCGGAAACTTCATTAATACCTAATAATGAAGTTACTGCTCCATAAACAGACACAGTAGACACGTAGTGCAGCATTTTGTGACGACGATGCGCTGCTAAGGCAATAATATTTGCAGTCCCATCCACATTAGATTTTTTAATTAACGAATAAGGTTTGATGTAATTGGTGTCAGCAGCTACATGATAAATTTGGTCAACTTCCTCACCTAGTTTGTCAAATAATGTTGTTGTTAGTTGCAACTGTGGTTGCTGAATATCGCCAGCGATTACTTGTACTTGAGCCAATGTTGTTGTTGGTAGCTGATATTGGATAAAGGTTGCACGTAGCCTTGTCAGAGCCTCTGCATTGCTTTCTGCTCGCACCAAGCAATAGATTTTGCGGTAACTGCCTTTGGTGAGCAGTTCATAAAGCAAATGTGCCCCTAAAAAACCTGTTGCACCTGTAATTAATGCACAGTTATATTTAGCTTGTGGTGGTTGTTGCCAAATCGATGTATTCAAATCTGGAGCAAGTCTGGCTTCTGCTTGTAAGTCAATATGTCCATCATTAACTGCACTTTCGCTTTTGAATTTAAACTGTTCTAACAATTGTGCTAAACCCGATGGTGTAGGATATTCGTAAATTAAGCGAGAAGGAAGATTGACACCAAAATCGCGATCGAGTGCATACAACACATGAGCTATGCAAAGTGAGCTACCACCTGCCTCAAAGAAATTCGTGTGAGGTTTGCAAGTTCCAGTAGGTAACTCTAAAGCTTCATCAAAAATTACCGCTATTTTGAGAGAGCTATCCATCGTATCAGCCAGGAAAGATGGGGTTTCTAGCAGTTCTGGTAAGGCATTTCGGTCTACTTTGCTGCGATTAGGTAATAAAGGCAATTCGTCCATAAAAACAAACCGCGCAGGTACCATGTAATCTGGTAGTTGTTCAGCAGCAAAGCGTTGCAGGTGCTTTTCTATCAAAAACTGTCCAGCTTTAGGGACGATATATGCCACAAGCATTGATACGCCATAATTTTCTGGCATATCGCTACTTTCTATTCGTGTAGTTTTAATTGCTTTAACTGCGTTCGTTTGTACGCCAGGATGCTGGGCAAGTATCATTTCAATTGCTTCGATTTCTATACGTTTGCCCCGAATTTTCACTTGATGATCTGATCTACCAGCATAGTGCAATAGCCCAGGTTCATGCGGGTCTTCGTAAACGATATCACCAGTTTTGTATATTTTGCCTAAACCGAAAGGATTGTCTAAAAAACGAGTACTTGTAATCTCCGGTTTATCTAAATAGCCCTTGCCTATCCCCATACCACCTACATATAATTCGCCCTTTTCACCACGATTACAAAGCTTGAGTTCTTCATCTAGAATGTAGAGTTCTACATTTGGCAGCGCATAACCAATAGGTAGACTCATATCGTGTTGCTGAAACTCGTAAATTGTGCAGCAAACTGTTATTTCTGTTGGCCCGTAGGCATTGAAAAAGCGGGTATGAGGTGAAACCCATGCTTTGGCAAGCGATACAGGACAAGCTTCACCACCTACCACAACCATTTGTAAATCAGGTAATTGGTCGCGGAAAGGTGACAGCGTTGCGAGTACAGAAGGGGACAGCATTACCCATTGCACCCTCTGTCTAGCTATGAAGTTTGCTAATAGTTTCCCAGGAAGCATTTGCTCTCTTGCACCCAGTACTAAAGTTGCCCCACCACATAATGCTGTGACTAATTCCCACACTGCTGCATCAAAGCTGATGGAGGCAAACTGAAGTAAACGCAAGCCTGGTTTGATATCAAAAGTAGTACAGCTAGCCTGAGCAAGATTTAGTAAACCTAGGTGGGTAAGCATTACTCCCTTCGGTACACCTGTAGAGCCAGAAGTATAAATAATGTAAGCTAGTTGCTCAGGCTCTACTACTGAAGGTAATGCAGAGGGTGTAGTTAACTGTTCCCAGACTGTAGGGGTGTCCAAAAAACACATTTGCCCATCCAAACCACTCTGCCGCATCGCTGGCTCAATATCAAAAGCAAACTTTTGCTGTGTCAGAATCGTGGTTAATTTAGCATCAGCAATCATGTAGCTGAGTCTCTGGCGGGGTAAATCTGGGTCAAGAGGAACAAAAGCTGCACCTGCTTTCAAAATGGCATAGATAGCAATAACCATTTCAAAAGAAGGTTCTATACACAGTCCAACTAAACTGTTAGGTTTTAGCATCCCCTGTGCTATTAAATATTGAGATAACTGTTCTGCCCTCTGTTGTAGTTCTCCGTAACTCAACTGTCGATTTTCTAGAATTACTGCCAGTTCATCCTGATATTTTTGACAATTAAATTCGATTAAAGAAACAACTGTTTGATGGCTTTGGAGATTTTTAATATTCATTTGATTAGAGGTATGTCTTTGCTCAACAAAATGTAAAATCAGAAGTAGGTAGAATAGCACTAATAACAATAAAGTCTCAAAATAAAGCAAAACTATGGAAAACTTGATAGTGATCGCATTAGTAATTTCCAGGCAGTCAATTGATAACTTGAGAAACTATAGCAATCCCAAAGAAGTTATGAAAATGTTCTTTGACGTTTTACTTCTTAGATAACCATTGTGGCAAAGTTTTTTTTAATATCTAGAGGTTAAGTCAAATCTTTAAGTTTATAAGATAACTATAATGAATACGCATGAAATAACATTTAAATATCAAAGTAAAATTAAAATTCTGCCAATTGCTTGCTGAATAAAGGTTTGAGCCAATATTTAATAAGTAATTTATTTTGCCTAAGCATTCTTTCTTTAAGAAAAAAATATTTAAATTTAAAAACTTTCAGTACTTGCACCCAAAGATCCAAAACAGCCTTGAATTCGATATTATCTTTCTGGAGACTTGTCGGTAAATCTTCCAGTAATGATGTAAAGTGTTGGCTAGAACTGCATAAGTTCCTGCGACTTCGCTCAGTGTAAACTTATTGCTTTTTACTTTTTACTTTTCACCTTTGTCAACAATTCATCTTTGATGCGATTGAGAATTGAGGTTTCGTCAAGGGTTGCCAATATCTTAGTAATCACTGCTTTTGGCCCATCTGGTCCCCAAGTTGCGCCATTGGCTAAATAAGCTTTCGTCACTTGTCCAATGCCATAAGTAGAAACGCCAGCTACACTGGCTTGGGTTAATGCGACGGTGAGGTAGGGGCCTAACGAAGCGCCGCCGGTAACTGGTGCAGAGATACCCAATAAAGTTTTCAGCCCACTTAAGCCCAAATTAGCCAGCAGTTCACTAGCGCCAATACCACCCATACTCAGGGCAATTTTTTGCAGCAATTGGACAGCACCAGCTTCGGTCATGGAGATGCCATAGAGTTTAGATAGACCCAAAATTAGAAAGATATCAATCACAATACTGCTCAGTATATCTACTACGGTGACAGGATTGAGGGCGATCGCTACTGCTTTGGTCATTACAGCCTTCCAAATCAACTGATTGGCCACCTGTTCCCGAATCATCAGTTTGCGCTGCACCAATTGCTCATTCACAATGTCAGCATAAAGCATAGTATTCAGAGCCACCAAGGCTTTACCCTCACGGTGCAAAATCTCCAAGATTTTCAGCTTCAGTTCTTCAACTTGGGCAGTACCTGTCCGCAATTGCAAACCCTTGCTACCATCTGGGCGACGAATTGCAGTTTTCACCAGTGGTGATGCGGCTGACATGACAATTTCTAGAGGTGAAAGTAATTCTCTCACCCTGTCATCCCGGATTTTATGATAAATTACCATCCGGTCTGCTTCTGGATACTGATCTACTTTATTAAACACCAGAACGATCGGTTTACCTGCTGACCGTAATTGGGAAAGCGCCTCATGTTCTATTTTTGTCATGTCGCCAGCAATCACAAACAGAATCAAATCCGCCTGCTTTGCTATCTGTTCAGCTAGTGCGGCGCGGGTGTCACCATCAATTTCATCTAAACCAGGTGTGTCAATTAATTCCACCTGAGATTGACCAACTCCAGGGAGAGTGACTCGCAAAGCACGTTCAGTCTCTCCTATAGCTTCCTCATGAATACTCCAGTTAACTCGTTGTGCAGCACGGGTAACACCATGCAACGGGCCAGTTTCAAACACTGGTTGCCCAACCAAGGCATTGAGTAGGGAAGACTTACCACGTCCCACCATCCCAAAAGCTGCAATTTGTACCACCATGCGGTCTAACTTTCCCAGCATGGTTTCCAAATCATTAATCTCTGCCTCCAATCCCGTTTTTTCCTGGGGAGAGAGGTCAATATTGGCTACCAAATTTCGCAGCGCTGTTTGTGCCTGTTTATAGTTGAGTTCTGCTTGAATGTCTTCAAAGCTGAAAATAGCACTATCCAGTTCTTCCTCCCAGTTGGGTGACTCGTTTTGATGAGGTTCGGGCAATGTCGAAGTCATGTGAATTTTAGATTTTGGATTTACCTCGCTATCTGATCCTAGTTATTTTTGGTAGGGATGGGGGAAGCGATCGCTGATGTTTATCACCAAATCATTTGAGCATCTTCACATCAGGATAATTAAGAATTTTTGGTGCAACACAGGTGCAATAGGCAGGGAACACCTCGATCCCGCTAAGAGAGAATCTCAATTTTTCGGTAATTAACTAAGGTCTTTGTTCCCCAAAAAGTTCTAGACTGAAAAATGCATCTAGTAGCGTTAGGAACTTGACTAAATCACCTGTGCGGAAAATTGTTATTGCCGGTAACTGGAAAATGTTCAAAACCCAGGCAGAAACTCAGGACTTCTTACGAGGTTTTCTGCCCCACCTGGAGGAAACACCCACTGGAAGAGAAGTGGTATTATGCCCTCCTTTCACTAACTTAAGCCTTTTATCCAAGAGTTTGCATGGAAGTTTAATCCAACTAGGGGCGCAAAATGTCCACTGGGAAGAATATGGAGCCTACACAGGTGAAGTTTCTGGCCCTATGCTGACAGAATCTGGCGTGCGTTATGTGATTGTCGGTCACAGCGAACGACGACAATACTTTGGTGAAACAGACGAGACTGTCAATCTGCGCCTGAAAGCTGCTCAAAGTTATGGTCTTACCCCGATTCTCTGTGTTGGCGAAACGAAGCAACAACGAGACTTGGGGGAAACAGAATCACTGATTATCAGCCAGCTAGACAAAGGCCTAGTAAATGTGGATCAAGATAATTTGGTGATTGCTTACGAGCCAATTTGGGCGATCGGTACGGGCGACACTTGTGA
This sequence comes from Calothrix sp. PCC 7507, assembly GCF_000316575.1. Taxonomy (GTDB): domain Bacteria; phylum Cyanobacteriota; class Cyanobacteriia; order Cyanobacteriales; family Nostocaceae; genus Fortiea. The sequence goes on along the minus strand of NC_019682.1, from coordinate 2,977,161 downwards.
AGCAACCGAGGCCAATCGAGTCATTGGCTTAATTCGCAGCCAGTTGAAGAATCCCAATGTTTCGATTCAATATGGTGGCTCAGTCAAGCCGAATAATATTGATGAGATTATGGCTCAACCGGAAATCGATGGTGCCTTGGTGGGTGGAGCAAGCTTGGAACCTGAGAGTTTTGCCCGAATTGTTAACTATAAGTAGTGTGATAGTCCTTCTTCGTGTTCCCATGCTCTGCATGGGAATGTGCCTAAAATGAAGATTCTCTGAATTTATGTCTGGCAAATTAATTATGCGCGATCGCTGTTTCCAATGGGGACAGCAAACCTATCTGATGGGCGTTGTCAATGTAACGCCTGATAGTTTTAGTGATGGTGGTGAGTTTAACAACACTACTGCGGCTTTAGCGCAAGCACAGGCAATGGTAGCAGCTGGTGCTGACATAATTGATGTCGGTGGTCAATCAACTCGACCAGGCGCAGCGCAAATCAGTCTGGCAGAAGAACTAGATCGGGTGGTATCGGTGTTACAGGAATTACGTCCGGTGATTTCCGTACCAATTTCTGTAGATACAACTAGGGCAGCCGTAGCCAGAGCCGCTGTTGCTGTTGGGGCTGATTTGATTAATGATATTTCCGGTGGCACTTTTGACACAGCAATGTTGCCAACGGTAGCAAGTTTAAATGTGCCTATTGTGTTAATGCACATCCGGGGAAACCCGCAGACTATGCAACAACAAACAGACTATCAGGATTTGATGGGAGAGATTAATAGTTTTTTGGCAAAGCAAATTGCAGCAGCAATTGTTGTGGGTGTTGACCCAGATAAAATTATCATCGATCCTGGTATTGGCTTTGCTAAAAACTATGAGCAAAATCTAGAAATTTTTCGCCACTTGCGGTTACTGGCAGCGCTTAACTGTCCTATATTAGTGGGTGCATCCCGCAAAAGTTTTATTGGTCGGATTATCAATCAACCAGAGCCAAAAGAACGAGTCTGGGGAACAGCAGCAGCATGTTGTGCTGCTATCTTTAATGGTGCAGATATCTTGCGAGTTCACGACGTTAAAGAAATGCACGATGTGTCACTAGTTGCTGATGCCATATTTCGCCAACAAGCACAGCATTAACTAGTATGCCACGCAGCCAATAAACCACCCATTACAAAACCCTAAAAGCTCACTCTAAAGGTTTCTTCATTTCATACTTCATACTTTATACTTCATACTTTTTTACTAGGTAGAACCATTGCCAGTTTTGTTGTTCCCTTCGTGAGTGACAGACTCAGCAATCAATTCCTGAAACATCTCTGTTGAGTTAGCTGGATCTACAAAGACAATTTTGGCATTATTGCTCTCACCGAGTTTTTGGCTAGCTTCTACATAATCTTGAGCCACGAGATACCGGAGAATTTCCCGGCTTTCGGGATGGGTACGTAGAGCTTCAGCAATTATTTGCATTGAGGTTCTAGTTCCTTCTGCTTTTTTTATTGCAGCTTGTCGTTCCCCTTCTGCTTCGGAAATCAAAGCCCGTTTTTTGATTTCTGCGGCTCGTTCCTCTTCCATCGACTTCCGCACACTCTCCGGCGGATTAATGCTTTGAATATCTAATCGCAGAATCTCAACTCCCCACTCTGTGGTGATTGGATTCAGTAGATCCAAAATGCCTCTGTGCATGTCAGACCTAGAGACATTAGTCTCTTCTAAAGTGTTCTGGGCAATAATCTCTCGCAGCGTAGTTGTGGCGAGCTGTGCTAGTCCTCCTTGGAGGTCGTCTATTGCATAAAAGCTTTTTTCTATATCTCTAATGCGCCAATAAAGAATGGCGTCTACCTCTAAGTAGACACTATCCTTAGTGATGACATTTTGAGGCTTGATGTCTAACACCTGTTCTCTTGTTGTATCCTCCATGACAATCTGATCAACTAGGGGAACAATGAAGTTTAGTCCAGGTTTAAGTTTCCGATGATACCGACCTAATCTTTCGACTAGGGCTTCATTACCTTGATTAATTAGTTTTGCAGATCCTAGGGCATAACCTATAAGGGCTAAGACTATAGCAATGATTGGCTCCATATCTGATCCTATCTAGTTTTTAGAGAAGTTTTAGTTAAAGGACATGGTACTACCTTGTCCTACTTTTAAGTCTAATGTTTTGATTCTGTAATTTTACGAACACCGGTAGTGATATCAAATTAACTAGCAGCAGTAAATCTTGTGTGTTTTTTGCAAGTAGCACAGTTCGACGGAACGCGATCGCTATTAAAGCACCTCGATTACATACTGGCAATGGGGAGGGAATGGGGACTGGGTATTCTCCGACTCGTTCCTTCTACTTGCTTCATCACCCACACTTAAGGGAATCTTATCTTTAAGATAAATAAAACTCATTAATGAATAACTGAGAAACGATTGCTTATTTGTAACGTTTTTGTTATGTTTCTTTACATAAAGAAACAAAAGCAACATTAATGCGTTATACCATCGATGACTAGGGCATTCTCGTAACTGTGTAGTTAAGCCTGCTGTTGGCGTTGGTACGTATTCAAACCAAGAGCAACAAATCTGCTGTGTATTTAAAAAAGCGATCGCAGCAGTCCTCATAACTTCAGCATTGTTAACCGCTTTTGCTAAAAGCAAAAGTATTCGCCCAAAAGAAAACCAAATTTATACCCAGTCCTAGTGATGACTTCACAACCCCTTGTTGTGAATGAATTGTCATGTGGGTAATTTACAGTGTTTGTTTAAGCACACTTTTCTGCCGTTCTTGCACATTTAACCGTCCTCCAACTTTATTTTTGAGATTCCTACCATGTCTATTACCCTCGAATCAGCTCAAGGTATTTTCCCCAGCACTCTGGTCGCTGACATTGTCCCAACTATCACCGAATCATTCTCTCAACTCAATGCTGAAGACCAATTAGCATTGCTTTGGTTTGCCTATACAGAGATGGGTAAAACCATTACAGTTGCTGCTCCAGGAGCCGCAAGTATGGTCTTAGCACAAGGCTTACTCGAACAAATCAAACAGATGCCTTTTGAAGCGCAAACAGCAGTCATGTACGATTTGGCTAATCGTGCTGACACTCCCCTGTGCCGTTCCTATGCGTCTTTCACTGTCAACATCAAGTTGGGCTTCTGGTATCAATTAGGAGAGTGGATGGCACAGGGAATCGTCGCTCCGATCCCAGAGGGCTATGAGCTTTCTCCAGAAGCTGATAAAGTGCTACAAGCAATCCGCAATGCTGATCCAGGTCAACAAATCACCATTCTGCGTAACACAGTAGTCAACATGGGATTTGACCCCAATGCTCCTGGCAGTTACAAAAAAGTTACAGTAGCTGTGGCTCCTCCGACTGCACCAGCATTTCGGACTAATGTCACCATTGAAGGCATCACCAATAGTACTGTGTTGGGCTATATCAACAACATGAATGCCTTTGACTTTGATGCAGCTGTGGCATTGTTTGCTGCTGAAGGCGCTTTGCAACCCCCATTTGAAAGACCAATTGTTGGTCAGCAAGGAATTCTAACGTATATGCGTGAAGAATGTCAGGGGCTGAAAATGATTCCAGAGCGTGGTGTACTTGAGCAGGTAGAAGACGGCTACACCCAAGTTAAAGTTACAGGTAAAGTCCAAACCCCCTGGTTCGGTGCGAGTGTAGGGATGAATATTGCATGGCGGTTCCTATTAGATCCCCAAGGCAAAATCTTCTTTGTGGCCATCGACTTGCTTGCCTCTCCTAAAGAACTGCTTAACTTAGTGCGTAAATAGAGTGTCAGTTAGTTGCTTGTCTAGCTTGCTGAAGCGTAAACGCGGAGAGGCTTGTCGTCAGCTAAAAAACATCTAATTTGCATAACCAATTCAACATAACTTTTTTAGGGTAGGCTGGAAAGCCTGCCCTAATCATGTTGGTTAAGCTCATTTGCTATCGATGAGGCATGATTTATATTTTGATTCAGCAACGCCGATAATTAATTTTATATTTACGTTAATTCAGACAAATGATGCAACTTCATATTTATGCACAGCAGGGAAATATTGCAGGAGTCGCACGTAAAATAGCTAATGGTGCGGATATTGATCGTCTAGATGAGAATTCTCTGCAAACACCATTAATGTCTGCTGTTAGTAGCGCCAATGCAGGTATTGATATGATTCGCTTCCTCGTGGAACATGGCGCCAATGTGAATGCTATGGAAAAGCACAATACTGTACTTGGGTTGGCTGTGCAGTCAGGAAATCTGGAGAAAATCCAATTTATTCTGGATGCTGGAGCGAATATTAACTATCAAACAGCAGAAGGATATGATGTTTTAATTGATGCTATGCATGGTCACGATATTTTGCAAGACCAAAACTTAATATCAACTTTAAATTTACTCATCTCTAGAGGTGCTGCTGTCAATGGTATGAGTAGCTATGGTGAGTCTGCAATCAAAGTAGCTGCTCATGTAGGGAGATTTGATGTTGTCAAATTATTATTGAACGCAGGTGCTAACCCAGAGCAACTAGGGTGGACAGAATTAATGCACGCTATAGTTTTTGGCAGCTTAGAGCAAGTAAAGTTATTGCTAGAGGAAGGAGCAGATCAAAATGTGTGTGATTGCGGGTATAGAACTCCTTGGTTATTGAGTCTTCAAGTGGGTGAGCTACCTAAAGCCAAATTACTCTTAGCTGCGGAAACAAATCAAAACTATGGTGGAAACTGCGGAAAAACGCCGTTAATGTGTGCGATAGAAAACAATAGACTAGAAGTCTTGCAGTGGCTAATTGCTGAGGGATTTGATATTGAAGCCACTGATGACTTTAATAACACTGCGTTAATCATTGCAGCCGAGCATGGTGCTACTGATTGCGTCAGAATTTTACTAGCAGCTGGCGCAAACCCCAGCCGAATCAATGATTGTAATAACAAAGCCATTAAGATAGCGACTAATCTAGAAATTGTGAGAATGTTAATTGCATCTGGTGAAGATTTGAGCGATATTAACGATGATATACGGCGATCGCTCACTGGAATTGACAACAACAAATTTTCACTATCAGAATTATCACGAGAGCAATATTTGGCAGGTAAACATCCCCGCTTTGGCAAAACCAATCCAGAATTGATGAACATCCCTTTTTGGCAGGCGATGATTTGTGAGGGGTGTTCTGCTTATACAGCCAAAAATAGTTTTAAGGATCTAGAAAATTGGCAAGATAAAGCATGGTGTTATGACCGATTTGGCAGAACCATTACACAATTACCAGATGGCAGAATTGTCGAAATTGCTGGTGAACATGAAGACTCTTATGACCCTGACTTTTGTATATATAACGATGTTGTAGTTTATCAAGGTGATGGTAGTTTTCAGATTTTTGGTTATCCCAAAGATGTATTTCAGCCGACTGATTTTCATTCAGCCACATTAGTTGGAGAATACATATATATCATTGGCAATTTAGGATATGCGGGTACAAGAATCTATCATGAAACTCCAGTTTATAGATTAAATATTCATACATTTAAAATCGAAAAATTAGAAACCACTGGAGATAAACCAGGATGGATTAGTGAACACAAAGCTGACTACAAAGAACTAGATAAAATTTATATTACTGGCGGTAAATTATGTGTATTGGATCATGAAAAATCAGAAGATTATATAGATAACTCGGATGATTATGTCTTAGATTTAATCAACTTAACTTGGAGTCGCGCTACTGTTTAAATATAAATCTATAGCGCTTCCCGACAACCGTGACGTACACCCGTAAGGGCACTGGCGATATAATGTTGTACCTTATCTGAATAGGAACCGCTATAAGTAGTTAAACATAATTAATTACACAATGTCATTGCGAATGGAGCGAAGCGAAATGAAGCAATCCCAACCCTTGCGGTTGCTTCGCTTCGCTCGCAATGACTGTAATTAATTTTGCGTGGTTACTTACCTCTGACATCTATCTTTAGTTGACAGATTTCCCTAATTTAGGCTCAATGTCTGGTTTGCCAATTCAGCCCCCATGTCCCATGCCCAATTCCCCCCGGGTTGAGCGAAGTCGAAACCCATTTTCCTAATTGATACGAAACCCAACCAAGGCTTGATATTTGCAGGTAAATCAGAGTTGAGGCGTAGGGGTAATTGAGGTGTAGAGAGCGACTGGGCGTATGCTGGAGTGAGAAATGGTAAGTAAATTTTGGCTTCTGGTGTTTGTTGTTTGATAAAGGCTAAAGTGACACCACGGATTAACTGACGCAGGGAATTAGTTTCTTCGCCGCGCTTTTCTTTGACAAGAGTAGTTGCTGCACTTACAGGATATGCCGGATCGCTAATACTCATGTGAGTCCCACCAATGGCTGTGACTAAATATTTAGAACTCCGCAGTTGAGCGAAAGGTGCTATTTGATGCTTCAAAGTTGGGGTGAGGACATCTTCAGTTCCAGTTAACATTAATACTGGTTGATTAACTTGAGCCAGACCTTTGCTACCAAAGAGTTTACCGACTAGGGGGTTAAGAGCGATCGCACTTTTAACGCGCTCATCTTTTAACTGTAGTTTTTTCTCCTTTAAAGAAGCCGCTGCACACTGCAACCAATCACCTGGTGATTCTCCCAAAGACAGATCGGTTTGGCAAAATTTCCGCAACTCCTCCAAATTTACCTCTCCACCCACCAAAGCCAAAGCCGTATAACCTCCCAAGGAGTGACCGATAACCGTCACTTTTTCGGTGTGGAATTTCCCCTGAAATTGTCCTGATTGAGTGTTGAGTTTTCCTAATTCATTCAGTAAAAAGCTGACATCTTGGGGACGTTCAATAAATTCTTTGGCTGGTAACAATTGCGCCAAGTTAACTGACTCTGAAGCTTGAGAAACGGCGGCGACGTTACTACCAGGATGATCAATCGCAGCAACTGTAATGCCGTGGGAAGCTAGATGACGTGCCAAATATGCAAAAAATTTGCGGTTAGCACCAAAGCCGTGGGAGATGACAACCAGGGGCGCTTGGCTGTCAACCCGACTCCAATAAATATCTACGGGGATGATCCTGTTGCGTTGTCGGTCTTGTAGCGTCAGGGTTTGTAGCTGAACAACCTCTTTGCCGATTGCTGCTGGATCGAAGCTGGGCTGAAAGGCTGTATTATTATTTACCAATAGCTGCCGCTCTAATAAAACGCCCAGAGCTTGACTCTGTAATTTGTTGGCGTTAAATTCTACGCCGATTTGAATAGCTTTAGTTGCATCTACAGTGACATTTTCTTCGGGGTAGGCTTGCAAGAAACCAATTGCACTTAAACCGTTGACTTGACGCAGAGCTAGGTTGAGGGCTGTTTGCAGGGTTTCTGCGGTGCTACCTGGGATAGCCGCACCTAGAGACGTAATTAATTGTTTACCTGTGGGCGATCGCACTAACTCATCAACAAATTTATCTGCAAAGGCTGGATCTACTTGCAGCCGTCGGTTCAATAATTCTCTGATTTGCGGCGTTAACACAGAATTAAAGATTTGCAGGTTTGCTGGCAGTCTTCCTGTTTTAGCAAATTTTTCTAAGTCAGCGATCGCTAGCGACTGTTGAAATGGCCCAAACTTAATCGTCACCTTTTCTGCAGCTAAAGTAGTAGGCATTGCTACACTCCAACCCACAGCGAGGGTCAAACCGCACAGTAGCTCTTGCAGAAAGGGTATCTTACGCCGATGTTTGCCAAATTGAAACTGCATAAAAGCTGTTCTTTTTTCCAGATAAAAGGGTACACCAGCATGGAGACAGGGAGCAAGGGGGAACGCCTGCCGCTCTCCTGTTCCATCTGACTCTAAAATCCGAAGAAAAGTCTCACAATCCCCAAAATAGTACCCAGAGGACCGGCAACAACGTTGACAGTATCAGAAGTCTGGGCTACCCCATTACGGCTGACTAGGACAACATCGTTATTGCGGAGTATAGGATTAGTTTGCTCATTAATTCCTTGAGTGAAATCAACTTTAACTAGACGTTTAGTGACAGAACCATTAGGATTAAGACGAATTAAATCTACCGCACCACTGTTAGCCCTACCATCAGCAAATCCACCCGCAGCGAGTAAAGCTTGATTTAAAGAACTATTCGGCTGCAGGTCTACAGGCCCTGGCTTTTTAACTTCTCCGACTACACCAACTTGAATTTTTGCCGGTGATAAAGTGGTGACAGCTAATTGAGTAGCCTCTGCGGTGTTAATTTCCGTTGCAGTGGGAATAACAATTGTATCTCCATCTTGCACAACCACATCTTGATTCACATCACCACTCTGCAATAATTGCCAGAGATTGATATCTATGGTTTGTTCTGTACCAGTTCTGGTGGGTCGGCGCAGCTTGAGGTTACGAATATCAGCTTGTGGTGTAATTCCCCCAGCTTGTTGAATTGCGCGTGATACCGTGGGTAGTCCACTGGTTACACCCCCAGCAGTAGGGCCTGCTGTGGGTCCTGCATCTCCGGCTGTAGTACCTGTGGTAACTAGATAAGATCCCGGACGATTAACTTCACCGATGATTGCTACTGTGCGGGGTCTGGTGGGGTCAGCCGCAAAGTTAGCTGCTGACAAGTTTCGTGCTTCTGCAAGGTTGAAGGTGGTGGCGGTGGGCACAACAATTGTGTCTCCATCCCGTAAGGTAATATCCTGTGATATCCTCCCTGTGCGGATGAGTTCCTTCAAATTTAAGAAAACTTCTTGCTCTTGACCTTGCCCTATTTTCCGTCTCAATTTAATTTGAGTTACATCCGCCGCCAGTGTCACACCTTGAGCTGTCGTCAGCGCAGCTAAGACAGTGGGATATTGTACGCCAGGAGCGTCACCAGCACCACCACTCAGGCTGAGGGTATAAGCTCCTGGGCGTGTCACTTCTCCGGCTACAAAAACATTGATCGGGCGCGGTGATAAAAGGTTGACTGAGATTAAAGGACGTTTGAGAAAACGGGCATATCTTTTGGCTATGTCGTCCGCAGCTTGTTCAGTTGATAGTCCTAGAACTGAGACGCTGCCAATTAAAGGTAAGTTAATTGCTCCACCTGGGGGAATTTGGTATTCTCCTGTATATTCAGGAACTTCAAATACATTAACTCGGATGCGATCGCCACCGCCTAAAGCATAATTTGTATCTAATGGTGTAGAAGGTACTACAGGTTGTGCATTCGGTACTACTGAACGTATATTAGGAAATCCAGGTTGTGCATTCGGCACTACCGGACGTTTAATAGGTAATACTGGTTGTGTTTTAGGTAATACTGGTTGTCCCTGAGCCAGGCTGGCAGATGGCGCAGCGACATTGACAGCCGTTAACAAAGCCACACCCACAGCTGAATGGGTGAGTGATTTCTGCAAGTCTGTATTAAGCATATTTACCGGATACTCTGAGACTACGAGTGCTAAAGTACTGTCTAAACATTTTATTCTTGACTATACTTAAATATTCAAGTTCCCCCAACATTCTTATTTTCCTAGAAAAACTTGGGTTTCCGGAGCAGTCTTATTGGTTTAATTTGAATTTTTAGTGAAGTTAATTTAAAGATTAACCAACTGCTAGATAAAGTTTCTATAAATTAGGCTCTCGTATAAAAAAGCTGTACCCCTGCGGGGAAGCAAGCTACGCGTAGCGTCTCCGCAGGAGAAGTATAAAGTCTAAAGTATGAAATGAAGAAACCCTTATAAATATCAGCTTTAATCAAGGTTTTGTGGATGATTTGAGGAAACACAGAGTAAGAGTAGCGCTGAATACAATCAGTTTTTCCTGATCAGCTATAAAACCAGGTTTTTGGATAAATGATCTGAATTAAAGTGAAAATTCCCACCTCTAGGAATAAGAGTTGATGATAAATACAGGAAGTATTTCAAAACATATTCGGGTCAAAATTCCATGCAATAATTTTAATATTTTTACTCCCCATTCCCTATTACTAGCACGTTACAGCGCAAATAAACCACCCATTACAAACCTCTGAAAAGCTTACTGTACAAGTTTATTCATTTCAGACTTCAGACTTCAGACTTCATTTACTTTGTTGTTGAATTTGTTGGATAAAAAACTCTTCTAAGGAAGGACGAGACAATTTCATGGTGGTAATTTGCCCCTCCATTAAGCGGAGGCTAGCTAAAAAATCATAGTAATCGTCTTGTAGTGTACCTTGCCAGGAACCATCAGGCTCAAATACTATACTGGGTATCCACTTTTTCAGAACTGCCCAGTCACCACCTTGACCTTTAACATAATATGTGCTTGAAGTCCCCAAAAGTTGATTGAGGGAACCAGTACAAATTAATTCACCTTGAGCGAGGATCGCAATGCGATCGCAAATTTGCTCCACTTCACTGAGAATATGGCTATTAAAAAAAATTGTTTTACCATTCGCTTTCAGTCCCAGGATAATCTCCCGCATTTGGTAGCGTCCCACAGGATCAAGACCAGACATCGGTTCATCTAAGAATACCAAATCTGGATCGTTAATCAGTGCCTGTGCCATACCGACACGCTGTAACATCCCCTTAGAATAGCGCCGCATCTGTTTTTTGCGAGCATCGGCTAGAGATAAACCCATTAACTCTAGTAGTTGGGGAATGCGTCGCTGTTGCACACTCTGGGGAATTTGAAATAGCCCCGCGGCTAGCTGCAAAAATTCCCAGCCTGTGAGATATTCATACAAGTAGGGACTTTCGCTCAGATAACCGATGCTTTGCTTAACACTGCGATCGCCTAGGGGCTTACCCAACAATAATCCTCGCCCAGAAGTAGGACGGATAATTCCTAGCAACAGCTTTAGAAGCGTAGTTTTACCAGCACCATTTGGCCCTAATAAACCAAAAGTTTCTCCCTGATACACCGATAAAGAACAGCTTTTGAGGGATAAAACTTTTTGATTCAGCCAAAAGCCAGTACGATAGACTTTTCGCAACTCAGAAGTGAGGACTACTGGTGGAGTGTCTGTAGTATTTAGTTGAGAATCAGGGGTGTCTGCAACAGACTTCATCTCGGTTCAATTACCAATTACCAATTATTTAAAGTCACAGTTAAAACTGCAACTTGGCATTAATCAACAGATTGCCCAGTGACCTGACAATAACCGCCATCACCATGTTTGTCAATTATCGCTAACCGAAGCACTAATTGGCACTCTCTTTGTCACCCCTGCCTGGTAATTCTAACTAGTACGTCACGGCGCAAATAAACCACCCATTACCAACCCCTGAAAAGCTTACTGTACAAGTTTCTTCATTTCAGACTTCATACTTCATACTTCATTTACTAGCCTACAAAACCCCCTTAGAACTGGGAATTCCACCAGCACGACGGGTATCAATCTCAACTGCCATCCGCATTGCTCTAGCAAAGGCTTTAAATGTTGCCTCAATAATGTGATGGGAATTAATGCCATCCAGTTGACGAATGTGGAGTGTCATTTGACTATGATTGACCAGCGCCACAAAGAATTCACGGACTAGCTGGGTATCATAAGTTCCTACCCGCTGAGTAGGAATTTGCAACCCATAGCTAATGTGGGGGCGGCCAGAAAAATCCAGCGCTACTTGGACTAAAGCTTCATCCAGGGGTGCCAGAAAATTGCCAAAGCGAACAATACCTTTGCGATCGCCTAGTGCTTTACTGAAAGCTTGTCCTAGGGTAATGCCTACATCTTCGTTTGTATGGTGGTCGTCAATTTCCCAATCTCCTTGGGCTTGCACATCCAAGTCAATCAGCCCGTGGGAGGAAATTTGATGCAACATATGATCTAAAAAGGGAATGCCAGTGGCTGCTTGACAAATCCCTGTACCATCGAGGTTGATAGTGACTTGCACATTTGTTTCGCCTGTAGTGCGATGAACAGACGCAGTCCGAGAAATTTGAGTAATTTGGCGTTCGCTGATTTGCATAGCAGATAGAGACTAGGGAGTGGGGGGAATAACTGGTGAGTGATAGCAGATAGAGACTAGGGAGTGGGGGGAATAACTGGTGAGTGATAACTGATGACTGTTAACTGTTAACTGATCACATCCCCATAATTTCATATCCTGCATCAACATATATGACTTGCCCTGTAATACCGCTGGACAAATCGCTACATAAGAAAGCTGCCGTATTGCCAACTTCTAGCTGAGTGACTGTGCGTCGCAGAGGGGCAACTTGCTCTACATGATGAATCATGTCTAAGATGCCGCCAACAGCGCTAGATGCCAAAGTCCGAATTGGGCCCGCAGAGATGGCATTGACGCGGATATTTTGTGGCCCCAGTTCAGCTGCCAAATAGCGCACACTGGCTTCTAAACCTGCCTTGGCGACTCCCATGACGTTATAGTTAGGAATTGCTCTCACACCGCCTAAATATGTCAGGGTGACGATACTACCCCCCTCTGTCATCAGAGGTTTAGCAGCCCCACTCAACTGCGCCAGGGAAAAGGTACTAATCTCTAAAGCAGTGCTAAAGCCTGCGCGTGAGGTTTCGCTAAAATCTCCAGTCAAATCATCTTTGTTAGCAAAGGCGAGACAGTGAACAAGAATATCTAACTTTCCCCACTTATCGCGGATCGTTTCAAAAGTAGACTCAACCTGTGCTTCGTTTTGGACATTGCAGGGAACGAATAGGCTGGGATTGAGGGGTTCCACTAATTCTGCGACTTTCTTCTCCATCTTGCCTCGCTCATCTGGTAGATAGGTAATGCCGAGGTTGGCTCCAGCTTTATGCAGTTGTTGGGCAATTCCCCAGGCGATAGAGCGGTTATTTGCAATGCCTGTCACTAGGGCGTTTTTTCCAGTCAGATTTAGCATAAAAATTGTGAATGTGATCAATGATTAGGAGCATACTAGAATCTGAGGCTAGTTTGCCTTTGTTTTACATGGGATTTGCAAAAATGATAATTGTTAAGAGTGCTTACTGCAACTAAATTACCTGTTATTACTTAAGATATTCCCCAAAAGTCTTAATTTTTTCTTCAAGTTTTTTTTTGAATACAGTTAACACCACGGCACAGAATTTAAAATTAGCGAATTTTTCACATCCGGACATCTAAATTCAGGCTTCTTGAAAAATTTAAAATTCAAAAGGCTTTTGTTATAAGGTTTGTAGCTGTTGGGAAAAGTGTCTCGGTTTCCGGCATATTTTACTCCCAGAAGCGCTGATCAACAACTACTAGCTAAAAAGATCATAAATTATGTATCATTATAAACAAATAAATATGAAGCATTGATTTGGAGTATAGGAAAGTACAGAAAGGTTGACGGTGTCTTATTGTTTTTTCGGGTGTATTCTTAGGTAATCAGTTTTTGTTTTTCCGGCATTGGGTAGGGGAAGGGAGATGATCGTGACACAAGATAAAGCCCTAGCAAATGTTTTTCGTCAGATGGCAACTGGCGCTTTTCCTCCGGTTGTGGAAACGTTTGAACGCAATAAAACGATCTTTTTTCCTGGCGATCCTGCTGAACGAGTTTATTTTCTTCTGAAAGGTGCTGTTAAACTTTCCAGGGTGTATGAGGCAGGAGAAGAAATAACGGTAGCATTACTGCGGGAAAATAGCGTTTTTGGTGTGTTGTCGTTGCTGACGGGGAATAAATCGGATAGGTTTTACCATGCGGTGGCGTTTACACCTGTAGAGTTACTGTCAGCGCCAATTGAACAGGTGGAACAAGCGCTCAAGGAAAATCCAGAATTATCGATGTTAATGCTGCGGGGTCTGTCTTCGCGGATTTTACAGACAGAGATGATGATTGAAACCCTCGCTCACCGAGATATGGGTTCTAGATTGGTGAGTTTTTTATTAATTCTTTGTCGTGATTTTGGTGTTCCTTGTGCCGATGGGATCACAATTGATCTGAAGCTATCTCACCAGGCGATCGCCGAAGCAATTGGTTCTACTCGCGTCACCGTAACCAGGCTACTCGGGGATTTACGTGAAAAAAAGATGATTTCTATCCACAAGAAAAAGATTACTGTGCATAAACCTGTTACCTTGAGTAGGCAATTCACTTAAATCAGTGATCAGTTATCAGTGAACAGTGAACAGGTCGGTGTGGTGTGGAAAGCGCACCAACGCTTTAACCTAAGTGACAAAACTGATAACTGATCACTGGTAACTGATCACTGATAACTGTTGGGGGGAAGCGGAATTGGCAAACGTTGTGTTTTTAGAGTTAACACCCATATCCCATAGGTCGGTTCTAAAAATTGAGCAATTTCAGCTATTGCCAATCTTCCATTCCCCCAGACTATGGTCGAAAGTAGTAGGCTGTATCTGGAAGCATTTCGGTAGCTGACGATGACCACCGGGTACATCCTCATATTGGCAATTTTGATTTTGGGAGGCGTACTAGCCACTGCTGGTGATCGTATTGGCACAAGGGTTGGCAAAGCGCGCCTCTCACTATTTAATTTGCGCCCCAAAAACACTGCTGTACTAGTAACTATTTTTACAGGTACTTTAATTTCTGCATCAACTTTAGGAATTCTCTTTGCTGCCGATGAGGGATTGAGGAAGGGTGTTTTTGAATTAGAGGATATTCAAAAAGACCTGAGACATAAGCGCGATCAGCTAAAAACCGCAGAAACCCAAAAAAGCCAGGTAGAGGGTGAGCTCAACCAAGCCAGAAATGAGCAGGCTAAGGCTCAACAAGACTTACAAGCAATTAATCGCTCCTTGCAGGCGGCAAATGCCAAACAACAGGCAACGCAAGCCCAACTGAATCGCACTGTCACCCAACAAGCCCAAACTCAAGCGCAACTCCAGCGCAGCCAAAGCCAGTTGGGTCAAGTTGTCGCTCAGTACCGTCAAGCTATAGCTGAACTGCAAAGCGTTAACGATCAGAGACAGGCTCTAAAAACGGCAGTTGAAAAACTAAAGACAGAACGCCAAAAACTGTATGCTGAAGCCCAAAAAGCTATTAGTGAAGCTAAAACAGCTATTGCCAAACGTGATCGCGAATTGGCGAATAGACAAGAAGCTATTTTAGAACGGGATCAAAAAATTGCTAACCTAGATCAACTGATTCAAAAGCGTAATCTAGAAATTACAGCACGTGAGCAAGTGATTGCCAAACGGGAATCTCGGCTCAAAGAATTGGAAAAACAACAGAATTATTTAGAACAGGAAGTAGCAAGGCTGGAAAAATATTACCAGTCCTACCGGGACTTACGTTTGGGTAAACTGGCTTTGGTGCGGGGTCAAGTCCTGGCTGCAGTAGTGATTCGAGTTAACCAGCCCACAGCAGCCCGTCAAGCAGTAATCAAACTTTTACAAGAAGCCAATCGGAATGCTAACCTCGAATTAACAGAACCTGGAGCAAATCCGGCAAATCTAGAGATACTGCACGTTACCCAAGACAAGGTTGAACAATTAGTCAAGCAGATAGATGATGGCAGAGAATATGTGATGCGAATTCTCTGTGCTGGCAATTACGTCAGGGGAGAAAAGCAGATAGAATTTTTTGCTGATACAGCCAGAAATCAATTAGTCTTTTCGGGTGGACAGGTGCTAGCTACAACTACCGCTGATCCCAAAACCATGACATCCTATCAATTGCGGCAACGGCTGGATTTATTGATTTCTGCTTCCCAATTTCGCGCCCGTAATGCGGGAATTATTGACAATGTGCAAATAGATGGTACCTTCCTGCGCTTTATCGGCCAAATGGGGCAATCGAATGAATTATTAGAAATAAAAGCGATCGCTGCAGAGGATACTTACACAGCCGGACCATTAAGAGTAAAACTATTGGCAATAGTCAACGGCAAAGTTATTTTTAGTACCTAAAAACTTAAAAATTTCGCTTGATATTTAAATGTATTTAAAAATCCAAAATTCCCCAGCCCCTAGATTTATCAGTGGGACAAATCCAAAATCATTCGACTGAGCGAAGCCGAAGTCCAAAATCTAAAATCCAAAATTCCCCAGCCCCTAGATTTATCAGTGGGACAAATCCAAAATCGTTCGACTGAGCGAAGCCGAAGTCCAAAATCTAAAATCCAAAATTGTATGACCTTGAGCGAATTTTCTCCTACACAACCAGTGATTTTGGGCTTTGATCCAGGTCGGGATAAATGTGGTGTAGCGGTGATGGGGCTAGATCGGCAATTATATTATCACCAAGTTATACCTGCAAATGAAGCGATCGCTACAATTGAAGAACTACGTCAAAAGCTGCCTATTTCTTTGGTAGTCATGGGCGACCAAACTACAGCCAAGCAGTGGAAACGACAGCTGAGTCAGGAATTAGCCGATCCTTTGAATATTATTTTAGTAGATGAGCGCTACACGACCTTAGAAGCACGCGATCGCTATTGGCAGATGTATCCTCCTCAAGGCATAACAAAGCTATTGCCAAAGGGTATGCGGCAGCCACCACGACCGATAGATGACATTGTTGCTATCCTCTTAATCGAAAGATATTTAAATCGCCTCACTGAATCAGTTAACAGTTAACTGATTAACTAAAGTTCAGCCCGAATAGTAAAAGCATAGTCTCCTCCCGGTTCTAACTGATAATCTTGTTTTTCCAAGAAACGACCTAGCGGTTCTTTGATTAAGGCACGACCTTGGGAAGGCTTCACAGACAGTTCTCCCCGGCGAAAATGCCATTGGAACTGCCATTCATGATCACCGGCGTTGACTTCACCTTCAAGGAACCCGTGTTGCCAGGATTGGCGGGTAATTCTGACATGGGCAATGGTTTCTGGCAGACGTTTGGCACTCACAATGCTTGATGTCAAGTGTGGGATAAAAGTTGACTATGCAGGTTACTTCTTTTATTTACCAAACATAGCTTAAATCGACAAACTGACAAAGTGAATATTTTATAGTTAAGTCGGTAATTTTGCTCCATCTAACGACTGAAGACACGGTTATCAGAACATGAGGGCTTTGTAGGCTAAGTATTATCAGGACTTACGCCCAACACAACGAAAGTAGCGGTAATAGCCTGCGGGTACTCCTTCGGAGAACTCATAGAGTAGCAGATCCGCTATATGTTGGGTTGCGCTCCGCTTCACCCAACCTACCTCTAATGCACAAATTTAGCCTTGCCGCACCACTACAGATACTTAGATTTTCTCAGAAATCAAATATAATTCCTATACATGAATTACCGCTATGCAAGAATCAGGTTTTTGGTCACATCTTGCGTAAGTCCTAATTATGCATCTTCATATCGAATTGGTATAAGACGGAATACTACTTTTTTTGAAAACTTTACATATTTAATAGTTGAAATCCATAAATATACTTTACTCCTAATTACGGCAAAATATATTAAATTAACAATATTTCCGTAAAATTCCTCTTTTATAAAGAATATCAATGCAACTATACTTTGAATAGTTCTGCTGGACTAATTAACAAAAAATATTGTTAAGGACGCATCTGTCGGCGAAATTCTTAATTAAGCATTAAAAGCATATTTGCTTTGTGAATTGCCACACATATCAAGGACTTTAAATAATCATAATGCATAAATCTATTTGTCCACTGCTAGCCCTAGCTTTAGCAGCAGGTTCTGCTTTCTGCATAACTCCATGTAAAGCTCAAACTCCCAGAGAATTAAATGATGATACTATTGATAATAGTAGCTCTATATCCCCAAAATCATCTCCTGATCTAGATACCAAGTTGTCATCGAAATCGAGTGACTCTGTTACTTCTACAAATGGTAAAGCAGACATTATCTCTGAAGTAAGCAGTAACTCTTCTGCTGATAATCCTCCTATAGCTGTCAACAAACCTAATCTACGCATTCCAGTATCTAGCAGGATTTTTTCCGCGCCTTCAATGCGACAGTAATACAATTTTGGCTGAAGATTGAGAAAAGTATGAAGGATGAAATATGAAATTTTATCCTTCATTTTTTTGTAGTTATAGCGGTTTTCACATCAGTGAGGTACAAGTTGAAATTGCAAAGCCTGTAGGGGCGGGGAAACCCCACCCTCGACTGTATTGCATCCGACTGAGAACCTCTATATGGCAATTCTCAGATGCATGAGATATACCCACCTAAAGGAAGTCAAGAATCAGAATATTGAATACTCCTGACTCCTCAATTAGGGGTATATTGCACTCAACTGAGAACCACTGTAGCCATTACTACCGCTCTGAAGACAAACTTGTTCATAGTTTTTACCAGCGATATCCCAAGTAAATTCTGTTTCTACTAATTGTCTGCCATTGAGAGATAATTCAGAGCGCAGTTTTGGGTTATCAAATAGTTTACTAATAGCAGTGATATATTCCTGGGGTACATTTGCGCGTAATGCTCCCACTGATATACCATTGCCATCGACAGCTAATCCTTCTAAACCGCGATCGCTTCCTACTACTGGCACACCTGCTGCCATTGCTTCGAGGGTTTTATTCTTAATCCCAAACCCAGTTCTCAGCGGCACTACGCAAACGGTAGAGTTATGCAAATATTCTACCATTGAAGACACGCGACCTGTAACTATAACTCCAGGAATATCTTTCAATTCTAAAACTTCTGGGCTTGGTCTAGCACCGACAATACTAAATGTGACATCAGGATAGGATTTTTGCAGTTCTGGCAATACTTCTAAAGCAAAAAACCGAGCCGCATCGATATTGTGGGATGCATCCATTGCTCCTACAAAAATTAAACTATGTCCGCCTGGATCTTGTAAACGATAGGGAAATAATTCTAAATCTACGCCATTGGGAATTACGGCGATTTCAATGTCCGGACGGAGTTTGAGAAATTCTTGGCGATCGTCTTGGGTGGTGACAACAATGTGAGAAAATTTAGTACAGTAGCGCTTCTCGTAACGCTCCAAGACAAGCGAGAGATATAAGCGATCGCGTAATGCATTCTGTGAAGCATCCATCTTCAGATGATCGCGCACCCAACCGTAAACCGAACTGTGGACATCGACAACCGTATTTACACTGTTGCGAAACTCAGGACGAATATATATTTCGTTAACGCTATGTTCACAAGTAATTACATCACACTTTTGCGCCTGAACATAATCATCAACTAAGGCTTGAATTGCTGGCGAATAACGATACAGAACATTTGGCGGTGTAGCTTTAAGCACCGATTCCATAAATCGCCTCGCCTTAGCCAATAACTCTGAAATACCACCTTGATTTTCTGGTTCCGACGGTAAAGGAAAAATGACCAGTTCACTTACATATTTCCGTAATTCCTCTACCTCTGCATTTGTGACTTCCTTGTTAGACTGTGTAATTAAAATCACTGAATGCTTTTGTTGGAGGTATTTGAGCAAATTAAAAGTTCTAATTTCCGTTCCCCCACGACTAGGTGGATAAGGAAACGTAGAAGATAGCATCAGGATACGCATATAATTTCTCTTCTTCTTTTTATAACTTAGATGTAACCAATTAATTACCCTGATTACATATCAGTTTTAACATGAGATTTTTATTTGTCTAATACAATAAACATCTTGCAAAAATCTTTCCTTTGCACCTACCCTGCGGGATCACTAAAAGCGATGGCGTGAGGCAAAAAATATTTACGATTACACACAACACTATGAATAATCAACCATTTTTGACAATTGTCACCGCCACAAGAGGCAATTATTCCGATTACTGGTTAGAACAGTTATTACAAATTAAAGGTGACGTGCAATTTATTTTAGTTTATCCCCCAGAGGCGGGATTTAAAAATATTGATGATCCTAGAGTCCAGAGTTTAACAAGTCCATATAAAGGCGAAGTTATGCAAAGATTCACAGGTTTAATTAATGCCAAAGGCGATTATGTGATGGCATTAGATGACGATGACTTTGCACACCCTGATATTTTAGATTTGACAAGAAGATATTTTACGCTATTTCCTGAAAGCTGGGTTTTAAGGCTAAAAATTCAGAATATCAACGATTCTGACGAAGCACGCATCAAGCAAGAATGGGAATCAAATCCTGATGTTGAGCAGCTAGAAATTTGTAAGAAAACTTCAGAAAATCCCTTTCCGTTTCAAAAGGGTAACTACAAAGGTTTATTAGAAGTTCCCATTGTGCCTTTGGATAAAGCTTTAGATATTCGTCATATAATATTTCCTTGGCAGCAGAGAACAGACCAAAACGGGATTCATTTTGAAAATTTTAATAACAAAGTTTGGAGAACTGAGCGAGTTAAGCCAGCACTTCAGGAAATATCAAAAGCCATGAATATCACAGGTGCTTTAACCTGGCTACCTTCATGGAGTTTAGATAGATTATTAGGCTTATTTGTGCAGGCAAAGTTTTATCAAAAAGATGCTATTATCGGTCATGCCATGCCCAAGCCTGAACAAATTAGGTTTATTCTCAGAGATGGAGCTTTGAAAGAAACCAGATTATATTTAATGGCAGAGTTACTGTTGATTAAATGTTATCCGCAGTATGGATATTTATGGAATCTGATATTTTGGCAGATTTACACCATACCGAAGGTTTTAGGTAAGTCGGTAAAGCTCAAGTTATTGAAAGCTAAGTAATGGCTCAGGTAAAAAAATATCTGTGCTACCGCTATTCTGACGTATCTTTTTGTAATGATGTGTTACGCATCGCTCGCTTAACTATTATTTATGCTTTGCTTTGCGATCGCTGATCCACTATCGCTTTTAGAATTATACGGAAATCAGTTAGCCCTTCCTGCCATCCGCATCCCAAAATCGCCTAAACTCAAAGTGTCCGCCAACCGCCAAAATCCCATGTCTCGCTGGTTCAACACTGCTGGTCCGTGTCAAGACGATATCCACTACATGCTATCTCCAACAACACGATTACCAGATTTGGAGGAGCTAATCCAACAGCGTAGTTATTTTGTCGTTCATGCACCGCGACAAACGGGTAAAACCACGGCTATGTTAGCCCTAGCACAGCAACTTACCGCAACTGGACGTTATACAGCAGTCATGGTATCCGCAGAAGTAGGAAGTGCATTTAATCATGACCCCAGTGTCGCAGAATTAGCAATTCTGGGAAGTTGGCGGAATTTAATTTCAGTTCGTTTACCAAAAAATTTACAACCTCCTACTTGGGTTTATGAGGAAGCAGGACAAAGAATTCAATCCAGTTTAAAAGCTTGGGCACAAGTTTCTCCTAGACCTTTGGTAATATTTATTGATGAAATTGATTCTTTACAAGATGAGACTCTAATTTCTGTGTTGCGACAGTTGCGGGATGGTTATGCGATTCGTCCAGAAAATTTCCCTTCATCGGTGGGATTAATTGGTTTGCGGGATGTGCGAGATTACAAGGTTGCATCTGGTGGTAGCGACAGATTGAACACATCCAGTCCTTTTAATATTAAAGTCAGTTCCATTACCCTGAGAAATTTTAACGCAGCAGAAGTTGCAGAACTATACCAACAACATACTCAGGAAACGGGACAAATTTTTACAAAAGAAGCCGCAGCGACAGCCTTTGATTTAACTCAGGGACAACCTTGGTTAGTTAATGCTCTGGCTAAAGAAGTTGTGGAAAAAATGGTTAAGGATAGAAATATTGCGATTACAAAAGAACATATTTTACAGGCAAAGGAAATATTAATTGCCCGTCAAGATACTCATCTCGATTCTTTAGCCGAACGCTTACGGGAACCAAGAATAAAAGCAATTATTGAGCCGATGTTAGCCGGTTTAGAATTGGGGGATATACCGAATGATGATATTCAATTTGTGATTGATTTGGGTTTATGTAAAATGCATCCCCAAGGCGGATTAACTATTGCTAATCCAATTTATCGGGAAGTTTTACCCAGGGTATTAACGGTGACACCAATGGCTTCTCTGCCAATGATTGCACCAACTTGGTTAACCTCTTCAGGGGAATTAAATATAGATGCATTGCTGGCAGCATTTCTCAAGTTTTGGCGACAGCACGGGGAACCGTTATTAGGTAGTACTGGGTATCATGAAATCGCTCCCCACATAGTATTAATGGCTTTCTTACATCGTGTTTCGACTCCGCTCAACACAAGTGTTGTTAATGGTGGGGGAATCCTGGAACGGGAATATGCAATTGGTAGCGACAGAATGGATTTATGTTTGCAATATGGAAGCGTGACGTTGGGAATAGAATTAAAAGTATGGCGGGATAAAAAACGTGACCCCCAAACTGAAGGAATCGAGCAATTAGAGTCATATTTAGGGCGTTTGGGGTTGGATTTTGGTTGGTTATTTGTGTTTGACAGGCGTAAAAATGCCCTACCAATGGAAGAACGTTTGTCAACGCAGGTTGTGGCGACGGAAAATCAACGGGCGATTACTGTGATTCGGGCGTGACTATTTTGAATGTTGGAAGCAGCTTGGCGAAAATAGTAATATTTGGGTTGGAATAAATACAAATCAGCTTGGGTGATCATCTAATATAACTCCTATTGTAGATAGAGTAAGGGGTAATCTTACGTAGTTATTACAACTAATGCTACAATCAGGAGGGTGTGTAAATTTTTGCCATTCAGGATAGAGTAGTGCTGAGTTATATACAACAGGCAGGCCTACCCACATGGAAGTAAATGAGTTAAAGTTCCTCTTAAAGTTATTGGGATTTGCGGATTATCGAGCAGAACTTAGTGCCTTCGATGCTTTTAAAAGTGAGAAAAATAAAATTTGTAAGGCATTGGGCGATCGCGAACTGGTAGAATATACCAGTGAGATTGCTACAGTCAAGATTTCAGGCTCAGGTCAAACTGTGCTGAAAGATCCCAGCCAAGTACCCATCACAGACAAAGAACTCAAGGTGCTGGAGAAAATCAGTAAAGCTGCTGGTAAAATCGCCCCTAGCAAAATCACCTCGCCAAAAGCTGCTGAACGAGATGTGATACTGGAAGCGTTGAGCGATCGGGGTTTGATTGAAGCTGAAAAGAGCATTAAAAGGGCAAAAGCTGAGGTTTGGCTGACTAAAAGAGGAATTGAGTATTTACGGGATGATTACAGTCCCAACAAAGGCTCTAACCCCGCCATCAGCTTAGAATTACTGGGTAATTATCTACGGTTTTTACGTAAGACTCTGCGAGTGAAACCAGAGCAAGATTATACTTCACTACCTACAGTCACTATCAGTGATGCAGAAGTCTTACAAATTATTGAGAAATTAGACCGAGAATTGGGTACTGAGAATTATTTACCAATTTTCCATCTGCGACAAAAGTTACAACCGCCTTTGTCACGAGATGAATTAGAGCAGGCGCTGTATCGCCTTGAAGAAACTAACAAAATTGAGTTAAGTACACTTGCAGAGCCACGTGATTATACTCCTGAGCAAGTTGATGCTGGAATTTCTCAAATAAGTGGTGGCTCTTTATTTTTCATCACACTAAATTAGCGGTCTAAGCCTAATCTACAAACAAGCTAACTTTCAAGAAAATAGAGATATCCATATGGCAACTATTGACGAAGTTATTAAAAAATCGCTTAACCCTTTTGATAACTTTGCAGCAGGTAACTTTTGGAAAGAGCATGAGCTAGCTCCTACTGTTGACTCTATTCATCAAGAAGCACTAACTCAAATTAAAAGTGTTTTGGATCGAATTGCTCAAGACCATCAAACCCGTACCCTAATTCTCTATGGTGATGCTGGGGTGGGCAAAACTCATTTTATGGGTCGGTTAAAACGAAAGCTAAATAATGAAGCTTTTTTCGTATACATTGAGCCGTTTCCTCAGAGTGACCATATCTGGAGGCATATCTTACGCCACACTATTGATAGTCTGGTAAATGCTCCAGTAGGACAAACAGATTCCCAATTAATTCTTTGGATTAAAAGCTGTTTGTCTACTATTCGTCACGATTTACAAAGTGAACATCAAAGCTTAATTGACAGAATTAAAGGCTTTTTTGGAAAACAGAAAACAGATACTAAAGCTGACCGTAAATTATTTATTGATATTCTCAAAAAGACTATAGGTACTAAGGAAGTTTACAATGCCAACGAATTCTTTGGTGTTCTTTATGGTTTAACTAATCCAGAATTAAACTCTCTAGCTTGTGAATGGTTAAAAGGGGATAATTTAGATGACGAAAGCCTGAAGAGATTACAAGTTAAGCAATCTATTGATAGCGAAGACTCTGCACGAGGTATTTTAGGAAATTTAAGCAAAATCTCTGGCAAGACTCAGCCCATTGTTTTATGTTTTGATCAACTAGATAACATTGCTCGCCTACCAGATGGCTCGATTGACCTACAAGCTTTATTCAACGTTAACTCTACGATTTATAATGGCAAGTGGCAAGGTTTCTTAATTATCATCAGTGTTAGAACTAGTGTCTGGAATGAAAATTACAAACGAATTCAACCTGCTGATTTGGATAGGGCTAGTGAAAAAGTACTCCTTAAACGCATTACGCTAGAGGAGGCCGAAGCCCTATTAGCTTCTCGATTATATCAGTTGTATCATCAGGCTTCCCCTGTACCTAATTCTTCGATTTATCCCTTAACTACAGAGGTACTAGTGAAAGCATTTCCTAGCCGTAAAGCCTCACCTCGTTCAGTGCTAACTCTAGGAAAACGACTATTCCAAGAATATAAGGAATGGCTATTCAGAGATAAAAAAGACCCGAAGCCATTATGGTTAATGGGTGTAATTTTGCCACCACCTCCACCGCCTCCACCAGATGCGGAATTAAAATTATTATGGCAGCAGGAATATAAAAAAGTTCAGGGGAAAATTACCAAAATAACTTTATTAGCTGCACCTGAACTAATTCGGATGTTACAAGAAGCCTTAGAGGCATTGGAAGTACAGGCTATTAAGCCTAAAATCTTAAAAGGTAATTATGCTAGCTATTCCTTAAGTTACCAACAGCCTGGTAAGAAAGAAAGGGTAGGAGTGGTCTGGACAGAAGAACCAGGAATGAGACCATTTTTTGATGTAATGAATGCTTGTCAGAGAGTGGTTTCTAATAATTTATGTCACAGTCTGCAACTAATTCGTCTTGCAAGCGTAGGTCAACCCAACCTGGCTGGAAATCAAATATACAAGCAGATTTTCACATATACTAACCATCATCATATAAAGCCTAGTGTGGCTTCTGTTCACTATTTAGCTACATACCATAACTTAGTGAATTCAGCACTAGCTCAAGAATTAGTACTAGCAGATAAAACAATTAATTTACAAGAATTACAATCGTTAATCCGTAAGTTAAAAATTTTACATAATTGTACTTTGTTGCAAGATTTAGGTATTGTTTCTAAACCAGAACATGATAATGGTAAGGGAAATGATAAACCAGATTTAAAACCAGTTAAAGAGTATTTGTTGAATTTAGTTACAATTCAAAGCTTTATGGGAGTTATAGCTTTAATTAACGAAGCTGAACGTCAATTTCCCACTGTACAACATTCAGAAATTGAACAGTTAATTCAACAACTATGTGACGAACACACGGTTAAAATCATTGACCCCAAAGCTAAGTTACAAGACCAGTTAATTCGTTTAGTTACTTAATGATTGACATTTTAGCCAATGCAATACTTGACAGATGCAGTGGAAATTAGAGAGTTAATATCCAAGTTAGCAGCGGCTCAAACCCTATGGCTTGATACGGAAATTGCTAATTGGAATACTTATTATCCCAAATTATCGCTGATTCAGGTGTTGATTTCTCCGATAGATTCAAGAGGTGCATCTGTTTATATTCTAGATGTTTTAGAGAAACGTGATTTGGCAGCATATTTTATTAACCAAATCATGACTAATCCCAATATTGTAAAGGTTTTTCATAATGCTAGTTTTGACGTAAAGTATTTAGGAGGACAGCTAGCTAAGAATGTTACCTGCACTTTACAACTAGCTCGGAAAATTACCCGTCAACGTCTGCAAGTTTCCAATTTAAAACTCAAAACTTTAGCTGCGGAACTCTGTCATTTTTCTAATGTAGATACAGAAGAACAGAGAAGCGATTGGGGACAGCGTCCTCTCAGCGGTAAGCAGATACAATATGCGGCGATGGATACAGTTTATCTCGCTGCTGTGCATCGTCGCTTACTAGAAATATCTCAGCCTGAAATTATAAATAATATTTTTGCTATGGTGGATAATGGCTCAAAGCAGTCAACAAATAAATCTGAAAGTTCCTCTTTAACTGTTACTAAAGTTAGAGTTGCTTTTGAGTGTCCGCGTTTGTTTTATCTCAATCATCAATTTGGCGATAAAGCAATTTTTTTACCCAAAAATACTGTTAATGGCATTGGTAATCCATTTCATAAATTAGCAGATAATTTAGTTAAGCTAGCGCTTATTGAACCACAAGTTAAAGATTTATTCAAGCCAGCCGCAACACAGCTAAAAGTAGAAGAAGTTGCAGCAAAAATACAGCGAATATTTTATCAAATAGAATTTTCTCCTTACTTACAAGAAGTAACTAAAAAAGATGTCAGCAAAGCACCCGCGCTTCTACTGGTTTGGCAGGGATTGCAAGGACTAATTAAACGCTTTACAGAATTGCTAGTAATCAATAGGCGCTATTGTAGTGCAGAAACAGTTATTAGTAACACTTTTATATCTCAAGAACGTAGCATTGAACATTATTTTAATCTCCCTAATGGGACACAGCAACGAGTAGGTGGAGAATTTGATTGCTTAGTCTATAATTTTGAACTCAAGCGTTTGTGTGTAATTGAGTTTAAAACCTATCAGCCTGTAGATCCTTCAGCGCAATTGGCTCAGGTTTCTCTTTATAGTTATATGCTGCATCAAAAGAAAAAAGTAGCTGTTGATTCAGCAGTTTATTGTGTTTTGCCAGAATTCAAAGAGTATCAATATTCTTGGGAACAGTTAGAAAATACAGTCCATCAGTTAATTCCCTACAAATTATTACAGATGCAAGAATGGCTGGCTTGGGAATCTCCACATCCCAACCAGCCACCAGCGACAACTCAGTCTTATTTGTGCGAAATTTGTCCCCAACAACAAAAGTGTCAGACTTTTTTTTCTGCACCGTTCATAGATCAGATATCTAGTTCAATCCCAGAAAATGAGCAGGGAGATTTTCAAACTAGTCAAAATGATTCTGGGAATAATGACAGACACAATACCCAGTCCACAAGAAATCAAAAGCAATCTGTAAATGCTGATGCTATTGGTGAAGAATTGGTAACTACCTTGCAGTCTTTTGGTATTGGTGTAGACTACTATGGCGCTGCTGTTGGGCCAGCTTTTATCCGGGTGAAACTTAAACCCCATCTTGGTGTGAAAGTTAATGCTATTTTGAAATTGTCAGCAGATTTACAAGTGCAGTTAGGCTTAGGAAATCCGCCTTTGATTGCTCCACAGGCTGGCTATGTCAGTGTTGATTTACCCCGTCCAGATCGGCAAATTGCTAGCTTTGAGGAATATATTCAGCCGCAATTCTTACCTCCAACAGCACCTGTAAAAATTGCGATTGGAGTGAGCATCGAAGGACAGTTGATGGAGGCTGATTTGTCTGATCCGAATACCTGTCACTTTTTAGTTGGTGGGACAACTGGTAGCGGTAAAAGTGAGTTTCTGCGATCGCTCCTCCTCAGCCTCCTCAATCGCCATTCCCCGCAAAATTTGAAAATTGCCCTAGTTGATCCCAAGCGCGTTACGTTTCCAGAGTTTGAGAAAATGCCTTGGCTGTATGCGCCAGTTGTTAAAGATAGCGATCGCGCCATTGAACTGATGGATGAATTGGTTGCAGAAATGGAGTCTCGTTACCAGCAGTTTGAGAAAGCTGGGTGTGCAGATTTAAGCACTTACAATCATCGTTCACACCAACCTTTACCCCGCATTGTCTGCATTTTTGATGAATATGCCGACTTTATGGCAGAGAAGGAAATTCGTAAGGCACTAGAACTTAGTATAAAACGTTTGGGTGCAATGGCAAGAGCCGCCGGAATTCATCTGATTATTGCTACACAACGTCCAGAAGCTGGTATCGTCACCCCGATTATCCGTTCAAATCTGCCAGGACGGGTTGCTTTGAGAACTGCTAGTGAAGCTGACTCTGCGATCGTTTTAGGCGGAAAACAAACAGATGCAGCTTATTTGTTAGGTCAAGGCGATCTACTCTACCAACTGGGTGCTAAATTACACCGATTACAAAGCTTATTTGCTAAAAATATTTATTTACCTTCAATTTAGTAGTTTGCCAAGTTAACTCTAAGAGCTAGATAGTGAACATTTTAGTGCGTGATTGAGCGATCTAGCGTTTACTACAAGCGCTGTATTAGATTTTACCTACCCTTACTCTCCAGCAATGTCTCTTTGACTGCTATAATTCTGACTGCTTCAAACAAAGAAAAGTCACTGAAATTACTTTTATGAGTCCCCGACAAGATTAAATTTAGCGGAAATTCTAATTGATCGAGAGATGTATAAGCTACCTAGATGGAAAGGCGTCAACCAAGGAATTAACTAATGGGATATGTAATTGCGACTGCAAATATGAAAGGTGGTGTTGGTAAAACCACCATCACCGTTAATTTGGCTACTTGTTTAGCGAAAAATCACGGTAAGCGGGTGCTGGTGCTGGATTTAGATAGTCAAATTAGTGCCACACTCAGTCTGATGTCGCCTTTAGAGTTTGCTAAACGTCGCAAACAAAGAAAGACATTTAGGTATTTGATAGACCAAGTTGTTAATCCAGATGAAAATGCCAATATTACGATTCAGGATATTGTGCAATCCCAAGTTTGTAATCTTCCTGGATTAGATTTATTACCTGGAGATATCGACTTATATGATGAATTTGTCGTTTCGGAAATGCTGCACCAACAAGCAGTAGCTTTGGGTGAACAGGATTTTGAAAATGTTTGGAATCGCTTTGAAAGAGTCTTGATTAACAATATTTTAAAGCCAGTACGTCAAGAGTATGATTTTATTCTCTTAGATTGCGCTCCTGGTTATAATCTGATGACTCGTAGCGCTTTGGCTGCTAGTGATTTCTACATTCTGCCAGCGAAGCCAGAACCTTTATCTGTGGTGGGTATTCAACTGTTGGAAAGACGGATTGCTCAATTAAAAGATAGTCACGAACATGAAGCTAAAATTGATATAAAAATGCTGGGTATTGTTTTTAGTATGTCCAGTTCTAATCTGTTAACTGGAAGATATTATAAACAGGTGATGCATCGGGTTGTAGAAGATTTTGGTGTGGAGAAAATTTGTAAGAATCAAATACCAGTTGATGTGAATGTGGCTAAGGCTGTTGATAGTTTTATGCCAGTTGTGTTAGCTAGTCCCCAATCGGCTGGTTCTAAAGCTTTCTTTCAGTTAACTCAAGAGTTGTTGCAGAAGTTGTAGCATAGAGAATACAGAAAGGGGAATGGGGAATGACCAAACCCTTGACCCTTGACTATTCCTAATAGAGTTTCTGCCTTTGTTTTACGAAAATAGAGTTGCGATCGCCTGCTCTAATGCAGCTAAAGTTATGTTATGTGCGATCGCCTTAAAAGAGCAGATGCTAAAGGGTTTATCACTTGTGCAATTAGTGGATTCACAAGCCAATCAAGGCGATATTTCCAAATTGATCACATTATCCATTCTAGATTTGTACTGTCATCTTTTGGCGTACCATATAGATAGTAGTTATGTTGACTAGACCAATCATTTGGTGCTTCCAGTGTTCCAGTGAACGCTTCTAGTACATCCCCAGCATTACCATCAGGCACTGATTCAATAGCTGATTCAATTTTGATGATACAACGCTTGTTTGGTTCCAAATTTAGAGGTAATTCTGGACGCAAATATTGACCGTCGAATGTAACTATTAGAGTGTTCCACAAAAAAACCCCAAAAGGGGCTTTTCCAGTTATTTACTTACAGCAGTTTTCATGTAATTAGACCACCCGCTCATATCTTCTTTCTTCCTTTGCGCCTACCCTGCGGGTTCCGGTTGCGGTATGCGTGAGATATAAACATGTGGTTCATTTAGCTGAAAATCGCTGTAATTTAAAGTAAATACAACAAACCGAAAAGTATAATCCAAATCACGTCTACGAAGTGCCAGTAGATTTCGGCAGCTTCGATACCAAAGTGCTTTTCACTACTGTAGTGGCCTTTGGTGCGCGATCGCCACAACACGGCTACAATCGCTAAAACGCCGATAGTTACGTGCAAACCGTGGAAGCCAGTCAATACATAAAACGCACTGGCAAATACATTGGTAGTCAGACCAAATTCCAGATGTGTATACTCATACACTTGACCTACCAAGAAAATCGCACCCATTGCTGCAGTAATAGCCAGCCAGATTTGGGCACCACGTGCATCGTTTTTCTTGATAGCAGTATCAGCATTGTGCATAACAAAGCTGCTAGCAATCAAGTTGACGGTGTTAACTCCAGGTAGCAATAATTCTAACTCTGGCGTACCTGCTGGTGGCCATACAGGTAATGTAGAACGTAAAGCCAGATAGGCTCCAAAGAGTCCGAGGAAAATCATCCCTTCCGCAATGAGGAAGACAAACAAACCAAACAGGCGATGGTCTGGATGGGCTTCATGATGAGCATCGGCGACTTCCGCCGCATGGTGATGATTCAGTTCTGTTTTAGCTGGGTCAATAATTTGACTTTGCATGAATCTTTTTAAGGATAAAGTATGAAGTATGAAGTATGAAGTATGAAGTATGAAGTATGAAGTATTATTTTTTATACTTCACACTTCAGACTTTATTTGCGGTCTTCGGAATTAGCCGCAACCGCTGGATCTGGTTCTGCTCTTAACACCGAATTTGGTCCACCAGACAA
Source organism: Calothrix sp. PCC 7507 (assembly GCF_000316575.1). Lineage (GTDB taxonomy): Bacteria > Cyanobacteriota > Cyanobacteriia > Cyanobacteriales > Nostocaceae > Fortiea. The sequence continues at coordinate 2,946,501 of NC_019682.1, read as the reverse complement.
GACTGGATTAGGGTCATATAAGGGTACACCTTCTTTAGCCTGCTCCAAGCCGTAGTCGTAGGGGCCGGTTGCCAATACTGGCTGTTTGGCGAAATTTTCAATCGCTGGTGGGGAAGTGGTCATCCACTCTAAGGTAAGTCCATTCCAAGGATTATTACCTGCTTTTGGCCCGTAAAACCAACTCCAAATTGCATTGACAATGAAGGGAAGTGTGGAAACTGCCAGGATATATGAACCATAGGTGCAGATTTCATTCAGGGATGTAAATTTGGGGTCATATTGTGCAATTCGGCGGTTCATGCCCATTAAACCCAGTTTATGCATGGGTAAGAAGGTCATATTTAAACCGACGATGGTTAACACAAAGTGAACCTTACCCCAAAATTCATTAAACATCCGTCCCGTCATCTTGGGGAACCAGTGGTAGATGGCGGCAAAAATTCCTAGAACACTACCGCCAAAAAGGACGTAGTGTAGGTGAGCCACCACAAAATAGGTATCGTGGACGTGAATATCAAACGGCACCGCCGCCAACATCACACCACTGATCCCACCAATTACGAAGGTGCCCAAAAAACCCATCGCAAATAACATGGGACTATTGAGGCGGATTTTGCCACCCCAAATAGTTGCCAACCAGCCGAAAATTTTAATCCCGGTGGGGACGGCGATGATCATCGTGGTGATCATGAAGAACATCCGCAACCAACCAGGGATACCACTGGTAAACATGTGGTGCGCCCAGACGATTAGCCCCAGAAAACTGATTGCCAAACTAGAGAAGGCGATCGCTTTATATCCGAAAATTGGCTTACGAGAATGTATAGGCAATATCTCGGAAATGCCCCCGAAAAAGGGCAAAATCATAATGTAAACCGCTGGGTGGGAGTAGAACCAGAACATATGCTGGTACACCACAGGATCACCGCCACCAGTGGGGTTAAAAAATGTTGTGCCAGCGATTAAGTCAAAAGACAACAGAATCAGCGCACTTGCAAGTACTGGTGTTGATACCAGCACCAGCGCCGAAGTTGCCAACATCGCCCAACAAAACAAAGGCATTTGATAGAATCCCATTCCTGGGGTACGCATCTTGAAAATGGTGACGAGGAAATTAATCGCCCCCAAAATCGATGATGTACCCAAAAGCAGGAGACTCATAATCCAAATTTCCTCGCCCACTTGGCCTGTCACCAAGCTGAGGGGAGGGTAAGAAGTCCAACCGGCATCAGGTGCATCGCCCAGTACTAAACTGGAAATCAGCAACAAACCCGCGGGAGGAATCATCCAAAAAGCTACAGCATTCAGCCGTGGAAATGCCATATCCTTAGCCCCAATCATCAGGGGAATTAGATAGTTAGCAAATCCAGCACCAGCAGGCACAATCCACAAGAAAATCATGATTGTGGCGTGCAGTGTAAACAAGCTGTTGTAGATTTCTGGAGTCACAAAATCTACCTCTGGGGTGCGTAGTTCTGTCCGCACCAAGTCAGCCATCACACCGCCGATGCAGTAGAAAATAAACGAAGTGACGAGGTATTGAATCCCAATCACCTTGTGATCGGTACTAAAGCCAAAGAAGTCTCGCCAATGCCTTTCTCCTGGTTCTGGAAGCAGAACGGGAAAATTAGCGGTTTCTTGCAACTGAGCTTGTGTCATAGAAGTCAAGGGTCAAGGGTCAATTGTCAAGGGTCAATTGTCAAGGGTCAAGGGTCAAAATTTAGACTTTGGACTCTTGACTTTGGACTTTGGACTCTTGACTACTTATGCATTTGATGTAACATTTCTGGCTGAATTCCCATGTCCTTGGTGTAAGGAGCGAGAAATTCGTGGGGGGATAAATCTGCAGGGTTAAGAGCAACAGCTTGATTGAGGTTTTCACGGCTAGCCACTAGCTGTTCCTGCACCCAATTGTTATAGGCTTCCTCTGACTCCACAACCACTTGGGTTCTCATCGCGCCGTGGTAAGGGCCACAAAGTTCAGCACAAATGAGGACATAATCGCCTGGTTTTCTGGGTGTGAAGCGAAACTCGCTTGTTCTACCAGGGATAGCATCTTGTTTCAGGCGAAACTCTGGCACCCAAAAAGCGTGAATGACATCGTTAGCAGTCATACTAATTTGTACCTGACGCCCGATGGGTAAGTGTAGTTCACCTGTGGTGATTCCACTATCAGGATAGGTAAAAATCCAGGCGTATTGTAAACCAGCAACGTTAACCACTAAATCTGCTGGTTTGCTTGACTCTTCAGCATTTTGAGCAATAGTGGTGAGATGCTCCGGCTGCATTTGAGCATGATCGTTGTCAGATGCAAGAGTGGGAGGTGTATCGCTTAAAGTGGCTGCAAGAGCTGTCCCTGACATATGCATCGACGACATGTCCATAGTCATTGGGGCTTCATGGATAGCGTGGGGATCGAAGCCACCCATTTCGTTGTATACATCAAAGCTATAGACAGAAATACCGAGAACTATAATTGCTGGGATCGCTGTCCAGAGGATTTCTAGAGGCACGTTTCCCTCAACAGGCGGGCCGTCTTCATTATCACCGGCGCGCCGACGATATCTAAAAGCAGCGTAAATCAAAATACCTTCGACAAGTAAAAATATACCTGTGGAGACGATCATCATCGTGTTGAACAGACCATCCACCAAGATGGCTTCATCTGAGGCGGCTGTTGGCAACAGACCGTGATTTTGTCCGTACCAAAGGCTGGCCAGCGTTAGCACGATGCCAATGAGTAATGTCCAGATGGAACTTGGAATTTTCACGGCTTACTTAAATTGAATTTACTACGTTATGTCAAAGCTGCCCACTTACTAAGGTAGACCAGTCTATAAGAGATAGGCTATAAAGGTCTGAAATTTTTATTAATTTTCTGGGTCATATCATTGATTAGGGAATAGGCAATAGTTAAGTAGGGTGGGCAATGCCCACTAAAACTGGATATGGTGGGCAATGCCCACCCTACGTAATTACTTTAAAAATTAAATAGGAATTTTATATTGCCAAGTGTCACCAAGAATAGATGACAATTACTAAAAAAATTTAAGGAAAAATTTAGGAAGTTAAATTAACTGCCATTTATCAAATCCTGACAACTGGAAAAATCCCTAAAGCTTCCGCCTAAAAGTGGTGAACGTGGTTCAAAGTATAAGTGAAAGCTAATCTATTAATCTTATTCGTATACGCTAGGGTGGATATGGGTCGTGACTAACAAACTGATAACTTTAAAAGCTTTACCAAGAGCGGGCAGAAGGTATCGTTCATGAACGAATTTGTCGTACAACAACAAAATGAAGCAGCAGCACTGCAGCAAAAGCCTAAAGAATTGATTCGTCGCTTGGTGTGGAAGATCTGCATAGCTACCTTAATTTTGATGGCGATTGGTTCTGCTACCCGCGTAATGAATGCCGGGCTTGCTTGCCCTGACTGGCCCTTGTGCTATGGGGAATTAATCCCAGCCAAGCAGATGAACCTGCAAGTGTTTTTAGAGTGGTTTCACAGATTGGATGCAGCTTTGATTGGTATCAGCGCGATCGCACTCTTTGGTCTATCCTGGTGGCATCGTCAGGTTTTACCTCATTGGCTACCTTGGGCATCCACATTCGCCCTGTTTTTAATCGTCTTCCAAGGCATCTTGGGGGGACTCACCGTTACTGAACTGTTGCGGTTTGATATCGTTACCGCCCACTTAGGAACGGCGCTATTGTTTTTCACCACCCTACTAGTTATCGGCACGGCACTCGCCCCCTATCAAGGCACTGGCAATGTGGGGAATTTGCCTTGGGTGGGTTTAATAGCTGCCATTTTGGTCTACTTACAAAGCCTCCTAGGTGCTTTAGTAGGGTCTCGCTGGGCACTGCACCAATGCTTGGGCACATCCCAACTGTGTACGGTGATGTATAGCCACATATTTGGCTTAGTACCGCCCACGCTGGCAACTTTAGCTGTGGTATTAATTTCCTGGCGTACACCTGCACTGCATCCCGTTTTGCGGCGACTAGCAAAGATGGCTGGTTCTTTATTGCTTTTACAAATCCTGTTAGGATTTGCCACTTTTCGATTACACCTGCAAGTCGAGCCGCTCACCGTCTCTCACCAAGCTGTGGGTGCAGCTTTACTGGGTACTTTGGTGGCTTTCACGGTACTGGCATGGCGTGACTGGGCTGATAACCGTGAAATTAACGCTTACCCTGTAGCGATCGCAGTTAATGCTACAAGCACACCAGCGAATGGAGCGAATCCATAACTCAGTTCAGTTTTATTTTACTGAAGTGGTGGAACCATACAAACCCTTGTCTCCACTTGCGCCCCTAGAGGGGAGATGAGGAAGCAGGGGAATAATGGCAGATCTGGGAGCAAAATCTTCCTTATCCCCCTCACTCCCCTATCCTCCTCATCTTCCTCATCCTCCCCTAGGTTCAGTCTGAGCAGGGGGTGCAGATAACTTGTTGAAAAAGAAGGAAAATTAGCCAACATGATTGAGACTAATGTCTCCCGCCACCACGAAACGTTTCTCCAGGTAATTCAAAGCTACTACCAGCTCACAAAGCCGCGGATTATTCCCTTGCTTTTGATTACTACGGCTGGGAGTATGTGGATTGCTGCTAAGGGAGAGGTTGATCCATTGTTGTTGCTAGTGACTCTTACTGGTGGCACTTTGGCCGCTGCTAGCGCCCAGACAATTAACTGTATTTATGATCGGGATATCGATTATGAAATGGAGCGGACGCGCCATCGTCCCATCCCCGCTGGCAAGATACAGCCACGTGAGGCGCTGATTTTTGCGATCGCTCTGGCTGTACTTTCCTTCACTTTATTGGCGGTATTCGCTAATCTCCTCGCCGCTCTGTTGGCATTCTCCGGTATCGTTTTTTACATCTTGGTTTATACCCACTGGCTGAAACGCCACAGCACCCAAAATATCGTCATTGGTGGCGCGGCTGGAGCGATTCCTGCATTAGTGGGTTGGGCTGCTGTCACGGGTAGTTTAAGCTGGGCTGCATGGTTGATTTTTGCGATCGTCTTTGTCTGGACACCGCCACATTTCTGGGCTTTAGCTCTGATGATTCGGGATGATTACGCAAAAGTGGGGATACCAATGTTACCTGTTGTTGTGGGTGATACAGCCACAGTCAAGCAAATTTGGTATTACACCCTAGTAACAGTCGCTGCGACACTGTTACTAGTTTTTCCCTTACAAGAGAGTGGGATGGTTTATGGGGCGATCGCTCTATTTTTAGGTGCTGTCTTTATCCGCAAATCCTGGCGCTTGTTGCAAAATCCAGAGGATCGGACTGTGGCTAAAGAGTTGTTCCTCTATTCCATCTCCTACATGATGCTGTTGTGTCTAGGAATGGTGGTGGATAGTCTGCCAATTACCCATAATTTGATTAATGCCGCAATTGAACGGCTGGATTTAATTATTTAGGGTGATGGAAGGGAGTGCGATCGCGTTGGCTTTGAGGACGCGATCGCATTACGCTACGCCATAATCTGTAGACTGACGCTTGTAAGGAGCTTGCAAACCAGCGATCGCATTTTTAGTAATTTAAGTATTCTTAATAGTAAATACAATTTTCATTCTAATATTTGATCACTATTTTGCCTGTATCAACTTCTCCACTCAGACTCAGGAATTTTTGCTCCCAGCAAGATGCTGCGTAACGTACCAATAGGTAAAGTGCGCCCTCGATGTTCAGGGACAATGACTTGTAGTCCAAGCTCTTCATTTCTCCATTTACGATGGCTACCTCTTTGAGAAATTAGTTGAAATCCATATTGGCTCAGGATAGTTTCAACCTCTCTAGCAGTCATGCGCCGCATACGTTCGCTCATGAGAGAATAATTTCCCGTGCGATCGCGCCAGGAGCTAACTGAATCGATTCCGGCTGTAGATACAATTGAATAGCTTCTTTAATATTTTCCAAAGCTTCTTCTTCACTTTCTCCGGCTGATGTGCAGCCTGGTAATTCTGGACACCATATAGCCCAATCACCTGTTTCTGGATCTGGTTCAAGAATCACACGCCATTTCATATCTAATTCCTCTGGGATGTATTTATTGTAAAATGAATCTAGTAATCATATTCAGTTAATATAAAGTCTAAAACTGGATTTCACGTATTTTGAATTGTCAGTACTATTTTATTAAAAATGTTGACAGAATACATACAGCAATGCACAAAGCGACTTATGAGTTGCTTGAGGATGGAACTTTCTATAGCGAAATTCCTGATTGTCCAGGTGTGTGGGCAAATGCTACAACACTAGAAGCTTGTCGGGAAGAGTTACAAGATACTCTTGAAGGATGGATCATTTTAGGATTGCGTTTGGGTCATACTCTACCGATACTTGATGGTGAGGTTGTCTAAATATTGGGAAGAGGAGTAAAACGCAGAGGAACGCGAAGTTGAGCGCAGAGGGGCGCAGAGTTTTAAAGCACTATCTGAATGATTTTGGGGCGGTTTTGTTCATCAGGAAAATGACAGTGAACTGCATCACGAACCATTTCCCGCAGTGTTTCTATATCATCAGCCTGAGTAAAAATTGACTCGCCTAAAGCTCTAGCTGTATAACCGCCATCTGGATCGTCTTCAATAAGAAATACAATTTCAGTCATAGTTAATTCTTGCTACCTGAGATTATTGTAAAGGCAAAAAGCGATTGCACTTTTAAGAATTTAAGTATTCTTAACCGTAAGTACAATAAACTTCTTGCATAAATATTTTTTTGTCTCACGCAAAGGCGCAAAGACGCAAAGTTAAGAATAATTGTAGGTTGGGTGGAACGAAGTGAAACCCAACAAACCACGAAAAAATTTGGTTTCGTTCCTCAACTCAACCTACGCAGCTAAATTATTTACTGTTAACAAATCTTTCTGCAACAGAAGATAATCTTAAAATCCAATCACCAAACCCTTGATATGTCATAAAAACTCTACAAGGAAGATGCCCTAATCGAGTATTAGAAGAGAAGGTTAGATTATGATATTCCTTCCAAAAGTTATCTTGATACCATCCAACACGATCCCCAAAAAGACACCATGTCTCATAGTCAGCTTGAGATGTTCCTGCGACACTGAGCCAGATATGCATCTGAACTCTAAATCCAAAGTATCCACCACTGTGTTTTTCCCAAAGTTGATTGATAGTTTGTAGGTCTTCAATAGGAATTTTTTTAATATCTTGTACATCTAGCCAGCCTTGTTTTTCTCGATGAGTTATCTTGAGCATGATAGCCATAGTTTCTGTATCTGCCTCACTTGATGCAAAACTTATTATGATCCGGGTTAAAGGGATGCGAGCAGTTGGAATTGGCACAGTAAAGCATATTGGGGAATTTATCAGCAGATGTGTCTGTGTTAAGTTTTCCCATTTTTGGCTGGCTGGGTTTCAAGATTGGATCTTTTTTTGGCGTTGCTGAATGAAAGTATTAATTTATCGGGCTACGCCCCGCTTCGCTAACACGCAGAGCCGCAGAGGCGCAGAGAGAATAGTTTGAGAGAAAGCCTTTTTTTGCACAGATTTGCTAGCGTGGTGATATGGGATTTATCGTTAGGTGCAAAGAGGTTTAAGATGGCTCATTTAAATCTTCGTCGCTCTGAAAATGTTAATGGCGATTTTTATGTGGATACTACCTGCATTGATTGTGATACTTGTCGCTGGATGAGTCCGCAAGTGTTTTCTCGAGATGGTGAACAGTCGGTAGTGTATCATCAACCAACGAATGAGACGGAAAGATTAGCCGCACTACAAGCACTTTTAGCTTGTCCTACTAGTTCTATTGGCACTGTTGAAAAGCCAAAGGATATCAAAGCTGCTCAAGAAAGTTTTCCGATGTTAGTAGAGGAAAATATTTATCATTGTGGCTATCATTCAGAAAAGTCTTATGGCGCTGCTAGCTATTTTATTCAATTAGCATCAGGGAATATTTTGGTGGATTCTCCGCGGTTTACGCCGCCGTTAGTGAAGCGGCTAGAAGCTATGGGTGGAATTCGGTATATGTATTTGACTCACAGGGATGATGTGGCAGATCATCAAAAGTTTGCTGAACATTTTCAGTGTCAGCGCATCCTTCATGCTGATGATATTACTGCAGATACTCGCAATGTGGAAATTCAGATAACTGGTGTTGAAGAATTTGCTTTGTCTCCTGGTTTGCTAATTATTTCGGTTCCCGGTCATAGCAAAGGACACACTGTTTTACTTTATAAAAATAAGTTTCTCTTCACTGGCGACCATCTCGCTTGGTCAGAATATTACCATCAGTTGGCTGCTTTCCATGATTTCTGTTGGTATTCTTGGTCTGAACAAATTAAATCAATGCAGAAGTTGGCTAATTACTCTTTTGAGTGGGTGCTACCAGGTCATGGAAGGAGGTTTCATGCTGATGTTGATACTATACGCCAGCAGATGCACAAGTGTATTGAATTGATGGAAAGCTTTTCTAGTTAAATATTGCTTAAGTGTAAGCATGTGCTTCATCGGAGACGTGATCTTCACGCCACAACTGATATAAGCGATTTGCTGGCATGGTCAAATATAAAATATCCCCAGGACTAAGTTGAGTTTCTAGCAAATTCCAGCCGTGAAAGGTTTGGCAGCTCGTTTCTACGTACAAGGGTACAAAGTCAGCAGACATAGCTACATCTTTGACTAGTTGACCGCAAAAGGGATGTATCGTGGTGATCATGGTGGCAAAGGCTACCCAAAGACTATCGGCGGTGATACCATTGCCAAGGATGCGTCCTCCTAGTGCAGCAGCAGCAAAGGCTGGGGCTGCTAGTTCAGCGGGACTTAATACTGCTTCAAAATCAAATACTTGTTGCGCCATGCCGGCAAAATCAGGATCGGCATAATGCACAATGACTGGGATACTTGGTGTCAAAACTTTTGCTTTGAGGGCAATCTCTAGATTAACTGCATCGTTACTGGTGACAGCAAGTACTGCTGCAGCAGTGTCTATGTTACTAAATTTAAGTGTTGTGCGGAAACTGGCATCGCCCTGAATGACGGGAATGCCCAATCCCCTGGCGGTGTGGACAAATCTATTGTTGGCGTCGGTTTCAATGACTACTACTTCTTGTCCACTGGCGTGGAGTTGTTGCACAATTCTGATGCCGATACCACTTAACCCACAGACGATGTAGTGACTTCGCTGGGGAATGCGGGCTGCGTCCCAAAATTGCTTGAAGCGATTTCCCAGAATAAAATCGGTGAGCATGGCGTACCAAATACCAATCACCGCTGCGCCAACCAGCATCATCACCACAGTGAATAACTTAATACTGTTAGGAGCATTTTCTACTACTTTGTCATTACCGCCGGCGCCGGTAATCATGCCAACTGCAAAATATAAAGCATCGACAAATGAGATTTTGATATTACCCGAAACATAAGTAAGTGTGGCAAGTAAAATGATGACTAGTAGAACGGCTGCCACTACTACCACTGATTGAGCGTGTTTTTGAAACTGCTGTAAACTGGTGCAGACTTTGAGAAGTTTTCGGAGCCATGATTTGCGCTGAGGACGGATGCGGGGTTGGATACCAATGATGAGGCGATCGCCTATTTTTAATTCTTGTCCAGTCAACACCGCAGATACCAAATCTATCTCGCCTTTCACTGGTAGATAATAAATCAGCATCCGTGAGGCATCTTCCCATAAATCACTCAGCTTCCAACCTAGCCACGGATGATTGTCGTGAATATATTCTTCCTGAATTGGCCAGGTTTGTTGAAATAATTTGATTTGTCCGATCGCTCGACTTCCCAACGCGGCAAAGGTGAATACTGGTGCTGCTAAACCGACAACACTCATACTCAAGTGATCTGCCAAAGTCTGATCCAGACGCTCACTTAAATTTGTATTATAAAAGCGGTTGATAATCCGAATCAAAGGATTCAGTGTCCGGGCTTGCATCAAAATTGACAAGTTGACAGCGTCATCACCTCCAGCAATTACTAAAGTGTGTGCCTGCTGAATTCCTGCTGCTGTGAGAGTAGCAGCAGCATGTAACTCGCCAATAATCACATCTCCGGAAGCTTCGCCAGGGATGGGTTGGTGATGAACTCCAACTACGAATGCTCCCTGTTGTCTCAGGAGACGAAAAATCTTATATCCGGTACGTCCTAAGCCACAAACAATGATTCGGGGTTTCATGAAATAGCAATGAAATCAGTGAACAATTAACAGTGAACAGTTATCACGGTTTCAGTCGGGGAAAAACACCAAATCCACCACTTTACTTCGACAGATCCCAACTGATAACTGATAACTGATAACTGATAACTGATAATCGCTTATTGGTTATTGATCAATATATTGTTACCTACTTTCCTGGGAAAGAACTGTAGCTGAAAACACGGTAAACAATTCAAAATTTAACATTCAAAAGGAAAATGCCCGCAACGGCTAATAAAACTCTACCAAACACCAGCGATCGCCTGGTAGGAGTCGCTACCTTGGGGGGTAGGATGTTCTTTACCTTCACCTATTTGGATGATTTTTAACTCCTAAAAAGGCACGGAGTCAACAGCCTTGGCTTATGCGTAGCCCAACCTAAGCATAACTACATACCGTCCTTATCACTTTTATTTATGAAATTAGATGATTTATCCTGCTTCCTTTTTTTGATTAATTCCATGTGGACATTAATCTCACTAACTTCTAAATCATGCTCAACTCTAGTTACTTTCCATGTTTCCTTTTTTAGGTAAATTTCCTCTCCTATTCTGGGAACGAATTGTAGATCATAGAACTTTTTTATAAAATCCTTTTCGTTCTCTTCCCATAAGATTACTTTGACTACTTCTTTGTTCATTGGTCATCCTTTTTCGTTACTAAATGAAAATCAGTACTTTAATCACATATCTCCGGTAATTTTATCTTACTAACTCAAATCAATAACGTAGTCAAAGCCACATTTGGTTATATTAAAAAAATATAAAAATCAGATGTATTTGTGTAAATGAGGCGGGTATCAGTGGCTAGAATTAGTCCTAGCAACAGCTTAGTTTAGGCGATCGCGTTTATTAGGCATCCTCTCGAACTGCCATCAATTCTCTAAATCTAATATCTTTATTAACTTGTAGATAGAGGCATTCCCATATTGCTACATAGAAACTAGATGTAGATTAATTCGGTGTTTTAATGGATTGGCATCCACTGAACTTAACTACTAATATCCAAAAATACACTTTTGGATAACGACTGATTCCAGAATGTCTAGGAAAGCGTATTTTGCCTTCTGGGATAGTAGCTGAAACTTGGGAAGTAAGCGATTACAAAGACAAAATAGGGACTGTTGTTAATGGTTCTCTGGCTGGTCAAATGTTTCTCTCCTTCTGAGTAGTACTTGAATCCAAAAGTAAAAGATAATACTAAATTTGAGTTTAGACTAAGCATATTTTCGTAGACTCGCAACAATCAATGAAATATTACTTTCTACTTTTAAATTTTGTGTAAAGTGCAGGCTTCCGCTATCTTAAGTTTTGAGATAACAAATGGCGTTTAACATGACCTCCCTTTCTCCTCACAAAAAAGCCAAAGCCTTAAAACCCACCAGCCGCCGCCCAGCCAAAGAACTCTGTAGCGAGTGCGGACTGTGCGATACATACTACATTCATTACGTCAAATCAGCCTGCGCCTTCATCAACCAACAAATCGGCGAACTCGAAACCCAAACCCACACCCGTCCCCGCAACCTCGACAACCCTGACGAACTCTACTTTGGTGTTCATCAAGACATGATGGCGGCGCGGAAACAAGAACCCATCGAAGGCGCCCAATGGACAGGTATCGTCAGCAGCATAGCCATTGAAATGCTGAATCGCGGCATAGTTGAAGGTGTTGTTTGTGTGCAAAATACCAAAGAAGACCGCTTCCAACCCATGCCAGTCATCGCCCGTACCCCCGAAGAAATACTAGCAGCGCGGGTAAATAAACCAACACTATCCCCCAATCTCTCAGTATTAGAACAGATAGAACAATCCGGGATGAAACGGCTATTAGTAATTGGCGTTGGTTGCCAAATTCAAGCACTCAGAGCCGTAGAAAAACAACTAGGCTTGGAAAAACTCTATGTTTTAGGTACACCATGCGTAGATAACGTCACCCGCGCCGGACTGCAAAAATTCTTAGAAACCACCAGCCGATCGCCTGATACAGTAGTACACTACGAATTCATGCAAGACTTCCGGGTACACTTCAAACACGAAGACGGTTCCACAGAAACTGTACCCTTCTTCGGTTTAAAAACCAACAAACTCAAAGATGTTTTTGCCCCCTCCTGCATGAGTTGCTTTGATTACGTCAACTCCCTAGCCGATTTAGTTGTTGGCTACATGGGCGCACCCTTCGGTTGGCAGTGGATTGTAGTGAGAAATGATACAGGAAAAGAAATGCTGGATTTAGTCAAAGACCAGATAGACACCCAGCCAGTGATGTCCCAAGGGAATCGCAAAGAAGCCGTACAACAAAGCATACCCGCCTACGATAAAGGTGTGACGTTGCCAATGTGGGCGGCGAAACTTATGGGTGTAGTGATTGAGAAAATTGGACCTAAGGGCTTGGAGTATGCGAGGTTTTCCATTGATTCGCATTTTACCCGAAATTATTTGTATGTGAAGCGGAATTATGGGGAGAAGTTAGAGGCGCATGTGCCGGAGTTTGCCAAGCGTATTGTTGGGCAGTATAAGTTACCGGAGGAGTAGTTCACGCAGAGGCGCAGAGGCGCAGAGGTAAGAGTTACAAGCCATTTGCAACGCGGGAAATACCGTCTTTAATCAGGAAGGCTCCGAAGTTAATGAGTAGGCCAAGGCGTTTTTCAGCAAGGCGAAGGTGAGTTAGAAGTTGCTTTTTATGTACTGGATGCACCGTTTCTACAGATTTGAGTTCCACAATTACCTTGTCTTCAACTATCAAGTCTGCTCGAAAACCTACTTCCAAATGTACACCTTCATAAACAACGGGGATGGGTTGTTGCCGAACTACCCGAAATCTCATTCTCAATCATCTTTCTCTGCGCCTCTGCGACTCTGCGTGAGACAATCTTAACTCATGTATTATTTATTCCCACAGATGCGATCGCTGCCTCCAATGCGATCGCCACATGAGTCCAATGTGTCCCCCCTTGGCAATACACTACATACGGCTCACGCAAAGGCCCATCTGCAGAAAATTCTAAGGTACTACCCTCAATAAATGTCCCCCCAGCCATGACTACTTGACTCTCATACCCTGGCATTGCATCGGGAATTGGGTCTAAATAGGAACCAATGGGAGAATTTTGTTGTACAGCTTTACAGAAAGCAATCAGTTTTTCGGCGGAACCCAGTTTGATTGCTTGAATTACATCTCGACGCGGTGCTAGAGGTGCGGGATTGACTGGATAACCCAGTTTGTCAAATACATAACCAGTCAGGTGAGTTCCTTTCATCGCCTCGCCTACCATCTGCGGTGCTAGAAATAACCCTTGGAATAAAAGCCGATTTTGGTCAAAGGTAGCACCGCCATAACTACCGATACCGGGTGCTGTTAGGCGACAGGCGGCGGCTTCTACTAGGTCGGCGCGACCAGCAACATAGCCGCCTGCGGTGACAATGGTACCACCAGGATTTTTAATTAATGACCCCGCCATTAAGTCGGCGCCAACTGCGGTGGGTTCTCTGGTTTCGATGAATTCGCCATAGCAATTATCTACGAAGCAAACGGTTTGGGGATTTTGTTGTTTGACTATGTGGACAATTTTCTCGATTTCGGCAATGGATAAACTCGGTCGCCAGGAATAGCCGCAAGAACGTTGAATTAATACTAAATGGGTGTTTTCATTGACGCTATTGCTTAAGGCTTGCCAATCGATTGTTCCTACTGGGGTTAAGTCCAATTGGCGGTATTTTATGCCAAACTCAATTAGGGAACCTTGTCCATGACCCCGTAAACCAATGACTTCTTCAAGTGTATCGTAGGGAGCGCCAGCCACTGCTAACAGTTCATTTCCAGGACGGAGTACACCAAATAAGGCACAAGCGATCGCGTGAGTTCCTGAAACAAACTGTACCCTTACTGCTGCCGCTTCGGCATCCATCGCTTCGGCAAAAACTTTATCTAAAGTTTCTCGTCCTAAATCGTCGTGTCCGTAGCCACTTACACCTGCAAAGTGGTGCGCCCCTACACGATGATGACGAAAGGCGTTCAGCACTTTTTGTAGATTCTGCTTGACCTGAGTGTCAATTCCAGAAAAAATCTCTAACAGTGCCTGTTCTGCTTGCCGCAGCTGTTCTAAGCTGTTCATTGGTTCCTCATTCACAAAAAACATAAGATATGCGGATTTTTGAATCACGCAAATTAAGCCTAACTATTCCTATTAAGGTTCCTGCATGACTATTGCTAACTCAACCAAACCGCAAATTAACTGGGTTAATACCCCGTTTTTCATTTTTTTACACCTCGGTGCTTTGTTTGCTTTGGTTCCTAGTAACTTTAGCTGGAATGCAGTTGGTGTAGCTTTATTTCTTTACTGGGTGACTGGTGGTTTAGGTATTACCCTGGGATATCACCGTCTTGTCACTCACCGTAGTTTTCAAACTCCCAAGTGGTTAGAGTATGTCCTAGTTTTTTTCGGGACTCTCGCCTGTCAAGGAGGACCGATTGAGTGGGTAGGTACACACCGAATGCATCATTTGCACTCGGATACTGAAAAAGACCCCCATGATTCTAATCAGGGTTTCTGGTGGAGCCATATGGGTTGGCTGATTTACAACTCTCCCACTCAACCTGAAATACCTCGTTTCACTAAAGACATTGTGGATGACCCAGTTTATCAGTTTTTACAAAAATATTTCATTTTAATCCAGTTCGCTCTGGCTGCATTGCTATTAGCCCTGGGCGGCTGGTCTTTTGTGGTTTGGGGCGTGTTTGTTCGCATTATCTGGGTTTACCACTGCACTTGGTTAGTCAACAGTGCTACTCATAAGTTTGGTTATCGCACTCATGAATCTGGCGATCGCTCCACTAACTGCTGGTGGGTAGCTGTTTTAGTGTTCGGTGAAGGCTGGCACAATAACCACCATGCTTTTCAATACTCGGCTCGTCACGGCTTGGAATGGTGGGAAATTGATCTAACCTGGATGACAATCCAATTGTTGCAAGCACTGGGACTAGCTACAAATGTAAAACTAGCAGATAAGAAAAGCTAATTGAATTGTCAATAGTCAATAGTCAATCGTCAATACCCTCTTGACGTGGGACTGTTGACTGTGGACAGTTAATTCATGATTAAGTTTGGCAGCAAGCAACCAATATCCATTTACTAATTCTGAAAAAGAGGTGGCTTAGGTTGCTATAATCCGAGACGCTGATGTTACGAAACTTTGCAACGAGCCATTTTTTAGTGACTCGTTGGTATAATTTGTTGTTTTTCAGGTTTTCATGACTACATCAACAATAAACACCCAACAAAAAGCTTACAACCAGGATAATTCCGACCTGAAGCTAAAAGATATTGTCAAAACCCTACCAAAGGAATGTTTTCAAAAAAATAGTCTTAAAGCCTGGACGAGGGTAATACTCAGTGTTTTGATGGTTGCCTTGGGCTACTTTTTCCTGACAATTAGTCCTTGGTTTCTCTTACCCTTTGCTTGGATTTTTACAGGCACTGCTTTAACGGGTTTTTTTGTAATTGCTCATGATTGTGGTCATCGTTCGTTTGCTAACCGTCGCTGGGTGAACGATTTGGTGGGGCACATCTTCTTAATGCCGTTGATTTACCCTTTTCATAGTTGGCGGATTAAACATAATTATCATCATACCCATACCAATAAGCTGGATGAGGACAATGCTTGGCATCCTATCAGGCCGGAAGTGTTTGAAACTTGGACGCCATTTAGACAGTCTGTTTTTCAAGGGTTCATGCGTAACCGCTTCTGGTGGGTAGGTTCCGTGGGACATTGGGCTGTAGTGCATTTTGATTGGCGGAATTTTAAAACTAAAGACCAATCCAGTATTAAACTTTCTGTGGCTGTAGTCGTACTGTTTGCAGCTATTGCTTTCCCTCTACTTATCGCTACAACTGGCATTTGGGGATTTGTTAAATTCTGGCTTTTACCTTGGCTGGTTTACCATTTTTGGATGAGTACTTTCACTATTGTTCACCACACATTTGCGGATGTTCCTTTTGTGGAAACGAACAAGTGGAATGAGGCTTTAGCACAGTTAGCTGGCACTATTCACTGTGATTATCCTCGCTGGGTTGAAATCCTCTGCCACGATATCAATGTCCATGTTCCTCATCATATTTCCACTGCTATTCCTTCTTATAATCTGCGTCTAGCTTATAGCAGCATTAAGGAAAACTGGGGTGATTATCTACATGATGAGTTTAAGTTTTCTTGGCCTTTAATGAAGCAAATTACAGACCAATGCCAACTGTACATAACTGACAGTGGCTATCAGACTTTTGACGAATATTACACAAAATAATTCAGAAGTTTGGTATGTTTTGACCTGTGCAGCAGCATAGTCTATTCTTAGTATCGTGTTGCTGAGTTTCTCTTGTGTCTAAAACATTCATCCTGCTAATTAATATAGATTCTGGTAATTCTCCCCCATGAATACTATTGATGAAATTACCAGATACTATTTTTGTGCGCGTTAGTAAGAAAACCGCCAGCTTTCTAGTGCAGAGGTGAAAGTTTCATCACCTCAAATAATGTCCGATTTATATCCAACAACAGAATCCAGTGTCTTCAAATACCATCAATCTCAACCATATCCAGAGTGCTGAATCATCTCAAGATTCAACAAAATTACCTTTTACTCTGCAAGATTTAAAAGCTGCTATTCCTGCTGAATGCTTTCAGCCAAATGTGGGTAAGTCACTTTTCTACTTCTTTCGTGACATCCTGATTATTGGGCTGCTTTATGCAGTTGCTAATTACCTGGACTCTTGGTTTTTCTGGCCAATTTTTTGGCTAATGCAAGGAACAATGTTTTGGGCTTTGTTTGTAGTTGGTCATGATTGTGGACACCAATCTTTTTCTAAGCATAAATGGCTGAATGATTTAGTTGGGCATTTATCCCACACACCGATTCTTGTTCCTTATCACGGTTGGCGGATTAGCCACAGAACTCACCACAAAAATACTGGCAATATTGATAATGATGAAAGCTGGTATCCTGTAACAGAATCACAGTATAACGAAATGCCTTCGGCGCAAAAGATAGGTCGATATTATGCATTTTTGTTGGCTTATCCAGTGTATTTATTCAAGCGTTCTCCTAATAAAGAAGGTTCTCACTTTTCCCCTAGTAGCCCGCTTTTTAAACCTGCAGAAAAATGGGATATTATCACTAGCACTACATTCTTAATTGGGATGGTGGCTTTGCTGGGTTTCCTTACCTATCAATGGGGTTGGTTGTGGTTGCTGAAAAATTATGCAGCACCTTACATCGTGTTTGTAATTTGGCTAGATTTGGTGACATTTTTACACCACACTGAACCCGAACTTCCTTGGTATCGCGGTGAAGATTGGACTTTCCTTAAGGGTGCTATTTCTAGCATTGACCGGGATTATGGTTTAGTCAATCACATCCATCATGATATCGGTACTCATGTTGCTCATCACATATTCTTGAATATCCCTCACTACAATTTGTTGCAAGCAACTGAAGCAATTAAACCAGTCATGGGTGAATACTTCCATAAATCTGAGGAACCAATTTGGAAATCTTTATGGCGTTCAGCTATTAGCTGTCATTTCGTTCCCGATGCTGGTGGACAGGTTTACTATACGTCTAATAATAAGTAAATTTCTTTCTCTGCCAATCAAAGTCCGCATATGCGGACTTTTTTTGTATGTGTTCAAGGTTTATAATGTTGACTATTGCTGAGTTATTCCCTGGTTGGGAAGTTTCTCTGTCTGAACTATGTCCACCCGTGTTTGAGTAGGTTTTTATGTTTCGCGCAGAAGACCAAAGATGCAAAGGGAGAAAGGAAAGATGGAAGAATTATTAATTTTAAAGGAATTATTGCATGAAGGGAAGGTGTCAGAAGCTTTAGAGTTGGTGGAAGAGTTGGAGGAAATGAGTAAGTCTGATAAATTGAATAAAATTTTTAGTTATGGAATTATTGTTTTATTGCACTTGATTAAACGAGCGGCTGAAAAACGCTCTACTAAGTCTTGGGAAACTTCTATTTTTAATTCTGTTAAACAAATTCAACGCACTAATCAACGACCAAAGGGTAAGGGTTATTATTTACAAGAAGATGAATTATTGGAAACGCTGGAAGATGCTTATGAGTCGGCTTTAAGAAAGGCTGCTTTGGAAGCTTTTGAAGGAGGGTATACAGCAGATGAGTTATGTAATTTGGTAAATCAAGATGCGGTGATTCGAGAAGCTATGGATTTGATTTTGGGAAGAGAGAATTAGAAGGTATCTGAATCAGGATTTTCAGAATAATCTCACTTCTATTCATTTCGCTGCACAATCTACTCGATTTTTCGTCAATTTTTTAATTCCACCAGAAAATATATGTCTGTCTAGTTGGGATGCTGTCTCATGACGCCAAACAAAGTTCTTGACTTATCTTTGTCTAGGCGGTAGTTTATCAATATCATACTTAACTACGGTATACTTATCAGTCTACAGTAGATTTTAATAAATATTTTGATTAAAGGCTAATATATCTCGGGTTTTCATAGGTGCATTAAGCTTTGCACAGTCAGAATTTTGGGCAATTTTGGGCTGAATTGTGTTTTGTTTACAGTAAACACCAGCTTTGACTGGCTTTACAAAAGATTGTATGAATTTTGCATCTTGTTTGTGAAAGGTGTCACCGAATAGCCCAACACAGACATCGCTCAATCTAGGCGAGTGGTTTTCAAAATGTCAAAGCCAGGGGAAAGTTTGTATTTTTTAACATTAATGTTGATTTTATGTGTGGCGATGCCTGCGGTGGTCTGCGCCAACGCACTCTTATTCATCAATCCGACTGCATTTGCAGCCACACTCAATCCCTGTCCTCAAGGAATGGTGCTGATTCCAGGAGGTAAGTTCCAAATGGGGTCTGATAATTCTGGTTTTGTGGAAGAGCGATCGCCTGGAGATGTAACGGTGACTAACTTCTGTATTGATCAATATGAGGTGACTAATCCACAGTTTGCTGCATTTGTCAAAGCTACAGGATACGTGACAGTTGCAGAGCGCCCTTTATCTCCAGAACAGTTTCCCGATTTACCCGATGAGCAACGATTACCGGGTTCCTTGGTATTTGAGATGGCAAAGCCAGGTGTCAAAGAAGTTTCCTTTCTGAGTTGGTGGCATTGGACGACTGGGGCGAATTGGCAACATCCCTTTGGGAAAGAAAGTGCAATCGCCAACAAATCCAACTACCCAGTTGTTCACATAGCTTATGAAGATGCTCTAGCGTATGCCAAATGGTCAGGAAAATCTCTCCCCACCGAAGCCCAATGGGAATACGCCGCCCGTGGGGGCTTGGATGGAAAAACCTACGCTTGGGGCGATCAATACTCTGAGAAAAAAGCCAACACTTGGCAAGGAATTTTTCCCTTTTTCAACACCAAAGCCGATGGTTACACAGAGATTGCGCCAGTCGGCTCCTTTGCACCTAATGGTTATGGACTCTATGACATGACCGGCAATGTGTGGGAATGGACTGCTGATTTATTTCAAGTGGGACATGACTACAAATCCCATCAAATTAATCCCATTGCCTTAAATCAAAGCTTCGATCCCAAAAAGCCCAATGAGTCAGCGTTACACGTCATCAAGGGGGGATCATATCTCTGCGCTCCCAATTACTGTAGCCGCTTCCGTCCGGCAGCACGGGAATCAGAATCACCTGATACGGGAACTACTCATATTGGGTTTCGGCTAGTTAAAAATTTGCCTTCCAGCACACTACCTTTGATGAGGAAAAATAATGGCAAAACTGACTGATATCAAGTTAAATTCTCAAGCGATCGCCTTTTTGACAGCCTTGACGCTGATGTTTTCTAGTCTCTTACCTCTGCCAGCTTGGGCAGACTATGGAGAGAAATTACCCTTACCCCAACAATCTTTTAAAGGCAAAATTGGCCTGACTTACAAAGAATCACAACCAGACTTCCCCAAACCAATCAAGGCTCCAGATAAAGCTCCGAATGTGTTGCTTGTCTTGCTTGATGATGTCGGTTTTGGACAAACCAGCACCTTTGGCGGTCTGATCAATACGCCTAATTTAGACCGTCTAGCAGAAAAAGGATTGCGTTATAACCAATTCCACACCACAGCACTTTGCTCTCCTACCAGAGCCGCATTGCTCACGGGACGTAACCATCATTCTGTGAGTACGGGCGTGATTACGGAATTAGCCACAGGCTATCCAGGTTATACGGCAATTCTGCCCAGAAGTGCTGCTACAGTTGCCGAAGTATTGCGCGACTATGGCTATAACACGGCAGCCTTTGGCAAATGGCACAATACACCCGATTATGAAACCAGTGCGGTAGGCCCCTTCGATCGCTGGCCGACAAGCTTAGGTTTTGAATACTTCTATGGATTTCTCGGTGGTGATACCAATCAATGGAGTCCGGCTTTGGTGGAGAATACCCAACATATTCAAAAACCAAATCGCCCTGATTATCACCTCACCCCTGATTTAGCAGACCATGCGATTAAGTGGATTCGCACTCAGCAAGCGATCGCTCCTGATAAACCTTTCTTTACCTACTTTGCCACTGGTGCAACCCATGCGCCCCACCATGCACCTAAAGAATGGATTGACAAGTATAAGGGTAAGTTTGACCAAGGTTGGGATAAATTACGGGAAGACATCTTTGCCCGTCAGCTTGCCCTGGGTGTAATTCCTGCCGATACTAAACTCACCCCTCGCCCTGCAGAACTCCCGGCTTGGGATTCCCTCACTCCCACCGAGCAGAAAGTTTATGCCCGTCAGGCGGAAGTATTTGCAGGTTTCCTCAGCCATACCGATGCGGAAATTGGGAGAGTCATTGACGCGATCGCACAACTAGGCGAATTGGATAACACTTTAGTCTTGTTCATCGCTGGTGATAATGGCGCAAGTGCTGAAGGCGGCTTAACAGGTAGTGTTAATGAATTCAAAGTCTTTAATGGCGTAGCAGAAAATCCTCAAGAAGTCCTCGCCGCTTTAGATGATTTAGGTAGTCCCAAAACCTTCAACCACTTCCATGCAGCTTGGGCTTGGGCTGTAGATAGCCCTTTCCAATGGACAAAACAAATTGCCTCTCACTTTGGCGGAACTCGTAATGGTTTAGTTGTGGCTTGGGGCGAACACATTAAAGAACGCGGTGGTGTGCGGAGCCAATTTCATCATGTGATTGATATTGCACCCACGATTTTAGAAGCTGCGGGGATTGAGCCACCAAAAGTAGTCAACGGGACAAAACAACAGCCCATCGAAGGCACCAGCCTTGTCTATAGCTTTGACGATCCTGCTGCACCAACCCATCACAAAACCCAGTATTTTGAGATGCTTGGCAACCGCGCCATTTACGATCAAGGCTGGGTAGCCGCCGCCCGTCATGGACGCTTACCTTGGGAGCGAGTCTCGAAAACCACCTTTGATCAAGATAGTTGGGAACTATACAATGTTGCGTCAGATTTCAGTGAATCAACGGATTTAGCAAACCAAAACCCGGCAAAATTAGCCCAACTACAAAACCTATTTCTGAAGGAAGCAAAGAAATACAAGG
The DNA here is from genome assembly GCF_000316575.1 of Calothrix sp. PCC 7507. GTDB lineage: Bacteria > Cyanobacteriota > Cyanobacteriia > Cyanobacteriales > Nostocaceae > Fortiea. The sequence goes on along the minus strand of NC_019682.1, from coordinate 2,924,762 downwards.
TGTTACCTTTAGACGATCGCTTATTGCAACGCTTTGATGTGAAAACTCGCTCCAACCTGAGTACAGAACGCAATAGCTTTACTTATTACACATCAGTTGCCGGGATTCCCGAAGGTAGCGCTCCCAATATTAAGAGTCGTTCCTTTAGCATCACTGCCGATGTAGACGTTGCTAAAGACGGTACTAAGGGTGTTTTAGTCACCCAAGGCGGACGTTTTGCGGGTTGGAGTTTCTTCTTGCAAGATGGTAAACCCACCTTTGCTTACAACTTCCTCAATAGCGATCGCACAATCATCCAATCATCTCAACCAATAGCGATCGGCAAATCTAAAATCAAATTTGACTTTACCTATGACGGCGGCGCTCCCGGAGCAGGCGGTACAGGTAAGCTCTTGATCAATGATCAGCAAGTAGCTGAAGGACGGATTGAGCAAACCGTAGGCTACCGTTTTGGCTTAGACGAAACCTTTGACGTTGGCCAAGATACCGGCACACCTGCTGTAGATACCTACCAAACACCCTTTGCATTCACCGGCAACTTACAACAAGTCACCCTGGAATTGAAGTAATAGGAAACTGGGGATTGGGGACTGGGGACTGGGCAGAGGTGCAGGGGGAAAAGAGGAAATCTTTCTCTAAGTTTCTCCCCCTTACTCCCTGCACCCTGCACCCCTGCCTCTCCTCTCCTCCGCGCCTCTGCGTCTCTGCGTGAGAAAAAATCATGAATGAAATCTTAGCAATAATCGACAAACTTGCACTTTTCACATTTATCGTCTTCACCATGCTGGGTGCAGGGTTAAGTCTCACCATACAACAGATTTGGGAACCACTCCGCAACCCCCGCTTAGTCATCTTGTCTCTGCTGACAAATTTTGTGTTGGTACCGCTTTTTGTGTATTTGCTGCTGCAAGTAGTACATCTGAGTGAACCACTAAGAGATGGCTTACTAATCATGGCAGTAGCATCAGGTCCCCCAGCACTACCAAAACTTGCCCACATAGTCAAGGGCAACATAGCTTTCTCCGTGGGATTAATGATGATGCTCATGCTGGGCACAATCTTCTATATGCCGATCGCTCTACCATTAGTTGTAGAAGGTGTAGAAATCAACTCCTGGGACATTGCCAAACCCTTATTATTAATGATGGTCAGCCCATTGCTCATTGGGTTATTTATCAAAGCCAAATTGAGTGCGATCGCCCCCATTATCCAGCCAATTCTGTTCAAATTATCGAATGCGGGATTACTTTTAGGTTTAGCAGTCAGACTGATAGTTCACACTAACGATATTATTAGCTTATTACAAACAGGTGCTATCTTAGTTTGTGCTGTTTTCATAGTCTTCTCCTTTACAGTGGGTTATCTTTTGGGTGGGCCTGGTATCGACACTCAACGAGTGCTAGGAGTTGGAACAGCTCAACGCAATTTTGCCGCAGCATTATTAGTAGCTACGAGCAACTTTGAAGATCCCAGTGTGGTGAGCATCATTATGGTGACGAGTATCTTAATGATGGTGATAGTTCTCGTCGCGGGAAAAAAGTTCACAGAAATCGACCAACCACAAGTTTCTCAGATAGAACAGGTAGAAGTATAGCTAGGGAGTTAAGGTCACAAAAACTCAGAGTTTTGTAAGTTTTAACATTGCCTGTAAGTGGAGCATAAAATTTTAGGAGTTGCGCCTAAATTTCGGGGTGCGGTAAGTTAATTGAGCATTGATTTTTAGGGATGTTAAAGTCAAATATATGTAGAGGTTGTGACTATGACCCAAGCACAAGCACAAACCGAACCAAAATTATATACCTTTGATGAATTTATTGAATGGTATCCAGAAACCTCGAAAGTCCGGTATGAATTGCATGATGGAGTAATTGTCGAGGTGCCAAAACCTAAAGGTAAGCATTCAAATTTAACAGGTTCTCTTGTTGGAAGGTTGCTGATAACGATTGATAAAATGGGTAAAACTGACATTTGGACAATACCTAGTCCTTAAAATCGTCCATTTCCCTGGACAATATGCTTAACTGTTGTTAGGGTTTCCAAGCTAATAAAACCCCGGCGATGACCTTTCTGGTTAGACATGCCGAGAAAGACAGCATCACCTCGTGAGGGGTTGCGGTAAAAACGCGGGGAAGCATTAATGTAAGTAGAAGCGCTATTGACTCCTAAGGCAAACTGGCGGCTTTCCTGGTATGATTCAGTGACAATGCAGTCGGCATGACCACTACTGTGTTGATTAATCCAGGCGATCGCTACTTCTAAACTATCCACTAATTTAAAAGCCACTGTTTTAGTTAAATAAGCGCTGCCCCATTCCCCTTCTTTAGCTAGCTGCAATTGGGGAAAGGCTTCTACAAGTTCTGCATCCCCTCTAATTTCAAAGCCTTTTTCCTTCAAGCTGTTCCATAGCACCGCTAAAGAGGATGGCAAGGCTTGGCGATGGATGAGGACTTTTTCAATGGCGTTTACCGGATCTGGCTCACTCTCATGGCTATCGATAATCATCCACCGTACCATCTCTAAGCTGGCATTTAACGACCAGTAGAGATAACAATTACCCATTGCCGACTTTAAAACTGGACAAGTGGCCTGTCGCACTACCTGCTGGACTAAACTAGAACGTCCATAGGGAATCACTAAATTTAAATATTGGTCTTGGACGACTAAATCTCGGGTAGAAGCACCATGTTCTTCTGTAATTAATTCTATACAACCCGATGGTAGACCAACTTCGGCGATCGCATTTTGCAGTACATCAGCAATCGCTGCGTTAGAATGGCTAGCTTCAGTACTACCTTTGAGAATAATACTATTACCAGTCTTGATGCACAAACCTGCAGCGATCGCGCCTAAATCAGGAAATGCTTCATAAATAAATCCAATTACTCCTAACGGCATTAACTGGGAGTAACTTTGAGAGTCTTCTTGTTGATACTCAGCGTTTCTCACGCGCCGTAGCGGATCTGATAATTCCCCCAACCGTTGTAGAATCTCCACGGTCGTTTCTAGCCGTGTGGGAGTCAGCTTCAGCCAATCTAAAATCAACTCTGGCACTGCCATTTCCCGACTCGCTTCTAGATCCAATGTATTGGCTTCCAGAATATCGTCAAATGAGCGTTCTAGCGATCGTGCCATCGCTAATACAGCGCGACTGCGGTCTACTCCTTTGGCAATTCCCAATTTGAGAGAGGCTTGATAAGCGCGTTTAGCGCTATTCATTGGTTCGGGGCAATCATCAAAAACTTCAACGGTCATTGAATTAACGTCTGTAGGTAAGCCAGACCATTAGTGCTGGCAGAATAGCCAAAAGCACCGCCACCATTGCCCAAGCAATAATGCTAGAACCATTTGCCAATCGCAGTGCTAATGGTAACCATATAATCACTAGCACGAAAATAATGCCCAGTGCTATTGGCAGATATCTTTCTCCCAGATGTGGATGGACAACATGCCAACTATTTCCCGTCCAGCGCCAAGCACGCTTATAAGGATAGGTGGTGGAAAGTTGCTCTAGAACATAACCATTATCTTCCACCACAAAGATTTGTTGACAGCGATCGCAACCAAAAGCGTCAGTCAAGGTAATGGGAATTAACCGTCCCCGGCGACGACAGGGACAGGGATATTCCGCGTTAAAATCGATTTTTTCAGGTTTTTGAGATTGCACAAGCGTTCTAATAACTTGAGCGTGTGTTCATGATCTGCGAGAATACCATCCCCTTTTTTATCCTTACTTATAGGTGCTGGTTTTCCTATTTTCAACTTTTTTATATAAATAGCGGAGTCAGGCAAATACTGCCATCGTTTCCAATAGTAGATGAAACTAAGTCAGAATGTCGCAACTGCCATTTTTGGATTCGGACGTTCTGACAGAGTATATATCTCTGTTGTACTTCCCTAGAATTGGCAATCTTGTTTGAGAATTTCTTTTTCTTCATCTACAGCTTCAAAGGTAACGTAGTTGCGTTTTGTGGGCATTTATTGCATCAGTATATCTGGCGCAATTTCCAGTTTAAGTGGCGACAAATTTTTTTGGCTAACTTCGCTGCCAAAAGACACTTCGCACCCGATAACACAGCTATTTAACCAGCCTGAATCCAGTTTAGTATAATGTACAGAAAGATTTCGTTCACTGATAAAAATTAGCTTAATCTGAACCTAGTCTTTAAAATCAGTTAACAGTTATTGTAATATCAACTGTTAAAAGCATTTTGACTTACGTCTCTACTACAAAGCGGGTAACGCGATTCGAACGCGCGACATTCACCTTGGCAAGGTGACGCTCTACCACTGAGCTATACCCGCAATTACTAACCTAAATTTAAGCTTCCCATATTTATTTTGATTTGTCAAGTTTTTTAGTTGTCAGTCGTCAGTCGTCAGTTGTTTGTATTTGCCACTGACCACCGACTACTGACTCATTCAGAATTTAGCTCAGTTCTTCTGATTCAGCGGCAAGATTGCCCAGGCTAGCACTAGGAAAAGATGCAGGTAAAGACTGGGAATTAAGAGCATATGGCTCTGTGAGGTTAGAGCGCAATTGCCGCATAAGACTAGCCATCTCTAGAGCATTCATGGCATAATCCCAACCATGATTAGCTTTAATGCCTGCCCTTTCTAAAGCTTGCTGCATGGTGTCTACTGTCAAAATGCCAAAAATCACTGGAACGCCAGTTTGAAAGCTAGCGGCAGCAATACCTTTAGCAACTTCAGAAGATACATAATCAAAATGGGGTGTTTGCCCCCGAATGACTGCACCTAGGCAAATTATGGCATCATAGCGGTGAGAAAGTGCTAATTGGCGAGCTACTAAGGGCACTTCAAAACTTCCCGGTACCCAAACGTAGTCTACTTGATTGCCTTCAGGATTAGGGTCTACCCCGTGGCGTTTCAAGCAATCTTGACATCCCTCTAGCAGTTTCACGGTGACAAGGTCATTGAATCGACCAATCACCACTGCGAACCGTAAAGGTTCTGTTTGAGTAAAAGTTCCCTCAAAAACTGCCATGATGGCCTCTTAATCAACTATACTTCTTTGCCAATATACATTTCTTCTTTAAATGTAGAGGAGCAGAAGAACACAATCAGATAAAAAGAACAGAATTTTCAGCTATATCACATCAAAGCTACTTGATTGATCATGTAGAGCGTTCACTGTTGACCGGATGCGGAGCTTGAATTTCTCCGCTATCAACAGTCAGCGGTCAACGACTCTCGCAAATGATTGTGCCATTGAGATGTGTTTTAGCCTATCTATTCCTGGTTCTCTTTGAGGTTTGATCTGGATTCTTCCGCTCCTATGGCACTTATTACTATTTGTCTGGACTATGGCTAAGATGTAGCCTAGACCACAAAAAAGTTGAGTAGACCTACTAAAATCACTAAGATAGCCCAGGCTCCTGAACCAATCCAAAGCAGCTTTTTCGATTCGATCCAATTTTGTGGAGTGGCATAAGCAACGGGGACACCAACCACTAGTACAAAAGACAGGAGTACTAAAGATAATAAAGCGATTTGGAATAGTATGGTCATTTTTGCTTCTCCCAAGATAGCGAAATACAGCTTGCAAGCTAAAGGTTTTTTCCTTATTTGTAAGCTAGCAGAAATTGCGTCACTATAGTCATTAGTCCAAAGTTCAAATATTGACTCTTGACTTTTGACTCTTGACTATGGATTTAATCCTTTGCCACACAACAGCTGACTTTGACGCGCTAGGCTCTGCGGTAGGGCTAACGCGCTTACTACCGGGGAGTAAGATTGTGCTGACTGGGGGAACTCATCCACCTGTCAGGGATTTTTTAGCGTTGTATCGGGATGAGTATCCGCTGATTGAACGACGTTCTGTAAATCCAGACAACATTCGTTCTTTGACAGTGGTGGATACACAACATCGCGATCGCTTGGGTAAAGCTGCTGAGTGGTTAGATTTACCTCATATTAAAGAAATCATAGTTTATGACCACCACCTAGGACAAGAACCAGACTTTCCCACCACGCAGTTGTCTGTTTCTCCAGTGGGAGCCAGCACCACCCTGATAGTGGAGCAATTGCAACAACAGCAAATTTCTTTGACTCCAGCCGAGTCTACGGTGATGGCTTTGGGTATCCATGTTGACACTGGCTCTCTCTCATTTGACCAGTCCACACCACGAGATGCTTTAGCTTTGGCTTGGTTGATGCAACAAGGAGCCAGTTTATCGGTTATTTCTACCTACCGTGACCCTGGTTTATCTCCCCAACTACAGCGGTTGTTAACTGAGGCGCTAGAAAACTTAGAATATCTCTGTATACGTGGATATACTATAGCTCGGGTGACTCTGAGAACAGAAAGTTTTGTGCCAGGGTTATCAAGTCTGGCTTCGCAACTGATGGAGTTAACGGAAATTGATGGTTTATTGTTAGCGAATGAATATGCTTTGGGCAAAGATGACTCTCGCTTAACTATTATTGGGCGCTCCCAAATTTCCAATACAAATCTTAATTTATTATTCCAGCCTCTCGGTGGCGGTGGTCATTCGCAAGCGGCATCCTTGAATCTACGAGGCGTAGACTCACAAGCAATACTCAACCAACTCCTGGCTCAAATCAAAGCGTCTATTCCCCATCCCCCCACAGCGAGGGACTTAATGTCTTCCCCAGTCCGCACTATCCGCCCAGAAACCACAATTGCAGAAGCACAGCGGATTTTGTTGCGTTATGGACACTCTGGTTTATCTGTAGTCAATCCTCAAGGGCAACTAATAGGAATTATTTCTAGAAGAGATATCGATATTGCTTTGCATCATGGGTTTAGCCATGCACCAGTTAAAGGCTATATGACAACTACTCTCAAAACTATTACATCAGATACCACATTGCCACAAATTCAGTCGTTGATGGTGACATATGATATTGGACGCTTGCCAGTTTTAGAAAATGAACAGCTAGTAGGTATTGTCACTCGTACTGATGTGTTGCGGGAATTACATCAAGACAGTGCTGAGTTCCCAATGGTGAGTGCTGAGTCTCAACTCTCTCTCAGCACTGGCTCCCCAACACTCAGCACTGAATTACAATCTCGTCTGGCGCCGCAACTGTGGCAATTACTCACCAAAGCATCCCAAGAAGCAGAAAAACGGGGTTGGCATCTTTATCTTGTAGGTGGTGCTGTGCGGGATTTGCTGTTAGCGCAAGAGTCCCAAGGCACTTTAATGATTACGGATATTGATCTTGTGGTTGATGGCTTTCACAAAACAGCGGATGTGGGTGCTGGTGTGGAACTCGCCAAAGCATTACAAAAAATTTACCCAGAGGCTCGCTTAGAAATCCACGGCGCTTTTCAAACTGCGGCTTTGTTGTGGCACAAAGACCCCGTGTTAAACTCATTGTGGGTAGATATTGCCACTGCTAGAACTGAATTTTATCCTTACCCAGCGGCAAATCCCGAAGTTGAGGCGAGTTCTATTCGTCAAGACTTGTATCGTCGAGACTTTACCATTAATGCGATCGCCCTGCGACTGACTTCACCTCGGGCTGGGGAATTACTCGATTTCTTTGGTGGGTTACTAGATTTACAAGCCAAGCAAATTCGGGTTTTACACCCCAACAGTTTCATTGAAGATCCCACCCGGATTTATCGCGGTGTGCGCTTTGCTGTGCGCTTGGGATTTCAAATAGAACCGCAAACAGAAGCATACATTCGTTATGCCATTAATAGTGGCGTTTACGATCGCACTGCTCAAGAAAATAGCAAAACCCCAGCCCTGCAAACCCGCCTGAAAGCTGAATTAAAACATATTCTAGAAGCACCATACTGGCAAAAAGCATTACAGTTGCTCGATAATTTAGGAGCATTACAGTGCATCCATCCCACCCTCAGCTTAGATGAAGAACTACTGCGACAACTACGGCTACTAGAACGCTGTTTACGGCGCTTTGACACCCAACAAACCCTGGTTCACTGGCAAATGCACCTAGAAGCACTAATCGCCCACCTTACACCACAATATCGGGCGAAAGTTGCCATAAATCTGCAATTGCCAGAGGATAGCATCACCAGGTTGAAAAACTCAGCCCATGCACAAGCTGAGTTATTCACAGCATTACCCACTTGTCAGAGTCCCAGTCAATTAGTGCAGTTACTCAAACAGTACAACATCCCGATGCTGATTTTAATTGCTGTGCAGAGTCCGCGAACAGTCAGGCGAAAGATTTGGCAATACTTTACCCATTGGGTGAATGTGCAGCCACTGTTGAATGGTGACGACTTAAAAAAATTGGGCTACAAACCAGGGCCACAGTATCGGCAAATTCTAGATGAATTGCTAGTAGCAACTTTGGATGGAGTCATTAAAAATAGAGCAGAAGCGGAAGAATTTTTAGCCCAGTCTTATCCGCAGTCATTGAGATTTTAATGTTGTATTATCACTCAACACTCTTCGTTCCCCTCCACCTCCACAGCGACTAGAATGAGAATTAACGTAACGTTCTCTATTAGCTAAAGTGTCAGAATCTCTGCCATTGCGCGATCGCTATCTCTCTCTCATCGATGACATTGTCCAATCTACCCTCAAGGGCAAGATTAGCTCTGTGGAACAGGTGTATCAGATATTGCTCAAAGACTTGACCCCTGGTACGGGAGAGGTGTTTGAACTAGCTTTGAGCGATCGCCTGAACACGATCCAAAGCCAAGCAGACAGCGAACAAGATGAACTCAAAAAAGCCAAAGCTACCCGCAGCTTGAGAGCAATTAAAACAATACAAACTCAATGGCAACGCTGGCAAGAGCAAAACAAAGCCACAGAAGCGATCGTCTTGGCAATTAGAGAAATCACCACAGCCTCTACTGATGAGCGTCTGGGTATATTCTTAAGTTTTACCGATCCCAATCAAAAGTATCCGCTGAATCTCCAACAGCTACAGCAGGTGTCAAAATCATTACAGCAATTTGCCCAAGCTGACGCTGATTTACAGCAAATATCAATCGGAATTACCCGTGGTTTAGGCTCTTGGCAACGATTGCAAGACCATTTAGTTAGTTGGATGTACGAGCAAAATCGGGAACTGGGATTTGGTGGTGTCCCCGGAGAAAGCGGCCCTTGGGCAACTTGGGCTAAACAAGTTAATAGCCAGTTGACTAAAGGACTGCTTCACACCTTAGCCTTAGAAGAATCTGCAATTCAATTTGCCCAACAGCAGCGTAGTATCACCCTCAGTGATTGGGTGGAATTAGCATTGATTTTGCAGTTCTTGCAGCGGGGGCTAGTTAACTGGTTTGACCAACAAGCTTATAATGTCCAGGCTGGTTCAAAATTATCTATTTCTACGTTTTTGACCTTTGCAGTGATTTGGAGCCAGTTAGCGAGTGGTTTTGGCAGTGTTGCGGCAGTTTACGGCGATGCGGCTTCACAAATTATGCTGCAAATTCTGCGAACCTTTGCCCAACGTGCATATTTTCCCCTATATGGCGGGATTTTTGCCTCGTTTTCTGGCAGTTATTTACGGGATGCTTTAGATTATCTTGATGAACCCTTGCGACAAGTTGAGGGAACTCAAGAAAAAGCGCGGATTTTGACGCTTTTAGGTTATTCACAGCGGGCTTTGGGACAATACAAACGCTCAATCACATTTCATCAGCAAGCAGTAGAAATTTCTAGAAATGCAGGCGATCGCCCCTGTGAAATTGCCAATCTCAACCACCTCAGCCGTACCTACGTCCAAGAGCAAAATTATGCTGAGGCGATTAACTATAGTCAACGCGCGTTAATTCTCAGTCGTCAAGCAGGCGATCGCACCGGAGAAGCCAATGCACTAGTTAATTTAGGCTATAGCGAAGTCATGCAGGCAAAACAGCTAGAACAACTAGAGCCAGAAACCTATGAAATGGCGATTAATTATCTACAACAAGGTTTAAAGCTATCAGAACAATTAGGTGATATTCAAAGCAAAGCTCTGTGTTTAAGCAGTATTGGCATTGCTTACCAAGTTATTCAACAACCAGAAGCAGCCATCAAAAGTTTAGAAGCAGGTTTTAACACAGCACAGCTTTCTGGGGATTTGTATTTGCAAGGATTGAACTTAGCCAACTTAGCTGAGGTAAATTATAGTCAAGCAAATTTTGCTAGAGCAATTTACACAGGTTGTCTGGGGATGTATTTGTTAAATCAAATTGCTTCTCAAGAATGGCAAAAACCCGCAGCATTACTGGCGATTTTATATAGTCAACTTGGGGAAGCAGCTTTTCAGGATGCTTTGCAGCAAAGTCGCTCGAAATTCATTGCCATTATTGGTGTTGATGGCTATGATTACATTCCCCAGTTGTTAGGAGAATATCGCCAAAGTATGTAGCGCTAGCAATATTAGCTATTGCTAATGGGATTGATAAAATAAGCAAATCATAGGAGATTTTATGCTGAGTATCAACCTGGATAAAGAGACTGAGAAGTATTTAGTAGAAATTCTTGCTCAAGAGAAAACCACCAGTATTGAGTTGATTAAACGCTTGTTGCGTGAACATTTGGCAACCTTACAATCCCGAAAAACTGTTTTAGAACGAATGGGTGGTTATCCTGAGTATTTACTCAATGGTCCGAGTGATTTATCTGATCGAGATGTTCGCCGAAAATTGATTGGTCAAGATATACATGATGAACAGATAGGAATAATACCTAATGCTGTTCGTCCGATTCACATCAGTATGAACAAGGAAAATCAACAGATTCCAGAAAAATGACCTATCATCCCGTCATTCTTGTAGATACATCATTATTGGTAGCTTTTTATAATAAAACAGATAATTATCATGTACAAGTTACTAATTTTTTTGCCGATTGTACTAGTGAATTAGTAACTATCCCTGCATGTGTGACTGAGGTGATGTATTTTCTTAGTTCTAATTGGCAGGTGCAAAACGTATTTTTATCACATATAGTAAATCTGGTATATAAGTGTGAACAACTGACAGTGGAGGATTTTAAGCGTATTTCTGAACTTAATACCAAGTATGCCAGCTTGCCGGGAGATTTTGCAGATTTGTCCTTGATTGCGATCGCTGAACGGTTAAACATTAATGCCGTTGCTACCTTAGCTAAAGATTTCGACATTTATCGCCTCTATCGCAACCAACCTTTCGATCGAGTATTTTTTCCGCAGTAGTGTTAACCAGAAAATCTAGCGATCGCCTTTGATTAAATTACTTGTATGTGCTGGATATAGTAACAGCGATCGCTAGAGTTAAATTCAAATTTGACATCTGTTACTCGGATATGGGCTGATTAATCACCTTTTTCAACAACTCTGGAATCTGAGAAGGACGTTCAGCCACTGGGACTTGTGCTGCTTTAAATGCAGTTAATTTATTTTGCGCTGTGCCAAAGTTAGGATCGCGGCCAATAATTGTGGCTAAGGTGCCAGTTTGACGCCAATGTTTTCCTGGTGGTGCTTGTCTACCGGCGACGTAAGCAATAACTGGTTTATCAATTGCTTCCGAAATATAGCGCGCTGCAGTTTCTTCACTATCACCACCGGGTTGACCGACTAAAACGATCGCCTGTGTGGTTTCATCCTCGTCGAGAATTTGTAGCCATTGCAAAAACGATGAACCAACGATCGCATCACTGCCAATACTGACACTAATTGATTGTCCCAAGCCAGCTTTGGTTAATTCGTAAGCGACTTCATAGGTGAGGGTGCTGCTGCGACTGACAATTCCCACTACACCGGGAGTATAAAATTCACTAGGGTGAGTACCTAAAAGGATTTTACCGGGGACGATGATCCCCGGACTATTTGGCCCTACTACTAGGGTGTCGCTAGCTTCGGCTTTGCGGAGTAATTGGACTATATCTAGAGGTGGTACGCCAGCAGAGATGATGATGATCTGGCGAATATGAGAGGCGATCGCTTCCAAGGCTGCATCCAGTACTTGGTAAGGGTTTACACAGATGATTGTCGTGTCAATTGCCCCAAATTGTCCTACTACCTCTTCCACCAGATCGAATACTGGCAGACCATACAGTTTTTGTCCCCCAAATCCTGGATTGACACCAGCAACCAAATTTGTGCCATAAGCTTTCATTTGAGCGATGTGAGTTGCTGAGATGAATTCACAGAAGCCTTGGATTAAAACTTTGCTGTCTGGCGTTAAGTTCATAAAATAGTAAGGTAATTTTTGCCGACCCAGTACCCGAAGCCACTGGGAAGAAAAACGACACATGCACAGTGTCGGCTGATCCCATTTTTACGTAAATTCAGAAAAATTGTTGTACCGGTCAGTGCTGATTCTGGTCACTAAACCCGGACTATAGTAAAGAATAATTAATCTAAATGCACTAGAAACACATAATGTACTTTGCACTGCAAATAATATTTATCTTGATGGTTACAAAAGGTCATAACACATTCAGTATTAACCTTTAACTGAGGAGAATACTAGTAACAATCAACACTGTAGCATCTTGTGGTTAAAACAAGATGCTGAGGTGATTAATCACTTTCATCAGGTTTGATAGATAAATTTGTCGTATCCACTACACCTCTCCCGTACTTAAGTATTACCTTTTGTAAGCAGTTGACTTGGCAGAACGAACTGCTTCGGCCACGGCTGCATCTAAATTTTCTACCACGATGAGTAGATCACCCTGATTTTTGATTGTTGCTAAATATTTTTTAGCAGCATCAAAATCAGAACCAGCAAGACGGACAACTAACCGGGGTAAAGAAATTTCTCGACGAGTTTTGCTGCCATTAGAACGTACAGCCTGTGGTTTGAGTTCGCTAGTGTTTTGTGGCAGAAATTTGGCTATGACTTCGGCCAGTTCCGTGGATTGGGGAATGTTACCCAGGAGGTTAATGAGTATTACTTGAATACTTTTATCAGCTGCGAGGATTTTCAACCCTTTTTCTAGGCGATCGCAAAAAGTAGTCGGAGATTTATCAGTCAGGAAAGCATGACGCAGATTCAAACACACACCAGGCTTACCACCACTGTTGGCGACTAAATCTAAAGTTGCCATCACCGAACCAGTACCATTGCCCAAGATACCGATTTTACCACCGTGTATTTCTATTCCATCCCAATTACCTAAATGACCATTGATCTCACCACCAGTATTAGTAGTGACTATTTTGTCCACCATCTGTGTGAGTTCTGGATGACGACCGATCGCCCGTTCATTCACTCTCACTTTGCCATTGAGTGCCATAACTTGACCAGATGCGCTAACAGCCAGAGGATTGACTTCCACTAGGTCTAAGTCTTGTTGCACAAATAACTGGTACATCTTCTCGACCACAGTACTGATTGACTGCATCAGCGCACCCTGCAAGCCCATTTTTAAAGCTAGTCGTCTGGCATAAAATGGCGAAAATTCTTGTTCTACGACGACATAGTGCATTTTCTCCCCAGCTGATTCCCAATCAATATTGGCTTCCTTACAACCTAAAAGTACTGGGCGGCAGACAGCGGTGTCTAGAACTACTGCTAAATAAAATTCTTCTTGGGCATCATACTTAGATTCTGCCAGCACAACTTCCGGCAACTCTCCCCAAATTGGCAGATTGAAGATGGTTTGCGCGGCGGCGATCGCGTCGATTGTGGTTTCGACAATTCTGACTCCACCTGCTTTAGCCCTTTCCGCTGCATGTACTTGTGATTTCAGTACAATCGGATAATGGATTTTCAAACGTTTCAGGTCTGTGGGGTGATCAATTCTCTGGGAGGGCAATACAGGAATGCCTATTTTCCCAAACCATTCTTTAACTTGGTACTCCAATAAATCCATGGACACGCACCTCGTATTGACACAATCATCAGCATTTTTTTGGTGCTATCTTTGACATTTTCCAGCACCATAATTAGATAATCAGACTTTGGACAGCTATAAAAATTTATTTTTCACGTATCAATTTTATCTAATTTAGTAAAGGAAGCAACTTAATTTTTAGGGCTAACCTGCTGATAGCATCTCAAAAATATGTATTTAATGTTCTTAGTGAATTTGTCAGCATGTCAGATAACTAGCAAATTTGTCAACAACCACTAACGTACTATTTTTCGTGCTATTTGGGATAGCTTCATAACTCAATAGGGTTCAGTTAGGCTGAAATGCAATACTTCTAAGGGGCACGGCACCGACAAATATCTTTAACTGAACCCTATTGCTTCATAACTACTGTACTGTAATTTCTGCAATACGTAGTTGTAGATGATCTACATTTCATCATCATGCATACAGTCGTAAAAATGCCCAAATACTTTATTGTTCCCATTTTATATTCGTAATTTCTACTTTAAGTCAGATTGTCAAATGTAACGTATAGTATTACGCAAATGATTATTGGTAAAAATTAGGAATTTGTGTTAGAAAGTTGTTCTATCTGATTATTTGGCTATGGTTGGTTAAACCGTGCATCTGTATTCAAAAAACGGAAGTTTTTCACCTTCTACTCTCGATCATCAGCAAAATCATCTAGAAGAACAGCAAGAATGCTCTATGAAAGTAGCAGTTCAGCAGGAAGATTTACAGCTTTTAGCCAAAACTTTGCAGGAACAATTACTTGCAGCAGCTCCATCTGGTCAAGCCTTCCAAGTGAAGTGTGCTGTCAAGAATGATGAGTTAATGATTCTAACTCAACATCCAGCGAATGTGACAGTTGATACCGAGACAATCTTTCAACTGCTTGAGGAAGCGCTCCAGTCTTTGCCAAGTTACTGGGAGCAGCGTGTGCAATGTTTCCTCAGAATCTCTGGTGAAAACCGCCCTTATGCCCAACGTTGGCTGACGCTGCATGAGGAAGACAGGGGGGGAGGGAGTGAACCTGAACAGCCGATCTCCCCATCTGCTGATCACCAAATCCATGAAACAGTCACGGAAGAGGGGGACTTCAGTAACCGCACTATGTGGGGAATAGGGGTGATAGAGGCAGAAGGAGAAAGCGAACAGCCGATATTTCCACCTGTTGAGGACGCAATTTTATCTAGTTATGAGTCTAATGCAGAGCCAGAATCAGAAGAGGAAGAAGCTTTTGATCCCTTGGCAGGTGGGCCGGATTTGTCGAGTTCCAAGTCAGCACGACTAGTCAAACCAATCTTATTAGGTGTTGCTTTGGTGGGGATTGTGCTATCAGGCGGTGCTTACTTACTGACTCGTCCTTGTGTGATCTCAGAGTGTAAAGAACTGCAAACTGCGGAGCAATTAAAAACAGAGTCCAGACAAATGATCCGCCGTGCTAAGTCGGAAAAAGACTTGGTAGTGTTGCAGCAACAACTGAATACAGCTAGCTCATCTTTAACAATAATTCCTAGTTGGTCTCCGCATTACCGGGCTGGAGAAGAACTAAAAGCCAGCTTGTCTACACAGTCAGAAAAAATTGACCAAGTAGTAAAAGCTTTGCAGGGGGGATCTTTGGCGGTGCAAAAAACTCAAATCCCTGCCAAAAGCCTAGAAGAATTACAAGCTAGACAAAACCTCTGGCGACAGGCGATCGCCCCCTTAGAAGCCATAGATCCCCAAAGTGATGTCTATGGACTAGTGCAGCCAAAATTATTTCGTTATCGTGTCAGTCTCAAAAATGTCAACGAGCAATTGCTAGTAGAAGCAAAATGGCTGAAAAAGCTGACTGCAGCACAAGCTGTAGCCAGTGCAGCCACAAAGCAAGAAACTGCTGCTAAATCCTTGAATGACTGGCAAAAGGCGCAGTCTACTTGGCAGGTAGTAATTAATGCTTTAAATGCCATTCCTCAGACAAGCTCAGGATACCAACAAGCCCAAGCGTTATTGACAGAATATAAACCGAAATTAGCTGCAGCCCGCGATCGCGCCACGCAAGAACAATTAGCAGCTAAAACCTACCAACAAGCTGTAGGCACGGCTAGCCAAGCGAAAGCTGCGGAACAAAATAATCAATTGCCAGCAGCAGTGGTGCGATGGGGTCAAGCTTTACAGGCTGCTAAACAAATTTCTCGTGATAGCTCTTACTACACTCAGGCTCAATCCTTGATTGAACCCTATTCACTAGCCTTAAAGCAAGCACAAGAAAAACTCCAAAGCACTAGTAATCCCCAACAAACCCTGGCTGATCTCCAGAAAACTTGTACTAGTAGCATTCCGATTTGCACCTTCACCGTAGACAAAAGAGCAATTATCATCCAATTAACCGACGCCTACGACAAAATACGGCAAAGTGGTTTGGCTAATCCCGAATTGCCAGATTCCAGCAAAGCAAGTGGCATTAAACAATACTGGGAAAACTTACAAGACGCACTAGCAATCATTAGTGACAACGCCAACCTACCCCTACTTGTCTATGATTCCCAAGGCAGGCCAGTTTACACGCGATCGCGCCAAGGATGAAGAGTGCTGAGTTCCGAGTGCTGAGTGCTGAGTTAAAAAAACCACCCACGTCCCTTGCGCGTCTCCGACAGGAGAGGGGTGGGGTATCAACCAACTCCTGTATTAAAAGATTCCGCTTAACATCGGGCGGGGCATTTACCAAGTGCAAAAGTACTGAGTACCCGTTAATTTACTCAGCACTCAGGACTCAGCACTCAGTACTGAGTAGGGTAAATTAGGCGATCGTTGACTAAAATGATGTTATTAGAGTCATCAAATTAAACATCATTTGGTAAAACAGTATGGAGCAACAGATGGTTCGCACAACACTATCCCTCCCAAAGGATTTGTTAGCAGCAACGGATCAAGCTGTTCAAGCAGGAAAAGCCAAAAGCCGCAACGATTTCGTCACCAGAGCATTACGGCGTGAACTCGCTGCTCAAAAACGGCTAGAAATTGATGCAGCTTTAGCAGAAATGGCAAATGACGTAGAGTACCAAGCCGAAATTTTGCAGATGGAGGCAGAATTTGCCCCGGCTCAGTGGGAAGCCTTGAAACTAGGAGAAACCTCGGAATGAGATGGGGTGAAATCTATGACGCTCGTTTAGAGCCGACTGAAGGATCAGAACAAGGTGGAACCCGTCCAGTGATTATTGTTAGCCGAGATGTGATTAATGCTAGCAGTCCCGTGGTTATAGTAGTTCCCTGCACAACCTATCGAGCAGGTAAGCGGATTTATCCCACACAAGTGTTGATTCATGCATCCAATGGTGGATTAAGCCATGATTCACTCGCCATGACAGATCAGATTCGAGTCCTCTCAAAATCGCGCTTGTTGCGTTTGCGGGGCACTCTTGATCAGCAAGCGATCGCTTCAGTTGGGCGATCGCTTTTGATTGCCCTTGATCTACCGGGGCAAGAGGATGAAATACTCTTAGATGTGGATTGAAACGCACTGGAATTGCAATAGATTACGAGTTAAGTAGGTCGGCGTAAATAATTATTGTTGGAATAAGGCAGGGGGCAGGGGGCAGGGGGAGAAAGAGTTTGAGCCTTATTTACTTTTCTTCACATAGTTTGGTTTTATTGCACCGACTTACTTATGGAATAAAGTGGTTAATCTCGTTGGGAGATTACCAAAATAAATGCGCGATAAGTAACTACGCAAAATTAATTACAGTCATTGCGAGCGAAGCGAAGCAATCCCAGCCCTTGCGATTGCTTCATTTCGCTTCCCTTCGGGACGCTGCGCGAACGCTGCATTCGCAATGACATTGTGTAATTAATTTTGTTTAACTACTTATAACGAAATGAGAAAGCAAACCGCAGTTTGAGAAAGCAATATCTGTTTTTGCTTGCTGAATCTACCGAAATGAGAAAGCAAAAAGGCATTTTGAGAAAGCAATATCTGCTTTTGCTTGCTGAATCTACCGAAATGAGAAAGCAAAAAGGCATTTTGAGAAAGCAATATCTGCTTTTGCTTGCTGAATCTACTGAAATGAGAAAGCAAAAAGGCATTTTGAGCAAGCAAACTGGAGTTTGAGAAAGCAATATCTGTTTTTGCTGATTAAATTACACAAAAGTTGCTCTCCAGATTCCCGACTTCTTCAAGAAGTCGGGGATATAAACACTCGTCTGCAGTCTGTAACAGCTGTCTTAAAAGACATATACGAAGTCATATACAAAATCAAATAACCCATACACGAACCCATATATAGGACTGTAACAATTAAATTAAAGGGTAAAAGAAAAGTGAAATCGGCGATTAGAAACCGCACGCCAGTTGCTACCCTGCGGGTTCCGCTTTAGCGGTACAAGTCGGCAGAGCCGCCCAACGCACTGGCTCGTCTACACAAACAAAACCTACATCCGCAGGTTAAAAATCCTTGATTTCGGATTAGTCAACCTCCGTGGACTTTGTTTGTGTAGTAGCGAATTTTATTTGCCCAATACTTTTTAAACTCTTCCTTCTTTTACCTTTTACCTTTTAACTTTTAACTTGAATCTCATTATTGGCAGGAAACCATGACTACTTTATATATAACCGACCAAGGTGCATATCTGAGCGTAAAAAATCAACAATTTCAAGTATTTTATCAGCGAGAATTGCGGATTAAAGTGCCAGTATCACGGGTAAGCAATGTTGTGCTATTTGGTTCTTGCAACGTATCACATGGTGCGGTAAGCATGGCATTGTGGCGACGGATTCCAATCATGTATTTGTCGCAAAAAGGGAGTTATTTTGGCAGATTGCAAGCAGAAGGTGATGCTAGGGTAGAATATTTGATGTTACAAGTTGAGCGTTGTCAAAATCCTGAGTTTGTCAAAAAGCAAGCTGAGGCTATAGTTAGAGCAAAGTTGCATAATTCACGCATATTGTTGATGCGGTTAAACCGTCGTCAAAAATCTAAAAATGTAGATGGAACAATCATCAAAAAGGCATCTAATGAATTAGAGATTTTGATGAGTAATACCGTTTTTTTGTGAAGCTGCATATAATTCACCCCCCGGCTATCGCCGTCCCCCCTTACCAAGGTAGGGCTGTTTCGTTCCCTAAAAGGGTTAAAATTGCCAGGGTCAAAGGGATGAAAATTGAGGGCAAGTCCACAATTAAGACAAAAAATTTTGGCGTCTTCAGTCCGAAATACCTAATTTTTCTTTGCGTATTTGCGCCTTTGCGTGAGATTATCCTCTTGACAAATCCCCAACACGAGCGAATGAATCAGCCCTGCCTTACCAAGGGGGGACTACAGGGGGATATTATTATGTGCATCTTCATACAAAATAGGTATAAACTAACTTTTGCAGATAATATGGATGTGCTGCGGGGATATGAAGGAAGGGCGGCGACAATTTATTTTCAAGCACTGGGAAGTTTATTTTCTGGTTCGTTGACGTTTGAAAAGCGCACCAAGCGCCCACCCACTGACCCCATTAATAGTATGCTCAGTTCGGGCTACACTCTATTAAGCCAAAATGTTTATTCATTCATCCAATCTGTAGGATTGCATACTCATTTTGGGAATTTACACGTCCCCCGCGATCATCATCCAGCACTAGTAGTCTGTCAGGGTTGAAATGAGGGACTGTAGCGTCTCGCTCACGCGGGCAAGATGCCCGCACTACCAAAAACCCCTCAAAACAAAATTGACAAACCACTAGTACAGTGCGGCGGAAATAAGCAGACCATTCTCAATCGCTAAAAAGCTTACTCCATATTACTTTTGACTTTTGACTTTTGACTTTTGACTTCCGCCTTGCGGTACTAGTTTCTGATTTGATGGAAGAATGGCGTGCTGGCTTAGTCGATTCTTTGACAGTTTATTTAGTCAATTCGGAAGTTTTTACAATTGATGATTTTACATTACCTGATGAACGAAATGGAGTGTATTTTCAACCTCACGCACTCAAGAAGTTTCTGAAGCATTGGGAAGAGAAATTGCAATCAGAAGTGACGCATCCTCATACTGGACAGAAAGTAGTATACCGTCGCGCCCTTGAGTTGCAGGTACGGGAATACATTTCATGCTTGAAGGGTGAAGTGGAAGTGTATCGCCCGATGATTTGGGAGAAATAAAGTGTTCCACAAATAACCTTGCATAACCGGGGCGGTAGTAGAGAAAACTTATGTTAAGTTCGTGTTTGATGCTGTGAACAGTCAGAGTACTTTGTGATACCATGTAAAACAACAAACAGAACCTTGAAAACTTAATCTGACGTTTCCAAGTGAATCTCAAAGTACTTGTTTTGACTTTGTGTACGTAAATTTTTCGCGGGGGTCAGGCGATCCGTGAAACCCTGATGATTTCGTTGACCCCCGCGGAAAGCTTTCTCAGTAAGCTTTTGAGAAGGTTCTACTAGGACTAAATTCTCAATAAATGTAGCTTACTGACAGGTAAATTAGACCCCCCGCGAAAATGGGTATCTGTAACCCTGTCTGCATAAGGCTTCTAAATGAGTAGGGTTTTAATTCCTTTACCCCTCACGGGGATGGAAACTTCTGCAACGGGTGTCCCCAAGAAAGTTATCCAAGTGTTTTAATTCCTTTACCCCTCACGGGGATGGAAACTCGGACCGTTGGCCCTCAGGGGGGCAGAAAGGTCAACAGTTTTAATTCCTTTACCCCTCACGGGGATGGAAACTTTTTTGGAAGGAGGGCAAGCTTTTTCCAAGACATCCAACAAGTTTTAATTCCTTTACCCCTCACGGGGATGGAAACTTGGGGTCTTCTTTCTCTTCGTCCTCCTCCTCCTGTTTTAATTCCTTTACCCCTCACGGGGATGGAAACTGTCTTGTGCTGATGACATAAAGCAGAAACGCTGTATTAGTTTTAATTCCTTTACCCCTCACGGGGATGGAAACTTTCCGTTCCTGCGCCTTGTTGCGGGTTTCCATTAGTTTTAATTCCTTTACCCCTCACGGGGATGGAAACTGTCAGAAGAAACTACTTTGGCTGCACACACTTCAAAAACGTTTTAATTCCTTTACCCCTCACGGGGATGGAAACTTTTACGGACTCTTCAGAAACGATTTTCAAAGTTGTTTTAATTCCTTTACCCCTCACGGGGATGGAAACTTCTGTCCCTGCGCCTTGTTGCCCAGCTTCTGTTTGCTGTTTTAATTCCTTTACCCCTCACGGGGATGGAAACATGGCGAGTGGCAACTTGGAGTTGCCCTTCAATACCCTCGTTTTAATTCCTTTACCCCTCACGGGGATGGAAACCCTCCAGTCCATCCTACAAGATTAATAGTCCCATAAAGTTTTAATTCCTTTACCCCTCACGGGGATGGAAACATCTTGAAACGTTTGTTTCAATGCGTTCTTGAAATCTTGTTTTAATTCCTTTACCCCTCACGGGGATGGAAACATCAGCAACGGCTGATTGTTGTTTTGCGCCCAATCCAGTTTTAATTCCTTTACCCCTCACGGGGATGGAAACAGTGGGTTGCGGGGGAACTTTGTTCCCTCAATGTTTTAATTCCTTTACCCCTCACGGGGATGGAAACCTTGCAATAGACCAAGCACCAAATTTTATGGTGCCATGTTTTAATTCCTTTACCCCTCACGGGGATGGAAACCAGTGTCCTGCAAAACCGATGAATTGAGAAAGAAGAGTTTTAATTCCTTTACCCCTCACGGGGATGGAAACTGTTCTTCGCAGAACACAGTATTGCCATTTGGTAACTGTTTTAATTCCTTTACCCCTCACGGGGATGGAAACTATATAAGGTTCGTTGTGAAATTCTCCCAACAGGTTACAAGAAGTTTTAATTCCTTTACCCCTCACGGGGATGGAAACTCAACAATCACGCGACCGTTGCTGATTTGAACGCTGTTTTAATTCCTTTACCCCTCACGGGGATGGAAACAAAATATAAAAAGCCAGCACACTACACGCGAGTGTGATGATTGTTTTAATTCCTTTACCCCTCACGGGGATGGAAACCTTCGCCTTTCAGGCAAGGAGCGGAAAACTCCTTGTCAGTTTTAATTCCTTTACCCCTCACGGGGATGGAAACATCTTTGGTTTCGGGTTCAGACAAAAATTCTGATACCCAGTTTTAATTCCTTTACCCCTCACGGGGATGGAAACAAGCACACTCAAGGGAGCGTGCCGCGTTCTCGAAGTCGTTTTAATTCCTTTACCCCTCACGGGGATGGAAACCCAATGCGCCGAGTTCGGCGACTTGGTTGGAGACTTGTTTTAATTCCTTTACCCCTCACGGGGATGGAAACGTTAAATCTTAATGAGTCAAAGAAAGTGCTTTTTGCACTTGTTTTAATTCCTTTACCCCTCACGGGGATGGAAACCATTTCTGTCGTTTGGATTTCCTTGCACGTCTTTTTGAACTCGTTTTAATTCCTTTACCCCTCACGGGGATGGAAACTGTTGATTACAGTGCCTGTTGGTTGCAAGATGAAATCAGAAAGTTTTAATTCCTTTACCCCTCACGGGGATGGAAACTAAGTTGGTTTTTTTGATCTCCACCTTCCAAATAGTGTTTTAATTCCTTTACCCCTCACGGGGATGGAAACTAAGTTGGTTTTTTAGAGGGGTAGAAATTCCCCTAAAAATTGTTTTAATTCCTTTACCCCTCACGGGGATGGAAACCCGAGACGTCGCGCCGCACGGTGAAGTGCGGTGTTGCCGTTTTATTTCCTTTACCCCGTGAGGGGATGGAAACATTTTGGATGCGTCGTATGCGATTCTCTTCAACGAGATCGGTTTTATTTCCTTTACCCCGTGAGGGGATGGAAACAATACTGTTAGCATTAGAATCTCTAATCAAGTTAACTGGTTTTATTTCCTTTACCCCGTGAGGGGATGGAAACTTATTTTCTGGTTTTTTGAGTTCAGTAAAAAACTCAAGTTTTATTTCCTTTACCCCGTGAGGGGATGGAAACCATTTTTTCCTAAGTCATCTCTGAACCACAGAATAAACAGTTTTATTTCCTTTACCCCGTGAGGGGATGGAAACCAATTCCATCATAAACTTCCTGAATTTTTTCCTCAGTAGTTTTATTTCCTTTACCCCGTGAGGGGATGGAAACCAGAATCTGTTCCATGCTTCATCGGTTGGAAGCCGATAGTTTTATTTCCTTTACCCCGTGAGGGGATGGAAACTAATATGCTGCTGCATTATTGTTCGGGTAAATCCTGGTTTTATTTCCTTTACCCCGTGAGGGGATGGAAACCGTTAAAGCGCCGGTAGAAACTTTAAAGTCTCCATCCCTGGTTTTATTTCCTTTACCCCGTGAGGGGATGGAAACATGTGACAGCTTCCTACCCCAAGTTTGTGAACAGAAACGGTTTTATTTCCTTTACCCCGTGAGGGGATGGAAACCTTTCTCCTACACCTCTTACTAGAGGAAACTGAGCAGTGTTTTATTTCCTTTACCCCGTGAGGGGATGGAAACTTGTCGCCTATGGGTGGGTCTTGACAAGCCCCAGTTTCCAAGCGTTTTATTTCCTTTACCCCGTGAGGGGATGGAAACCTATTCACGAACCCTCCGAGTACCTTATTCCTCCAGTTTTATTTCCTTTACCCCGTGAGGGGATGGAAACCAGTTTCCAGAGGTCATCTCGCGGATGCCCTTCAACAGGTTTTATTTCCTTTACCCCGTGAGGGGATGGAAACCTATTATAATTCCAGCTAAAATAGCACGCAAGTTGGGTGTTTTATTTCCTTTACCCCGTGAGGGGATGGAAACTTCTCTCTCACCTCTGTCAGTGTCTGACCATTAGTGTTGAGTTTTAATTCCTTTACCCCGTGAGGGGATGGAAACTTGTTGGTGAGATTATTTCAGCTAGCACCTCCTCACCCAGTGGTTTTAATTCCTTTACCCCGTGAGGGGATGGAAACAGGTTTACAATCAGTTGATAGTCTTGAGATTTCAGAGTTTTAATTCCTTTACCCCGTGAGGGGATGGAAACAGTGTTAATGCCGGGTATAGAAATGTAAGAGTTTTTGGTTTTAATTCCTTTACCCCGTGAGGGGATGGAAACTGCACTTAGCAATATGTTTTTGTCTTTTTCTCCGAGCTGTTTTATTTCCTTTACCCCGTGAGGGGATGGAAACAAATGTTAAACCCTCCCTTGGTACAGTCTTCTGCATGGTTTTATTTCCTTTACCCCGTGAGGGGATGGAAACCATAAAGATCCGAAAGCTCCGTTGAGTGGAATTGACGCACGTTTTAATTCCTTTACCCCGTGAGGGGATGGAAACAAAGGAAGAATTTCAAATACTTTAGCTCGATACCCCGGTTTTATTTCCTTTACCCCTCACGGGGATGGGTGCGACTATCAATCGCACATGAGAGTGAGTGAGTATCGAAATACTCCAGGCAAATGTCTATGCCAGTACCCGCCCGAAGGGGCATAGCGGGTAACTGCGATGTCTCAAAGCTATAGGGAAATGCGTAAAATCTGCCAGCCGAAAAGCGGACTTAACGCACTTGGTAAGACCATTGAAGGGTTAACGAGAGTGAATCTTCGACGAGGCACTTAAATTTATTTATGGGGATTATCTTTTTACTTTTTACTTTTTACTTTTTACTTTTTACTTCTTAATTCACCTCACTAACTGTGCGGCTGAGTTAAAAAACTGACGACACAGTCCCTTCGTAACTAAAAGTGTGGTCAGTAAGTTAGCTAGAGCCACCATAAACATGATCAAAATTTCGTAAGATACAGCATCTAGAGGATTGACTCCGCCTAATAACTGCCCTGTGGTGATTCCGGGTAGTGCAACCATACCAATAATCATCATTTGATTGAGGGTAGGAATCAATCCGGCTTTGATGGCATCTTTGCGATATTGACTCACTGCTTGCTGGGGGGTTGCACCTAAACTCAAATGGGTTTCGATTTCCAATGGCGATGCATTAATAGTACTAACAAGCCGCTCACCGGCGATCGCTGCAGCATTCATCGCGTTACCTAAGACGATCCCGGCTAAGGGAATCACATATCGTGGTTCGTACCATCTCTCTGGTTGAATGATTAAGCAGTTGGTGTAAAGCACAGTCAGCGCAGTACTGGCTAAAATTGATCCCCAAACCCAAGGCAGCACATGGGGAACTTTTTGGCTGATGCGGTTTCGGGCGACAATCGCACTAATCGTCAGCATTACTGCTAAAATCGCCAAAACTGCCCAAGCATTGTTCAAAGCAAAGATGAAGTCGAAAACGTATCCTAAGACGAGTAGCTGTAAGATAGTCCTGCCAGTAGCGAGGGCTAAGTTCAACTCTAGTCCTAATTTTTCCCATGCAGATAAACTAATAGCGATCGCCATTAATCCTACAGCGATCGCTAAATCAACTACATCTAGCTTGATCAGTTCTGGCATTGATTTTCTCCCTCCTCAGTGGTTTTAATTAAAACATTCCTCACACTTGGAACTTTGATTCGAGGTGTGGGATCTTGGTTAATACTAAGACTTACGCAAGTGCCATATTTTTTTTCGTAGAGGCTGTCCAAAGTCAAAAGTCCAAAAAACTTCGATTTTTGACCCTTGACCCTTGACTCTTGACTCTTATACCAGTTGCGTAAGTCCTAAATACGATTCACTGTTTTTGTTAGCAAGTGCTAACCTTACCCATAAAATAATTTTTGACGGGCTACAATACCCGTTCATGTTTCCTCCCATACCCAGAAGGCATGGGTTTCCACATGTATCGAAAGGTTTTATGAAAACTCATGATCCAAAGCGTAAATTCCATCCCAGCCTTTGATATCAAACAGCAATACACCACCATTGAAACAGAGGTGAGTGCTGCTGTGTTAGATGTCTTGGTTTCTGGTCGTTATATTGGCGGTCCCTTGGTTGAAGGTTTTGAAAAACAGTTTGCTGCCTATCATGGTGTGACAGCATGTGTAGCTTGTAATTCGGGTACTGATGCTCTGTTTCTCGCGCTACGAGCTTTAGAGATTGGTGTAGGAGATGAAGTAATTACTACACCGTTCACCTTCGTAGCTACAGCCGAGGTAATCAGTGCTGTGGGTGCAAAGCCGGTTTTTGTGGATATTGATGCTACTACGTTGAATATAGATTTGCAGCAAGTAGCGGCGGCAATTACACCCAAAACCAAAGCTATTATCCCAGTTCACTTGTTTGGGCAACCTGTCGATATGACGACGCTGATGGCGATCGCTCAATCTCACAATTTAGCAGTAATTGAAGATTGCGCTCAGTCTACAGGAGCTAGTTGGGGTGGTGCAAAAGTTGGCAGCATTGGACACATCGGTTGTTTTAGTTTCTACCCAACCAAAAATCTCGGTGCTTGTGGTGATGGTGGCGCAATTACAACTAATGATCCAGCGATCGCTGCCAAGCTGCGGATACTCAAAGAGCATGGACAGAGAAATCGCTATCAATATGAAGAAATTGGTGTCAATAGCCGTTTAGATGCCATCCAAGCAGTGATTCTGGCTATTAAACTGCCTCATCTCGATGATTGGAATCAACAACGGCGGGCGATCGCCACTTACTATAACCAGTTTCTGAGTCAAGTTGCTGGTATAGTCACACCCCAAGAGTTAACTGGAGGTGTGAGCGTCTGGAATCAATATACTATTCGCATCTCCAGTCAAGGGCAGAATGGCTCTAGTGCCGCATATCGGGAATCGGTGCGTAGTCAACTACAAGAACGGGGTGTAAACTCAACGGTTTACTATCCCCACCCTCTGCATTTGCAACCAGTTTATCAACATCTAGATTATCAACCAGGACAATTGCCAGTAGCCGAGCAAGCCTGTCATGAGGTTTTATCCTTGCCCATGTTCCCTGAACTGACAACCCAACAGCAAGATCAGGTGATTTATGCTCTGAAGGATAGTTTGGAGTAAGAAGTCAAGGGTCAAGAGTCAAGAGTTAGTAATCTTCTCCCCCTGCCCATTGGTGTCAACTTAACGCTAAAAAGGCGGTTATAAACCGCGACTACACAGGCAAAACCCACCTCCGTGGGTTAAAAAACCTTAATTTTTTCTTAGCCCACGCAGGTGGGCTTTGTTTGTATAGCCGCGAATTCCATTCGCTGGGGCTTACGTTGACACCAATACCCCCTGCCTATTCCCCAACCAGCACTCTTGTTGCTGCTAATGCCTCTACTAAGCTACGCACAGCGGCAATCATGGCGACTTCGCTGTTGAGTTGATTGATGGCGGAACCGACGCCAACGCCAGCAGCACCGGAGGCGATCGCTAGTGGGGCAGTGACGCTAGAAATGCCAGAAGCACACAATACTGGCACTGAGACAACGCGGGAAATCTCAAAGGCTGCTGCCAAAGTGGGGGCAGCTTTTTCGATTAATCCCAAAGTTCCAGGGTGATTTGGCTTGCTGCTGGTACCGCCTTCGGTTTGGATAATATCGGCTCCAGCTTTCACCAGTTCTTCTGCTAGTTGTACCTGCTGATCTAGTGGCAGGATGTGGGGGACGGTGACAGATAAGGTGATTTCTGGGAGCAACTCGCGGGTTTGGCGAGTGAGTTCTAGCACTTCCAGAGCCTCAAAGCGCCGTCCTTGAGCATAGAATGAATCAAAATTCCCAATTTCAATCAAATCAGCACCAGCTGCCACAGACTGGACAAACTTTTCTGGTTCTACTGCCGACACACAGATTGGTAAATTAGTCAATGTTTTTGCCAATTGTACTAAAGCGGGATCAGCAGCGATATCCACAAAAGTAGCACCGCCCAAATCAGCGGCTTTAACGACAGCAGCCGTGCGAGAAGCGTCAAAGTTATTTAAACCGCTAATCACTTTCAGGACATGGCGGTTAGTAAATGCACGTTGGAGTGAAGAATGCATTGTCATAGTTCGTTTTTTGAAGCTACGAAAGTAAGGTATATTCTACAATGAGTCGATGGCATCGACACTGAACCCACTTATTTACGCTGGATTGTGCCGCTGCTGCAAATGCTCACGGAGTTGGCATATTCTCAAAGCACCCCTCACCTAGTAGTCTGTCAGGGTTGAAATGAGGGACTGTAGTGTGAGCGTCTCGCTCACGCGGGCTTTTCGGCCCGCACTACCAAAAACCCCTCAAAACAAAATTGACAAACCACTAGTACAGCGCGGCGTAAATAAACATACCATTTCAAATGGCGCAAGAGCTTGGAATACAATTCTTTTGACTTTTGACTTTTGACTTTTGACTTCCGCCTTGCGGTACTAGGGTGTTGACTCTGTGCCTTTTTAGGTGATAAAAATTCATGCAAAATTTGTGTAGTCATTGCGAGCGGAGCGAAGCAATGACAATCAGGAGACTTTACACGGACACAGAAATAGTACGAACCAAAAACGGGAAAATTCCAACAAAGTCAACACCCTACCCCTCACCGAGACTCAATCTGGTATTTGCCAAATTCTGATAGTCTTGTCCTTACTGCCACTAACTAAAGTTTTACCATCAGGACTGAAAGCAACGGCATAAACCTCTGCAGAATGCCCTGTGAAGGTAATTATGGCCTCGCCTGTATATAGGTTCCACACTTTCACAGTCTTGTCATCACTGCCTGTGGCGATATATTCACCGTTGGGACTAAATGCGATCGCATTCACATCAGCTAAATGCCCTTCAAAGGTGCGAATTGCCTTGCCTGTATTCAGGTTCCACAGTTTCACTGTCTTGTCATCGCTGCCACTTACCAACAACTGACTATTGGGGCTAATAGCCAAGGCATTGACATCAAGTGTATGAGCAGGAATTGTGAGTATTTCTTTTCCGGTTTTTAAGTGCCAAATTTTAATAGATTTATCCGCGCTACCACTGACGATTTTCTCACCATTGGGGCTAATAGCAACAGCTAAAATCTCTCCTGAATGGCCCTTGGAGGTGCGAATTTCTGCCCCTGTATTGAGATTCCAGGTTTTGATAGTTTTGTCGTAACTGGCACTAACAATAGTTTGGCCGTCTGGGCTGATAGCCACAGAACTAATTAAGCCTTGATGTCCAGTCAGGGTATGTCTTTCTTTTCCCGTGTTGAGATCCCATATCTTGATAGTTTTGTCATCACTACCACTAACAACACTTTGACCATCTGGGCTAATGGCAACAGCATAAACTTTACCTGTATGTCCTCTGAGAGTATGGAGTTCCTTCCTCTGCTTTAAGTCCCAGATTTTCACAGTTTTGTCATCACTACCACTAGCTAAAGTTTCTCCCAACAGAGAAATTTGGTTTTGAGTAGGAGATGGAGGTAATGGACGAAAGGACAGAGAATTAACATCACCTGTATGTCCATTGAGGGGTAATCTTTGCCAATACAAATAACTCCCAAACCCTAAAAATAGGAGAACACACCCCAATATTAGTTTCTGTATGAGTTGGATTTTGGGTAGTCGGATTGGCGGTTGAATTACGGTTTCAGCTATAATTGGCGATTTTTGCCTTATCTCTGGTAGCAACGGCGTCAGAGGTAATGATGCACTTTGTGGCGCTTGCTGTAAGTCTTGCAGGACTTCATCTGCTGATTGATAGCGATACTCAAGTTCTCTTTGTAAAAGCTTATTTAATACATGCTGCAATTTTGCAGATATTGGCGACTGCAGATTTTTTTGCCAGTGTGTCACCCAGCTGTAGCCATGTTCCATATATAAGTGAGAGGGATGAATTCCTGTCAGCAGAGTTAAGCACGTCACACCTAAACTAAATAAGTCACTAGCTGGGTAGGCAAAACCATACTTCATTTGTTCCATCGGTGCGTAGCCTTGGGAACCGA
The DNA here is from genome assembly GCF_000316575.1 of Calothrix sp. PCC 7507. Lineage (GTDB taxonomy): Bacteria > Cyanobacteriota > Cyanobacteriia > Cyanobacteriales > Nostocaceae > Fortiea. Next base: position 2,895,232 of record NC_019682.1, on the reverse strand, counting down.
TGCTCGTACCTGTGTGTTCTACAGAGGCGACTGTGATATGCTTGGCGACACCAAAATCAATCAGGACTAAGTTGCTCTGCTGTCCTCCTGGATAAGGAGAATTGGTTTCTTGAGGGGCGCGACGCATGATATTGTCTGGCTTGATGTCGCGGTGAATTACCCGATTTTCATGGACAAATTTCAGCACAGGTAATAATTCCCGCAACAATTGCCAAATCTTGTCCTCACTGAAAAGTCCCTGTTGTAATTCCTGTCGTAAACTTTGTCCCTGGATGAACTGTTGCACTAAATACAGGTAATGATCCTGTCCAAAATAGGCATATAAGGTGGGAATTTGGGGATGTTCTCCTAGCTGTTCCAGACGCTGTGCTTCTTCGTGAAACAGTTCAGTCGCCTTCTGTAGAGCGCTAGTACCTTGGATTTGAGGTGCTAACTGTTTGACAACGCAACGTGCTTTGAGCTTATCTTCATCTGTTGCCAAAAAAGTTCTACCAAACCCTCCGCCTCCCAATGGCTGAATAATTCGATAGCGGTTTCGTAGCAGTGGTATTAGTTTTGTCCCACAACTTTGGCAGAAAACTATGCCATCAGGGTTGAGAGGCTGATTGCAACTGGGATTGAGGCAGTAGATCATAATTGGGCATCTATCAGCCGTTGTCATTTATGATAAATATTTCCTGAGCATTATTGCGTATACGCGATCGCTATTCTATTAAATTTTGCTCACAGAAGTTACTATAGTCATCTGTGTTTGTAGTAAAGACTTTAGTCCTTGATTTTTTTAGCTCTAAAGTGTTGACTACGAATATCTCAAAAGTTTTGAGCCAGACCACTAAAGGTGTTTTTGGTAATGCTCTTCTATCGCACCTACAGCTGCTAATAATGGTGAATCTAATGGCTCAATCCAATCAGCTACTCCACTCGCTAGCCCAAGAGTGGAAATTCCTCCTGATGGTTCCAGATTACCTGCTAGCGTCTGGCTTCTAATAGATTTTAGGGTAGCGATCGCCTTGTTTAAACGCTCTTGTTTCCCTGCTTCAGTAGAGGTATGTTCGGCAATTTCCAGAGCTTGATCGATGAGTTTGATAAACTCTGTTGTGTTATTTTTCATAAATTTTATGGGCAACTGAAACTTTCTATAATTAGATTTTTTCCCTCAACCCACTTGATATTTGGGTCTTTTGAATCTTGAATAAAAGTCTGTTGACCACCACCTGGATAGCATTTTGTGGGGGTTTGAGGAGCAACAATGCCTTGATAAATTGTTGTTCCTGCTGGCAAAGTGACTCTGAGGATGGTAGTGGCTTTATTACCCCATTCTTGATTGAGAGCTAGATTTCTAATAACTTCTAGATTAGTTTTATATCTATCAGTTGTTAAATACCTACCATATTTGTTCTCAGTAGAACTATAGTAGCGATAAAAAGTCTTTTGCTTTTTTAGTTTAACTTCCTGACATTGAGAGTTAAGAAAAGTAACAGCGATCGCTTCTGGCAAAGGACATGAAGAGGTAGCGTCTTGGGCAAAAACTCGTGATGAATTAAATTGAAGACTGGGGAGGGGCGCGACTGAGAATAAGTTACTGAGAACGCTTAACCCAATACTTACGGAGGCGGACTGCAATTTCACGCAAATTCTTCCTTACAAATTCTCTTAAACGCTCCCACAATATCACAAGACCTATGCTAAGTATGATTGCCCACTAAGAAAATGTAACAATGGAAACCATCGATGACAGATGTTGGGCGATCGCACTGTTACTCCGCCAACAGTTAAGCTATTACGCACTTAAATTGCAGACATTTATGAGCATATATTTGTCATCCTAGAGGAAAACAAGTCCTATGACCAGATTAAAAGAAATGCGAGTTACAGACACTTTGGGTATTGTATTAGTAGCAGCTGCCTGCTGTGCTGTCCCTGCATCAGTAGTAATGGCACAACCAGCTGCACTGCAACTGCAATTACAGCGTAGTACTTTGCAAAATGTTGACGATAGTGCAGGACGATGGCAATTTGAGGGAGGTAAGGTAGTTCAAAATGGTAAGCAAACTGCTAATTATGCCAGCTTTAAAAGGATTGTTAATGGCGGTACTGATGCCCAAAATACAGCTATAGTCACAACAACAATATTCTTTCAAGGTAAGAAACCACCAGAAAATATTACACTACAAGGCAGCCATGATTTTAGTTCTGGTGGTCAAATTGGTAGTGTTAGCGCAGCATCAAGTCAGTATGCTGCATATATTGGCAAACAGTATTCTAGAAGGGGCGATACAGTAACAATCAAATAAATCTCCGACAATTCTTGAAAGTAAGGGGGCTGAGGAAGAAGAAAAGTTCACTTGATCATCCCCCTTTCTCATCTCCTCTTACTTCTACCAAAAATAACTTTCCTTAACTTACTTGTATTGGAAGTTTGGCAAGCGATCGCTTTTTGTTTAGCTCGTCTCAAATTATCTGGCACCCTAGTAAAAAGAGGTGTTCGCTCTCTAACTTTATACCTAATAAATCTCTGGAAATTCAGGTTAATTGTGAAACTATCAGCCTACCTTCAATCAGCTTATATCCATCTTCGATTAACCACCATTTGGCTTCATCATAGTTATTGCAGGAAAATACAATTTTATATCCTTGAGCCGGATCATAAATTTGACAGTTTTCTTCACCATCACAAAGTAACAAAAGAATATATGGTGGGGATAAGACTGAGTCTATCCATACTTCTGTAAATTTCCAGTTTTTCTTGACAAAGTCTTTGGTGGTGGATGATCTGCCATTGGTATTATGCATTATCTTTATCCTTCCATAGTATTAGCGATCGCTCCTCCTGAAAACAAGAGCGATCGCTTTTGTATTTTGCTAGTATTCAACAACTAATAACAGTATATTTTAAAGTGGAGACTCCTAAATTACTCGCACGTATACCAGATCCATAACGTGATCTGATCGCACCTGCTTGATCCTCAAAGCATCAGCAATTAAACAAGTAAGTTACCCATCAGTATCACTGAAATTGAGGTATATTACAACACGAGTACCTGGGTAATCCGGCGTAAATAATTATTGTTGGGATAACGCAGAGAGCAGGGAGCAGAGGGAGAGAAGGTTTGAGTCTTGTTTACTTTTCTTCACACAGTTTGGTTTGATTGTGCCAAATTACTTACACTGAAGAGCGGTTTTTTGCATAGCGATCGCCTCCATACTGGCATTATCTGCTATTCAAGCTACTATCTATGCAAATAAGCTATTTGGCGCTTAACTCGCATCTTTAAACGAAAAAGAGTCAGTAGCCAGAATCTAGAATTCTCCTAACTCCTGATTTCTGAATTCCCAATCCAGCGTATATTGTCTTTGCCTCACCAATGCAAATTCTATGGAATTACTGTTGTCAATTCTGCTACTAGTAGAGTTATTATTCATAAATTAACCAATCCTCATCTGATTGGCTATTTAAAAATTCTCTAGGTAAAATGCATGGCAACAGAAAAAGGGCAATGGTTTCAAATGGCGTTACAGATTAGAGGTTCAGTACTTGCAGCAATTTATCAACGTATTTTATGGTGTGGAATTTTCGGTGTTGTAATTTCTGTACTTTATTATTTAAAATTGCCTGTTTCTCAACCTATTTTAGGAAGCGTCATTCCTAGTATTGTTTTAGGACTATTATTAGTTTTTCGGACAAACACAGCTTATGAACGCTTTTGGGAAGGCAGAAAATGCTGGGGTTCTATAGTAAATAATGTCCGAAATTTAGCCCGACAAATATGGGTGTCCATTGATGAAATTAACCCAGAAGATAAAGAAGATAAAATTAAAGCATTACGGTTATTAGTAGCTTTTGCTGTGGCTACTAAATTGCATTTACGAGGAGAAGCGATAGATGGTGAGTTAGAAGCATTAATGCCTTCATCCATGTATTTGAAACTAAAAAGCATGAATAATCCTCCTCTAGAGGTGGCTTTCTGGATAGGAGACTATTTACATCAGCAGTACAATCGCAACTGCCTAAATAGCTATCAATTAACATCTATACAAGAATTATTGAATAATCTGGTAGATAATCTAGGCGGTTGTGAGCGAATTTTAAAAACACCGATGCCTCTAGCTTATGCCATTCACCTCAAGCAATTATTATTACTGTATTGTCTGTTGTTGCCATTTCAAATGGTAGAGAGTCTAGGTTGGTGGACAGGGTTAATTTCTGCTTTAGTTAGTTTCACATTGTTTGGTATTGAAGCCATTGGGTTAGAGATAGAAAACCCCTTTGGTTATGATGCTAACGACTTACCTCTGGATGCAATTTGCAATACAATGAAGCGCAATATCGAGGATTTAATCAACCTGAGTCCCAGTCTGCGAGCGCCCCAGGATAATTTCATGAATTGAAAACCGAACTCCAAACCTCTACGTTAAATATTTGTTATAACCGCCGAATTCCTACTGCTAAACCCTCACATACACCTGTGAGAAAATCTAAATCTAAAGTTGCAATAGTATCACTTGGTTTGTGATAGTGTGGATTCCGCAAGAACGCTGTATCTGTCACCATCATCGCCGGATAACCAACATCCCAAAAAGATGCATGATCGCTCAGTCTGGTTTGCGGAACTATTAAACCTCTGTTGGGCGCAGGTAGCCACTGACTTGGTACTCCAACTTGGCGAATACTACGGCTGATACTAATTAAATCTGGTAGCGTCCGCAAATTGCCAATTAAGGCAATAAAATCACCTTGATTTGGGTAAAAGCGTTCTAGAGGTGGAGGGTAATTTTGGGAGTTAGGCTGAGAATTCTGATAGCCCAGCATCTCTAGCGACATCATTAAACGTAGTCGTTGCTTTTGTTGGCGTAACAGGGCTGCATAATCAGCACTACCAAGCAAGCCATATTCTTCCATGTCAAAAGCCACCAGCCTTAAAGGATATCTCGCAGGTTCAGCAGTAAACTTTCTCGCCAATTCCAGCAAAACCGCCACACCTGTAGCATTATCATCAGCCCCTGGCGTTCCAGGTACAGCATCATAATGAGCGCCAATTAAAATGAGTGGCAAATCCTTTTGTCGCCGTTGAACTTGAGGCGATAAATTTAAAATGAGATTTTGATAGGTTTTGCCGTTTACTAAAAAGGTGTGGATTTCCACACTTCCCCATTGTGCAAATTGCTGGCGAATGTATTCTTGCACAAAAAAATGTCCAGCAGTCGCCATATAGGGATCGCGTTCTCGTGCTATCTCGTTGAGGTGAGTTTGTAATCGCTCTTTTAAAGTCAAATGTTTAAAATTATCCCAATATCAAGTTTTTCCGGTATGAGAAAAGCAAAGCAAGTATTATTTAAGGTGAACTTCTTAACTAGAAGATATAGTTAGTCAATTATATTTGAGTGACAAGAATTGAAACCGCTTGGGCGTACCAACCATCGTCAATGTTATCCTAGTCTTGCAACTGGCTCCTTTAGCTAATCTTTTAATCTTTCTTAGCTGAATGATGATTAATATACCATTGAGGGGTTTTCAACCCACAGCACAAAGCTAGAGGTAGTCCCGCCCAATCATAATAAACGTATAAGACACACGTAGGAGTAGAGTAACGCATGGGCAAGGTAGTCGGCATCGACTTGGGTACAACCAACTCAGTAGTCGCCGTGATGGAGGGTGGCAAGCCGGTGGTGATTGCCAATGCAGAAGGAATGCGAACAACCCCCTCCGTTGTTGGCTTCAGCAAAGAAGGCGAAAGGGTAGTTGGGCAAATGGCACGACGACAAACCGTCCTTAACCCCCAAAATACCTTTTTTGCAGTTAAACGCTACATTGGGCGGAAATATGGCGAACTGAGTCCTGAATCAAAGCGTGTACCCTACACTATCCGCAAAGACGAAATTGGGAATATTAGAATTCCCTGTCCCCGCTTGAATAAGGATTTTGCCCCAGAAGAAATTTCCGCAATGGTGCTGAAGAAATTAGCCGACGATGCTAGTCGCTATTTAGGTGAACCTGTGACAGGGGCTGTGATTACAGTTCCTGCCTATTTTAACGATTCCCAGCGACAAGCCACCCGCGACGCTGGCAGAATTGCTGGGTTAGAGGTGCTGCGGATTTTGAATGAACCGACAGCTGCGTCTTTAGCCTATGGTTTGGATCGGGGGGATACCGAAACTATCTTAGTGTTCGATTTAGGTGGCGGCACTTTTGACGTGTCGATTCTAGAAGTTGGTGACGGCGTGTTTGAAGTCAAAGCCACTAGTGGAGATACGCAACTTGGCGGTAACGATTTTGACAGAAAGATTGTTGATTGGTTAGCAGAGCAATTTCTGGAAGCAGAAGAGGTAGATTTAAGACGCGATCGCCAAGCTCTACAACGTCTGATGGAAGCCGCAGAAAAAGCTAAAATCGAACTTTCTGCTGTCAGCGTCACCGATATCAACTTACCCTTCATCACCGCAACAGCAGACGGGCCAAAACATCTAGAAACTCGCCTCTCTCGTTCGCAGTTTGAAGGTTTGTGTGGTGATTTAGTGGGACGGTTACGCACACCAGTCAAACGCGCCCTGAAAGATTCCGGACTTTCACCCGCAGATATCGAAGAAGTGGTGTTAGTCGGCGGTTCCACACGTATTCCGATGGTGAAGCAACTAGTCCGTGACTTGATTGGCGAAGAACCCAGCGAAAACGTCAATCCGGATGAAGTAGTGGCGGTGGGTGCAGCAATTCAAGCAGGCATTCTTGCAGGTGAACTCAAAGACGTGCTGCTCTTAGATGTCACACCTTTGTCTGTGGGATTAGAAACCATTGGGGGCGTAATGAAAAAACTCATTCCCCGCAACACCACCATACCAGTACGCCGCTCTGATATTTTTTCCACCTCAGAAAATAACCAAAATACCGTGGAGATTCACGTAGTCCAGGGCGAACGGGAGATGGCGGCGAACAACAAGTCCCTGGGACGCTTCAAGCTATATGGCATTCCCCCAGCGCCACGGGGAATCCCGCAAGTGCAAGTATCTTTTGATGTCGATGCCAATGGCATTTTACAGGTGACAGCCCTGGATAGAACCACTGGCAGAGAACAGAGTATCACCATCCAAGGTGCTTCTACCTTGAGTGAAGGGGAAGTGAATCGGATGATTCAAGACGCCCAAAAATACGCCGAAGTTGATCGGGAACGGAAAGAACGAGTGGAAAAACGCACTCGCTCCGAGGCTCTAATTTTACAAGCAGAACGCCAACTGAGGGAAGTGGCGTTAGAATTCGGGATGCAATTTGCCCGCAACCGCCGCCAACGAATTGATAATATTTGCCGGGAACTGCGGGACAGTCTCAAAGAAGACGACGATCGCGGGATTGACCAAGCCTACGCCGACCTGCAAGATGCTTTATATGAGTTAAACCGGGAAGTCCGTCAGTATTATGCTGAAGACGAAGATGATGACTTGTTCGGCACTATTAAAGAAATCTTCACTGGTGGCGAGAAAGAACGCGATCGCGATTTACCCAAAGAAACATATCGAGACCGTGATACCTATAGCAGAGATTATGGTAGAGACTCTGGTAGGGATTATGGCAGAGACGCTAGCAGAGACTCTAATAGTCGAGACTCCAGTAGAGATTATGGTAGAGACTCTAACAGAGACTATGGCAGAGACAGTCGTTCATCTCCCCCTGACAACCGTTCTCCCCGGCGATCGCGTCCCAGCTACCAAGACAACTGGGATGATGATGACGATTGGTTGTAATTATCCTGAAGAGGAATTTGTCAGTAGTAAGTGGTCAGTAGTTAGTAGTCAACAGTCAAACAACTAACTACTGACAGGATCATTTCTAAGAATATAAATTTAAATAACTGACTATGCAAAATTTGCAGAATTTTCGCGATTACTACGAAATCTTGGGAGTACCGAAAGAAGCCACCAGCGAGGAAATTAAAAAGGTCTATCGGCGGTTAGCGCGTCAATATCACCCCGATCTTAATCCAGGAAACAAAGCAGCAGAAGAAAAATTTAAAGACATCGGCGAGGCTTATGAAATACTGTCAGACCCCGCTAAACGGGCACAGTATGACCAATTTAGTCGCTATTGGCAGCAAAAAGGTTTTGCTAACAAATCAACACCAAAGGGCAAAACCTGGGATAATCGCTCTAACGGACGCAGTAGCAATCAAGAAGTAGACCCTAGCCAATTTGCTGATTTTGAGAGCTTTATCAATCAAGTAATCGGTGTAGGTGGTCGCAAAGACAATAGCAATACTAGCACGGGTAGCGATCCGTTTCGTACTCCTAAAAGCAGAGTTGAATACACAGTTCCCCCAACCCAGCCACGCCCTGCGCGCCGGGATATAGAAGCCAGATTGACTTTACCACTAGAAAAAGCTTATCAAGGTGGTAATGAACGCATTCGTTTAGAAGATGGGCGATCGCTAGAAGTAACTATGCCCCCAGGAATGGTTACAGGCCAAACCATCCGTCTACGCAATCAGGGCATTAGCGGCGGCGATTTATACTTAAAAATTACTGTCGAGCCGCATCCATTATTTAAACTAGAAGGCGCTAATATCCTCTGTCAAGTCCCAGTGACTCCCTCCGAAGCAGTTTTGGGAGGACAGGTAGAAGCGCCAACTCTCGATGGCCCAGTTAAAATGATCATCCCTCCAGGCGTGAGATCTGGTCAAAGATTCCGTTTAGCAAACAAAGGCTATCCCACAGAAAACGAAAAACGCGGTGATCAATTAGTGGAGATTCAGATAGTTACACCGAAAAAAATTAGCCCTGAAGAAAAAGAACTTTACGAAAAGTTGCGACAAATTGAAACCTTTAAACCCCGCGCTGATTTACTCGGTTAAGTAGGGCGACGTGAATAAAGCATCGCCAACCCCCTATGGTAGCGAGGTTCTATTATGAAGAAAGAGAATTATCAGTTATCAAATTCACTGTTCACTGATTTAAGTATCGCCGTTTATGAATCTTCTAGCCGTTACGAGTTTGAATAGGCTGTCTCTTCATGTCCTGGTTGAACAAGCATCATCGGGAAATTTTATAGTATCAGTGCCAGAGTTACCTGATTGTGTAGCCGAAGCTGAGAACCGTTTAGATGCGATCGCATCTTTAGAGGAAAAGGTGAGAGCTAGACTGGCAAATATTGAGTTTCTGACCCTAGAAGTGACAAATAATCCTTGGACAGATTTTATTGGGATGTTTGAGGGAGATGATGAGTTTGCGAACTTGGCTCAGGAACTGCGTACCGAACGTGAATTGGATATCAACAATACTGTATGAGCCTTTGGGTGTTGGATACAGATCATGTGTCGCTGTTATTAGAGCGACATCCACAGGTGAGCCGTCGGGTAGCCGTGATGGGAGCAGATGTGGCGATTTCCATTGTGACGGTTCAGGAATTGTTTAATGGCTGGGTGGTGCGAATCAATGGTGCGCGGGAAGTTGAAGATGTTGTGCGACTGTATGGAAAATTAAGCCGGACAGTTGCTCTATTTGGACGGGTGAGGGTGTTGGATTTTGATGAGAAAGCAGGCGAGACGTTTCAGCGATTGCTCAAAGAAAATCCCACCTTATCGAAACAGCGATTGCAGAAGGATATGCGAATTGCCGCAATTGCTTTAGTGAATGATGCAGTTGTGGTGACGCGAAACTATCGGGATTTTTCTCAAGTGTCTTCTTTAAACATTGAGGATTGGTCAATACAGGATAGATAAAGACGGTCAAGTCCTGATCTTAGGCATCATCTGCTATAGCGTTAACAGGTTTACAATTAGAAAAAACTTGATTGCAAGGTGAATTAAACAGCCGTGAATCAAAATGGGGCAATGTCGCAGAGCAGTGAACCCAGTAAACCCAGTTATTACTCTTTGCTAGGATTGCATCCCTCGGCATCGGTAATCGATATTCGTCGCGCTTATCGAGAACTGAGCAAACGCTATCATCCTGACACTACGGAATTATCTACTGTTGTGGCTACTGCTAAATTCCAGCAAATCAACGAAGCCTACGCTACTCTTAGCAACCCAGAAAGACGGTTAAACTATGACTTGAAAATCGGCTATTCTCGTTTTGGGGTGATTCAAGCACCCCCCGACTTAAACCGTTCCACTTCTCAGGCTTATGACTGGTCAAAATCAGCTTACCTTGATGCGAGCGATCGCCCACTCTCCACTGGTGAAATCTTTGCTTTATTTATTTTGGGGTTAACGTTTTTGGGTTGTTTGTTATTGGCGATCACTATTGGCTTAACTCGTGGTGATGCCGCTTTTCAAACACAACAACTACCATTAAATCGGCTAGAAAAGCAGCAGATTAACAATCTGTCACAATCAATTCCCCCTTGGGAAAGTAAAAATTATTTTTGTTAATTTAAAATCTTCAATTGCTTATGCCTCTTCTTTCCCCTGATGCCCCCCTGTATAACCATACCCTGCCACAAATCGAGCAGTGGCTTAAAGATCAAGGCTGTCAACAAGATGAAGCACAGCCACATTGCTGGCATGTGCAGCGACCAAGTTGGCAAGCCGAACTCTCCCTAGATGTTGAGCAAATCACAGTCCGATATATCGCCGCATCTGAAAACAGGCAAGATGTCCAGCGCTCATTCAAATATTCCCTCAGTCGAGAAGATATAGAACAGGCAGTGTTTTCTGGGCCCTAGGGGAGCAGTGAACAGTCATCAATTTGTTAACTGATAACTGATAACTGGTAACTGATAACTGATTCCCTAAACTTTCCCAAATCTTCTTTCCCGCTGCTGATAGGCACTCAAGGCGCGGTAAAATTCATTGCGGTTAAAATCTGGCCAGAGAGCGTCTGTGATATAAATTTCGCCATAAGCCATTTGCCAGAGTAAGAAATTTGAGAGGCGCATTTCTCCGCTAGTCCGGATTAGCAAATCTGGGTCAGCAATTCCGGCGGTGTAGAGGTGGCTCTCAAACAGTTCTTCATCAATTTCATCAGGTTGTAACAATCCTTGCTGGACTTGCTCGGCGATCGCCCGACAAGCCTGTAAAATTTCTTGTCTACCACCATAATTTGTGGCCACAGTAAACCGGATACCGCGATTCTCCTGGGTTTCTTCAATTGAACGAGAAATTTCCGCTTGCAAGACGGGCGGTAATGCCTGTAAATTACCCACAAACCGAATTTGCACGTTTTCTTTAACCATTTCCCGGAGTTCTTGGCGCAAAACTCGTTGGAATAAAGTCATGAGAAAATCAACTTCTTCCTGGGGTCTTTTCCAGTTTTCTGTCGAAAAAGCATAAGCTGTCAGCGCCTGGACACCCCAATCTTGACAGCAGCGGAGCAAATCCTTCAGAGCGTCTACACCAGCTTTATGGCCCATAATCCTGGGTAGACCTTGACGTTTAGCCCATCGACCATTGCCATCCATAATCACCGCGACATGCTGAGGCAGTAATTCCAGTTTTAAATCAGGGGGCAAATCTTGGAGTTGAGTTTCTTGTAATTTCATTTTTTATCCCGAGAAGCGGTCGATGGTAATCGGAGTAAACGTGAAGCCAATGTTAGAGCCTTCTCACCTATCTGACGAGCCAAACTTAACAAACCGGGAGCAACAGCTTCCCGGTCTACTGTTGGGGACAATCGAGTCTCCAAGGACTCTTTAAGGTTTCTAATCGTCAGCGGTCTGTTTAGGGTTCCACGTTCCGCTAAAGAAATAGAACCCGTCTCTTCTGATACAACGACACAAATACAATTTTCGACCCGCTCAGTAATTCCCATTGCTGCCCGATGGCGTGTACCCAACTGGCGCGAGGCTGTGCGACCCGAAAGTGGTAAAATTATACCCGATGCTACTATCCGGGAACCACGGATCAAAGTTGCTCCATCATGTAACAAAGTTTTCGGTTGAAAGATTGTTTGTATTAGTTCTTTAGAAACATCAGCATTCAGCTTAACTCCGGGGACAGAAAAATCGCGCTCGTCCATCGGGCCAGTAGTTTCCAAAATTAGCAAAGCTCCAATTCGGCTTTTAGACAGTTCTTTCACCGCCTCGACAATTTCATCAATTACACTATCGGATTTGGGGACTACTAGACTAGATGGTTGAAACAATTGGCGGAATTCACCACGTCCCAATTGTTCCAAAAATCGGCGAAATTCCGACTGGAGAGCAACTGCCATAGCCACAGCGCAACCAATCACTAATTTTTCTAATACAAAATTTAATAATGGTAGCCCCAATCGATTACTGAGTGCTGAGGCTAACATCAATACAATAAATCCTCGCACCATCCACAGTGTCCGGCGCTCGCTAATAATCACTAGTATCATGTATGTCAGCGCCAACACTAACACGATATCCAGAGTCCCAAGCAGCAAGGACTGCGACCATCCTGGGTTTGTCAGCCATTGCTTCCACCAATCTCTCATGACATCTGGATTACCATTCTTGCCTCTAATTACAGTTAGTCATTTGTCATCAGTCATTAGTCATTTGTAATTAATTCCTGGCTAATGACTAATGACTAAGGACAAATGACTAAACCTTTAGTCTTTCTGGTAGGCAATCTTGTCGAATCAAATCTTGATAAGTTTCGCGCTGCAAAATCAAATTTGCCTCGCTATTCGCTACTAAAACTGCTGCCGGTTTGGTCAAGCGGTTATAGTTAGATGCCATACTGTAATTGTACGCACCAGTTCCCATAACTACGAGAATATCTCCTGGTTCTGTTTCTGGCAGTTGAGCATTTTTAATCAAAATATCCCCGGATTCACAATGCTTACCAGCAATTGTGACAGTTTGTGTAATGGGAGCGGCTATTTTGTTGGCAATCACTGCTCGGTAAACTGACTGGTAAGTGATGGGGCGCGGATTGTCTGACATCCCCCCATCAACTGCCACGTAGGTACGAACTTCTGGAATAACTTTGGATGAACCAATAGTATAGGCAGTAACGCAAGCTGTGGCAATTAGCGATCGCCCAGGTTCACACAATAATTTCGGTAAGGGTAAATTTTCAGTAGCACAAGCTGCTTGAATTACTTCACAAATTGCTTTCACCCACTCTTCAATGCTGGGAGGATCATCCGACTCTACATATCTAATCCCTAAACCACCGCCAACATTTAACTCCGTCAGTTCTAAACCATGCTTCGCCGCTGCTTTTAACCACTGCACCATCACACCAGCTAAATCCCGATGCGGTTGGCGCTCAAAAATTTGCGAACCAATATGAGCATGTAATCCTACGCAGTTGAGAGCAGTTTGCTTGCTGATAAAAGTAAACAATTCCTCTAGTTGATTAGGATCAAAGCCAAATTTACTATCTAGTTGTCCCGTGCGGATATATTCATGCGTGTGACATTCAATACCCGGAGTCAACCGTAGTAGTAACCGAGGGTTTACATATCCGGTGTTTGCCGTCTCGACAATTTCTACTAAAGTGTGTAACTCGTACCAGTTATCCACAACAATAGTGCAGCCGGATTCTATGGCAAAAATTAGCTCGTCACGAGATTTGTTATTGTTATGGAGGTAGATTTTCTCAGGGTTAACACCTGCTTGCAGCGCCGTGTAGAGTTCCCCCCCAGATGCTACATCTATTCCTAAGCCTTCAGATGCGGCGATCGCGCAAACTGCTAAACAGTTCCATGCTTTTGAAGCATACAGCACCTGAGATTCGCCCTGATAATATTTTTGGAAAGCATCCCGATATTGCTGACAAGCTAAACGCAGGGTTGCTTCATCTAAAATATATAAGGGTGAGCCAAATTGTTGAACTAGGGTTGTGATATCACACCCACCAATTTCCAGGACATCATGACTGTTTACTTTGGCAGTTACAGGTAAAAGTTCCTGGTTAGGCGAAATATTCGCATTTGCGCTGCGCTTTTGAGGCAAATACTGACTACCAGTATGTTGGACCCCAGCGGGGTGAGTCGATACCATAACTATTAAGAGTTGTTATTTTTGTGCTTGCTTAAATTTTAATTGGGCGTGAGTCCGTCTGCCGATTCCCAGTTTACAAAGGGTCTGTAATCTTATTCAATAACTGTGATCTCACTAGACTTAGAAATTCAATCATTGACAGCAGAGCATTTAAGCGCTGTCCTGGAACTAGATCAAGCCTGTTTTGGTGGTTTATGGACAATGGAAGCCTACCAAAGAGAAATGGACAGCCCCAATAGTGATTTGCTCGGTTTGTTTTCCCCGTTCTCTAGCCTGAGACTGCTGGGAATGGGCTGCTTTTGGTCAATTTTAGAAGAAGCTCACATTACAATTTTGGCGGTTCATCCCCAATATCACCGACAAGGATTAGGGCAGGCTTTACTATATTCCCTGCTCAAGACAGCTAGCGATCGCGGCTTAGAGCGAGCCACCCTCGAAGTGCGAGTTTCCAACTTAGGAGCCATATCTTTATACCAAAAATTTGGCTTCAAAACAGCTGGGCGGCGTCGGGGTTACTACCAAGATAATAACGAGGACGCTCTCATTCTTTGGCTTGCGGACTTGCAACAACCGTCATTTCCCGCAACTTTACTCCAATGGCAGCAAATTGTCAGCGATCGCCTCAGTGGGGAAGTGGGGAAATGGGGGAGATGAGGGAGATGTGGTTCGGCTTCTCTGCGAGACGCTACGCGAACGCTCACCAACCGGGATGATGAGGGAGATGTGGTTCGGCTTCTCTGCGAGACGCTACGCGAACGCTCACCAACCGGGATGATGAGGGAGATGAGGGATAAATGACTCCTGACTCTTGACTCTTGACTCCCTAATTTCCTATGACAATAATTTATTTTTTATAAATTTTCTATTTAAATAACCTATGATACAAAATTTTTGTTGCTTCTGCTAATCAAGTGTGGTAACAATGGATCTTTGGAAGTAAATCCAAAAAAGTCTTGATTCCAGTGGTTTTTTGTGTGTGGTCAATCCGAAAAACACTGGAAAACTTACCCTCATCAGTACGGCATCCACAAAAAAAGAATAAATACTTAGTAATAGCGCCATCAATATGGGTGATGCTGCGCTAGTGTTTGTCATCTTTATACAGACATGTAAAACCTAAGCCTGTGCTAAAATCAGCGTACCGGCACGACGCAGGTGATGGGAAAAAGCCATGTTTGAACGCTTCACAGAAAAAGCCATTAAGGTAATCATGCTGGCCCAAGAAGAGGCCCGCCGTTTAGGTCACAATTTCGTCGGCACTGAACAGATCCTCCTGGGTCTGATTGGTGAAGGGACGGGAGTTGCGGCCAAAGTTCTAAAATCAATGGGTGTCAATCTCAAAGACGCCCGAATTGAGGTAGAAAAAATCATAGGCCGAGGTTCTGGTTTTGTCGCCGTGGAAATTCCGTTTACCCCACGGGCAAAGCGAGTTCTGGAACTATCTTTAGAAGAAGCGCGCCAATTAGGCCATAACTACATTGGCACCGAGCATCTGCTGTTGGGACTGATCCGAGAAGGAGAAGGTGTCGCAGCCAGAGTCCTAGAAAACCTCGGCGTGGATCTATCTAAGGTAAGAACCCAGGTCATCCGAATGCTGGGAGAAACAGCAGAGGTTTCCGCGACCGGGCAATCAGGACGCACCAAAACTCCTACCTTGGATGAATTTGGTTCCAACCTGACCCAAATGGCAACGGATAACAAACTCGATCCTGTGGTGGGACGCGCCAAAGAAATCGAGCGAGTGATACAGATTTTGGGTCGCCGGACAAAAAATAACCCAGTGCTGATTGGCGAACCAGGGGTTGGTAAAACAGCGATCGCTGAAGGTTTAGCGTCGCGCATTGCCAACAAAGATGTCCCCGACATCCTGGAAGATAAGCGCGTAGTCACCCTCGATATCGGCTTGCTCGTAGCAGGCACCAAGTACCGGGGTGAATTTGAAGAACGTCTGAAGAAAATCATGGATGAGATCCGCTCTGCGGGTAACGTGATTCTCGTGATTGACGAAGTCCACACCCTCATTGGTGCAGGTGCTGCAGAAGGCGCAATTGATGCAGCGAATATCCTCAAGCCAGCCTTGGCTAGAGGTGAATTGCAATGTATCGGCGCGACAACCCTGGATGAATACCGCAAGCACATCGAGCGAGATGCAGCCTTAGAGCGCCGCTTCCAACCAGTAATGGTAGGTGAGCCGACAGTCGATGAAACAATTGAGATTTTACATGGATTGCGCGAGCGTTACGAGCAACACCATAAACTGAAAATCTCTGACGAAGCATTGATAGCGGCGGCGAAATTATCTGACCGTTACATTAGCGATCGCTATCTCCCAGACAAAGCCATCGACTTAATCGATGAAGCTGGTTCTCGCGTCCGCTTAATTAACTCCCAACTGCCTCCTGCAGCTAAAGAGTTAGACAAAGAACTGCGGCAAATCTTGAAAGAGAAAGATGATGCAGTTCGTTCCCAAGACTTTGACAAAGCTGGGGAACTGCGTGATCGCGAAATGGAAATCAAAGCCGAAATCCGGGCGATCGCTCAAAGCAAAACCAACGGTGCTAGCGGTGACGGAGTGGAACCCGTAGTCACCGAAGAGGATATTGCCCATATTGTTGCTTCCTGGACTGGTGTACCGGTGAACAAGCTCACCGAATCAGAATCCGAGAAGTTACTGCACATGGAAGACACCTTACACCAGCGTCTCATTGGACAAGAAGACGCAGTCAAGGCAGTTTCCCGGGCAATTCGTCGCGCTCGTGTTGGATTGAAAAATCCCAACCGACCCATCGCCAGCTTTGTCTTCTCCGGGCCAACCGGCGTTGGTAAAACTGAATTAGCGAAATCCTTGGCGTCTTACTTCTTCGGTTCCGAAGAAGCAATGATCCGTTTGGATATGTCGGAATATATGGAGCGCCACACCGTCAGCAAATTGATTGGTTCGCCTCCTGGTTATGTTGGTTATAACGAAGGTGGTCAGTTAACCGAAGCCGTGCGGCGGCGTCCTTACACCGTGGTGCTGTTCGACGAAATCGAAAAAGCGCACCCCGATGTCTTCAACATGCTGCTGCAAATTTTGGAAGACGGACGGTTAACCGATGCTAAAGGTCGCACCGTTGACTTCAAAAACACCTTGCTGATTTTGACATCCAACATTGGTTCTAAGGTGATTGAAAAAGGCGGCGGCGGTATTGGCTTTGAATTTGGCGAAGACCAAAGCGAATCCCAGTACAACCGGATTAAAACCCTGGTGAACGAAGAACTGAAGCAATACTTCCGTCCAGAGTTCCTCAATCGACTAGATGAGATTATCGTCTTCCGTCAGTTGAGCAAGGTCGAAGTCACCCAAATCGCCGAAATCATGCTCAAAGAAGTATTTGGTCGCCTGACCGAAAAGGGTATCACCCTAGAAGTCACCGATCGCTTCAAAGAGCGCCTGATCACCGAAGGTTACAGTCCTAGCTATGGAGCAAGACCGTTACGTCGGGCGATTATGCGGTTGTTAGAAGATAGCCTAGCAGAAGAGATTCTGTCTGGTCGCATAAAAGACGGTGATATTGCGATCGTTGATGTTGATGAAAACGGCATTGTACAAGTTAGTTCTCAACAGCGTCGGGAATTATTACCCCAAGGTGTTGAGTAAGATTTAAAATTTCAGATTTGGGATTTAAATCTCGAATAAAAAATTAGAAAACGGTAGAGTATTTATTGCTCTACTGTTTTTTTGTGTGCATTATAAAATGGGCGAACATACCTCATTCAATACCAAAGAAAAAAACATTAGGCAATAGGTAACGGGAGAATCCCCATAATTAAAATAGGAGATTTTAAAGCTGATAAACCTTGTGTTAGCTTTTTCTTTGGCGATCGCTTGAGTGTATCTGTCCCATTCTTTTTGCAAATTGGTATTATTTTGACAAATATTAACTTGGGAGTGCGTCAAAACAATGAAACCGTTTCTTTTTGTAACTGACCTGGATCATACCTTCGTGGGAAATGATAAAGCTTTGGTAGAACTGAGCCAACAGCTAATTCAACATCGCCAACAATATGGCACAAAAATAGTTTATGCTACTGGGCGATCGCCTCTACTTTACCAGGAACTACAAGTTGAACAAAATCTTTTGACACCCGATGCACTAGTCCTCTCTGTAGGTACGGAAATTTATCTTGATGGTGGTGACACTCCAGATCCAGGTTGGTCAGAAATTCTCTCCTCTGGATGGGATCGGGAACTTGTGTTATCTATAACTCAGCAGTACCCTGAGTTAGAACTACAACCAAACTCAGAACAGCGCCCTTTCAAAGTGAGCTTTTTCTTAGAACAAACAGTAGCCCTGAATGTACTACCACAACTAGAGACAGAGTTGCAAAAATATAAATTAAATATAAAGTTAATTTACAGCAGCGGAATTGACCTTGACATTGTGCCCCATACCAGCGATAAAGGTCAGGCAATGCTGTTTCTTCGCCAAAAGTGGAAATATGCAGCCGAACGAACTGTTGTTTGTGGCGATTCGGGTAATGATATTGCTTTATTCGCTGCAGGCAACGAACGGGGAATCATCGTCGGGAATGCCCGCCCTGAGTTACTCCAGTGGCACAATGAGTATCCCGCTGACTACCGTTACCTAGCACAAGATGTTTGTGCAGGTGGAATTCTCGAAGGACTAAAATATTTTGGATTCTTAGAATGATCAGTTATCTCAAAGGTATCGTCGCTGGTATTCAAACAATTAGCAGTAATCGTGTCATTCTGACTTTAGAGGTGAATGGCATGGGGTATGATTTGCAAGTTCCCCAACGGCTAGGACAGCATTTACCCGATTCGGGAGGGGTTGTACAAGTTTTTACCCATTACCAAATCCGTGACGAAGTGCCGTTACTATATGGCTTTGCTTCGCCAGCAGAACGGGATTTATTTCGTCACTTGCTAACTGTTAGCGGTATTGGTGCAGCTTTAGCGATCGCTCTGTTGGACACTATGGAGCTACCAGATTTAGTGCAAGCAATCATCGCTGGCAATACACAAATCTTAATTCAAGCCCCAGGCGTCGGCAAGAAGACTGCAGAACGCATCTGTTTGGAACTGAAAAGCAAATTAATCGAGTGGCGCAAATCAGCCGGGTTCTTCGTTGCTACAGGTGGTCCTGCACCAGGAATTCTAGAAGAAGTGCAAATGACTCTCTTCGCCTTGGGTTATACTGCCCATGAAGTCAGCCATGCTTTGCATGTGGTGAGTGAAGACATTGGACTACCACAAAATGCCTATGTCGAAGATTGGATTAAACAGGCGATCGCCCACCTGAGTACTAGCGAACAGCTACAATAAGCAATAGTCAATCGTTATTCCCCCACTCCTCTCCACTTCATCCCCCTCATCTCCCAATTGATCTTTGAGAGTCTGTAGCAACAGCAACGTTCTATGAAACGTCGCCAGGTCTAGCCAATTCCTCGTAGTCAGCCAAATTGATAATTGCTATCCATTGTACCTGCTTGTTGACGCGGGAGTAAACTTGAATTTTCAAGCAATATCTTTATAACGTAATTTTTCGACTGCCAAATCAACCAGACTTTAGTATTGAATTTGTTAAAGTCGTCATTCCAGGGAAAATGCTCAAGCCAGCGCTGTTGGCGTGGATGGTAGAGCGACACAATATTACCACTTACCAAATCTTTTGCTTCTGTCTTGTTGTACTTGTGATTATTGAATCCTTGACAAGACAGCGCCAAGTTATCCAGATTAGTTTTTCCACCTTGACTTCTGGGTATAATATGTTCGACTGAAAACGCTTGAATTGCAAAACATGCTTGACTTCGACAATACTCACAGCATCCTTTAACACGTTCAGCTACTGCTTTTTTCTGTTGCACTGTGACTCGACTTTCAGACATACATTTGCGTCTGAATGCCTAAATTTTCCATCAATGCAGTTAGCGAAATCCTACGCATACGTGCTAATTCTGCTAAATATTCAATACGTTGTGCTTGCAATTGTTCTATCTGTTCATTCAAGTGCAATAATTCTTGATGTTCTTCATTTGTGAGAGTTTCAGCTTCTCTTTTAGCCATTAATTCCTCATACTACTTTTTAGTATGTGAAGGAATGCCCTGATTAATTTTTAGTAACAATTCAGCTTCGACTTGCGGCAAACTAGAAGCCTTTCTTTGCGCTTGTAGTGCAATAACCTGAGATACAAATCGCTCTAAATCTCCCTGGCTTAACTGCTCAACAGCCTTTAGCAATTCTTCTGAAGACAGTTGTACTTCAACTTTTACTGTTGACATTGTTTGTAACTCGTCATTTTGTGTAATTAAATTTATAGCTACTCGTCAATTAGCCATCCACGCTCTATGCCGTGTTCAATTCCGCCAGTCCAGTCCATTTTTAGATGCTTTCGTATTTTGTGGAATAGATGTTGAACTACAATGGGGTTCATCGGATTTTTGATATAATTTTCTTCATATCTAAATTCTCGGTCAGTATTTTTCTGCTGACGTAGTACATAAATTTGGTCAACCTTGTACTTCCGAAGATTGACATCACTAGTCAGCTTGATCCACTCCATAAGTACAACATACAAACTATTTGGATTTCTAGCCTTTAAATCCTCTGCTGCTCGTGATGAACCTTCGAGCATAGTTTTATCCAGATATGTTTTACATTCAATTGCAACAACTGGAATATCAAAAATGTGGGTTTCAGTGTTACCTGTAACCGTAACTTGTGAGTAGTTTTCTGGTTCTTCTTTAAAAACTGCCAGGATTTCACCAGGATTCTTATCTTTCTCTGGTGGTACTGCTGCTGCAAGTGATGCTTGAATAGTGGCTCCAATTACAAAGTCATGATCTTTCTTTTCTATACGCGCATACGGTCTTTTGAGCATTTCAGAATATTTGGGTGGTACAAAGAAAATATCTTTGAATGTATGTGACTTGCCAATGAGAGCATTTTCTCCAAAGTCTCTTACTAAATCTCTAAACAGATAGTAAAGAAATTCTTCCAGTACGCTTGAGTGAAGGTTTGATCTAGAGTCAAACTTTTCAGCATAATGTTGCTGATCTAAAAAGTCCTTGTATGTCGAGAGAAGTTCTACCCTGCTGGCAATGATTGAGTCATCTTGATCAGTGAAAGTTGATGTGGGTCCCATCAATTGAAGATTAGCTGAGTGCCACTTATCATACTCAGTTCTAATATCTCTGAGATATCTTTTGCTCTCAGCATCTTTGTATTTTGTGCGGTGATGCTCTTTCTGTTCAAGATTAGAGCCGTGAACTAAAGGGTTCCTATCACTTTTTGGCATAGCTCTAATTTCTCTTGAAGATGAAGTGCGATCGCCTTAGCAAGAAGGGGTGGTACAGCATTACCTACCTGATTGTACTGGCAAAGAAACTTTTCGTCGAATCTCTCCTCCCGATTCAGTAACTTATGAGACACAACAGTCTTTTTCCCTAGAAAACGATAAGTGTCAGGAAAAGATTGAATACGCGCTCCTTCACGAGCTGTCAAATTGCGATGCTGGAAAGGATGAATAAAATTAGCATAAAAAGAGGCTGCTATTGTGTGTGATGGTTTATTTGGATTGAGACGCCGATTATTCTGGTCATAACTTTTCCCGGATAATTCACCATTTCCACTACGAAGTCTAGCTCTATGTTCTTTTGGTACGTCTGAACTGGATTCACCCCATTTTATATGTTTGAAGCGTTCTACAAGCCTCTGGGAATGTTCCATTGCAACATGATTGTAGAGTGTATGACTGCTATTTCTGATCCAGTGTTGATAGTTGTTATGAGGTTTTGAAATATAAGGTTGTTCCTCTTTACCTTCACGTGCATTCAGTGATGGTAAATCTGATATGGCATCCCATACACTCAAAGAAGGAAGTAAGTTCATATTCTTTAACACTGATAATTGAGAGCTATTAGTAAGTAATAAATCTAGAGAATGTGTCTTTGGAGGAATACCCAATTTTTTCCCCATTTTATTTCCTACAACAAAGATACGCTCTCTGATTTGTGGTACACCATATTCTGCAGCATTTAGCAACCATACTTCTACAAAATATCCCAGGTCTTCAAAGGTTTTCTGAATAATATCTATGACCTTTATACCTTCAAAATTTTTGCGTGAAAGTAACCCTTTAACGTTCTCTATTACAAACGCTCTAGGTTGGAGAAAACATATCCAATGAGCAAAGTTAATAAATAGACTATTTCTGGGATCTTTCGGATCTTTTTGGGCTGGGCCAGCAATGCTAAAACCTTGACATGGAGGTCCACCAATCACAATATCCGGCTTGAATAGACAGATATCCTTAATACTACTTGCGGTGCTGAAATCACGAATGTCTTGTTGAATAACTGTCATGTTAGGGCGATTGTAGCGAAGTGTATCGCAAGCCCAAGCATCGGTTTCAACAGACAGAGGAACAGAGAAACCTGCTATCTCGAAACCTAAGCCAAAGCCGCCAGCCCCGGCAAACAAATCAATAGCGACAGGTTGTGCTTTTACCATATACTCTTACTGTAGCTACTAATAGCGTTTAACATCTAAATACTCTAGGATGATACCCTTATAACTGTTTGTCAACTTACTACACTGTATATTAATATTAAGGTATTAGCTGATTGTCACTAACAATTCAATCCAATACTTCTAACACAGCTTTTGGCAACAATTTATCTTTAAACCAAATAATTATCGCGGGGACATCGTTTAATTTCACACCCGATTTTTCTAAATTTAATCGCTCAGAAATTGCCAAAATTAAGTTATCACATCCTGCACGCCGCACTTGAGAAAACTTCTTTTGTAAATATTCTGGACACCAATAAACAACAATTTCTAATAAATAACTGCGTCCATCAGGATGCACTAGGCGAAAATCGGTAATCATCACACTTTTGACTTGCGGCAAACTAGAAGCCTTTCTTTGTGCTTGTAGTGCGATAACTTGAGATACAAATCGCTCTAAATCTGCTTGGCTTAACTGCTCAACAGCCTTTAGCAATTCTTCTGAAGACAGTTGTACTTCAACTTTTACTGTTGACATTGTTTGTAACTCGTCAGCTAATCTAGAGATATTCTATCAACCTACCTATAAGGCTGAGTGTTGTCAGCATTGGGTTGAGCGATCAGGAAATCAAAAACAATCTCTTGGTAATGTTGGGTTTCATTGAAAGCGACAGGAAACTCTATCCCCTAGTGGGTGGCTACGTAAAAAAATCAATTCAACGTAAAAATAATTAAGTATTATTACTAAGGCTGTTTGTAAAAAAAACAACATAATTATTAAAGATTAATCTGTAAGGGTTGAAATTAACAGCTTTTAATATCAATCATGTGTACCTACATTTTTTAAATGAGGTATATTACAAAGCTAGCATTTAGCAATGTTTTTGATGTGTTGCTATCAATTAGATGCAGATTTTCTTTAGTAAATTTGAGTACCAGAAAAAGAATTAAGGAGCCTAGCAAAAAATGGCAGTTACACTTACAAAAGGACAACGCGTTTCACTAGAAAAAGTTGCACCAGGACTGACAGATATATTTATTGGTCTTGGATGGGATGTTAAGCCAACAGACACCG
This sequence comes from Calothrix sp. PCC 7507, assembly GCF_000316575.1. Classification (GTDB taxonomy): domain Bacteria; phylum Cyanobacteriota; class Cyanobacteriia; order Cyanobacteriales; family Nostocaceae; genus Fortiea. The sequence goes on along the minus strand of NC_019682.1, from coordinate 2,871,738 downwards.
GACACAACTTTGACTTAGATGCATCAGTTTTCTTACTAGGAAATAGCGAAAAACTAATTTCTGATAACCACTTTATTTTTTACAATAATCTCTCTAGTCCAGACCCAGATAAGTCAGTTCAACACACTGGAGATAACCTCACAGGTGCAGGTGATGGCGATGATGAAGTCATCAAGATTAATCTGCAAAAAGTTCCTGCTGACGTTCAAAAAATTGTCATTACTGTAACTATTCATGAAGCCGCAGAACGAAGCCAAAATTTTGGTCAAGTTCAAAATGCTTTTGTGCGCGTTGTTAATGCTCAGAGTAACCAAGAAGTAGTTCGCTATGACTTGGTTGAAGATTACTCAATTGAAACTGCATTAATTATGGCTGAACTCTATCGTAAAGATGGAGAATGGCGTTTAAATGCCGTTGGTTCAGGCTATCAAGGTGGATTAAAAGCTTTGCTAGATCGTTATCAGTAAGGAGATTTAAAATGGCAATTAGTCTACAGAAAGGACAGAGAATCTCGCTTTCTAAGGAAGCTCCTGGTTTAACTAAACTGATGTGCGGACTGGGTTGGGATATAGCAAAGCGCTCTGGTGGTGGATTTTTTAGTAATTTTGGTGGTGGTAGTCAGGACTACGATTTAGATGCATCTGTGATCTGCTTAGATGCGAATGGCAAATTAACGGCTAAAGAGAATATTATCTACTTTGGTAATCTTCAGCATGTATCAGGAGCAATCACTCACACAGGAGACAATTTAACTGGTGCAGGTGATGGCGATGACGAGGTGATTATTATAGATTTGTCTCGTATACCTGACCAAATTGTCAAATTAGTTTTCGTCGTCAATATTTATGATTGTATTACCCGTAAACAGGACTTTGGTCAAGTCGAAAATGCCTTTGTGCGCCTAGTTAATGCAGCGAACAACAAAGAATTGGCTCGATATAACCTATCAGGTAAAGAGTATCTGGGTATGACTGGGATGATCTTAGCTGAAGTGTATCGACATAGTAATGAGTGGAAAATGGCAGCAATCGGCAATGGTATCCGTGTCAATGGCTTAGGGGATCTTGTTTCTTCCTACTGTTGATACAATTTTGATTTTAATTCGGTAACTGGCTCGAAGTATAATGTCGCTTTACGATCGCCTGAATCTAACTAAGACAAATCGTAAGCTACAAGTTCCGATTTGGGAACGTATCAACCTTGATAGACCCCCCAAGCCTCGCTGTCAAGGTTGCCGTTCTCGTATCCAAACTAATTGGCAAGTTTGTCCTTATTGTGGATGGTTAATAGCTAGTAAAAATAGCGAGATTCGCCATTGCGTTTGGGTTGATATTTCAGGAATGATTATTGGCGCTGAAGATAATAGCATGATGCTAGAAGTTATGGCAGATGCTCTTGCTAAAGTCTTCAGTGCTTTTAGAAGTGTGAATGTGTTTTTGACCTCCGACCTACCTGATGAGCGAGAGTGGGGTGAAAACTTCACCCATGTGTATGTATTTGTAGATCAGCAACCAGTTGATTATCTGGGAATTGCTAGTTTTAGTCATAGCAAAGTTACAAATATTGCTGCTGTCCGCATAGACCAAATACTTAATGCCTCTTACCGTGCAAGTTTAAATGTAGGTCAGTTATCTAACTTAATTGCTAATACTATTACCCACGAAGTCGGTCACACATTGGGATTAGATCACTCTCAATTATCAACAGATGTGATGCATGATGGACTCGATCATAGAATTCATAGTTTAATGCCTCCCTCGTTTCATGCGGAACAGATCATCTTGATGAATCACGCTATTCGTAAACATAAATCCTGACTTTAGCAACGCAGGATTATCTATGACTCTGAAACAAACTCTGTAATTGCATAAATTTGTCTTACAGCAGTTTTCACTTATTTGAACCACACTATAAGGGCACAGCAGTGCTATCTACGGCAAATGTGGTCTATTTACCTGAAAATAGCTGTAAATTAGTGAATTACCATCATTTTTTGATGTGGAATTTGGATAGGCTATTACCTTTAAAAACTCAGTGGATGTAACATGCTGATTAATGATAATAATAAGGTTAACAAGATTCAATTACCATATCAAGGACTAACTTCGGAAGAGGTTAAGCTTAATCGTCAAAGATATGGTGTCAACGTTCTGACTCCACCAAAGCGTGACCCTTGGTGGAAACTATTTTTAGAAAAGTTTGAAGATCCAGTAATTCGGATTTTGATGATTGCAGCAGCAATTGCCATTACCGTCGGAATTTTAGAGGGTGAATATGCCGAAGGTTTAGGAATTGTGGTTGCTATCTTATTGGCAACAACTCTTGCCTTTGTTAATGAATATAAAGCTAGTCAAGAATTTGATATCCTCAATCAAGTGTATGACGAAGTTACTATTAAGGTTATCCGAGATGGTAACTTTACTACTATTACCCGCAAAAATTTAGTTGTGGGGGACATTGGATATCTAGAACAGGGTGAGGAAGTCCCGGCTGATGGAGAAATTTTAGAAGAAATTTCTCTAGAGGTTGATCAGTCAAAAATCACTGGTGAAGCAGAACCAGTTAGAAAACTGACTCAATCTGACGTTAATACTCAAGGTATTGAAGAGGGAACCTATCCTGCATACAAGGTTTTTCGCAGTACGATAGTTGAGCAAGGACAGTGTTATTTTGAAGTTAAGGCTGTCGGTGACAATACAGAAATTGGTAAGGTGGCAACAGCAGTTGCAAGTGTCGAAAATGAACAAGATACACCTCTAAATTATCAACTAGAAAACCTAAGTAAACTAATTGGTGTAGTTGGACTAGGCTTTGCTGGTGTGACTTTTATATCTTTGCTAGTGCGCGGGTTTGTTACAGGAGAATTAATATTGTCTTACCAACAATGGTATGTTGTGGGACTTTTAATTATCAGTGTACTAGTGGTACTTAGCAGAATCTGGCTACCTGTAATTTACGATGGCTTAGAGTTGGCTGGTAGTGAAATTACAGCACCCAATTGGTTAGAAAATAATAGTTTTGTTGACTGGCTGAAAACTTTTGGTATAGGACTGACAATTCTTGCAGTTGGACTCGCTTTGGGCTATCCTTTTGGGCTAATTCCTGGTTCAGTGAATAGCTGGATACCGGGTAATGTTGCTAAAGCATTGCTACATTATTTCATGGTAGCTGTAACAATTATTGTGGTAGCTGTACCAGAAGGCTTGGCGATGAGTGTCACTCTTAGTCTGGCTTACAGTATGCGGAAAATGGCTGCTAGTAATAATTTGGTGCGGCGGATGCACGCTTGCGAGACTATTGGTTCAGCTACGGTGATTTGCTCTGATAAAACTGGGACTCTTACTCAAAATCAAATGCGGGTGCATGAAGTCAATTTTCCGAGTTTGAATTCTCAAATAGTCCCAGCATTAATTGCAGAGGCGATCGCAGCTAATAGTACCGCAGATTTGGAGAAAAAACCCCTGCAAGCGCCTCGTCCCATTGGTAATGCTACAGAAGGAGCTTTATTGCTATGGCTAGATAGTCAAGATATTGATTACATATCCTACCGCAGTAACTTTCAGATTAAATCCCGTATGCCCTTTTCTGGGCAGAAAAAATACATGGGTACAATTGGCGCATCATCTGTAACTGAGAAAGATGTGCTTTACGTAAAAGGAGCGCCAGAGGTAATTTTGGAGCGTTGTTCGCAGATTCTGACAGAGAAAGGTTTGGAAGCATTGGAGAATCAAGAAGCGATCGCTCATGAAATTAAACAATACCAAAAGCGAGGGATGCGGGCGTTAGGTTTTGCTTACAATAAAGTTTCAGAGTATACCAGTGAAACGAACTTGGATGATATGGCTCAGGGGCTGATATGGCTGGGGTTTGCAGCAATTTTAGATCCCTTGCGTCCAGAAGTTCCTGAGGCTATCCAAGCCTGTTTAAATGCAGGAATACAAGTCAAAGTCGTCACTGGTGATAACTCGGATACAGCTAAAGAAATTGCTCGTCAAATTGGACTTTGGGAAGAAGATGACGACTTTAATAGTGGTTATCTGCATCTCACGGGTCAACAGTTTGCTAAACTGAGTGACCAGGAAGCTAGTCACGCTGTGCTGGAATTAAAGATACTTTCTAGAGCTAGACCACTGGATAAGCTGAGGCTAGTAAAACTGTTACAGGAAAATGGTCATGTGGTAGCTGTGACAGGTGATGGAACAAATGATGCTGCGGCTCTCAAGCAAGCTCAAGTAGGTTTAGCAATGGGGAGTGGAACAGCGATCGCCAAAGAAGCCAGTGATATTATTTTACTTGATGATTCTTTCCGCAGTATTGTGAATGCAGTTGTCTGGGGGCGATCGCTTTATCAGAATATCCAACGTTTTATTCTGTTTCAATTAACAATTAATGTTGTGGCTTTGGGAATTGCTTTAGTTGGGCCATTCATCGGTGTCGCACTACCTCTAACTGTTACTCAAATGCTGTGGGTGAACTTAATTATGGACACCTTTGCAGCTTTGGCTTTGGCGACAGAACCACCCCATCGGAGCGTCATGCAGGACTCTCCTCGTCACCCAGAAGCCTTTATTGTTACTAGAACAATGGCACAGAATATTTTCGCTACTGGGTTAGCTTTTTTAATTTTTTCGATAGGCTTCCTACATCACATCCGTCAAGATGGGAATATTAGCCCTTATGAGCTTTCTGTGTTCTTCGCCGTATTTGTGATTTTACAGTTCTGGAATTTGTTTAATGCTCGATGCTTGGGGTTAAAGCAATCTGCTTTTAAAGGGTTGTCTAAAAACCAAGGATTTGTAGCGATCGCTATCACCATATTTGTGGGACAGATATTAATTATTCAATTTGGTGGTAGCGTCTTTAGAACAGTACCTTTATCTTTCATAGACTGGATGAGCATTACTTTTGCAACATCTACAGTGCTTTGGGTTGGGGAAATATGGCGTTTAATTACGCGCTTGCAAGTGAAAAGTAAGCTAGAAAAATCCTATTAGCAGTTGTAGTTTTGGTTGGGTTTCGCTGACACCCAACCTAATTTAAATCTTTCCCTGTACCCAGTCCCTAATCCTCAAATCCTCAGTTTAATCCAATACTGCTAACACGGCTTTTGGCAACAATTTATCTTTAAACCAAATAATTTTCGCAGGAACATCGTTGATTTTCACACCGGCTTTTTCTAAATTCAATCGCTCAGAAATTGCCAAAATTAAGTTATCACATCCGGCGCGGCGGACTTGCGAAAACTTTTTTTGTAAATATTCTGGCCGCCAATAACCGACAATTTCTAATAAATAACTTCTTCCATCAGGATGCACTAGGCGGAAATCGGGAATCATGACGCTACCGGGAATGGGAATTAAATCGACTTCTCGCTCTAAAAACCAGTCGGATTTTAGTGCATCCCATTTATCAGCGAAGGATGCTTCGAGCATACTGTCGTAGGGTTTGCCGGGTGAGTAGTGGGAGACTAAACCACATTCAGAGTTGAGGGTGAAACGTCCAGTTATCCAGGCGTTGGTGTAGGTATCGCGGTTTTTGAGGGTGGCTGCGAGACTCCATCTGGTGACGTGGAGTAAGGCGGGAATCATTTTGGCGATCGCCAACCCGTAACGTGTACTAGGATTAAATAAACTCGTCGGCCCGTCAATGCTAATTGTAAACCCGTGGTCAGCGTCGCCTTCAATATAAGCCATCAATTGAAACAATTTGAGATAGCGAAACAACAGCTTATATTCTCCGGGAACATTGCGGTGGGCATTCAACACTAATTTACTGGCTTTATAAAACACTCCCTGCACTTGGGATAAGTTATATCGATTTAGCAAATCTTGGGTTTTTGGGGCATCAAAAACTGTCAGAATTTTGTTCTCAGCTAAATCAGCATAAAGTCCAGTGTGAACCTGTTCTGGTAAAACTTCTCGCTCAAGTTCATGAGTTAATTCATCAGCGATTTTGCTGAGTGTTAGCTGTGTTGATTCGCGACTAGGAACGGATTTTGCAGACAGAGAAAACACCCTTTCTCTTAACATTGGCGGTTCGAGCGGACTAACTACCTCAAAGGTGCAAAAACTGCTTTTGAGAATATAAGCTAAACCCCGCTTGACGCGATAATCTGTCGTATCTCCTTCAAAATCGGTAAGTTGACGCTCAAGTACACCTTGAGTTTTACCCACCGCTGCTTGAAAATAATTAATTAACTCATTTGCTAACCCTAAATGTTTATCATCAATCTTCAATCTCTTCGGGATGATTTCCTCCCCGCTGTGGCGGTGCATCAGTAAATCTGTCGGTAACATTTTTCTTATCAGTTGAATAATTTATTTCTATTTGTTCAGCAGCTTTATAAGTCTTTTCTTTTTCCACTCCATAAATCGGCTGTACAACTTGTAAATTCCCTTTCTTTGGCTTGTCTCCACCACTTCTGTGTTCACCTCGTCGCCGCGCTGAAGTTCCTTCTTCACTCGTATCTTCCGCCACGACTTCATATAAAATCGCCTGTTTATTTTCAGTATTCCCTTTACGTAAAACCCGTCCTAAACGCTGAATATATTCTCTCGTGGAACCAGTCCCAGATAAGATAATGGCAATGGAAGCCGCAGGGACATCAACACCTTCATTCAAAACATGAGATGCAATGAGAGTGTTATATTCACCTTCGCGAAATTTAGTTAATATCTCATGGCGTTCTTTAACTGGAGTTTGATGGGTAATTGAGGGAATTAATAAATCTTGGGAAATGCGATAAACAGTAGCATTATCAGCAGTAAAAATTAAAATGCGTTCTGGAAAATGTTTCGTTAATAAATTAGCGAGAATTCGCAGTTTACCATCAGTTCCTAAAGCGATTTCTTTGGCTTCGCGGTGTGCTAACATGGCTCTGCGTCCAACTTGCGATCGCGCGCTCATTTGCACGAACATTTGCCAACCTTGAATACTCCCTAAAGAAATCCGGGATTGCTTTAAAAAGTCATTGCGGAGTTGAATTAACTCGTTGTATCTTTCTCGCTCATTTTGTGACAGTTTCACCTTCATTTGCACAATTTCATGGTTAGCTAAAGCTTGTCCCGCCAAATCTTCAGCACGTTTGCGGTAGACTTCTCTACCAATGAGGATATCTAAATCAGCGTGTTTTCCATCGGTGCGTTCTGGTGTGGCTGAGAGTCCTAGCCGATAGGGAGCGATCGCATATTCGGCAATCACCCGACTAAAATCAGTTGGTAAGTGGTGACATTCGTCAAAAATTAGTAAAGCATAGAGATTACCCAAGCTTTCTGCATGAATGGCTGCGCTATCATAAGTTGCGACTAAAATAGCCGTTCTATCCCGTGAACCACCCCCCAACAACCCCACATCAGCATCAGGAAACGCCGCTACTAGATGTGCATACCACTGATGCATCAAGTCTAAAGTTGGGACAACAATCAACGTCGTGCGCGGTGTGGCTTGCATCGCCATTTGCGCCAAATAAGTCTTTCCCGCTGCGGTAGGCAGCACCACAACCCCCTGTCTTCCTGCCAGTTTCCAAGCTGCTAAAGCCTCACTCTGATGGGGATAGGGTGTCATTTCCAAACTGGGAATTAAATCAACTGCATAAAATTCCTTCGCCTCATCAATAAAGTTAATCTCTTCTGCTTGTAGGGCTTCCACCAAAGAGCGGTATCTAATCGCCGGGATGCGGAATTTTTCCACGCGATCGTCCCATGTGGCATAGTCCATCCAGGCTTTACCGCGCGGTGGTGGATGTAAAATTAAAGTGCCACGATTAAAAGTTAATGTGGGAGTGCGAGCCATTTGGTGGGGATTGGGGATTGGGGACTGGGGATTGGGGATTGGGGATTGGGGTAATGAGTAACAACTCTTGACTTTTGACCCTTGACTTTTGACTTTTGACCCTTGATTACTAATAACGCAAAAGGTGCAGGATACCAAGACTGCTTTGTTAAACCTACTCAAAACTACTTAAACCTCATCTAATTTGAGAGATGTAGTTTTTTACCTTCGATTTCAAAAGTTTATGGTTGATTGACTTTTGTGGTTGATTACTTTGTCCGGGTGTCACAGACTCGATTGCGAGATTGATGGTAGTTTATTTTTGCACAAACTCCTTGATTCTCAATCGCGATAGAAGCTATGACACTCAATTTATATTTACTGCGACATGGAGAAACTACTTTTAGTCAAAGTGGTAATTTCTGCGGTGAAACTGATGCGGAGTTGACATCCGAAGGGATGCAGATGGCAGAGAGTTTTGCCGAAGTTTATCAAAAATTGAAGTGGGAGGCTGTTTATGTTAGCCCAATGAAGCGCGCAATTGCAACTGCCAAGCCATTTTGTGATGCTATTGGTATGGATATGCAGTTGCGTGAAGGACTGAGAGAAGGTAGTTACGGCGAATGGGAGAGTAAGAGTAAATCATTTGCTCAAGAGAATTACGCCCAAAACTATTTGAAATGGTTGACAGAACCCGCTTGGAATGCACCACTAGGTGGAGAAACTGCGGTAGATATTGCTAACCGTTCTATGCCTGTCATTGCTGAAATTCAAGAAAAACATTCCCAAGGTAATGTTTTAGTGGTTTCTCATAAAGCCACGATTCGGATTATGCTTTGCAGTTTACTGGGAATTGATTTGGGACGCTATCGCTATCGGGTGAATATTTTGGTCGCGTCTGTCAGTATGGTTAAATTTGACGTTAATGGCCCTTTGCTCGAAATATTAGGCGATCGCCATCATATACCTGATCATATTCGCTCTCGTCCAGGAACATAATCGCAACTCCAATGGGAAAACTGTAAAACCCTCGTACAATCACAGCAGAAGTTAATTGATATCCTCAACACAATTATACCTGAGATGATTGCTTCCCTTAAACCCTAGCAGATGTCCTGAAGTAAATTTGCTTTGCGATCGCTCATTAGAGCGATCGCCTAACTTTCTAAATTGAACTTGATTAATGGAGTTATTCTGATGATTCATCACATTTCGATCGCCGCTGAAAACCCGCTTCGCGTTGCAAGCGTACTGGCAGAAATTTGTCACGGTAAGCTCTTTGATTTCCCAAATCCCGGTGGTAGTTATGCCGTGGTTTTATTTGATGATTATGGCACTGGAATTGAAGTGTTTCCTTTAGGATCTGTGTATATTCCCGGTTCGGACACAGAACCAAGCAAAGTTATCCAAACTTCCAGTTCGCCAAGCTTTGTGGCAACTCATGCCGCGATTTCTGTACCTGCTAGCCAGCAGCAGATTGAGCAAATCGGTATGCGTGAGGGTTGGCAAGTTGCGCTTTGTGACCGTGGTGTGTTCAAAGTGGTTGAGTTTTGGTTAGAAAATTGGCTATTGATCGAGTTTTTGCCCCCTGAACTTGCAACTGAGTATTTGCAATCCATCCAACCTCAAATCGTGGAACAAGTTCTTGGTCAACCAATCTAAATGACTCTAGTTTAGAGCAGGTGGTGCATAAGCACTGACGTTGCAAAATAGAAATATAAAATTTTGCCAGCTTTATCTGTAGCTGGATTTTAGAGAATTGGTATTACTTCCGCTTTTACATTTCCGTGTTTCGCGTAGGCTGTAGCAGCTTCTGCTTTCCCGGAAGCAACATCCGCTTTTACATTTCCGTGTTTTGCGTAGTCTGTAGCAGTTTCCGCTTTCCCGGAAGCAACATCCGCTTTTACATTTCCGTATTTTGCGTAGTCTGTAGCAGCTTCCGCTTTCCCGGAAGTAACATCCGCCTTCACGTTTTCGTGTTTTGCGTAGGCTGTAGCAGTTTCTGCTTTTACGTTTCCGTGTTTCGTGCAGGCTGTAGCCAATACGGTTCAGTTAAAAGCTATTGGTGTAGATGATTGGTCTTTCAAGACGCGATAAATCGCCGTCTCTACATCAGGGTTTTAGGCTCAACTGAACTGTATTAAGGCTGTAGCGGTTTTCGCATTAAAATCTTAGACTGACTTTGAGAGTTAACAGTCAACAGTTAACAGTCAACAGTTAACAATGAACTGTTAAATCAACAGTTGATATTTTTCCTGTGCCAAGCGATACAATGGCCGCCAAACCAAACGGTTAGTTAGCACTACTAATAAAGACATCACCATTGTTGCAGCTAGGAGTAAGGAGAAATTACCGGAGGCGGTGGCTTGGGAAATCGTTGAACCGAGTCCAGAGGTGCTGATAACTTTCCCTTGAAATGTGACGTATTCACTGACAATACTGGCATTCCAAGCACCACCGACAGCGGTGATAATGCCTGTAATTAGGTAGGGAAAAATAGCTGGTAAAATTAAGGTGCGCCAGCGTTCTAATAGAGACAGTTTATATACCCAAGCGGCTTCGATTAAGTCTGAGGGAATTGATTGGGCACCAGCGATGACATTGAACAGCAGGTACCACATTGTGCCTAACATCATCAGGGCGATCGCTCCAATTTGCAACCCGCCAGCAATGCGGGTTAAGCCCAACAATAGCACGGGAAATAAAGCTGTGGCTGGCACGGAAGCCGCAATTTGCACTATGGGTTGCAATATTTGCGCTAATCGGCGATCGCGTCCAATTGCTACGCCTACGGGAACTGTCCACAATAAAGATAAGATCAAGGCAACAGTCACACGCAAGGCGGTAAATGTAGCCCCTTTGACCACCTGTAGCCAATTATCCCAACTTAAATTCTTAAGTAATAGCACTGCTTCCCAAGTGCCCCAAAGCACAATCAAGGCGAAGCCACTAGCAAATATCCAATTCACGAAACTAGGCCAGTGTAGGTTTCCTTGGGCGTTTACGGGTAAGGGACGCACGGGAAAAGCCCGAATCATACCGTGATCAACTGCTGTTTGTAATGGACGAAAAACGCGATCGCTAATAGTTCGCAAAGTGGGCGATCGTCTTAAAATATCTAATACCCATGATTGCGGTGAATTTTCAGACTCTACCATTTCCAACTTAAATTTTTCTGCCCAAGCAATCAAAGGTCGCCACACAAAAAAATCAAGGGCAACAATCACCCCAATCAACACCGTCAATCCCCAGAATATAGCTTTAAAGTCGCCTTTACTTGCCGCAGTGCCTAAATAAGAACCTAACCCAGGTAAACGAAAATCTTTGTCCCCTAAAGTAAATGATTCAATCGCAATTAAAAAAAACCAGCCCCCAGCTACAGACATCACACTGTTCCACACCAACCCAATCACACCAGCGGGTAACTCCAACGTCCAAAAACGTTGCCAAAGATTGAGTCGATAAATCTGCGCGGCTTCTAGCAATTCTCGTGGGATACTTTGTAGAGACTGGTAAAAACTAAAAGTCATATTCCAGGTCATACCAGTGAAAATTAGGAGGATAGAGGCTAGTTCTATACCAATCCGCTGACCTGGAAACAAGGCAATCAGCGCCAGCACAACTCCTGGTAAGAAAGATAACACTGGTATCGATTGCAGAATATCCAGCAACGGAATCAGAATCACTGCTGCCATGCGAGAGCGGTAGGCAGTATAAGAATAAATTAGGGTAAACACCAGGGATAAAAAGTAAGCAATCCCCATGCGTAATAGAGTTTGGGCTGTGTAACCTGGTAAAGCACTAATATCTGTAGAAATGATCAGATTGCCGTGAAAAGCACCGCTGAACTGGGAAGCAGTTTTGACAATGATCACAGCAAAAGCCAGAATCAGCAAAATTAGTGCGCCATCTTGCCAAGTCCAGTTTAAGCGTCCCAGAATTTGGTTAGCTGGAGTCAGGGGTCGGGTCATATTGAGTGGGGGCAGGGGGCAGGGGGGCAGGGGGCAGGGGGCAGGGGGCAGGAGGAAGTAAAATTTCTATTTCCCAATCTCCAGTCCCCAGTCCCTATGTTTCTAGCCAATTGCTAATGGTTCAACGTTGACAGCTTGTTCTAAAAATATTTGTCCTGATGGCTTTTCGTAGCCATAAATCTCGGCATAACGACCCCAATCGATCGCAGTTTTTAATTGGCGCTGGGCTTCTTCTGGACTAAAGTGACTTTCAAGGATGTCTAATACTAGTTCTTCGGGTATGCGTTGATTGCGTTTTGCTTCTAGGAGACGATAAATCTGCTGTACTAAGCGGATGTGATTTAGTAGCTGCGATCGCACAATTTGTTTACGCTCATCAATGCTACCGTTGATAAATTGCTGCCCGATTGGGGTCAAGCTAATATCCCCCTGTGCCAGTTCCACAAAATCCATGAAGTTTGCAGCTTCTACAATCGGCAGAATTTCATCTACTTCTAGTTGCAGTTCTTGTGCTACACGGTAGAGGTCTTTTTCTTGACGATCCTCTAAAAGCTCTAAAAGACCAGCAATAGAGCCAATCCGCACTGCTGGTAAAGACTGATATTTCGGCTCTTTTGGCGGCGCTTGTTGAGGTACAGCGGCGGTTGATTCAGATGTTTCTAGTTCTGGATTGGTGATGATGGTGTAAACTTGGTCAACCAGAGCTTGAAAACTGGGATGTTTGCGATCGCGATAATGAGGTAACGTCACAGCTAAGTCGGCTCTGATTCTGCCCGGATTACGCCCTAAAACAATAATCCGATCTGCCAGAATCACTGCCTCTTCAATACCGTGGGTGACAATGAGAATGGCCTTAGTCGGGATGCGGCGCTCTAGCCACAAATCCAACAATTCAAAACGCAAGTTTTCCGCCGTCAACACATCCAAAGCTGAGAATGGCTCATCCATACACAACAGTTCCGGTTCCACCGCTAAGGCTCTAGCAAATCCGACTCGCTGACGCATTCCCCCAGAAAGTTCTTTAGGATAAGCATTTTCAAACCCATCCAAACCAATGACATCAATCATCTTCAGCGCCTTTTGTCGCCTAGGATCTGGGGGTTCGCCTTTAGCCTTCAAACCCAGTTCCACATTCTCCAGAACCGTTAACCAAGGATAGAGAGCGAAACTTTGAAAAACGATCGCGACTCCAGGATTTAAACCAACTAGGGGAGTGTCATGGTATAGTACCTCACCCTCACTGGGAGCAATTAACCCAGCGATCGTCCGCATTAAGGTAGATTTCCCTGAACCTGAAGGACCCAGTAAAGCAACTATTTCCCCCGGACGCAATTCTAGATTGATATTTTCCAGGATGACAATTTGCTGACCGTTGGGTTGCCGATAAGATTTACTGACACCTCGTAAAGTAATCAGGTGTTCAGTTGCTATTTTGACGGTCACTCCGTCCCCCTTTAAGCTATGATTAACCAGATTCTCAAGCTGACATCATCTTATAGTTAAATTAAGTAAGATTGACAACTATCCGTTCAGCATACGGTAAAAAGTTTTAAAATCATTCTTAAAAATTGCTTTCTCTTTCTGGGATATCATCAGGTAAATCTATTTTTACTTGTCTATAAGTATTTAAAGTCAGCCCTTCCTCCACATACACAGAAGAGTACTTACTCAAACCAATACGTTGAGCGCTGTAAATTCCTGAATGACCTGAAAATAAATAGCTAGCTACACAAGCGATCGCAATAAACACCCCTGATTCTAGACCAAATAGTTCAATTCCCATTAAAATTGAAGCCAAAGGCGTATTTGCAGCACCTGCAAACACACCTACAAATCCCATTCCTGCTAATAGTGGCGTAGGTAGTGGCAAAAGCCAAGACAAAGCACTACCTAAAGTTGCACCAATAAAAAATAGAGGAGTCACTTCCCCTCCTTTAAAACCTGCTCCTAAAGTTAAAGCTGTAAGACTCAATTTGGCAGCAAAATCCCAAGGAGGTAGTTGAGTGTTGAAAGAATTAACAATAGTCGGGATACCAAGACCAATATATTTGGTCGTGCCGCTTAAGCCAACAATCACTGCTATCAACACACCCCCTAGCAATAAACGTATTGGAGGATAGGATATCTTGGCTTTAAAAAAATGACTAATTTTGTGAGTTATTTGGGCAAAAAACCTCGCTACAATCCCAAAGATTGCGCCTGCAATAATGGCAGAAATTAGTCCCCAAATTGTGATTGTTGGTATCAACGGCGCGTGTAGGTATGCCGTATGATGTAAACCCAATAACAAAGTTACTTGATTGCCGACAATCGCTGCTACCAAAGAGGGAAAAAGGGCATCGTAATGAATTTTTCCAATTGCTAAAACTTCCAAACCAAAGAATGTTCCAGCTAAGGGTGTACCGAAAACCGACGCAAATCCTCCACTGATACCTGCTGTTAACAGAATTCGCCGATTTGCTCCTTGTAAGTGCAATATTTTAGTTAATTGATCGGCGAGAGAAGCACCCATTTGCAATGCTGTGCCTTCTCGACCAGCTGAACCACCAAATAAATGGGTGATAGTTGTTCCTAACAGTACAAGAGGTGCCATACGGCAGGGAATAATATCTTTAGGATTATGGATTTCTTCGAGTAAAAGATTATTTCCAGCTTCTACAGTCTGCCCAAAGCGATGATAAATCCAACCACTTAAAAAGCCACCAATTGGTAGTAGAGCGATAATCCATAGATGGGCTTCCCGCCAATCAGTTGCCCATTCGAGTGATGCTAAAAGAGCAGCAGAAGCACTGCCAGCCAGAATACCAACGACAAAGGAGATTGGCAACCATTTGATGAAGTGAGGTAATGCCATAAATGGTTCAAACTGACGTAAATATTTCATATTGTCTACCAAACAAGTTTTTAGATTGATTTAAACTGATTTAGGCTCACGATTTTCTAGCAAAATTACAGGAATTGGGCTAGCTTCTAAGACTGCTTGCGATACTGAGCCAATTAATACTTGCTCCCAAGGTTGATGTCCGCGTTTTCCCATGACGATCGCTGTGACATGATACTTATCGGCAGTGGCAATAATCTCTTCTGGTACAGTACCTGTAGTGGTCAAAAATTCATGTCTAATATCTGATAGCAACTGTTGCAGGTAAAAATCCCAAGCGCAGCGCTACTGTCCCCTGTTGAGCCAGCTTTTCTCTATCTAGCCCCAGTCCAGCTTTCATCAAAATAATCATCACTGCCAAAGTTCTCAACTCATCAGCAGTATTCAACACATCTGCACTAATGAGATTACGTACTTGTGGTTCGAGGATAATCCCCACCAAAATCATGCCAATTAACGGTGGAGCGCCTAAACGACGGGCAAGTTGACCCGCAAAAAAGCCCATGATTAAAATCCACAATATACTGGCTAACATCCCAGAACTCCTGAAGTGCGTTTTGTAGACAGATACTGGCTACAGGGGAGTTAGGTTGATGCATTTAAGCGAAGCCCTACTCTCCCCCCGTCAGTGGGAAAAGTAGGAGCCATCAGCCTTGCAGTTATAAATCTTTTACTGAAGAGGCGGTTTTGGCGAGCTCCATCGCCATAGTCGTTAATTGACTTTAACTTAAGATACCATTTTTGCTTTTGGTCAACTTACTCATTTAATATTTATGTCTTTGAGATATTTATGTCTTTGAGTCAGCAATAACAACACAGCAGCTAATGCAAACAGGCTCCCAGCGATAAATGTTGCTGTTGCTCCCATTGTCTGCCACAACCCACCTGCTAGCAAACTGGCAGGTAACAGGGCTAATCCCACTGCCAAGTTGAGGAATCCAAAAGCCGTACCGCGTAAATTTGCCGGGATAATATTTGCTACTAGCGCCAACAATAATCCTTGACTCATACCTAAATGCAGGCCATAGAGGGCAAATAATCCCCAGACTTGCCAAGGTGCTTGCACGAATGCAAAGCCCAGATACACCAAAGCGTATAAAAGCAATCCACCCAGCAATAGCCCAAATTTACCTAGGCGATCGGAAAGTATTCCTAATGGGTAAGCACTTAGGGAGTAGGCTATATTCATCACCACCAGGGTCAACGGTACAAGTGGCGCAGAAATGCCTGTTTGCTCTGCGCGCAGTAAAAGAAAAGCATCACTAGAGTTACCTAAATTGAATAACAGCGCTACTACTACGAGTATCCAGTATCGTTGACCCAAACTGTGTAAAGCTTGCCATTGCAGAGGATTGCGGCGGCTTTCCTGAGTCCTGCTCGTCTTCGCTTCCCGTACCCCCACTGTTAATAAAGCTACTGCTAAAAACCCAGGAATTAGTGCTAGCCAAAACACCAAGCGGAAGTTATTTCCTGAAGCAGCCATGAGGGTAAATGCTGCCAAAGGCCCCAAAAATGCACCTATGGTATCAAGCGACTGACGTAATCCGTAAGCTGCACCGCGTATTTCTGGGCTAGTAAAATCCGCAACTAAAGCATCACGGGGGGCTACGCGGATACCCTTACCGAGGCGATCGCCAAACCTCGCTATCAACACCCCAGTGGGACTGGTAGCTATAGCAAAGAGTGGTTTCACAAACGTAGATAACCCATACCCAAGCATCGCTAACCCTTTGCGATGTCCCAGATAATCACTCAACACTCCAGAAAAAACTTTTAAAACTGAAGCTGTAGCTTCTGCGACACCTTCAATCAAGCCAACAGTTAATACATTTGCCCCTAATACTGAGACGAGAAATAAAGGCAAGATAGAATGAATCATCTCGGAACTAATATCTGTCAGCAGGCTGACAAATCCCAACACCCAAACAGTGCGGGGAATTTTCTGGGCAAATTTATTTTGTAGCTGCATATTCCCTAGTTTTGATGGTTTGTAGTAAACCCTAAAGTGCTAAGAGAATCAGGGATTTAGTCATTAGATCAGTTCTGTAATTCTGGAAAACCAATAAGTGATTTCTGCATCACTAAAGGTTGTTAACCGGGCAATTTCTCTAGCAAGCTGGTAAGCTTTGTCACCTTGGGGATGTTCAGCTAAACCAGCATGATTCAGCAGAACAGCTTTCAAATTCCCCGGATATCTGGGTGTTTGAGAGATACCTTGAGGCTCCATACTACGAATAATCGGACTCCAGTCAATGCCGTCAGATTGATAGTTTAGATTCATATTTTTTTAAAATGCAACACATGTTTCATTAACAGATTAACAACAAATTAGACTAAATGCAACATCTGTTACAATCTACCTATGGATAGAAAATGTTGGAACTTATTGGTGTACAAAGTACCTGCACAGCCTTCAACACAGAGGGTTTATGTTTGGCGTAAACTCAAGGGATTAGGCGCACTCTATTTACAACAGTCGGTGTGTGTGTTGCCTCAGCGAGAAGACTTGCAACAAAGCTTGGTAGAATTGAAAGCAGATATTACAGCAGGTGGTGGCGAGGCAGATTTATTAACCATTTGGATTGATGAACCGGAGCAAAATGCGATGTTTGTCGATCGCTTCCAACAGCAGGCTGATCAAGAATATCAAGAGTTTTTAGGGCAGTGTCGAGATTTTCATACGGAACTTAGTCACGAACGGGAAATAGACAACCTCACTTTTGCTGAGTTAGAAGAAAACGAAGCGGAACTGACTAAACTACGTTCTTGGTTACCTAAAATCCGCGATCGCGATCTTTTCAACGCACCAGGATATGCACAAGCTACTGAAGCATTTAAAGCATGTGAGTTAGATTTTCAGCAATTCAGTGAACAGGTATATCAAGCACAAGAGATAAACTCAGAACCTGTGTAAGGGTCAAAAAATCAAATTTTATGTATACTCAAACTATTAGTGTTTTACCTGTTATGGCATTTCTCAGTTTTTGACAAAATCCTCAGGTCGTTTAATTCAAGTCAATCAACTTGCATTTAGTATAGTAAGTAACTCAGCGTAAATAATTGTCGCTACCAACAAATGGCGAGGGTGTTGCCCATAAATCAATATATTCTGTCAATAAAATTTCAAAACAACTAAATTAACTCCTACAAGTCTAGATGTATTCCCAAAAATTCAGCGGGAAAACCGTACTAATCAGAGAGGTTTTCTGTACTATAAATCTAAGTCCAGCTAGATAAAATCAAAGAGCGGCTTAAATAATGCTGTTGTCCAAAAGGGCTAACAAAATTCATACAGCATTACCTGGAGAGCAAAAAATATGAGAAATCAACTGAAAACGGCTATTTTATTAGCTGCCCTGAGTGGCTTATTAATTGCAATTAGTTACTGGGTAATTGGTGGTACTACAGGTGTAATTATAGGAATTGGTTTAGCAGCAGTAACTAACCTGTTTTCTTGGTATCAATCAGATAAAATTGCCTTAGCTGTCTACCGTGCCCAGCCAGTCAGCGAAAGAGAAGCACCAGGACTGTACCGCATAGTGCAGAGATTGTCTGCTCGTGCCAATATTCCTATGCCTCGAGTTTACATTGTTCCCAGTCAAACTGCTAATGCTTTTGCCACGGGGCGTGACCCAGAACATGCTGCGGTTGCTGTGACTGAAGGTATTTTGAATATCTTACCAGAGGATGAACTGGAAGGTGTGATTGCCCACGAACTCACACATATTATTAATCGTGACACCTTGACACAAGCTGTTGCTGCTACCATTGCTGGTGCCGTTTCGTTTTTAGCGCAAATGGTGAGTTACAGCCTATGGTTTGGCGGTGGTTCACGAGATAATGATAGAGGTGGCAATCCTTTAGGAGTGCTATTAACAGTGATACTTGCCCCTGTGGCTGCCACAATCATTCAGTTAGCAATCTCCCGCACACGAGAGTTTTCAGCTGATGCTGGTGCTGCTAGATTGACTAACAATCCCCGTGCTTTAGCCCGTGCGTTGCAGAGGTTAGAATCCACAGCCAGACAATTACCTTTAGATGGTAATCCTGCCTTTGAGCCGTTATTGATTATCAATCCGATATCTGGGAAGTTTTTAGGTAATTTGTTTTCCAGCCACCCCGCTACCGAGATTCGAGTGAAAGAATTGCTGAAACTAGAACAACAACTCCCGACAACAGCTTGATAAATTAACTGTTCGCTGATAACTCATGTAAGTTTTGCAATGAGGATGTTTAAACTATGACTGCTGACAACATTCAATCTGCCGAATCTTTTGAATCAATTGTAGTTGTGGAAATTAGTTCTCAAACTGACGCCATAGTAGAAACCGAAATGGCTGATGAAACCGATGAAGTCAAGCGTGAAACTAAAGCGTTGATTGCAGCACTCAAAAAACGCGCTCAATCTGAGGCTGAGTCAGCAGGAACTATTAGCCGTGAAACGTATTTAAATATTGTGCGTCAAGCGCGGGAAACGATTGAAGGGAAGAAAATTCTTCAAGGCGATCGCTTAGAATACACTTGGGCCGTAGTGCAAGATGAAGCTGAGAAAAACTGGTATCTACTGATGAAAGAAGTTACAGAATTCAGTGGACGTGTGCAAAAAGCAGTTAAGGCTGGTTGGGAAGCCTTCAACGAGCCTCACTCTCAACGTTAGGGACTTCCAACTAAAAAAATATCCTATCACTGTGTAGGCAGGGGGGCAGAGGGCAGGGGGTAGGGGGAGAAAGAAAAATATTATCTAAGTAAATTGGATAATTTATTTTCTGGAAGTCCGTTAACTCAAAAAAATTCATGAATCTCTTATAAAGCGGGCAAAATGCCCGCTATTTTTATGGAAGGGAAGCGATCGCTCATAGTTTGGTCATTGGTAGTGCCTAGTGGTTTGTCAATTTTGTTTTGAGGGGTTTTTGGTAGTGCGGGCCGAAAAGCCCGCGTGAGCGAGACGCTCACACTACAGTCCCTCATTTCAACCCTGACAGACTACTAGGCGTAGCCCGATATTTCGTGAATGATCCTAGAAAATAGACTTCTTGTAAATCTTCTATGAAAAATCAATGTATTAATTTAACCTTAACCTTCTGTGATTTTACTGATGCTATGCTGATAGTATTCCAAATATCAAGTTGCAACTACCATCTGAATTGAAGGTCTATTAAATAATTTTACAGAGCTTCAAGATCAGATTCACGAAAATCTTGTCGCTAGCAGATATACATATGTAATTAAAAGAACATGAACTATACGTTTTGTACTTACTAATTAGGAAATTGCGATTCCTGCGGATAGCTTCTCTACAAGACGCTCTGCGATCGCATCCTCAAACTCTTCTACTGGTGTCGCCACCATTGGGAATTTCTCATGTAGATCTGACAACAACTTAGAGGGGACACTATTTATGGCTTTGAATGCTGGCAATATCGCATTCGTAGGTTTCAACGCTGATGGCAACGACAATTTAGCCTTTGTGGCGCTGGTAAATATTCCTGCAGGTGAAACGATTTACTTCGAGGATAACGAGTGGAATGGCTCTAGCTTCGCTGATACTAACGAAGGTGCTTTTAGTTGGACTTCAACTGCTGCTGTTGCTGCAGGAACCATCGTTAGAATCGACAACATAGGTACTGGTACTATCTCAGCCAGTACAGGAACAGTTGTGGCATCAGTCACTGGCAGAGGTGGAAACCGAGGTATTGCTGCTGGTGATGAGGTGATTTATGCTTATCAGGGAACACCAGGCACACCAACTGTCTTTTTAACAGCGATCGCTAATGGCGGGTTTAGTGCTGCTAACGGGGTGTTGACTGGAACAGGGCTAACAGCTGGTACTAATGCTATCGACTTAAGCAGTGTTGATGATGATGCGGATATTGGTGCTTATAATGCTTCGCGTAGTGGACAGACGAGTTTCGCATCTTATCTTTCACTAATTAATAATCCCAATAATTGGGTGACACAAGATGGTACTGGCGATCAAAGTGCTGATGGGACACCACCAGATGTACCCTTCAGCGCAACTGGATTCACCGTTACAGCTGGTACTCCCAACATCCAAATCACCGAGTATATGTACAATCCGACAACTGCTGCTGTCAGCGGTGAATTTGTCGAATTTACTAACCTTGGCACGAGTGCGGTAGATTTTACTGGCTGGAGCTTTGATGATAACTCCCGCACACCTGGTTCATTTTCTCTGAGTGCTTTCGGTATCGTACAGCCAGGAGAGTCGGTGATCCTGACAGAAAGTGATGCAACTGCTTTCCGTACAGCTTGGAATCTACCTAGCACAGTTAAGGTTATTGGTGGGTTGAATCAGAACTTAGGACGTGCGGATGAAATCAACCTATACGATGCTTCTAACAACCTTGTCGATCGCCTCACCTATGACGATCAAACATTTGCCGGTACGATCCGCACTCAAGGGGCGAGTGGCTGGACTGAAATAGCGAATCTCAACGATACTACCATTGATGCTGATTGGAAGCTCTCTGTTGTAAATGATGCCCAGAATTCTCAAACTTCTACAGGTGGAGATATTGGCAACCCCGGTATTTACAACTTTAGTCCTGGTGTCAACATCTTTCAATCTGGCGGTAGCACCAACATTGCCGAAGGTGGTGCTACTGATAGCTACAAAGTAGTGCTGAAAACCCAGCCGACAGCAAATGTCACCATCAGCATCAATCCTGGTAGCCAAACCACAACCAACCCAGCAACTCTGAGTTTCACCACAGCTAACTGGAACGTACCACAGACGGTGACTGTCACTGCCGTTGATGATGCAGTAGGAGAAGGCAATCATACTGGTAATATCAGCTACTTAGCAACCAGTAGCGATAGCAACTACAACGGTATTACTATTGCCAACGTTATTGCTAACATTACTGATAACGATGGTGGTAACACTGCTCCCACAATCCAGGCAGATAACGAAACAGTAATTGATCCAGAGAAAGTCACCGCTTTCCTCAGCATTCCCAACAATAGCCCCACTGGTAGCCCTGCAGCCTTTGTCAGTGGTGTAATTAATGACCCCACCGACCCCGCCCGCACGATTGGGATTGAGTTTAACGTTGCTGATGCAGAGACAGCCGCAGGTTCCTTAACCGTTACAGCCACCAGCAGCAACACCGCAGTTGTGGCTAACGGTAACCTGGGAATTACAGGAACCGGGAATAGCCGCAACCTGAAAATTACCCCAACTGGTGTAGGCTTTGCAGATATCACAGTTACTGTGAGTGACGGCACACTGAGTAATTCCTACGTTATTAAATATGCTGCTTCAGCCGCTGGTAATACTAACAGCCGTTTCTTGACGGGGACGAGTGACGCTTCGACAGCAATAGCGATCGACTCTAACTATATCTTCGTTGCCGATGACGAAGACCAAACCATTCGGTTATACGATCGCAATAATTCCGGTTTACCAATCAACAGCTTTGACTTCACCGCTTCTCTGGGATTATCTGGTTCTAGTGAAGTCGATATCGAAGCCTCAACCCGGATTGGGAACACAATTTACTGGCTAGGTTCCCACAGCAACAACAGCAGTAATGAAGACAGACCCAACCGCGAGCGCATTTTTGCCACCCAAATTTCTGGTACTGGGGCGAATACAACCCTCACATTCCAGGGATACTACAAGTTTTTAGAAGATGACCTCATTGCTTGGGATAACGCCAACGGTCAGGTTTTGGGATTGGCTGCGAGTGCGGCTAATGGTGTATCTCCGGAAGTGGCAAACGGCTTTAACATTGAAGGCTTGACAATTGCCCCCGATGGTACTACCGCCTACGTTGCTTTCCGTGCGCCCAACGAACCAACCACTAACCGCACCAAAGCGCTGATTGTTCCAGTCACTAATTTTACCAGCATCCTGAATAACTCAGGTGGTACAACTGGTTCTGCAACCTTTGGCTCGCCCATTCAACTAGACTTGGGTGGGCGTGGTATCCGCAGTATTGAGCGTAATGCTAGTAATCAGTACATTATTATTGCTGGCCCAGCAGGTGCAGCTACAGGAACCGCTCCCAACGACTTCCGGCTTTACACTTGGACTGGTAACTCAGCAGATGCACCAGTATTGCGAGCAGCCGATTTGACCGCCCTGAATGCTGGGGGTAGCTTCGAGTCGATTGTCGAAGTGCCAAATTCCCTAACTAGCGGTACCCAAATCCAAGTACTCGTAGATAACGGCGATACAGTTTGGTACAACGACAGCACAATTTCCAAAGACCTCGCCCAGAATAACTTCCAAAAATTCCGTAGTGAAACCATCACCCTTGGTAATGAGGTTACCGCCCCCACCATTACCAAAATCCACGACATTCAAGGCAGTGGTTCCACCTTTAACACTGGCTTTGGTGGTACACGCACCATTGAAGGTATTGTTGTTAGTGCCTTCCTCGGCTCGACAAAATTAAATGGCTTCTACGTCCAAGAAGAAGATGCTGACGCCGACACCAACTTCTCAACTTCAGAAGCCATCTTTGTTTTTGACTCCTCAGGACAATTCACCGGTGTCGCTGGCGATAAAGTCCGGGTAACTGGAACCGTTGCCGAATTTACCAGCACTAGTAGTGGCGTTACCAGCAGCTTGACTCAACTTTCTAGTGTGACAAGTGTCGTCAACCTGGGCGCTAGTACACTACCTACAATCACTAACATCCAGCTACCAGTTACCAGCGTGGCAGACTTGGAACGCTACGAAGGAATGTTAGTAAATGTTAGCGGCGGCACTGGTAACCTCACTGTTACCGAATATTTTGAACTAGGTCGTTTTGGACAAGTTGTCCTCGCGGCAAATGGTGCTAGCAACCAACCAGGAACCGACGGCAGACTTGACCAATATACCCAATTCAACGCCCCAAGTGTTAGCGGCAACTCTGCCTATTTAGCTGAGATTGCCAAGCGCCAGATTATTCTGGATGACGGTAGGAATACTCAAAATCCTGACCCGATTATCTTTGCTCGTGGCGGTAATCCTCTCAGTGCATCTAACACCCTACGCGGTGGTGATACCGTTGCCAGCATTACTGGTGTTTTAGACGAACGCTTTGAAGGGTATCGCATTCAAACTTCCACTGGCGTCAACTTTACTCCAGCTAATCCCCGCCCTACCACAGTACCAGATGTGGGTGGAACGCTGAAAGTTGCCAGCTTTAACGTTCTCAACTACTTTAACGGTAATGGTACTGGTGGTGGCTTTCCTACTTCCCGTGGAGCCGAGAATCTCAACGAATTCAACCGTCAGCGCGACAAAACGATCGCTGCAATCATTGGCTTAAATGCCGATGTTGTCGGTCTAATTGAACTGGAGAACGATGGTTACGGTGCTACCAGCGCTATTCAAGATTTAGTCAATGGATTGAATGCCGTTGCGGGTGCTGGCACTTATGCCTTTATCAATCCCGGAACCAGTTTAGCAACTGACGAAATTACCGTCGGATTAATTTACAAACCCGGCAAAGTTACCCCCGTTGGTGCAGCAGCAGCAATACCTAATGGATATGGTTCAGGTTCGTTTGACTTGGTGGGACGTAAACCCCTAGCGCAAACCTTCCAACAAATCTCAACGGGTGAGAGTTTCACCGCAGTTGTTAACCACTTTAAATCCAAGGGTTCAAGTTCCGGTGGTGTTGGTGATGCTGATGCAGGAGATGGTCAAGGTCTATCCAATGGGACACGGACTCGCCAAGCTCAAGATTTAGCACAATGGTTAGCCACAAATCCCACAAATACCACTGATCCAGATTACCTGATTTTGGGTGACCTCAACGCCTATGCCAAGGAAGATCCGCTAACAACTTTGCAAAATGCCGGATATAACAACCTGCTGCCAAATACCTCCTATTCATATGTCTTCGATGGACAGGTGGGTTCCCTTGACCATGCTTTAGGCACTAGCAGTCTGGCGTCACAAGTTACAGGTGCAGAAAAATGGCACATCAACGCCGATGAGCCTACTGTTCTCGACTACAACACCAACTTTAAGTCAGCAGGGCAACAAACCAGCTTATATAATGCTGATGCTTTCCGTTCTTCTGACCACGATCCAGTAGTTGTGGGATTGGATTTATACAGCATTAACGTCATTGCTCCTCCCGCAGGTAGTCGAAATCCAATCACAGGGACAGCAGGAAATGACCGGATTTTCGGTGGTGCTGGGGCAAAAACTATCACCACTGGCGCTGGTAGAGATGAAATTGTTTATACCAACATTAATGAAGTGGGTCATCGCATCACTGATTTTGAAGTCGGTAAAGACAAAATTGTCCTGACTCAGTTGCTAGATAGTCTGGTTTCTGGTGGCTATAACGGCACAAATGCCATCACCGATGGCTACGTGAAATTGGTGCAAGGATCTACCGCTAGCGCTTCTATTCTCCAGATTGACAATGATGGATTAGTTGGCTCCGCCATCTTCAGAAATTTCCTGGTGTTAGACAACGTTAGCCAACAGTTAGCAAACAACACCCAAAACTTCGTTTTCTAGTAGTAGTCTCACAGTTGCTTACTCAGACTACTAGCAGTTAGTGGTGGGCGCTGTAGCACTCACCACTAAACTGGAAAAGTTCAACTTGTTTTTTCATGTACACAAAATATTTCGCAAACAAACAGAATCCCATGTTTACCAATTTCAAACATTCACTTCTCACCGCAGGTACTTTCAGCTTATTGAGTTTTGGTACTTTTGCAGTTGCTAACCCAGCTAATGCTGCTAGTCTTGACCTGACTACTTGGCAGAAAATTGGTGATGTCACGACAACACCAAGTCAAGCAATACTAAAGTCAGGTACTGGTAATACAGTCGTTAATGACGGTGGTGCTGGTAGTATCTCGACTTTTCTTGGTGTATCTCCTGCTCAACTCGATAATCTTGCTCCTAGTTCAATTTTTGGTGCTACACAAGGTTCTGCGATTAAGAACACTTTTAACGCTAATGTTGGCGATATTTTGAGCTTCAACTGGAACTTCTCGACCACCGACACAGACAGTGCCTTTGTCACAATTAACGGTGCTGTCACTGCTTTGACAGGCAGTTCTCCTTTTAGCTATACCTTCAACACGGCGGGTAGCTACCTCTTTGGTATCGGACTGGTCGATGTAGACGACGCTGTTGGTGTATCGCAATTGCTGGTGAGCAATGCTCAATTTAATAATAGCGCTCAAGTACAACCAGTACCAGAACCAGCAACGATGTTGGGTTCATTGACAGCATTAGGGTTTGGTGCTGGGATGTTAAAGCGGTTCCGGAAAAAAGAACAAGTATAAAAAGTAGCGCCGCGGTTCCCGCGCTTTGCTCTTTTTCATCCCTATGAAAGTGTGGGGGCGGGTTTCCCTGTCCCCGCTCTCAAACAGATCAGAATTTAAAATTGCATTGTGAAGACTTTGTGTAATCTTCATGAAGAAAAGGTAAAACCGGAGATGATTTCTATTTTTTAACCGTTTGCTAGCTATTTCTTAATGTTACTAGGATAACTTAAGAGGCCTGAAGATTTACTAGGGAGTAACTAGCAATTAAACAGCCATTTAGTTAAAAATTTCCCAGAATTAATTTTTTTTATTACACTTGCTTTACTGATAAAAGCTTTTCTAAGACTCTCTAGTTATATAGCTATTAATTTGCCTACAAAGATGCAATTAGCAGTTGTGTTTATCTACCGAATTAAATAAATATGCAGCCTGTTCTAGATAACCTAAGTTCAGAATCAACGACGGGAAATGTGGGATTTGAAGAATTGGCGATCGCACTATTTGCCAATCAATTTAATCCATCAATCCTCAATTTAGATTTTCTCAAAATCAGTGGTATTATTCCCGGGGATTGGCAACTGCAAGGTCAACCAACAATTACACCTAACGCTGCTCAAGCTGTCTTTCAGAATGGTGTGAATCTAGTTTTTCAAAATCGGACAGTTTCTTTTCTACAAATTATCGATCCGACGAATACAAATCCCCTGAAAATTCCCGAATTGGCGCGAATTTTTGTTGAAAGACTACCATACAGTGACTACCAAGGTATTAGTATCAAACCAAAAATTTTGGTTGGCTTACCTGCTAATCAAGGTTTGACGAGGAAGTATATTGTGGAGAAACTACTTTCACCAGGCCCTTGGTGTGATATTGGCATCAGACCAGTGCAAGCAGCAATTAATTTTTCATATCAATTAGAGAATTGTCAACTACTATTAAATTTGACTGAAGCTCAAATTCAACAAGCTGAAAAACCACCTCTGCCGGCTGTGTTGTTTTCTGGTAGTTTTAATTATGAAGTCACTAGCTATAGTGAAGGCGATCGCTTCCAAGAAATAGTCAAACGATTGCAAAATTGGTCTGTAGATTTAGAAGGTTTCCGTGACATTGTCAATAACAGATTTTTCGGTAATTATGACAATGTTTTTCTATAATGTGGCGTTGCTGATTGAAAATATGAATTTATCGGGCTACGCCCCGCTTCGCTAACACCCAAAGTCGCAAAAGTACAAAGAAAAGGTATTTTTGGCATTTTATTTTCTGATTCAGTAACGTCAAAATGTGATAGCTACTGAAATCGCATATGTACGTGGTGACAAATTATAGCCTCGAATGACCGCTGTTCTTTGATAACTCTGAATCTACTCCAGGGCTAACCTATGGTAACTACCAATACAATTCGCTTTTCCCAGTTCAATGCTTCTTTGAACCGTAATAATGAAGGTCAATTAGTAACTGATTTATCTACTCCTAATAATGCTCAAGCGAAAGCTGTAGCAGAAATTATCCAGCGTAACAATCCCGATGTTCTGCTGATTAACGAATTCGATTATGTTGCGGGTAATCCCCTTGAAGCAGTCCAACTATTACAGCAAAATTACCTGGGAGTTAGTCAAAATGGTGCTACTCCCGTTAATTATGCCTACGTTTATATTGCTCCCAGTAATACAGGAATTGCTTCTGGGTTTGACTTGAACAATGACGGTACGACAGTCACAACCCCAGGTGCTGCAGGATACGGTGATGATGCTTTTGGATTCGGGAACTTTTCTGGTCAATATGGGTTGTTGTTACTTTCCAAATATCCCATCGACACCGATAATGTCCGCACCTTCCAGAACTTCTTGTGGAAGGATATGCCAGATTCTCTATTATCTACCATCGCTACACCTGGTTCCACGACTCCTTGGTACTCGCCAGAAGAACAAGCCGTTCTCCGTCTTTCTTCCAAGAGTCACTGGGATGTACCCATCAAAGTGAATGGGGAGACAATACATGTTTTAGTTAGCCATCCCACACCACCCACCTTTGACGGCACCGAAGACCGTAACGGTAAGCGCAACCACGACGAGATTCGCTTTTGGTCAGACTATATTACCCCTGGTAAAGGTAGCTACATTTATGATGACCAGGGTAAAACTGGCGGAATTACTGCTGGTTCTAGCTTTGTGATTATGGGTGATCAAAATGCTGACCCCTTAGATGGTGACAGTTTTGACAATGCAATTCGCCAACTGGTACAAAATCCTGGCATCAATACTAATGTCATCCCCACCAGTTTGGGTGGTTCTCAACAAGCAGTTTTACAAGGTGGTGCTAACGTCAACCAAAAGGGTAACTCAGCTTTTGACACCGCAGACTTTGCTGATACAGCACCAGGTAACTTGCGGACTGACTATGTGTTACCTTCGGTTGACTTGCAAATTAGTCAATCAGCAGTCTATTGGCCTGTAAATACTGACCCCAACTTTGCTGCAGTCGGTACTTTTAACGCCAGTCTTCCTGGTAGTTTCCCCAGTTCTGACCATCGCTTGGTCTATGCAGATGTGCAGGTAGGTGCAACGGAAGCCGGGAAAACCATTCCTGTGCCTAATCCTAATGACTTTCCTACCACTCCTAATATCCGACTCCAAGGGCAAACAATCTTACCCACAGGCTTTATTCCTACTGGTGCAGCGGGGACAGTGAATGGGACAGCGACAGCATTAGGTGGGTTGTCTGGTGTCACCTACGATGCTGCTAAAAAGCAATTCTACGCCATCTCAGACGATCGCTCACAAAATGCTCCGGCGCGTTTCTATACGTTCATTACCGATGCTGCTGGAGTAACTTTTACTAGTGTCACCCCCATAAAAGACGCTAACGGCAACTTCTTTGCAATCAATAGCCTTGACCCAGAAGGTATCGCTTTAACTAACAAGAGTACAGTATTTATCTCCTCAGAGGGTGAAGCTAACCCTGGTGTAGGTAGGGTGACGAATCCCTTCATTAAAGAATTTTCCCTCACTACGGGACAAGAAGTGAGGTCTCTATCTGTACCCAAAAAATTCCTCCCAGTGGTAGTAGACACCAATGGTAACGGGATTGTGGATGCAGGGGACACCCAGACATCAGGGGTTCGCAATAACCTAGCCTTTGAAAGCCTCACCATCTCACCAGACCAAAAAACCTTATTCACCGCCACCGAAAACGCCCTATTCCAAGATGGGCCCATCGCCACCGCCACAACTGGTAGCCGTTCTCGCATTCTGCAATACAACTTGCTGAGTGGGCAGCCAGAGAAAGAATATCTATATATTACAGATACCACAGTACCGCCAAACCCAGTTACAGGGGCTAGTGATCATGGTTTGGTGGATTTGTTAGCCATTGATAATCGTGGCACCTTACTCGCCTTGGAACGTTCTTTCAGCGCGGGTGTAGGTAACACCATCAAAATCTATGAAGTGACTCTGCAAGGTGCAACGGATATCAGCGTCTATGATTCTCTGAGTAGTTTGAGTGCAACTCAATTAGCAGCGATCGCTCCAGCACAAAAGCGGCTATTGTTGAATCTTAATGACCTAAAACTCCCCACAGACACCAATCATCCGATTACTGGTTTAGACAACATCGAAGGTATCACCTTCGGCCCCAAACTGGCAGATGGTCGTCAGTCAATTGTGTTGGTGAGTGACAACAACTTTGGTGCAACTCAGTTTACTCAAATCTTGACATTGAGTGCAGATGTCATACCAACAGCTACACCCACAGTCGAAACCCGTCCGGATTTATTCGACGATCCAACCTTACCCACCAGCCAGCGCGCTGATGCTGATGACCCAGCTATCTATGTCAATGCTGACAACTCAGCTGATAGCTTAGTTTTCACCTCAGTCAAAAATGCCGGACTGCGGGTATATGATTTGGCGGGTAACTTGTTACAAGAAGTGAATCCGGGTGGGATTCGCTACAACAATATAGACCTGCAATATGGGTTTCAATTGGGTGGTGAGGCTATTGATATTGCCGTGGCGAGCGATCGCGGTAATGATAAACTAGCAATCTTCAAGATTAACCCCAATGGCAACGCTAACGGTAAATACCTCGAAGACATCACCGATAGCAGCATTGGTACCCTCTTCCAAAACCTACCCTTCACCTCCCCCTATTCCTCATCAGCGCGCAGTTCTTACGGACTAACCTTATACCGTAGCCCCAAAACCAATGATTACTACGTCTTTACTAGTCGCCGTCAAACCGGAGATGTCGCCCAGTTCAAACTGATTGACACAGGTAATGGCAAAATTGGGGCGGAACGAGTCAGAGAATTTACCATCCCCACAATTGAAGGACGTGACCCCCAAACAGAGGGGATGGTTGTAGACCAAGAAACAGGCTACCTCTACATCGGTCAAGAAAACGTCGGGATTTGGAAGTTTCAAGCCGAACCGAACGGCGGTCAAACAGGGAAACTGATTGATAAAGTTAAAGCTTTGGGAGGAGAACACCTCACCGATGACGTAGAAGGTTTGACCATTTACTACGGTAAAGATGGCACTGGCTACCTACTCGCATCCAGTCAAGGCGATAACACCTTTGTCGCCTACACCCGCGAAGGTACTAACCAATATTTGGGTAACTTTGGTGTTGGGAATAGTGGGTCAATTGACAGTGTACAAGAGTCAGATGGTGCGGATGTAATTAACGTCCCACTCGGTCCTAATTTCCCATTTGGTTTATTTGTCACCCAAGATGGTAATAATGACCCAGCTAAACTAGTTGATGGTGCAAATATCAACTCCAACTTCAAGTTTGTCCCTTGGGAAAACATCGCCAACACCTTCCCCACAGCGTTAAATATTGACACCACCAGTTACGACCCCCGCAATCCTGTTAACCGCACTAATCTAACTACCTACGAATTTCAAAACCTGCCCAAATTAGGCACAACCTCCAAAGGTCAAGATATCTTATTGGGTGGATTTTCTGGGTTGTACTTCCAAGGAATTGCACCCAACGGTAACTTAAAGTTTGTCACCAACACAGACCGCGGCCCTAACGGCGAACCCACTGGTGTCAACCGACCATTCTACCTACCCAACTTCCAACCAGAAATCGTCAGTTTTGAACTCAACAAGTCTACAGGTGAGATTACCATCACCAAGAGAACGGGACTATATCGCCAAGATGGTAAAACTCCCTTAACTGGACTACCCAATTTACAAGCTGGGGCTGGTGGTCTGGCTTACACTGATGAAGTTGCTGTTGATTTAGATAATAAACCCTTACCTAACGACCCTTTAGGTGCTGATTTAGAGGGGATTGTGGTTGCAGAAAACGGTGACTACTGGTTAGTGGATGAATACCGTCCCGCAATTTACCACTTTGATGTTAACGGTAAACTGCTTGACCGTTTCATCCCCAAAGGCACGGCCACTGCACCCAACCCAGACCAACCCGCAGGTACATTTGGGACTGAGGTATTACCAGAGGTTTATGCTTCCCGCCGCAATAACCGGGGATTTGAAGCCGTAGCTTTAGAAGGTAACAAACTCTACGCCTTTATTCAAAGTCCGATTGATAATCCAGATAATACTGGTGATACCACATCCAGAGCTTCCCGTAACCTGAGAATTCTGGAATTTGACATCATCACCAAACAGGTGACAGGCGAGTATTTATATCTGCTTGACGATATCACAGCCGCTGGTAACGCCAAAACAGACAAGTTAGGAGATGCAGTTTCTCTGGGGAATGGTAAATTTGCTGTTGTGGAACGCGATGACCTTGGCACTACCGCTTCCAACAAACTGATTTACCAGATTGATTTAGCCCAGGCGACTAACATTAACAACCCGGCTAACTTTACCTTGCCAGCGGGTAAGACTATTGAACAACTTTCTCCCGCAGAGTTAACTGCAGCCAACATTACTCCTGTCACTAAGAGTTTGATTGCGAATGCAGCCCAGTTTGGTTACACCGGGGTAGAGAAATTAGAAGGTCTAGCATTAGTAGCACCCAATACTCTGGCGTTGTTGAATGATAACGATTTCAACGTTACAGGAAATACACCGACAGAAAAACTTGGTCTTCTGGAACTACCCTATAACCTCACAGATGAACCCAAGCCTAAGACATCTCTCAACATCTTACTGGTGAATGATGATGGTTATCAGGCGAAAGGAATCAATATTCTCTACGACAAATTAGTCGCTGCTGGTTATAACGTCACGCTGATTGCACCGAAAACACAACAAAGTGGTCAAGGTACATCCATCAACGCCGATAAAATTTCCCAACCCCTGGAAATTGTCAACTATCAACCAAACAAATGGTATGTTGATGGCACTCCTGTTGTCGTAGCTACAGCCGCACTTGATTACATCCTGAAAAATAATCAACCAGATTTAGTCATCTCTGGGATTAATGAAGGAGAAAATCTCGGTTTAGAAGGTATCATTTCTGGAACTCTCAGCGCCGCCGTTTCCGCTTTAAATCAAGGTATCCCCTCCATCGCCGTCAGCGCCGGGATTAATTTAGCAGAAAGCAGCAGCAAATACCCCAGTACTGATAAAGCCTACGATGTTGGTGCTAATTATATCGTTGATTTGATTTCCCAACTAAAAGCAAAACAGGGTAGTAATTCTAGTCTGTTACCCAAGGGAATTGGTTTAAATGTCAATATCCCAGTCGGTCAAGAAATTACAGGCGTATCCTTCACACAGTTTGACGCTGCGACTAGTTTTGACCTCCAGTTCGGTCAGTTACCGCCAAACTTTGGGACTGGTCAAGGTTTATTATTTACTCAGAAAACTCTACCTGCAGGGACAACGCCGAATCCAGTATCGGAAGGGGAACAGTTTTTAACAGGTCACATAACTGTGACACCATTTGATGGTGATTGGGGCACACCCCAGGATCAACGTCAAGCAATCAATTCTCGTCTCAACACCCTGAAAACTCCTGGTTTAACTGACCCGATTAAGTCTGCAACCAAATCGTTAACTATTTTGTTGGTGAATGACGATGGTTATCAGGCGAAGGGAATTGACGTTATCTATAATGCACTAACGGCTGCAGGTCACAACGTGATCTTAGTCGCACCCAAAAATCAGCAAAGTGGTAAAGGTACAGCCATCAACACTGATAAAATCTTCCAGAATATCGAAGTTTCAGAATTTGATCCTGGTAAGAACAAGTGGTATGTGGATGGGACACCCGTTGTCACTACTTGGGCGGGACTGGATTACATCTTGCCAAATAAGGAAAATATTTCTAAGCCGGATTTGGTAATTTCTGGTATAAACGAAGGCGAAAATATCGGTTTAGATGGTATTTCTTCGGGTACACTGAGTGCGGCTGTAGCTGCATTGCAGAGTGGGATTCCGTCAATTGCTGTCAGCGCTGGTATTGATTTGGCTGAGTTGCAAAAAGGCGACAAATCCAGCACGGAGAAAGCTTACGAAATCGGTGCTAGGTTGGTTGTGGATGCCATCAACCAATTATTAGCAACCCAAGGTAACAATGCAGCTTTGTTACCCCAAGGCGTAGGGTTAAATATCAACATTCCCGCCTACAACCCAGCTAACCCCAAACTCAGCACTCTTGGCGGTGTAGCCATTACCAAGTTTGATCAGGGAAATAGCCTGGATATTAAGGTGGCTGAGATTAAACCTGGGGTTCCTGGTTTGACGATATCTGGTACACCTGTAATTACAGGCGATACAGAATCTGAAGGTGGTCAATTTGTCGCCCGGAATATCACCATTACCCCAATTGATGGTGATTGGAGTGCGATCGCAGCTAGTCGTCAACAAGTTGCTAATCAAGCTGGTGCTATTCCCGTAAATGCGATCGCTAGTGGTGACACTACCCAAGATTCTACCGTCCTCTGGGCACGGAGTATTTTCCCTGGAGCAGTTAAGTTTGAGTACTCGACTGATGCTAACTTCAGTGTAATTGCTGGTACAAAGAACGCCATTGTTACCAACATCAACGCCCCCGTCAAAGTTGCAGTTGAGGGATTGCAAGCAGGAACTGACTACTACTACCGCGTCACCGATGCAGCAGGTGCTACATCAATTGGTAGATTTAGTACAGCCGCTGCACCTGGAACTCAAGCGGGTTTAACGTTCGGTGTTTCTGGTGATTGGCGGGGAGAATTGGCACCCTATCCAGCTATTAGTAATGCTGATGAACGTAACCTAAAATTCTTCGTCGAATTTGGGGACACAATCTACGCAGATTATGCTTCTCCAGCGGTGAAAAACCCCGATGGTACAGAAAAAGACCAAGTCACAACTCTGGATGAATACCGCGCCAAACATGCGGAAGTCTACAGCCAGCGTTATGGTCAAAACACCTGGGGTGATTTACGGGCTGCTACTTCCATCTTGGCAACAATTGACGACCACGAAGTAGTCAACGACTTTGAGGGTGGTGAGGATTTAGCAAAAGCCTCAGCAGCCGATAAAGCTTTATATGGTGCGACTTCTGGCTTAGTCAATGACTCGCCTTTGTATGAAAACGGTCTCCAAGCCTTCCAGGAATACAACCCCATCCGTAACGATTTCTACAGTCAAACTGGTGATGCACGCACAGATGGCGAGCGCAAACTCTACCGCTATAATACTTACGGTGGTGATGCTGCAACTTTTGTTTTAGATGCGCGTTCCTTCCGTGATGCAGAGTTACCCGGTGTAGTCAACACCAACGATCTGGCGCAAGTCGGAGACTTCTTGGCTAAGTCTTTTAATCCTGCACGCACTTTGTTAGGGCGATCGCAAGTTGAAGATTTGAAGCGCGATTTGCTCCAATCAGAGAAGGACGGACAGACTTGGAAGTTCATTATGATTCCAGAACCAATCCAGAATTTAGGAGTGGTTGGTGCTTCTGACCGTTTTGAGGGTTACGCCGCTGAACGGACGGAAATTCTCAAGTTTATCGACGACAACAAAATTAGTAATGTTGTCTTTGTTTCCGCCGATATTCACGGCACATTAGTAAATAACCTCACCTACCAGTTAGCACCAGGTCAAGCACAAATTGCTACCAGTGCCTTTGAAATTACCACAGGTTCTGTGGCTTTTGATGCACCCTTTGGTCAAACAGTCGCAGAACTAGCTTCTGCTATTGGCTTGCTGACACCTGCACAACAGCAATTCTACAATGCGCTTCCCATCGCTAACGATACGGACAGTATAGTTAACGACAAAGATGATTTTATTAAGCAAATCGTCAACAGTGGTTTAAATCCCTTGGGTTACGATCCCGTCGGCTTAAACGATAACTTAGCACAAGCTAACGGGTTGATTAATGCCAAATTACTACAAGGGGATTACATCGCATCTCACACCTACGGCTGGACTGAGTTTAATATTGACCAACAAACTCAGAAGTTGACAGTCACCACCTATGGCGTGGATGCTTATACTCGTGAGGAATTAGCAGCTAATCCAAATGTAATTGCTAATCGTCAACCCCAAATTGTCAGCCAGTTTGAAGTTAACCCAACTCTCAAAACTACACCCATTCCCGAAATCTCCACAACGCTTGATTTGCGGAATGTCAAACAACCGCTAACAGCCGAATTTGTTGTCAACAGAGAAGCCGCTTACGACAACTTTGTCGGCTTCTATCAAGTAGTTGACAAAAATGGTGGTATAGACACCAACGGTGATGGTAAAGCTGACTTGCTTCCTGGACAGGCTGGTTATGTTCAAGCTGCAGTGCGTGGACGAATTCCAGGTATTGACCTAGTTGTCAACAACCTAAATACAGCAACTTACACTGGCATCTTTAAACCCGGCTCAATCTTCGCGCCATTCCTAATTGTAGATAATAAACCTGATGCCATTCTTGATACCAATCCCAACAATGATCCATCAGTTTATTTCCCATTCTTAGGAGCGAATTCTGATAAATCAGAGCATGTTCGCCTCTTAGAAAACAACTTCCTAGGTTTTGAGGATCTACCCTATGGTGGTGACAAAGACTTTAACGATATCACAGTCAAAATTAGTCTGAGTTTCACCTAGTAGAACAAAGCAAAAGTAAAATGTAAAACATCTCTTACTTTGCTCAGATTATAGATACCCGACTTCTAAAAGAAGTCGGGTATCCTGCTAGATATGATGTTTGTTGAACCGCTATAGGAATCCGATTTGATTATTGAAAAAATCTCAGTATTTGTAGGGTGGGCATTGCCCAACGCCACTCCTCTCAACGCGGGAAACTCCTCCGGATTCGGCGGTCTACCTGGTGCTTCAGACGCATGTGTGGCTGCGCTCACCGCGCACGAGGGTGGCTCCCCTACGTGTATTTCAGAAACCAAATACTAATCCTATATACGGCAATACTGTACAACAAAATTGACACACTACTAGTATAATTGAGAAATATTCTAATTAATAAAACACCAGTTAACTAAAATATTTACATCAGATATTTTGCTAATCCCAAAAATTATATTTACTTGCTCAAAGTTGCTGAATTTCATATAAATTTTTTGTTAACTTTTTCAGAAAATATTTGACAAATATAAAAATTTTTATCCCGACATATCTTAACTATTTGAATTACATCTTTTATCCTTTTCTTAATCTTCACATGAAAACATATTGACGCTAGCTGAGTTCTCTCATAACTACTTTCGTCAAACCAAAATCTGTAATCCTAAATTCTCCGCCACTAAAGCTGTTTAAAATTTGGCGTTAGACTATCATTGCTTCAGCAATTGGTTACTCCAACTTTTCAGGTGTGAGTGTAATTTTTCTTCAAGCAATGTCATAAGAGAACTCAAATAGCTTGCAAAAAAGTAGACCTACATTCAAAGAGATAGAAATATCCTACATATGGCTATTCAAAACGGAAGAACCACAGCATCTGCTTACGTCAATACACTTCCTGATGGCGCACAATATAGTGTTGTGCCTTTGTTGACCGTAGGGGATGAAGTACCCTTATTGACTAATACATTCAATACTACAGAAGCGCCTAAGGTTGATAGCGCTGAGAAATATGCTTTCACTGGTATTCCTGATGGTACAGGGGCAAAGCAAGTCACCATTGGTGGTCAAACCTACAACTATGTGTGGGTAAACCACGAGTTAGCTAACACTGCAACAGCAGATATTTCTACCACTTTTCCTGGTGAAAAAATCACTGGTGCTAGAGTATCTCTGTATGTATTTGATGCTAACTGGAGAGTAATTGGTGGTAAAAACCTGATCGACACCGTCATCGATAGCACAGGTACTTACACCTTAAACACCACCACTGGTCTGTATACCAATGCAGCCACCGGACAAACCTTCAGTTTCAACCGTTTTTGTTCAGCCTATCTAGCTGAAAGTGGTTTTGTCGATGCTAGTGGTAAAGAAGTACCAGTTTTCTTTGCACCTGAAGAAGGTGGTAACACCAGTCGTGGTTGGGCTGTCACCCCAGATGGTAAAGCTGTGGCCATTGATGGTTTAGGTCGCTACTCCCAAGAAAACGTCGTTTCTGCTTCCCAGTATCGGGCTACCAACTCCAATAAAACCGTACTGTTCTCCACAGAAGACTTTGAAGATGGCGAAGTCTACATGTGGGTGGGAAATCAAACCGCTGATGACCCCAATGGCTTTAAGAATGGTGATTTGTACGTCCTTAAAATAGACGGTGCAGATTTTGAAGGACAAGTCACCGAAGGAGTCAAAAAAGCTGCTACCTGGACAAAGGTAGACAAGTCAGTCGTTTATAACGCTGATGGCACACCGAAAGCCACAGGTGTTGATCTTAGTACCTTTGCTAATAGTGCAGGTAAATCAACCAGCTTCCAGCGCCTAGAAGATTTTGCAGAAGACCCCAGCAATCCTGGAACCTTTTATTTCGTCACTACTGGCACCAGAAATAAACAGGGTCAAGGTGCAGCCGCTGGTGTAGCTGCTACTCCCGCAGAAGCCGAAAACCCCTATGGCAGATTGTATCGCTTTAGTTTAAACACCAGTGACCCCACTGCTGCCATCAATAACTTTGAATTAGTGTTGACTGGTGGTCCTGGTAAGGGCAACAGCTATGACAACATCGTTGTTGATAAATCTGGCAAAATCCTGATTCAAGAAGACCAAACTTCCTTTGGTGGCGACTTGATGAAGGCAGAAAACCGGGAAGCCTCCGTCTATTCTTTCGACCCTGCGACCAAAACCCTTTCTCGTCTGTTTGCACTCAATGAAGATGCTGCGGGTACGCAGTTCAACAAACCTGATGTTAAGGGCGAGTGGGAAAGTTCTGGGATTATCGAAATTCCTTCCCTATCTCTCTCAGGGTCCAGTGCTTACCTGTTTGATGTCCAAGCCAGTACTGTAGTCAATGCAGCCGGTTCTACCGCTGTTCTCAACGGTAATCATGTTGCAGGTGGACAGCTTTTAGCCGCAATTCCCCAGGTTGCTCAAAAGCCAGTTGTAGATGGTAGAACTACTGACCCTGCTTATGTAAAACCACTGGATGGTGTTGATTACAGACTGAATCAACTGCTGACAGTAGGTGATGAAGTTCCTCTGTTAACAGGTAAATTTGGTGACTTTGTCGCCAGTGCTACTGAAAAGTATGCTTTTACTGGCACTCCTGATGGTATGGGTATCTATGAGACTGCTGATTTCTACTACGTCTTTATCAACCACGAATTTAGCAGCACCACGAAAACAGATATTTCCTCTACTATTCCTGGACAAATCACAGGTGCGCGAGTTTCTTTATTACAGTTTGATAAAAACTGGAAAGTGATCGGTGGTAAGAACCTAATTGAGAAAGCGGTAGATAGTCAAGGTAAAGAACTTGGCAAAATTACCGTGACAGCCGATGGCGTAACTCAAACAGCGAATTTTGCTTTTGACCGCTTCTGTTCAGCTTACCTCGCAACCTCTGGCTTTGAAGGCGGCCCGGTATTTTTCGCCCCGGAAGAGTTTGCTGATGGTCGTGGTTGGGCTGTGACAACTGATGGTACTGCACAAGCGATCGATGGTTTAGGTCGCTTCTCCAAAGAAAACGTCTTAGCAGCGTCTCAATATCGCGCTACTAACTCCACTAAAACAGTATTACTATCAACTGAAGATGGTGGTGATGGCGAACTTTACATGTTCGTTGGTAATCAGACAGCAGCAGACCCCAATGGCTTTAAAGATGGCGACCTTTATGTTTTGAAGGTTACAGGATATGACTACGAAACCTTAGCAGAAGGGACTAAAGTCAAAGCCACCTGGACTAAAGTCGATCGCTCGGCGGTTTATGATACTAAAGGGACTAGCGATCGCTCAGACGATCAACCCCTCAGTAGCGGTACTCCCCTCAGTAACTGGGTAAACGCTAGTGACAACGGCGTACTCCGTTCCACCAACTTCCGCCGTCTGGAAGACATCGCAGAAGACCCAAATAATCCTGGTACCTTCTACTTTGTCACCACCGGGAATACAGACAAAGTTCCCAATACAACCATTGAAGATAATGCTTTCGGTAAAGCTTATCGTTTCAGCCTCAACGCAA
The DNA here is from genome assembly GCF_000316575.1 of Calothrix sp. PCC 7507. Classification (GTDB taxonomy): domain Bacteria; phylum Cyanobacteriota; class Cyanobacteriia; order Cyanobacteriales; family Nostocaceae; genus Fortiea. The sequence goes on along the minus strand of NC_019682.1, from coordinate 2,832,360 downwards.
ATGACCCCACAGGCGAAATTAGTAATTTTGAATTAGTGCTAACCGGTGGTGCAAACACAGGAATTAGCTACGACAACATAGTTGTTGACAAAAACGGCAAACTCTTGCTACAAGAAGACACAGCTGGTCGTGGTGGTGAAGTAGTCAATGCCCAAAAACGCAACGATCGCGTTTGGTCTTACGATATTGCTACTGACACAGTCACACCCCTGTTTGAAATTGACCAGAACGCACAAGGTACAGCATTTAACACCGCCTTTGGCAACTGGGAAACCTCCGGAATTGTGGAAATATCCCCTAATACTCAACTAGGTCGCAGTTCTTATGTATTTGATGTCCAAGCTGCTATAAGCAATGGCATAGACCTCAATCAGTTAAATGTCCTCAATGGCAACCATAACGCCGGTGGTCAGCTACTAATTGCTACACCAGTACCAAAAGTTGAGTTAGTGGGTTATGCTTCTTTCCCCGCTGATACCTACGCTGAAGGGCCAAAATCTGGTCAAGGAATTTCCGCCAACGGTAGAACAGGCCCCTTCCCCGGACAACCAATACAAGGTTTCAGTGCTGTTCAATTTGCCAACAATAACTCTTTCTACTTCCAGCCAGATAACGGCTATGGCGCGAAAGATAACAGTGCAGATTATTTGCTGCGTGTTTATCGTGTAGACCCCAGTTTCAAAGGTGCAGAAAATGGCGATGCTAGCGTCAAAGTTTTAGACTACATCCAATTCTCTGATCCCAACAAGAAAGTTCCTTTCAAAATCACTAATGAAGGAACATCTGACAGATTATTAACTGGTGCTGACTTTGACATCGAGTCATTTGTCATTGATAAAGACGGTTCATTTTGGGTGGGAGAAGAATTCGGCCCTTACCTGCTGCATTTTGACAGCACTGGTAAGTTATTAGAAGCCCCCATTGCCACACCAGACACCTTCAAAACTCTAGATGGTAAAGCCCCGAAAGTTCTCGGTCACAGAGGTGCTAGTGGCTTCCGTCCAGAACACACCTTAGAATCTTATAAGCTGGCAATTGAGCAAGGCGCTGACTTTATTGAACCAGATTTGGTAGTCACTAAAGATGGCGTGTTAATTGCTCGTCACGAACCCGCTTTAGCGCTGTTGAATGCTGATGGTAGCGTCAACCTCAGCAACACAACCACAGACGTTTACAAACGTCCAGAGTTTGCTAGTCGCTTGAAGACTGTAACTTTAGACGGCACAAAAGTTACCGGGTGGTTTGCTGAAGACTTCACCTTAGCAGAAATCAAGCAACTAAGAGCAGTAGAGCGTCTATCTTTCCGTGACCACTCCTTTGATGGACAACTAGAGGTTCCTACCCTCACAGAAATCATTAACTTAGTTAAGGATGTAGAAGCGAAAACAGGTAAAAAAATCGGTATCTACCCAGAAACCAAGCACCCAACCTACACCCAAAATGAAGCTACTTATGTAGGCACAACCACTAAGATTAACCGCAATCTGGGTCAGATCCTGATCGATACACTCAAAGCCAATAACTTCACTGATCCTAACCGCATTTTCATCCAGTCCTTTGAAGTCGGCAACCTCAAGGAACTGCATGATGTAATTATGCCGAAAGCTGGGGTAGATATCCCACTGGTGCAACTTTATGATGCCAGTGATATTGATATCAACGGCAAACTGATCGAAAGCCGTCCCTACGACTTTGTGGTAAGCGGTGACAAACGCACCTATGGCGATTTGCGGACACCAGAAGGTTTAGCGGAAGTCGCTAAGTATGCTGACGGTATTGGTCCTTGGAAGCGGATGATTGTTAGTGTCAAGGGTACTGATGCTGATGGGGACGGCAAGGCAGATGATGTGAATAAGGATGGAGTAGTTAATGATGCCGACAAGACAACATTACCGCCTACTACCTTAGTTCAAGACGCGCACAAAGCCGGATTGCAAGTTCACCCTTATACCTTCCGCAATGAAGCGCAATATCTCGCAGCAGATTACAAAGGTAATCCAGAGCTAGAGTTTCAGCAATTCATTCAACTGGGTGTGGATGCCTTCTTTACTGACTTCCCAATTACAGGCGATAAAGTCCGCGATTTACTCAGCGACCCTCAGTATAGATTGGTTCGTTCTCCACAAAATCCTGATGTACTTGCCGGAAATGCGGTTGCTAACTTGGGTGGTTCCAAAGGCTTTGAGGGTACAGCCATCAACGCTAGCCAAACCAAACTCTATGCACTCTTAGAAGGAACAGTCCAAGGCGATCCTGCTGGGACTTTGCGGATTAATGAATTTGACATTGCTAGCCGCAAGTACACCGATAAGAAACTGTACTACAGACTCGATAATTCCGCAAATGCGATCGGTGATATCACTGTCATCAATGATAACGAGTACTTAGTTATTGAACGGGATAATAACCAAGGTGCGGCTGCTAAATTCAAGCGGATTTACAAAATCGACTTGTCTAAAACTGATGCTAACGGCTATGTAGTCAAAGAAGAAGTTGCAGACTTGTTGAACATCAAAGATCCTAACGACTTGAACGGTGATGGTAAGAAAACCTTTGACTTCCCATTCCAAACAATTGAAAGCGTAGTGGTTATTGACAAAAACACCATTTTGATTGCCAATGACAACAACTATCCTTTCTCTACAGGTCGTCCGGGAAATGATCCGCAAAATCCCAAAATCGACAATACCGAAATTCTGCTGCTGAAACTAGAGAAGCCTCTGAATCTTGCTGCTAATTTAGGTCAACCCAAAGCAGAAGAGATTAAGTTTGGTTCTACCGCTAGTGATGATATTACCGTCAAGCCGAATCAAATCACATTCACAGGCGACGGTGCAGATACTGTTGATGCTACCAAAGACAGCAAAATCAATACTGGTAGCGGTGACGACACAGTCTTTGTTGGCAGCAACTCTGATGTGTCTACAGGGGACGGTAACGATGTAGTTTTAGTAGGTGTCAACGGCCCTGCTAGCAATACCAGCGTTGATGGTGGTGCGGGTAATGATGACCTGATCGTAGTGGAAGCCAATGGTGTTAACAATATCTTTGGTGCTGCTGGTAATGATAGCCTCCAGGTAATTGAAGGTTCTCGTCAAAACCTCTTCGGTGGCTCCAATAACGACACCCTGATTAGTAGCGGTAGCAATAACCGTCTCTATGGCGGTTCTGGCGATGACAAACTCTTCTCTAATACCAATGACTTCCTATCTGGTGGTGATGGTGATGATGTGCTATTTGCTGGTAAAGGTGGTGGTAATCGCCTGACAGGTGGTGCTGGCGCTGATCAATTCTGGGTTGCTAATGGTAGTCTGCCAACTGCTAAGAACGTTGTTACAGACTTCACCTTAGGAACTGATGTGATTGGTCTTGGTGGTATTTCTGGAGTGACTCAGTTCAGTAATCTGACTCTGTTGCAACAAGGTGGTGATACTTTGGTGAAAACCGGAAATACTGAATTAGTTTCCATTCTGGGAATTACAGCAAATACTCTCACGGCTAACAACTTTGCTTTCTCAGCTAGTGTAGTTGCTTAGTACAGCTTTGCATAAGTTCGTAACTTTTTTAAACGCAGAGGGACGCTGAGGTAGGCGCAAAGGTAAGCAGAGTTTTACCAAAGTCAATCTTTGTTTCCTGGAAAATAACCTGAATCAAGCGAGGGAAGAACATTCCCTCGCTTTGATTTTTTCATCAAGTATCTCATAGGCGATCGCCTATTCCCAGATTTATATTTAGTACTCGAAAACTTAGTGAGCTAACAAATTTTCTTTTTTAACTAAATCACTACTTCGCCTTAAATTTGTAGCATTAAATTTATCTAGTCGATCCATTGATAAAAATCTATTGACACCAAGGTTCGTCTGACTTGGAATGCAATATCCTAGTGGGCTGACTTCTCAGCTAGTAATCCACTCTAGAAAAACTTGGGACAAAAATACGAATCATCAGGAGCTGACCCAAGTTTTTCAATTAAGTATTCATTATAAATGCGCGATCGCCACGGGTCACTATCGGGGAGATACAGGCGACTTCAGCAACACTGTCTATACTGGTTATCCAGTCAAAAGAGGCAGGGGAGCAGGGCAGGGAGCAAGGGGGAAATCTGAAGGCGACACCCGACCCCGCAAATCCTGGTCATACGCTCTACGAAAACACAGATATTTTTGTTACTGCCGATCACGGGTTTTCCACAATCAGTAAGCAGGCTATAGGGGTTACATTTGATGCAGTCGGCACACCAACCTACATCAACACAACCAGCTACTCTTCAACCCTGAGCTACTACACGGTAGATGCTACCACTGGTGTTAAGACTCCTACTGTTCACGCTGGATTTTTACCCCCTGGTTTTGTAGCGATCGACCTCGCCCATGACCTCGGATCGACTCTCTACGATCCAAATCAACCGACAGCCCCCGTCACCACCAACAATATCAACAATATTCAGTCACAGCTAACAGCTTTGCTTTCTCGGCTAGTGTAGTTGCTTAGTGATTAGGGGCACAACATTTCCGTTGTGCCCCTAATAAATCAAGCGGGGGAATAGTATTTCCTCGCTTTGATTTTATGAGTGTGGTTGCAACATCCTGTATATGCGATCGCTCACGCCAAGATTAATATTTAGTGCTTAAAAATATTAGTTAATCTGATATATTTTCTTTTTTTTAACTCAATTACAACCTGCTCTTAAACATATTCCATTAAATTTACTTAGTAACTCCATTGATAAGACTCTATTGATACTAAGTTACCAAGGCTAATCTAACCTGTAATCAAGCATCCTGCTAGGCCGACTTCTCAGCCAGTAATGCATTTAGGAAAAAAAGGGTATAAAAAAGCAACCGTGAAGAGTCGATCTAAATTTTTCAATTAAGTATTCATATAGATATGCGATCGCTCCAACTAACGGCAAACCAATGTTAGTGTCACGCGACTTATGGAGCATCTAACCCGCTCATAACAAGCATTTGCGTTCAGTTTATTCTCGCCTTCCTGCCGTCCATCAGAATTATTTCCAGGAAATTTTATGGCTTTCAATAATGTTGATCTGTCTACCTATGTCAGGGTTGGCCGGTACGACCTACCCGAACCTACGCGTACTACTCCGCCTACCAACAGCCTGCTAGCGCAGGAAGTCTCGGCTGTCACCTACAACTGGGACACTGACACGCTGTTCGTTGTCGGTGATGGCAGCACATCGATTGTTCAAGTAACCAAGACTGGGCAGTTGATCAACTCTATGACGTTGGCACCTGGTAGTAGTCCACAAGGCACTGACTTCTATGATACGGAAGGACTTACCTATGTTGGTGGTGGTAAGTTCGTCTTGGTCGAGGAGCGAGACAGACAGGCCAGTTTGTTCACCTATGCCGCTGGCACAACGCTAACCAAAAGCAATGTACAAACTGTAAAACTCGGTACGACAGTCGGCAATATCGGGATTGAAGGTATCTCCTATGACCCGCAGACAAGCGGATTCGTCGCCGTCAAAGAGGTTACACCAGAAGGAATATTTCAAACGGGCATCAATTTTGCGGCGGGGACTGCGACCAACGGTTCACCCACTACAGAAAACTCGACTAACCTTTTCGATCCGGCATTGGCAAATCTTTTAGACTTCGCGGACGTTTACGCATTATCGAATCTATCGTCTTTGAATGGGCAAGCCGATTCTAGCCACCTGCTGGTGTTGAGCCAAGAATCAGGCAAGATCGTCAACATCGATCGCACTGGCAAGATTTACAGTTCACTAACCATCGCCTCTGATCCAGGTAATCCGTTGTCTGTTCCAGACCAGCAACATGAAGGTCTGACGATGGATAACAATGGTTATCTGTATGTCACCAGCGAGAATGGCGGTGGTGACATCAATCACCCGCAACTCTGGGTATACGCACCGTCGGCAGTTACAGCAACCAATCAAGCACCTACGGCTGTAGTGCTGAATAATAAAGTCAATGCGATCGCTGAAAACACCAGCACCGCCAGCCGGATTAAAGTGGCAGACATTGCCATCACCGATGATGCGCTGGGGACAAATACCCTCAGCTTGAGTGGGACAGATGCTAGCTTCTTTGAAATTTCGGGCAGTGCATTATACCTCAAGGCTGGAACCACTCTTTCCACAACCAAGACCAGCTATGGCGTTACCGTCAATGTAGACGATACAACCGTTGGCAGCACCCCGGACGCAACCACGACTTTTACATTAGCGATCGCCAAAGCCCTAGCCCCCTCCACTCTGATCATCTCTGAGGTGACACCCTGGAGCAGCGGCAATAGCCCCTATGCTGCCGACTGGTTTGAGGTGACAAATACTGGCACGAGTGCCGTAGACATCACTGGCTGGAAGGTAGACGACAACTCTAACACCTTTGCATCAGCGATCGCCCTCAACGGTGTTAACAGCATTGCTCCAGGGCAATCGGTCATCTTCATCGAGGGTGATGCCGCCACCGCTAGCGCCTTCAAGAGTGCATGGTTCGGTAACAATGTTCCCAGCGGCTTTACTATCGGTACTTATAGTGGCGCTGGCATCGGTCTAAGCACCGGTGGTGATGAGGTGAATCTCTTCGATGCGATCGGTAATCGGATTACTGGTGTTAGCTTCGGTACATCTACCACTGGCTTCACGTTCAATAACGCCGCAGGTTTAGGCAGCGCCACGCTACCGCTGCCGACTATATCGACCTTGAGTGTCGCTGGGGTTAACGGTGCCTTCCTGGCGTCCGATGGTGTAGAAACCGGCTCTCCAGGCAAGATTTTTAAAGAATCTATAGGCTTCTCTGGGGTGGCTGCAGGTGATGCAACGTCAAGTGACGCGATTCTCTGGACTCGCACCTACAATCCTGTCACCCAGAAGGGCGACTATACAAACCTGATTGCCCAGGTTTCTACTGATGCCAACTTTGGTAAGATTGCCTTTTCATACAACGTCCCTGCTAGAACTGACGGTCTTGATCACGATGGCACAGCGAAAGTGGATGCCACAGGTTTGCAGAGTGGTACTAAATACTACTATCGTTTCGTGACTGCGACAGGTGATGTTAGTCCAGTTGGTACATTCAAAACCGCGCCAGATACTACTGCTAGTGTTCCCGTGCGTTTTGCTTTTAGTGGTGATGCTGATGGTTTGATGCGACCTTATCCATCTACCCAAAACTTTAGCAGCCTGAATTTAGATTTCTTTGTGTTCTTGGGAGACACAATTTACGAGACTGCAAGTACTGGATCTCCCGCGGCGGCTGATGCTGCCGTCAATCCTACCCAAGCTTTAATCGATTACCATCGCAAATATCTAGAAAATATTCAACCTGTTTCCAAGGGTGGCTTTGCTAGTTTGGAAACATTGTTTACTTCTCAAGGTAACTATACTGTCCTAGATAACCACGAACTAGGGAATAAACAGCTGATCAATGGTGGCGCACCCATTAGTTTAGCGACTGCTTCCGGTAATGGTTCCAGCAATATCGCAGATGACGTAAATAAAACTGGTACGTTTATCAACGACACTGTGGGATTTAAAATTCTCGAGCAGGCTTATTCCGACTACCAGCCGATTAAAGAAAAAATTATTTCTGCTCCTAACGATCCTCGCACCGATGGGACTCAGCAGCTTTACAATGCCCAGCAGTGGGGTCAGAATGTCATTTATGTGAACACAGACACGCGCTCTTACCGCGATGTGCGATTGAAGACTGCGGCGGGAGCAGATGACACTGGACCTCGTGCAGACAATCCCGATCGCACTATGCTGGGTAAAACCCAACTGGCTTGGCTAAAGCAAACTCTGTTGGATGCTCAAAACAACGGTACAACTTGGAAGTTTGTCAGCGTATCTGATCCTATAGATCAAATTGGGGCGATCGGTTCTGGCGCTGATGGTGGTAAGTCATGGATTGGTGGCTATCGCGCAGAACGCAATGACTTACTGAAATTTATTGCTGATAATGACATCAGAAATGTCGTCTTTTTGGCTACCGATGACCACCAAAATCGGATCAACGAGTTAACCTACTTCGATAATATTAACGATCCCACCAGTGTTAAGGTTTTACCTTATGCTTTGTCGATCGTTGATGGCCCCTTAGGTGCTACTGGCCCGGATGCCATTACTGACCACAGTTTCAGCAACATCAAGTCTTTAGCCGATAAACTTGTAACAAGTCAAATAGCTGCTAATGTCAACCCCGTCGGTTTAGATCCTAAATACCCAGGACTCAAAAATGTTGTGCGTGAAGGCGATGCCAATGCTGACACTCTGCGACAACCGATTGATTTTTACTCTCCTGATACCTATAATTACACCGTTTTTGATATTTCTGCTGATGGAAAAACCCTGAATGTCAATGTGCAAGGAATTAATTCCTATGCAGTCAATACATTTCCAGAACCATCAGCAGCGAATCCAGTGCGATCAATTCTCAGTTTTAGTCTTGATGCTGCACCACCAATAATTAAATTTGGTAGCACTAGTGACGACAACTTACTCACAGTTGCACCTAATCAAACCTTCTTTAGTGGCGATCGCGCAGACACCATAGAGTCCAAAGGAAATAACACTATCATTACTGGCAGTAGTGATGACACAGTGTTTGTTGGTAGCAACTCTGATGTCTCTACAGGCGATGGTAACGATCAAGTTTTAGTGGGTGTCAACGGCCCTGCTAGCAATACCAGCGTTGATGGTGGTGCAGGTAATGATGACCTCACTATAGTAGAAGCCAATGGGATTAACAATATCTTTGGTGCTGTAGGTAGCGACACTCTCCAAGTAGTGGAAGGTTCTCGTCAAAACTTGTTCGGTGGTTCAGGTAACGACACCTTAATTAGTAGCGGTAGCAATAACCGTCTCTATGGCGGTTCTGGAGATGACAAACTCTTCTCTAATACCAATGACTACCTATCTGGTGGCGATGGTGATGATGTGCTATTTGCTGGTAAAGCCGGTGGTAATCGCTTGACTGGTGGTGCTGGTATTGACCAGTTCTGGGTTGCAAATGGTAGTTTACCAACTGCTAAGAATATTGTCACCGATTTTACTTTAGGAACTGATGTGATTGGTCTTGGTGGGATTTCTGGCGTGAGTAAGTTCAGTGATTTAACTCTGTTGCAGCAAGGTGGTGATACTTTGCTGAAGATTGGAAATACTGAAGTTGCTTCTTTATTAGGAATTACATCATCTAGTTTGATAGCAAGTAATTTTGCTTTCTCGGCTAGTTTGATTGGTTAGTGCTACTTTTTTAACGCAGAGGGGCGCGGAGGTAAGCGCTGAGGTTCGCTGAGGTTTTTTTGAGAAACTTTAATTATGCGGGGGGGTATTACTCCCTCGTGTTTTGTATCTTTGAGTGATTACATCTTTAACAGTTATAACTATTTTGAGTTGATAACTGATAACTGATAACTGATAACCGATGGGTTCTAAAACAGATTGGTTTCCTACTCCTATATGGCATTTTTCTGTTGATAATTATGAGTCGCTGAATGCAAAATTGCTACACTTAATCCAGGTTGAACGCTCTCAGGATGAACAGGGTGTGAATATGTCTAATATTCTGGGTTGGCATAGTGTAGATAATCTGCATCGGCGGGATGATTTTCAAGATTTGATGAAAATCATTATGGATAATGTTTTGGAGGTGGCTAATTTTCTGAAGTGGGATTTGGATAAAGTATTTTTAAATATTAATAATTGTTGGGCAATCGTGAATGGTAAGTTTGCTTCTAATTCGGTTCACGATCACCCCAACTCGTTATTAAGTGGTGTTTATTATGTGAAATCGCCTCAAGATTGTGGAGGATTATTTTTTCGTGACCCCAGAGTTGGCGCTCATCGGCTTTTGCCGCCTTATTTAGAATTTACGTCTTGGACGGTGCCAAGTGTGACTTATAAGTCTGTTGAGGGGACTATGATTATTTTTCCCAGTTGGCTGATGCATGGTGTGGAACCTAATTTGAGTGATGAAGAAAGGGTCAGCATTAGTTTTAATATTGGTGTGAAGCCAAGACAATAGACCTCTTGCATAAATATTTTTTTGTTTCACGCAGAGGCGCAGAGAAAGAGAGAAAGAGAGAAATATTGAGACTTTTGCAAGAGGTTTATTAGTTCTGTATTTTAACTTGAGGATAACCACTTGTTAATGATGAATAAATTTAGAAAAAGGCTGGTTTTGAGATTTTATGGTATGTATAAAAATCTCCTAAGATTTCATCAAAGTTTTATATAAATGCCAAAAAGTAACTGTAGTATTTATCTTGTTAATGCAATTGACTAATTAAATATTAATCATTCCTCAGGGTCATTACAAAAAACTGCTGAAGTAAAAAATAGCAATTAAAAGTGAAATTATGATGATTAATGGAACTCCAAATCAGGATGAATTGTACGCGAATAAGAATGACCAAGTTTTTGGTTTTGAGGGAGATGACATCTTAGATGCTAGCAATGGCCAAGGAAATAATTTGCTTGATGGTGGTGCTGGTAATGATCAGCTTTTCGCTAACAATTACGATACTTTAATCGGCGGTGTTGGCGAAGATAGTTTATTTGCTTTAGGTAGTTCGGGTTTTAACAAACTGGAAGGGGGAGAAGATAACGATCGCCTGTTCATCGTCGAAGGTGGTAACAACACACTCGATGGCGGTTCTGGAAGCGATCGCCTAACTGTTTCCGGGGGAACTGGTTATAACACTCTCTTAGGTGGAGTTGGTAGCGATTTCCTCGATGTCTCCAGTGGTACGGGGAACAACAGCCTGGATGGTGGTGATGGCGACGATGTTTTAATTGGTGGATTAGCCAGCGATCGCCTTTTCGGTGGTGCTGGTGATGACTTACTTTTTGCTGGTAAAAAAGGTAGCCAACTTACAGGTGGTACTGGTAGAGACAGCTTTTATATCACTAGTGCAGCGGTTCCGGAAGTACCTCCAGAGGTATTAGATTTTACAAAGGGTGATGATAAAGTTTTAGTGGCTGGGATACCGGAAGTTAAGGCTTTTAGCGATCTCAAACTAGAACAAACGGGATTAGATACAACAGTCAAAGCCAATATTAACGGTACTCTCAAAGAGTTGGGCATATTAAGAAATGTCCAAGCCAATACTCTCACACCAGATGACTTTGGCTTTGATTCGATCAATGCGATTTTCTCGATTAACAGCGCCTCAGCAGTCGAAGGAAATGCGATCGCTTTCACCATCACCCGCACGGGAGATACTCAAACTAATCAGAGTGTCTCTGTATCTACATTTATAGTTGCAGGTGATACAGCTAGTAATAATGACTTTGCAGCTAAAGCTGAAACTATCACCTTTAAACAGGGAGAAACTCAGAAAACTTTTACAGTTCAGACAACTGCTGACGCCATAGTTGAGGACAATGAAACCTTCAGCGTCAATTTAAGCAATCCCACAAATGGGTCAACCATCGGTACTAATGGTGGCACAGCCAAGGGTACTATTATCAATGTAGGTGGTAACTCTAGCGCCGGCGTCACCATCACTGAAAGTAATGGTAATACCAAAGTCACTGAAGGCGGCGCAAACGATGACTACTTAATTGTACTTGCTAGCCAGCCTACTGCTGATGTCACCATTGCCGTCAATAGCGGTAAGCAAATCACAACCAATACTAAAACTCTCACCTTCACCACTCAGAACTGGAATGTAGCGCAAAAAGTGACAGTAGCTGCAGTAGATGATGCGGTAGTTGAAGGCAACCACAGCGACATTATCCAACATACAGCCACAAGTAGCGACACCAAATATAACGGGATTAAAATCAATGCTGTTAACGTCAGCATCACTGACAATGATATCCCACTAGCCAAAAGCGCTGATAATGATGTCTTCACTATCAAAGGCGACAGTAATAAAGCTCAATTGCAAGTCACGCTCACAGGCGGTAGTTCTAGTCTAGTGAACGAATTAGGACTATTTACTGTTGATGATACTAAAGGTACAATCAATGGGATTGCTCCTGGCGCAACAGGTTATGCTCAGGCGGCTTTAGATAGAGCCAAAGTCATTTTCTCCACACTGGCGAATGTCCCTAACGGGTTCAATGCCAACAATCTTAATAGTCTACTGGAGTTGAATTCGGGTGATAACTTGAGATTTTTATTGGTGAAAAATAGTAGTTTTGATAGTGTTCGGGCAGGAGCTACCCCCATTGCAGATATACTATTTGCTGACCCTGCAACACAAAAGATTACAGACTTGGGAAATAATGGATTTTCCTTGGCTTGGAAGACTACTTCTAGCGGAGACTTTCAGGATTTAGTAGTCAATATCAAGCAGACAAACAACTCCTTACCCTTAGGTACAAATCTGCAAGGGAAAGCGCAAGGCGAAGTGATTGACTTGCGGAATGTCACACAACAGGTAAAAGCTGAGTTTGTTGTGAATAGAGAAGCAGCTTTTAATAACTTTGTCGGCTTTTATCAGGTTGTTGATGAGAATGGCGGTATTGATACTAATGGCGATGGTAAGGCTGATATACTTGCTGGACAGGCTGGTTACACACAAGCTGCAGTGCGTGGAAGGGTTGCAGGAATTGACTTAATTGTCAATAACCAAGGTTCAGCCTCTTATACTGGCATTTTTAAACCTGGTGCCATTTTTGCACCATTTTTGATTGTCGATGGCAGAGCGGATGCGATTCTTGATACCAATCCCAATAACGATCCGAGTGTTTATTTCCCATACTTAGGCGCTAATGCAGATACATCAGATCATATTCGGTTGTTTGGGAATAATATCTTTGGCTTTGAAGATTTGCCCAATGGTGGGGACAAAGATTTCAACGATGTCATTGTCAAAGTCAATCTGAGCATTGCTTAGGGTAAAGGCATCTTGGAGGGCAAACGGTTGTTTGCCCCTACCCTTTTGGAAATCTGGTGACATTTTTTGATGCGATCGCCAATTTTCACTGAGAAGATAAAAGTAGTATATATACTGATGGTATTTTGGGCAATTACTCTTAGAATCGATTTTGTCTCAACAATGTTTACGAAATAATACTTAATATTTTCTAAACTTCTGGCATTAATTATTTCTGTTGAATGTTGACTCTTCACAAATAACCAAATAAGCTAACAACTCTCTGAGTTTCATTGGTGCATTCTTAACCAAGTCAAAACCTTTTCTGAACCTTGTATATCTATTATTCCTTTTGCAAGTGACACAAGTGGCAACCCTGTTAAGAAGTGATATGACTACAATTCTGCAATTAGGCGATGCCTGCGGCGGGCTGTGCCTACGCACGCTTACAGGAGCAGAAGTTTTGCCACTTTTGGCAGAATACCAAATCCTGCCGTTGTTAGTAAAAGAGATGATCATTGATCAGGCGATCGCCCATGTTGAGTGTACTTCGGAAGAGGCAAAACAAGCCTCAGAACGATTAGCAGAACAATATCAATTCACCTCCGAGGCTGTGCGTCAGCTGTGGTTACAGCAACACGGGATGAGTGTAAAGCAGTTTGACGCAATGGCCATTCGCCAATTCAAACTGGAAAAATTTAAACAAACTACTTGGAGTGGAGACTTAGAATCCTACTTTTTTCAACGCAAGCCACACTTGGATCGGGTAGTTTATTCTTTGATCAGTACTCCTGATATTGGTATTGCTCAAGAACTTTATTTTCGTATCCAAGAAAAAGAACAATCCTTTGCTCAACTGGCGCGAGAATATGCTCAAGGGCCTGAAGGTGAGACAGATGGTTTAGTTGGCCCGGTGGAATTGCAAACTATTCATCCAATCCTGGCGAAGATGTTGTCTACTAGCCAGCCACAGGAACTATTACCACCAACCCAACTAGGAGAATGGATTGTGATTGTCCGACTCGAAAAGTTACTCCCTGTGAAGTTTGATCGCTCACTGCGTCAGCGGTTGTTGAATGAACGTTTTCATAGTTGGTTGCAAACACAACTAACAGAGCAGAATTGGCAAATTCAGCACCCTGAGAGCGCATACATACTCAGCCAAATTGGGTAATCAAGGTAGCCTTAAAGCTTGATAATACATAAAGATTAGTGGTAGGGCATTGGGCATTAGGCATGGGGAAGAGTGAACACACTGATAATTCGACTACTTTGACTACTTCGACTACACTCAGTACAAGTAACTGATAACTGATAACTGATAACTGAAACCAGGCATGACTTATATTAAGAACGTATTTCAAGATTTTCTCATTACTCTGGAAGGGGTTGATCAATTACCAGAGCAAGAAATCACTAATTTATCAGGACAACTGCAAGCATTCCGCTACCGCATCGGTCAAAAAATTATTGGTAAGGAAAAAATCCCTGATCGCGTCACTATAATTTATGAGGGACAGGTGCGGCTATTGGGATATGACCCCCAAACCCAATTACCAATTACCTTAAAATTGTTGCAGCCTGGGGCAATTTTGGGGGAAATTAGCTTGTTGCGCCAGGTGGCTTGTGAGACAGCGATCGCTTCTACTGAAGTGGTATGTTTAACAATAACTGCGGCTGAATACCTCCGGCTCATGGCTACATACCCAGCTTTTGCTGAGGTTCGCAGACAACCCGCTCACGTAGTCGAAGTTTTCGATGTCATCGGTTTACAGTTAGAACAGCAAGCTCTAGCCAGTGCTAATCTCAAAGAACTCACAGAAAGAGCTTTACCACAGGCAAAAATCCACTATCTACCACCAGGTAAAAACCCATTCAACCAACTAGATAGCGCCAGCATCTGGTTTGTCAGTGGTGGTGGGACAGTTACAGATTTCGCTCTTAGTGCGCGCATAGATGTCAGTGATGGTGGTGGAAATGCGATCGTTGTTCAAGGAAAAACTCCAGCGCGGTTGATTGGTTTATCCCCAGCAGATTTAATATATCTCGATCATCAAGAACCGCTCCAAGTCAACGCAGTCACAGCCGAGATTGTAGACGACGAAGAACCAGAAATTCCTTACGCATCTGACGAAGAAGCTTTCCCGTCAGCATCCTCTTCCTCAAAGAGTGACAAACGTCAAAAATATCCCTTTGTGCGTGGGAATGGGGAATTAAATTCCGCTTTCGCCTGTTTCCAAATGCTCTCGAAGTACCTGCAAATCCCATTCCGCCGGGAAGTGGTACGTCGCATCTTAACTGAGCAACTGAAACGTCAAGGTAGTCTATCATTTCAACTTTGTGCTTACCTAGCAGAGTTAATCGGACTTAAGGCTCAATTAGTAGATATTCCCGCCGCCTCGATTACGCGGATTCCTACACCAGCACTGATTCGCTATGGTGAGAGTTATGCCGTGTTATATTCAGCCGACGCGAGTACTATCATCGTGGGTGTCCCATCCAAAGGTATTGTGCGCTGCAAACCGACGGAATTAATGGCGCACTTAAATATTGACGAAGCAAATTTACCACCCCAAACGAGAATATTATTACTCGCTGCTACCAAAGAAACACCCCAAGAACGTTTTGGTATCCGGTGGTTTCTTCCCTACTTGTCACAGCACCGCCGAGTATTGATCGAAGTTTTTATTGCTTCGTTTTTTGTCCAACTAGCGGCGCTGGCTAACCCGCTCGTCATTCAGTTAATTATCGATAAAGTCATCGTCCAAAATAGTATCAATACCCTCAATGTTTTAGGTGTATTGCTATTAGCTGTAGGCATATTTGAAGCAGTGATGACAACACTGCGGACTTATCTATTTGTGGATACAACCAACCGCATTGATATGGGTTTGGGTTCACAAATTATTGACCATTTACTACGTTTACCGCTGCGTTATTTTGAACGTCGTCCTGTAGGTGAACTCTCTACTCGCATCAACGAACTAGAAAATATCCGTCAGTTTCTCACCGGTACTGCTTTAACAGTCGGATTGGATGCGATATTCTCGGTGGTTTATATTGTTGTGATGCTGTTTTACAGTTGGCAACTCACTGTGGTAGGTTTGGGCACAATTCCATTGTTTGTGTTGATTACTGTCATTGCTTCCCCGACGGTGAGTAGACAGTTACGCGCCAAAGCAGAGCGCAACGCCGAGACTCAATCTTATTTAGTTGAGGTGATGTCAGGGATTCAAACAGTGAAAGCGCAAAATATCGAATTGCGATCGCGCTTTTCTTGGCAAGAGCGTTATGCTCGTTTTGTCGCCGCTGGGTTTAAAACCGTTGTCACATCTACCTTAGCCAATTCTGCCAGCAACTTTCTCAACAAACTTAGTAGCTTGCTGGTGTTGTGGGTAGGAGCGTATTTAGTCCTCAAAGGCGAATTAACCTTAGGGGAATTAATTGCTTTTAGAATTATCTCCGGTTACGTCACCAGCCCCATCTTACGGTTGGCGCAACTTTGGCAAAGCTTCCAAGAAACTGCTTTATCTTTAGAACGGTTAAGTGATATTGTCGATACACCACAAGAAGCAGAAGTCGATCGCCACAATATCCCCTTACCTGCAGTTGTCGGCGCGGTGAAATATGAAAACGTTTCCTTCCGCTTTGCACCGAATGGCCCTCTACAACTGGCTAACGTCAATCTCGAAGTAGGCGCTGGTACATTTGTCGGCATTGTCGGACAAAGTGGCTCAGGTAAAAGTACAATGATGAAATTACTGCTCAGACTTTATGATGTAGAAGCTGGCAGAATTTTGATTGATGGCTACGATATAGCCAAAGTGGAACTTTATTCGCTACGACGACAGATTGGTGTAGTTCCCCAAGATCCACTATTGTTTGACGGTACTGTGCAGGAAAATATCGCCCTCACAAATCCTGACGCTACCACCGAAGAAATTATCGAAGCGGCTCAGATTGCTGCCGCCCACGAGTTTATCATGAGCCTGCCCAACGGTTACAACACCCGCGTAGGTGAGCGAGGCGCGTCCCTATCTGGTGGACAAAGACAAAGAATAGCGATCGCTCGTTCTGTCTTACAACGACCAAAATTATTAGTCCTAGACGAAGCCACCAGCGCTTTAGACTATCCCACAGAACGACAAGTCTGTCTCAACTTAGCCAGTAGTTTCCAGGGCAGCACAGTCTTTTTTATCACCCATCGCCTCAATACCGTTAGTCATGCAGATACCATTGTTGTCATGGATAGTGGCAGGGTGATAGAACAAGGAAGCCATCAGGATTTAATGGCTAGTAGAGGCCATTATTTTTACCTCTATCAGCAACAAGAGGTTAATTTGTAATTAGTCATTTGTTATTTGTAAACAGTAGAGACGCGATTAATCGCGTCTCTACAAGGGTCAAGGGTCAAAATTTATTCCCCCAGTCCCCAATCCCCAATCCCCAATCCCCAATTCCCAATTCCCAAATTTATGACTCAACTAAATGGAAATAATTTTAATAACAACAATGGTAACGGCAAGCGTGATGACGGAGTCAAGTCAGATTCACGTGTAGTGACAGCTATATCAAAAGCTCCTAAAGAATCTTTAGTGAACTTTAAAGATAATAGCCTTGAACACTCTGTTGTGCTGCGGCAATCGCCAATTTGGTCGCGCACAATCATGATAACTTTAATGGTGTTAGCCTGTTTTGGCATAGCTTGGGCTTGTCTGGCAAAAATTGAGCAAGTAGTACCAGCGACGGGTCAATTAAAACCAGAAGGAACAGTTAAAGAAGTTCAAGCTCCTGTTAGCGGAGTAGTGAAAGAGGTTTATATTAAAGACGGAGACACAGTCAAACCAGGAGATTTACTACTGACTTTTGACTCTGTTGCTACTCTTGCAGAGTTAAGTTCTCTAAATAAGATTCGCGTTGCATTACTGCAAGAAAACCAGATTTATCGCCAACTAATGCGCGCCAGTTCTGGGACAGGATCAGAATTAGCGTTTTCACGGGGTAACTTGTCACCAGAAGTTGCTTTTTTATTGAAAAGTCGGGTAGCGTTAGTTTCAGAAAACGACTTGTTGCGAACAGAATTAAAAAAATCTACTACAGATACAGGTGTGGGAAATGATGAGGAACGGCGTTTACAAGTTTCCAGAACAGAAGTAGATTCTCGCGCGGCTGCAGCACAGTTAGAAGTGGAAAAAACTAAGAAACAACTAACTCAAACACAAGTAAAAAATTTAGATACTCAAGCAAGTCTAGCTATCCAAAAAAATATTTTGGATAAACTCAAAATCCTTTCCGAAGAAGGTGGTATTTCCCAGCTACAATATCTTAACCAAAAACAACAAGTACAAAATCTCGCTGCTGAAGTATCACAATTAGCTGAAGAAGAGAAACGCCTGAAGTTTGATATTGAAAAAGGCAGACAGCAACTAACCAATACAGTAGCTGTTTCTGATAAAGGTGTTTTAGAAAAGATAGCTGATAATAAAAAGCGCATTGCAGATATTGACAGTCAATTCCAGAAAGTTGTGCTGGAGAATGAACAGCGCTTGGCAGATGTCAATAGCAAAATTGCTCAAGCCTCGCTGAATGTCAAATATCAAGAACTTCGCGCCCCTGTAGGTGGAGTAATTTTTGATTTACAAGCAAAAAGCCCTGGATTTGTTGCTAACCCCACCCAGAAACTTTTGCAAATAGTACCTAAAGACAACTATATTGCTGAAGTTTTCATTACTAATAAAGATATTGGTTTCGTCCGTAAAGGGATGAAAGTAGATGTGAGAATCGACTCCTTTCCTTTTAGCGAATTTGGCGATATCAAGGGAGTAGTCGATGGTATCGGGTCAGATGCATTACCTCCTGATCAAAATCATCAATTTTATCGCTTCCCAGCGAAAGTTCATTTAAACAAACAATCTTTATCGATTCAAGGTAGAAATATTACTTTACAGTCAGGTATGTCAATCACCGCCAATATTAAAGTCCGTGAAGAACGCAGTGTAATCAGTCTGTTCACTGAGATGTTCACCAAGCAAGTTGAGAGTCTTAAAGAAGTGCGTTAAGCAGGGGCGCGGGAACCGCGCCCTCATTAAGACATCGCCCAAAGTCGAGTAATCAAGAAACTACTGGGAAGCTTTCGGTTCAAATATCAAATACGTTCCTCCTAGCCCTTCGACAATTGTGCGTGTATTAGCAACCATCATTTTCTGATAGCTTTCTCCCTCACTCCCTGGTTCACCAATACTATCAGTATAAAGTTCTCGGTCAGAAATTCTCACTTCTGCATTTCTGGCTACAGACTGAACTAGATTAGGATTTATCGTCGTTTCAGCAAAAATCGTCGGCACTTTAACCTTTTTAATGCCTTGAACTAAGCTTTTAACTCGTGCAGATGTTGGTCTTTGTTCAGTGTTCAGCCCTTCCAAAGTACCTGTTAATGAAAAACCGTAAGCTCTGGCATAATAACCTAGTGCATTATGAGTTGTAACTAACTTTCTTTGATTAGTTGGAATGCTGGCAACTCTCGATTTTATCCAACGATTTAACTGAGTTAATTCATTGATAATTTTTTCCTTGTTACTATTATAGGTTGTTGCATTGGTAGGTTCTATTTTTCCTAGCTTATTACTAATTATTTCTACCATCTTGATAGTGTTCTGCGGATCGTGCCAAATATGCGGATCGATTACTCTCTTGCCATTTTCTTGAAATTGTTGTGGTTTAGTAACTGCAAGTTGCCCAACAGCTATTTTAGGTGTAGAACTTTTAGTCGCTTTAATGATTTTGACTAATCCAGGTTCAAGATTATAGCCGTTATAAAGAATCAGATTCGCTTGTTCAAGGGCTTTGCGGTCTTCTGGCTTTGGACGGTAAACATGGGGGTCTGCACCAGGGGGAATTAAGCAAGTGAGGTTAACTGTGTTGTCAGCAATCTGTTTAGTTAAGTCACAGAGTATGCTTGTCGTGGCTACGACTTGGGTAAGATTATTATTTAATCTTGTGGTTTGAGTGAATGAGGTATTTGCCGCTTGATTTCCACAACCAGAAAATCCCATCGACAAGGTAAATAGGGCAATATGTAAATAATTAATTGAAAGTAATTTTTTCGACATTATTCACTGCCATTAATCAGTTATCAGTTATCAGTTATCAGTATGTAGGGTGGGCAATGCCCACCATATTCCTGGTTTTGGTGGGCATTGCCCACCCTACAGAGACTACAGATACTGAGGTTTTTTCAATAATCAAATTGGATTCCCATACTACAAAAGTTAAAAGTGAAAGAGGTTTTATATCTGGCTGTTAAACTTAGATGCTGTACTTCTTTTATTTGCAACTTGCTGTACTTGAGTCAGGAAAATGTCTAGAAACTTTGCAATACAGCGTCTCTACGGGTGCGATTGATAGGTAAATGATGGGGTGGCTGAATCAAAATATCATTTGTCATCATGCCCAAATTGTTTGATATAAACCGTATTGAGCGTTACACGGTATCTGGGTCAAGAAGTGGGAATAAGATGGTATGTGGAGAGGGTGGCGCGTAATGCTCATACAGTATGGTTTGGCAAACCTAGTGATGAATATAAGGCAATTGTAGCGACAGGTGTGCGAATATTTGGACTAACGTTATCCCTAAATGGGAAAATTGTCAGGAAAAGTTGGTATTCTAGGTGCGATCGCTCGGATATTTACCTAAAATTAATAAAGGCACAGCAACGCTGTGCCCTGATAACTCATAAATCTAACTTTATTAAAAACCCATAGATGGCAAATTGCCTTGCAACAAATGAAATTTAGATTGAACACAGTTAGCGCAATTGCAGCCAAGTTGATCGACGATCGCATTAGATGTAGCAGCCAAAGTCGGTGTTACTAAGTCGGACAGTTGTTGTGTAGCTGGTGCAGATTTTATACCCAATGCCTGTGCAGGATTAGCTAGCATTAGCACAGATGCCAAAAATACCGGACAAGCAAGCAAAATCAGTTTGACTATGTTCATAATTCAGATTTAGATACTGCTGGTGATACAGCATAGCCAAAAAATTGGCTACGTTCAACCGCGATTACTGAGACTAATGACCTTCAAATTTAGCAATTAGTGCCCATAATCAGTTATCAGTGAACAGTTATCAGTTATCAGTGAACAAATTGATAACTGTTCACTGATTATCTACGTCCAAAGCCTTGACCCTGCAAAGCTTTTGACCAAATGAGTAATTCGCCTTTTTCACCACCTGCGGCGAGAAATTTGCCTCCGGGATGCCAAGCTAGGCTGGAAAAACCACCGGAAACGCCTGTGAGTACTTGGGATATATCTTGTGCTTGATTCCACAGACACAGCCAGCCATCGGCGGCGGCGGAAGCAAGCAGCAAGCTTTGAGGTGCAAAGGCGATCGCATTAATCACATCCACATGATTGGTTAATATTCGCGCTTCCCAACCAGCCGATTCATCTTCTAGCTTTTCCCAAGCCACAACACCTTCAACGCTGGAGGAGGCGAGGATTGGCGCACCAACTTTAGTGGTAGCCTCTGACCATGCTAATTGACGAATCTTCCCAGGGAAGCCACGCATTACCCAAGGGTCGGGGTTTCCCCATTCTAAAACGGTGACACTGCGATCCATGTTTCCGGAAGCGAGGAATTTGCCATCGGGTGACCAAGCCATCGCCACGCTGACAGTAGTCATATCCAGGATGTATGGTTCTTCATCCCAGTTTTGAGTGTCCCAAATCTTGACCCCTTGATAACCACCAATGGCTAAATACTGCCCGTCTCTGCGCCAATCAATACTTAATACAGATGAGTTTTCAAAATTTACAGTGTTGACAATATCAAGGGTTTGTGCGTCCCACACTTGCACATAACGCCCTAAACTAAAAGCCAGTTGATTATTGGTGTGATTCCAAGCTAGCTTGTCAACCCATGCAGGGGCATTTTCTAAAGTGGCGATTAATTCTTGTTTTCGCCAAATTTTCACCTGTCCATCCTGTCCCCCAACTGCTAAAAATTGCCCATCCACAGAAAAGGCAACACAATCTACTGATTTACCATTGCCAGTTTGCAAGGTGGTGAGGTGGCCATTGTTCCATAATACTACTTCCCCGGCAGCAGAAGTTGCAGCTAGGGTTGTGCCATCGGGTGACCAAGCGATCGCAGTCACATAATCTGCAAGTGTCCCCGAATAATGGTCTTCAAATTCCTTCGATTTGCTGGTTGTGGTGTTCATATTTTTGCAGAAGGGGAATTGGGCAATTACGAATTACGAATTACGAATTACGAATTACGAATTACACTAGACAAGCGAGAAAATCTTGTTTAAGTTTGGCTTCATCAAGATTGCGACCGATAAAGACTAATTGGTTGTTACGGGTTTCGCTGTCTTTCCAGGGGCGGTCTGGTTTGCCATCAAAGATCATATGCACTCCTTGGAACACAAAGCGATTATCTTCCCCGGCAATATTTAAAATACCTTTCATCCGGAAGATGTCAACGCCTTGGGTACGTAGTAACTCGGAGAGCCAAGTGTTTAATTTTTCTCCATCCAATGCGCCTGCTTCCACAAAAGCCACAGAATACACGCTTTCATCATGGACGTGGGCGTCTTCGCCTAAGAAATTGGGGTCAATTTCCAAAGCGCGATCGAGATCAAAGGCTCTCACGCCCAACAGCGCATTCATATCTAGTTCTGAGTTGCGGGTATGATAGATTTTAGCCAAAGCATTCATCCCCCGAATCCGCTTCTCTAACTCTTCTAGCACTTCTGGGGTAACTAAATCAGTTTTATTTAAGAGAATGACATCAGCAAAAGCAATCTGTTCTTGGGCTTCGTCTGCTTCCCAATGCTGCCAGATATGCTTGGCATCGACAACAGTCACCACTGCATCTAGAGAAAGTTGGTTTTGCAAATCTTCATCGACAAAGAATGTCTGAATCACTGGCGCGGGGTCAGCTAGTCCAGTAGTTTCAATGACTAAATGGTCAAATTTATCACGCCGCTTCATCAAATTGCCAATGATGCGAATCAAGTCGCCCCTCACTGTGCAACAGATACAGCCGTTATTCATCTCAAATATTTCTTCATCCGCATCGATAACCAGTTGATTATCAATACCCACTTCCCCAAATTCATTGACGATGACGGCGACTTTCTTACCGTGTTCGTAGGTGAGGATGTGATTGAGTAGAGTAGTTTTACCCGCTCCGAGATAACCAGTTAACACGGTTACAGGTACTGAATTCGATGTTTCTGAAGCAATCATAGTCTCAAAGCAACTTTAATAAGTTCTTGATAATCATTATCCGCCTATGATAGCGCTTTGATACTCTCTGCCAGTCGTTAGGCATTTGTTCAACTTTGGCGCATACAGGATAATAAAGACAGTCCAATTAGCGTATCCAGCCTTTCATGCAGTTTGAGTGGGATGAGGCAAAGAATTTAGAGAATATTCGCAAGCATGAGATTGATTTTGCCGATGTTCCTGAAATGTTTGAGGGTCCAATGCTGATTGAGCTAGATGATCGTTTTGACTACGGCGAAGACCGTTGGTTTGGTATAGGTTTCCTCGGTAACGGTGTAGCGGTCGTAGTTTGGACGGAACGACAAAGTGACATAATTCGGATCATTTCAGCACGAAGGGCAAATCGATATGAGCGGCAAAGACTTGAGCAATACCTCTCGTACTAATTGGGCGGCATTAGAGGGGATGGATGATGAAGGGATTGATTACTCTGATATTCCACCGTTGACGGAGGAATTTTTTGAAAAAGCTATTCTGAGAATTCCTGCACATCAAGCACAGCAGCTAGTGCAAATTGAGCCTGATGTTTTGCAGTGGTTTCAGGCTCACGGCGGAGAATATAAAGCTTTAATCAACTCGATTTTGCGTCAATACATCGAAAGTCATGGCGAACAGTCAGCAGTATAATCTTATGTCCGCCTAATTAGTGCCCTAGTTGTCACCACTTTAAAGACCGCCACTTAGAATGCATCAACTGTCATTGATAACGGGACGACGTTCGTTGATAACGGGACGACGTTTGTTGATAACGGGACGACGTTCATTGATAACGGGACGACGTTCATTGATAACGGGACGACGTTCGTTGATAACGGGACGACCCATTGTAGGTGTGTAGCAAAAATTTCAGGAAAAGCTCATTCTTGCCTTGTAGTGTTTTTTGCAACGGTTGGAAAAGCGATCGCAGTTACTAAATCTAAATATCAGGGTAAAAATCGCTGTCAATTCCCAATCTTTGACTATTAGGAAACCTCTGATTATGGATGAACAAAGGATGCAGGCTTATCGGAGGCTGATTGAGCAACTTTTTGATTGCACTAATGGGGAAGAATTAGCAGCAATATTGCAGCAGCACGCTAAGTTGATGGATGCAGAGTTATTGGCGGTGATGCAGCAGTATGCGGCGTATCTGGATAGTCAAGGCGATGGGAATGCGGCACAGTGGCTGCGGGGAATGGCGGGACAGTTGGTAGAAGCAATGGGAATCATGGATGCTGGGGCAGAGGAGTCACCGAAAGATTCAGAGCAGTTTTTGCGGGCAGTATTACAGCTTGTGGTAGATAGCCAAAGCGATGCCCAACAAGTTTATCCGTTTTTAGAACAGCATCAAGGCAGGTTGAATGAACAACTAATGCAAACTTTGCCGAAAGTGGCAGCCAGTTTGCTAGTGGGCGAATCAGACCAGCAGCAGGCTGTAGCATATGTTCTCGTTGAATTTGGCAACTTGATTCAACAATTTCCCTTAGGACAACGCTGGCTGAACCTGGAATTGGGCATCACCGTTTATCAACTCGCGCTGCAAGTTTATACCCGTGAAGCCTTTCCTATTGATTGGGCAGCGACTCAGAATAATCTTGCAGCAGCCTACCTTTACCGTATCAAAGGAGAGAAGGTTGATAATCTCGAACAAGCTATTAGCGCCTCTCAACTCGCCCTGCAAGTTAGAACTCGTGAAGCCTTTCCTGTTGATTGGGCAGCCACCCAGAATAATCTGGCAATTGCCTACCTTTACCGCATTAAAGGCGAGAAGGTTGATAACCTCGAACAAGCTATTAGCGCCTATGAACTCGCCCTGCAAGTGAGAACCCGTGATGCCTTTCCTGTTGATTGGGCAGCCACCCAGAATAATCTGGGACTTGCCTACAGCGATCGCATCAAAGGGGAGAGGACTGATAATCTCGAACTAGCTATTAGCGTCTATCAATTCGCCCTGCAAGTTAGAACCCGTGAAACTTTTCCTGTTGATTGGGCAGCCACTCAGAATAATCTGGCAAGTGCCTACCTTTACCGCATCAAAGGCAAGAGGGCTGATAATCTCGAATTAGCTATTAGTACCTATCAACTCGCCCTGCAAGTTAGAACCCGTGAAGCCTTTCCCCAATCTTGGGCACAGACCCAGAATAATCTAGCAGTAGCCTACAGGGAGCGCATTAAAGGGGATAAGGCTGATAACCTCGAACTAGCCATCAGCGCCTTTCAACTCGCCCTAGAAGTTTATACCTGTGAAGCCTTTCCAGAAGATTGGGCAATGACCCAGAATAATCTGGCAATTGCCTACAACGATCACATCAAAGGGGAGAGGACTGATAATCTCGAACTAGCCATCACTGCCTTTCAAATCGCCCTGCAAGTTTATACCCGTAAAGCTTTACCTATTGATTGGGCAATGACCCAGAATAATCTGGCAAATGTTTACCTTTACCGCATCAAAGGCAAGAGGGCTGATAACCTCGAACTAGCTATCAGCGCCTATCAACTCGCCCTGGAAGTTTATACCCGTGAAGCCTTTCCCAAGGACTGCCAAATGACTGCGCGCAACCTCGGCAACCTCCACTTTGAGCAAAAAACCTGGGCAGAAGCAGCTAGTGCCTACACCAATGCCCTTGAAGCAGGCGAAATCCTCTACCAATCAGCCATCCTGCTTGATGGCAGAGCCGCCGAACTTGCCGAAACTAATACTTTGCCGCGCCTTGCTGCCTATGCCCTCGCCCGTAGTGGGGATCTGCAAACGGCTGTCCTTACTATAGAACAAGGTCGCGCCCGTGGACTCAGTGAAAGCCTAGATAGGGACAGAGCCGACCTCACTCAACTTCAGCAACTCGCCCCCAGCCTTTATACTCAATACGTAGATACAACCAACCAACTCCGCAACCTCGAAACCCAGCAACGTCTGCGGATGACTTCAGACGATCGCTATAGTCTCACTCCCGAAGCCCTCCGTACCCAAGCCCTACAACTACGCGAAACCTTGACGAAAATCATTGAGCAAATCCGTCAAGTTCCCGGCTACCAAGACTTTTTGACTCAACCCAGCTTTGATGACATCCGCCAAGCACTTCGCCCTAACATTCCCCTCATTTACCTTATGCCCACCCCTGCTGGTAGTCTTGCCCTGATTATCACCCAAGACGGCATTGATGATCTTTGGTTAGATCACCTCACCGAAAATAGCCTACGAGAACTACTCAATGCCTGGTTCGATGCTTATGATGAATCACACAAATCACAAACCAAGCATCAGGCTTGGCTAGACGTGATTGACCAAGGTACTCGCCAACTCTGGCAACCTCTAATGTCTCCCCTAATCAACCACCTCCAGCAGCGCCACTTCCAGCAAGCCACCCTTATTCCCACAGGTTTCCTCAGCTTGCTTCCCCTCCACGCTGCCTGGGTGGAAGATTCTACTACTCCGACTGGCAGGTACTACGCCCTCGATGCCATCCACTTTACCTACGCCCCCAATGCGCGATCGCTCTCAACGGCTCAGGAAATCGCTCAAAGGACTGTAGCAGATTCCATACTAGCGATTGATGAACCCAAACATGAAGGCGCTCGTCCTTTGCCAAGTTCAAACCGAGAAGTTCAAGTGGCGATCGCCACTTTCCAAAATTTCCAAGTTTTCACTCAAGAACATGCAACCAGAAAGGCTGTTCTCGCTGCATTACCCCATTACAAAATTTTGCACTGTTCTTGCCACGGCAACGCTGACCTGCTGGAACCTCTCAAAAGTGGTCTTGCTATGACAGGTGAAGGTGAAAAAGCCATCCTTACCCTACGTGACCTCCTCGACCTCAAACTGCTGGAAAATAACCAAGGTGGTATCCGCCTCGCCATTCTCTCCGCTTGCGAAACTGGATTGCAAGGAATTGAACTGGCGGATGAAGCCATCAGTCTACCCACAGGCTTACTGCAGGCTGGTGTTGCGGGAGTCGTCGCTTCCCTCTGGTCTGTTTCCGAGATTAGTACAATGGTTCTACTAACTCGGTTTTACACACTTTGGCGTGACCAGCACCTAGAACCATCACAAGCTTTAATCACAGCCCAAAAATGGCTCCGGGATACCGAACCGCGTGATGTAGTTGCTCACTGTGAAACATTCATTCCCGAACTTGCATCCAGAGAAGGGGCTTTATATCGATCGCTGCGATTGGACTTCTCCCATCCCTATTACTGGGCAGCCTTCAGCTACATGGGAGTTTAAATCAGTTATCAGTTATCAAAGGTATGGTGGGGGACTTAGACAAATTCTCTACAATCCAGCAACAGTTCCAATGTCAGAAACCCTGGTAAAATCTGGCTTGCTTAATTACGAACTACGAATTACGAATTAATATTACTTATTGAAGCAACTATGACTGATAACCTCTCAATTTTTGAAACTGCTCTAGCTATTCGTCCCCACCTCTCGCAATTACTGGGCACTGAAGCAGGAGAAGAGATGCGTCAACAACTTGACCAACTCCTACAACAGGTTCAATCTGGAGAATCCATCGAGAATTCCATCTGGGACTTATTGACGGAAACAAGAGCAACTCGCAACTGGGTAACGCAATTTCAGCAAACGAATGCAACTCAAAAAGGATTCAATCCACTAGCTGGTGATATGTCTGATATTTCTGCACACGAATTTAAATGTCCTCAGTGCGATTACACTTGGTCACGCGATCGCATCGGTCGCCCTACGCCCCAGTGCCCCATTCACAATGTTCCCCTCGAACCTGTTTAACCACAACGATACAATACTCACACCCACGCACCCCAAACGGCAATGGTTCAAACTCCTGCCAAACCCTTGACCCTCGATGAATTTCTCAAGCTACCGGAAACGAAACCTGCCAGTGAATTCATTGACGGTCAGATTATCCAGAAACCCATGCCCCAAGGAAAACACAGTACAGTTCAGCTTGACCTTGGTTCTGACATCAACCAAGCACTCAAACCGGGACACATCGCCCGCGCTTATTCGGAACTCCGTTGCACTTTTGGTGGTAGGTCGATTGTTCCCGATATTGCAGTCTTTACTTGGGAACGCATTCCCCGCGATCAAAACGGCACGGTGTCCAATACCTTCGCCATCGCCCCCGACTGGACGATAGAAATCCTTTCCCCCGACCAAAGCCAAACCAAAGTTATTCGTAACATCCTGCACAGCCTCGCCCACAGCACCCAAATGGGATGGTTGATTGACCCAGAAGAGGAACTGGTGTTTGTTTATTTTGCCGATCGCACCCTCGCCGTTTATGAAAACCAGAGCGATCGCTTACCCGTCCCTCCCTTTGCCGAATCCTTCAGCCTCACTGTTGGTAAACTCTTCAGTTGGCTAACCGAATAGCCCCAGCCCTATCAACTCTCTCGATCGCACCATGTCCGCAAAATTCCTGGAAAGCTTTGGCAGCAAACTCGCCGAACAATGGGTTGCTACCCTCCTCACCCCCGCTTTTGTCTTTTGGGCAGGAGGAGTCGCCGCCGGGCTACAGCGCTTCGGTTGGAAACCTGCTAGCACTTGGTTCAGCCAACAACCCGAACCCCTACAAATCGCTCTCCTAGTCGGGATTTTCTGCCTGATTGTCGCCTCTGCCTTCGTGGTGCAACGCTTCGATTTGCCTGTGCTGCGGTTTCTAGAAGGGTACTGGCATCCCTGGCTGCGTCCTTTGCGGCGTTGGTTAATTGCTAGGGAAGCGAAACGCAGTCAACGGATTAGCGATCGCTGGCAAGCACTTAAACGCCTTAATCCCGCCCAACTCACTGCCGAACAGCGCGATGAACTGATCCAACTTGACTGGCAGCAACTCCATCTACCCCTACCCAACCAACTCATGCCCACTCGCCTGGGCAACATCCTCCGTGCTGCTGAACAGCGCCCCCTGGAAAAATATGGATTGGATGCGATCGTCTGTTGGTCACGCCTGTGGCTTCTCCTCTCTGATGCCGTCAAAAAAGACCTGCAAGAAGCCCGCGCTGACCTCAACACCGCCGCCCGCTTCTGGCTGTGGAGTCTGCTATTTATCGTCTGGACAATTTGGGTATGGTGGGCGGCTCCGGTAGGCATCATCTCCACCATCTTTGCTTATTACTGGGCACTTGATGCCGCCAGAAACTATGGTGAACTAATCGAAGCCACCTTTGACCTGCACCGCCATCTACTTTATCAATCTCTGCGCTGGAATTTGCCCCCCGATCCAAATGAAGAACGTCGTGTGGGAAGGCAATTGACCGAATACTTATGGCGGGGCTTCTGATTTTAGGGCTAGCGATGTCTGACGACAAGCCGCTCCGCGTCTACGTCCCCAGTCCCTAGTTCATGATGGCTACTTAGTTAAAAAAGGTAAGACAGCCTCTGAAACGAGCGCGGGGTATTCTTCATGCAGTCCCAGAGAGCCGGGAATTAAGGCGCTGCTGACACCGGGTAACGCTGCTAATGCATCCATTTCTGCCCGTGATTTGGGTGGGCAAGATTTGCCAATTAATACTAACAGTGGTACTGTGAGCAATCGCCCAAGTTCGAGAAAATCAGATTGGTGGTGTACAGTATCCAGATTACCTGTGACAAAGGCAGCAGAACCAAATCGTGCGCCTGATTGTTGAGTGGTTTGCCACTTCTTGTCAATGAAACTGGGTGTAACTTTAGCCGCATCTGCGTAGACGTGGCGGCGGTACATAAAGCTTAAGAATGATGGTGTGGTATTGAGTTGATAGAGGGCTGGGCCGATAATAGGCGATCGCACCAATCCTCTCACTACACTAGCTATCTGCTGACTAGCCCCCATTGTCGGCAAAGGCCCGCGCCAAGTTGGAGCTAGCAATACAATCTTCGAGAAAACAGTCGGCTCTTTTACAGCTAGTTGCAGCACATAACCAGCCGCATGTCCAGCAGCAACTACTATAATTGCCTGATTAAAGACAGACTTAACAAAATCTGCTAAAAATTGCTGATAAAGCGCTGGATTATAATCTAAACTGGGGCGAGAAGATTCACCAAACCCAGGCCAATCAACGGCTACAACTTGAAAGTGGGGAGCTAGTAACTGAGCAAGTTCACCCATTTCTACTCGTGTAGAAACACTGCTGAAAGCTGGTAGTAGCAAAAGTGGTGAACCCTCTCCGGTGGTTTCATAAACAACACGCAATTGCTGATTTTCCCAATTCCAGAAATAGTCTTTAATCACTCCACGAAATTTGTCATTTGTCATTTGTCATTTGTCATTTGTTAAGAGTCAAGGGTCATTGGTGAACAGCTATTGCCTATTGCCTATTCCCTATTCCCTATTGCCTATTGCCTATTCCCTATTGCCTATTCCCTATTCCCTATTCCCATCAATTAGCTATATCTAACTTACATTCCAATGCCTTTTTTTGCATGGTTTTGAAAATATTATAAAATCCATTAGCGCGGGAAGGTGTCAAGCTAACATTTAAACCAGTTGCTTGAATAAAATCTGGTGTAAGTTGAATAATTTCTGTTGGTGTTAATCCATTTAATCCTTCCACCAGAAGCCCTACTAATCCTTTGGTTAATTGGGAATCAGAATCTCCCTGATAAGAAACCTTACCATCGTCTAGAGCCGCTGTAACATAGACTTGAGAAACGCAGCCAGGAACTTTATTTTCTGGTAATTTATCAGACTCGGGAAATTCTTTGAGTTTCTGAGCATACCAAATTAGCTGTTCATACCGTCGCTTAGGTTCAGCAACCCGTTGGAAACGTTGAACAATTTTAGCGAGAGCAGGCGGTAAGGAATCTGTAGAAGAAGACATAATAGCAGAAAGAAATAATCGGTTGTCCGTAGCTAATGGTTAGCATTGTTGCAGAGTACGAACCGGTCTGTGATGTTTGCAGGTGTACTACTTTCCATTTTAGCGATCGCACAGCGTACTGCCTCCCCATAATACAGGTTTTCCCATCCCTCAAAGGCGCGAGAAGGACAAGAAGAGTCTACTGTTGTCGGACATAAGGGGGATGAGGGAGGTGTGGGAAGTGTGGGAAAAATAATCTATATACCCAATGCCCCATGTCGCTATATATGAAGTAGTGAGAATAACTGTTAAATATTGATGCGAATTAGGGATGTTTTCTTGAATTTTGTGGGGAAATATTCAGATTATATTTTAAATGATTAACAAATTTCAGGAGCCAATCAGGTGTTGAACTCGACCTTACTAGCTGCTGCAACCGCACCCCTACAATGGAGTCCAACTGTAGCGGTGATTATAATTCTCGCCAATATCCTTGCCATTACCTTTGGCAAACTTACCATCAAGTACCCCAGCGTTGGACCAGCACTACCATCAGCCAACTTATTTGGTGGTTTTGGTTTACCTGGGCTACTCGCAACCACCGCCTTTGGTCATATCTTAGGCGTTGGCGCTGTCCTCGGACTACATAACATCGGTAGAATCTAAATCTTTGCCGATGTCCTCTTGCATGTAATTAGGACTTACGCATTGACAGTAAATATTAAACATGCTGGGTTTTAAAAACCACACATGTCGTAGGGGCACAGCACTGCTGTGCCCTCCATAGCATGAGTCTCTTTACGATAAAAGTTGGATTAATAAAAGCCTGAAACGACTTATTTTCGTAAATTCATACCATGCTTAATTTGTACAGTGCGTCAGTCCTAGTAATGATTTTTTGTCTCCAATCGAAAGCCAGAGAATTAACTCTCCGGCTTTTTTTTGCTCAGTACTAAAACTAAGTTAGGACTTACGCACTGTACAAAAGTATCATCTTGTGTATCAACGTAAATACCTTATTTCAGGCTTTTGTAAACCCACTTTGTTGATTGCGATCGCTTGCTGGAAAACCGAAAAATCAAGGTCAAAGCCCTGGAAAGGATACCCCCTATTTTGATTTTTCTGTCAATGCGTAAGTCCTATAAGTTAGCCCTTTCAAGGTGGTGAAATTCGGAACGAAAATTGGTTATTTCAACCTTTAAAAATCCCAAAATCTGAGCGGATAACTTAGGATGATCACACTAAAGCAACGTATCTTCGTTTGTCACCTTGAAAGGGCTAGTCCTATAAGTTACAAAATCGATTACCTTTTTTTTATTGACACCAGATTTATACCGTTTCTTTGTGAAGCTGCATATAATTCACCCCCCGGCTATCGCCGTCCCCCCTTACCAAGGGGGGACTACAGGGGGGTATTATTATGTGCATCTTCATACAAAATAGGTATTAGGATTTATAGCGGGTTTCAAGTTGCTGGAGTACACAGCCATTATCTCAGAGCCAGCCATAAAACCTGTTTCACTCCTAACTCCTGAATTCTGACTCCATCTGTAAAAATACTAATCTTGCCACACCCCTTGTATATTAGGCAGTTAAATAGGCATCGGAGCCAAACCATGCAAACCACGTACAGCATTGATGCAAACTGGACAATCACAGCCAAACAACTTGATAGCCTCATCACTCTCAGCCTCAGTGAATTCTAATTCAGCAGGCTGATTTGGTTGCACCTGCGCTACTGTCATTTCTGGTTTAGCTGTAGAGGTAGAACTATTGCTAACTTTTATACATACCTGAGTAATAGAAGCCGAGTGTGGGGATCGCACACAAGAAAGATGAGTACCAATTGGGTTGACTGCTTGACTAGCGTGAGCTGGTTTAGTCATCATAACCATAGACAACATAGACGCAAACAGTGCTGGGCTGGAAAGTAAGGAAAAGGCAAATTTTTTGTTCATCTAAGTCCTAAATTTGAGTAAATCGAGATGCGATTTATCTTTACCACATGAATTATTTGTGGGTCAGTCCATCTTAGACAAATTTTCCTAAGATGACTCCATTCATGAAGAATTCCATCCCTACTTCGGCAAGATCAGTAGCTGCTTGTGGGTGGAGTTTTTGGTCATTGGGAAGAGTGAAAAGGCAAGAGTAAATCAGGGATGGGGGAAAATTGTCATTGCTTACTTCCCCATATCCTTCTACTTCTTTCAGAAGCGCTAGCTAGAAGAGTACCAAAGTCTTTACAATTCCCTTGTGAGTACAAAAATGTTACTAGAATTATGACGAATCAAGCTCCTATCCCGGTTATTATCAATGGTGCTGCTGGTAAAATGGGACGTGAAGTAGTAAAAGCAGTAGCCCAAGCACCTGATTTAAACCTAATGGGTGCAATTGATACCAGTCCCGAACTTCAAGGTAGAGATGCTGGGGAGTTAGCAGGTTTAAGTGAACCCTTAGAAGTGCCAATTACCAATCAATTAGAACCGATGTTGGGGTATGTAGCTGGCGAAAGAAAGGGACCGCCAGGGGTGATAGTAGATTTTACCCACCCTGATGCAGTGTATGACAATATTCGGAGTGCGATCGCCTACGGTATTCGTCCGGTAGTTGGCACCACCGGCTTAAGTCCAGAACAAATTCAAGACCTAGCAGATTTTGCCGATAAAGCCAGCACTGGTTGTTTAATTATTCCTAACTTCTCAATTGGGATGGTGTTGCTACAACAAGCCGCAGTTACTGCCTCCCGATATTTTGACCACGTGGAAATTATTGAACTGCATCACAACCAAAAAGCTGATGCGCCCAGCGGGACAGCCATTCAAACTGCACAACTCCTTGCAGAATTGGGTAAAACTTTTAACCCAGCAATTGTAGAAGAAACCGAAAAAATACCAGGCGCTAGAGGCAGCCTAGCCGATGAAGGGATTCGTATTCATAGCGTCAGGCTGCCAGGACTGATTGCCCATCAAGAAGTAATTTTTGGCGCAGCAGGTCAAATTTATACTTTACGGCACGATACGAGCGATCGCGCTTGCTACATGCCAGGAGTCCTACTAGCAATTCGTCAAGTCTTGCAGCTAAAGTCGTTAGTATATGGATTAGAAAAGATACTTTAAAGTTCCAATTCACTTACTCAGCACTAATGTTAGTCCCACTGACTCGCCAGAAATTTGAACAAATCATCCCCCTGATTGCCACAGGCCCCCAATACAAATACTACTGGGGAAAAGTTTCCAATTTTATACAGAGACTATTAGTTTCTGTGGTAGCCATAGTTGCGATTCTGCTTGTGAAAACCTTTTTCAGGATTGAGTTAGATTTAATAGTATTTGTGCTGGGGATATTTGCCGCTTTTTACTGGCTGTGGTATCCCGTGTTTCAGTCCAGTATCCGGAATCTAAAATGCCGCCGTTATAAATACAGCGGCTTTTTTCGAGGACGCATCTTAGACTGGTGGATTACAGACCAGTTAGTTGGTAAACAGGAAACCGTCAACAATAAAGGCGATTTGGTAATTGTAGAAAACCGAGAAAAGCGAATTAATTTAGAAATAGGTGATGACACAGGATTTAGCATTGAGTTTGATGCACCACTGCGTCCTGCTCACAAAGTCATTGCACGTGGGCAAATCGCTGAAATGATAGTCATGTCAAATCGCTCAGACTTAAGCACAATTGGGGAATTCAGTGATATATATATTCCCAGTCGTGACCTCTGGATTAGTGATTATCCTTACGTGCGTCAGGATTTCTTTAATGAAGTCAGTCGCCGCTTACGCCCAGATCAAGAAGACAAACCCCGTCGCCGTCCACGTCGCCCTAGGGTAGACGATTGAGCAAAGTTAGGATTATCGGCGCATCTTTCACAAGATTTTTTCACAAATTTGAATTCTAGCAGCGAAGCAATGAGTTGCTAGTAATTTTCCATAAGATGACAATGGATAGAAAAAATATGGCTAACTCCAGCCACTGTTAAATATACTGACTATTTTCAATTTCCCCTATTTCCATCTTGGCCGTAGGCTTGCCAAGCCAAGTCTACCAGCCCATCGACGATCGCCGCCGCCACAACCGCACTACCTTTACGGCTTTCAATGGTAATGTGTGGTACTAAAGAATCTTGCAAGCGTTCTTTAGCAGCATCCACATCCAAAAATACCACCGGGGTAGCAATAATCAAAGCAGGTCGAATTTCTTCAGATTCAATTAAATCAACCAGTGTAGTCAGCGCTGTTTGTGCTTGACCCACCACAAAAATACCCTCTGGATAACGCTTGGCTAGGGTTTCTATGCCCCAAGCTGCCCGAGTTTGTTCTTTTTGGGGTCGCGTCAGCGTTTCCATGCTGCAATACACCGGATTAGCAAAGGTGTTTTGAATGTCAGAGCTAATACCTACCTGCACCATCGGCACATCTACCACAATTGTGGTGCGCGCTGCTAGCGCTGCCGCCCCTGCTTGCAAGGCACGCTCAGAAAAGCGAATCAAAGACTTATACTCAAAATCAGCTGTGGCGTGTATCACCCGCCGGACAATCTCATATTCCGCTGGTGAAAAGACATGATTGCCAATTTCACTATCAATTATTGCCAAACTTTGAGCATCAGTTACGTGCCATTCCATTGTTGTTGAGCTTCTCCGATACCAGCTTTCAGCTTATCAGCTTCAGAGAGTACTGATACCAATTCAAAATTCAAAATTAAGAAATCTATCTTTGATCACGGTTTTAATATTAAAATCTGTCGCCTTCTTTTTTTAAGGCGGGAGAGAGGGGATAGAACGATGGGTGGACAACCAGTGAGGAGAAGCAGGGAGAGGGTGGACAAAAGAAGATTTAAAGTTCCCCTTTCCTGAACTTCGCCCCTCTGCTGAGTGTCAAGATTCAGTATTTGGAGAAGACCGGGTAAAAATTGGAGACAGGTAAGCAACCAAGGCGCCAATGAGAAAACCAACGATATTGCGAACTAGAGGTAGCCATTCACTAGTACGCGTCACTACTGGCCCAATACCGAAAGCGAGAAACAGAATTCCCCACAAAGGAGAGAAAATTAAAGCCCATTGCCAAGCAAAAACTTGTCCTTCTCGCTGGGGTTGAGCTGCAAATCCGCAAATCACCCCACCAATGACTGAGGTAATGAGAGTGAGAATCCACTGTTCTCGTGGTAGTCCAGGAACGACGTTACAACCACCCTGAAGCAGACAACCTTTAACTGAATCTAAAGCCTGCAAGATGGCTTGGTCTTCACCTTGTTCTCGCACAAAGTACAAATTCCCAAAACGTGTTTGTAGTTCTATCCAGAAAGTGCGGGGTAAAAGTTCATAAACTGCATCCCCAACACTAAAACTGAGGATGTTACCGCCACGAGAATCGGCAACTAAAAGGATACTTTTGTCATCCAAACCCCAAAAATTAATGACTGCACGGCCAGGAGTACGGTCATATTGGGTCAAAACGCGCAGTTTCCAGCCAGTTGCGGTTTCAAAACTCTCTAAATCTTGAACAAGCTTTTGTTCTTGAATATCGGTAAGAGACTTGGCTAAGTCTACGACTGGAGTAGCAGTTTTAGGTAGCAAGTCAGGATTTTCATAAGCAAGTGCGCTTGGAGAATGCATCACCCAAATTGACCCAGCTAAGAAAAATATTGCAATGGATACCAGAAATTTTCGCCAAAAACAAGACTGCATGGACGTTTTTATACAAATATCAACGGTAGAGGTGAACAAGTTGTTTTAAAAGAATACGGGAAAAGTGAGACTTTGTTACACTTGTTTACTTTACTCTAATCTTGAGGATTTAATCTATAAGTTCAATTGGCATTGGTCAAGAGTTAAGGGTCAAGAGTTAAGGGTCGAATGGCACTAAGATAACCCCAACGCCTTGTGTCGCATCGTTCCCAGGCTTAAGACTGGGAATGTATTTCTAGAGGCTCTACCTCTTGTGGCTAGATTATAGGCGGAGGTTCCCAAGATGAGTTCCCCGCCTGGAAGCTGGAAACCAGTCACGGACAGGACTATATCTTAACTTAGTGCCATTCAGTCAAGGGTCAAGAATCAAGAATTATTCCCCCAATCCCCAGTCCCCAATCCCCAGTCCCCAGTCCCCAATCCCCGATAGTCAGTCTTCATCATCAAAATTGTTGTTCCAGTTAGCAGATTCACTGTAAGCATCCTTAGCGCTGCGGACAGCATCTGCCTTTGTGCGGCGGTGTTCCTGTCTGAGTGCTTCTCGTTCTGCTAATGTTAAGTGTGATTTTTCAGGTGCTGGTAGACGTTCAAGCATTCGCCGGGGAGATTTTTGCCGTGTGAAGGTTTTCCAGGCGGTTTTCACACCTACAAAGAGGCTGCGTGTACCTGATTGAAGATTTTGGGCTTGTCTTCGCGCACCGTCTAGACTTTTATCAACTTGTTTCACAACCTGACTAGCACTTTTGACACCTTCACTAACATCTTCTGTTAAGTCAGTGAGTTCTAAACCAGTTTTGCGGATAGCGTTTAGAGTCGGAGGTAAGTCTCGTGAGAGGGTATCAAATAGCTTTTCTGCACTGCGTGCTGCTCGTGCTAATTCCTGCAATGCAGGTATAGCCACCACCAAAACAGCAGTTAGACTGGTGGCGACTAAGAGGATGGACATTCCCAGCCAAAACAGGGGATCAATCACGATTATGCGGTCTATGAACGTTCAAGATGCTGGGGAAGAGAATCTGAATCTTCCAGTTTCTGAGTAGCGGTACTCCTGGTTTCTACAGCGTTTTGCCGTTTCAAGACTTGACCTTCACGCTGACTGGCTTCTATACCAGATGCGATCGCTTCCTTCAATCGCTCCAAAGTCTCATCCCAGTTTCGCAATGCATTTACAGATAGACGGTCTGCCTGAATCTGCACACTTGTTGATAAATCTTCTGCCAATTCTGGTAAAGCATCGGCAGATTTTTTTAAAAGTTTACGGGTTTCACGCCCTGTGCGTGGAGCAACGAGCAAACCGGTCAAGGCCCCGATAGTCGCCCCTACCATTAAACCGCCAATAAATACTCCAGAACGGTTGTTTGACATCTTGATTGTTTCTCTCCTTAACACCCATTTTAGGTGGGTTTTATCCCCTTGCAAGACCTAAAATGATCTTATTTACTTAAATCTATCGTGGCAATATATCAGCTAGAAATGTTACTTTTGTGCTTTAGATCATTTTATTGCGGTCTTTTTCCCAAAATAGCGCTGCCAAATTTGCCGTCCCAGAAGCAGTAGGCTGAGAATTTGTCGCACTTGTTGGATTTGCATTTGGAAGGCTTGGTTTTTCTGTTGTAGAGTATAAATATTCTGTTCGCTAGTATAAATATTTTCAGGTACTTTAGATAATACTGCATGGCTACGGCGTTCATAGGCAGTTAATCTATCTGCTATCCGACCTAGACGCTGCTTTAGTTTCCACACTCGCCAAGCTATATAGAGTAATGCTAGCGAAATGAGAGTGTTAATTACGACAACCACCGTTACCATTATATACCTTCACAAATGTCAGCTTTCAAGAATTGTTTGATGTGTTTCTGACTTCATAATAGTGGTCAGGAGTTAGGAGTCAAGAAGAGGTAGGGGAGCAGGCTTTCTACGGGGTAGGTTATCGATGCGATCGCTAAACATGAACTGTAAAATTAGCCGCAAAACTAGCCTCCTCCGTCAACGATTTTAGAGGAGATTAGGTTTTTGAATTATGTAAATTTAGCTTAAACTATCTTGATGGCCATTGATTCCTTTTGGGATCTTTAACAAAAAGAAACATTATTGGGGCGCTGGAAAACAAAAAATTCAGTAAAGAAAAGTGAGTAGGCTATGGCGATCAGCAACTCAGCAGGGAAATATCAGCCTCCTGCATTGAGTTTATCTTCATAGAAAATTTGTGCTATCCCAGCCGAATTTCAAAGTAATTACGGATTCAGGTTATTAAAAGCGACTGGTAGAATTCTAATAAATAGACAACGGTGGCGTTTCCATCACTACATTTTTGATCGTGTAGTGATGGAAGCGCTACACTTGCCATTGACTAAATCTCACAAAAAAATAGCCAATTTCTCCTAATTTACCTTAACTTAATAGATACACAAATGGAATCCCAAAAGACAGCACTTATTTTAATTGGATATCAAAACGATTACTTTTCACCAGATGGAGTTTTATATAAAGTAATTGAGGAGTCATCAAAAGTTACAAACGTTATAGCGAACACAGTCCATCTGCTTAAATGTCTCGCCTCTTCACCCACACTAATTGTGACAACTCCGATATTCTTTACCCCTAACTATGAAGAATTAATCGAACCGATTGGTATTCTGAAAACAATTAAAGAAGTAAACGCTTTTCAGATGGGAACTCCCGGTTCAGAAGCAATTGCCGAATTACACTCTTTTGAAGACAGAATTTTGGAAGTACCTGGTAAGCGAGGGTTTAATGCCTTCATCAATACAAATCTTGATCAAATTCTCAAACAGCGAGGGATTACAGATATCGTTCTAGCTGGTGCAGTGACATCAATATGTATTGATTCCACTGGACGAGCTGCTCACGAAAAAGGCTATCATGTGACAACTTTGTCAGATTGCACATCAGCTCGTACTGTTTTTGAACAAGAGTTTTACTGTAGCACTGTTTTTCCTCTCTATGCACAAGTAATGACCAATAGAGAACTTTTAGAACGCCTGAATTTTACAGTTTACATATAAATAATGGGTTTATATTTAAATGATTTTAATTTAAAATTATTCCGCGTAAGTTACTCTAATTAAATAATGTGAATATAGAGGAATCGCCCGGCTTTTTGATTTTGTTGTAGCTTGATTTTTCTTGAGTATAACTTTGACAACAACATGATTTTACATCTTCTCTAAATGTTATTCATGTCTAAAAATAGAGTAGCTGAGAAGTCATATTAAACAGTAAACAGAGAAAATGTTTTAAATTAGACATAGGTTTAAGACAAAAAATAATCATTTATGTCAGTTCATTCAAATAGAATAATCATCTACTTATGAAGCCAGAGTTTTTAGCTGACAATGAACTACACACACAGATTCAATACCGTTTAATCGAACAAATTTCGGAATCTGAACGACGATATCGGGAGTTGGTTGAGAATCTGCGTGAAATTGTATTTAAGTGTGATAAATCAGGAAATATTACACTTCTGAATAAAGCCTGGACGCTAACTCTAGGATATGGTTCAGCGGAATGCTTAAACCGACCAATAGATGACTATCTTCATGCTGAAGATCGGGATCTTTGGTTGAGTTTTCTGACTCAGATAGATAGTAAACAAGACCTTAACTGTCAAGAATTACGGTTTCATCATAAAGATACAGAAATTGTCTGGCTAGAGTTATCAGCTCGTTCTGAAGATCAAGGAGAAATCTCTGGCTCTTTAACTAATATCACTGATCGTAAACGGGCACAAGCTGCTCTGAAAGAAGCAAATGCTGCATTACAGATGCGAATTGAGCAGCTACGGTTTGAAAACCGCGAACGCAAGCAAACAGAAGCTACACTCTTACAATCAAGAGAGCAGTTAAAGCAGCAAAAACAGCAGTTAGAAGCAACTTTAAAAGAACTCAAACAAACCCAAACGAAACTGATTCATGCAGAAAAAATGTCTGGTTTAGGACAGTTAGTTGCTGGGATTGCCCATGAAATTAACAATCCTGTCAACTTTATTCAAGGCAATATCACCTATGCAAATGAGTATGTCCGAGATTTATTGGATTTAGTTAATCTTTATCAACAGCACTGTACCGCTCCCATCAAGGAGATTCAAACAAAGATAAACAAGATAGAACTGAATTTTTTGCAAGCTGATCTACCCAAACTCATGTCTTCAATGCAAATGGGAGCGGATAGAATTGGCGAAATTGTACTCTCACTCCGTAATTTTTCCCGCCTAGATGAAGCAGAGATTAAACCTGTTGACATTCATGAGGGAATTGACAGTACTTTAATGATTTTACAAAGCCGTCTTAAGGGTTTGAACAAACACCCCCTCATTGAGGTGATTAAAAACTACGGTGAATTGCCACAGGTAGAGTGTTATGCAGGACAACTTAATCAAGTATTTATGAACTTGATTAGTAATGCAATAGATGCTGTTTTATCTCGATGTACAGATGAAATGATCAATGAGGAATTTCACAATCATACTTTGCGAGAAAGGGATGGTGAATTATCTGCTTTTAAACCCAAGATTCAAATTCACACTGAAGTCATTAGTGAGGATTATGTCGCAGTGCGGATTATTGACAATGGCACTGGTATGACTGAAGTGACCAGAAAGCGAATTTTTGATCCATTTTTTACTACAAAACCTGTAGGTAAAGGTACAGGTTTAGGTCTTTCGATTAGCTACCAAATCATCGTCGAGAAGCATGGCGGAGTATTGGAATGTTCTTCGGAGTTAGGTCAGGGAACAGAGTTTTTGATTCAGTTGCCGATTTTGCTCTCACGCTAAAACTTAATTTTTACACTGAGTGAATAAAAACGATTCCCTCTAATCGTGATGGCAATCTGACAAGACTCTTTTGCTGGGAATAGTTTGGCGGAAATGTTCAGTTTAGCAATGGTTATGGAGTGAAGAGATAAAACAATGACACAATATCACATGGGGATTAATTTAGGACATGAGCGCTCAGTAGCGATCGCTAAAGATGGTGAAATTATCGTAGCAATCGAACAAGAACGCCTTGACCGCCACAAATTTAGTCCTGGCTACATGCTTCATGCGCCTGGTGTAGCGGCACAAATGCAAATTCCCGCTGAAGCCGTTCGTTACTGTTTGGACACTTGCAACATCACCTTGAGTGATTTGGCAACAATTACGGCAAACATGCCTGGACATGATTGTGCGCCCGACATTCTGCGTCGAGTTCTCCCTACAGAAATCGCGGATAAGGTGATGCGAATTCCTAGCCATCACTTAGCCCATGCTTACTCAGCTTACTGGCCTTCTGGATTTGATGAAGCTCTCATCTTGTCTGTAGATGCAACAGGAAGTACTACCCCTGCTCATTGCACTGAATCTTATACCCTCTACGAAGGACGAGGACAGACAATTACAACGCTGCATAATGAGACGGTTGCAGCTCATTTGGCTCAACTCTCAACCCTCGGCTTTGTTTATGAATACATCACACGTAAAGCTGGGTTTATCACTCAAGTTGGTGAGAAGATTCAGCACGCGGAAGCCGGCAAACTCATGGGTTTAGCTCCCTATGGGAAAGATCAACCTAACTGGCATCCTTGGATTCAAACTGAAGAAGATTCCTATAGCCTGAAAATTTCCGCCTACGATATCTTTTTGGAAGTTACCGCCCTAGAAAAACGCTACGACAATCGGGAAGGTAAACCCTATTTGCGGCCTTATTTAGTTGACTTAGCTTATAAGGTGCAAAAAGAGCTAGAGCAAGCATTAAAGCATATTGTCGGTTTGGCAATCAAACGAACTGGATTAAGAAAGCTCTGTATTGCTGGTGGTGTGGGCTTAAACTCCGTTGCGAATTATGAACTGTTGCGATCGCTCAAACTGGATGATATTTTCATTTTCCCAGCCGCAGGTGATAGTGGGATTGCTGCAGGTTGTGCCCTTTGGGCATACAATGCCGCAGGTGGAGGACAGAAGCGAGTCACCTTGACTCGGGCTACCCTGGGGCGTGCTTACGACTCCGATCAAATCTTGCAGGCCATCCGACACTTCCAAGACTCAATTGAGTTTGAGGAGTTAACGGCAGAGGAAATGATTGCTCGGAGCGCTCAAGCATTGGCACAGGGTAGTATTGTCGCTCGTTTTGAAGGGGGTGCAGAGTATGGGCCGCGTGCCCTAGGACATCGGTCAATCATGGCCGACCCTACCTTTAAACGGATGAAAGATATTCTCAATAAGCGGGTCAAGTTCCGTGAAGCTTTTCGTCCTTTTGCACCAGTCATTCCCCTAGAAGCCGTTTCCCAGGTGTTTGAGCAAGAGGTCGCAGCACCTTTCATGCTACTTGTATCACCAATCAAGGCTGAATATCACGAGCAACTCCCTGCTGTCACCCATATAGATGGTACAGGGCGGGTGCAAACAGTCACTGAACAAGACAATCCCTATTTTTATCGATTGTGCTACAAATTGCAGGAGGAACGACAGGGACCACCTGTGTTGGTGAATACAAGCTTTAATGTGGCGGGACAGCCAATTGTGGAAACGTCCTTAGAAGCGATCGCTACTTTCTTAGGTACAGATATTGATTATCTAGCGATCGAAAACGTGTGGATCTCTAAACGAAATGTCCCTGTTCGTAGCTATGAGGATCACCTGGCAAAGGTTGGTGAGGTTGTGCTTCCTCATGGGCTTCCCCCTGATGCTCCCGATGTCACCGATTTAATGGCAAAGTTGGATCAAGCACTATTCTTTGGCGATACGGTGGGCTGTCCTTGGTCTGTTGAAGAGTTGCAGGTACTCTCAAATCAAGGCGCTCAATACAAAGAAACAAGTGTACTCTTCCCTGAGACTCCTTTTTACGGTTCTTTGCAGACCAAACTTTCAAGTGATGTGATTCTGCTACTAAATCCTTTAAGTAAATCTACCCTAGTCGATCTCAAGCAACAAGTACCACCCTCAAGCTACACTTTTGCAGAAATAAAGTTGTTACTGTC
This sequence comes from Calothrix sp. PCC 7507, assembly GCF_000316575.1. GTDB lineage: Bacteria > Cyanobacteriota > Cyanobacteriia > Cyanobacteriales > Nostocaceae > Fortiea. Next base: position 2,788,850 of record NC_019682.1, on the reverse strand, counting down.
TGTTCTCAATGCTCCCGAAGGTTGGTTAGAAAAAATGCGAGTCGAGTTGCGTCAGACTCACTTTGAATTCAGTCAACAGATTGAATGGGCGAACCAACAATTACGGACTTACAGGTTGGAACCTGCCTATCCCTACGTTAAACCTTTACCTGAAGATTCAGCGCTATCCTCCGCATCAGATCAAGTCTTTGCACCTTTTATTCATGAAAACTTCTCTGCACGCCGCATTCTCCGCAATCTGTATGTATGTCTAGAACAAGCAGGCTACAACGAAGCGAATATTTGTAAGTTACTAGGTGTTCCCTCGCAGCAACAAATTGAGCCCACATATCTGCACTACTACGATCGCTATCAACTACCCCAATCTATACTAGGAGATTTAATTCGCCTATTCTTACTGCGGAGTGCATTGACAGCAGTCAGACTGCAAGAAATCTTTGGGGATGAGTTATTCTCAACCTTATGTAGTCTGGGTATGTTGATTCAGCGTGGTGGAAATTGGGCATCAAGGGTCGATTTATTTGCGATCACCGGACTGTATCTAGCTACAGACCATCGCTATATGATCATGGCAGAAGATGAGATTGATGAAGATGCTGTGATGTACGTAGGTATGGATAGCGTGGGATTGGTTTGCACGGCTCCTCAATATCCCGTCAATCGAGTTTTGGATCTCTGCTGTGGTAGTGGCATTCAAAGCTTAGTAGCAAGTCGTTATGCCACAGAAGTGATTGGAGTCGATATTAACCCAAGGGCAATCCGCTTCGCCCGGTTTAACGCTCAACTCAATGGGATACATAACGCTCAGTTCTGCATAGGTGATCTCTACGAAGGTGCTTCTGGCTACTTCGATACAATTTTGGCAAATCCCCCCTTTGTTCCCAGTCCTAGCCAAGATTGCGGCTTCCGTGATGGCGGCGTAAACGGTGAAAATATTTTGGCTCGAATCATTTCTGAGAGTTCAAAGTACCTTGCAGCTTATGGCAGGCTGTTTATTGTTACTGATTTGGTGAATATCAAAGAGTATGAGTCGAAACTAGAAGGCTGGTGGCAGGGAGGACAAGCCCATAAATTGGTGTTGAGTACTGCTGATCGCAATGATATTCTGTTCTCTGTTCCCCACTGTCATACTGCCTTTAATCAGTCGTTGGAACAATACAATATAGAGCTAGATCAGTGGTTACAGAACTTCCATACCACAGGTTTAAGAGCAGTCAATTTTGGCTATATCCTCATTTGTCATATAGATCCTACTCACACAGGCTCTTATTACAGTCGCACCATTCACAATCCGAGCCAGCCAATTCACCAGCAAGTGCAGGAGTATTTCCACCAACGACAGTTACTAGAAGTACCCGATCAGATCCAAAGCTACTTTCTGGCGCTGTCTCCTGATTTGCGATTCCGACTAGAAACCAGTCCCAGAACTGGAGAACGGCAAATTGAGTTATTCTCCCCGAATAATCCTTATTTCACGACTTATCCAATTAGCGAACAAATGTATCGCCTATTGCAGGATATCAATCAATGTCAACCTCAATGGTTGGCTTATGCAACAACAATTAATCAAGATTGGCTCTATGAATTGATTTACAAAGGCATTCTTTACTTAACTCCCGAAATTCCTAATGCTAACCGGAATCGACGATTGAACGATCCCGCTCCCACAGAAGGATTGAAAATTGAAGAGTTGCAAACCAAAACAACCCCAACTTGTGTTTCATCTTATCTACGCTAGATGAGAGGGTGGTGAGTTATAAGTCTGGAATTTGCCAATCAATTTCAGGCTTGCCAAAGGAACGTAACGCTGAATTGATAGATGAAAAGGGTTTGCTGCCAAAAAAGCCGTTACGTGCAGAAAGCGGCGAAGGGTGAGCAGATTGAACAACTATATGTTGCTTTACGTCTATCAATTTCAGCTTTTTTTGTGCGTACCCACCCCATAGTACGAAGATTACAGGATGTGTTTTCTGGTTAACTTTACTAATTACTGCATCTGTGAATGTTTCCCAACCCCGATTTTTATGGGAGTTTGGTGCATGTGCCCTGACAGTTAAAACTGTATTTAACATCAGAATTCCCTGTTTAGCCCATGATATCAAATATCCATTGTTCGGGATATCTAGACCAATATCGTCTTTGAGTTCTTTGAAGATATTCACAAGTGACGGTGGCGGTTTGATATCTGGTCTTACAGAAAAGCATAATCCATGTGCTTGGTTATGATTATGATAAGGATCTTGCCCAAGTAATAGAACGTTGACTTTTTCATAAGGTGTCAATTTAAAGGCTGCAAAGATATCTTCTTCTGGTGGATAGATAGTGTGAGATTGCTGTTCTTCTAATAAGAAATTGAATAGTTTTCTGAAGTAAGTTTTGTCAAACTCTTCGGACAGTACTGCTTCCCAAGAATTAGCAATTTGGGGATGTTGCAAAGTTTTTTCTCCGATTATTTGGTAGCGCTACAACTATTTGTACAGTAACTTTGGTCACATCTCAAGAGTCATGTATGTTTTAGAGTCGGAATTTTTTCAGTATATCTAGTTATTTGCGGTTAATTTGGATCGCTTAATCTGTATAAAAATCCCAGAGCTAGCCTTACAAGACTGCTATTATCCATTTAAGAGACAATATTTTTGTCACAATCTCTGATTCAGTTGCTAAACTAGTATGAAGCAAACATTGTGTTTGCTCCTCACACCATATCACCACCCTCTTGTTATCATTGGCAAGGGGTTTTTTTATGACATCCTACAATTTATACTTCAGGGTTTTGTAGCTCGATACAATTGGCGATCGCACTTCAACTAAGATTTGTGATCCAATGCAAAATTGGTAATCAGTTGTTACCCAGCAACTAGCAGCTTATCAAGCAGATTAGTGTTGGATAACTGTAAAAGTTTAACCCCAAATTTTGATTTATTTGCCTATATTTGGGTAATATTTACCCTGTGGTGCTGCCAGATACATGCAACTAAATCCTCAAAAAGTATTTCTCTATCTAATGGAGGAATTGTATTGACCATAATAAATACTAAATAGTTATGTATTCCGATCACCTGACGAACTTTAACTTTAAACCTCCCCATTACTATTTGGTAATGGGGATTTTTTTGGGCTAGAGAATCAAGATCAGAAGTTGTTTATCCATAGGACTACTATTTGATTTTTGAAAGACACATAGGGGTAGCCCTGCTCGACTAGAGTTCCCCGGCGTCAAGGAGACATTGCTGTGTAACCCTACAAGGAAGCAAGCTACGCATAGCGTCTCCGACAGGAGAAGCAACTGTCGTCAAGTGGCGTTGGGCAGTAGTGCCACACACCCTACAACTTAACTAATTATTCAGAAAGAAGACTAGGAGAAGTCAGTACAAAAACATCTCTTGTTCCCGGAGCATCAGTCAGTGGCTTAATGGGAGTAGTAAAGTGAAAAAATTCATGGTCATTGACCAATAAAAGTTCTCCAGGATGTAGAATTTTGTTAAAAATGGGCTTTTCTTTTTTAGCAGTATACAAATGTGTCTCGCCGCCTTGAATATTTTCTCTATCAACAGAGAAGATACCAATAAAGTCAGTACCATCACTATGAATACCTTCAGGCGCTGGATTACCCAAATTGTGAGGTGAACAAGTAGTTCTAATTTGATGAACTCCTATCTCAGCTTCTGGGTGAATTTTGCAGGAATCAACAAATGCTAAAACAAGATTTTTGAAAATATCTAATTTGATGAGTGCATCATCTAATTCTGCAAACTCTCTTTTTATATCACCCACTAATGGATTATATTCTTTACTTTGGAAAAGATAGCCATGAGGTAGTTTAATTAACTTTTCCTCAGAAACTATAAACCGAGATAATCTTCTCAACCGATAGTTACCTTTGATATAAGGATCAACGGGTAAATCGTTAAAAAACGGTTTAAAACCTGCTACCTTAATCGAATTTACCTTTCTTAGGGTAAATAGAAAGGCATATTCTAATTCCGTTTCTTTCCAAACTGTTTGCATAAGATTTACCTCCTTGCATGTAGATATCCTCCTACATTTTTCTGAGGAGGCTTATAATACCTAGTATATGCTACCTTTTATGAAGTTGTCGTAAAAATAACTACATAAAGTGTCGTTTTATGGTATTAGGAGTAGCTTCATTAAGCTGTGTAATATAGGACTCATATTTGATTTTTGAACAAATCTAAGTATTTGTAGGGTGGGCAATGCCCACCAAAACCTGGATATGGTGGGCATTGTCCAACGCCACTTGACGCCAGTCGCCTCTCCCAAGGGGAGACGCTTCTCTACGAGAGGCTCCGCCAACGCGTAGCAAGATCCCCTACGGGGTACAAGTCGGGAAACCCGCCCACGGCGCTGGCTCCTTTAAGCCGGGGAACCCTAGTCGAGCAGTGGCTCCCCTACGTGTAGTTCAAAAATCAAAGCGGACTGCTACAGATAGTTTGTAGTCAGGACTTTAGTACTTAAAAATCAAGGACTAAACCACACAAGATACCTGCTGGAATGCGCCAATTCAGAGTAGGGGGCAAAAAGGCTGGTATTTGATTAGGCAAAAAACCCTCAATAGCTACGTTTATAGCGATATTGGTAATATCTACTAACCGCAACAAGGTTTCATTCATGACTGATTGGCTCTACCGTTACCCACCCATGTATTCTGGTATACTGCTGAAACGCTACAAGCGCTTTTTCGCAGATATTCAACTTGTTTCTGGGGAAGTAGTCACAGCACACTGTCCAAATACAGGGCCGATGACTGGGGTATCAACGCCTGGAAGTGCGGTACAAATTTCCCAAAGCGATAACCCCAATCGCAAACTAGCCTACACCTTAGAATTAATCGAGGTACATGATAATCAGCCAACTTGGGTAGGTGTGAATACCGCTTTACCAAATCGAGTAGTGAAGCTGGCTTTAGAAAAACATCTATTTCCAGAGTTAGGAAACTATAGCTATATCAAAGGTGAAGTAGTTTATGGGCAAGATAAAAAAAGCCGGGTAGATTTTTATTTAACAGGAAGTGATGACGATCGCCCGATTTATTTGGAAGTGAAAAATACAACTTTATCTCAGGGAACTTTGGCGCTATTTCCTGACACAGAAACAACGAGAGGACAAAAGCACCTGCGGGAACTCACAGCACTATTACCCCAAACTCGTGCAGTTATGCTTTATTTTATCAATCGCCATGATTGTACTGAGTTTGCTCCTGGAGATATGACAGACCCCTTATATGGTAAGTTATTGCGGAATGCGATCGCACTCGGTTTGGAAGTACTACCCTGTCGTTTTGACATCTCCCCAGAAGGTATCCGTTACTTAGGTTTAGCAAAACTAAAAATTTAATCCTCTCCGCATTAAAAAAGATGATTATTTTAATAATGGGTGTATCTGGCTCTGGTAAAACTACAATCGGACGACTACTTGCAGACTCATTAAACTGGCAATTTAACGACGCTGATGATTTCCATTCACTAGAGAATATCGAGAAAATGCGGCGTGGTATTCCTTTGAGTGATGCTGACAGAATACCTTGGTTGCAAGATTTACAAACTGCGATCGCTCATTGGCTGCAAGATCATCAAAATGTAGTTCTAGCCTGTTCTGCACTCAAAGCTAGCTATCGTGAGTTGCTGGTAATAGATAGCGATCGCATCAAGCTAGTCTATCTCAATGGTTCTTTTGAATTGATTCAACAGCGTCTCCAGCAACGCCAAAATCATTTTATGACCGAAAAACTCCTCAAAAGCCAGTTCAATGCTCTTGAGGAGCCAAATAATGCCATATTTGTAGACATTTCACAGCCGCTGGAGGTAATTGTACAGACCATTAGAACGGCTTTGGGGATTTAAGCAGGTTGATTGGAGGCTAGAAAAGCTTCAACTTCTGCAGGGGTTGGTTGAGAAGCGATCGCTCCTGGTTTAATAGTAGTTAGTGCCCCAACAGCACTGGCATAGGTAACGATGCGTTTAGCTGTTTCTGGATCACTCAAGCCCTGAATGCCATGCTCAAGAACTTGGTGGATAAATCCTGCCAAAAAGCTATCCCCAGCACCAGTTGTATCCACAACGGGAATAAAAAACGCAGGTAATTTACCTTCGTTTTCACCCAAGCAGTAGGCGCAACCGTTTTCGCCATCTGTGACTAGTACCCCTTCCAGTGAATCTAGTCGGTAAGTGATTGCGCCAGGATCACTTGTATCAAATAACCATTGTGCCTCTTCCTTGGCAAGTTTCAGAAAATCGACTCGTTTAAATGTTTCCTGAATCTTTTGACGAGCAATACTTGTATCTTGCCAAAACACAGGACGCCAATTGACATCCAGCAATATCTTCAAGTCGTAATGTTCTGCTAAATCTAGGGCGCGGTGAATGGCTTTTTCACTTTCAGGATAGGCTAATTCCAAAGTCCCCAAAACCAGAAAATCTGCCTCTTGAAATAGAGAATGTGGTAATTTCTCAGCTTGTAAACGAGTATCAGCAAACTCAGTTGTATCATACTTGCCAAATCCCGCAAAAGTGCGATCGCCTCCTAGATCCCGTACCACATAAACTTGTCGCGTCGGTGCTGTAGGATGGCGTTGCACTCCCGTTGTATCCACACCCACTTGTTGTAATAGCTCGACAAGTGCGGTTCCTGGTGCATCTTCACCAACAGATCCGATAAATCCCGTCGGCGTTCCCAGCTTTACCAAAGCACAGGCTACGTTAGCTGGCGCTCCTCCTGGGTATGGAGTCCAAGATTTAACCTCCTCCAGCTTTAGCCCCAATTGATCGGCTAAACAATCGAACAAAACTTCACCGAGACACAAAACACGGGGATTGCTCATCTCATTTTTGATTTTGGATGAATATTTTCCAGTATAAAATCTACAACAATTCTTGCGAATCTGTCGCTAGTATTTTATAGAATGAAATAGAAATTTTTGTTACTAAAAATCTCGAACAGCTTGAAAACTGTAATAGCTTGTAGCATCCCAAAAAATTAGCAATCATGATTTGAGGGACTGAGCTTGCAAATAACAACGAAAGTCAACAATATTTTTTAAGCTTTGCTAAATCTGGGTATAAATTGACTTTAAACTGAGACGTTACAGCCTGAGATAGTAAGAGTTTGAAATACCCAAATTTGAAATTTCATGCTTTAATTCAGCAACACCCATTTTGGTAATTATCAGATGGCAGAAGCAAGTTTGAATGTAATACACAAGAGGGCACAGCACTGCTGTGCTACTACGAATGACCTGTATTCTATGCAATTGAGAAGCGCTCTAATTAACCGCACTATAGAATATCTGCTATTAAATATAAAGTTAATACAAATTATTGATTTACAAATATCTAAATGTCTAAATCTTTAATAAATACTTTGTTTGTTTTTAATTGGAGGGACATTGTCCCTCCAATTATGTAACCTGTTACTGAATCAAGAAATCAGTTGCTGTCAGCGAGAGAGTATTAGTGAGAGTGGCAAAATGAGCGCCTGTACCAAAACCATCTGCAATGCCATTTTCGTTATAGAACAACTTGCCACTGCTAGAGTTGTAAACAATCAACGCACTGCTACTAGCAGCAGCAGTATCATCATTGACAAGTGCAAACTCGCTAGCCACACTGAAACCCTTACCCACCAGACTGTTGAGGACAGTAAAGGTGTTTTTGTATAGGACAATTCTGTCAGCTTTAGTGGTGAAATCAGTTATTGTGTCAACTCCAAGAGCATCCGTGTTAAAGGAAGAATTAGCGATATAGAAACGGAATTGATCTTTACCAGCACCACCAGTGAGGGTGTCATCACCAGCTTCACCTACAAGGATATCATCTCCATTCTCACCAAAGAGTGTATCATTGCCAATCCCACCATAGAGGCGATCGCCCCCGTCACCGCCAGATATTAAATTGTTAGCATTATTACCCTTAATGCTATTGTTGAGCGCGTTGCCCGTACCATTGATCGTTTCGTCACCTCTAAGAGTGAGGTTTTCTAGGTTAGCACCTAAGGTGTAGTTGATGGATGCAAATACCGTATCCGTACCACCATCAATAGCTTCTTCAATAATGTCAGCAGCATCAACGTAGTAGGAGTCATCACCATCACCACCTTTGAGAAGATCCTTACCAGCACCACCATCAAGAGAGTCATTACCAGCACCACCATCTAGGATGTCATCACCATCACCACCACGCAGTGTGTTTTTGGCATTATTACCTATAATTATGTTGTTGAGAGCGTTACCTATACCGTTGATTGCAGCATCACCTGTGAGGGTGAGATTCTCTAAGTTATTACCCAAAGTGTAGGTTGAGGATGCAAATACGGTATCTGTACCACCAGTAATTGTTTCGTCAATGCGATCGCTACCGTCAGTATAGTAGATGTCATCACCATCACCTCCAATTAGACGATCTTTACCAGCACCACCTATGAGTGTGTCGTTACCAGCACCGCCTTCGAGGATATCATCACCATCACCTCCAGAAAGGATATTGTTGGCAATATTACCAATAATCCGATTATTAAGCGCGTTGCCCGTACCATTAATAGCAGCGTTTTCTCTAAGAGTGAGGTTCTCTAGGTTATCACCTAATGTGTAGCTGATGGAGGATAAAACAGTATCCGTACCACCATCTATTTCCTCTTGAATGATATCTTCAGCATCGGCGAAGTATGTATCATTACCATTACCGCCAATGAGCAGATCCTTACCTGCCCCACCCCTGAGAGTATCATTGCCATCACCACCTCTGAGGGTATCTGCACCTTTGCCCCCATAAATGGTGTCGTTACCAGCGCCGCCAATAGAGTTAATTGTACCGAGAAAACCTCTAGCATCAAAGCTCTCGACGTTTGATACTAATAAACCAGAGATGCCTTGAATTTGATTATTGGGATTGCTGAAATCGATGATAAGTGTGTCCGAAATGCTGCCACCACTGAGAATGAAAGTGTCTTTTCCATTTCCGCCATTGATTATGTCATTTTGCCGGAGATTGACAACAGTCGCACTCACACTATCATCACCATCTTTAGCATCTATAATGTCTGTCTTGTCTGTAACAACGAATGTCTCGCCAACATCTGTACCTGTGACAATATTGACATTTTCAGCCTGTGTAATGCCAATGCTAAAGGTGGTTTTGTTCGGTATACCAGCAGTATCTGTAGCTGTGATTTTGATGTTCAAACTGCCGACATCGCCGTAGCCTGGAGTACCACTGAAGGTGCGTGTGGCAGGATTGAAGCTCAACCAACTGGGTAAAGCACTGTCATTAGCGAGGGTAGCAGAATAAGTGAGGACATCTCCCGCATCCACATCAGTGAAGGTGTTTGCTGGGACTTCAAAGTTGAATACTGTGCCAGCTTGTGATGTCTGGTTTGAGATAGTATTAGCAACGATGGGCGCTTCGTTCACATTGGTCACGCCGATAGTCAAGTTTTGAGTTTTGCTTAGTCCCGGAGTGCCATTGTCAGTAGCTGTCACCTGTAACTGAATGTTAGGTGTAGCTTCAAAATCAAGGCTGATACCGTCCTTGAGTTTGAGTTGTCCATTCTTGACCTCAAAGCGATCGTCATTCACACTGAAGGTGTGGCTACTACCAGCATCGGGGTCTGTTACACTCAAGCTACCAATGATTGCGCCAGCAGTGTTTTCGGCGACAGTGGTGTTGTTGATGGTAACGGTAGTTGGTGCTTCGTTAACGTCCGTTACAGCGATCGCAAAAGATTGAGTCTTGCTGAGTGCTGGAGTACCATTGTCAGTAGCTGTCACCTGTAACTGAATGTTAGGTGTAGCTTCAAAATCAAGGCTGATACCGTCCTTGAGTTTGAGTTGTCCATTCTTGACCTCAAAGCGATCGTCATTCACACTGAAGGTGTGGCTACTACCTGCATCGGGGTCTGTTACACTCAGGCTACCAATGATTGCGCCAGCACTGTTTTCGGCGACAGTGGTGTTGTTGATGGTAACGGTAGTTGGTGCCTCGTTAACATCGGTTATATTGATGGTGAGGTCTTTTTCAAATTTACCACCGTTATTATCATTGGTGCGGACGCGAATGACATGACTTTTGCTGCTTTCAAAATCGAGCAAGCTGCCATTAGCGACAACAATCTGATTACCATTTAAGGCGAAGCGTCCCCCAGCATTATTTAGTAGAGTATAAGTAAAGCTATTGGCGTTGCTGTCAAAATCGGGATCGGCTGCATATAAAGTACCAACGACTTTATTATTACTGCTGTTTTCGGCAATAACGCTGTCACCCAGATTAACATCTACTGGGTTGTGGTTAACGGAGATAGTAGCATACTCTATGCTAGTGCTGAATGCTGTCTTGCCACCATTAATATCGGCATTGACCCCAGTAGCACCGCTAACTGAGCCATCTGTCCCATCCCAGGCGCGGAACTTGATGTCAGCCGTACCGTAATAGTCAGGATTGGGGACAAAGCGGACTCTGGTATTAGCTTGGAGTTCTACCCGCTGTAGGTTAACGTCAGCTTGTGCAGAGGTAGTATTGTCACCCAAGAATACAAAGTTGGTTCGTTCGTATGGGTCATAAGGGAGAGATGTTCCCCCTGGACCAGCTTTGGTGTGGTCAAAAGCTGTGTAGTTACGTAGGGAACCTGTGAGAATTGGTGTTGTTCCACCTGCCGCGAATAGATAATATGTGTCGCCTTGGATTTTTAAATCGTAGCGGGTGAGTGCGCTTTTTGTGTCGTATGAGACCCTCTCTGTGGCGCTGTGAGTGAATAGTGTTTTACTCGGGCCTGTAGCAGTGTTAGGTCCATCGTTTTGCGCCCAAATTTCATCTCCCCAGAAGCCAAGTTCAATTGCCTTGGTGTTGTCGCTAGTAACAACAATGACGCTAAAACCAGCTCGGTCTTGAATCCCGTCACCGTTATCATCACTACTGTGGCTTTCAGTGTTAATTTTGAGATCGAAACTCAGGGTAAAGCCTTGGTTGCGGTCAAGAACCGGAAATGCTGGGTTTAATGGAATTGGTAGACCGCCATTATAGTTGCTGTAACCAGCTCCTCCCAACTGAGTGCTAACGAGTTTAGTTTCAACACCATTATTGGTCTGAGTGCCACCAACAGGTACAGTACCTACGAACGGTATGGTAACTGGTGGTGTAGCGCCAAATTGCAGCCAGCCTTGGGTGTTGGGTGTGCCACCTAACGAGCCGTTATAAAGGGGTGTCAAACCTGCTAAGACTGTAGCGGAAGCATCGGAAACTTGACTGAAGTCTGTCCAAGTAGTGCCGCCGTTAAGCGAGTATTGCCAAGTACCATAGCCACTCAAGCCAGTAACAGCAATTCCTTGAGAATTCTTGTTGGTATCAGTGACTAAGTTTTTAATCAGGTCGGCGACCAAAATGCCTTTGTTATCGGCATTGGAAACATCTTCATTAATGGTTGGCAGTTTTGAATCAATATCTTTATTCAGTACAGGCGCGTCGTTTACACGCAAGCTGTTAATCCAGGTAGTGTTAGCGCCACCGTTGGCTAGACCAGGATTAGCACCTGCAGAATTAAAGTCAGTTGACCAATTAGCAGAATTTGTAGCACCTGATCCTGTGTTACCAAAGTAAGCACTAGCTAGGCTCCCTCCAGGAGTGGTAGTTCTGGCAAATTTAGCTATTTCAGTACCGCTATCATTTAGTAACCGAGGTATATCTGTATTATCAGTATTAGTAAAAGCGCCTGTTGTATTATTCCAACCAGTACTACGAGTAACTGCAAATAATCCGGTACTATTCTGAGATGATATCTGTAGTACATAGTCTCCTTTTGTCGGGTCGTAGGTTAAGTCTGGTGTGATAGTGGCATCGACATCACCGCCGTTATACAACACTATTAAAGTCCCAGCTTTCAACGAACTAAAACCGGAACCCGATAAAGTGATGTTTAGTGAGTTTGAGCTACTACCATCAACTAACCTGTGACCTTGCAGATTCAGGTTATCAGTAACGACGAGAAGTTCAACCCATTCTTTCCCATTACTACCTTGAGAAAATTCGTTGATGATCACGTCACCAGCGACAGCTAAAACTCCGTTGTAAGCTTGCATTTCTTCAGTCCGAAATGCCAAGCTAGAGTTAATTTCCCCAATGCTAAAATCTAAATTCCAGTCGCCACCTAAAGCTGCATTTCCGGTTTTGTTAGTGGAAGCAGCAACATTTGCCCCGGTTAGTTGGCTAATTTGCTGCACAAATTTTGTGCCTTCTCCGCTGGCGACATCACAACCATAAAGCAGGATGTCTGCATCATTAGTTAAAGCATTTGCCCACTGCTGTAATTGATTAATATAAAGTGTTATGTTTTCTGTATTTAGCTGAGTTGCCCCTAGCTCCAGGCTGCCTTGGCTACCGTGGGAAACAATGTGAACTGATTTAAATTTACCTGTCGCTAATGATTCTGTGATTTGTGTAACCCCGTCTTTTGTGGGGTCGAGGATAACAACTCGGAAGCCTGGTTTTGTGCCAACTATCAGGCTGTTGTAATCAGGAACTGCTGTATCTATAAAGACGATGTCTTTATTTGGTGTAGAGAATATTTGAGCAGAACTAACGTGGGTTTTAAAAGTTTTGTTTTCTAGCAGTTGCATCATAATAATCGCTGTTGGTAAATAAAACTTTGGAACTATTACCTGTTGACTCTGGACTGATGAATTCGGCAATACAGCGTTAAGTAGAAGCGTACACTCATGCATACACTTCTACTATTGAATTGAATCGGCAATTAGAGCCTTTTCTTAATTAGGTAAAACCCAAAAAACTTGATATTATGTATCTAAGTAAAGTTTATGCTAAATAAATAACATTGGCTACTGTGATATTACTGTAGCAGCTAGAGTATTTTGAGAAAAAGGTTAGCAATCGGCATGAAAGCTATGCCGGATGCAAGTTGCGGTTATGAGGATGCATCTTAAAAGTCAACTTTTTAGTAAATAGATTAGTGATAAATTCATCATCTTTATGAAATCTAGATTAATAAGTTTAAATTTTTAAGGTGGAATTTTAAAGTTTCAATAAAGTTGCAATGTGGAGGCTAATTCAATAACAGTTCTGGTGCTACCATTCCTTTTTGAATAGCTAGAACTGCGGCTTGAGTGCGATCGCGTACTTCTAATTTTTGTAAGATGGCATGGACATGAACCCGCACTGTACCGGGGGCAATATACAGAGTTTCGGCAATTTCTTGATTGCTTTTGCCAGCTGCTACTAGCGCTAAGATTTCTTGTTCCCGCTTTGTTAAAGGGTTTTCTAGGGTTTCGGTGGTTTTTTCAGACAGCAACGCTGTGGAGTTCCCCTCTAAAGCTGCTCTAATTTCCGTTGTCGCTGTTTGATCCCACCAGGAAGCACCCGCTGCTACTGAACGCAATGCCAATATCAGAGATTCAGCTGGAATACCTTTGAGGCAGTACCCTTGTGCCCCAGCAGCAATTAATCTTGTGATTAAGGGTTTTTCTGAACGAGATGTTAAAACGAGAATCGGTAAATTTGGTTGCTGTTGTTTGATTTGACGACAAGCTTCAATCCCACCAATTCCTGGTAAACCTATATCTAGTAAGACTAAATTTAGGGGATAACGATTAGCTAACTCTACGGCTTGTTCCCCATCCTCTGCCTCTGCTACGATTTCTAAGCCTGTTTCCTGCTGCAAACGCATCCTTAAACCGAGGCGAAACAGTTCATCATCTTCAACGAGTAAGATTTTTATTGTAGTAGCAGGTTTTGTCATTTGTCATTTGTCATTTGTCATTTGTCATTTGTCATTTGTCATCTTTTCAATTTGCTGGGGGTAGACGAGCAGGTAGGCGGAAACCAAAGAGTGCGCCTCGTGCTGGGCGGTTCTCTGCCCAAATTGTACCGCCATGTGCCTCAATAATTTGCCTAGTTAAATATAACCCTAATCCAGATCCGGATACGTGGCGATCGCTATATCCTTGATAAAATCGCTCAAATAGATAAGGTAACTCTTCTTCGGTAATGCCGGGGCCACTATCGAGTATTTTCACGACTTGATTTTCGGAATCGCTTTCTAGTACTACTTCCACTTTACCGCTACGGGGAGTATGGTTAATGCCGTTAATCACAAGATTGCTAAAAACTCGCCCAAGTTGCAAAGAATCACCATTAACCCAGGAAAAGCGGCGGTAATCTGATTCGCCATAATGGAGAGTCACGTATACTTGACGAGTTCTTGCTAGTTCACTCAGGGTGGCAATTACTTCTTCTGCTACTGTTTCTAAGTTAACAGGCGATATCTGTAGTTTTAGCCCTTCGGCATCGTTACGGTATACATCTAACAGTGTTTGTACTAATTGTAGTGTGTTGCGATGACTGCGAGTCATTGTTTGCAGGACTTTTTCTTGGATAAGTGTGACTTCGCCAAATTGCCCATTCTGAAAATATTTCAGCGTTTCAATTGCGCCTAATAGGGGTGTTTTCAGATCGTGAGTTAGTGTGGAAACAAAATCTTCACGCATCCTAGCTAGTTGCTCTTGGGAGCGTAATTGTGCTTGGGTATCGGCGATCGCTTCTTCATTACGCCGATTGCGTTGGCTTAACCACCCTGTGACTAATAATGCCAATACTGCTATCAGGCGATTTGCCAATGTCGGCGGATCAATCCTTTCTAAGGATGGGATCAATAAATTCAATAGTGTTAATCCCGCAGCTGCTAATGTGACGCTAAAAACAGCAGCACGATTTAATCGAGAGTTTGCTAACAAAATTGGCCCTGTGTAAAGGTAGCCAAATACATACTGAGGCGGTGTTAAGTATTCTAATGCTATCACCACAGCAAAGGCGATCGCTATTAGCCAGTATGTCTGCCAATTTTCCTCAAAATTTGAAACACCATTTTTTATAGTTAATAGTCCATATTTCATTGTTGTATTTTCAGGTATTTAAAACTATGTTGAATCTAACTAAATATAGTAGTCAGCTTTAATTTTTGAATGTATTTGCTTAGTGCGTCAATCTTGATAGGCAAGCAATATAGCAATTCTCGGTTACGTGAGGTACACCCGTAAGGGCACGGTACTGCCGCGCCCCTACATCTGGCGATATGATTTTGTACTGCATCTGAATGGGAACCGCTATAAGTAACTTTGTAATTAGGTTCTTCAAGTCATACTGAGGTTTTTCAGAAATCAAATATGATTCTTATATAGTGTTTCCTAATCTAGTGAAGTACAAATTTATCTGCGTTTATCTGCGTTTATCCTCTTCCATCGGCGTTTAATTTTTTATTCCTGTACCTCACCAATATGGGAACCGCTATATCTCCAAAAATATTAGCCATGTAATATAATTTTTTACTAACTTTTTTTATCTGAAAGTTCGATACATAAAATAGTGTAATCTTATACTCAATTCACAGTGTGTGATGTGATAAAAACATCATAAACTGTCATACACCTGAAAGTAGCAGCTTTTAAAAATCTATTGTATAAACAAATAAACAAGCGAGATAAATAACCAAATGTAAAACTTAAATATTCTTGACTGAAACTTTAAGAAGCATTTAGAAGAAAGTAGCAACTGAAAACAGTTAATCCAGATTGATGGATTGAAATTAGTTCAGATGAGATGTGGTCTAATCGCTCACATTGATAAATTATTAAGCAGTTGATGTGTTAATTCTAATAATTGGTTATCTAGTACTTAAATATAATTGAGCGCAAACTAAATGGGACAAGGTTTTTTACAAATTGGGTTAACGCTGTTGATTGTCGTAGTTATTACTCCGATATTGGGAAAATACTTAGCGCGTGTGTTCTTGGGAGAAAAAACACTGCTTGACCCTTTAATGAAACCTATAGAGCGGAGTATCTACTTGTTAGCTGGTGTCAGGAGAACAGATGACATGAAGGCTGGGCAGTATGCCAGGGCAGTACTACTTAGCAACCTAATTATGGGCATTGTAGTGTATTTTCTCCTATATTTTCAGAGATTTTTGCCTTGGAATCCCAATGGCTTGAGTGTTCCTACCTGGCATATAGTGTTGCACACAGTTGTTTCATTTGTGACAAATACTGACCAGCAGCATTACTCAGGCGAGACAACTTTAAGCTATTTTAGCCAGGTAGCGGCTTTAGGCTTTTTGATGTTCACTTCAGCCGCCACTGGGTTGGCGGTAGGAATTGCCTTTATTCGCGGGCTGACAGGTAGAACACTGGGAAACTTTTATGTTGACCTCACCCGTGGAATTACGCGGGTATTGTTACCTATTTCGGTGATGGGGGCGATCGCCTTAATCTTGCTAGGTGTACCGCAAACATTGGCGGGAACACTGGTTGTCAAAACCTTGGAAGGAGGAACACAGTATATTGCTAGGGGGCCAGTAGCATCGTTTGAGATGATCAAAATGTTAGGTGAGAACGGCGGTGGCTTTTTTGGCGCTAACTCAGCCCACCCCTTTGAAAATCCTAATGGCGCTTCTAATTTAATCGAAGCGATCGCCATGATTGCGATTCCTGCCGCCTTGATTTACACCTACGGTATATTTGCCAACAACATCAAACAGGCTTGGTTACTCTTCTGGATGGTGTTTATAATTTTTGTCGTGCTGGTTGGAGTCACAGCAGTAGGAGAACTGCAAGGTAATCCCCTCATTAATACCACTTTGGGATTGGAACAACCCAATTTAGAAGGCAAAGAACTGCGATTTGGCTGGGCGCAGACAGCGTTGTGGGCAGTTATGACTACCGCCACCATGTGCGGTGCTGTCAACGGGATGCATGATTCCTTAATGCCGCCAGGAATATTTTCTACTTTATTTAACTTGTTTCTCCAGATGATTTGGGGAGGACAGGGAACTGGGACTGCTTACCTATTCGTTTACCTAATTCTCACCGTTTTCCTCACAGGATTAATGGTAGGGCGCACCCCAGAATTTTTAGGGCGCAAAATTGAAAAACGGGAAATAGTCCTCGCCAGTGTAGTATTGCTGATTCATCCAATCACCGTTTTGATTCCCAGTGCGATCGCCCTAGCCTACCCAATTTCCTTATCTGGAATCACCAACCCCGGCTTTCATGGTATTTCCCAGGTGGTTTATGAATATGCCTCAGCTGGCGCAAACAATGGTTCTGGCTTGGAGGGATTGAAAGATAACACCTTATGGTGGAATTTAAGTACTTGTTTCAGCATCTTGGCAGGACGCTACATCCCCATTATTGCCCTCTTACTATTGGCTGAGAGTATGTCTCATAAACCGCCAGTTCCCGAAACTCCTGGCACTCTCAAAACCGATTCTCTGCTATTTACTAGTGTTACATCTATAGTGATTTTAATTTTGGGGGTGCTAACTTTCTTTCCCATCTTGGCTTTAGGCCCCTTAGCCGAGGGTTTTAAACTCACCTCTGGTAGCTAGAAGAAGTGAGGGAGATGAGGGGGATAAGAAAGAATAAATTATTAGCTTGCTTCCTCATCTCCCCCGACTCCCTCATCTCCCCCCACTCCCCCACTCCCCACTCACTAAAATTTATGAACCCCGTTGCAACTACCCCCAAATCTAGACCCCCACGTTCTCGTCCTGGCGATCGCCGTCCCGCACGCAAAAAGGCGAAGATCAATACCAAGTGGCTTTACCTCAGAGCCATTAAGGATGCTTTTATTAAACTCAATCCCAAAGATGCCATCAAAAACCCAGTGATGTTTTTGGTTTGGATGGGTACAATCATCACCCTATCGGTAACAATTGATCCCAATTTGTTTGGAACAGCCCAGGGAAAGAACCCGCAACTATTCAACGGCTTGTTAACGGCAACTTTATTCTTTACCGTGTGGTTTGCCAATTTTGCAGAAGCAGTGGCTGAAGGACGCGGTAAAGCCCAAGCCGATGCACTACGGTCAACGAAATCTGAGACGATCGCTAAAAAACTCGCTCCTGATGGCACAATTAGCGAGACACCCTCTACCAGCCTCAAACGGGGTGATACTATTTACGTAGTTGCTGGTGACATCATTCCTGCCGATGGAGAAGTGTTGATGGGTGTAGCCTCGGTGGATGAATCAGCAATTACTGGCGAATCTGCACCAGTCCTCAAGGAATCAGGTTCTGACGTTGCGAGTTCTGTCACAGGTGGCACGAGAATTATCTCAGATGAACTTATTATCCGGATTACTACTGACCCTGGAAGAGGCTTTATTGACCGGATGATTACCCTAGTAGAAGGGGCAGAACGCAGCAAAACACCCAACGAAATTGCTCTGACAGTATTACTAGCCGTTTTGAGTTTAGTATTTTTGTTTGTCGTGGCAACTCTGCCAGCGATCGCCTACTATATCCATAGCCCAGTCAGTGTATCCATTTTGGTTGCCCTATTAGTGGCACTAATCCCCACAACTATTGGCGGTTTACTCAGTGCTATTGGTATTGCTGGCATGGATCGAGTCGCCCAATTTAACGTCATTGCCACATCAGGGCGAGCCGTTGAAGCCTGTGGAGATATTAACACCTTAGTTCTTGACAAGACAGGTACAATTACCCTCGGTAATCGTTTAGCGGAAGAATTTATCCCCATTAACGGCCACTCAATAGAAGAAGTTGCTAATGTCGCCTGGGTAGCTAGCGTATTTGATAATACACCAGAAGGTAAATCCATCGTCCGACTAGCAGAAAAGTTAGGTGTCAGAGTGGATCTCGACTACGATCAGGTACAAGGCGTGGAATTTTCCGCCAAAACCCGGATGAGTGGGACAAACTTACCCGGTGGACGTGAAGCGCGCAAGGGAGCAGTCGGAGCAATTAAAGGGTTTGTCCGCTCTCGCAACGGACACGATACACCCGAATTAGATGCCGCCTATGAAAAAGTTTCTCATCTCGGAGGCACACCCCTAGCCGTTTGCCTTGATTACGAAATCTACGGTGTCATTTATCTTAAAGATATTGTTAAACCAGGCATCCGCGATCGTTTTGAGCAGTTGCGACGCATGGGTGTGCGTACCATCATGTTGACTGGAGACAACCGGATTACTGCTGCTGTCATTGCCAAAGAAGCTGGAGTAGATGACTTTATTGCTGAAGCCACACCAGAAGACAAAATTAGCGTCATTCAACGGGAGCAGGCAGCAGGTAAACTAGTAGCGATGACTGGGGACGGAACTAACGATGCGCCAGCGCTGGCACAGGCGAATGTCGGCGTAGCGATGAATACTGGTACTCAAGCAGCAAAAGAAGCCGCTAACATGGTGGATTTGGACTCAGACCCCACAAAGCTAATTGATATCGTCAATATTGGTAAACAATTGCTAATGACTCGTGGGGCATTAACCACATTTTCTATTGCTAATGACATTGCTAAATACTTTGCCATTATTCCGGTAATATTTGCCTCTGCTAACCTGCAAAACCTCAATATCATGCAGTTGACTAGCACCAATTCTGCCGTTTTATCAGCACTGATTTACAACGCTTTGATTATTCCCGCATTAATTCCCTTGGCTTTAAAGGGTGTACAATTTCGACCCTTGACAGCCAATCAACTGCTGCAACGTAATCTCTTGATTTATGGCTTAGGTGGAGTGATTGTGCCGTTTATCGCTATTAAGTTAATAGATATGCTCATAACTGTAGTGGGATTAACTTAAGCAATACAAAATTAAATTCTAAGAGAAAGTCGAAAATTTTTTATGTCTATTATTCGAGAAACAATCAGAGCCGTTCGTATTACTCTGGTGCTTTGGTTAATAACAGCAATTATTTATCCCTTGATTATCCTTGTAGTAGGTCAAGTTTTCTTTCCTTTCCAAGCGAATGGCAGCGTCATGGTGAATATAGAGGCTAAACCTATTGGTTCATCATTGATTGGTCAAGTATTCACATCTGAACGATATTTCCATAGTCGTCCTAGCACAGTCAGATATAGCCAAGGTAAAAAAGCCAAACCAACTGGCGTATCTGGTGCCAGCAATCTTGCTCCCAGCAATCCAGAATTAATGAATCGGGTTGTTGAGCAAGCCAATCAATTCCGAGATGAGAATATTCAACCCACTGCTGATTTAATTTACACTTCTGGCTCTGGTTTAGATCCTCATATTTCCTTGAAAGCGGCTGGACAGCAGTTAGAAAGAGTTGCTCGTGCAAGAGGTGTTAAAGAAGATGAGATATTACCTTTAATTAATAAATATACAGATGGCAGATTTTTATGGATTTTTGGTGAGCCAGGAGTGAATGTTCTCAGATTAAATTATGCGCTAGATCTGCAAGAACTTAACCGTAAGCAAAACCAATAAATATAATCCCAATGCCTAATGACCAAATAATTACTAATTTGTAATTCTTCAAAAGGCTTTTATGAACCCACGCTTTTAAGTGTGGGTTTATAAACAGTGGCGATCGCCTATCTGATATCTTGCACCATTCTCAATAACTGTAGGGTGGGCAATGCCCACCGACACAAATATAGGGGTTTTAGGCAATGGTGGGCATAGCCCCACGTACAAAAAATGGATTATTGCAACTGGTGCAAGATGTAAGCTATCTCAGCGTATAAAAACCTAGAAATAGAGAAGGTAGGCAAAATGAGATTAATTCAATATTCTAAGTAGATGGGCGTAAATAAATATAAAACGTTCTGTCATTGCGTACTCCGCAGGAGTTGCAATGACATCTTACGTTTAATTACGCCTACCTACTTATAGCTTGGGTTACGTCTGCTCTAATAGTTGCAATGACAAGGCCTTTAAGCATGGGGTATCTCAGGTCATCAATTCTCACTGGGTGAAGATTACTCGCTTGGGTGGCTTCGATTTTGACTTTTTACACTCCGATCGCCAGCATGGCACACAAGCGTTAATCACAGTCAAAGCGCACAATTTAATTTTAGACACAACTTTATCCGTAGGTATACTGGGACTGATTTCCTGCTTGGCGCTGTTAGGATTATGTCTGTGGCTGGTTATCAAGTCATCCTATCAGGGTATTGAAACAGTAGTAATTACCTATCTCGTGTTTACTTTTACTTGGTTTGAGTCTGCCCAATTTACGCATATAGTTTGGTGAGCGCTCAGTATACGTGGTATATCCAGTGTCCGTGAAAAAATTACACCCTAGTTTAGCTATCATCATCTGCTTGCTATGTCTTGGAGCTACCCAGCCTAAGTCAAATTCTGGATGGACACCGCAGATGGAAGCGGAGTTTCAGGTGCGTTCTCAACAAGCAATTAAAAAATTTGCAGGTAGTAAGTACGGTTCGACCGCTTTTGAAAATGAAAAAAAGTCCTATCCTAAAGCGATGATGGACTTTCTGGCAGGTCATCAAAAAAAAGCGATCGCCTTTTTGCAATCAGAAGACGCTGATGCCAAGAGTTATGCTCACACCTTAGGAATTGACTTCTACTCTAGTTTTACCCTCAAAGGTCAAGTCCGCAAATACTTCTACTTTGGCAAGTATCTTGACCCAAATTATCGTCAGCGCATGAAGAAAGCAATGGCGATTTTGACTGAAAAAGACCCGTTGACACGTACTTTTGCTAACCCTCACAGTTTTTGGTCAAAATCAACTGATAACTGCAACACTTGGGTAGACTGCCGCAACACGGATAATTTAAAAGCTATGCGGAATGTAGCAGTCTATTTATTTGCACAAGAAACAGGTAATGAAGAAACACGCAACATATATAAAGAACGTATCAGGCAAAATGTCCGCACCCTCTACCAAATTGGTCAAGGTGAATGGGATTCGGAAAACTACCTGGGACATACTATTACTGCTTACATCAATCTCTATGATTTTGCTCAAGATGCAGAAGTTAAATCTCTGGCGAAATCTGCACTTGATTGGTTTTTTACTTCCGGCGCATTGAAATATTGGCGGGGTGGTTTTGGTGGACCCTCTAAGCGGGACTATAGCAACGGGAACTGTGTTTGGTGTTCTTTGGCAACTCATGAATTAGGACTATACTTTGGTGATTCACCACTGGCAGATCCAGAGCCAGCCCCTGACGAAGTACACTTGATTACTAGCAGTTACCGTCCACCATTAGCGGTTGTTGCCTTAGCACGCAAGGAATTTAAAAAACCGCTAGAATTACTCAATTCCAAACCAACTTACGAAAATTGGAAGCCTGGAGGAGATGCTGCACCACAGTTTCACGAAACTCTTTATTTTGGGAATACTTTTCAACTAGGGACATTAGCTCAAGGTTCTGCTGGGGACTGGAATGGTTTTAAAATGATGGCGTTTAATTCCCGGCGGGGAGTAGATTATTTGATTGCAGCTACAGGAACAGATCCAACTAAAATATCTACTTCATCTGTTGGTGGTGACAACGTTGCTCAGTATCGCAATTTGGTAATCTGGCTTAATAATAAACCACTAGCACCGTTTCAATTTTTATTACCCAAATCTGCGTTCTGGGAAACTCACAACGGTGTAACTTTTATTCGCTATGAAAAAACATGGTTGGCGTTAACACCAATTAATTTGCGAATTGAGGGGATTAATTTCATAGCGACTCAGAAAATTCAGTCACGATATCCCGATGACCAAATTCTCACGGCGACGGGTACTGCCAAAACAGTAGCAGGATTTGCCCTAGAAGTTGGTGAACAGGAAACCTACGGCAATTGGGAAAATTTCCAGCAGTCTGTGGTGTCCAAGTCACGCTTAAATATAGAGCAGATTAACAAGCCAGAGGTGGAATATCAAGGGGTTTTTGGGAAAGTGAAACTTCAATATCAGGGTGTGGGTTTACCAAAAGTTTGGCGTAATGGACGACACCATGACTGGCGTCAGCATTTTGCTGTTTACCAAAGTGCGGATGGTCATCAAGGCCCGATTGATTTGGGATGGAAAAAAGGTAAACTCACAGTTGAGGCAGGTGGGTATCAGTTTCAGAGTCAAAGCAGATAATACTGGATGAAAAACCGAAAACTGATTGTGTATAGTCGAGGGTGCGGAATGTCTAGACCCAATACTCAATACCCAACAGTTATGATCGGTGATATATTTTATAGTACCTATAGTGCTTAAACTGGTACTAAACCTTTGACTTCTGCGAATTCTTCCCTTTATCCGGTGCGGCGGGGTAAACACAAAATCTTTATTGGCATGGCTCCTGGTGTAGGCAA
Organism: Calothrix sp. PCC 7507; assembly: GCF_000316575.1. GTDB lineage: Bacteria > Cyanobacteriota > Cyanobacteriia > Cyanobacteriales > Nostocaceae > Fortiea. The sequence continues at coordinate 2,765,753 of NC_019682.1, read as the reverse complement.
AACCTTTCGGATGCTCGAAGAAGGACATGCACTTAAACAGGAAGGCATCGATGTCGTCATAGGCCTTTTGGAAACCCACGGACGGAAGGAAACGATGGAAAAGGCTGAGGGGTGGGAGATTGTACCCCGTCAGCAAATTCCGCGAGGTGGGTTGACGCTGACTGAAATGGATACAGAGGCAATTTTAAAGCGATCGCCCCAATTGGCACTAATCGATGAACTCGCTCATACCAATGTTCCTGGCTCTCTAAGAGAAAAACGCTACGAAGATGTACAACTAATATTGGCAGCAGGCATTGATGTCTACTCCACAATGAATATTCAGCATCTAGAAAGTCTGAATGATTTAGTAGCAAGAATTACAGGTGTAGTAGTACGTGAGCGCGTCCCTGACCGTATTTTAGAAGAAGCAGACGAAGTAGTAGTAATTGATGTTACACCTGAGACATTACAAGAACGGTTGCTAGAAGGCAAAATTTACGCCACAGAAAAAATCCAGCAATCACTCGATAACTTTTTTCAACGACGCAATCTCATTGCTTTACGAGAATTGGCGTTGCGGGAAGTAGCAGACAATATTGAAGAAGATGCGATCGCCTCTAGCCCTAATGGCAAATTCTGTAATGTTCATGAGCGGGTTTTGGTGTGTGTATCGACTTATCCCAACTCAGTGCAGCTTTTACGCCGGGGTGCTAGGCTCGCTAACTACATGAATGCACCACTTTATGTTTTATTTGTCGCTGATCCAGAACGCTTCCTCACAAAGGAGGAAAGCTTACACATCCACACCTGTGAAAAGCTGTGCAAAGAATTTTCCGGGACTTTTATTCGGGTGACTAACAGTCAAATTGCCAAAGCGATCGCCGAAGTAGCAGAAAAATACCACATCACCCAAATTGTCATCGGCGAAAGTCAACGCTCTCGCTGGCAAATGTTTCTTAAAGGATCTTTAACCCAAAGATTGGTGCGCTTACTCAAAAACGTCGATTTACATATCATCTCCAGCGAGAAAGCATCTTCATCTAAGCGCTGATTGTTATTTAAATCTGAAAACGCAGAGAAGTATGCTTGGATTCTTCTCTGCGCTCAAAATCATAAATTTTTTATTCAGGTTAGTGGTGATGCATTGACAAAAAAATAAAAACTATGGTTTTTAAAATACCCTAGTCAAACTAAATTAGCCGAGGTTTACAGACTTTTGACTTTTACGCTTCAGCAAGAACATACCACCAACAGCCATCAAGCCGACAACAGCAGTGGGTTCTGGTACAGACTTAGGATCGGGTTTGTATGCTCCACTAGCAATTTTGAATGTGTGGTTATCACTTTCAAAACCACCGCCTCCAACTTGAGACAGTCTAATTTCGTCAAAGTTATCTTGAAAACCTTGAGAGAAGAACTCAAAGAAGCCATTCTTTTGTCCCCCCTGAGCTTTATTAGCAACTTGGGCAATCTCGTTCAAAACATCGTATGTCAATTTATCATATGTTGTATTGTTGAATACTGTTGTAACTGCCTTACCGCCCTTGAGCAACTCAAAAGTATTGCCACCGCTTAAGGCTCCTAGATCAATACCAAAATAGTTAAACACGCCACCATTCTTAGCCTTGATGCTAACAGTACTATCACTAAAAACTGCTAAATAATTGCTTTTATTGTCTTCTCCATTAACGCCAGAAGGTCCCCACTGATCGCTAATAATACCAGTTTTTTGATTAACACTGGTGGAATAGCTGCCTTTAGAAAAAGTGTAATCTACCAAGTCGTTACCCTTGAATAAGCCATTATCCTGGCCTTTACTATTGAAATCGATAGTTACATAGTTCTTATCGTTAACATTTTTTGAGAAAGCTCCTTCATCTGTTACACCTTCTGTCCGGAAAACACCAGGAGTGTAGTCAAAGCCGATAGCATGTGCTGAACCAGCATAGGTGAATGAAGCGATCGCAGATGTAGATAAGGCAGCAATGCAAGCAATTTTCTTGAGAGACATAATTTTCAGTTCCAGTTGTTTCCTGTGTTCTTGCAGCAATTATGTGATTTATTTACTACCAAATAACAGGAGAAAATTACTGGATTTGTGTTTCCTGACAAACTGAGAGGTTGAGTAACTTTTTTGATCAGAATCAGGGTAAAAGGCAGTAGTTTTACTTCTATGGGATGTGAAGGGAATATTTTTTGTTTAGCCAAATCATGAAGCAGTCGTAAAACAGCATCCTGTAGATAAAGAAACTTGTCTTGGCCACTAGATATTGTGAAGGAGTAATAAAGGCTAAAGTTAAGATTCAAAGGAAAATTATATCCGTCTTACCATTTCTGCTTTAAGTTCCGCCAACTTCTGCAAAAATTCCCCTAGATGGCGGCGCTTATTGCTAGTTGACGTTTTTGACAGCAGAAGTTCCATATATTAAACTACCTCATGCAAGCAAAAAACTAACTCTGTTAATGCCTCCAACTGAAAAAACTACTATTCCTTCCAGAGATCAGAGTATCACTCGCGTCATCGGTTTGATCAGTGGCACGTCTGTAGATGGTATAGACGCTGCTTTGGTGGAAATTTCCGGTACGGATTTGGATCTCAAAATTGAGTTAGTGGCTGGATCAACTTATCCTTACCCCGCAAAACTCAGAGAGCAAATTTTAGCAGTTTGTGCTGGTGCTGCCATCTCAATTCCAGAATTAGCAGAAATGGATGATGCGATCGCTTCTGCTTTTGCTCAGGCTGCCCATAATATTCAAATTGATCACCAGCCAGCAACTTTGATTGGTTCCCACGGTCAAACAGTTTACCATCGACCACCAGGGGATAGGGGACTGGGTAAATGCCCATCTCTTGGTTATAGTCTACAACTCGGACGTGGTGCTTTGATTGCCCATCTGACGGGAATTAAAACTGTGAGTAACTTTCGTGTTGCGGATATCGCCATTGGTGGGCATGGTGCGCCACTTGTGCCAAGGGTTGATGCTTTTTTGCTCAGTCATCCCCAAGAAGGGCGTTGTATTCAAAATATTGGCGGTATTGGTAATGTTGCGTATATTCCACCCCGTCGTGATGACTGGCTATCCAAAATTCGTGGTTGGGACACTGGCCCAGGAAACAGCCTCTTGGATCTGGCGGTGCAGCATTTAACCGCTGGTGCTAAAACTTACGATGAAGCAGGTAAGTGGGCTGCGAGTGGTAGTCCCTGCTTGGCCTTGGTAGAACGGTGGCTCAATCAGGACTATTTTCATTTACCGCCGCCCAAATCTACTGGCAGAGAGTTATTTGGTGTGGCTTATCTAGAGCAGTGTTTACAAGATGCTGAAGCATATCAACTTAATCCCTCTGATTTTTTAGCTACCCTCACAGAACTTACAGCTGCTTCCATTGCTCATAGTTACAGCAGTTTTTTACCAGAAATGCCACAGCAGGTATTATTATGTGGTGGCGGCAGTCGCAATCTTTATCTGCAGCAACGGTTACAGTTGTTGTTGCCATCAATACCAGTTTTGACTACAGATGAAGTGGGCTTAAGTGCAGATTTTAAAGAAGCGATCGCTTTTGCAGTTTTAGCCTACTGGCGACAACTAAATCTTCCTGGCAATCTCCCAGCAGCGACTGGGGCATCTGGGGAGGTACTCTTAGGGGAAGTGCATCCTGGTGATTATTAAAGCAAATTAAAAATCTGAGATCAAGATTTCTCAAGGCTATACTGTATTCATTTGTTGCCTAATATTTTCATGTTTCATCTATAATCTATGTTCTTGGCGGCACTCGATCAAGACAAGGAACATACAAAGTGGCTCACACTTTTTTAATGCAACCCGGACGCTGGACAATACAAGGAAGTTGGCTGGAACGTAATGGGATGCCAATCAGCGTCAAGGGTATGACCTTGGTAGCTTGGAATCGAGATAACTGGTTCACTATGGCCACAAAGCTGATTTTTCCAGATAGCGATCGCGCGGAAATGTTTTTACAGTATAAAGGGTGTCTACATGCTGGAGAACGCCAGTATACTTTTTTACTGCAACATAATATTTTAGGTCAGGTTGAAGGTGAGGGCTGGATTGGTCTATCTACTATCGTGCAGCGCTATTGGGTATTGGGCGATCGGCAACGTCGTAGTGGCTTTGAAACCCTATACAGAGTATCGGACAACACATACTTTTTGAGTAGTGGTATCCTGGCTGGTCATTTTTTAAACAGTACAATAGAAGCCAGCCTTGAACGTCAGCCAACATAACATTCAGAAGGAAACGGGAATTCTCTCGGCATTCCTGACTTAGAGGGTTTGTTCAATAATCAATAAGCAAATAATCAATGGTTATCCTTGGCTAATGACTACTGGCTAATAACTATTTGGTCAAGATTGGGCACACTAAATCAGAATCAAAGTACAGAATGGTACATCAAATGAGTATAACTCTACCAATGCTGTTAATTTGATCCAATTTTTAAAGCGCAACATTTACAACCTGTCTACAAGGCAGAAGTAGTCCACGATTGTTGAACATTGGAGTCGAGTTTTCTATGTCAGACCCCAACATTGGTCGCTTACTCAGTAAACGCTACCAGCTTCAGGAGTTAATCGGTACTGGAGCAATGGGTAGAGTTTATCGTGCGAAGGATATTTTGTTGGGAGGCGTACCTGTTGCAGTGAAGTTTCTCGCCCTGTCTATTCAAAATGAGAAGATGCGATTACAAGATCGCTTTGAGCGAGAAGCAAAAACCTGCGCCTTACTAGGACAAAAAAGTATTCATATTGTCCGAGTTATGGACTATGGGGTAGATGAAAAAAATACCCCTTTTTATGTCATGGAATATTTGCAAGGACAAAGTCTCAGCACTGTTATTCGTCAAGAAAGTTTGTCTTTAGCAAGATTTTTGAGTATGGTGCGTCAAGTCTGTTTGGGATTACAGTGCGCTCATGATGGCATCTTAGTAGAGGGTGCAATTTGCCCAATTATTCACCGTGATATTAAACCCAGCAATATGCTGGTAATTCAAGACCCCAGTTTTGGAGAGTTAGTCAAGGTTTTAGACTTTGGTATTGCCAAGTTACTACAGTCGGATAGCAATATGACTAACTATTATTTAGGTACCCTGGCTTATTCTTCTCCTGAACAGATGGAGGGTAAGGAACTAGATAACCGTTCGGATATTTATAGTTTGGGTGTGATGATGTTTGAAATGCTCACAGGCAAGATGCCTCTGATTGTGGCCACTTCATCTTTTGGGGCATGGTATAAAACACATCGCTATCAAGCACCACGAACATTCGCGGAGGTTGCGCCCAGGTTGCAATTACCAAAGGAGGTGGAAAATTTAGTCATGAGTTGTCTAGCTAAGGCACCAAGCGATCGCCCTCAAAACATCAGCGAAATTTTCAAAGTTTTAGCATCCATAGAACAGCATTCCCATTCACACGCAATTAAACAAGAAAGTCATGTGCAGGCTAATGTTGCTCTAGTTAAAGCTGAGTCTAAACAGAAGACTAAAGCCGATGTGCAAACATCTATTGCTCCGAATGAAGTCACTCATCTCTATTCTTGGCCTCAGAATAAACCGATTGCTGATATTGTGTTTTCCCAGTCTATCCATAACAATGAGGAGGTTTTACCTGCCCTGTGGGTGATGCTACCGCACCAGGAGATTCAAAAGCGCTTAGTCTGTACCCGCTACAATCAATTTTTATTCATCACTGTTCCCCACCCTATGTTGTTGTGGATTACTGTGATCTACAACCGTAAACATGGAGCGAAATGGTTGCCCTACTACCTTGACCTCAAAACAAGTCTTGGCCAGGAAATTACTCAATTACTAGGACGAACAGGTTACTACCGTCTATTATTCTTTGCCAGGGAAACACCAGATCGCTGTTCTCATACACTACTTTCTAGTATTGCCCCTGCCCAACGCCAAAGACTACAACAGTGGGTCACAAGCAGTCAGGTTTTGGTTTCATCTGCCGAACCCCAAATGAGCAAAAACTTACTCAAAAATGAGTATGAAAAGATTAAACCTGCGATTTTGACAAAGCTAGAGGCAATGAATACAGATTCTTCTTACGACCTCTCTGGCTAGGATAAATCATCGTATTATATGTATTTATGTAATATAAATATGCTTAAGTATAAATTTTTGTAAATAAAACTCTCTATGTAGTTGTAAGTTTTTTTTATAAAAAATATAATTATTCCCGGTGATGTTAATAAAAGCCGTCCTTACCGAAATCTCCACAAACTTGCTTTTGTAAACAGTTGTGATAGATCAACTCTATAAGAGAGTTATAGGGTCGCGTGTTTTGGATGCCAACAGTAGATGTATTGGGCTGATGCACGTGGTAAACCCGCCTTTTTAGTCGTATTTCACCGAAGTTAGAGCATGTAGACAGCTAAAAAGTCTGTTAGTTTCTAGGTCGAAATATTCAATTGTCAGTTTTGAGTTGTTGATCGGAGTTGACGCCCCAGCATCCCCAGCTCCTTTCCTCCTTGGAACCGAGCAAGAGAAGGAGGTCGCCCACTGCGACACTAGAAGGACTCTATGCCATAGTGGAACCTGAATCTAAGCCCCACTGGTGCTTGAGCAACTCTTTATAGGTTGCCTCCCTTACCACCATTTGCTCATAAAGCTTGACTAAAAAGTCTTTAGCTTGATCATGGCTCATGTGCTGTACCTGATTAGCAAATGAGTGGATATTGAATTGCTGTTCCAAAGACAGTTCGATTGGTTGGCTCATAATTAACTCCGAAAGAAAACAACGCGTAATGGTTATATCGTTTACAGAAGTCCCAAAGGGTTAATAGTTGGACTTGTATCTGTCTCCCATTTGTTCCTCCGTATTAAGAAAGATAACAATAGTTTGACTAAATGCCCACACCCTTTAGAGTGTTTTTTGGTCGGATATCTCGCACTTCATCCTACTGATATAAAACCCAAGTCTGCTAGAGCAGATTCCCGGAAAATTCACTATTTGTGAACCATTAGTAGGAATAACACCCTTATCTATCCTGCCTCAGGTCTTCTAACCTCTCCTGAAAGGAGAAATTCGTGTAAGGATTTGGGAGTGGAAGATAATAAGCGTGAATTATATTCGCCATACCGCATATAGTGCAAGAAGTCAATTTACCAAATTGTGTAAATTTAGCCCCCAAAGTTATCTTATGGAGGCTAAAAGTATTTGTATCAAGTTGTAAATAGGAAAAAAGCTCAGACTGAACAAATTGCTGAGTATATGTACCGGAAAAAATATTTATCAGATGTCAAGCGAGAATTATTGAGAGTTATTTTCAACAGCGACAAGAACAACTGTGATGTTATCGTGTCCACCTTGCTCTTTAGCTGCTTCAACTAGAGAATTAGCAGCTTGTTTGAGGGAAGGGTTGTCTTTCAGGCAATCATTAATCTTCTGCTCGACAAGTTCTTCTGTCAAACCGTCACTGCATAATAGCAAGCGATCGCCAACTTGGATATCTAGCGGTTGCACATCAATCTGATTCAAGTCTTCACGCCCCAAGCAGCGGGATAATACATGTCGAAAGGGATGCAATCGGGCTTCATCTGGGGTAATATCACCCAGTTTGATTGCCCTTGCTACCCAAGTATGGTCTTCTGTCACCTGTTGTAAATGTGACTCTCGGAAGCGATAAAGCCTGGAGTCACCAACGTGAGCGCACCACGTAGATTCTGGTGTACGAAAAAGTACTACTACAACCGTTGTACCCATATCAGCGCGTTCAACGTGACTTTGCTGATCCTGCAATATTGCTTCGTTTGCTCTCGACAAAGCTTGCATTAATAAGTCTTTGGGTAACTCAGGAGATTGCCAATTTTCCTCTAAATACGCTCGAATTTCTTCAGTGGCAATGCGACTAGCCTCTTCACCGCCAGCATGACCACCCATGCCATCGGCAACGACAAAGAATCTCCCTTCTGGGTCAATATAGTAGGCATCCTGGTTGTTAGAACGAATCAGCCCCGGATCGGTAGCACCGATGAAGTTAAGTTTCATAAAGTTTACTACACAAATTAATACATACGGTCATAACGGTCGAGGCGGAAAAGCATTCGGATGAGTATGCCTGAGACAACAGTGGCAATTAAGCCTGCCAACAATGCCAACCATCGATAATTAAACACCAATAGAATCGTAGCCGAAAGAGTGAATGTACTAATGATCAGAGCATAGCTGATTCCTAGCTGGATACTGCTTTGCCGCCGCAGCAGACGTTCTGTTTCTACAGAACGAACCCGCACGCGCATATCTCCCCGCTCTAGTTTTTCTAGAGTGTCTTCTAGTCTACGTGGTAATCCCAAAGCAGTGGTGCTGACTTGAACTGCTTGGCGACTCAATTCATTCAGAAAGCTATTCCCCTCAGAGCCATTCATATTAGTCATAAGCTGCATTGCATATGGTTTGGCAACTTCCATAAAATTAAATTCTGGATCTAAGCCCTTGCCAACTCCTTCAAGAGTGGAAAAGGCTCGCATAACAAAAGTAAAAGTTGCTGGAAATCTAAACGGTTGATTATACGCTATTTCGTATAAATCGTCACTGATGGCTGCCACAGATTGATTTTCAAAAGGTTTATCCATGAAATTATCTAGCATGTACTGGACGGAACGCCGTACTGGTCCGATATCATCCACTGGAGCGATCGCTCCCAAATCTATGAGAGACTGGACTACGCGATCGCCATCTTTCTGAGCAATACCAAACAGCGTTTCCATCAGTCCATCGCGTACATTCGACTTCACCCGCCCCATCATGCCAAAATCGTAGAAGATTAAACCACCATCTGGACTGACAGCAATATTGCCTGGGTGAGGATCAGCATGGAAAAAGCCATTGTTAAGTAGTTGATGTAAGTAAGCTTGCGCCCCTTGGCGGGCAATATTCTTGCGATCTAAACCTGCTGCTTCTAAGGCTTCATATTGACTAATTTTAATCCCAGGAACATACTCCAAGGTCAGTACTCGAGAAGAAGTGTAACGCCAATAAACTCTGGGGACTTTTACCCAGTCGTAGCTGCGAAAATTCCGCCGGAAAGTATCAGCATTTCGCCCTTCATTGAGATAGTCAATTTCTTCCCAAAGAATGCGGCAACACTCCTCATAAATACCTACCCAATCTCGACCCCGTCCCCATTTGGGATGGTTTTGGAAGTAGCGAGTAATTCCTTTAAGAATTTGTAAATCTATTTCAAATAGCTTTTTCAATCCAGGACGTTGCACTTTGACAACAACAGCTTCACCGGAATGCAAAATAGCTTTGTGTACTTGACCCAGACTAGCAGCCGCCAGAGGAATAGGTTCAAAAGTCTCGAAAAGTTCAGGAATTTTTTTGCCTAGTTCTTGCTGAATAATCGTTTCTACTTGCTCATAACTAAAAGCTGGTACTTTATCTTGTAGCTTGGCTAGTTCTTCTACATATTCAACAGGGAAGATATCAGCACGGGTAGAAAACAACTGCCCGACTTTGATAAAAGTTGGTCCTAAGTCTAGTAGAGTGTTGCGAATCCAGACAGCTTGGGTTTTACGTCTTGCAGCTTGCTTGGCTTCAGTCACGCCACCAGTGTAACTCCAAGACTTATTATACAGCCAAAGCTTAAACATTAAAGTCAAGACAAAAGACCAAATGTCTATAAAGCGCCGTTTACTAGAATAGTTGTCACGATTCCAACGGTAGGCCTTATCTGAATAACCTTGTTCCATATGCTTTGCGTACCGTTGGTTTTTTGCCGAATCACCAGGAAGAAAAGACACTTAAGTTCCTAAACTATTTTTGATACAGTGTCATTTGTCATTTGTCACTTGTTATTTGACCCTTGACTCTTGACTAAATTTATACTGAGTTACTGCGATACTTTTGTAACTCAGTTCGCAATAGAGCAATTTCTGCTCGCAGTTCATCAATTTCCGCTTGCAAGTCCACTGAACCAGTTTGTCCACTACTCGTAGTTGACTGACCAACGTTAGCAGATTCTGTGGCTCGATTTGCCCTCTCTAGGACTTCATCTGTAAACTGACGTAGTTGCTCTCTGGCTTCAGCATCAAACTTACCTATTTCGCTTAAAGCGTCTGTCAAAGCGACTTCTAAGCGTTCGTTGAGGACTTCAGCGACGGCTCTGCCGACAAAAAAGGCTTGCACAAGGGGGTTAGTCATAAATTTTTGTTACGTTGCTCCGCAAAAGAATTATAACTTGCGCGTATGCTTTGCGGCTTCTGCTGTGGAGCTAAAGATTTGAGATGGCAAATTTCCAGTTTAGGGCTACAACATCCGTCCTGATGACCAGCGGATACAGGCGAAACCAAAACTATAATGTAGAAAACACGCAAATTTATCTGAATAATTTATCAAAATCATTCATTTTGTTAGTGTATATACTTAAATATAGGAATTCTACTTGATTTTTAAACGTAGGGTGGGTATTGCTCACCGTATCCGGATGGTGGTGGGCATTGCCTACATTATTTAAGGCTACTAAACCATATATATATGTGTGACATTTATTTTTATGGAAATTTTAATACAGCTATTACTAGGAATATTCAATGTCCAGCTGTTACAAGGACTATTAGTTAACAGATTAGATGCAATTGTAATCGCTCCTATTCTTGAAAATGTTGTTAATAACCTCACACAAAAAGATAAGCATAGCAGTCAAGAGTTAGAAAAAGCACTCAACCTTTGTTTTTTGTCAGCCCTACAAACTATAGTTAGAGAATCTCATAAAGAACTGATTGGCTTATCTATTATACAGCGTTATCGAGGAGTAACTATCTATCCACCGGAACACCGAGAAGACTTACAATGGCTAGACTGGAAGCTAAAACAGCTTATTAAAGATATTAAGCAAGTCAAGCGTTTAAAACATGTTGATATCCTGTTGCAATCTATAGAAGAAATCGTATCATTGCTCACACCAGAAGGTGAGTTATTAGTTAAAGAAAAGCTCATCGCCATAGCACTCAAAAATGATTCTGTACCAGAATGTTATGCAGCCAAAATAAAGGCAAGTTTATTTGAAAAATTGTGCGATAACTTTGCAGCAGAAATCAATCACAACCCTGGATTAAGAGATATTATTCAGTTGAAAGTATTAGTCAATATTAATAATAAATTAGCAGGTAATCAATTAAAAATCCCAAATTTAGAGAAGCCTGTACACTCATCTGAAGCCAGACGTAGAGTCAAACTAGAGTTCGACATAGAAAAATTGGATGCAGCACGTTTAGAGGCGATCGAGCAGCATCTCCAGACAGTTTTGGGTGATAGTTCAATAAAACTACGAAGAATTGAGGAAGGTTCTATGGAGCTATATTTTGATGGTTCTGAAAAAGGCATGAAAAAACTTGATGCTCTTTTCAAATCAGGAGAATTGAAAGAAATATTAGATATTCCTGTACAAAGTGTAGATTCTGATGTTTCATTTAGCGAAGTAGTAGTAAATTTAAGCCAATGGCTACAAAATATTATTGTCGCTGGTTGGCAGACAGTAGAAGAAGTGTTGGGTACAGAAACAAACAAACTAGTTGTTGCTAGAAGTGCTGTTGGTAGCGAAGGAATTATACGGGCACAACGAATTGATTTAGAAACTGAGCAAACATCTACCTCATTAGCCTTGACTGTTGCTATACAACCGCAAGCTAATGATAATAGAAAGATTAGTCTGGAATTGTATCCAATTGGTAATACCACTCTGCCATTGAGTCTTAAATGTTTAGTACTGGATACATCTGAACAGGTTATTAAACAAGTCCAAACAGAAAAACCTGAGCGATGGATTCGTATAGATATTAATGGCAAAACAACAGAGTATTTTCGGTTAAAAATCGAGTTTGGTGATTTTAGTACAATTAGAAGCTTTGTGATTTAACCTTCTGTAAAGTAACAACAATGAGCAAGTTAGTTCTAATCTCCATAGACGAGAATTTTGATAGCAGTTTGACTTTCCGCTTGCAGATTTTTACAGAAGGAGATAGCCAACAAAGAATTGCCTCTGCGAAAGGAAAACTACCTCCAGCCAAAGATGTACATGATAAATATCTTAAATGGCAGTCTCCTTATAGTAGCTATGTGTTGAGACTAAATCCCAGATTCAGTGCTGAAGGAGGTACTGCAAGCGGTTTCATTGATGAAATCAAAGCAGCGAAACAACAGTTTGAATCCAGTTTTAATGAGTGGCTACAACCAGGTTATCAATTTAGTCCTATCCGCGAAGCACTATTAGAAAATCTCAAAGACCAAAATGAGGACATTCGAGTTATTTTTGAAATTGAAAATCTAGAGTTGCAGCGTTTACCTTGGCATCTTTGGCATTATTTCTTTGAGCGTTACCATCGAGCTGAAGTAGCTTTAGCGATAGATGTGAAGACATCTCCAATAGAGAATTTTAAAAACAAAGTCACTATCTTGTCAGTTTTGGGAAAAAGGGAAGCTATTGGGAATGTGACAAGAATTAATATTGAAAAAGACTGGGAAATATTAAAGCAATTGGCTCAAAATCATAATGCTATACACATTCCTTCAGAAAAGCCATATTTAGAAAAATTATACGAGCAAATTGATGAGCATAAACCACACATATTTTTCTTTGCTGGTCATAGCCGTACAGAAAAGGATCATCTAAGTGGTATTATCGAGCTTAATGATGAAGAAACTATAACGATTGAGCACTTAAAACCAAAATTAAAACAGGCTGTAAAATGGGGTTTACAGTTAGCTATTTTTAACTCTTGTGATGGTTTAGGAATAGGAAGGCAATTAGCTAAATTGCATGTTCCTAATATTATAGTGATGCGAGAACCTGTGCCAGATGAAGTGGCACAGAAGTTCTTACGTTGTTTTTTGGAAGAATTTGTTCAAGGTAAGCCTTTAAATCGTGCTGTACGAAGAGCGAGAGAAGGCATAACCTATTTAGAGTATAAATTTCCTGGTGCTACTTGGTTGCCAGTAATTTTTCAGAATTCAGCAGCAGTGCCACTAACATGGCAACAGATTCAGGGAATCAAAATTGGTGAAGAATTGCAGCATAAACAGTCAGTAAGTAATAATTTAGAAACTAAGATTCAAAGTGAGGAAACTGTTACAGAAAAGGCGAGTTCATCGTCAAATGTAGTTTTACCATTGGTAAATACTTGTCAAAGTTGTGGAGTTGTTAATCCTTCTACGTCTAAGTTTTGCAATAATTGTGGTTTTAATTTGTCCACTTCTAGTACAAAGTTACCTGTTCCTGCGCCTCCTCAGCCAGATATTCCTGCTACCATTGTCACGCCAATCCTTCCTAATGTACCCGTAGAAATAGCATCTTTAGTGGGTTCGGAGCCACATTCAGGGTTGATTATTTGTCCAGCTTGTAATCATCCTAATCCTGAAGGTAATGTACAGTGTGAGGCTTGTTACACTCCCCTATCTGTTCCCGATGATATCCCAGAACTAATAGCACCTTTAGTAAGTTCGGAGCCACATTCAGGGTTGATTATTTGTCCAGCTTGTAATCATCCTAATCCTGAAGGTAATGTACAGTGTGAGGCTTGTTATACTCCCTTACATGCATCTTTAGTAAGTTCGGAGCCACATTCAGGGTTGATTATTTGTCCAAGTTGTAATCATCCCAATCCTGAAAGTAATGTACAGTGTGAGGCTTGTTATACTCCCTTACTTAAGCAACCAAAATTACCTGCATCCCCACCTAGCACCTCTAGTTTGATGATTTTAGACGGACGCTACAAAATCATTAGACAGCTTGGTGCTGGTGGATTTGGTAAAACATTTTTAGCTGAAGATACCTACCTGCCTTCTGGTCGCCGTTGTGTAATTAAACAACTCAGACCTATCATGCATAATCCCCGGATTTACCAACTGGTGCAAGAACGGTTTCAGAGAGAAGCAGCTATTTTAGAAGATTTAGGCAGTACTACAGACCAAATTCCCTCTTTGTATGCTTACTTTCAGTCTGGAGAACAATTCTACCTAGTACAGGAGTGGATTGAAGGTAACACCCTCACAGCCAAAATCCAACAGCAAGGATTCTTACATGAAAGTGCCGTGAGAAAAATTTTAGTCAATTTGTTACCCGTTATCGAGTACATCCATTCAAAACGCATCATTCACCGCGATATCAAGCCAGATAACATTATTTTGCGTAGTGGGAATGGTAAACCAGTGCTGATCGATTTTGGTGCGGTGCGGGAAATAATGCAAGGCAATCTCACCAGTTCGATTATCATTGGTACACCAGGGTTTATGCCGATGGAACAATCAGTAGGCAGACCAGTATTTTCCACCGATTTGTATAGTTTAGGGCTAACAGCAATTTATTTGTTAACAGGTAAATTACCATCAACATTCGCCACAGATCCAGCTACAGGTGATATACTCTGGCAAAATCATACTCAGGGTGTCAGTCCTGATTTTGTAGCGTTTTTGGATAAAGCAATACAACAATCACCACGCGATCGCTATCCCAATGCTAGAGAAATGCTAGCAGCATTGCAAAACAAGTTTTAAAAAACTTGAATTAGTCAATTTTTTCAAAAATCATCACAGTTATAATTAAAATTTGTCACGTGGCATAGGCGATCGCCCACCACATACGTTCGCCTTTTTTTGTAAAGTGTTAATGCGGTGCGGTAAGCGATAGCTATGCCATCAAGCTTATCGCTTACATTATGAAGTGTGGAATGTGGGCTGAAATCTTTGATTTTGCAGAACTGATGAGCAAAAAAAAGGACACCTACAAGAGATGCCCCCAATGTAAAGAAATCCCCTGACGGGTTTCCGTACACCTTCCCAACAATCAGCAACAGTGACTAATTTAGGATTAGTCACACTCACAGTCACAGACGTGAATATAGTAATTTTATTAACTTAATTAGTTTGTTTGCCTCAGCGCATATACTGAAAAAAGTGTTTTTAGAATATTGCCTATCGCCTATACTTCGACTCCGCTCAGTACAAGTTACCTATTGCCTGTTCCCGTCGTTTATGGTCATATACCACTCCACAAATCGCAGATAAAATCACCCAAAAAAGCGTATTCAATCGGAAATCAAATAGGGTGACATCTACTGTATTGAATAACACCCATCCCACAAAGACAAGAAGATAACTGAAGAATATCAATCTGTGTTCTTGATCGAGATAGTTAGGTTGTCGCAACAGTTGGACACCTGTAATTAAAATCCAAATGAGCAAGCCACAGAATAAAAGCGTAATGGGAAGTCCAGTTTCAGCAGATAGCATTAAAAATAAGTTGTGGGGATGTCCCAAGGAAATCTGCATTTTAGCTTGGTAAAGTGCAGTAAAATTCCGTAAACCCCAACCAGTCCAAGGATGTTGCTGAGTTAAAGACCAGGCAAATTCCCATTGAGTTTTTCGCATTAAGGCGACTGGCCTGTCGGGATACATATCATCGTTTAACCGCGCCCAAAAGAAAGCGGGAACGAACCGCCGAAAAAATATAGCGATGGGTGAGGGTGCAAAAGCTGCCAACAGGATGCTAGTGACTATACCGACAACACCACCTACGAGAATACGCCAGCCTTGATAAAGTGCATAAGCTAGACAGGCAAAAATGGCGATCGCCCATCCATTACGTGAATTAGTAAAAATCAAAGCAATGAAATTAGCAATCAGGGCGATCGTCAGAAAGATGAAGGGGGGAGTAGAAAAATCACTCCTAACTCCTGAATTCTGACTCCTGAATTCTAACTCCCGAAATTTTTCCAACCACAACCCTAAGCCAAGGATGAAAACGATCGCTAGATAAGCAGCTAAAGTATTGGCGTGCATTAAAATTGCGGCCATGCGGCCTGGTGGATTTCCTCCTGGTGCGATCGTCCACTCCAAAACAATCCACAAAAACTTTAAATCTAAATTCCAACCTAAAAATAGCTGACCCATGCCCAAAATTATGACTGGGACAGAACCAATCACCAAAATCCAAGTTAGTTGTCGTAATTGAGCAATTGTTTGAATTAAGCTACTTAAACCAGCGAAGATAAAAAAGAATGGTAAGAAATTGAATAAGCCGACAAAAGCCACTGTTTTGTCATAGGCAAACCCGGCGCTCACGATCAGCAACAAACTCAAAAGAGCAAATCCCCAATTCCAGGGGCGGCGGGTAATTGTCCGGTATTGGCGCAACCAAGTGAGTAATGATGCCAATACTATACCCACCGCCCCCAAAAATGGACTTAAAGGGAAGACAAGCAATCCTAATTGAGTGCATTGCCAAGAGAATTGCGAATGAGGATGGGGATGATAAAACGCCTTGTTCAAGCTGGCTCCCAACATTCGGTGCGGGTGAGACGAATTTGTGCTAGAGCAAAGATGGTAGGAATGATCCGACCGTAGTTAGTAGCGATCGCTCTCCACCCCAAATCAGCAAAAAACCAAGCCCACATCACAGGACCAACCACCGCAAAGACGCTGCGAACAGCCCCATAACGAGCCGCAGTTACAGTCATACCCCGCTGCGCCATTTTTAACGTTACATAGCTTTGAAATTGTGTTGTAGCTGCTTGTGAACCTTTAATTGCTGTTTGTTTAGCTACCTGATAAGTAGCAAAGTGGATCGCAAATTGACGAGCGATTTGTTTGAGTACAATTGGCTGTAGCAGCGAAGTCACAGCTAGAGCGCTACCGCCTTTGAAAATTAACGACAAAGGGTCGCGTTGCAAAAATAATGGTAACGGTTGTTGTAGTTCTGATTTGATCAGATGACTCTGTACTCGCACGGTTAATTTTTGCTTCTCCCATTCAGGTAATTTTTTCCACACCTTTCCTAGAAGATGCAAAAATACCTCGGCTTCTAAATCAACAGTTGCCAATTGATGAGAATAGGTAATTTTTAAATACTTACACACTTGAACTAGTGCTTGTCGATAGGTAACTTGGTTTGTACGTCCCCGTAATACTGTCATCCCATCAGCTGCCAAAAAACGGAAACGATTCTCTAGTGTATCTAGCCAAGCTCTGCGGTCTTGGCTCTGCACTTCAATGGGTTCAGGTGTGTGAACATAATCTAGGGGATTAAACTTGCGACTAAACAAGATTGCGGTTAAGTCTTGTAATTCTTCTTCACTGGCTAGCTCTAACGCCGCCCGTAGTTCGTCCAACTTCCCTTCCTCCCATGCTGCTTTCTGTACTCTATTCTATTATTAGCTTTCATCTGTCATTGGTTGTTTGTCATTTGTCAGGAGTTAGGAGTTAGGAGTCAGGAGTCAGGAGTTAGGAGTTAGGAGTCAAGAGTCAAGGGTCAAGAGTTGTTACCCATTACTCATTACTCATTACTCATTACTCAATCCCCAGTCCCCAGTCCCCAATACCCAATACCCAATCACTAAAGGACGATAGATTAATGCCTGATGTTGCAATCATTGGTGCTGGTATGGCAGGTTTAGTCTGCGCCCAGCAGTTAAGTCAAGCTGGATATTCGGTGCTGGTTGTAGAAAAGTCCCGTGGTTTAGGGGGACGAGTTGCTACACGCCGCTTACATGGGACTTGTGCAGATCATGGGACTTGTTACCTCAAGCCTAAGGGGGAATTATTGGGGCGTTTTGTGGAGTTGTTGCGATCGCGTCATATATTAGAAGTCTGGACGGACACAGTTTCCGAACATACAGAAAATGGTTTCATCTCTCAACCCCAAAGCCCCAGTCCTCGATATGTTGCGCCGGGGGGAATGAGTGCAGTAGCTAAATTTCTAGGCCAAGGTTTAGACATTTTATTGAATCAGCGTGTCGTAGCCGTTACACCAACTCCCGAAAACAGTTGGTGTCTCACCCTGGAATCTAGTACTGAAGAAATAACTGCTCAAGCTTTAGTTGTGGCTATTCCTGCACCCCAAGCTTTGATGCTATTAGCACCTTTGGGTGACAGTGTATTAGAAGCAAAGTTTCTAGAAAACTTACGTTCTGTGGAATTTTCCCCATGCATTAGCCTCATTGCGGGATATCCTCCCACATCCCAACCACTCCCACAATGGAAAGCCTTGACTTTTGTAGATCATGCCGATTTAGCATGGATTGGCTTAGATAGCAGCAAACGTCCTCACTCTCAGCAACCCCATTTTGTCTTGCAAAGTAGCGCTGATTTCGCCAAAAGTCATTTAGATACGGAAGATTTACAACCCGTCGGACAGTATCTTTTGCAAAGTGCAGCCCAAACTCTATTACTTCCTTGGCTAGACTCTCCCGATTGGATGCAAACACATCGGTGGCGCTATGCCTTTCCTAGTCGTCCTTGGCACGAGTCTATTTTATCAGCTGCAATTCCTCTACCTTTAGTGTGCTGTGGTGATTGGTGTGGAGGTAATCTCGTTGAAGGTGCGATGCTCTCTGGATTGGCTGCTGCTACTGAAGTTAACAATCAGCTGCAGCATCTACTTCTACCTAATGTTAATTTTTTAGACTTTTTCACACAATAATTTTATCTATGAATAAACTTATTGCTCAGTGTAGTCAACCACAATTTTTGTCGCACACCAAATTAAGACATTAAACAATCTGTTTTCTAGATTACATAAGTTAAAAAACAAAATAGCATCGCCAGCTAAAAAAGTTACTTAACTAAGTAAGAAGGATTACAAAATAAGTTTAATTTTACTAAAGATTTGTCTATAGCAAATCTTGACTGTTAGCATAAAAATTGATCCCTAATAGTTTTTACTGCGTTTTGTGTAGTTTGTGGCTGAGAAAGTGAAAATTTGAAATAATTAATATCATGGAGATAAAACATCAGTGCTTTGTCAGTTAAATGAGTATTTATTCTGTTGTAGCAATTCTCAAATGAATGAAATATACCTTTCTCAAAGGAGTCAGAATTCAGAATTATGCAGGATTTATTATCCTGACTCCTGACTAAGGGTGTACTTTACTCGAATAAAAATCACTACATACAGGATAAAGATTAACTGAAATGATCAGAGTACAATGTCTGATCAAGTACCGATATCAAAAATTATTTCCCGCTTAGGATCTCTCTTTATTAAATCACTGCTAATTGTTGCTTAATAACAAGATTGGCATCTCAAAATTTGTTTTCAGACACAGATGAATGACTGAATTAAGAAAGGAGATAATAACTTATGAAGACAGTAATCAAGTTAACACAGCAATCAGTACTAGGAGAGATTGAAAGTGTTTTGGATACATATCCATACCGTCCTTATCAACAAGCTTTTGCTATTCCTGACTTGCGCCAAGAGTTAATTACTTTCGTCCTCAGCCGAATTCCTTGTCTTTACAACACAATGACTGAGGAACAAATTCCGCTTCTGGAAATGGATAAAGAATGCTTGCTTGACTACAAATTGCCCCGTAGTCCTTTAGAACAGCAACTACACGTCCAAAATTTGATTCACCAAGGCATTTACGCTATCTTCCAAGATAAGTCTGATTGGATTAGCCATCACCTTTGTGAAACAGTTCAACCAGGTAGTGAACCGTCTCACTGGTTTGGCTAAATATCTCTCACCAAATTTTTGATGGGAAAGTGAAAAAGGGCGGGGTTTCCCCGCCCCTACTCATGATTTTTTGGGGTATATTCCATTGGAGTTCAGTTAGAGAAAATTTGCGTTCTTGTTGGCTTATGGGACAATGATCTCACCCAAAAAAGCACTTTGCGCCTTGGCGTGAGATAATGCAGATATTATGGCGATCGCAATCGATTTTGGTACCAGTAACACAGTTATTGCTCGGTGGAATCCTGTCACCCAGCAGCCAGAAACCCTAACTCTACCGGGTTTGTCAATTCAACAAAGCTTCAACCCGCCACTAATTCCCAGCTTGGTTTATGTGGAAGAAGCCAGCCTTGGTAAAGTTTTAGTAGGGCAACAAGTGCGCGATCGCGGTTTTGATATCAAAGGCGAAGCACGATTTTTTCGGAGTTTCAAACGGGGTATTGGTGCAGATATTCAAGGATATTTACCCGAACTAGATGGGCAAAGTGTCACATTTGAACAAGTCGGGCAATGGTTTCTCACCCAGGTGATTGAGCAACTAGCACCTACGGAAGGAGGGTTAGACTCTCTGATATTAACCGTACCTGTAGACAGCTTTGAAGCCTATCGCCACTGGTTAGGAAAAGTATGTCAGAGTCTTCCTGTGGAACAAGTGCGGATGTTAGATGAACCCACCGCTGCAGCTTTGGGTTATGGCTTGGCAGATCAAGAAATTTTGTTAGTAATTGATTTTGGCGGTGGTACCTTAGATTTATCGTTGGTGCGGTTAGACAAAAGCGCCAAAGGAACTAACAAGCCTGTAGGCTTCCTTTTGAAATGGGGTAATAAATCCCTCGCAGAAGATTCAAAGCAAAAGGTAAAAACTGCCCGTGTATTAGCAAAAGCTGGGCAAAATTTGGGTGGTACAGACATTGATAGTTGGCTAGTAGATTACTTTGCCAAAACTCAAGGATTAGCGGCGAGTCCCCTGACAACGCGATTGGCTGAACGTCTGAAAATTCAGCTATCAACTCAAAACCAAGCCAGTGAGGTTTATTTTGACGATGAAACATTTGAAAGCTATGAATTGGCACTCAACCGCGACACTTTAGAAAATATTCTCAAAGAACACGCCTTTTTTGAGCAACTAGATGATTCCATGACGAATTTGTTGCAGCAGGCGCGCCGTCAGGGAATAGAAATTGCAGATATTAATGCAGTTTTGTTAGTTGGTGGGACTGTGCAACTACCAGCCGTGCAAACATGGGTAAAGCAGTATTTTGAGCCAGAAAAAATTCGTTGTGAACGTCCGTTTGAAGCGATCGCCCAAGGTGCATTGCAACTAGCACAAGGCGTAGAAATCAAAGATTTTCTCTACCATAGTTATGGTATCCGTTATTGGGATCGGCGCAATCAAAGGCACAACTGGCATCCAATTATTAGGGCTGGACAAGCTTACCCCATGAGTCAGCCAGTGGAATTATTTTTAGGCGCGTCTTTAGAGAATCAACCCAGCATTGAATTAATTATGGGGGAATTGGGAGCTGAGACAGGTGCAACGGAAGTGTATTTTGATGGCGATCGCTTCATTACTCGTCGTCTCAACAGCGGTGAAACCAGCGTCAAACCCCTCAACGATCAAGCAGGTGCGAGAACTATTGCCAAACTTACACCACCAGGATATCCCGGCAGCGATCGCATCAAAATTCTCTTTCAAATTGATGATCAACGCTTCTTAAGAATTACAGTTGAAGACCTATTGACAAATGACACACTTTTAGAAAATCAACTCGTAGCACAGTTGAGTTAGCAATCAAAAATCTTCAAATACCGAGGGCGCGGAGACTGCGCCCCTACGAAAGAATTATCGACGCACCACTACTAAAGTCCCAATTTTTGTCCAGTTATAGAGTTTACGAGCCTGTTTAACTCGCAAATTCACACAACCATGACTAACTGGAGTGCCAAAATTATTATGCCAGTAAGCACCATGAATGGCATAACCGTTATAGAAATACATAGCGTAAGGAACATCAGGAATATCGTAGTCTCTACCCCGCATTCGATTAGTACGATATTTAGAATTAATCTGAAACTTACCTATTGGCGTGGGAGTCCTACGTTTACCTGTAGAAATTCGGAATACATAGACACGTTTTTTCCCTTCCCATGCAGATAATTGTTGTTCTGAAAGGTCAATTTCAATCCAGCGCTCCGGGGATCTCTGCTTCAGAGCCGGGACGGCACTGTTATTATCTAATAAAGCAGCTCTAGCTACAGCAAACTTAGGGTCAAGGGTCATTGGCGATGACCAAGAAAATGAACTCGCCAAAATTAACACTATCCCCACACAAACATTTCTAGAGTAATGTAACCAACCTCTATGAATTAAGGTTTGCATCCAGCATCACCTTCTTTTTAAGCTGCTAAACATGGAGTTTGCCTATTTAATAGCATGTCTGGCTAATCAATTTTGTATAGTGCTGTAACTGGGAATTTGTCATTTGTCAAGAGTCAAGAGGTTATTCTCCCAGTCAACAGTCATCAGTCCCCATTCCCTACTTATTAATCACCACTGGTGTACCAATTGATGCCCAATTGAATAGCCATTTAGCGTGATTAGGGGCAATATTCACGCAGCCGTGGCTAACTGGAGTGCCAAATTTTTTATGCCAGTAGGCACCATGAATTCCGTAACTTCCTTGGTAAAACATTGCATAGGGAACATTAGGAACGTCATAGTCTCTACCCTGCATTCTCATAGATTTAAACTTCGATTGAATTTTAAAAGTACCAAGACGAGTTGGGGTAGATTTTTTGCCTGTGGAAATAGCGATCGCATAAACAGGTCTTCTTCCATTCCAAGCAATTAACCGCTGCTCTGAAAGCTTAATTTGAATCCAGCGCTGATTAGAGTCTTGTAATCTCTGGACGGTTTGGGCAATCATTTGGTTTTTGGGAATTGCCCAAACTTTATCCGCTTCAACATCGGTGACACTCAAAGATAGTAATGCACTAGCCAAGAATATTGGTAAGCTACGTACCCAATGAGGATAAATCAGGCTTTTGTTCATATATCACACTCAAATAAGGAAATTTAGAGAAAATTTTGAGTTTTCACTCTAAATTACCTAACTGTTGTATCAATTTTCTAGCGTCTTGCGTAATAATTTGCCAATTTCCCGCCTCTACCAGATGTCGAGGAAATAATTGTCCACTTAAACCAACGGCTACTGCGCCTGCTTTTAAAAATTCTTGGGCATTTGCCAACGTTACCCCACCAGTAGGGATCAAGGGTATATGTCCCAATGGCCCTTGTAAACTTTTAATATAAGTAGCTCCTCCCACCGCTGCTATAGGAAACACCTTGACACAGCTAGCGCCATGATTCCAGGCGGTAACAATTTCTGTGGGTGAAAGTGCGCCAGGGATCATGGGTACATCTTGCTCAACTGCAGCTTGAATCATTGCTGTATCAACGTGGGGTGAAAAGAGAAATTGCGCCCCAGCAGCGATCGCCCTTTGCAATTGCTCGACATTAAACAGCGTCCCAGTGCCAATAGTACACTCAGGTAGCTCTGAACGTAATTGCGAAATTAATTGCGCTGCGCGATCGCTATTCCAAGCAATTTCTATCAACCGCATTCCCCCAGCAGCTACAGCTAAAGCCATTTGCAGTCCCAATTTCATTTCTGGGGCGCGGATGACTGCGATCGCTTTTTGTTGCTGCAATTTTGATAACCAAACTTGATTAGACATTGTGAATGTGGGAATCGAGAACTTGGGAGATTAAGAGATTAAGAGGGCGCAAAGACCAAATCAAGAGGCGCGGAGACCGCGCCCCTACGGGGGTTTTCGGGATCTTTGTCCCAACGAATGGGGTTGGCGATAATGTATCGTTGAATGAGGTGGAATGCATTTTGATGGCGAATTATGCGATCGTAATCATTACGTTGCCACACCCGATTTTTAGGAGTGTAATCAATTTGATTGATGATCTTGGTTGTTTGGTATTTGTAATAAGCGACAATTTGCCCCAACGTAGGTTGTCGCCGTAGGGGCGGGGTCTCCCCGCCCAACCCCCCACGAAGATCCCCGCCCAAATTCCAACTCACATCGGTAAATTTATCCGTAATCACAATAATTCCGTGAATATGATTGGGCATGATGATAAATTCATCTAATTCAACATGGGGAAAATGATCAGGAATTTGCAACCACAAACGAAAGGCGATCGCACCTCTAATTGTAAATTTCATCTCCCCATTCATTATTTCGCCTAAACAACATTCATGGTGTTGGGTGCAGATGGTAATGAAGTAAGCGCCTGGTTGTGAATAGTCGTATCCCCGCAAGCGAATTGATTGGCGGTGGTGAATATTGGGGTTATATTTCACGGTGGATTTGGCGTATGGGGATATGGATGATGAATGGGCGCAAAGACCAAATCAAGAAGGCGCGGAAACCGCGCCCCTACGGGGGTTTTCTGGATCTTTGTCTCAACGGATGGGGTTGGTAATAAAGATACATCGGTTTATGATGGTAATTAGATTTTTCCCTGATGCCAGCCAGCAATAACGTTTCCAGTCAAGATTTTGGGAATCTTTATCTTAAATTTAAGTAATATATATTAAGTGATTATTTATGCTCTTTAAATCAAATATCTCTGTATATACACTAAAATAGCCCAGGCGATCGCTATTTTGGCAAAGGTCTTGTTGAAGATAAATTTTTTCTATTTCTTGAGAAAGAGTTGTTGGTTATTCCATTAGAAAGAAGCGATTATGTCTGCAAATTTCTACAGTAAACTCATAAAAAATCAAACATCCTCATCGTAGGGACGGGGAAACCTTCCGCTTTAACAGCAATCAGTTTTCAGCAAAGAATTTATAGCAGTTTTTCTTTTAGAAGAGGTTATAGATTCATCTGGCAAATGACAAATGACTAAATTGTCGGGAAAAAACTATGACCACACAACAGCAGCTTCAGCAATGGTATGAACTGGCACAACAGCTGCGTGTCGATAGTATTCGCGCTACAACAGTCGCTGGATCGGGCCATCCTACCTCGTCAATGTCCCCTGCTGACCTGATGGCAGTGCTATTATCTGGATTTCTCCGCTACGACTTTAATGATCCAGATAACCCCAATAACGATCGCTTCATCCTCTCTAAAGGACACGCAGCACCACTCCTCTATGCCATGTACAAAGCTGCGGGAGTAATATCGGATGAAGATTTACTGTCATTGCGAAAATTTGGCAGTCCTCTCGAAGGTCATCCAACGCCAGTATTACCTTGGGTAGATGTAGCCACAGGCTCCTTGGGACAGGGATTACCCATTGGTGTAGGTCTGGCTTTAGCAGGTAAATATTTAGACCAGCTA
The DNA here is from genome assembly GCF_000316575.1 of Calothrix sp. PCC 7507. Taxonomy (GTDB): domain Bacteria; phylum Cyanobacteriota; class Cyanobacteriia; order Cyanobacteriales; family Nostocaceae; genus Fortiea. The sequence continues at coordinate 2,740,937 of NC_019682.1, read as the reverse complement.
CCCTACCATGTTTGGGTATTATTGGGTGATAGCGAAACAGCTGAAGGCTCAGTCTGGGAGGCTTTTGATCATGCTGCACACTATGGTTTAGATAATCTGATTGCCATTATCGATGTTAATCGACTTGGTCAGCGGGGTCAGACGGAATTAGGCTGGAATACACAAGCCTATGCCAAGCGTGCTAGAGCCTTTGGTTGGGAAGCAATGGAAATTGACGGACACAATCTCATAGAAATTGATCAAGCTTATAGCGCCGCTTTAGCCGTTACCGATCGCCCCACGGTAATTATCGCTCAAACCAAGAAGGGTAAAGGTGTAGACGCTTTAGAAGATTTAGGTGGTTGGCATGGTAAGGCGTTAAAACCTGATGATGAAAAACAAGCGATCGCCGAACTAGGTGGTGAACGCTACATCACAATTTCAGTCCAAAAGCCGGAAGCACAAGAGCAACCAGCCGTCACAGGAAATACTCATCTACTGCAATTACCCACTTACAATAAAGGCGCTCATGTAGCCACCCGTCGCGCCTACGGTGATGCTTTAAAGGCTTTGGGAGCCGCTCAACCAGATGTAGTTGTTCTTGATGCCGAGGTCAGTAATTCCACGTATGCTGAAGATTTTGCCGAAGCCTATCCTGAGCGCTACTTTGAAATGTTCATCGCCGAACAGCAAATGGTAGCAGCTGCAATCGGTTTGCAAGTGCGAAAATACAAACCCTTCGCTTCTACCTTCGCCGCCTTCTTAACTCGCGCCTACGACTTTGTGCGGATGGCGGCCGTGTCCCGCGCCAACATTAAATTAGTGGGTTCCCATGCTGGTGTATCCATTGGTCAAGATGGTCCTTCACAGATGGGATTGGAAGACTTAGCCGCCTTCCAAGCAGTGTGCGGTAGCACCGTGCTATATCCCAGTGATGCCAACCAGACAGCTAAACTAGTAGAGCAAATGAGCGATCGCTCTGGTGTTGTCTACCTCCGCACCACACGAGAAAGCACAGAGGTACTCTATGGTGCTGAAGAACAATTTCCCATTGGTGGTAGCAAAATAGTCCGAATTTCTGACCGAGATCAAGCCACCGTTATAGCTGCGGGTATCACTCTCCACGAAGCACTCAAGGCTTATAACAGACTTAAAAACGAAGGTATTGCAGTGCGTGTCATTGACACTTATTCAGTCAAACCCATTGATGTACATACCTTACATCAAGCCGCACGGGATACCAAAGGTAATTTAGTAGTTGTTGAAGACCACTGGATGGAAGGTGGATTAGGTGCAGCAGTATTGGATGCCTTTGCAGGTCATGGCGATCGTCCCAGCTACAATGGGCCCCAACTGCAACTAATTAAGTTAGCAGTCGTTGATATGCCAGGTTCGGGTACACCAGACGAACTTCTTCATGCTGCCAAAATAGATGCTGAGGCGATCGTAGAAGCTGTGAAATTCCAAGTCAGACAGCCAATAGGTGTATCAAACTAAAGTCTGAAGTATTAGGCTCGTACAAGATTGCCTATTCCTTATTACCTGGTATATCTCAATTGAATTAAGTCGCTGGCATGAGGAAAAAAAACTGCACGAATTTTATTCTAAAGCATAGATTCTATTTAGAAAATAGGAATAGCATATGCCTCTCTACAAACTTGAAGAATTTGACAAAAATTACCGAGAAACCTTTGGTGATAGTGACGTTAAAACTTTGGATGTTTGTACCGAACATGGAGTAAAAGTTGGCTCTATTTCTGATACTTTAGTTGACCAGAATGGTCGTTTTCGTTATCTTGTGATTGATACTGCTTTTAATTCAGGCAGTAAAAAGATACTACTGCCAGTCGGTCTTTCTCGAATTAATTATCCGGCGAAACGTGTCTATGTAGATGGACTTAGCAAAGAGCAAATAGAACGTTTGCCTGCGTATAGCGAAGATATAGTCATCGATGAAGACTTTGAAGAAAGAGTACGTAATGTTTATCGGTCTACCAATAATGGCATAAAGTATGATCGCGACACATATTCATACCAACAAGAACCTAACTTATATCAATTAGATGATCAATATCATCAAACTTTTAGACTTTATGAGGAGCGCTTGATTGCTAACAAAAATCGGATTAAAACTGGAGAGGTTACACTTGGTAAGCACATTGAGACACAAACTGCACGGGTTGCAGTTCCTATTCAAAAAGAACGTGTCGTAATTGAGCGAGTTCCTTCCACAGCATCAGGAACGTTATTAGATCCCCAAGAAGTACGGTTCCACGAAGGAGAAATAGCACGTATAGAAGTGTATGAAGAAACGCCTCAAATTCATAAAGAAGCGTTTGTCCGCGAAGAAATTCGAGTTAAAAAAGTAGTAGAGCAAGACACATTTGAAGCGCAAGATATAATTCGCCGAGAAGAGTTAGATATTGATACAGGTGATCTGCGTGTGAATGATACTGATCCAAATAGACCAGAGCTTGTTTAATTAGCTGTCATGAACTGCGTACAATAAAACGGATAAAATTATGCTGAAGTGAGGATACTCACTTAAAATTAGCATTTTTTCAGTTAGACAATTAAAAACTACCATAGTGCAGGCATGTAATTTTCTACTTGTCTGTACTTTTATAGCATTTCTCAACAAGTGTGAGATACATCGGTTAGGGCATGGCACTGCCATGCCCCTACACAGCGTGATATATTTTTGTACTTCATTTGAATGGGAAGCGCTATAACATTCTCAGCAAAAAATATTTCCTGAAAAATACTAAATTATTATTGTAGAGACTTTGCAATCTAACATCTCCACCTAAAGATATATTGTGTTTATTAATTTAATCAGTAATTTATTTTTATTTTGTTAATTACATCAATTTACCGAAAAAATGTGATGGATAAATCTTAGGGGCGGGGTTTTCCCGACCTTCAAGACAATCCATCTGTCGCAAACATTATTTAAATTAGTATTAGCATAAAATACCTACTTCTGATGATGAATTAGTGAGCAAATTAATTCAGTCGAGAGAAAGATGTGTAAAAGCACGTAAATTATCTAGTTTAGATATTAGAAGATAGCAGAAAAGCTTTGAGGTTCAATATAATGGCTCTTTACAAACTGCAAGATTTTGACCCTAATTACCGCGAGACTTTTCAAGATAAAGACATTAAAGGATTAGGTGTCTATACAGAAGGAACTGAAGAAAAGATTGGCTCAGTCAATGAAGTTTTAGTCGATGACGAAGGTCATTTCCGCTATCTAGTGGTTGACTTAGGTTTTTGGATTTTTGGTAAAAAAGTCTTGTTACCAATTGGTCGTTCCCGCATTGACTATAATAGCGATCGCGTTTATACAATCGGTCTGACTAGAGAGCAAGCAGAAAACTTACCTGAGTTTGACGAACGCCTAGCGCTTGATTATGACTATGAAGAAAGGGTGCGCGGAGTTTATCGCGCTCCTGGATCTGATACCTTTCCGTTAGAATCATCAGCATCTTTAGAATCATTAACACCGGTGGACGCGACACCAGGCGTTGATCGCAGTTATCAAGGGTTGGCTACACCTGCTTACAACCGCGATACATACAATTACCAAAATGAGCCTTCATTATATGGGTTAAATGAGCAAGATCATCAAACCTTCAAATTGTATGAAGAACGTTTGATAGCCAATAAACGACGCCAGAAAACTGGAGAAGTATCAGTTGGTAAATACGTTGAAACTGATACTGCACGGGTTGCAGTACCAATCGAAAGAGAACGTGTGGTAATTGAGCGTGTAACACCTACAGATGCAGGCAGAGCCGTTTCTCCTGGTGAAGGTGCTTTCCGTGAAGGCGAAGTTGCTCGTTTAGAAATCCACGAAGAAACACCCGACATTCAAAAAGAAACATTTGTGCGCGAAGAGGTGAGAGTCAGAAAAGTTGTTGAGCAAGATACAGCGGAGGCTCAAGCAACTGTACGTCGTGAAGAGTTAGACGTAAATACTCCTGATCTCCCAATCCAGGAACGCTAATTGACACAGTAAATAAGGCGGTGCAAATAAAATTAACTCGTTGGGATCGTCATTTGTCATTCGTTCAGGCAGATTTACGCTTTCTAACATAGTTTGCTCCCGCCAACTTACTTAATTAGTAGCACTGCTCACCATTACTTGAAACACTTATGTTTTCCTTGGTGGGCGATGCCTACCCTACGTTTATTCAGAATGCTGCAATATCTCAATTGAAATAGGTTTAACTCAATTTTGACATAGTGCAGGTAGAGTTTTGAATTAAGCTTTACCTGTATATGTCATGTTTCAACGCCATAAAGAATATAACTTACCTCATCAAAAAATAAAATTTATGCCTGAAGATTTCAACACAACAACACCAGGCGGACAGACAATATCAGCATCCTCGATTGAGCCAGAAGCTAATAGTCAAATTATTCATAGCTTGGTAGAAAAAAACAACTTAGCTGAAGTTAGAGAAGAAGAGATTATTAAATTATTAGAAGAAAGATTAGTAGTTAATCTTAATCAGCAGAAAATAGGTGATGTCATCGTTCGCAAGGTCATCGAAACGCGGATGGTACAAGTTCCTGTACGGCGTGAGAAGCTCATCGTAGAACAAATTAGCCCAGAAAACAAACAACTAGCTGAAATTGATTTAGGTTCAGGGGAAATTTCTGGTGTTGAGTTAACTCAAGGAGAAAGAGCAGAATTTGTGAGTTTGGATGGTGGTTTAGCTGTGAGCGGGGTTTTTAGCTCACCAAAAATTGCTAGTTTGCTTTTGAATGCGATCGCTCTTGAACAAAACCACAGTTGTCAGCAGGTGCAAGTTTCGATTGTAGTCGAAGATCAAGAACATCAGCAGAAATACCAGGAGTGGTTTGACCGCTGTTCTCAAAGGTAATAAGGAGGGATGACGGTTAACTGTTGACTGTTGTGTTTTGGCTAATTGAATTTTCTCATTTCACAGTAAGTTAGTAGTGTCATTGTTGACAATACTGAACCTTTCTTTCAGCTACTCCCAATGAGATTTCGATTGACAAGACTTTCCAGGAAGCAAAGACAGCGACAGCAGCCACGAGTTCACATCAAAATCCGGGATGGACAGTTCCACATTGTCGGTTTGGGTTCTTGGTACTCCTACTGGCGTGATCCTTACCATCTGCTACTCACAATTCCCTGGTTTGGTTTCCTGGGAATAATTGCTGCTTCATATTTGGCTATTAATGCCATATTTGCCTTCTTCTACTTAGCTGGCGGAGATTGCATCGTCAACGCCAAACCTGGCTCTTTCTTGGATGTGTTTTTCTTCAGTGTACAAACGCTGGCATCCATTGGCTATGGTGCGATGTATCCCAAAACAATTTACGCTAATACTATTGTCACCATTGAAGCGATGATTGGTCTAGTGGGGATCGCTGTGATGACGGGATTAGCATTTGCTCGCTTTTCCCGACCAACTGCTCGCGTGATATTTAGCAGTGTCGCAGTTATTACACCTTATGAGGGAATGCCAACGCTGATGTTCCGCACTGCTAACCAGCGCCGTAACTTAATTCTGGAAGCTCAGATGCGAGTGTACTTAATGCGAGATGAAGTTACCTCAGAGGGGCAGGCGATGCGTAGAATCCACGACCTGAGGCTGCTAAGGAATCAGACACCTAGCTTTAGCTTATCCTGGTCGGTGATGCATGTGATTGATGAGTTTAGCCCTCTGTATGGAATGACGCCGGAGTCATTAATTCAGACAAATACTATGCTTGTGATTTCTGTGAGTGGCATTGATGAGACAGTGGCACAGGTAGTACATGCTCGTCATCAATACGGTGCTAGTGAAATCCTTTGGAATCATAGCTTTGTCGATATCTTGCACCACACAAACGATGGAAATCGCTACATTGACTATCAGTATTTCCACGATGTTTTACCTTTAGATGCAGCGAATTGAGTGTCTAAAAGTTATTCAGGACTCTCATTAGGCTGTTTTTCTAATGGTTTAACAACAACACGACCATTTTCAACCACAGTGCAATTTTTCACATCGCTCTTACTATGGTTGACTGGCACATCTTGACACTGGTTTTGATGGGAGATATTTTGCTCCTGTTGTTGATTGAGGACAACGACGCAACAGGAACAGGAAGTTAAGGACATATGAGGAACTTTGATCTCTATATTAATTATCGCGCTACTCATGTCATTTGGTGTTTGTCAGAAGTCAGGAGTCAAGAGTCAGGAGTCAAGAGTCAGGAGTCAAAAATTATTGCCTATTGCCTATTGCCTATTGCCTATCCCCCGTTCCCGTTTATGTCTAAACTAAATGAACAGGAAAGGGGGAAAAATGATGAAAAAACTTATAAAATACCTCAGTTTCGGGTTGCTATCTACCTTAATGACTGCAACTCCTGGACTAGGTGCTGAACGTATTAGCTTTTTTTACCCTCCCTTTGGGGAATTTTCTTTATCTGTAGAGTCGCTAGAACTTTTTGCTAAAGAAGGCAAGATTGATAGTGAGTTGGAATTTTACGCTAGCCGTGCTAATCCTCAACAACTGGCTCAATTGCGGGATCTGCTGCAGCAGCGCTTTAATGTGACTCCAACTTTGGTATCTCAGGTTACTTACTCACCTATAGGTCAACAAGTGCTGCAACGTCTGGGAGAATTAGTCTTGACTGACTCTCGACGGAATGGGTTTTACGCTTTACGCGGTTCGTTAATATTGGCGGCGGCTGATCCCAAGGGTTTAACGGTGGTGAATTTGCTGCGGAAGTTTCCTGGTGAAAATTTGCGGCTGAATTTTACGGAGGGGCTAAGGATAGTCTCGGATTTGTCGGAGTTGCTGAAAAAAAGAGATGAAGTAGTTGGTGCTGTCCAAAAAGAAGCAATTACGGAAGCGGCTAATTCCACTGTTGATTTCTCTCAACAACCAGATTTAAGATCGCCTGGAAAATTCGGCTGGGATAAAAAAAGTTTAACTCTCGATGACAGTTCACGCGATCGCCGTCTGCCTGTGGATATCTATCTCCCTAAAGCAAAATCAGCAACTAGTGGGGATACTCCCTCGCCTCCCTTTCCTCTGGTAGTAATTTCTCACGGTATCGCCTCAGATCGTTATGCCTTCGTTTATCTGGCTGAACATCTCGCATCCTACGGTTTTGCTGTTGCTGTCCTGGAACACCCTGGTAGTAATGCCGAACGTGTTCAGCAATATTTTGCCGGTTTAGCAGCAGCACCAGATGCTAAAGAATTTATCAACCGACCTTTAGATATTAAGTTTCTTCTCAATGAACTCCAGAGACTGGAAAAATCCGATGCTTCTCTACAAGGAAAACTAAATTTCCAGCAAGTAGGGGTGATTGGTCATTCATTCGGTGGTTACACTGCTTTGGCTTTAGCTGGAGCAAAAATTAACACTAATCAGCTCCGCCAGGATTGTAATCCTGATAATACATCATCTTTTAACTTGTCACTGATTTTGCAGTGTCAAGCAATCGAATTACCCCAGACAGATTATCAACTCGCAGACGATCGCATCAAAGTTGCTCTGGCTATTAATCCCATAGACAGTTCGATTATGGGTGAGAGCGAGATCCGGAAAATTAAAATTCCCATCATGTTGGTGGCTGGTAGTCAAGATATTTTTGCCCCACCAGTCTCGGAACAGATTCGCCCCTTCACTTGGCTGGCTGATTCCACTAAATATTTAGCCTTGGTGGAAAACGCCACTCATTTTTCGGCGATCGCTGAACCCACTCCAGAAAATGATGTCTTACCTGTCCCCCCAGCATTACTCGGTCCCAACCGGGCTGCGTTCTATTCTTATATCAAGGCGTTAAGTGTAGCTTTCTTAGAAACTCATCTGCTCAAACGCCCTGAATATGCCTCTTATCTGCAGCCATCTTATGCCAAATTTATTAGTCAAGCTCCCCTCAATCTCAGTTTTTTACAGTCGCAGAGTAATGAAAAGCTGATTCAAGTCGTCAATGATTCAATTCCCCAGTTAGCTAAACCTTAATCAGTTAACAGTTAACAGTCAACAGTCATCAGTCAGAGGTTCTTTAAACGCAGACTTCAATGCGACGAAATCACCACGGGGATCAATATAGATAAGTCAAAATTCAAAAGTTACAAGTCAAAAACACAAATAATTCAGTAAATACACTGAAATGATCTACCCTTGCGATGTTTCTAAGGTAATGTGTCTTCTTAGTGTCAAAGTGATGACGAAATCTGTCACATATTTGGCAAAACTGTTGATTTGCCTGAGTTTGACGCAGTAATTTAAGGTGATTGTCAGGGAATTGCTATATTTATCAGGCAGTATTTATAAAAACTTATCTCCGAATTTATTCTTTATATATATACTAGTTGTAAAGAAGTATTAAGAAATACTTATTAAAAAATATTGCTATAACTTGATTTAATTGTTAACGTGTGTATGGCAGCGATCTGGTGAACGCTCTAAATCAGGAGAAGTAAAAACCTATGAGCTATATCCATTCAGCCAATTGTGGAAAATGTTGATCATCCAGCAAAAGCAAGAAATTTCTGTTGTTTATAGAGTAAGGGTGAGGTATTGCAGATTAATCCAGAAATATCTCCTTGCTGAAGGCTTAGTACAAATTTGATTGCAAATACGATAGATCACTTGTCTTACTTACGAGACGCAACTGAAAGCGCAGTAGGACTAAGAATTTGGAGGTAAAAACTCATGAAGATTGAAGGTAAGGTAGCTCTAATTACTGGGGCTTCCCGCGGTATAGGACGTGCGATCGCCCTCGAACTAGCACAACAAGGTATCAAGCGAGTGATATTGCTAGCACGCGATCGCCAGAAATTAGCCCAAGTAGCCGAGGAAATTGAGGCGATGGGTGTGCAAACGACAATTATGTCTGTTGATTTAACTCAAGTTGTGGAGCTAAATATTGTCGTAGCTCAACTTTGGCGCAACTATGGCCCAATTCATCTGTTGGTTAATTGTGCGGGAGTCGCATATCAAAACTCATTCTTGCAGTCTAAACTCCCCCAAGTCCAAGAAGAACTGTCTGTGAATTTAATGGGGATGTACACCCTAACTAGTTTAGTCGCCCGTCGGATGGCTAGTCATAGACAAGGGACAATTGTTAATGTATCTAGCTTGATGGGCAAAATAGCAGCACCAACAATGGCGACTTATTCAGCCACAAAGTTTGCAATATTAGGGTTTACCCAAGCCTTACGCCGCGAACTAGCTGAACACAATATTCAAGTCAAAGCCTTACTACCTACTCTCACAGACACCGACATGGTGCGGGACTTCAAATTATTTCGCTGGGTGATCCCAATGACTCCCCAGCAAGTCGCCCAAACCCTAATCACCGGATTAGAAAGGGATACACCAGAAATTTTAGTAGGATGGCAAAGTCATTTAGCTGTTTGGTGTCAACGCCTAGCACCTTGGTTGTTAGAGTTGGTGTTAAATATAGCCTCTCCCTCAACGTCAAACAGACAACAGCCGGGCGATCTCATGGGAATACTCACCCAAAAACTAGGCTTTTTGAGCAAATTTCAGCGTATTAGTGATTTTTTCTGGTCAAACAACATGGCTAATTTAGTCTCGGCGCGGAAATCATGATGGTTTAACCTCATAGCATGAGGCGTTGCACAAATGAGGGATCACCCCGCAAATATGCAACGCCCATAAACTCCTCCGCGCCCCTCTGCGTTGAACTCCGCGCCCCTCTGCGTTAAAAAAACTCCACCACCTTCAAGCAAAGCGACGTTGCAAACATTATTAAAATTGGTATGAGTCGCGATCGCATAATGAGACATCTCTCGTTTCGGAGCAACCAGAAATGCTGACTTTGTCTACCACTCTACCCGCCTTGCCCGAAATCATCGATGGTTTACCGAATATTTCCGGTTGGGAAACAGAGGTACTCTCAGTTGTTAACCATGATGCACCTGTATTTTTAACCACAACAAATATTAAATTAGCAGATATCAATGCCGGGTTTGCGATCGCCCTACACATGCACCAACCAACCATCCCCGCTGGACATAATGGTGCATTGATCAGCAATCTGCAACATATGTTTGAACATCCCAATCAAGGAGATAATCATAATGCAGGGCCCTTTGCCTATTGTTACAGCCGCATCGGTGACTTCATTCCCGAACTTGTAGATCAAGGCTGCAATCCCCGCGTCATGTTGGATTACTCCGGTAATCTGTTGTGGGGACTTAGACAAATGGGACGAGGTGATATTCTTGATAACCTCAAACGCATCACCTGCGATTCTACCTATCAGCCTTATGTCGAGTGGTTGGGCACAATGTGGAGTCATGCGGTGATTCCTTCCACCCCTATAGCAGATATCAAATTACATATCATCGCCTGGCAACATCAATTTGCCGCAATTTTTGGCTGGGAAGCACTGGCGCGAGTCAAAGGATTTTCACCACCAGAAATGCACCTACCAAATCACCCTGATACCCTCTATGAATTCGTCAAAGCGCTTAAAGAATGCGGATATCGTTGGTTACTGGTTCAAGAACACACCATAGAGACAATTAGTGGTCAATCTATTATTCATAAACATTTACCACATCAATTAATTGCCCGCAATTCCCAAGGCGAAACAATTAGTATTACCGTCTTAATTAAAACCCAAGGTTCAGATACTAAATTAGTTGCTCAGATGCAACCTTACTATGAAGCCAAAACCCTATCGAAACAACAAGTAGGGAATGTATTTATTCCCCCAATTGTGAGCCAAATTGGCGATGGTGAAAATGGCGGTGTGATGATGAATGAATTTCCCAGCGCTTTCAAACAAGCTTGGCATCAAATGGCCAATCAAGGGGGAGGGAAATCAGATGTTGTGGGGTTGTGTGGTACAGAATATTTGGAATTAATCGCAGCGGCTGGTTGTCAGACTGAAGATTATCCCACTTGTCAACCTGTAGGACAACACCAAATTTGGCAACGAATTTCACCAGAAAACACTCAACCAGAAGCTGTAGAGAATGCCATCCAAGAATTAAAGCAAATTAACCCTAACTTTCATATGGATGGAGCCTCATGGACAAATCATATTAGTTGGGTGCAAGGATATGAAAATGTTTTGTCTCCTATGTATCAATTCAGCAGTTTATTTCATCAAAAAATAGAGCAATTATTGCCAACTAACTCAGCAGCATATCGCCAAGTTCTACTACATAATCTTTTGCTGCAAACTAGCTGTTTTCGTTATTGGGGACAAGGTGCTTGGACTGACTATGCTCGCGAGATTTACCAACGTGGCGAAAATTTGTTAATTGGATAATTTCCACCATAAATATCTAATCAGTTAAAGTTAAGAGTATCAAGAAAACAAAAGGGAAAAGCCATGACACAAACAGCAGCTATTACTGACGTTATCACCAGCTTAACTAAGGCAGAAAGTCTGTTTGGTCTGGAACGTGTCGAAAACGAGGAGTTTTTTTCTGAGTGGAGTACGGAACTACCTGAAATCACCGATGAGGAAAAAGCTTCCTTGGATGTGCTACGGCGGAGATATCTTTATCACCGGGGTGAAGGGGATTTGTTAGAGGGAACAGTCATGTTGTTAGTAGTATCCCCTTTATTGGCCTTGGCAGGATTTTACGATCCTCCTTTCAGGATTAAGGCAGAATCATCGGTCGATTTGATGCTAGATGATGGGGAGGAGATATTACGTGGACGAATTGATGTTCTAGTATTACAACAGCAATTGTGGGTGATGGTATTGGAGTCAAAAAAGACCACGCTTTCGGTTTGGTCTGCAGTACCGCAAGCACTCGCTTATCTGATGGCTAATCCTCAACCTAATCGCCCTGTGTTGGGGATGGTGACCAATGGAGACGATGTGTTGTTTATCAAGGTGACACAAGCCGAAACACCACAATACGACTTGTCAAGGGTTTTTGCTTTGTTTACCTCTGTGCGAGAACTGTACAGCATCCTACAAATTCTCAAGCGATTTGGTCAAGCGATCGCCCCTGCTTAAATCAGTTAACTGATAACTGATAACTGTTAAGCTAAGGGCAATAATATTTCAAACTCAGTCCCAAAACCATGTTTTGAACTAAAATTAAATTTACCTCCATGTTTTGAGGTAATAATTCGATAACTTATAGCTAAACTAGTTGTTTTATCAGCAAGTTTTTCTATAGAAAAAGACTCAATTATTTGCTGTTGTAACTTCTCAGATAAACCAGGCCCGTTATCAGCAATGTGAATTAAAACCCAGCGAGAGTCAGGTAGTTCTGGATTATCTCCTGCTTGTGAAATTACTTTTGTAGTTATATCAATCCGCGGTTTATCGTCATTTTTTGTAGTCTCTGAATTAAACTGATAACGCACAGCTTCATTCAGTAAAGTATCTATAGATTCACTGAGAATATTCATCAATACTTGGCTTAATTGCCCCATAAAACAAGATACTGGAGGCAAGTGACCGTAGTGTTTAACTATGTCAATTTCTCCCTTAATTCGGCTATTAATTAACAGCACAACACTATCTATACAAGAGTGTAAATCTGTAGGTTTAGGATAAATTTCATCGATATGACAGAATGTTTGTAAACTGGTAACGAGTTTTTTTAATCTTTCGGCTCCAGTGCGAATACTAGTTAAAGTTTTTGATAAATCTTCCTCTAAGTAATCAAATTCAATTTCATCTTTAAAATGGATAATTTCTTCTGAAGGAGTAGATAAATTTCTTTCATAAACTGCGATTAGCTTAAGCAAGTCTTGGCTGTAGTTAGAGACATAGGTTAAGTTACCCCAAATAAAACTTACAGGGTCTAAAATTTCGTGTGCTACCCCATCAACTAAACGTCCCAGACTTGCCATTTTCTCGTTTTGAATCATTTTGGCTTGGCTGCGTTCGTACCTTATCTGAGTTTCAACACCGCGAATTTGCCAAGAAGCAAGATTTAATTCATGTATATCTAGTAGCTGATAAATATCAGGTGCTGTTTGTACTACCACAGGTTCAGCGAAAAGTTCAGGCGATCGCCTCATGGTAAACTGCATTGCTGTCAAAACTGGTGTTGTATCAGGAAACTGCAAAATCGCTGTGCGCGCATAGCTGTAGAGAACACCCAACGGTTCCCGGAAAAATAATTCTTGTCCGTGGGGACGAATCAAAAATTCTAGGAGTCTTCGCCGCGAAATCATCCCGATAAATTTTCCCTGTTCGAGTAAGATTACGCCTGGGAGTAACGGGTATTTTTCAAAAAATTGCGTAACTTCCATAGCCGTACAGCTAACTTCCACTTGAAAGCTATACATTGACAGTTCCTGGAGAGTTGAATCTAAGCCAAGATGGCGATCGCTACCATGAGACAAAAATGGTGGTGAAATTTGGGAACTGAATTCTTGTGGCACTGGAAATTCTAGCTTGTATAAAAACGGTCAACCAATAAGGTAACATTTTAGCCTTTGGTAGTCTCTCCTTAATCGGGTAATATACGCCACTATGGGACTTATAAATCCCAGTCCCCATAACCTTCTATTGAGTATTAGCCAACGGTAACCAAATCTCGAATTCCGTACCAATACCAGGTTGGGATGTCACTTGCAACTGTCCACCGTGCCTTTGTGTTACGATTTCGTAACTAATTGCTAATCCTAACCCTGTGCCTTTGCCGACTGGTTTAGTAGTAAAGAAGTCTTCAAAAATCTGCTTTTGAATTTCTGGCGGTATCCCAACACCATTATCAGCGATGATGACCACTACCCATTGCTGAGTTTCTTCTCGGACAACTTTTGTACTAATCTCAATGCAAGGTTGCCAATTTTTTATCGTTTTTATCTTATCGTATAGGGCATCCATAGCATTATTGAGCAAGTTCATAAATACTTGACTCATTTGCCCTGAATAACAATTTATAAGTGGCAAATCCCCATAATTTTTAACTATTTCAATATCCTGATGCATCTGGTGTTTCAGAATCAGGAGTGTACTATCAATACATGCATGTATATCAGCTGGCTGACGTTTATTTTCAGTTTTAGCAGAAAAGCTACATAGACTTGTGATTATTTGTCTTAATCTCTCTGAGCTTATATTGATGCTGTTTAAAATCTGTGGTAAATCGCTGGCAATAAAATCTAGGTCTATTTTATCTTTGATTTCTTGAATTATTGGTGAGGAATTAGAATATTCTGTTTCGTAAGCTGAAATCAACTCTATCAATTCTTGAAAGTATTTTAGTAAGAATGGTATATTACCCGCAATACAATTCACAGGATTTCTAATTTCATGGGTAATTCCAGCCACCATCCGCCCTAAACTTGCAAGTTTTTCCGTTTGAAATAATTGTTGTATGTTCTGTTCGCGTAATACTTTAGTTGTCAGTTCACAAATGCGAGATTGAGCAACCAGCAATTGACGCGCATCTACAATCCCATATTTTTGTATCCCCAATCTGACAACAATTGGTTCATATATCAATTCAGGCTGACGTTCTAATGATTTTTGAGCTGCGCCTAGAATTAACATTTCGCCTGGTAAAATTAAAAAATCTGACCGTAAGAATTGATCGAGAACTTTCAAGGAGCAATCGCTAAACTTTTCTAGTATCTGAGGCCAGATTACATACTCCAAAAAGCGCTGCCGGGAAATCATGCCTACTAATTCACTCCCTTCTACCAACAGCACTCCCGGTAGCAATGGATTAGCTTGAAATTTTTCTGCTAACTCAAAACTAAATTCAGAAATGTCAAACTTCAACTCCCATAGTGGCAATTCTTGTAGAGTAGACTCTAAGGTAAAATTATAAGTTGTAACATCCAGAAAAGGTTTAGCTGCTAAGTCTAAATAGGGTATCCTTACCATAACTCCCTCAGGTAAGCATTGATTATCTATCGCTAGTGGAATTGACTATAACATAGACAACAAATATATGAAATAATCAATTTATTAAGTGATGGGTACAAAAAAACTAATATATTGATGGGACTTTAAATTTCCCATAAGGTATATATCTGACTAATATAAAACTTTGTAGTTGAAACTACTAAAAAGCTCCACTTTTAAAACCACTTTCACACAAAGTAGTGCTGTAGGGCTTTTTTCTTCGATGCAATACAGTCTTTACCTCACCCTGTGCTTGCTGACACCTTACCGAACCGGAGGGGAGCATCCCACTTTTTTGCATGTCATTGCGAGCGAAACAGAGTGAAGTGAAGCAATCACAAAATCTCCACTTCAGTGCAAATCCATGCGATTGCTTGTCTGCGACACGCTCTTGCGTTCGTCGTTCCTCCTCTCTACGAGACGCTGTTCGCGTTCGCAATGACAGTTATCCTCTCATTGCGAAATAAAAACTGGGATGTACCCAACCGAAGGGTTGGAGGTGAGATTGAGAAATGTATTTTATGTCTACGAAAACCGCTATCAACTGTGAGGTCTTTAATTTTCCTCAAATACTTAATAGGCTTTTACCCGATCAGTTGAGCTAGGTGATTTCTAGAAATAATTTTACCAATTGGACTGTATTGTTTAAAAACTGTGAATCATTTATGAAAATGCGTGGAAAGTGACACACTAGCTAGCCAAACTACAGTAAGTATAAACATAGATAGTTCACTATTGTAAAGTTAGGTGGTCAGGCTTGAGTGTTGGAACCATTTCAGAAGGCAAACAATCTTAGAAATAAGCTGATGCACGTTGAAATTATATAAACACCCTTTATGGTTACTGAGCATCTCGACTTACCTCGGCTACTTCGACTGCGCTCAGTACAAGTCCGCTCGGCACACATCGCTGCTATGGTCGTTAATGGTGATCACTCATCAGTCAAATGCATTGTAGCGTTTAAGCGAGACTACAAAATCACATATTAAATCTTGACTAAAATGAGTTGTAATTGTCCTCATCTGCTTTTGATCCCCATTCCGATAGAATGACTAGGCATAACCTCAAAACTCCAAACTGCTTTTGACTGCGACGCCCATGAATCAACTGAACAATGGTTTTACACTATTTTTGAGTCTGCTAGTCGAGGCGATACCTTTTTTGCTGCTAGGTGTTTTATTCTCTAGTGTGCTGCTCTTTTTTATAGATGAGCGCAAATTGGTGGAAAAAATGCCCAAAAATCCGCTGCTGGGTGCTTTATTCGGCAGTGCGATTGGCTTTTTATTCCCCGTATGTGAGTGTGGTAATGTGCCAGTGGCGCGGCGGTTGTTAATGCAGGGAGTCCCTACGCCAGTGGCAATTGGTTTTTTGCTAGCAGCACCGACAATTAACCCGATTGTAATTTGGGCAACTTGGACGGCGTTTCGAGATCAGCCAGAAATAGTCGTCTTACGGGTTGTATTTTCCCTATTGATAGCAACAATTGTGGGTTTTGTTTTCAGTTTTCAAAAAGACTTAAGTCCGATTGTACAACCGGCGATCGCTCGTTATCTCAAGTTTAATCCCCCCGTACAGCCTGAAGCCAAAGGGCGCGGGAGACGTTCCCCCGTCATGCAAGAGGCCACAACACCCAGTTTATTGAAATCTGGGACTTATTTACTAGGAGGAAAACCAGGCTTACCCACGCGGATAGATAGTAATCTCGCGCCGGTGAACACCTCATTAGCCAACTCCAGTAAACCTCTCAAAGATAAACTGCGTCTTTTGGTAGATAACATCATCCAAGAATTGCGGGAATTAGGGGCAGTGATGGTGATTGGTAGTGCGATCGCCGCTACGATTCAAGTGTTAGCACCCCGTGAACTGATCCTGAGTCTGGGTGCTGGCCCAATTAGCTCTATTGTTGCCATGCTGATACTCGCAACAGTGGTATCTATTTGTTCAACAGTAGATTCATTTTTTGCTTTGTCTTTTGCCTCCACCTTTACCAGCGGTTCTTTATTAGCCTTTCTGGTATTTGGCCCCATGATTGACATTAAAGGTGTCGGTTTGATGTTATCGATTTTTAAACCTAAAGCTTTATTTTATCTGTTCGCTTTAGCTGGACTACTAACATTTTTGTTCACTGTATTTTTGAATTTGCACGTCATTTAAAAGATGAGTCCAAAGTCAAGAGTTCAAAGTCAAGAATCCAAAGTTAGGATTTAGACCCTCGACCCTTGACTCTTATTCTTTATCCCTTAAAATATGACTTCAATCCCAAATCCCAAACCTAAAAATAGAAATTTGTTCTTGCCTTGGCTGGATGTTTTAGCAGTTACGGCTTGGGGAATTTTAATTCTGAAATACTGGTTGACAAATAAGCTCAACTTGTTGATTCACCCTGATTACTTTTGGTTAGCAAATACGGGGGCTATCGGCTTGCTAGTTGTCGCTTTTTTCAAAGCCAAGCAACTTTGGCAGCACCGGCGGCGAGACGATGAACCTAGCGCTCTACATATAAATTTCTTTCCCCCTGGTTGGGGTAGTACCTTACTACTGACAGCGGCGATTCTCGGTTTTATCATTACGCCACAAGTCTTTGCCAGTGATAAAGCACTCCAGCGGGGTATGACTGACTTGCTGGGAACTGCACGCATCAAGCCTCAAGCATTCCGGGCTAGCATTCGCCCAGAAGAGCGATCGCTCGTAGACTGGGTACGCACCGTCAATGTCTATCCAGAACCAGATTCATACGCAGGGCAAAAAGTCAAGGTGCAGGGTTTTGTGATCCACCCACCAGAACTAGCTAAAGAATATTTGTTTTTAGGGCGATTTGTTCTTACCTGTTGTGCTGCAGACGCTTATCCTGTGGGCTTACCAGTCAAACTCCAAGGCGATCGCTCTCAATATGCTCCTGATACGTGGCTAGAAATTGAGGGACAAATGGTGACAGAAAATTTGTCAGGCAAACGCCAACTCACTATCGCCGCTACTTCCTTACAAAAGATTCCCCAACCCAAAGATCCTTACGTTTATTAGGGAATAGGCAATAGGCAATAGGCAATAGGCAAATGACAAATGACAAATGACAAATGACTAAATCTAAAGTATTTATTCAACCACTAGATCGCGTGGCGATCGCACTCATTCTCTTGTTGAGCTTGTTGATTGGATTAGTGATCTGGCAAGGTGATGCAGTCAAGCCTAGTGTCCGGAAATTCACCTGGCAAGACCAACAAATTGGGGCGGAAGATGTTTCTTTCACCCTGACTTTTAGCCGCCCGATGGATATCAAAAGTGTAGAAGATAACT
The DNA here is from genome assembly GCF_000316575.1 of Calothrix sp. PCC 7507. Lineage (GTDB taxonomy): Bacteria > Cyanobacteriota > Cyanobacteriia > Cyanobacteriales > Nostocaceae > Fortiea. Next base: position 2,722,808 of record NC_019682.1, on the reverse strand, counting down.
TAAAAACAGATCCGCCTCTCGCCGGTAAAATCAGTTGGGCTGGGCGGCGGATGGTTTATACACTTTTAACACCAGCACCCTACGGCACAAATTATAAAGTGCTGTTGCAAGGAGCAAAAGATCAGTTCGCTGCCAAAGAAAAGACCAATAGAACCTTACAGCCTTTTACAGGCAACTTTCGGACACGCGATCGCGTCATTCTTTATATCGGAGCCGATCCAGAAAACCTGGGACAGTTAGTTCTCTACAACTTAACTCAAGAACAAAAAAAGGTACTGACTCCCAAAGACCTGACTGTGATGGACTTCGAGCCATTTCCCAATGGGGAGAAAATTTTATTTTCTGCACGTACAACCAAAAGTCAAGACTTACTATCAGCGCAGTTGTATACAGTAACCACCGGCGTGTCTGATCAATCTGATCACCAAGCAGATGCATCAGGCAAAGTGGATTTAGTTTTAGATAATAAAGAATATCAAAATCTCAAATTTGACTTATCGCCGGATGGACAAGCGATCGTTGTCCAACGGGGAAACAAATCAAATCCCGGTGACTTTGGGCTGTGGTTTATGCCCACAACCACCGAAAAACCCGGAGAAAAGCCCATCCCTAAACGCCTCAAAAGCCAACCGGGGGGAGATTTTATGATCACACCCGACAGTAAAGCCGTAGCTGTTGCCCAAGGTGAAGGAGCAGCAATATTATCTTTAGAAGGGGATGCCAGTAAACCTTTAGATTTTCTGCCGCAGTTTGGCTTAGTCCAAGCTTTCTCTAAGGACGGCTCACAAGCGGCAATGGTTAAGTTTAATACAGATTTCACGCGAGATTTGTTTTTAGTGACAAACCAAGGTGTCAAGAAACCCTTACTCAAAACAACAGGTTCAATTCTCAGTTGCCAGTTTGATACTGCTTCACCCACGCTTTATTGCTTGCTGACACAGCTAGTTTCCAAGGAGCAATATATAGAACAGCCCTATTTAGTGGCGATTGATTTGAAAACCGGGCAACAAAAACCATTATTAGTGTTACCTGTTGCACAACGGAATGTACAAATGAGTCTATCGCCTGATGGTCTAGGCTTATTATTTGACCAAGTGACACCACAAACAAATCCCGCCCCATCTCCATCAACAAACACTTTGAAAACAGATGATGGTGAAGCGATCGCTACCAGTAGTCTGTGGTTAATGCCCCTATTACCCATTACTGACACCACAACTACCGAAATCAAACCAGAAAAACTTCCCTTAGTCGGATTTGCACCCCACTGGCTACCGTGAGAGACTGGGGAATGGGGAATAGGCAATAAAGAATGGGTATTGGGCAGATAATTAATGACACCTTTGACTCTTGACTCTTGCTCCCTGCCCCCTACTTCCGCAAAAGGCTGGCTGTTTGGTAAATTATATACAGCACTAAGTTTTCTTTAGTGTACGAATTCAATGTAGCGATTTAAATAATTCGGCAATAATCAACCAAACTATATTACGAAACGTAAATACACCTGAAACACTTACAAATGACAAAGCGCAAAGTCGAGCCAGTCGTGTGGGCGGGTCTTCCACGCCAGTCTGCACAACGGGGTCAACCCCCGCAAGCGGCTGGCTCGACTTGAACTAACTGGCGTTGAGCGCCGGAAGCCAGCGCTCAGAACTTTGTAAGAATGACGATTCCCGTTAGTTAGCTTTATTTACGTCGCCCTACTTACAGTTACCCGACATCATCAGGTTGGCGGGAGACAGTATTGTAATGTTATAACGTCATCAGTTCTAGATGCAAAATGGGGAACACTGATCAATAACTAACTACTCATGCTGGGGGAGAGTTACACTTGGCTTTTAGAGTAACACTGCCCACAGATAAAGCCAGGGAATTCTCAGGTTTTCCCAAGCTACTTGCGTCAACCCTGGTCAGAAACAGTTGATAAGCAATGCTAATGCCAGCACTGCTAAAAATTTTTAAGCAGGTGGGTCAAAAGTGATGAATGACGCTGATGCCTCAAGCAATGAGGCTTTTATGGAATCTCGAAATTCTGCTAACTTGCCATCACGGGAACAGGCAAGTTGTCCCTTTTATGCAGTTGTGCCTCATGAAAATTTGGCAATTCCGAAATTGCCCCTCCTCCAGCCAGCAAAGGAAGAGCCGCAGGAGACTGAAGTTGCAGAACTATCAGTGAAGTCCACCAAACAAGACTGGGTTGCAGAGCCTGACAGCGATAAACAAGCAATTATTGATGCTGAATTTCAGAAATTACTCACATTAAATGAAGAATTACGTTCTGCAAACAATGGCTTGTATGAACAGGTAGAGCAGTTAAAAGATGACTTAATCGAGTCAGAAAAGGCCGTGCAGTGGCAGAAGAGACGCTCCAGCGCGACTGAGTCGATGCTTAACCAACAAACGCAGGAACTTGCTGCTGCTCAAGAACAGATTCAGTCCCTATTCCAACAATTAGAAACCACTTTACAAACTGTTCAACGCCAGGAAAGTTTCATCGAAACTTATAAAGCACAGTTACAAATTAGCCAGCAACGTCTTGCTCAGTTAGAGCGGGAATGTTCGCTCCTACAAACTAACTATAGTGAACAATCTCAACAGCTATCACAATCAGACACTTCGTGTCGAGAGTTAAAGACTCGGTTGATGCGACAACAACGCCAGACTTTGCAATTTAAAGCAGCTCTGGAAAAGTGTTTGGAAACACCACTTCCTAATGCTGATTTTGCGGAAGATACAGAAAATTATCCTCAGACTAGACAAACAAGATTCTCGAGAAAAGCTCGGTCTTTGTTTCCCAACGCGCAGCCAATTAAACCTTGGTCAGCAGAACCAGAATCATCTACTGATGATTTAGAAAATTCCTGGGGTCAAGCCTCACCCCCATCTCCGTTCCAAAAAAGTGACCCGGTTCCTACTCCATCATCTCCGTGGAACTGGCCAAATCGGAAAACCATGCCGCAGTCACCAGTACAGCCAGATAATTCACTAGAAGTCGATGAATCCCTGACTACAAACCAAGCTGTTTCACCTTTGGAGTCATTAAACATCATTGATGATAATTCTCTAGGGTCAGCAAATATTGATCAGCAACTGGATAGTCTCATCCAAATGTTTTTCGCCTCCCAGTCTGCATCTACTTCATCACCAACAGTTGCAAAACAAAATGTAGATAGCAATAATCAGGTTGACGATGCAGCTGTGTGGGAAACTCTAGCAACAACTATTGCTGATGATGAAGAACCAGAAACTGCACAAAAAAGTCAGTTTGTGGGAGATATCAATTCCCCTGGAACCACTTCTACTGTATGGGAAGAAAACTCTGCCTCATTCTCTGCTTTACCCCTAACTGAAGCAACTTTGGTCGAAGGAGATGAAGACTATTGGTCAGAAATTTCCCAATTAAATCAGGTCGAATTTCCCACAACGGGTTTACCTCCAGAGTCATTCCCTGAAGATAATACTGATTCTAATTCGCCATCACCAGTAGTTTATCCCCAACGTCCACCCAAAGGACGTAAGTCGTTAGCATCTGTGGAACTGCCAAATTTTCGCCAAAATAGTCAGCAGTCAGGGGTCTAATGAGTCATGGCTTTTTGATTGTTTTGGCCAAGAGGCGATCGCCATCTCAAAAACTGCTTGCAGGCGATCACTACAAAGAGAAAGACACACATTAAATTAAACCCGGCCAATTTTATCCATTTTGGTTCCTCTATGGTGCTTTTGAAGCATGAAGCAGCAGAATTGAAGAATAGCTTATTATTTTTATGAAGTAAGCAGTAGTTAGCCCTATGACGTTAACACCGACCCCAACAAAGCAGTATGTTGAACAAGGTCACAAAGGGTATTGGATTGCAGGAACACGCATTTCTCTCGATTCAGTGGTTTATTCCTTCCTGAATGGAGAGTCACCTGAAAGCATAGCCCAAAACTTTCCGCTACTGTCGCTGGAGCAAGTCTATGGTGCAATCACTTTCTATCTTGCTAATCGAGAGATGATTGATATTTATTTAGAAGCAGGTGAAGCAGAATTTCAACAGTTGCAACATTCTTTTAGAGAAAAGAGTCCACTTTTATACCAGAAGTTGAAAGCCGCTCAACTGCAAAAGCAAGGCAGGGTATGACAACAGTTCGATTCCAAGCCGATGCCGACCTCAAACAGGCGATCGTAGCTGGTGTCATTCGTAGAAAGCCTAACATAGATTTTCAATCAGCCAATGAAGCAGGGCTTGAAGGTATAAAAGATTCAGAAGTTTTGGCAATTGCGGCACAAGATGGTAGGGTACTTGTCACCCATGATCGTAAAACCATGCCGACTGAGTTTGGCCAGTTCATCATGTCTCAAAAGAGTTCTGGCGTGCTGATTCTTTCTCAAAGTCTTCCCATCAGTGAGGCAATTGATACTCTTATCCTGGTTTGGGAGGTATCTACGGCTGAAGAATGGATTGATCAGATTATGTCTTTGCCCTTTTGAAAAAACTCTCCATATCAGAAAATGTTTGTAGGCGATCGCTACAAAGAGAATGTATCAAAAAGCTAAAGGACTACGAACAGCTTTACCACCACTTAAGTACGTAGAACAAATATCTTAAAATTGTAAAAGCTGCTGTCAAAAGTTCGTTATAAAACAAGTAGCTAGCACTTTATCAATTTCCTCAGTAGCGACGGTCTAAAAATCCTGTCGGGGAGGACTGAATAAAAATACTAGTAGTGTTACAAATGCTACTTATAGCTGCTTAATAGGAACATTAGACCGCCTCATTCCCCGATTAAGACATGGTTGAAAGCGTATTTACTGAGAGCAATACTTAAGTAATCGAAAGTCTTTAGTGGAGCCTCATTGAGAGGTTATCGGCTAGGATGCTATTGTGGGTGAAATGACTGTTCTGCTTATTTGTAAATTCTCAGGAAGGACGAAAGATTGTGCAAGATGCCTTATCAGGGAAGAGAAAGTAAGTAGATTAAGAGCGCCAGTTATGGAATAGTTGCAATGCACGGCGGTCTAACAATCGTCTCACTGCAGACAGAGTGGAGGTTATCGGTAGGGACAAAAACAATTTTCGCCGCCGCTGAACGTAAACATTGTATGGCTTGATCCCTCAGTTGTGAAGGTTCCGCAAAGTTAACGTGAGTTCGATGAACCTTAAAGGCTGAAACCATTGGACAGCATTATTGTCTGAGAATTAACAGAACCTAAAAATTTTTGAGATTATTGAGAATAAAATCAGTAACTCTTGAATCTGTCAATTATTGACCTTATTCTCAACTAATGATTGAGAGTTGCTATCAGCCTTAGTTTCAACAATCTTTGATTGACAAGGCTTTTAGCCTCTAAAATCCGTCGAACTCACGTTAACTAATTGACAATTCTGGCTTCCGACTTTTGCATCATCGCTTCTGGGTTGACTTTGGCTGACTGATTTTTCGATCGCGGTTTGCCAGTGCTAAGAGCGTAGCTAATTACCAATAATCGCAACCACAGTGCTGGATAGTGCGGTTCTAGCTTGGGACCTATCCAGCGCAGGAAGCGCGGGAACCATCCACCAAGGATTGCACTAACTAGGGCATAAAGACTGAAGTTAAAATAATTACCCAGCCATCTGAATAAATCCTTAGCTCCTGCCAGTTGCCAAATCCACAAGATTAAGGCGGGATTTTTGCGAGCCGCTTTTAGTGCTAGGCGGTTAAAGGTTAACCAATCGCATCTATCTTTAATGAAATTATCTGCCACCTCTGGGGGTTCATCTGCCAACAACCCAAAGAAGGTATTCAACATGGCGTTAATCCGCTGGGGTGGGATAAATTTCCCTGTTGGCACCATCATACCTTTGGAAAATAGCCAAGTGACTGAGACGTTACTTTGGTAGGCACGAATTTGATTTAAGTGTCGGAAACTCAGTAGGTTATGTTTGAGGGCAGTATCCAAAAGTTTTGTTAGGCGCTCTAAGTTACGCACTAGAGAGCCAAAACCAGTAAAGACGAGGGGAGACTGGAGTGATGCTGCATCACCGATCGCAATTAATCTATCAAAGGCAATTGTGCGATCGCTACTTCCCACACTAAAATGTCCTGGAATATACCCGAATGTCGGCTTTTTCCACACTAGTTGGTCTAGATCGCAGCGGCGATACTCTGGCAAAATCGCGAAAAAGTCTTCGTACATCTCCAGCAAGGAACCAGGATTTTCAGCATTGACTTCGTGGTAATGAAATAAATAAATCGTCAGTTCTTCTCCCGCACCGGGGAATAATTCCCAGATTAGTTGTCTACCCCGGGAAATATCACCATGACTATAAAGTACGTCCCCATATTGAGAATCCCATACTCCTGCTGGAAATCCGCTCTCAATAGCTGCTCCCACTGTGGGACAGACACTATCAAATGCCCTACCACCATTTAATTGCCAAGCAATTGGGGAGGCTGTTCCCATTGCATCTATGAGTAGTCGCCCACTGATTTGTTTCTCAACTTGAGTGGGTAAATGCTTGACTTTAACAACAATTTGTGTTTTATCTATATCAGCCCGCATAAACTCCGTCTCGTCCCAGATTTCACCACCTGCGGCACGGAGCTTTTGCCCGCAAAGTTGCAGCCATTTCTCCGAGTCTAAGGCGATATTTAGCACTGTGGGGGTGTGTAAAATAGGCGATCGCAATTTTGGGGGATTATTGCCATCAAAAAACTTATTAAATCCGTCTTTGTACTCCCGCGCAATCACGGTTTCTAGTTCTGCGGGTGTCACCAAACCCAGATTGACTAAACTTTGCAACTCATCGCGGGAAATATTCCATTCCCGGTTCATCCGTCCAAAGGGCAAACGTTCCACCAATAGCACTTTATATCCCAACTTCGCCATCACAGCTGCATGAATTGCACCTAATGCGCCGCCGATATAAATCAGGTCGTATTGGGGATTGAGATTTTCTTTTCCCCAGTCCCTTTTACCAGAAAATACCACCTGACGCGGCTGCTGGGGACTACGTACTCCTTCCCGCCATCGTTGCTCCCACCAATAAGCACGTTGCAAGTCATATTCGCCGTTGGGCATTTTCTGAAAATACTTGACGGTGAGAGGGTAATAAGGTTCTAGGGCGGCAAATATTGATTGCTGAGATAAATCAATTGCTGGCGGTTCTGGGTAGTGATGGGGAAAGCGGCTTCTGATTTGAGTAGTCAGGCGTTGTAGGATTTGCTGCTCTTGGGGAAAAGATTGTTCTGTCCAACGAAACACCTTTAAATAGGTGGTTCGCTGCACTGACCAAACAAAAACAGCAAGTTCCGAAATAGCTGCATCGGATGTTGTAGTCTCAGCAGATATTCGCAAGCGAAAGCCTTCTGGGGTAAGCAATTTTTCTCCATTTTCTGGATCAAAATCTGTATGTAGCCAACTGCATACAGCTGCTGTATCTGGAGTTGGAACTTCTAAATAAAGTATTTCTTTCATTTTTGCTGACAATTCCGCTCAATATACTCACTAAGACAGATTTGAAGAAGGCATAAAGTACGCTACACTCCGCCCTATCAGTTGCATAAAGATTAAGTGAAGAAATTTTAATAATTTGTCTAATCTTTTGTTCATTACTGCATTTCTTTAAACCCACGCCATGAATTATCCCATCCCAGACAGCCCCCAAGACATTTTAGCGTTGCAACAAAAGCCAGTTGACGAAGAATTGGTAGCAGCGGCGATCGCCGGAGTCGTAAAAATTGTCCGCGCTCAAGGCCAATCTTTAGAAGAATTAACGAACCAGGTGCTTGCTGACGACCCTATGCTGAATAAGCAACAACGACGCTGGCTTAGTCAATTAGTGGCTCAAGCCTGGGAAAGTTTCTCTTAAGAGTAGTGCTAGTGTTGATTTTTGCCCTACGCTTCATGATGTGGGTAGTTTGTCGCTTCTTTTAGTGTGGGAGTAATGATGGCTGGGATTGGCAATGAGTCTACTGTTGGTTAATTTGCGGTTGCACAATTACTACTTTAACCATATCAGGATTTGGTGCTAGTCAGATAAAAGAAAGCATAGAGGCTGGAATATCCATCTATGGATCAGCGATCGCATCCACAAATTAAGTTAGAGCAAAAGACTTCTATGCATTTACAGAACTTATGCAACTAGCACATATACCTGGTTCAAGAGTCAAGGGTTCACACTGAGCGCGATGCCCTGAGCCAGCCGAAGGGTAGTCGAAGTGTCAAGGTTTTTTGGACTTTTGACTCCTGTGACATAAGATATATATGCCAGTTGCTTAGGTTCTGAATTAGTTAATAATTTTTAGCTAAATAGCAATCAACAATGACAAACAACACATTCTTTGATAAAACTTTCCGTGATGACGATGGACAAATTGTTTTAGCTCAGATTCCCAACTTACCGCTTATTGTTTGGATAGTAACGAGTTTACTGAGTCTAATTATTACGAATGGTAAAATCAATACATTATTAGAAGTACTGGCAAATGGCTCCTTATTTACTTGGGCTTGGCTGGAATTATTTCAAGGCGTTAATTATTTTCGCAGAGCGTTAGGCCTATTCGTATTAATTGGGATGATTGTATTTAAACTCAATAATTAAGCAAAATCATTTATACATCTTTGACAATAACTTCCACAATCGCTTGTACTATAACTAATTGCAGATTGTAAGAATACATGGATATTGTATGTCATTGCTGAGGAGGCGATCGCTTCGCCGTTTCTCCTGGCAAAGAACACTTATACTACGAGCTTTTCAGGCATTAGCTTTATTTGCGCCGTGATGTACTCGTAAGTAGCTATTTTAAAAGTACCGTAATTTTTCTGAAGTTGGCGATCATGGTTATTGCTTACACTGAGTATAAGATTTACACTCAGGGTAAAAATGTCGCTGCTAACCTATCAGCAAATTAACTACCAATTTCTACTCCTCACTCATATGGTGTGTGCTGATGAGCAAATTCACAGTGAAGAAGCAAAAGCACTGAAAGAATTAGCACAGCAAGCCAAAATGGGAACACACACCATTGAGGAAATGGAAAAAATACTGAGTCAAGATGAAAATTTCATCTCTGTTGAAGAGGTAGCGCGTCAACTTCCGGCTGGCGAACAAAGTGAAGCAATGCGTCAGATAATAGCTATTGCCTATATTGACGGTTATTTTTCACCATTAGAACGGGAGATGGTGAACCAGGTAGCAGAAATCTGGAACTGGTCAGATGCAGAAATTGAAAAATTACTCAAACAAGCACAAAACTCTGGTGAAGTTAAACGTTCTATTAATAATCAAGACAATTCTGAATTATCTGCTAGTTCGCGTATTTTGCAAGGGTTAGATTCAGTTCTTTCCCGTGCTTTGGTAGATAATTTAGCGAAAGTTGCTCCTGGAAATATTGGGCGAAAAGTTGAGCAACTACGGCAAGAAATATTACTGGCTGGACCTGAATATGACGATGTAATTAAGCGATGTGCGGTTATTGCCAGTGAAGATTATAAATATGCTGAGAAATCACTTAAAAATGCTTATGATGCTCTTAAGAGTTTAGCAAAAAATATTGCAATAGCTACTGAAGCAATACATAACAAGACAGGTACTAAGGGACAAGCTAATACAGCTAAAGAAGTAGCAAAGCAGCTTGAAAGTACTAGAAATATGCTGACTGCTGAAACACTAAAAGAGCTTGAAGGAGTAAGGGAATCGCTGCGTGCAAAACAACGCGCTCTAAATCACTTTAGTATAGCCTTTATGGGTAAAACTAAGGCTGGTAAAAGCACTCTCCACGCAATTATTACAGGTGGTGGTTGGGAGGCGATTGGTGTAGGGAAGCAGCGCACCACACGTTTTAATCGCGTTTATGAGTGGAAAAATATTCGGATTATCGATACTCCTGGTATTGGTGCGCCTGGTGGTAAAAGTGATGAAGAAATTGCCGCAAGTGTTATTGAAGAATCTGATGTTATTTGCTATGTAGTCACAAATGACAGCATTCAAGAAACTGAATTTAAATTTTTAGAACTTTTAAAAGAAAAAGCCAAACCTCTGATTGTATTACTTAATATCAAGAATAACTTACGTGATAATCGCAGGTTAGAGCATTTTTTAAAAGACCCACATAAACTGTTTGTTATGGATACTAGCAGCGGTTTGGGTGGACACATTGAGCGCATCCGCCGTTATGCGAAACAGCATTATGCTAATGATTACTTTGAGATTATTCCTTTGATGCTCTTGGCTGCACAAATGTCACGAGAGCCAGAGCATAAAGAGCATAGAGATAAGCTGTTTAAAGCCAGCCGTATACAGGACTTTCTTAACTCAATTCGAGTGTCGTTAGTTGAGCATGGAGTGATTAGGCGATCGCAAACTTTACTTAGTTCTACAGTTGGTGCAATTGACAAACCAAATAAATGGGTGACTGAACAGTTACAAATTTATCAACAACTGACGGAAGTGCTAAAAAGTAAGCGTGAAAAAATCATAAAAGATATCCAAAAAGCAAAAAAAGATAATCGTGAAACTTTACTGCAAAAAATGGAAGCAATTTTTCAAGATGTGTTTAACAGTATTCCAGACTTTGCAGAAGAGCATTGGGAGGCTAACGAAATAGGGTTGAAATTAGGATGGGAGAGAAAACTAAAGAATATTAGATTTGAAGCAAGATTAAAGAATATTTTTGAGGAATATGGTAAACAGTTTAATCAAGATGTCCAGGAAATACTAGAAGAGGTTGGTCATGAAATACAATTAATGGCTAATTTGAATAATGGTTCTTTTAAATTTATTCAACAAGATTCTAATAATTTTAGAGATTTCCTAAAAATTGGCGGTGGAATTTTAGGACTAGTAGCAGTTATTTTACCTTTTTTTGGTTTGCCTTTTGCCATTCCTGTAGGTATTGCTGCTGCTATTGTTGGTGCAGCAAGCAATTGGATGAAATCAAAAGACCAAAAGCGTCGAGAAGCTGTACAAAAAATATCGAGTTCATTGTCAAGTCAGGTTCAGGAGTATAAATACACAACTCTTGAGAAAGCCAAAGAAGAATTTGGTAAGTATTCTGAAGCTGTGACACTTAATATCAATAACTACTTTGATGAATTGATTCAAGGTTTAGAGTTGATCAGTGAGCAACTTTCAACAGTTAAGAGTAAATTGGATAGCTCGGCTAATTATCTTAATCGTGCTTATGCTAAACGTATCATTGATTGGTGTATGGACAAATATGAACCCTTGAATGATGAAGTTATTTTCAAAACTATTGGTAAAGTACAGCGGGATTTTGGCATAAATATAATAATTACAACTAAATGTGATTTCAAAATACATAAATCCCAAGAAATTCTAAAAAAAGTATTGCAGGAAGATATTGTAATACAAAGCAACAAATCTTCATTTAGTGATACTAAAAATTCATTAATTGATGATCTGCCCGATCATCGTCTCTAGAATTAGTTATACAAATTTGTTGGCATAATTAAAGCTAACTAGTCATGTCCATCATTTATCATCGGTTATCGAGGAAAGAGGAAATTAGAAATGATTCAATCACAAAAGTTTAGTGCTGCTCTCGTAGCTGAGAAATTTAAAAATGCTTCTGTAAAGTTCGATAAAATATTAGCCCAAGTTAAGCATCCTGAAATTACGGCTATTCGGAAAAAATTTCGTGATGAAGTCAAAGAATATAGCGAAAATGGAATTATTTCTGTAGCTTTTGTTGGTCAATATAATGCAGGTAAATCCACAACTATTTCTGCACTTACAGGACGACGAGATATTAAAATAGATTCGGATATTGCAACTGATGTAATTGCTAGCTATGACTGGAACGGTATCAAGCTGATAGATACGCCAGGTCTATTTACAGACCGTGAAGACCATGATGAGATTACCTATGAGGCAATTAATAAAGCCGACTTGCTAGTATTTAGCCTCACTTATATGCTTTTTGATGCAATTACAGTAGAGAATTTCAAGAAGCTAGCTTATGAAAAAGGTTATCGCTGGAAAATGGTACTGCTGATCAATAAAATGTCTGATGAAGCAGGAGAAGAAGCCCAAAAAATTGCTAATTATCGCCAGAGTTTAGCTGAAGCACTTAAACCTGACAGTCTTGATGAATTTCCAGTTTGTTTTATCGATGCTAAAGATTATTGTGAAGGTGTAGATCAAAAAGAGGATTTTCTCATTGAAATCAGTAGATTTCAAACTTTTATTGATGCTTTAAACAATTTTGTCGAACGTCGCGGCGCACTTGCGCGATTTGATACGCCAGTAAGAATTGTTTTAGCCTCTGTTGATGAAGCTCAATTAAGCTTTACACGCAACTCTAACCAAGATACGACATTTTTGGAAGTATTGACACAGTTATCTAGAGCAGTGCGAAAAGAAAGAGAAAGTCTGCGAACTAAAATTTATAGTATAGCTTTAGAAATGTCATCTTTCATTGCTAAGGAAGGTATCACCCTTGCTGCTGCGGTAGGGACTGAACAAGATTTCAATGCTTTAAACAAACAGTCAGAGATCAATATACAACAACATTATGAAAAAGCAGAAACAAAATTGCAATATGTTGTGAATACAGCCGTTGAAGATATTCGAGAAAAAGTTGCAGAAGTATTAAATGGAAACTTAGTGCAAACTTTTATAACTTGCTTAAGTAGAGATTTAAATGTATCGGCTAAAAATGTAGATTCTGGTGGTAAAACTAACTTGATTTTAGGTCAAGTAAATTGGCTAAGAACTATTGGAGAAACAGCAGGAGTGCAATTGAAAGATTTGGCTACTAGAGGTTTTTTGAATTCAACTGGGGTTTTCAATAATACTGGACTTCTGCGCTCTTGGGATGTTATGGGAAGCGGTTTACATCAAACTATTTTGGCGGTGGGTAAATCTGTTGGCTTTAAATTTAAACCTTGGCAAGCTGTTGGTATAGCTAAAAATATAGGTAATGCAGCAATTTTTCTAGGACCAGCTTTATCCTTGCTTGCAGTAGCAACAGATGCATATTCAATGCATCAAGAAAAGCAGCGAGAACAAAAAATGGCAGATATTCGCCGCGATATTACCAGCCAGTTTCAATCAATAGCTAAAGATTTAGAAAATCAAATTCATTTACAATTATGGGAATTTGAACAACAAGTATACGGCGAGATTGACAAGCAAATTGCAGCCGCACGTCAACAAGAAGAAAGTGCGATCGCATCTTCTAATGCTGGAGTCAAACAACTCGCCGAAATTCGTCAAGATTTTGAGTTGATTCTCAGCTACATTACCAAAGCAACTGAGAATCTAATAATTTAACTGCCGAAAATTAGTTTGGCTCCGCTGAATCCCAGCTTGCTTATTAAGAATTTCCAGTAATTTCAGTAGGCATAGAATCGACTACACTTCTATAAACTTCTGTCGCCAATTTATATGCCTTTCTTAATTCTCCAGAAGTAGGATTAAAATCTTCTGTTGATTCCATAGGATATCGATATGTTTGATTATATTGACTAAGATATCCTGCTTCTTTTAAGACAGTTGCAAATTCAGGTTTAAATTGGCAAGCTAATCTCACTAAAGTATTGATATTATGAGTATCGCCTGGATCAGTGTCGTGAAAAACAAGAAATCCTTTGAGTGCTTTTTCTGCTGCTTGTTGACAATGATAAATGGCAATGTCAGGTAGTTCTTGAGCTAATTTTTGTGCAGCACTCAAATCACGTTGGGATTTTTTCAACCAAAACTGCACCAGGATGCATTTTGCTTTGTCCATAGAGCAATTTACCTTGTTGTACTATTTTTCTGGTAAGTGATGCGGGAACTGTTTTAAATGTTTCTATATCGGTTCTAGTTTTGATCATAATATCAACGTCAATCATCAAATCATCAAGAGCATTGATTGCTTTTACTCCCCACTCAATGCGATTAAAATCTGATATCCCATCTGGTAAAATAATACATAAATCTAGGTCACTATGCTGATGAGGTGTTCCCCAGGCATAGGAACCAAATAGGATAATTTCTTCGGGGTTTAATAATGTTACTAAGCGATGAGTAATTTCTGCAATTATTGAGTTAGTTATGAGTGTCATAGTAATACATTTTCGCGGGTTTGGTTTGTTGAGTTTCACTACGTACTTCTACGGGGAAGCAAGCTACCACCCAACCTACAATTATCTTTAGCTATTAGCCTGTAATTTATGGTGTTAAAGCAACACGTAACGAATCAGAAAAGATGGTGCGTTACGGCTATTTGTCATCCTCACAAACTCTCAAATTCTGACGCAGCCGTAACACACCCTACTGGACTGACTACGAAGGTTTTATTTTTTACTAATCAGCTTGTTTTCAGTTTGCAAGTGCAACAACAAACCATATTCTAAGCCTTCGACTACTGCTTGATAAGAAGCTTCCAAAATGTTAGTGGAAACGCCTATAGTTGTCCAGCGTTGTTGACCATTACCCGATTCTACCAACACACGAGTTTTGGCTGCAGTGCCTGTATGTCCGTTGAGAATCCGCACTTTGTAATCTGTCAATTCAAAAGCAGCAATGTGGGGGTAAAAGTTGACTAAAGCTTTGCGTAAGGCTGCATCTAAAGCGGCAACAGGGCCGTTACCTTCTGCAGCTTCTAAAATGTTCTTACCGTTGACAGTTACTTTAATTGTGGCTAGGGCGTTTGTAGCTTCTTTACCCTCAATCAAGTCACAGTGGACTTGAAAGCCTTTAATTTCAAAGAACTGCTGACGATCGCCTAAAGCATCATACATTAACAAAGCAAAACTCGCTTCAGCAGCCTCAAATTGATAGCCTTGACTTTCTAGCTCTTTCATGCTTTGCAGCAGTTGCCGTGCTTCTGATTTATGCTGCTCTAATTCAATGCCAAAAGTCCGGGCTTTGGCTAACACGTTGCTGAGTCCAGACTGTTCAGAAATGACAATGCGGCGACGGTTACCGACTTGTTCTGGCTGGATATGTTCGTAAGTGAGGGGATTACGTTCTACTGCTGAGACGTGGATACCACCTTTGTGTGCAAAAGCCGATCGCCCCACAAAAGGCGCATGTTCATCAGGAGCCAGGTTTACGACCTCACTGACAAAGCGACTAGTTTCGGCTAGTCGGGTTAGCTGGTCTTCTGGGATACAGCTATGACCTAGTTTCAGTTGTAAATTAGGAATTAATGAACAGAGGTTAGCATTGCCACAACGTTCACCGTATCCGTTAATTGTCCCCTGTACCATCGTCGCCCCTGCCATGACAGCAGCTAAGGCGTTAGCAACCGCCATATCCGAATCGTTATGAGTGTGAATGCCAATTTGGGGAACTGGGTACTGGGAATTAGGTACTGGGGATAGGGAAGAATTTTTCCCAGTACCCAGTTCCCAGTCCCTAGTCACCTCCACCACGTCTTGGACAATTTGTCCAATCTCATGGGGTAAAGTGCCGCCATTGGTATCACAGAGGACTAGCCATTCTGCACCAGATGCGATCGCTGCTTCTAATGTCAGCAAAGCATAACTAGGATTGTGCTTATAGCCATCAAACCAATGCTCTGCATCGTAGACAATCCGCCGCCCTTGGGAACGTAGATAGGCGATCGTATCGCTGATCATCTCCAAATTTTCATCTAGAGTCGTCTTGAGACCTGTTGTGACGTGTAAATCCCAAGACTTACCAAAAACTGTCACCCAACGCGTACCCGCAGCCAGAATCGCCTGTAACATCGGTTCATCTGCGGCATTGGCGTTGGGGCGACGAGTTGAGCAAAAAGCAACAATTTCTGCTTGTTTAAGCGGATCTTCTTGTAATTGCCAGAAAAATTGTACATCCTTCGGATTGGCACCAGGCCAACCACCTTCAATGAAAGGAATCCCTAGTTGGTCTAGTCTGTGGGCAATACGTAACTTATCTTCTATAGATACTGATAGCCCTTCGCGCTGTGTACCATCCCGTAGTGTGGTGTCATAAAGCCAAAGTTGAGGTGAGGGATTTGTGGTCATAAGACTGAGACCTTCGAGACAACTTTTAAGGCAACGTGCCAATATACAACAAAAAGCCAGTTTGGTAATCTAAAAAATGCCCAAAATACTAGCTCAAGGTAAAACAAGTAAAAGGATTGGGGACTGGGGATTGGAGACTGGGGACTGGGGAACTTGTACTGAGCTTGTTCTGAGCATAGCCAAAGGGCGAAGCCGAAGTATGGGGATTGGGGGAATTTGGTGGAGGATTCAGACACTACCAGGGTCTGAAGAATTTCTACTTATTAACCAGTACCCAGTCCCGGATCGGCGTTGATTCTCCAAGAATATTGTAAGTTGGCAGGGAAATTCTCGCCGCAGCCCATTGACCTCTACAATGGCGGTGCTAAGGTAGTAAACTGTCGCTTATTGGCAGCCATGATACCTGCACGGTTAAGGTAGAAAGTAAAGTATCAGCGGCGAGCGTACTTGTACTTCCCCATTTTCCTACAACAGACGTGCTTTTAGCCCGTCAAACTGAGGTTCTAGGCAATGTGAGAGTGACGAGGTTTCGTGGATTTTGGAAGGTTCTCAAATAAAGTGGACACCAGAAGCTTAATAAGGAGTAAAACAAGATGGGTAGATGGACACCGCTAATTCTCATGGCTGGTGGTTTGGCAATTTTGCTGGGTACATTACTAGGAATCAACTTTCCGATGGGTGGACAAAGTGCCAGCGTGCCTAACGGTGGTAAAACGTCAAAAGTCCTTCCAGCTAATATTAATGTTAATAGCACGGCTGCTGGCAGGAATAATCGTTCCGTCGATGACAACAAAAGCAGTGTGGCTCAAAACGACTCCTCGAATAATGAGGACTTAACACCAGATACGGACAATACTCCAGACTCTAATCCCAGAGAGAGCCAATCTTTAAATGCTCAAGCCACAGAAACACCCTCAAATGACACGGGTGACAACCAACCTATTCGAGCCTTGTGGTAGGAGTTGCTAGTGCAAGAAGGCAGTGGTTCGACTACGCTCACCAACCAGGCAGGAGGGAAGAAAGTTTTAGTGTTAGCTTTTTAACTTTTTGTACTTGATAATTGTTTCCGCTGACCTGTATTAGTTGTTAGTTACGAGTTATTAGTTATAAGTTATGTACTAATGGTATATGACTAGTGATCAATGACTAATGACTAATGGCTAGTGACGTTTTAATTATTGGTGGCGGCGTGATTAGTTTAGCGATCGCCGTTGAACTCAAACTGCGCGGGGCAAGTGTCACCGTGCTTTGCCGTGATTTTTCCGCCGCCGCCACCCACGCCGCCGCTGGGATGTTGGCACCAGATGCCGAAAATATCTCCAGTGAGGCTATGGGTTCTTTGTGTTGGCGATCGCGTTCTTTATATCTAGACTGGACACAAAAACTCGAAGCACTCACCGGCTTAAATACTGGTTATTGGCCCTGTGGGATTTTAGCACCCGCCTTTGAAGAGGCAGGGGGCAGGGGGCAGGGGGCAGGGGGAGCAATGAAGAATTATATTAATTCCTCCTCATCTTCCTCATCCCCGGCTTATTGGTTAGATCAGGCTGCAATTCATCAATATCAGCCAGGATTAGGAGCAGAAGTAGTTGGTGGCTGGTGGTATCCGGAAGATGCCCAAGTTGAGCCTCGCGCCTTAGCACGGGCGTTGTGGGCAGCAGCTGAATCCTTGGGCGTTGAAATCAAAGATGGTGTGAGTGTTGAAGCGATCGCACAGCAGCAAGGACAGGTTGTTGGTGTGCAAACTAATACAGGCATGATTAGGGCTGCACACTATATTTTAGCAACGGGTGCTTGGTCAAACGAGCTATTACCCCTACCCGTCCATCCCAGAAAAGGGCAAATGTTGAGTGTGAGAATACCGGAATTTGTGCCGGAATTGCCTTTAAAACGAGTTTTGTTTGGTCAAAATATTTATATTGTACCGAGGCGGAATCGCTCAATTATTATTGGCGCAACTAGCGAAGATGTCGGCTTTACTCCCCACAATACCCCAGTTGGCATTCAAGCTTTACTGACACGAGCGACTCGACTATATCCCCAATTACAGGATTACCCCATCCAGGAATTTTGGTGGGGATTTCGCCCCGCTACCCCCGATGAATTACCTATTTTAGGCCCCAGTCACTGTCAAAATTTAACCCTTGCCACTGGACATTACCGCAACGGCATTCTGCTTGCACCAATCACTGCGGCGTTAATTGCTGATCTGATTTGGCAGCAAAAGTCTGACCCCTTATTAGCTCATTTCCACTATTCACGCTTACTCGCTAAGTCATCTACCCCCACAGCCATGCTCACTCATTCTGCCAATTTCGCTAACGGGCATCGTCATGACATATCTTCGACCTACATAAGTGGGGGAATCGGCGAGGAGGGCGGGGAGACTCCGCCCCTACGGGATTCTCTACTCACTATTGCTGGCAAAACTTTTCAATCACGCTTGATGACAGGTACTGGTAAGTATCGCACGATGCAAGATATGCAGCAAAGTATCGTTGCTAGCGGTTGTCAAATTGTCACCGTGGCGGTGAGGCGAGTACAAACCAAAGCACCTGGACATGAAGGTTTAGCAGAAGCCCTAGATTGGACGAAAATCTGGATGTTACCCAATACCGCAGGTTGTCAAACCGCAGAAGAGGCGATTCGTGTCGCCCGTTTGGGAAGAGAAATGGCGAAACTTTTAGGACAGGAAGATAATAATTTTGTCAAGCTGGAAGTTATACCAGATGCCAAATATTTGCTCCCCGATCCGATTGGCACACTGCAAGCAGCAGAACAATTAGTGAAAGAAGGTTTTGCGGTATTGCCATACATTAATGCTGACCCCATGTTAGCCAAACGTTTAGAAGAAGTTGGCTGTGCAACAGTTATGCCTTTGGCTTCACCCATTGGTTCGGGGCAGGGGCTGAAAACCACCGCGAATATTCAGATCATCATCGAAAATGCTGGTGTGCCAGTGGTGGTTGATGCTGGCATCGGATCGCCCTCAGAAGCCGCTCAGGCAATGGAACTAGGAGCAGATGCCTTGTTGATTAATAGTGCGATCGCCCTATCCCAAAACCCAGCAGCAATGGCTCACGCCATGAATTTAGCCACAGTAGCCGGCCGTCTAGCATATCTAGCAGGTAGAATGCCCATTAAAGACTATGCCAGTGCTAGTTCACCCCTCACTGGCACAATTAATAGTTAGGGATTGGGGATTGGGGGCAGGGAGATGAGGAAGAAATGACAAATGCCAAATGCCAAATGTAACGATTTATCTCTGACGGCGAAAGCTTAACGTAACGTTTATGTAACATTAAATAAACGTTAATTACAAGGAAGTAATTCATGCCTTATACCACAGAAGAAGGCGGTCGCCTGAATAACTTTGCCCGTGAACCAAAGATTTATCAGGCAGAACCTCCCGACGCAGGGCAACAAAAAAGCTATTTCATCTTAGGAATCGCAGCTATAGCTCTGGTTGGCGCTTTGGTTTTCGTCGCCTTTTCTGTTTCCCATATCAGTTGATTGATCACAGACCACTTTCATATAATTTAATTTTTATTGTCTCTCAGGTTCCCAATCCCCAACTTTAGTAGGAGCCTGGTTTTTTGTTTTTCTGTTAAACTAGCAATGACTCTGAGTATAATTGAATACTATTTTATTCTATACTTGTATACCTGGATTTATCCTGAGCAGAACAACATTCACCCGAAAATCATAGTCATAGCTAGATTTTTTACCTGCTTGAATTTGCCCCACTAGGGGATGTAAACTGTGTTTCGGCTCTGTAGCCACTATGAGCGTGAATGATACTGCACATACTGATAATTTTGCTTGGAATCGGCAAGTATATCACCGACTGAAACTTGCCCTTAGTCTGAGTTTAAGAAGACAACTTTATTTAGCCGTCTGTGATGATTTGCACTTGAGAAATCAGGTAGCTGCGCGATTGCATTCTACCTTGGCTTATCCAGTTGGACAAGTGCTATATCAACCGTCGAATACGCAAGAAATTAGCACCCCAGCCTATCCGCGATTAGTCACTTTGCGATTAAATTTGAGTGACCCTAATCCTATAGATCAGATTAATCAATGGCTAACTAATTATCCACCACCAGTTGTTGGAGCCTCAAAAGATACTCCAGGAAGACCTTTACCAGTACCGGCATTTCAAATTGTGGGTGTAGAACAGCTAACCAAGCAACCAGTAGCTGTACAGCGTTCATTCTTGCATCATCTCCGCTTAAGTGAGCAGTATTTATCTAGCCAAGAATCTGGACAATTCCTCGAATCTAGTCTGCTATTGTGGATATCGCGTCCTTGGTTATCTGCTATTCAGCAATCAGCGCCACAATTTTGGCATTGGCGTACTGGTGTATTTGCCTTTGCCGGAGAACCTACACCAGCAACCCACAATTCAGGCTATCCAGAGCGTTTTTCCACTTCTAGAAGTTTGGATTTAGGAAATCTTGAGCCATCGATTTTAGAAGAATCTGTCACCCAAGCCGAACTCAGAGCCGCAGCAGGGGAACTAAAGTTTGGTGACGGTGACGATTTCGATTTCCACACAGAAACTCCAGTCCGTCGTGGACGTAAACCGCAAGATATATCTCCCGCTAAATTGGAATTATTAAAAACTGGAGTACAGCCACAAGAATCTTTAACTAGGTCTAGTAGCGACTATACTCCATCACTACAATCTTTATCTCATATTAACCCGGAATTAACAGAGCTAGTACTGACAACAATTAACACAAAGATCCCTCAAGAAGAGGAGGATGGTATACAACCACAGCAAATGCTGTTGGAAATTGAGGAATTACACTCACAGCAGGCATCTGGAGAGATACTGGGAGCAGCTTATCATCAACTAGGAAACTCATATCGTCTCCGCATTGAGCAAGGACAGTCAAATCTAGAAAATTTGATGGTAGCAATTATTGCTTATCAGGAGTCTATCACTTATGACGAAAACTCACCCCAATTACCAGATATCTTGAATGACTTGGGTACACTTTATTGGATGCTCTATCGCACGCCACCCAATTCTGAAGAAGGACAAACTTATATAGAGCAGGGTATTGAATTTTATAAATTGGCTTTAAAGCTAATCTCACCGCAGACACACACAGACACCTATGCTCGTGTACAAAATAATTTGGGGACAGCTTACGGTGATTTAGCTAAGTTTTCTAACCCATCTGACAATTGGCAGCAAGCAGTTTTCGCTTACAACGAAGCACTCCACCATCGGACTGCGGAAATGGAGCCGCTGAAATATGCTGCTTGCCAGAATAACTTGGGCACTGCTTACTGGCATTTAGCGCAATATAATCAACCAGTAGTGCATTTGAAGAAAGCGATCGCATCTTATAACTTAGCACTTGCTTACTACAGCGCCGACCAAGAACCGCTCAAGTATGGCATGATTCAAAACAACATCGGCACTGCTTATTGGAATCTGGCTCAATATGAACAACCAGCAGAAAATCTCCAACTAGCGATCGATGTTTATAATGAAGCTCTGAAATATCGTACTCCTGCTAACGTTCCTACTGCCTGTGCTGCTACCCAAAATAATCTGGGGACTGCCTACTGGCATCTAGCAAATCTATTTCAAACCAATAAGGACACACAGCATAAATATTTGCAATTGTGCATCATTGCGTATGAAGAAGCTTTAGCTCTGGCTCACTCACTCAGTGGAACTGCTTTAAGTTTTGATTTACTGGCCACGCATAATAATCTAGGATTAGCCTATTATCAAATTGCCACAGATAATTATTTTAGTGCTGATAAAACAACTCGTTCTCAACACTTAGAAGCAGCATTAGATAATCATTTACAGGCTTTAAATGGATTGAGTAAACAATCTGAAGCGTATCAAACAACTTTTACATATATAGTGAAAACAATTCGCGCTTTTCACAGTGAATTAGGCATTCAAGGACAAAATTTAGCTTTATCTAAAGTTCCTAGTCAGTTGTTAGCAGAAATTTTACCTAAGTTGTAAAAAATTGGGTTGTATTACTAAAATCAGTAGGGTGTTAACTCTGTGCCTTTTTAGAAGGTAAAAATTCATGCAGAATATGTGTTGTCATTGCGAGGAACGAAGCAATCGCGGGGATTGTTTCGCTCCGCTCACAATGACACCAGAGAGATTTTGCACTCTCACGAAAATAGCATGAACTGAAAATCACCAAATTTCATCCAAGTCAACAGCCTAGTACAAGACGGCGGAAGTAAGCCGAGTATTATATGGGATAATTAAGTCAGTAGATGAAAAGCTTTGTTTGGTGACAAAGAATCAGGGTATGGCAAGATTAGCTCCAAAAGAATTAAGTTTGAGTGATAGTGAGCAGAATGAACTACAAGAGTTGATAAAGGGACATAAGACAGCACAGCAAATCGTCATCCGAGCCAAAATTATTCTTCTGGCATCATCAGGGAAAAATAACGGCGAAATTGCTCGAATATTAGAGATTAGTCTAGATATGACTCGTTTATGGCGAAAGCGATGGTTGGAGACAGAGGGAGCAAAATTATCAGCTTTTCAAAGATTACAAGATCAAGAGCGTACTGGCGCACCAGTAAAATTTAGCATGGAACAAGTAATAGAGTTGTTTGCGCTTGCCTGTTCGCCGCCAGAAGATTACGGTCGGACAATAAGTCACTGGACATCTAGAGAACTGACAGATGAAATTACAAAACAAGGGATTATCGAAAGTATATCTGTTCGCCATGTGGGAAGACTATTAGAAGAAGCTCAATTGAAGCCACACCAAAGTCGGTACTGGCTGACTCCCCCCCCTGGATGAAAAATTTGATGCAAAAGTTGAAGATATTACAGATTTGTATTTAAATGCGATTGACCGTCATCTAAAGGGGGAACGCACAATATCTATTGATGAGATGACAGGTATTCAAGCTACTGAGCGCATAGAAAAAGACTTACCAATGCGACCGGGCAAAGTTGAAAGAAGGGAATTTGAATATATTCGTCACGGTACGCAAACCTTGATAGCCAGTTTCGATGTTGCCACTGGTCAAATTATCAGACCAACTTGTGGAGATTCCAGAACAGAAGTTGATTTTATCTTTCATATTCATCAAACTATTGCCACTGACCCCAATGCGAAAAAATGGCATTTAATTATGGATTGCCTGAACACTCATCAATCGGAGTCCTTAGTTCGTTTTGTTGCACAAATTGAAGGTTTAAACATCAACCTTGGCATTAAGGGTAAAAGTGGCATCCTCAAATCAATGAAATCTCGTGCAGCTTTTTTAAGTGACCCCACACATCAAATCGTTTTCCATTACACACCACTACATTCTTCTTGGCTCAACCAAATTGAAATTTGGTTTAGTATTTTGGTACGGAAGTTACTAAGAAGAGCCAGTTTCCAGAGTCAGGATGATCTCAAAACTAGAATTCTTGCTTTTATTGACTACTTTAATCAAACAATGGCTAAACCTTTCAAGTGGACATATAAGGGTAAAGTTTTGGCTGTTTAATACTCGGTTTATTTCCGCCGTCCTGTACTAGGCACTGCCAACCCTACACAATATTATCGTCTTCAATAATAATTAATGTGAGTGACCACTGACATATTTAATCACAGGATCTGTTTGCAAAACCTTACCATTTTTGACAATTTCTAATCTCAGTCCATCAACAATATATTCATATTGTCCATTCTTAGCTACAGTTCCCGTACCCTCTTCTATATAAGCAGGCAGAGAACGGATACCTTTACCACTATGCTTAGAAGTACTAGTATAAAAAAGCTTTCCGCGCCTCTGGCAAAGATAAATATAAAAATTAGAAGTTTCAATATAGGCTGATAACTGTCCGCCACCTGCGGACTTAGGACAAGTGGCAATTTGTTCTGAAGCTACGGCAGAGAAAGATGTTCCAGCCAGTAATGATGCTACTCCACAAGCTGTAGCCAAAACAACCGGCAATGATTTCTGTAGTTTTTGATTAAAGCTGTTCATGATCGGTTCTGAGGTTTGATTAATTTAGACTTCAGCTTCAACTTGAAGCTTTTCGGATAAAGGGAAAAGGTTTGAATGATTTTCTAGCCTTTCCCCCATTATTAAAAAAGTATTGGATAGCTCTAATTAAGGTACTTGCACCTGGACACTTTGAAATTTATTGCCTAGTGGCGCTCCATCTGGGTACATATCGAAGGCAAAAACTGAAGGTACGATATCTTTAGAAACCTTAAATTCTGCGTCAGCTAATCCTTTTTTGTTCGTATATAAAGTGCCAATTTGTTGTTTACACTTTAAGAAAATGTTGTATTTAGTATTAGGAGTTCCAGTCTTGATATGAACGTTCACAACAAGTTCTCTGTCTTTCTTCGCATGAACAGAGATAAATCCTCCCACTGGGCCAGAAGCTGGTGTGACGTTCGAGTTAGTACAGTCTGAGCTATCTAGGCGTACGAGGTCAACTTTTTTAGAAGTAGCTAAGGCTGGCCCAGAGAAGGCGATCGCTAATGCTAGGGCTGAAATAATTCCTGATTTAATTAACGGAGCTTTTTTTTGAGTTTTAGTAAGCATGGCAGTTAGTTGGTTTTTCATTTGGGACTCCTAAGTTATCTCGAATAAGTTGAGTTTGTTCGACAAAAAATAAAGGCTTATTTGTAGTCAAGTCCGCATAACAATCTGTCCATAACTTGCAGTTACAAGCTGGTAATTTTGTTGATTTGCTAGGTGCGATCGCAGATTTAATCATCCACCCAACAAGTATGCTTATCTGTTACTTCAAGCCTTGGTGAAAGTCTGTCCTGTTTGTCTGGCGTTTAATCCGTTTTTCAGGACTCCTTTACTTTATGGTCTAAGCCCAACAGCGTCTATGGGGATAAGTTGAGGAAAGTTAAGGAGATAATTAAGTTGACTATGCCTCAAAAATTAAGGATACCCATCATGGGTATCCTTATATGTTTATGCTTCTAAGGCTGATAGGATGCGATCGCTCAACGACCAACGATTAGAATTAGGTCTAATCCAACACTTCTCTGCTTCGTTGTAATTGCGCTGATGTACCAGTGCTGACATCAAGTCTTTTTTCTGCTGCTCATTGAGCTTGGGTACCATCTTTCCTGCACCTCGCAAAGCACAAGTCTGCTCAAAGGCTGTTTCCGAATTGTTAATAATATTGAGAATCGTATAAAAATAATTCGGGTCAGCAGACCATTCGACGACAGACAGTCCCAGCAATCGCTTACCTTGGTCGTTGGATTTGAGCAGTTGATTCACTTCCTCATCAGAAAAATTGACCTCTGAGGCTAGCGATCGCATTCTACCCGCTATCGACTCCATTTCAAACGTGCGTTTTGCTCCCGCTGGCATAGAATTTCTCAATTCTTTGTAACGTTGGCTTAAACGCTCCATTTGCTGTCTTGCTTCTGATGCTGGCACCCGTGATGCATATTCTTTCTGCCATTCGTGGCGCATTTGACGCATTTCTAGCTGTTGTTGTGGTGGTGCGACATCTTCTGCTAGCTTGGTCTGCTCAATCAAAAACCCCAGTGTATCACCAGTTAATGACTGTAGCATAGGCATCATACTAGAGCCAGTAATTTCCCCGGCAGGTGTTTTAACGGCTCCTCCAGTTAAAGCGAAAATTTTGAGTACAGATGGCAACCAAAGCAGTGCTAGAAAAACTGCTGTTGTATTTGTTACCTCAAATTTAAACGTTAATTTATCGCTTTTGTTGATTTGAAAGGTGCTGAGAACAATAAAAATAGTACTAATGATTAACCAGGTTTTAGGAATCTGGATAATTTGTTTGAGTAGCCAATCTACTGCTTCTCTAGAAATCTGGTTATTACCTGTCTCTTTCTCTGATTTATCAGCCATATTCTTTATATCAAGTTAGTTTAATTATGGGGATTGGGGATTGGGGACTGGGGATTGGGGACTGGGGATTGGGGACTGGGGATTGGGGACTGGGGATTGGGTAATTAATGATTTCATCAACAACAATACCTAATACCAGACGCAATACCGGATACTTAATCACCAATCACTTAATCGTGTACCGTATTCTTCTTTGCCTTGTTTTTGGGAACGAATAAAACGACAGTAGCCATTGAGACCTTTCTCGATTTGGTCTTTAAGCTGACTAACCCAGTCTAATTGGGCTGTATTGCAGTATCCCAAACTCTCAGCAATAATGAAGGCGCTTTTAGTCTCAGCCAATGAGCCACGAGCAATGTACATAAAACGCAATCTATCTAAGTAATGATAACGTTCATAGCCCTCAGCTATGTTCAATAAAACACTACAAGCTGCTCTTCTTAATTGGTCGCTCAAATTATAACGCTCACAATCTGGCAAACTATCTGCTAGTCGATAAGCCGCTTTTAGCAGCTTCAGGCTATCTTGATAGAAGTCTAAAGACTCAAAACCTCTATCTCCCATACCATCCCAATCTAAAGTCTTTCAATTTTATCTGAGACTTTTACTTAGTACCCAGTACCCAGTACCCAGTACCCAGTCCCCAGTACCCAGTACCCAGTCCCCAGTACCCAATCCCCAGTACCCAATCCCCAGTACCCAGTACCCAGTCCCCAGTACCCAATCCCCAGTACCCAGTACCCAATCCCCACTCCCCGCAATTACCAATAAGGAATCACCTCTAAATTATTCTCATCTGCTGCTTTTAAAACTAGACCCCGTAACAATTCATGTTTTAGAGGCATGACGTTTTCTGGCTTGCAGACTAGAAAATTTTGAGCGCGCTCATAAAGTGCGATCGCTTCTTCACCATTATGAGCGTTATAGTAAATCAACCCGTGGACTTCTGAGTAGATTGTTTGTTGCTCATAAAAGTAGCGTGACCAAGCTTGGCTAAGACTACGCTTTTCGGTCTTGGCTAGAGTAGTTTCATTCGCACCAGCACGCATTGCACCAGAACCCCGGATGTCTAATAATTTTAAATCCTGAGTGACAGTGACGATCGCCACCTGGTGGTCAGTAATTTCAATACAATCGACATCGCCAAAAATTTCTACTAGACAGCTAGAAAGTTGAGGTGCAACATAATATATGCCACGTTCTCGATCATTACATTGTTGACAATCTAATAGTTGGTAGCAAAAGTTGGGGCAGTTACCCCGATGATGATCGAAGCGATAAAGCGGACCCCAAAAACGGAAGGTTACAGCAGTTGGATTAAATTCTGGACGAAAAATTCTGACAACTTCCGTGCCCTTTTTTAAGCAATAAAATTTTGGTTTCGGCTTGCCAAGGCAAGGTGGCGGGACGATTAATTTAACCACCTTTATCACTCCTCATCTGATGAACTGACAACAAGAGAATACTTAAGGTTTCAGACTTTTGAGGCTGCTGTGGACAGTTATCAGTTATCAGTTATCAGTTATCAGTTTTATCAGATGGGTAACGCTTCTCTACGATACGCTCTTGTGCTGACTGTTCACTGTTCACTGTTCACTGTTTACTGATTTAAACCCTATCTACTGCAACATTCAGAGGTTCTATAGATATTTCCGGAAGAAAATATGCAAGTTGAATGTGGAATAGCTTACTTCTATTCATCTTGAGATGGCTTGTCAAATGCATAAAATTTAACCCTAAATGAACATAGCAAAAAGTCTGAGCGTCGCTAGCCGATACTCAGACTTTTTTAAGTAGATAAATACCGATGAATTATCTGTGCAGTTTGCGGGAAGCCTCTACACATCTACATCGGTGGTTTATTTGTGGTTACAAATTATTATCAGATAGCTTTAGCCAGCAGGCCGATCACCAAAGGGATTTATTTATAAGATGCCTACAGTTCTAGCTTCAGCAATTACGTCATTGATTTGACCAAATTTTAAGGCTTCTATGGGGGTAAGTCCATTCAAAGCTTTGTTGGATCGAGTCAACCAACTAATTTTTGATAAAGCCGGAACATTCAGAGCTTTTAAGACATCTGGTAGTCCAGAAATCACACCATCGGGCCCTTCAGGATCAAATTGCCAGGTGGGAAACTTCCAAACTCCGTTATCTTGAGTTGCAATTAAGCTATTCTTCTTGAGGCGATCGTGTGGCGTTTGTCGGGTTGTATTTAGCAGTTCCGCCACTTGCGGTGCAGTTAATGAAGATTTAAGTAATTCTTGTCTCCATTTAAAATTCCTAGATAGGGCAGCAAATTCTAATCGACTATGCTCTTCATCACTGATTTGATTAGCCCCTAACTTGGCAGCAAAGTCAGTTTCAGCCGGAGAATATTTAAGATTACTGTGAGTTGTTTCTAATTTTGCGGCTAAACATTTAATTTCTTCAGGCTGTAAAGAATTTAGATAATCTTGAAATCCGGATGCTATGCGTTCTAGTGCGTCTTGCATAACATCTTTTGCGGAAGGAGCGTCTATAGTGACGTTAATTCCACTCATAATCCCTCCTTAAACAGCTGTTTAACATAGTATTAACTCAAATAATGTAAGAGATGTCAAATAACTAGATCTCTAGATTCGCATTTTCCTGTATGATTTACAGCTAGGCTTGTGTATGACTTGTGAGTGATTTATGATTGACTTATGTATGACTTATTTTGAGTATATCAAGAGAAGTAGATCTATGGGCGCGAAATGACTAGGCGATCGCTCCAAGCATCGTCCGAGGGAATTAATAAAGCGCAAGCGGCGCTGATCCGTAATTCCTTGACGCAGCAAGGGTTGGCGGGGGAACTGGGAATTAGCCGTCAGCCTGTCACCAAGTTTTTCCACGGTAAACCAGTTGATCGCTACATATTTGTGACAATCTGCGAAAAGCTGAACCTTAACTGGGAAGAGATTGTCGCTTCATCATCATTCCCTGATGTGGAAGCAGAAGCCAGTATTTCGGAAATTGAGAGTCTGCTACAAACTACACGCGAAAAAGTCCACGACAGCATTCAGCGGCGTTGTAATGTCATGCGGGTGCTGAATATGGAGCAGCCGATGCGCCTGGATGAAATTTACACTGATGTCAATATTTTGGAGCGCGTGACGAGTCGCAGGCGATTAGACATTGAAGAACTATTACAGGATATTGACAAACCACAAAAATGGTTTCCAGGATTAGCGGTGGTGGAACGCTACGACAAGCTGATGATTTTGGGGAAACCAGGAACGGGAAAAACCACATTTTTGAAATGGCTGGCGATTTTGTGTAACTTGGGTGAGTTTCAAGGCGATCGCCTACCCATTTTCATCACTCTTAAGGACTTTGCAGAGGCTAGAGAGCAACCAAACCTGCTAGAGTACATTACGCAGCAGTTAGCAGAGTGTGGAGTTGTGTCGCCCCAGACAGCGTCAACTCTGCTCACTCATGGACGTGTGATGGTGCTGCTGGATGGGTTAGATGCAGTCAAGGAAGGCGACATTGAGCGGGTGTCGCAGGAAATTCGTCATTTGACAACGCGATTTTATGCTAGTTCTTTTGCGATCGCTTCTCGAATTGCCGCACGAGAATATATCTTTGAGCAGTTCACCGAAGTAGAAATTGCTGATTTTAATTATCAACAGATTACTAATTTTGTCACTAAGTGGTTTCAAATCACAGATCCAGTGAAAACATCGCGGTTTCTCGATAAATTACAAGCCAGCCAACCACTCCAAGAACTGGCTACTAATCCTCTACTGCTCACCTTTTTATGCTTAGTTTTTGCCGATAGAGATAATTTTGCCAATCATCTTGCAGAAATTTATCAAGAAGGATTGGATATATTTTTGCAAACATGGGATGCTCAACGTCATATTCAGCGATCGCATGTTAATCAACCACTTTCCCGACAGCAAAAAGAAGAATTACTCGGTCAAATCGCTGGGACTACACTCGAGCAAGGTAAGTACATTTTCCCACAAAAAACTGTTGAGCAGGAGATTACTAAATATATTCGTAAACTTGCTAAAGCTAACTCTGCAGTGGAGATTTTACAATTAGATAGCGAAGCTTATTTAAAGTCTATTACCGCTCAACATGGTTTACTCATTGAGCAGGCAAAAGGCATTTATTCTTTCTCTCACATCGCTTTTCAACAATACTTGGCTGAGAAACACATATCAGTTAACAGTTAACAGTTATCAGTTGCTTGTACTGAGCGTACCCCGTAGGGGATCTTGCTACGCGCAGCGTCTCCGTTAGGAGAAGTCGAGGTAAGTCGAAGTATCAATTATCAGTAAAAAATTGTAGGTTGGGTTGAAGCTAGGCTGTTAACTCTGTGCCTTTTTCGGGAGTGATAATTCATGCAAAATATATGTCATTGCGAGCGGAGCGAAGCAATTTCAGGCGATTGCTTCACTCCGCTCGCAATGACAATAAGGAGACTTTAGACGGACACAGAAATAGCATGAACCAAAAACGGGAAAACTCAATCAAAGTAGTGTGAGCGAGACGCTCACGCGGGCTTTTCGGACTGCACTACCAAAAACCCCTCAAAACAAAATTGACAAACCACTAGGTTGAAGCAATACGCTACCCAACACCTCTATCTCTAGGGTGACGGCGGGATTTCGAGATAGCGAGGGGAACTGGACTGGGTAAAGATATATTTATATAGCTTATATCAGCTAAAAGTAATTCAAAACTCTAAATGTAGTCAAATCTACAGTTTTTGGTTGACAATAGGGAGTAGAATCATAAATTGTCACCAAGGAGGCATTAATCTATGAGTTTCATAGACGTTATTTTATTGACTCTATTTAATACTCTTGCTTGCCTCGCACTGCCTAAACTTTTGTCTCTGGTCTTGGCAGTTAAAACAAAAAAAGCTGTACATTCCGATCATACCATAACATTGCAAGAATTAAATACTGAAGTTCCCAGTTTTCTATAAGTGATCTTGGTTGTCTATCTACACGCAAGTTTTTTGACTAAATTTCTCCAAAGGCAAGTTACTCTGAATTTAAGGGAGATTGTTGGTAATGGGTAATTAATTGTTTCCCGTGATTAATTGGGTTGCTCGGATAGTTTAAGGCGATCGCTTCTGGAGAAAGTGGCTGCAAAGCAACTTAAAAAGAGTAGACACAAATTTAAGTTGGCTTTGTTCCCGAAGATCAACCTCAATTTTATTTACGATTTTCGCGACGCCATTTTCCTCTAACTAGGCGGATTTCGTCGTAGGTGTAACTTTCGCCTAGTTGTTCTTTAATTGGTACGAGAGAGATATCACCCAAAACTTCTAAAACTTGCCAAATTTTTTGTTGTCGCTCCAACGGTAATAACTTATTTAGATCTACCTGTTGATTTTTTTCAATTAAATCTACTAGGTGACGGATAATTGTAGTTGGGCGCATATTGCGTTTTTGGGCAATTTCCTCAACGCTTAAGCCTTGCTGATGCAACTGAAATGTCGATATTTCGGTATCAGAAGGTAAGCCAAGACCAAGATAAGGCGTAGAATTATCTTGTGGATCGATGATACCTTGTTCCTGACGGTAGGCGCGAATCTCTGCGAGAAACTTATCGCCATACTGAGCAAGTTTATGACTACCAACACCAGAAAGTTTACCGAATTCAGTGATAGTTTTTGGTTGGACTTGCGCCATTAATTTGAGTGTAGAATCTTGAAAGACCACGTACGGTGGCACAGATTGTTCATCGGCGAGTTGTTTACGCAGCGATCGCAACCTCTGCAACAAGATTTCCATCTCTGCGGCTTTGGCGCTTCCCTCTTCCCAAGCAATCTTTTGCGCCACGGGAACAGCGATGGAAACTGTGCGTTGTCGGCGCATGACTTCCCAACTTAAGGCGTTAAGCTTCAAAACCGAGTAACCATCACTAGTTTGTTCTAGTAATCCTTGATGTAAAAGCGATCGCCCTAACATGCGCCAATCATCAACAGTTTTATCTTTGCCTATGCCGTAAGTAGAAAGTTTATCATGTTGATTGAGGGTAATTTTCTGGTTTTTCGCGCCTCGCAACACATCAATAATATGCAGCATCCCAAATCTCTCTTTACACCGCGCCACACAAGATAGAAACTTCATAGCTTCAATTGTCCAATCTTGCACTGGTTTGGGATAACGACAATTGTCACAGTTACCACAATTACCTGGGAAACGTTCGCCAAAATAACCGAGTTGAATCGTCCGCCGACAGTCTGTTCCTTCGGCGTAATCGATCATTTGGCGTAATTGTTGCTTGGCGATTAACTGTTCTTGGGGGTCAGTTTTTTGATCAATACTCCATTCAATTGTTTTAATATCACCAAAGCTGAAAAAAACAGTACAGCGTGACGGTTCACCATCTCTACCCGCCCTACCTGATTCTTGATAGTAACTCTCCAAATTACGGGGAATATCGAAGTGAATTACTAACCGGACATCTGGTTTATTAATACCCATCCCAAAGGCAATTGTTGCCACCATGACGCGCACATCATCTCGGATAAAGCGAGTTTGATTTTTGCTGCGTTCTTCATCACTTAAACCTGCATGATAAGGCAAAGCGGCAACCTTATCATTTTGCAGTTTAAAAGTTAGTTCATCAACTTTTTTTCGAGTTAAGCAATAAACAATTGCTGAACCTTCCGTTTCTCGAATTAATTCTAATAACTCGGCGTAAGCATATTTCGTCTTAGAACGGATTTCGTAGTAAAGGTTTTGGCGGTTAAAGCTAGCAATGTGGATACTCGGTTGCTTTAACCCTAATTGTTGGATAATATCAGCCCGGACGCGATCTGTGGCGGTAGCGGTGAGGGCGACTGTAGGAATATCAGGGTAACGTTTTCGCAGTGACTTTAATTGGCGATATTCTGGGCGAAAGTCGTGTCCCCACTCAGACACACAGTGCGCTTCGTCAATGGCAAAACTAGAAATACCGATTTGGTGATTGATTAAATCCAGAAACGGCAGAAATCTTTCACTAAGGAGACGTTCGGGAGCGACGTAGAGCAGTTTAACTCTACCATTGAGGATGGCTTCTTCACGCGATCGCACTTTATAAGCGTTGAGACTGCTATTCAGGAATGTCGCAGAGATATTATTATTGCGTAACGATTCTACTTGGTCTTGCATCAAGGCAATCAGTGGCGACACCACCACAGTCAAACCCTTTTTCAGTAGTGCTGGTAATTGAAAGCACAGAGATTTACCGCCCCCCGTAGGCATCACCACCATTAAATCCCGATTTTGCAGCGCATCTTCGATAATTTGCCGTTGTCCAGGGCGGAATCGGTCGTAACCGAAGTGATATTTTAGCGCTTGTTCGAGATTGGGATACTGAAGCATAGCGATCGCTTTTTCCGGGGCGTTCTGCGTGGGTAGTAATGAAGATATCAGGATTTTAACTCACAATAGTTGGGGCATGGGCAATAAAGAATCCTTTTCACGATTTCGTAACTGTTGAATCGTTTGCTCGATCCA
Source organism: Calothrix sp. PCC 7507 (assembly GCF_000316575.1). Classification (GTDB taxonomy): domain Bacteria; phylum Cyanobacteriota; class Cyanobacteriia; order Cyanobacteriales; family Nostocaceae; genus Fortiea. The sequence goes on along the minus strand of NC_019682.1, from coordinate 2,689,502 downwards.
ATATTGTAAATCGCGATCGTATAGGTCATTAGACATTATTCAGATTAACTCCGTCTTGGTTCAATAATGTTTCTACATCACGAGGAAAAGGACAATCATCAGGAAATTTTGTTTCATATTCCTTACTCATGTTCTTATGTGCATTTTGATAACATTCATCACATATAGTTAAAAAATAATTACGTAGACTAGGGGAATCTCGAAGAATACGACTTAATTCTTGTTGTGTGCGGCTAATTGTTGCTTCCCAACTGCCATAACATTCTGGTGAATTTACATAATTTCGTTTTAAGGCGTGTTCAAATAAAGTTGTCAAACGGCTTTCTAACTCCCGTCTATCTCTCCTCCCCAATCCTTCTATCTCCTCAATTAAGTTTTCCCAGTCTACATTGCTATAATCTTGGGATTTTAAGCTATTGACAGTCTGCTCAATCCACAATGCAAAGTCTGTTACATAGAGATTTTTTACTCGTGATTGAGTCATAATCAATTAAAAACTTTAGAGTGCTTTAGCAATAGTTTAACGTGGATAAATACCGTATCCAGAAATAAGCGCTCATCTGCGATCGCCTATTATTCTAGATGTTGCTGCTTAAAATCACCTAATATTTGTTGAATTTCTTCTGCTGAGATGTCTTCTTGTTCAGATTTGGAGTAGATGGTTACTAAAATAATATTTGTATCTGTCTTTAAATAATAAATTACTCGATACCCACCACTTTTACCCTTTTGAACATCACTATTTTTGACCCGTAGCTTAAAAATTGTATATCCAACTCCGGGTATCTTGTCTCCTGGTAATTCTCCTGATTGCAGTTGTTCTATTATTGGTTGAATATCATTACTAATATTCCGGTACTTTTTAGCTAAAATACGCAGATTACGTTTAAATTTAGCAGTAGCTTCAACTTGAATCAAAGGTGGTTCACTCTGCATCAATACCTTCCCACAGTTGAGATACAGGTATAGTATTTCCGGTCATCGCATCGTACCAACCTTGACGAAAACTTTCACTGGCAGACTCAACAAGTTCATCATCCTCTTCATTCTCTTCCGTGATTAGGACAATGACTCGGACGCGGCTGTGTTTTGCTATAGTCAACGGCTTGTCTAAAGAAATTTGACCCCATTCGTTCACGGTTCCCTTGACTTCTATTGCTTTCATTGTCGTGAATCTGAGTTGTGCTGTTAATAGTATAGAACTTGTATATATAAGTTTTGCTTAAGCTGTCGTTACGACAACATAAGCGTTCGCCACAAATAGGCAAGCTGTCGTTACGACAACAACTTGATTGATAAGTTTTACTTAAGCTGTCGTTACGACAACATAAGCATTTGCCACAAATAGATAAGATGTCGTAACGACACAAGTTGTGTTCGTAACGATCGCATAAGTTGTCGTTACTAACGGATAAGCATTCGTAACAAAACAAGTTGTGTTGGTAACGAACGGACAAGCTGTGGTAACGACAACAACTTTATTCCTAACGACAGCTTCTATGTTGGTAACAAATGGACAATCTGTCGTTAGCAACAGACAAATATTTGTAACGTTGCTGCTGCAACAGTACTTAAATTATTCTTGTGAAGAGGATTTTTGCCAAGCTTCGCATCGCACGAGTAGCAACATTATGCTGATGCCAAGCTTGATAGAAATCGGGGTAAGGCATATTCTGAGCGCATTTCCAGGCTAAATCGTAGAATTTATAATTCAATCGCCAATAACTACTTAAAGCTTTAACTGCTTGAAACCGATGGTTATTGTCTCGTATAATTCTATCTAAGCTATATGCTGCCTGCCTACGGGTGGAGTAATCTAGATGATTTGATTGGAGCAGTTGCACTAAAGCGGCGATCACATTTTCATTGCTTGTACTGATTTGCTCTAAGCTAAATGCTGCCAGGAAACGGGTGGGGTAATAATCCAAATGATTGGATTGCAGCACTTGCACTAAGGCGGTGATTGCAATTTCATTGCCAGAGTCGATTAATCCTAACCTAGATGCATCCTGCATACGAGTATAGATATCTAAATGATTCGATTGCAGTAGTTGCACCAAGGCGGCAATCGCAATTTCATTGCCTGGGTTAATTGTCCCTAAGCTAAATGCTGCCTGCCTACGGGTATCGTCATCAACAGTTGTTGATTGGAGCAGTTGCACCAAGGTGGCTATCACAATTTTATTGCCTGGGTCAATTCTCCCTAACCTAAATGCTGCCTGACCACGGGTGTTGTCATCCAGATGATTTGATTGGAGCAGTTGCACCAACGAGGCGATTGCAATTTCATTGCCAGGGTCGATTGTCCCTAAGGTTTCTGCTACAAACCCACAGGTATAGTAATCCACAGTAGTTGATTGTAGCAGTTGCACCAAGGCGGCAATCGCCATTTCATTGCCTATACCAATTTTTCCTAAGGTTTCTGCTACAAGCCCACAGGTATAGTAATCTACAGTAGTTGATTGTAGCAGTTGCACCAAGGCGGAGATCGCCATTTTATTGCCTATACCGATTTTCCCTAAGCTTTCTGCTGCCTGACTGAGTGTATCGTTATCTACAGTAGTTGATTGGAGCATTTGCATCAATGCGGCGATTGCCATTTCATTGCCTTCTGCTGCTAGCCTGCGGGTATCGTCGTCTACAGTAGTTGATTGGAGAAGTTTTACCAAGGCGGTGATCGCAAATTCATTGCCAGTACCGATTTTCTCTAAGCTTGATGCTACCTGCGTACGGGTGTTGTCATCCAGATTATTTGATTGCAGCACTTGCACCAAAGCTGTGATCGCAATTTTATTACCTGGGTCGATTTCCCCTAAGCTATCTGCTGCCTCCCTACGGATGGAGTTATCCACATCAGGTGATTGCAGCACTTGCACTAAGGCGGCGATCGCAATTTCATTGCCTGGGTCGATTTTCCCTAAGCTTTCTGCTGCCAGCTTACGGGTATCGTCGTCTACAGTAGTTGATTGCAGCAGTTGCACCAAGGCGGCGATCGCAATTTCATTGCCTGGGTCGATTTTCCCTAAGCTTTCTGCTGCCCACCAATGGGTGTTGTCATCCAGATTAATTGATTGCAGCAGTTGCACCAAGGCTGCGATTGCATCTTGATTCCCTGTGCCGATTTCCCCTAAGATATCTGCTGCCTGCCTACGGGTGGAGTTATCCACATCAGGTGATTGCAGCAGTTGCACTAAAGCGGCGATCGCATCTTGATTGCCTGTGCCGATTGTGCCTAAGCTTTTTACTGCCCACCTACGGGTGTCCTTATCCACAGTAGTTGATTGCAGCAGTTGCTTCCAGGCTGCGATCGCTTTTGTGCTGTCTGTTTGTTGCAGTGCTGACTTAGCTTCCTCTTTGATTGAACTTAGACCATTAATTACCCATGTGACAATTTGCTCTACTATTTCATCTGCTTTAAAATAATCCCTAAATTCTGCAATTCCTGCGGCAGCTAAAAAATAGGCACGATATTTATAAAATTTTCCACATCCATCTTTAAAATTAACTAAAGTATTAATAAACTCTTGCTTTTGCTGTTTAATATTTTCTTCTTCTCGCCCTAACCAAAGTAATATTGTTTGCTTCCATTGCGGTTCAAAGATACGGTATTTCTTATTTTCAACAGGTTTATTTTTGTGTTTACGAGGTAAGAAAAAGTCCCAGTCATCAATGGCTTTAGCAGCAAAGTACTCTTGAAACGAGGCATGAAAGAAAGCGTAAACAGGTTTTCTATTATCTATCTCTACACAGTTCAACCAGCCGCGGCTCAGTGCCAATTTTAGCAGCGAGTTTTCATCATCAGCATCTCCCAAGAAGTGACTAACAAAATCTTGCCGCAAGCGAAAACGGGTTGCTTCTTTGTCTATTGCTTCTTTAGCTAATTCCCCTAGCTTGACATTGAGTTGCTGACGCTGTTCAGATGTTGTAGCAAATTCCTCTTGTTTCCACTTGTAGAAGTCATCAACAAATTGCTGATAGAGTCCCGCTTGAGTATCAGGTAATTTACCTCCTCTTGATTGCCAATTCAAGCACAGCAGCGTTAACCGCAGAGGATTTTTCACTAGATCTTGAATCCGTTCTTTACCCGGTTCTTTCAACGCAGTGCATAACTGCTTTCCAGTTTCAGGAATAGCAGCGAACCATTTGTGAATAAATCTCTCTACCTGTTCTGGATAAGAAAAATCTAAAGTGCGATAAATATCAAAATCATCAAGTGCATTAATGCTGCCATCCCACAGATTAACCCGACAAGTTAGCACAATTCGCGCTTGAGAAATTAATCTTGCTTCACGGAGTTGTCGGGCAATTTCTGTTAGAGGATTACCTGAAGATGCGGACATTTCATCTAACCCATCTAGCAACAGCCACAGATTATTTTGATTAAACTGAGCAACAAAATTATCCTTTAATTGTTTGGTAGCTTCAGCTTTACCTGTTTTCTCAGCAACCTGAGTCAACCAACTCTCGAATAGATAAGATTTTAGTTCCTGACCTCGCAAATTTGCTAAAGATACCCAAATCACAATCGACTGGGGAATCTCACGAGATACCCAATCAGCAATCTGCTGTAACAGTGTTGTTTTTCCTGCTCCTGGTTCGCCAATAATCGCAATTCGCTTACCTTGACTTTTAGGGGTGTTCTTCTGTTTAAGAACTTGTTCAAGAAAAGCATCATGCTGAAATGTTTTGGTGATTTCTGTCTCCTTATAAAGTTCTGAACCCTGTTCTGGAGAAACATCACCCTGACGCTTGGATTGTTTTTTGCGCTCAATTAATCCCAGTGGCACGTAAACATCATCAACTTGCAGGGCGACTCCTTCAGTTGATGTCAAAGGATTTGTAGTCAGCTTTCGCCGTTCTGTCAGCATTGCGGTGCAAACTTCACGCCAGTCATCGGGAGTTAACTTTGTCCCATCCTCCCCTTGAGACGGCTGTAGTCAGTTGTAGGTATTGCTCTGTTGCTCAATGTTGATTTGTTGAGCAACCATTGCACCTTTCTCTGCTTTTATCTCCTCTGCTAACTTTGCAAAGTTGTTGATAACTGATGGCTGAGACTGGATTTCTGCTGCTTTAGTTTTAATTTCCTTAGCAATCTCAGACTGCTCGTTATTAACTGCTGCTTCTACTTCCACAACAGCTTGAGCAATTTCTGGGTCTTGTGCTGCTGCTGCTTGAAGTTCCAACACTGCTTGACCATAATCTAATCGCTGCGGTTCATTTCCCTCAACAGCACTGGTGAGTAATGGCGATTTGTTCTTTTGGCGGAGTTTGTCTATTAACTTCCATAAAGCATCACCAATGTTTTCGCCTGTTTTCTCCAAAGCTTTAGTCGAAAGTGTAGTAGCGATCGCAGTCGCAACAGCAGCCAGTGTCACAGTTATCATAACGTCACTACGAGTAAGTTAATAGTGTCAAAATGTTATGTGTACAGTTTATTCGTAAAACCACTTATGGCAAAAGCAATTTGGAATGGAGCTATTTTAGCCGAGAGCGAAAATACTGTAGTAGTGGAAGGCAATCATTACTTTCCATCTGATGCTATTAACAAGCAATATTTTCAGGAAAGTAACACTCACACTACTTGCCCTTGGAAGGGAGAGGCTAGTTACTATAGTATCGAAGTCGATGGGCAGGTCAACAAGGACGCTGCTTGGTACTATCCCAGCACTAAGGAGAAAGCCAAGAATATTGAAGGCTATGTCGCTTTCTGGCGAGGAGTGAAAGTTGAGTCCTAATAAAAGCCACTCCGGAACATAGCAGTTTTCAGTCGAGTGCAATACACCTTGATCAGAGGCAGAAGGCAGGCTTGCCGTGAGCGTAGCCGAATGGGAGCAGGGGGAAAGATACAAATCGAGTAGAATTGTGGGCGAAAGCACCCCTGCTCCTTTTCTTACAAGAGTTGAGAGCAACTCAAGAAAGTGGGTGGTTTTCGCCCCTGTTCCCCTGCTTCCTACACAAGAGCTTTTTCACTGTGCCCATCGACTTAACTCTGTGCAATCCCTTCTTCACGGGCGGCGCGTTGCACAGCTGCAGCAACTGCTGTAACTACTCGCTCATCAAAGACTGAAGGAATAATATGTTCCCGATTTAGATCCGACGGCTTGACTAAAGAGGCGATCGCACTGGCTGCTTCTAAATACATTGTGGTGGTAATTGCCTGTGCCCGGCAATCTAAAGCACCACGAAACACTCCGGGAAAAGCCAGGACATTATTAATTTGATTCGGGTAGTCACTCCGCCCAGTCGCAATCACAGCCACATCTTTAGTGATTAATTCTGGTTGAATTTCTGGGATAGGATTAGCCATTGCAAACACAATTGAATCTTTCGCCATTGATTGCACCATTTCGGGTGTTAATACTCCTGGGGCGCTAACTCCGAGAAATACATCTGCCCCTTGTAATGCACCTGCTAGGGTTCCTTGGGCTTTAACTGCAAATTCCTGCTTTTCTGCTGTGAGGTCGGTACGACTAGTAGAGATAATACCTTTAGAATCGCAAATCCAGATGTTTTCTGCCCCAGCTTTTTTGAGCAATCGGGCGATCGCTATCCCCGCAGCCCCAGCACCGTTAATCACAATGCGGATTTCTGCAATTGATTTATTCACCAATTTCAAGGCGTTAAACAATGCAGCCAAGGTGACGATCGCTGTACCATGTTGGTCATCATGAAAAACCGGGATATCTAATTCTTGACGCAGTCGCCGTTCAATCTCAAAACAGCGAGGGGCGGCGATATCTTCTAAATTCACACCACCAAAAACGGGGGCAAGATACTTGACTGTACGGATGATTTCCTCTGTATCCTGAGTTGCCAAGCAAATAGGGAAAGCATCTAAACCCGCAAATTCTTTAAACAGCATCGCTTTCCCTTCCATAACTGGGAGAGCAGCCTCTGGACCGAGATTACCTAATCCTAAAACCGCACTACCATCAGTAACAATCGCTACTGTGTTTTTCTTAATAGTTAAGTTATAAACTTCCTCAGGATTTTGGGCGATCGCATTACAAATCCGCCCCACACCAGGAGTGTAAGCCATTGCCAGATCAGAGACACTTTTGAGGGGAATTCGGCTAGTGATACTGATTTTGCCGCCGCGATGTAAATTAAAAGTGCGATCGTAGACATTCACGACTTTAATGTCTGGTAATGCTTTCACTGCTTGCACAATCGTCTCAGCGTGTTCAGTGCTAGCAGCATCAACAGTTACATCACGGATGGAAAGTTGGCGAGTTTGCTCAATTAAATCAATTTGTCCCAGATTACCACCACTCAGAGCGATCGCCTGGGTGACTGATGCCAACATCCCCACACGATTGGGAATCTGCAAACGTAGCGTCAAACTAAAACTAGAATTAGGAGTTAGGGTTGCCATTTGGGTTTGGGATTTTAAATTCTAGATTTTATATTAAGCTGTAAATCCCTCATCCCTCATCCTCAGTCCCCAGTCCCCGTTAATTATTGAATTTGCAAAACAACTAGCGTCATGTCATCGGTGTTTTGCTTATCAGCACCAATAAATTGCTCAACTTGGTCAAACAGATAATCTACAATCTCCTCTGGACCATCACAGTATTTACAAGCTGTGTTGAAAGAAGTGACAAAATTTTCTTCATCAAAGCGATCGCCCCCAGCCGCAGCTGCATCAGTTAAACCATCTGTATAGTAAATAATTGTATCCCCAGACTCTAGTTTTACCTGGGCATCTTCATATTGACTGTTGGCATCCAAACCAATCAGCATTCCTAGAGTATCCAATCTAGTCACAGTTTTTGTAGCTGCGTGCCACCACAAAGGCGGATTATGTGCAGCGTTGCTATAAGATAAAATCCGAGTATGAGGATCGTATTCTGAATAAAATAGCGTCACAAAGCGGTGGGAATTTTCCAAATCTGCATACATAACTCGATTTAAGTTTTGCAGAATTCCCGACGGAGAATTACCATGTAATACTTCTCCCCGTAGCATTCCCCGCATCATAGTCATAATTAACCCAGCCGGGACACCTTTACCCATGACATCCCCAATTACCAAACCCAAGGGGCCTGGTTCTAATAGGCTTTTAGTTTGTGGCTGAATCTGATTGTGATTGGTAGGAATAAAATCATAATAGTCTCCACCAACTCGATTAGCTGGTTTACAGCGTGCAGCCAAGACAGCACCAGGAATAGTGGGACATTGACGTGGTAGGAGACGGCGTTGAATTTCTGCACCAATTTCTAGTTCTTGATCTAGGCGTTCTTTTTTGCGTAATTCTACTGCCAATTCATCGTTTTCGATCGCTACTGCTGTTTGATCTGCCACTAACCGGACTAATTTTTGTCTGGTTTCTGTCCAGCTATATTCCGGATCGCGGCTTAAGACATATAGCCATCCTCTCTCGGTGTGCTTCACCAAAATAGCCGTACCAAAGATTTGCACATCTGGCCCCAAATACCTGTGCATTTGATCGTCCAGCATTCCTGTGGTAGTTGCTAGAGGCGCAGCATTCGGCACAAGTGTGATTTGACTGGTGGCAGTTTCTAGGGCTTTACGGATGTTTTTACGCTGAAGACTATCTTGCCAGTGTAACTGCTCTAACCTGACCTGGCCGTTAGGTTTGTAAAGAAATAAAGCACTACCATCTGCATCTGTAACTCTTGTTGCCATCAGCGGGATCAGCTCCAAAAATTGATTCAAGTTATTGAAGCTTCTGAGGGCAAATCCTAAAGAACTTAGCAAATCTTGAATTTTATTCTGTTCCCGATGCAGCCTGGCCACGAGTTCCTTGAGTGCCACAACTGGAGTGACATCCGTCGCAGCACTACTATTACTGTCAGTGGGTTGAGAGGGCAGTTGAGACACAGGCACGGTTATTATTACACTTTAAATAAGCAGGTGGGCTAATTTTTAATTACGGATAAATCTTTGAGTTTTTGCATTGCTAAACCATATTGGGACAAGGTTTATCACTTTAGCAAGAGTATAAAGACGTAAGACTTAAATTTTATAAGTATTGCATTTGCTTATCAGATTTACTGCTCAATATAGGAATTTAAGCTAATGTATTCCTAATCAAAAATCAGTCCGTAGAAATCAGCAATTGCCTTTGGCAGCGATAAAGCTATTCATCATTTCATAACTTAATTACTCAGTCATATATCTTTAGGCATAAAAAACTCTTTTTTAGCACAAATCTAAGTTATATTGCCATAATTCTTTCAAAATGAGGGGTCTGAGGTACTAGGGGTCTAAGGGTGCTTCTAGGTGTTAATGAAAGGATTGACTGTTTATCCCCAAACCTAAAAATATACACATAAGATACTTTAAATCAGACTCGAAAAAAACTATGAGTTAATGGTGCAACACTCATAAGAAAACCTTCGCGGTTAACTAATTATTTTAGGGCTGAAACTTTTTCTAGTATTTTGTTTGTACTTAATTCCAGTGACAATACCAGAGCAGTAATTCCTAAATATATTAGTTCTCCAAAAAACCTAACTGAAAAATTGTCCCCTAGTACAGCAGGGTGCAAATAAATAACCCATTACAAAACGCTGCAAAGCTTATTGTACAGGTTGCTTCATTTCAGACTAGCCTGCGGCAAGCCGCTTCGCGTCTACAGACTTCAGACTTCTGTACTTCAGACTTCAGACTTCAGCCTTTTTGTACTAGCCACTTAATAGTGCTTCGACAAACTCATAGCTGGAAAATGGACGTAGGTCTTCAATTCCTTCTCCGGCTCCAATAAAGCGAATTGGTAAACCTAGTTGCTGCACAACTGCAAGGGCGACGCCTCCTTTAGCTGTGCCATCTAGCTTGGTTAATACCACGCCACTAAGTTGGGCGGCTTGAGAAAAAACCTCAGCTTGCCGCAATCCATTTTGACCTAGAGTTGAGTCTAGAACCAATAGTGATTCTACTTTAGCGTTTGGAGCTTTTTTGTCAATAATTCGGCGGATTTTACTGAGTTCATCCATCAGATTTTTCTTATTTTGCAGTCGCCCAGCGGTATCTACTAGGAGTAATTCAGTTTCTCGTGCTTGGGCTGCGGCGATCGCATCAAACACCACGGCTGCTGGGTCAGTATTTTTACCAGGATTGGAGATGACTTCTACACCACTCCTAGTGCCCCAAACTTTCACCTGTTCCACAGCGGCGGCGCGGAAGGTGTCTGCTGCACCAATCAAGCATTTATAGCCAGATTTTTGTGCTAGGTGAGCGATTTTCCCAATTGTCGTAGTTTTACCAGCACCATTCACCCCAGTGATCAACCATATATTTAAGGTTTCTTTTTCTGGAGCAAAGCTAGTTTTGGGGGATTTATTCACTGGATTATCCAGCATATCCCGCAGAATTTGTTTGAGATAGGCGATCGCTTCTTCTGGCGCAGTCACTTCTTCCCGCAGTTTTTGCTGTAGGGAACTAATAATCGCATCTGTGGCCTCGACACCCACATCCGCTTGCAGCAGCAATGCTTCAATTTCCGTCACCGCCGCTTGATTCAGTGGTCCTTGGCCGACAATTGCCTTAAGTTGGTTGAGGATATTACGACGGGTTTTATCTAACCCCTGTCGTAGTTTTTTCAGCCAGGTAATTTCCTCAATCGATATGTCTTCTGGCCGTCTACCTTGAGCTGCTAGGACTTCTGCTGACCACACAAATCCGTCATCAAAGTCTAGTCCGAGAATTTCCTCTGTGATTTCCGGTGTGACGGTGGTAGCAGTTAACGGAGCTACTACTTCCGGTTCGGGAACTGCGATCGCATTGGCAATCAGTCTTTCTTGTTTTGCTTGTCTTTCCGCCGCTGCTCTTTCTAGGAAGGATAGGGTGGGCGCTGTTGGTTGTGTTTCTTCCGGCGTATCCAATGACTCAGTAGGTTCTGGTTCTGGGGTAGCAACTTCAGTCACTGCCTCAATTGCTGCCACCAAATCTACACCAGATGCTTCCTCAGTAGTTATGGGGTTAACAATTACGTCTAATTCTGGGGATTGTACAATTTCTGCAACTTCTACAGGCTCCTCAGTGGTTATTTGGGCAACAGTTGCATCCGGTTCTGCAACTTGATTCGTTTTAGCTAATATCGCCGATGGCACAGGTTCAATTTCTGCACTAACTGTTTCTACGGCTTCCGGTTCCACTGCTGGCGCTGACTCATCAGCAATCTCCAGTGGAGTTTCCTCTACCTGAGATTGCTGTTTTTGCTGGATATTTTTGTAAGCGGCTTTCGCAAACGCCAGCAAATCTGCCGCTGTTTCTGGTGTTGACGTTTCCGTTGGCTGTGGTTGGGGTGCTTGTGCAGGAGGCGTTTCTCCCTGTTTCTGTTCGGAGGGAGTTTCAGCAGAATCGTTATGTTGACGACGGAACCAATTAAAAACCATTGCAGCTAGCGATATTAGTTGTTATGTGACTATGAATTAAGTACGTCGGCGCAAATTAAAGTTAACTAGTGAGTATTGTCATTGATAAAAAGTCAAGGGTCAAAAGTGGACGGTGAGCGTAGTCGAACAGTCAAGAGTTACTTTTCTCTATTCCCAATGCCCAATGCCCCCATGCCCAAAACTATGCAGTCTTTTTTTGCTCCGTGAATCGGCGCAGAACACCATTAATAAACCGATGTCCTTCATCTCCACTGTAGCGTTTGGCTAGTTCTACAGCTTCGTTGATGGCCACGCTATCTGGCAGGTTTAAAAATAGCATTTCTGCGACAGCAATTCGCAAAATATCTCGGTCGATTTGAGCCAGGCGAGTGACTTGCCAGTCTACCAAAGCAGAGGAAATTTGTTCATCGATGATAATGCGCTCGTCGCTAACTATTCTGACAATGCTGATGGCATATTTGCTAACTATCTTGTCTTGATTTGCTAGCTGAATTAATTCTGGGAACTCAACTGCTGCACCCAGTTGATTGATGGCTATTTGAGTGTAGGCGATCGCCTCTGTAAGCATTGTTCTGGCAGCATTGATGTCTGAAGCGCGAGTTTGGCTACTTAAGACACGATCCTGGCTGCGTTGTAGTTCACCAGCAGCGGTGTCTAAAGTATCTTGTACTTCCGACCTCAGAGTGCGTACTGCTGCTAGTACTAGCTTGGGTAATTGTTCTTCTGTCAGTTTTTTAGGGTTGACTGGTAACTGACTGAGGCTTAAAAGCGCCAGTTCGCGAGCAATTTGTTGGGGCTTCCGGTCTTGCATAAAAGTTATTGTGAATGTTAGAGAATTGACTAAACAAGAAGAATGTAATTAGAAGTCAATAGATTTTTGCGTAGTCAGACAATCATATTATCCATATTGCTTGCAACTTTGCCTGATTGATTTTAAGTTTCTTCGGCGGGGATAACTGGCGATGTGATTTCTTGGTGTTGCACTTCTATTGTGGACTCTTTGGGAATAACTATGTTTGGTAGCAGTGTATTGGGAGAGACAATGCCACCAGAGACAACTATCTTAAAAGCATCTTCTATTGGCATTGACAGATTTACCACCTCGTCTTCCGGAACTATGGCATACCATCCAGTCGTAGGATTAGGGGTTGTGGGAATGAAAACACTCAACATCGGACGAGACATCTGGGTTTGAATTTCAGTACTAATCGCACCTGTGACAAAAGCGATCGCCCAAATTCCTTGTCTAGGATACTCAACTAAAATTACACGGCGGAATTTGCCATTGGAATCTTTCAGTAGCGTTTCTAAAAGTTGCTTGAGGGTTTTGTATACCTGTCCCGCTAACGGAATTGCTTGTAATAAGCGTTCACCAAAATCTAGTAACCATCGACCAGCAATATTCCGAGCCATCAAACCAATCGACAAAATAATCAGTAGTGGTACTGCTAGTCCTACTAATAAATTCAGTATATTTACTAGTGCAGGATGCAGTCCTTCAAAGGGATTTAACTGTTTGGGAATTTTAGTGAGAAAATTGATTACCCAGATGGCAATGGTAATCGTCAGCCAGATCGTAGTTGCTAGCGGAATCAACACCAGCAACCCAGCAATCAGGTCATTTTTTAAGTCCTGTTTTAGGCGATTGATTACCAAGCCCTTATTCTCCTTGTTGAAGTTAATAGAACTTTTGTGATTGGTATTCATAACCAGCAGATGCGTCAAACAATTTTGGATTTTGGATACTTCGACAAGCTCAGTACAAGTTTTGGATTTTGGATTGACCCCATACATAAATCTGCTTGCTCTGTACCATCAAGGAATTATTGGTCAAACTGCGAAGACAGAATTTAGGCAGAAGATCCCAACTCATATGGTTCGGTTAGCTTATTTATATCTCTTAAGATCACCAAAAAGTCAGCTAATTTGCCCTTCGGTTACTGCTGCAAAAACAGTGTTGTTTAGATCCCCGACTTCTTATAGACACCCGTAGGGTGGCTTCCCGCAGGGTAGAAGTCGGGGATCTCGCAGCCCATGATACTTTATGGGATAAACCAATAGTCTTATACCAACCAGCCATCATCCTGGTTAATCTCAAAGGATGTTACTTTTCTTCATCAAAATTGTAAATGATTGTTGCAAATTTCTGACTTACTTTTAATGTTACCGCGCACTATAGGAATCCGATTTGATTATTGAAAAAATCTCAGTATTTGTAGGGTGGGCAATGCCCACCAAAACCATGATACGGTGGGCATTGCCCAACGCCACTCCTCTCAACGCGGGAAACTCCTCCGGATTCGGCAGTCCACCCGGTGCTTCAGACGCACGTGTGGCTACGCTCACTGCGCACGAGGGTGGCTCCCCTACGTGTATTTCAGAAACCAAATACTAATCCTATATCAAAAGCTGCTAATGCTGTTGATTGCATTCCTCAGCAGATTCAAGATAAGTTGCGATCGCCCTTGGGATGAGCAAGAGCGACTTTTATGAGAAATTTATATACAAAATATTAACTTATGAGACAACTCAGTAGGGGCGGGGTCTTCCCGCCCTCGCTTGTACCGTAATCACTGTTCACTGATTTAAGCCGGATCAGCCTGTCTAATTTCGTGCTGTGTATTTTCGCTAACAAGTGCCTTTGTATCTAGACTAGGTGTGGGTAGATGCTTCAGTTCCCATACTTTGAGCAAAATCAAGTATTCATAGAACGCCTGCAATGTACACCAAGCTAAACCAGCACGTCCGTCTAAGCAACCGCCTAATAAAAAATACATATACAAAAAGCGTAGCAGGGGTCTAGCAGGTAAACGCAAAGACAAATCTTTCAGGGCGCGCCGTCTTTCAACTTCTGACTTACCAAAAAATAAATCTCGCCAGTTTACACTTCCTCGTTCGATTTGGTTAAGGGTTTCTTTGGCTTCATCTGTAGAATACCGATTATGCTTGTCAATCCAACGATTCAATCCCTTACCACTAGTGTAATGAGGATAAGTTTCCTTTAAAAAGCTAGTTGCACCATGACAAACTTCCCGTTCAGTATGACCATAATCTGTAAACCAAACTTTACCATGCTGAAAAAGGCGCATTTGGTAACGGGGATATTGGGTGCTATGGCGAATCCAACTATTCATAAACATGACGCGTTCAGCGACATAATAGCCTATGTAATCTGGATTCTGAATTACCGTTTCGCATTCCGCAAACAGTTCTGGCGTCATGCGTTCATCGGCTTCTAAAATGTAAACCCATTCATGCTTGGGAGAAATAGATTCTAACATCCAAGTGCGTTGCAGTCCGTGGCTTTCAAAGGGGTGTTGCACAACACGGATGGGATAGCGACTAGCGATTTCTACAGTGCGATCGCTACTACATGAATCCACAACGATAATATCATCTGATAGCCTCGCTGATTCTATACAAGCAGCAATATCTAGTTCTTCGTTATATGTCAGTATGTAAATTGAAAACATTACTCAACTCTTATTCAAAGTATTTTTATATCTGTAGTAGTTTCAAGGACAAAGAATGAAGAATGAAGTAAGAACTTGGTACATGCCGGACTTCTTCCCGCTACGCGCTTTCGCCCTTAATGAGCGAAAAATTCAGTTTCTTAAAAAGTTCAGATGAAAGCCAGCCCAATTTCTAACTTGTCTCCAAGCGAAACCAGTGGCGATCTTTTATCCTTTGATCGGTCAAGTAATTTCATACTTCATACTTCATACTTCATACTTTAGTTTGACTAGCGCGCAGTAGCTTTACGTCCACCACCTTGTAAAGCACCCATACCTTTTAATCCTGTCCAACCGATGATAATGTAGCCAATCGATAGTAAAAAACTGCTCAGACAAATCCGCAATTTCGACTTACCAGCACTGTCTGTAGTTTGTTTAACAGCTTCTTCTTGACGCTGACGAATTTGAGTCCGTCTTTGACCCGCGAGTCCTTGAGGATCTGTTTGTTGTGCGATAAATTTATCAAGCTCTTGGGGATTTGCTTTAAACTTTTTCAGCAATTCCTTTTGTTCTTTGGGCACTTGAGGATTTTCAAGTGCTTGCTTATACTTCTGCTCATCTTTGAGCAAGTCCGCAAACTGAGCTTTAGCTTGGTTTCGTACCTGTTCTATTTGAGCTTTTCCCTGTGGATTGTTTATTTGAGCTTGGAATTGTGCTAGTTGATTGTTCAATTGAGCTTCTTCCTGCTCCGCACTCTTGTTGATTTCAGCGATTTTTTTAGTGCTAACTTGATCAACATTGAGATAATGTACAGGAAAAATTACCAAGAAAATCAACCCTAAAATGCTTGCTATGATTAGGGCTGGCAATCTTAAATCTACACCTTTTGAGCGATCGCCATCACCAGCATTACCAATCCAATATGCAGCAAACAGGATTCCTAAACCCACCATAGGTACAATTCCCCGATCAACTAGCGCCGTTGCTAAGTTGATTTGCCATAACCGATCAGTTGGCTGGAAGGGTGACAACAGAATCAGAAAGTCTAGCAAAAAGGACAAAATTAGGATTACACCCACCACCTTCAGCGTGAGCGCAGTATTCAACGAAGCAAAACGATTAACCATAATTTTTCGGTCGTGTGGTAAACAAGAGTGATTGTCCTATTCAAAGTTACTTGAATATTGTTCCCATGCTCTTACCTGTTGTATCTCAACAAAAGACAGATGCAATACTAGCGAATATCTACTTTTAGTTTTAAACACCACCACGGTAGCATCTGTAACTAAGGGTGTCCTCAGAAAATTCTTGGTCTTCTACTATACTGTTTTTTCTTCAGGGGATTGGGGAATAACTCCTGACCCTTGACTCCTGACTCCTCACCCTTCCCTTCACTCCCTCACCGAAAGACTTGTTCCCAAATTGGCAAATCCTCTGGACGGTCAACATCAGCTAAAGTAGGCAAGTAGACATGTGATAAATTAAGTTTTTGGGCAATGTCCATAGTTTGTTGCAATACTTGAGAAGTGCCCCAGTCGATGTTAGCGAATAATTCCGGGACTAAGTGGCGTAAACCAATCAAATAATAGCCACCATCGATCGCCGGACCCATAACAAGTTCAAAAGTTTGCATCTGCTCAAATGCGGTTGCGATAACCTGGGAATTCACCCCAGGACAATCAGTCCCAATGATCACCACTTGTTGGGCACCAGATTGAAAAGCATCAAAGAGCGATCGCACCAACTTTTCCCCTAAATCCCCTTCACCTTGAGAATGGTAAACTAAATTTAACCCTAGCCAATCTTGCATTAACTGTAAATTACCACCAGCAAACCGTACTTCCACTGTTAGCGAAGTTTTTTTTTGCAATTCTTTAACCTTAGAAATTGTATACTCTGTCATCTGCCGTTGCAGATCAGCAGCACCAACATTACCCAAAGCAGGTATCAGCCTAGTTTTTGTCTTTCCTGGCTCTGGATAGCGAGTAAAAATAATCAGGTGCTGTCTTGAGCTTTCTGATAATTTCAGCACGAAATACCTTATGAAAATTAGTCAAAAATATATTAATAGCAATACTTACCTTTGTCATTCGCTCTAGTATGCTCTTTACCCGTTCGCATTGCGCCTAGAAGTGTAGAGACATAGATGCAACGCTTAACTTCATTAACCTTTGGACTGTAGAGAGTAATTTGTCCTAATGTTCTGAGTGAAGTTTTTGTACATTCATCTCCAATTTCGTAGACAGGACAACCGTGGTAATTAAACATAACTCGCCACGCTTGCTGAGAATTTTCTTTTTGTAAAGTTGTCTCTGAATTACCTTTTTGGTTTCTATCCTGATAAATTTGCACATTAGGGTCGAAATTTTGCCATAGTTTGTCATTATTTTTCACAGCATCAGGAATAAATTTTTCCGTTTCTGCTTGATGAACTGTCCATTGCACAACACCATTTTTTTCACGAAAGCTAGCTTGCCAAGTCAGTTTTTGCTTGATAGCTTGGCTTTGAGCCTGGCGTATAGCGAGATAAACTTCACCTTGAGCGACATTAAGATAGCGAATATTCACAAAAGCCAGCCAACTGGGTACAACTATTGCCGCTAATATGCCAATTAATAAAACAACTACTAATATTTCTAGCAGCGTAAATCCTTTGCTAGAGGAGGTTTTAAAAACATTTCTAATATTAGCTATTAATAGAAAATACACCAAGTTATTCTTTATGAAATTAGAGGACATCTATAAAAGAAAATTTCAGCCCACCATATTACAGGTTACGATTTAAAATCGTCAACCCCGTAGAGGCGGGGTTTCCCCCATTGGTGTCAACTTAAGCTAGAAATAGCTTCACTGCGGGCTTCCTCACCCGCCCTTCGACTCCGCTCAGGGCTAATAGCTAAAGTCTACTGAAGTAGACTCAGGATTTGTGAGAATTTTGAGTCATCTTGAGATGACTTTTGCTATGAGACTCAGAATTCATTCTGAGGCGGGCTATGGGTTTCGCGTTAAGTTGACACAGATGGGTTTCCCCGCCCTCGACTGTATTGCTCACAACCCCTTATCAAAGTAGCCATTTCTCCAAAGATAGAAAGGGCTAATTAAACTACTAACAAATAGTTGCATTTCACACGCCGCAACCAAATCAGTTTTAACCTGTAAACGATATCTCAATAGATGCAAGATAATTTTACGTAAATCATTTATCATATAAAGCAAAAAAGCAGCTGGTTTTGCCCAAGATTTTACATTTAACATGCGGGTTACATAACGGCTCAGTCCAATACCTTGAAAAAATGGAATTAAATAATCTTTGTGTAACCGCCATTTTGGTATTCGATGATATATTTCCATCTCTGGGTTATACCAAATTTCCCACCCTTTTTGTTGGATGTATGATAACGTTTCTAAGTCTTCACTAGTCAGCATATTTCCCGTAACTCTACCAGTCAAAATAGAATGACTGGGTACACTTTCTAGCCAAGCTTCTCTACGGACAACAAGTCCAGCAGCAGGAGGTAATAATTTTTTGTTAGCTTCATACCGCAAAGGTAAATTACCCCGCTCTGTAATTGCTAAAAATGGTGCAATACGCTGAAAGTTTTCCGGTGGTTCAACTTCCCATTCAGGATGATTCTGGCTACCATAAGCTCCCGCCTTTGGATACTTTTGACCAAAATCATAAGCTGCTGCTACCCAGTTTAATTCTGGAAAGTTATCATCATCCAGAAAACCAATAAATTTACCTTTGGCTTCTTCTACTGCTAATTGTCTGGCGTATGCAGCTCCCTGTTTTCGTTCAAAGCAATATTTTAAAGGGTAAGGACATTGCCAATTTTTTTGATAACTTTGAACAACTTTTGCTGTATTGTCTTTACTATTATTGTCTACAACAATAATTTCCCAACTAAAGTGTTCAGTGCCTAATTGATTTTGCAGTCGTGTCAATAACTCAGGCAATCGACTTGCACCATTATAAGTTGGGATAGCAACAGTAAAATCAAGGTATATTGTCATCACACCCGACAGAATAAACTCACCTGACAACTCAATTCTCAACTTCAGATGTGGTTTATGGTTACAGTTTATTTACTGAATTTTTTAGAGAGTTTCCAAAAAGTAAATTTTTATTGACATTCAGTAGCACTTTTCCCTATTTTTACTGAGCCTAATAAAGTTTTCATAATTACGCACCGCCTCTCATTTGTAGCTTGAGTAGGAAACCCAGATTTAGCTACAGCCACCGCGACAATTAAGCCTTTAGTGCCAATCTTGGTATTTTGCACTGATGTTAAACCGTCAGTCTTGGTTTTAATTGTTAAATCCAAAGCGCCGGTGTAGTCAAAGGTAATTGTTTGTGGAGTGGTAGTGTTAAAAGCCGCAGCATAGATTACAGAACTACTAGCGGTAGTTGTATTTCTATCAGTGAGGTTTGTACCAAGCACTATTTTTCCTGCTTTGATTCCTACTTCATCACCCAAATTACGCCAGAAACTATCGGGAGCAGTATCTTTGGGATGGACTGCAATTTGGGGAATATTATTGTCAGTTCTAAAGCTAATACTGTAACCAAATTTTCGCTTTTTTGCTTCGCGTTGAGCTTCTTGTATTGCTGACAAGACAATATCATTGGCTTTATTTAGTTGTTGTTTATTGGTAAAACTCACCCAACTAGGAGCAGCAATTGCTGACAGTACTCCAATCATCAACACCACTACCAACATCTCAAGTAAGGTAAATCCAACATTATTTTGATAAAAATAACAAGACTTTTTCAACTGTGTAGCTAATATCTTTATAGGCATTTGATTGGATTTTTTTACTAATTCTGAGCTATACATAAAATAGATTTTCCTTCATTAGTCTAGTAGTATAGGATGGGTATTGCCCACCAAAATACTGATATGGTGGGCATTGCCCACCCTACGCATAATCTCAAAAATCAGATAAGATTTTTGTAGGGATAGTAAGTAAGTCAGCGAGAATAAATCTAAGCATATTAAAAAGCTTAAATATGCCTGAAAACTTAACAAATAACTAATGACAAATTACTACTCTCAAGATTTATTTTTATTGGCAAACCCTTACTTATATTTGAATCTAGATTTATTTATACATATTTAGTTATTTGGTAAATAAGAATCCTAGTCCTTGTACTCTTATGTTGGCTTCAGGGTAATAAATTTTTTTACTTTCATTATCTTTATCAAAATTCAGGTTTGTATTTTGAAGACGAGCGAAAGCATTACCACGTAAGTAAACCTGTGCAACAGTGTTTGTTGAGTCTACACAAACATAAAAACCACGTGTTTTCACATTATCTGTTGCTACCTGATCTCCGCTTCCAGTGAATTGCGGTACTATCTGACCAGTAGAGCAAGTTGGTGCTGGATTTGCTGTAGTATCTGTGGTGCTTTGATCAATATAATCAACTAGAGGTAGAATGTCTTGTGTGTAAGTTTCACCGCTTTTCTTTGTCCAGTTATTCATCTTAGTCTTAAGAGTGCCTTCATCTTGTAGATTAAATAACTGGAAACCTACATCTCGAGTGTTGTTGATAGCAGTATCACTGCTGCCATAACCGTTACTAATTTGAAATCTACCAATCCGAGCAGCTTTAGACCATGTAGAGTCATCATCTTTAATTATGTAATAGGCAACTAAAGAGTAGACAAAGGTATCATCAGTTTCAGTACCAACAGTCAGCCCACCTGAAATATACTGACGCTTCCAGAATACAAGAACAGGGAAAAACTTTTTCTTTTCATCAGCAGACGAGGCTTTAGGTAGTTGACTTCTAATAGCAGCTATACCGTCAGCATCATAAATATAAACTGACTGTTGCAAGTCTCTGGCAATATAATCAAGTGCTGCTTTGATTTCTTGGTCGGTATTTGTCTTAGCCTGCTCTTTGCGGTCATTATCAAGAATATTGATCATGAATCCTAGCAAAGGTGTGATTATTAGGGCAGCTATAATCATAGCTACAAGCAACTCGATGAGAGTGAAGCCTGCTATTTTTTGTTTCGTTCTAGAGCGTTTTAACTGATTCTTTGAAAGCCATTTAAGCTGTCTCATGATGCTATGTTCTCTCCTAAAAGTTGTGGATGTTTAGCATTGAGATTGAGGTGCAGGGGTGGGAGCAGGGCTAGGAACAGGCTGTTTAAGCCGATCGCAGAAATCACTAAATACTACTCCGTCGGTTATTTCTGTGGTCATTTCCACTAACGGGGCTTTGCGATCGCCTGCTCCCCCAGTGAATGTAGGTTGTTTATCAGGTGCTTTTTTTAAGTTCCCTCCATCACTGCTAAAGCCACTCGCCCTGTAAACACGTACCCCCAACTGATAGCCCTTATCAGCAGTAGCTGTGGAAACTTGGTTATAGCGAAAAGCTTGAATAACAAAATCTCTGGCGCTGCTAGAAGTACAGCCACCACCATCAACATCTATGCAATACAAATCAGCTGAGGGTAATGAGCAGTAACTGTTGGCGCTACAGGTTAAAGTTCCTAAAGAAGGTGCAGAGTAATTATTTGGAGTATAAGTAGTTCCAGAAAGTGTGGTGGTAGGTGGAGCAGTTATTATTCCACTACGTACACCATCAGTGTAGCTTTTAGCAGCATCTGTTGCTGTTTCGATGCGCTTTGCTTGCACTCGCGTTGCTACAGACAAGACAATCACAGGGGCGATCGCCGCCAGCAACGCAGCAGTAACTAAAATTGCTACCAAAGACTCAATGATGGTAAAACCTGATTGACTTGATTGGGTTGTTGGCAGATGTTTTTGGTGAATCATAATCTCAGCAATCAAAACACACTGGTTTATTAATGAAGATTAGATCCCTGACTTCTTCGAGAAGTCGGGGATCTTGCAACACTGTTAAATTAAGGACATGTGGCGGGGCGTTGGTCTGAGCTAACAGCATATTTGTAGCCAGTGCCATACTTAGAGTTAGCTGCTTCGTAGCCCTTAGTATCTGTTTGAGCAGCACATAGCAGAGTTTTCACCCAATTGTCATCTCGACCCACTTCTCGATAAAACTCATTTGGAGCGTTGGTGGTTGGTGCAGTGAAGCGTTGAGAGAACAAGTCTGGTAATTGGGTCAGCAAGGCGACATCATAGCCCCAAGCGCGGTCAGGAGCAGCGTAGAAAGGTGTATCGGCTGAGTTTGTAGTGGTTTGTGCATATTCTTGTCGGTAGTTAAAAATCCCTGACGCTGCTGCAGGAACAATCAGAGTTTGCCAAGGAGCGGTAGCATAGCTGCTACGTTTAAACTGAATGAAAGAACCAGAAGCTTCGTGTTGGATGAGAGTGTTAGCAGCATCAGCGTTTGTACCAGGCTCTAAGTCCCAGGTTTCTAAGTAACGCACAAAGTTTTCTAAACCCCCATTAGATTCACCACTATAACCAGTAATTGGTGGACGTTCTGGAGTATTGCCTTGAGCAAAAACTAGATTAGTCTTTGTTGTTACGGCGCGTTGCATCCAGTTTAATGACGTTCCATCTCCTTCAGCACTGATACTATTTTTTGCTTCCGTGTTAGACGGATACTGAATTTGCAATACTGGCACTAATAGCGGTTGCTCTGTCGTTCTAGTTCCGGTTAGGGTATTGTCAAATCGCAGAGGATACCGAAAATGAGAGTATAGTGAGCTGCCATTCTTTGTTCCAAACCACAAAGCGTTACTTTGTGTACGTGGTCGGTTAGGTGCAGGGTTAGCTGGAAGGGCAGGAGGAACTGGTGGAGCAGTTGTCTCGTATTTACTGTAGGGAATATTATTGATAGTGAGTGTATTGGTGAAGGGAAAATACCTAACTGTGATATCACTAGTGGTAGCAGGATCGTTGTCTTGGTCGAATATTCCGAGAGGAACAGGAGTGTTATCCGAGTCTAGTACTAAGGCGTTAGTTGTTGGAGATGCATTTAGATCGGTATCAGTACCAAAAACTTTTTTCGTCACTTTCAGACTGTTTCCGTATCTCAAAAATGCCACTCGTCTTGGGTAACGCTGGATTGCTGTATCGCCAGAATCTGTGGGTGCTGTAGCTGTAGTACCTGCCAATATCTTGTTTGTCTGTATGGAAGTGATGCTAGCATCAGCCAACTTTTTAAGTAACTGATTTGCCTTAATACTTTTCTCGTCTGTACTAAACGTTCCATTTCCATCCAGATCATATCCAACTACCCAATCATCAGGTTTGCAAGCTGTTACTATCAGCTTCGGGCAGATTTCCATGACGTATTCAGAAAATGCGATGCGCCGCTGAATCGGGGTAACAAAATTGTTGAAGTAAGAGCTACCTTGTGGATTTTTAGTAGTATCGGTATCAATCCTACTGGAGTATTTACTATCGTCAAATTGACGGCTGGTGACGAAGTTGTTATCCCAGAATCCGTTTAACCTAGCAGCCACAGTTGCAGTGATTTTATCCTCTGTAGTTGATACGTTCGTGGCACTATCTATAGTGCCATTACCATCGAGGTCAAACCTAAGATTTTGTTCATTTAGTGATACTGTTGTTGCTGAATTGATACTGCCATCTCCATTAAAGTCATAACCTAGAGCATTATTACCATAATTGTCTCTCAGGTCGTAGTCACCATCTTGACGGTAACCTAATCGGAAATTACTAGACAGAATCGTAATCGCATCAGCAATTACTGATGCTGGTCGCCAGCTTTCACCAACGTCACAGCCAGTAAATTGATCCTTACGACAAGCAAAGTTAGTATTAAGGGTTTTACGTTTATAGAAGTCAATACCCCATTTCACGTCGTCGTCTAGGAACTCTCCATGCGTGCCGTGGAGATTAAAATCTCCTTGAATGTAAACTGGTAAGTTAGACGCTAAGATAAGACCCTTTTCTTTCACTTCGTAGGTATCTTTACGGCTGAGGTTACTACCATTAATCAACATGATGCCGTTGGGACGGCGAGTTGGGTCTAGCTTGAAGTCGGTAGCACTGACATCTTTACTGGTTAAATTGCTTCGATCTGCTAGTGCATCATCACGGGTGGCATAAATAATTCCACTGTTTGGAAATAGAAATTCTCCGTCAGTCCTTGATTTTCTCCGCAACAAGTCTAAATCTAAAACAGTGGCACGAATTTCTAACGGTTGACGCAGTTCAATATCTAAATTATAAGTTTTTTCACTTCCAGAAATAGGCTTATCTATCGCTTTAATTTGCCTAGCATCAAGAAAAGCCGTTTCCATGATTGCACCATGAGGAATAGCACTATCTGTAGGACTAAAATCGGCACTATTCTCTAATATTTTCAAAGCGCACATAGCGGAATCAACTGCTGATTGCTCTGAAAGAGTGAGAGACTTACTAGCTGCAATTTTATCCAACGCATTCTTCAATGGTTCATTGACCAAGCGACCATTAGGATATGTCAGTCCTTTTTGGTATTGCAGTATCGCATCATAGTCTGAAATCGCTGTAGGTGGCTTTGGATAGACAACACCATTATTTGATTTACCAGTAGTAGCACTAACTGTGGCTAGTCCTGTTAAAACTCTCTCATATATAGGTGTGGCATTTCTTAAGCTAACATCTGGCAAACCCGATTGGTTCATCGCTGTCGTGCTGTTGGTCGGGTCGTAGAAACTGCTAACACAGGCGATGGGAGTTTGATAAGTGCTTGGAGTCTTAGGATCGTAAGGGTTGTCTTGGTAGTGATAAACTGCCGTAGCCCGCATTCGCAGATAAGGTGTATTGGCATCAGGTAAGCCTTGAGCTTTAGTAGTAACTCCTATAGGCAGACTATCCGGCCAGACAACTGTTTGTGTGCTAGTAAAAGCCTTTGTACTGATATTGTAATCATCAGGTAAGTAAATTCCGGCACCTGTGATCACTCGCATACCCCCGATGACATCAACAGAACTGGCGGGTTTTTGAGCCGCTGACTTTTCCCAGAAGTCGTCCCGATCTGTAATTCCTAGGTTGTCTAGTTGGTAGGCTTGGGAGTAGCGCTTGCGTGCAACAGTAGTATTGGTGGAGCCATTTTGTTTAACATCCCATTCCTTGCCGGAAATCGTCTGTCCTTGATCTGGTGAACTAACAAATACTTGTTTAGTTGAGTCGTACCACAATTGCGGCATATTATTGCCAACTAAAACGCGATCGCCTATTTTGTTTTCTTTTCCAGCTTTTACCTGTTCTGCTGGGTCTGTAGCTGTAAGGTATATTTTATTAGCAGTACTGCTCTCATAAACTCCAATCTCGGCATAACCAGTCGCAGTTGTACCATTGGCTGGGTCAAAGGGAAAAACCCATTCAGGAACTGGTCGGAGAGCATTTTTATTTTCTCTAAGTAGAGGACTATTTGTTTTATAGTCTAAAGTTCCATATTTAATTCCATAGTCATCAGTAGGATTTAGGACAAATGGAATTTCTGCAAAAGGAACGCGCCGTGTTCGCTTGCGGAAATAAATTCTGAGCTTCTCTTCACGCACTGCGGCACGATCTAAGCTAGAATCAGCGGCTACAGTACGGCTAATGTCATCCTGAACGTCATCTGGCAAGTCTGTTTCATTTGAATAAGCACTATTAGTTGCTGCTACTAAGCGGTCAATTCTTCTAGCGTAAGCTTCATCATTGTAAGCTGCTATACTTCCATAAGTAGTTGCGGGTACAGTTTTATTTGTGTTGTTAATGTCTCCTTCCTTAAGGATACTATCGGTGATAGTATTAGCATCGTAACTTTGGTTGTATAGATCTGCTTTTACACCACTACCTGAAGCAGCTTCATCAACACGGCTATTGATCACGTTACCAGCTACAACAATTTTGTTATTTTCTTCTGTGAAATAGCAAGATTTGGGGCTGCTGACTAAATAAAATCTTACCTCGTTACTACCGGGTCTTTTTGTGAGCAAATTACCGTTAGTAAAGACGCGTCCATTCAGTTTTAAACCAGCCCCAGGTGCAATTTCTAAATCGTCATCATATACAACTGCATTATTACTCAGTGGAATCCGTTCTCTATCTTGCTGATATTCTAAAGCCGCAAAACCTTTATTACCCGTGAATTTTTCGTACTTAGTATTATCAAGTCCCGGTGTTGTTATGTCTGTGATGGGTATGCTGGCGGTATAAACAAAAATACTTCTTTTCAGCTTACTGCCTACTTTATACCAGCCTTGACTACCTACTAAGTCTGCACTGGTAAGAACATTACTTATGCATTTATTAGTAGTCGCTCCTTCGTCCATTGGTTGTGTTCTTGCTTCTAGGGGACTTCTAGCTCTAGTAGGGGTAGGAGTAGGGTTACTAGCACTAGTGGTAGTAGGAGGAGTCCGAAAGTAAATACCATAAATGGTGAAGCTATCAAATTTACCGTTATTATCAGTATCAACTGGATATTTCCAAACTGTTTTTAGAGTTTCTCCGTCTGCATCAATCGTGCTATCAGAGTTGACATCCTTAACCAACTTTAACTGTGTTTCATCACCAAAGGTGTATTGGTTAATATTGTCGTTGATAACTTGAGACAGTGATAAGTCTGAGGGGGTGGAACGTGGTAATCGAGGGTCTTTAAATAATTCGTCTACTTTAGATTTTGCCCGATCAAGTGCTGGTGATGCTGCTTTAATCACTACCTCATTGACCCTGACGTTGCTGGCATTTTTAGAACGCTCAAAAGAACGAAATAAAATGGCGGCGGTTAGTAGTACAACTACTATTGATACCATTACTACTGTTGGCAACACAAACCCAGCATTGACAGAACCTGGCCTTCTTCTAGTGATAAAAATGGTTCGCAATAGCCAAACAAGTTGTCTTTTAATTGTAGAGAATAACTGCTTGCTAAGTTGTTGAAAGACTTTTTTCGTTGCCTTGACTAGCTGGCGTTTTTGAGGCATGGCTCTTTTCCTGTCAAGTGTTTTATTAAGGTTCTGAAAATATTTTGGGTAGGAATTCAGAAGTCTAAAGATTGATCACAGATATATCTGTAGAGGAATCAATTAAGAAACGCTATATTCTGATTTCTGAATTCTTACGATTTTGGCGATAGATGATATCAGGGAATTTGGAGTTGATTTGATGCAGTAATCGGCTTTGTTTTATTAATTTCTAAATAATGTAGTAGTAACCCAAAAATATGTTTGATTTAAGTTATACCATTGATAAAGTTTTTACCTTTAACCGGAAAATACTGATTTTTTGATTTTTTCTAATTCATCGGCGATCGCGTAAAGTAAAATCATGACTTCACACTAACTTTGCACAACATAAATTTAATGCAGATGTAGATAACTTCATGAAGATATTGCTAACTGAGTAAGCTCATATTACCCACTTGTTAAAGGAAATATATCAGGTGAGCATAAAATCGTTTATGGATACTAAAAACCCCGGCTTCTTCATGTAGTCGGGGTTTTTTAAGTTGAGTAAAGTCAGAACTAAAGGATTAATCAGTCTTTTAAACTAACCCAGAACGCAGCGCGACGACAGCTGCTTGGACGCGATCGTCTACTGCTAGCTTGTTCATTATTCCCCGGACGTGGGTTTTGACGGTGTTGGGGCTGAGATAGAGTTTTTGGGCAATTTCTGGGTTACTCAACCCTTCTACCATGAGTTTCAATACTTCTAGTTCACGTGCAGAAAGGTTGGCTGTGTTCCCGGTGGCTGAGGGTGGACGGAGATTGTCAATTACTCGGCGCGCAATCTGGGGATCGAGATAGGTGGCTCCATCGACAGCAGCAGCGATCGCACTTAATAATCGCTCTACACTTGCACCTTTGATACAATATGCATCTGCACCGCTAGATAGGGCGGCGATGATTTCTGTCTCTGTTTGGTGGGATGTGAGCATCACTACATGGGTTTCTGGCAGTGCGGCTTTAATTTGCTGTGTCGCTGCTATGCCATCGAGTCGTGGTAAGCCAATATCCATGACTACCAAGTCGGGTTTAAGTTGCAGTGCTGCTTGCACGCCTAAATAGCCGTCTTCTGCTTGTCCAACAATTTCTAACTGGGGATGAGCCATTAATGACTGTTCTAATCCCAGCTGCATCATGGGATCATCTTCGACAATTAGCACTCGTAGTGGGCGAGCATTAGTTAGCAGATTTAAGGGAGAGCCGGTTTCTAAAGACATTTTCAATCAGTTATCAGTTATCAGTTATCAGGGTTTCAGCTACTGGATTCAATACTTCCCTACGGAACACTTGCTTCCCCGCAGGGGTAAGCTCAGTACAAGTAACTGATAACTGTTCACTGATAACTGTTCACTGATAATTGAATAACTCTGGGCTAATTTTTTATTCTTCCACACGATATCCCAATTCTGCTAGGCTAATGCGAGATTGACGCCATTTTGGTTGGACTTTGACGAACAGTTCTAGATAGACTTTGCCTGCGATTAACTTTTGGATTTGTTCGCGAGCGGTGCTACCAATTGCTTTAAGCATTGATCCGCCTTTACCAATGAGAATTCCTTTTTGGGAATCGCGTTCGACGTTGATGGTGGCGAGGACGCGGGTAATGCTTGGGGTTTCTTCTACCAGATCAATGGCGATCGCTACGGAATGAGGCACTTCTTCACGAGTTAATAGTAAAATCTGTTCGCGAATCAATTCACCCATAATAAAGCGTTCTGGCTGGTCTGTCACCAAATCTGGGGGATAGTAATATGGCCCTTGTTCTAAATGTTCTGTTAATAATTCTTGGAGTTCTGGTAATCCTGTACCAGTCTTGGCAGAAAATTTCACTGTTTGCCATTGATGAGACTCAGCCAACTGTGCATAGCTATCATCTATCGGCTGGGAATCTGGCGGCTGTTGATCGATTTTGTTTAAACCCAAAATTACTGGTGTTTGGCTGCGACTCAGCAATTCAGCAATAAAGCGATCGCCTGTACCACACGCTACTGTTCCATCTACCACAAACAGCAATACATCCACCGATTCAATGGCAATTTTGGCATTTTTCACCAGGACTTCCCCCAATTGATGATGGGGTTTATGAATTCCCGGTGTATCTACAAAAATTAGCTGCGCCTCTGGTGTCGTTAATATACCTCGTAAGCGGTTCCGTGTAGTTTGTGCTACGGGTGAGGTAATGGCAATTTTTTGTCCTACTAACTGGTTCATCAAAGTAGATTTACCGACATTAGGGCGACCAATAATGCCGATAAAACCCGATTTAAATTCAGGAGGAGCCTGAGGAACTGATACTTCTCCTGAAAAAGAGAAGATGTGATTATCAATACTAGTCACTTTTAGCTCCACCGTCATAATTTTACAAATCGGATAAGTTGTTTTTTTCTTAGATGCAAAACTAACATAAAATCACCCTGGTATGTTCGGGAGATTGCCTTTGTTTAAGTTTAATCTACTACTAAATATATTGTGTTTCTCGGTCAAAAAAAAGAAATATGAGAAGAGAAACTGAGATGGATTATCTTTCTTAGAGGATATTGCTCTTATGGAAATGCTGTGCTTTGTATTTTAGCGCCATGAGCTAAGAATACCCATAGCTCATGGGTGATGGGATTTTGCCAACCTCTTTGATATCAAATTTCTCCTCAAAGGCATTTTCACTAGTTGTTGTTGACGCTGCTGAAGGAGATAAAGTTGCTGATGATTAGTTTTTAAGTTGCCAAAGTCTTCCTGGTGCGAATATTGGCAACATCTGAAGCTGTTCTTGTTTAATAGCTTCAACAAGCTTTTGAGAGGGACGAAAAAAGAATGTCTGAGATTTTTTTGCTACTGAAGATATCATATTTAATTCCTCTAGTTTAGGAGTTTTCACCAGGAGTAATTGGACATCTTGATGCAGTAAATAGCTCAAAGAAATTAAATCACCTGTATTAGTAAAATCATCTCCAATATCGCTGATTAAAACTGGGGAATTAATTGTATTTATCCGCCGAGCAATTTCGCCATTAGAATAACTTAAATCCTTGCTCCACCAAGTATCTGAGAAAGCACTGACTGTAGATGATGCAATACTACCTGTAATTAGCAAGAGAGTTATACCTTGCCAAAAACGCCGCCTCTGCAAAATTTTTGTTGCCAATAAGTAAGCAACTGCCAGTTGCACTCCAGGATAGCAAGAAATTAGATAACGACTGACAGCGGAGCGTTTACCTCCTAACAGTAAATCTGGCACAACTAACAATAGAAAAGGGACAAAAATTGTCGTCAAGATAAATAACCATGTTGGGCGATTGGTTTGGCGACAAACTGTGTAAATGGCTGATGCAATGAGTAGGAGAACTAGTAACCTCAGCAGATAAGTAAAAATACTATTAAAGCCAAAGTCTAAGTCTAAAAACAGAGCAGTAAAGCTGAGAATCCACAGTTTTACTAAGTAAAGAAAATCTACTATTGCTCTAGTCCAGTTGGTAGTATCAGATACACGCTGATAGTTATTTTTCAGCACCAACAACCAAGGAATATACAAGATGAGTGAAGATGCGATCGCTATTAAAGTACTGAGTTCTATATAATTTCTTGATACGGTCGTATTTTTACTGGTTTTAACTGTCATCAGCAACAACGCATAAGTTCCTTGAGCAATCAGCGTTAAACCAAAAAAAGGATGAGTATATAGGCCTAATGTATTTGCCAGAATATATAATCCCCAGTTTTGCCAAGTTGATAAACGCAAGGCCCTTAGCAGTAAAAAACTACTACCAATCACTGCAACTGTCAGCAAGCTGTATTGTCTTGCTGTTTGAGCAAATAAGATATCGAAGGGAGATAAAGCTACAAGTGCTGTTGCTAATAAAGCTGCTGTTCGTGAGGTAAAAAGCTCTATTCCTAAACCATACATCAAAGGTAATGCCAGCAAGCTTAATAAAGCCGGCAAGGTGCGGGATGCAGTTAGAGAAGGGCCAAACACCTGCATCCACAATCGAGCCATAAGAAAGTATAAAGGCGGATGCTGTGGGTCTTCAATCTCTAGAGATTTGATTGTGTCTACTGCGGTACTTCCTGGCTTCAGACGCTGATATTTCTGTAACTCTGACACCGGGATAATTTGATTTTGAAAGATTTCTTTGTCTATTTCTTGGCGAGTGAAACCAGCAGCTCGCATAGAGGTGTAAACTTCATCATGCCAGTAGACTTTATGTTCAAGATTAAATAAACGAAAAAAGATGCCTAGTACCAACATGAAGACAATCAAAAACCGCAACCAAGTCGGAGCATTTTTGAGATACTGCATAACTAGCTTTTACAAACTCAATGAACTCTAAAATTAATTATCTGAGGTTCTATAAAATGACTCATAACTAGTTTTTATAATATAGTAAGTGTGCGAAAATGAAGTAAAATTTCCACATTTATTGTTAAACGTAGTTTACTATAGTAATACCTTCGCCAAATCGAAAAATGCCTCGATTCGTAGGTTGGGGAGCCACTCACGTGGGCGGGTTCCCCGACTTGAGTGAAGTGGCGTTTGAGGCACGAAACCCAACAAATACGTTGGGTTTCCCTTCGCTCAACCCAACCTTGTATCTTAGAAATAGTAGTAGACCGTCCCAACCTTGGTCAAAATAGACCGCTTTGTAGCATGGGTCACTACAACAATCTCTTTGACAGAACTCGAACAGTCGCCGGGGTCAAAACTTTAAATATTGAGATTTAAAGTATACAGTCCGTATCGGGCAAGGATGAGTGAAATCAAGGGGAGGAATCAAAAACTTCTTGACAAAGTAGTTGAGAGTAAAAAAATGGAAAACATTGCTCAATGGGTAGGCATTGATGTCAGTAAAGCTACTCTAGATGTTTATATCCGTCCAATGGGTAAAGCATTCTCTGTAGCAAACACAGAAGTAGAAATATCTCATTTAGTAGAGGAACTCAAATCCGCTAATTTAAATCTGATTGTATTGGAAGCAACAGGAGGGTTAGAAACAGAGCTAGTAATTCAATTACAAGCTGCATTTTTACCAGTTGCATTAATCAATCCACGCCAGGGGCGAGATTTTGCTAAAGCTACAGGAAAGCTTGCCAAAACTGATGCTATTGATGCCAAAATTTTGGCACATTTTGGGGAAGCAATGAAACCCCAAAGATTACCAATTGAATCAGAAACTGCGCGTCAATTGAGCGAATTAATTAGTCGGAGAAGACAATTAGTCGAAATGCAGACGGCAGAAAAAAATCGCCGTTCACGCGCTCGTGGAAAAGCATTGGCTGATATTGAAGCTCATATTGAATATCTTGAGCAACGTCTAAAACAACTCAATCAAGAAATTGAAGAATTGACGCAAAACAATCAACAATGGATTGATAAAATTAATTTACTCAAAACTACTCCAGGCATTGGCCAAGTAATTTCGACAACTCTGGTTTCGGATTTACCAGAACTGGGTAAGCTAACTGCCAAACAAATCTCGCGTCTAGTTGGCGTTGCACCAATTAATCATGATAGTGGGCAACACAAAGGTAAGCGTATGATTAATGGTGGTCGCGCCCATGTTCGTGCCACTCTTTATATGGGTGCTGTGGTTGCTATGCGTCATAATCCCGTAATCAAAGCTTTTTATGAACGTCTTGTTGAACGTGGTAAATCCAAAAAACTTGCTCTGACCGCTTGCGTTCATAAAATGTTAGTCATTTTAAATGCAATGGTTCGAGATAATTTGCCTTGGTGCATTTCTGATAACTTTCAACCAATTGTTAACGCGTAAGGCTTGCAAACGTTTTTATACTTTTTATTAGCCTTTGAGCGGATGGTATCGCATCTTTACTGATCCGATGTCTACGACGGGCTATTCGGCGTCGCAGCCATGCGAACAATTTTTCATGCTCTTTTTTGCCTCCACGGGAAGTCCAGCAACTGGGGAAGATTCGGTGGCGTAGCGGAGTGGCTGGTGCGGGCTGCAACTGTCTTGGCTACCAATGTAAAATCTCAATGCCCGTACCAGCCACCACCGAATCTAGCGCAGCGTTCCCCAGTTGCGTCAATGTTCACAGTCCCGGTTTTTTGTTAACCTTAGCCGAAGGCTTTGGCGAAGCCATCGCTTGACTTTTAAGACAGTCGCTACCAAAAAATGGCGAAGGTATTGCTATAGGAATCCAGTTTGATTTTTGAACATATTTAAGTATTGGTAGGGTGGGCATTGCCCAATACCACTTGACGACAGTTGCTTCTCCTGTCGGAGACGCTACGCGAACAAGTCGGAAACCCGCCCACAGCACTGTCTCCTTTAAGTCGAGAGACTCTAGCCGAGCAGTGGCTCCCCTATGTGTAATTCAAAAATCAAATAGTAGTCCTATATGCTAGTAGATATGAATATGATTATTTCCAGAAACTTATTTTCTCAGACAAATCTGTGATTGCCATCTAGCAAACTCTTCAATATCCGATATAGTTAAAAAATCAATAGTTTGAAACTCTTGGTCAATAGCCGGCAAGCTGCATATTTTGGCTCCAATGTTTAAGTATGCTTGGACAATATTAGGAATGCTAACATTACAAGAATCTGGACACTCTTGATTAATTTCTAAGGAATATCCGGCATTTGGATGCACTAAAATACTTGGATGCATCAAATTATTCTGCCGAAAATAATGATAAGCACAAGCAGCTTGCCAAGTACTTTGAGTTAGTAGTGAAGCACAACCAAAAAAATATTTGCTTTTACTCCAGATGAGATAATTTGCTAACCCTTCCCATAGTAATAAAAGCGCTTGACTATGGCGATAATCTTTAGCTATGCAGGCACGCCCAACTTCCACAGATACTTGAAGTACATCATCAGGAATGCCATTCAGATCAAAAACATCAGCAGCATCAAAACCTAGCCCTTGCGAAGCCATTGTGTAGCTTTGCATTCTATAAGTGCCTATCGTTTGACCAGTCAGTTTAGAAATAAGCAGCAAATGATGACAAACTGCATCAAATTTATCTCTATCCATTTGGGTATGGCTAGAAGTAGAAAATCCCAAACCAAGTTCAAGATTAAAAACTTCAAAGCGCAAGCGGAAAATAGATTCTAATTCTTCATCAGTTGAGGCTAGCCGTAGGATATAGTTTTTACTTTGCAGGACAGGAAAATTTGTGGGGAAGGAAGCAGGACTAAGTGGGTAATCGATGTGGCGGTAAGAAATTTCCATCTTTCTTCCTACTGAGATTTGTGAAAATATCCTACTAGGACTTATGCGTTATGCAAAAAGAGTATTTTGTGAATTAACGGTTTACAGAATTATTTGCGCGGGTTTTGGGAATAAATCTTCCAGATAGAGGCAGAAAGCCCACGGATAAGTCCGGGGGCTTGTATAGTTTGGCAAAAATGCTCTAAATACTCATCAGCTGTTTTTCGACGAAAATGCAGTCAAAAGTGTAACTTTGGGAAACGGTAAATGCATTTATCAATGATCAGTAGCTTTGAATAATTGGCCACACTTCGGCTATTCTCAGTGACCACTAGCTACTGACCATCAATCAATTCCGGTGATTATTACTGTAGCGAACCCTAGTACCTGCCCAAAGTAATTTCTCCCGCAATGTCTGATAGTATGAATTGTTCTCCCGCAGAATAATAAATTTAGCCCGACAATCAGCCATTCGCACATCAACGCGATGTCCGGGCCAAATTGAAGTAGCCAATACCCCATCAGTCCACAACTTGGTACTCAAGTCGTAATCACCCAAGGGCCAGATGCTGACGACAGAACCAGGGGGTAGGACAAGGGGGCGACTAGAAAGACTCATGGGGCAAATGGGAGTGATGGTAATTGCCTCCATACCATCATGCATAATTGGGCCACTGGCAGACACGGTATAACCAGTAGAACCTGTAGGAGTGGAAATAATCAGTCCATCTCCAACATATTGATCGACTACTTCACCGTCAATTTCCATTTCCAGGATAGAGGTAATCATGCGATCGGCGGAAGCAGGTTTGACACACATTTCATTTAAAGCCAGATAACGCTCAGTTACTGGTTCTAAATTTGTGCGATGACCCTCAAACACTGCTGCTTGCAACATCATTCGTCTCTGGACAGCATAGCGATCCTCAAATAGCCGATCCCAAACTTTTTCCGTATCCTGAAACTCTTCCACTGACTCAGTTAAGAACCCCAGATGACCGCCCACATTCACCCCCAGAATGGGGATGCCAGCTGGGGCTAAATGTCTAGCACTGGTTAAAACGGTGCCATCACCACCAAGTACCAAAGCCAGGTCAATTGGTTGAACTGCGGAAGCCAAAAACACCGGATATGGGTTATCTTTTGGCCCGCTGGGTCCCATCAACACATGACACTGGCGATTTTCTAGCTGTTTGGCACAGAGTTCTGCCCAGCGTTTGCTCTGGGCATCTCGCGCCTTATAAGCAATAATTACCTGCTTGAGTTGCACGCGCCATTACCACTTCAGGAGATTGAACTGCTCCATATCGACGGTGTCGCGGTTGCGATATATGGCCAGCACGATCGCTAAACCCACCGCCGCCTCGGCTGCGGCCACGGTGATCACAAAGACTGTGAAAACCTGACCCTTAATTAATGTTGAATCTAGGAAGTTGGAAAATGCCATTAAATTCAGATTAACAGCATTCAGCAGCAACTCAATTGACATTAGCACCCGCACGGCGTTACGGCTGGTGATTAAACCATAGATGCCGATACAAAATAAAGCTGCTGCAAGTATTAAAAAGTACTGGAGTTGCATAAGTCAGTTATCTGTTGCTTGTACTGAGCGAAGTCGAAGTATCAGTTATCAGTTATCAACTTTATTGTTGACTTATAACTGTTTACTCAAGAAGTCTGAAGTTTAAAGAATGAAGGATGAAAAAATCGGCACATGCTGAAGTATTTGGTTAGCGAAAAAGTAAAATTTTTTCGATATTTGAGAAACTTTCGTTGATGGGTAAGATAATTTCATACTTCATACTTCATACTTCATACTTTCAGTTCCTGTTTTGACTATTCGCGACGTGAGCCACCGCGATAAGTGGGAGAATCACCTGATTCGTTGCTAGTGCTACCTATCGATGCTAGTGTTCTAGGACGCTCTTGCAAAGTCAAAAGGGTTGGTGGTAATCCAGGAGTTGTTTCTTGGTCTGGCAAATACTCGCGACGTGCCAAAATAATTGCTCCCACCATTGCCATAAGCAACAAAATGGAAGCCAGTTCAAAAGGTAGTAAGAAGTCACTAAAGAAATGCTGACCAATCAAAACTATGGAACTTTCAGTAACGACGGGAGTAGCGGAATATGCCCAAGGAGTGGCCAAAACCATCGTACTCAAAAGGCCAAATAATCCAAGACTGACTATAGCCGTTAATACTTTTCGCAGCCAAGCGCTGGGAAACGGTGCAAAACTCTGCCGCTTGTTGACCAACATAATGGCAAACAAGATCAGTACATTGACTGCCCCAACATAAACTAGTACTTGTGCTGCTGCTACGAAGTCAGCATTTAGTAACAGGTATAAGCCAGCTATGCTGATGAATACGCCGCCCAGCAAAAAGGCAGAATAGACGATATTGGAGAACAGCACTACACCTAGGGCTGCGCCAATCATCATCACGCTCAAGATACCAAAGGAAACAACCTGTACTCCTTCTGCTAGATTCACTGTTTTTTATCCTCAGTCTTATCAGTTAACAGTTATTCAGTTAACAGTTATCAGTTAACTGTTTTTTTCTACTAGGTCTTCTGGACGGGAGCCAGGGCGGGGTGAGTCGGCGGGTAAGTCGTGGGGTTCCATGACACCTTTGGGTAGGTAAACTAGTTCCCGCAGCGGTGTCACCATTGGGTCATTGGTGACTTTGTAGGGCAAACGACCCAAGGCGACGTTGTCATAGTTTAATTCGTGGCGATCGTAGGTGGAAAGCTCATATTCTTCCGTCATTGATAGACAGTTAGTTGGGCAATATTCCACACAGTTACCGCAGAAAATACAAACTCCGAAATCAATGCTGTAGTGGTTGAGTTTTTTCTTTTTACTGGCTTTGTCAAATTCCCAATCCACTACAGGCAAATTGATCGGACAAACGCGCACACAAACTTCACAGGCGATACATTTGTCAAATTCAAAGTGAATTCTACCGCGAAATCTTTCGCCAGGAATTAGTT
This sequence comes from Calothrix sp. PCC 7507, assembly GCF_000316575.1. Lineage (GTDB taxonomy): Bacteria > Cyanobacteriota > Cyanobacteriia > Cyanobacteriales > Nostocaceae > Fortiea. Next base: position 2,652,636 of record NC_019682.1, on the reverse strand, counting down.
TTTCGTAGGGGTATTGGATGGTAATCGGACGTCGCCGCATGTGGTCGAAGGTGACAGATAGGCCTTGACCAATGTAACGTCCTGCTTGTACTGCTTCTTTGGCGTAATCACCAACTTGCTTCAGGAACTTTAGCATTGTGTTTTATTCTCTCTCTTCAATTTTGGATTTTGGATTTTGGATTTTAGATTTTAGACTCAATCCAAAATCTAAAATCTCAAATCTAAAATTGGTTTAACCGCCAAAGGCGACGGGAAAAGCTAGTTTCAGGGCTGCGGTTAATAGGAGGTTAACCAAAGCAACTGGGAGTAAGAATTTCCATCCTAAATCTAACAATTGGTCAATCCGCACCCGTGGGACTGTCCAGCGCAACAAGATGGCAAGGAACACTAGTAAGTAGGCTTTGAGTACCGTCATGATGATACCCAAGGAGGCGGTGACTATTTGCAGCACGGGATTCGCTTCACTGATGCCTAGCCAACTAGCAATCAGGTTGAGAGGAATGGGAAAATCCCAACCGCCCAGGTACAAAATTGCTACTAGTAGACAAGAAAGTATTAAGTTAACGTAAGAGCCTAGGTAGAATAGACCGAATTTCATCCCAGAGTATTCAGTCTGATAACCTGCTACTAGTTCTTCTTCTGCTTCGGGTAAGTCAAAAGGCAAGCGTTCGCATTCTGCTAGAGCTGCTATCCAAAAAATGAGGAATCCAGCTGGCTGTCTCCAAATGTTCCAACCGAGGATGCCGTAGCCGGATTGTTGATTGACAATGTCAACGGTACTCAGGCTATTGGACATTAAGGCGATCGCCAGTACACTCAGTGCTAAGGGAATTTCATAGCTAATTGACTGCGCTGCTGCCCGCAAGCCCCCTAAGAGCGAGTATTTGTTATTAGATGCGTAGCCTGCCATCAACAAGCCAATCGGCTGAATGCTAGACAGGGCAATCCATAAGAAGACACCCATGCTGACATTTGTAATGACGATATTCTGTCCGAAGGGCACAATCAAAAATGACAGAAACACCGGAATTACAACAATAATTGGACCGAGGGTAAACAGCCAGGGGTCTGACTGAGCGGGCACTATGTCTTCTTTAAAGATTAGCTTTAGACCGTCTGCTACTGGCACAAGCAAACCAAATGGCCCCTGATATTCTGGACCAATTCGCTGCTGTGCGGCTGCGGAAATTTTCCGCTCTAGCCAAGTGGCAACTAGTACCCCCACTGTGGCCCCAATGAGCATCAGTATCATCGGCAGGGGCATCCAAATGGCTTTGGCTGCCTCTGGTGATAGTCCTAAATCCTGGAGGGATTCAATAAAAGTTCCTTGGAGGTCAATTCCTGAATTCATGTTTCCGCTCTTTAAGTCAACTGAAGTATGAGGTATAAAGTATGAAATTTCAGCCTCTAGCTCTCAGCCTCCATTTTTCATGCTTCGATAATGACGCCTGATTGAAAATTATTTGCCAATTCCCATGCTTAGTATATACTTGGATGGTTTTTGCCTTCCTCAGATAGACTACAAGTTCTACTTATGCATAGGATTGAGAACCGCAAGGGAAAAGGCAGGGGAGCAGGGGGAAGATGAGGGGGATTAATCTTTTTTATTACTTCCACATCCCCCTCTGATCTCCTGGATGCTTTGGTCAACCAACACAAGATTTCCACTTCCATGCTGGCAAAGGTGGTTCCCTTTCTAGAAGTTTGATGATTCCCCAGATTCTGAGGCTGGTATAACTGAATCATCAAGCTTGCAGTTAACGTTGGTCGATGGGGATATAAGGAGCTTCGTGAAGACCGTTGTAAACCTGAGTAGGTCGGAAAATCCGGTTTTCTTCTAGTTGCTCTTTCCAGTGCGCTAGCCAACCAGCAACACGGGCGATCGCAAATATTGGTGTAAACAAATCTGTAGGAATTCCCATTTTCCTATACACCAAACCAGAGTAAAAGTCAACATTGGGATAAATCCCTTTTGAACCAAGTTTTTCCTCTACCACCCGTTCCATCTCTTGGGCAATGTCATAGAACTTGTCGTCTCCAAACTTAGCAAACAACTGCTCTGCCAAGTTTTGCAAAATCGTGGCTCTGGGATCTTTCACTTTGTAAACGCGATGTCCAAAGCCCATAATCTTCGCTTTGCGTTGCAGAAGATCCTCCACATAAGGGCGCACGTTCTCCACAGAGCCAATGTCTTCCAACATCTGAATCACTTCTTCGTTGGCTCCACCATGCAGTGGACCCCCCAAAGTACCCACAGCACTAGCAACCACAGCATAAGGGTCAGTTAGGGTAGAAGCCGTCACCCTAGCACTGAAGGTGGAGGCATTCATCGTATGTTCGACATGAAGTATTAAACAGATGTCGAAAATCTTCGCCGCCAAAGGATCTGGTTCTTTCTCATTCAGCATGTAGAGAAAGTTGGCGGAGTAGTCCAAATCATCACGCGGGCGTACAGGATCATTACCTTTTCGCATCAACTGGAAAGCCGCTACCATCGTGGGAATTGTGGCTATCAAGCGAACTACTGAATCTCGAATGTAGGCAGGATTATGTAAATCCCGGAGGGAGTAAAACAAGCCCAATGCTGCTGCTGAGGCTTGTAGAGCATCCATTGGGTGACCGCTTTCTGGAAAGCATTTCATCATATCTCGGATGCGATATTTTATTCGCCTGTGGTAGCGAACTTCATTCTCAAACTCTTCCAGTTCTTCTTTGCTTGGCAGTTCACCCCAGATTAAGAGATAAGCAGTTTCCAAAAATGTACTTTTTGCTGCTAGTTCTTCAATCTGGATACCACGATATTCCAGTATTCCCTTTTGCCCGTCAACATAGCTGATACTGGATTGGGCAGCGGGAATGCCTTCCAAACCGGGCTTGTATTCGCACACTGACATGGCAACACCATCTGCTTTTTGAAAGATTTGCTCAGGCTAACTTACCAGAAATTGCGCTTACCACAACAGTAACAGTTGTCACCTAAGTTCTCTCGTAACTGTTGAAAAACCGTTATAGTAAGTACTTGGGTGGTGTCAACCAAAACATCTGACTACGACCCAAGGGAGAGCCTATTTCTGGTAGTTTTATCCCAATCATACCTGCTTTTTTCAAGACTAAACTTGCTTTGCTCTCTCCCCAAAGCAGAATTTCTGCCCACTCGCTCAAATTAGGTTCATGACCAACCAAGGCAAGTTGGGTTTTCTGGGGATAATTTCTTGGTTCTAACCAGTCTGTAAGCCAATTTTGGATATTACCATCAGGACTCAGGTGGCTAGATTCTGCCAACTGGGAACTAAGTCCTGATGCTATAAGTATTTCTGCTGTTTCGCGGGCGCGTGTTAAGGGACTGGTGACAATCACATCAAAATGGAAATCCAGATGAACTAATCGCTGGGCTACCTTCTCTGTTTTTTGCCTTCCTTCCTTGGTGAGAACTCTTTCCTCGTCCTTGATGTTATGTGCCCTCTCTTCAGCAATGCCATGACGAATTAGATATACTTCCATTACAATCCTTGAAGACTATGCACCCAAGCAGTGTTATTAGCTAAATCTTGGCGATGTCTCCGCATCCCAATAAAACTATCATTGATCAAATCAAACTCTGGTGACTCAGGGGTACATTCAATAATTACATATCCTTGATGCAACAAAGCAATAAAATCCATAACTTGACACTTTGCATCAAGCGGACAAGAATAAAAACTTATTCAGTGATTCTGGCTGTGTCATTTTGATGCCTCAATCGGAAGTAGATAGATAACCAAAAAATCTATTTCTTGACTTAAAGCTAAATAAAGTCTTTTCATCCGTTTCAATAAACTTTGGCTATCTATTCTTTGTAATCTCGTGCCTAGCTTACTCTGATTGAATCGGGTTATCTCTGGGGTTAACTAACCTCAGCAGTTTTTGCTTAATTTGAGCATCGAAAACTTCCCATTTCATTTTGGCATAGGCAGAATTTTCGTTACCACCAGACAAGAATCCCATTGGCACTTCAAAGCCACCTGCACTTGTTCTTCCACCACCAAAAAAGCGCCCGGTGCTATCTTGTCCAAAGGCTTCTTTAATGAATTCATCGGGATCTAGGGTCAGTTTGGTGGTTCTCAGGGAGCCAATGACTACTTCTAGTTCATCATCTTCATCGTGAACAATACCGTAAACTACGGCAGTGTGGACGTTCTCTTCTGTCACCAGAAAATCAGCAGCTTGGGGAATAGCATCGCGGTCATCATAGCGGATGTAACCAACACCGGCAATGGAAAAGTTATTTTGCACGATGCGGTTTTTGAGTGCCCGCTCAATGACATCCATTACCCGCTTGGAACGATTAGCCTGTAAGATCGCGTTTAGCAGTTGGGCGTCATAAAATCGACTGAGGTACGCAGCAGCCATAAAGTCCTCTTCTTGCGCTTGCATCAGTCTATTTGTATCCGATCGCAAACCGTGCATTAAGGCAGTAGCACATTTAACATGTTGATTAATGCTGCTATCTAACGTTAGTAACCCTGCCTGTAAGTATTGGGTAAAAATCGTTGCTGTCGCCCTTACATAAGGACGGACATCCACAAACTCTGATTTAAGTTCCGACTGTAGACTATGATGGTCGATGACTACTACCAGTGGAACTCCTGCCTGCTGCACAGATGATAGTAGCTGACTGGTTGTTCCCTGATTATCAATTAGTACAAAACCTTGATAACATGACAAGTCTTTGGTTTTCAAGGTTTGCAGAGTCCACCTCTGGGCAGGTAAATTAGTCAGCTTAACTAAAGCGATATTTTCCTGGTGGCTCAATGTACCGGCATAAATAATCTCACATTTAATATCATATTGTTGAGCAATTAACTGGTAAGTCCAAGCACAAGAGAGAGCATCAGGGTCAGGAAAATCTTGTAAAATTATCAGCTGGCGATCATGTCGGTGTGCTAGAAGGGTCTTTTGTAGCTCTTCTGTCTTCTGAGAAACCAGAGAATTACCACGTTGAACTAGATAAATACCGCCTTCACCTGGCGATGGTGGTAAGGAAGGCCTGGCGAGTGGAATTTCAACTGGCATTTTGTCTATTTCCCCATCCTCTGGGTTCGGCTCTGTAGTCAATGACAAACTCTCAAACTGCGTTAAGGAAGGATTCAATTGCATAAGGAACGTTTTTATAAATGTGAGGCTTGACGGTTTCGTTAAGAAATTCTACAACCAGCAGTTTACTGATTAGGCCACACATTATGATCTTCGCAAAAATCTAGAACCTTGGCACTGTGTCTGTTAGCCTATTTTTCTAAATAAAAGCCGATAGATGTTGTCTAAGTAAAAAAAGAGTAGCTTATACAACTAGCTACTAATACATCGCCAAAGAAATCAAGCTACTATAAGAATTCATAAAAAGCCTATGATATAAGCTCTTTTATTTGATTTTTTTAGTCTTTTAGTGTTATTGAATCTACGTAAAAATACTGAGCTTTTTTTGTGATAGGCTAGTTATAACTCAAGTTACATAATTCCAATCATCAAACACACAATCCATTGTAGCGATACTCACACTAATGGTAGAAGTCAGAATTTATAACCCAGGAAGGAATCAAGAGGTTTTTTTATTCTGGCTTTTAAATATTATAGTTAGGAATCATGCAAGTTAAACGCAGATTAGCTTAACAACATGTCGCCGCGTATATAAAAGTTGTATGCCCAGGACATGGTCTCCATCTCCAGTCTCTAAATTCAAGGCAATAAAAATATCTACTTTAGGCAATCTTTACAGTGAAAGAGAGATATTTATGCGTAGTATTACTTATAAATAGTCTTGATAAAGTCAATGTCTAATAAAAAAAATAAGTATATAGTTAGGTAAGCATCAATCAACTGGAGCAACCCGCGATCGCTGTTAGCGAAGGAAAAGTGTATATGACAACTGACGGGTTGACTACTGACAAGGTGCAAAACTATCTTAATCTACGCCCAGATACTCAGTAGTCAAAAGGTTATTGAGCCGGAATTGTTGAACAAATTGTAAAGTGCTATTCTCCAGTTTGACTGTGTGGAGTGTTTAAATTTATGGTCTCATCGATAACTCGGACTCAAAATGACATTAATGGAGGTTCTACTTCCAAATCTGATGGATTAGGAAAAAATATCGCGGGTAATTTTGGGCTGAAATTATTAGCATTGTCAGCAAATCCCTTGTTTGGTACAGATGGCATTCGGGGAAAAGTGGGAGATTTGCTAAATGCGCCCTTAGCATTGGAAGTAGGTTTTTGGGCGGGTATTGTTTTGCGTACCCATGCTTCTCAATTAGGCCCAGTTATTCTCGGACAAGACTCGAGAAACTCCAGTGATATGCTAGCTATGGCCTTGAGTGCAGGGTTAACAGCAGCAGGTATAGAGGTTTGGTATTTGGGATTATGCCCCACCCCTTGTGTCGCCTATCTCACCAGCATCAGTAATGCGATCGGTGGTGTGATGATTTCTGCCAGCCATAATCCACCAGAGGACAATGGGATTAAAATTTTTGGTGAAGATGGTACTAAGTTACCCCAAGCATTGCAGGCAGAAATTGAAGCGGGACTACGTGGGAATATCTCAGTAGCTGCCAGTGTAAGTAATTGTGGGCGGCATTATGCACGTCATGAATTAGTCAAGAATTATAGTGAGGCTTTGAAAACGACTTTGCAGGATGTAGTCAATCTTCAGGGAATGAAGATTGTTTTAGATTTGGCATGGGGTGCGGCTGTTGGGTTGGCGTCAGTCGTATTTAAAGAAATGGGTGCAGAGGTGATCTGCTTGCACAACGAAGCGGATGGCGATCGCATCAACGTTAACTGTGGTTCCACTCACCTAGATATTCTGCAAGCCACAGTCAAGCAACACAACGCTGATCTAGGTTTTGCCTTTGATGGTGATGCTGATCGCGTTTTAGCAGTAGACAACACAGGACGCCCAGTTAATGGCGATTATATCCTCTACCTGTGGGGACGCCACTTACAAAAACAGCAACAACTACCAGATAACCTCATTGTCTCTACCGTCATGGCCAACTTAGGCTTTGAAAGGGCTTGGCAAAAACACGGTGGTAACTTAATTCGCACAGCAGTAGGCGATCAGTACGTGCAAGCAGAATTGCTGCGGACTGGGGGAATGCTGGGTGGTGAACAATCTGGCCATATCCTGTGCCGTCACTATGGTATTACTGGAGATGGCTTATTGACAGCCTTACACATAGCAGCTCTAGTGAAAGAGGCGGGTGTTTCTCTGGGCGAAATGGTAGACCAAAGCTTTGAGACCTATCCCCAACTGTTGCATAATGTGCGAGTCATCGACCGCGATCGCCGTTTAGGCTGGAAAGATTGTGAACCTGTACAACAAGCGATCGCGATCGCCGAGGCTGCAATGGGTGATGCTGGCAGAATTTTAGTCCGCGCCTCTGGCACAGAACCCGTAATCAGAGTTATGGTGGAAGCCGCTGACGCAGAACTTGCTAACCACTGGACAAAAGAATTAGTCTCACAAGTTCAACAGCATCTGGCAGTTTAAGTTAGAAGATTTCCAGAATAAAAATTACCATGAGTAGGGGCAAACAACCGTTTGCCCCCTGCTTGCTGTTAAGAAATATAAATTTTTCGTCCCAGCTTCTGCAAATTAACCAGCCTTGGTTGTTTGTGGAAGCTGTGGCATTTGTAGTGACTTAAAAGTGAAATAGCATCACACACCTAATTTTGAATAAACCTTTTGCGAAAGTAAATAATATGCTAATCCTGTGTGATTTGTGAAAACATCGTAGCACCTTAAAGAGCTTAAGATGTTGACAATACCTAGATTTTTAATACTTTCCATCATCATTTTATCTGTCTCGACATTAAAATTTTATGTGTTATTATTGACCGTTAGCTTCTTTGACGAAGTTATATGAATATCAGAATTAATCCTGGTGAACTCTCCTGAAAAAACAGTGAATTAAACCAGCCTTAAAGTGAGCAACTATGGTGAATTCTGATATGGCTACGTTTATTAACTAAAAATATCTATTCATGGGCTATTATGCCTAAATTAAAATCAAAATCCCAGAAGTTAAAAAAATCAAAAAAGCAGGCTAAAACCGAAATACCTACCCTTAGCCTCAAAGAAAGATTAGCCCAAAAACGTAAAGCAACCTTAGCGCGTAAAGAATTCACAGGTTTATTAAACAAAGCCATCTTTGGTGGTCTCTTTCTTGGCATTATTCTTTTTTTCGTGGGTGGTATTAAGGCCGCGATTCCAGGTGTTTTAGCAATTCTCATCTTGTCCCTATCTTACAAATATCCCCGCCAAGCGTTTTTTGCTTTTATCATTTATGTACCCTTCGGAGGGACTATCACCTATTACATCGGCAATAGTCCCATACTCCAATTAGCTAAAGATGCTTTCTATGTTCCAGTCCTAATGGGAGTTTGGCAAAGTTGCCGTAGGCAAGGAATACCTCTAATTCCTGTCAAAGCTATTAAAACCCCACTATTTATTTTATTGGGACTGTGTTTACTAACCCTAATATTTATCAATGGCGGACAACAGCTAAACCCACCTAGTAGTGGACTTATAGCAAAAGAAGGCACTGATATACCCATAGGCTTGGGTATTTTGGGACTGAAAGTATTTTTAGGTTATGTACCCTTAATCGGTTGTACTTACTATCTAATTCGTGATAAGCGGGATTTTATATTATTAGCTCGCCTGCAAGTCGTACTTATACTTATGTGCTGCGTGCTGGGATTAATTCAATATTTATTCCTCTTAACCGGGATATGCGAAGGTACTAAAAATGCCGAAGGGAGTGCCTTATTTAAGGCGACATTAGAAGCCCGATGTTATTTTGGTGGTTCCCTAGTTTATAGTCCTAGCCAGGGAATGATTCGCCTACCTGGAACATTTGTTGCACCTTGGCAGTGGGCATGGTTTTTAATTTCCAGCACATTTTTTACCTTTGCTACTGGTTTCGCTGACCCTTCTATTATTTGGCGATTAGTGAGTTTAGGTTCTTTGGCAATGGTCTTTGTTAATGCAGTAGTTTCTGGGCAGAGAATTGCTTTAGCTTTAGTCCCAACCTGCTTCATAATTTTACTATTTCTCACCGGACAAATTGCCAATCTCAAAAGGTTTATTCCTATAGGAGTGGGACTAGCGATTATTCTGGGAATTGCGATGGTGAGTAACCCTACTCTTGTACAAGAGAGACTGGACAGTTTTAGCAGTCGCTGGGAAGCTTCACCACCCCAGGCGTTTATCGTTGATCAATTTGCAGAAAATTGGAAAAGTGTAGACGGGCCACTAGGGAGTGGCTTGGGTCGGGCGACAAACTCTGCTCGTGCAATGGGTAAAACTAAATTAGTAGAAACTTATTACCCCAAAGTATTGTATGAGGTGGGTATTTTAGGATTACTGGGGTTTGTGGGTTTAGTTACCACCCTGACATTCACTGCCTTCAAAACATATCGCTCGATAAAAAACCGTAATTTCCGCAGTTACGGAGCTGCATTGTGGGTGTTTATATTGTTTATTAGTTACAACACCTACTATTACCCTTTAGATGTCGATCCCGTTGCTGTATATTACTGGTTTGCTGCGGGTATTCTTTTCAAATTGCCGGTTATAGATAAACAAGAAAAGGAAAATGCCGAACCGGAATCAGCAACTAAGAAAAAACACCTAAAGATCCAAACTTAATTGATTTTATTCTGACTCTATATGAGATCAGAATGGCATGTTTGATTATAGTGAGTTATCTTAATAATCGAAGCAAAATTTATAGTATAAAAATGAATAATTATCCTTTGATAACCGTAATTATACCGACGTACGGTCGAGAAGAAATCTTGTGTGATAGCGTTAATGATGTCCTTAAACAAGACTATCCAAATTTTGAAATTTTAGTAGTAGATCAAACTCCAAAACACAAACCAGAAATTCAAGCTTACCTAGAAGAATTGGCAAAAGCAGGTAAAATTAAATGGTTCCATTTAGATTGGGCAAGTTTACCTGGGGCGCGTAATTATGGGGTGCGCCGATCAGACGGTGAAATAATTTTATTTATTGATGATGATGTGAAGTTAACCCCTGGATTTTTAACAGCGCATGTCAAAAACTATTTGCAGAATCCGGAAGTAGGGGCTGTTGCTGGCAGGGTATTTGATCGGATGAAATTAGCTGATGCCGTGGAAGGCAAAACCCAAGGAGATGCTAATTACAAAGAAATTGAATATCTGCCACCCCAAGCAATGGACCCTGGAATTGCTTGGTATTATATTGATTTAGTACATACAATTAAACCCCAGCAAGTTCTGACAACTAGGGGTTGTAATATGTCTTTTCGGCGGGAAATTTTTAGCATCCACAAATTGAGGTTTGATGAGAGGTTTCGCGGGAGTGCAGTCCGCGAAGAATCAGATTTTTGCTTGCGACTACGGCAAACGGGATATAAGATTTGGTATGACCCAGATGCTGCTTTAGTGCATTTAGGGGAAGAAACGGGGGGTTGTCATGATATTAGTATGCGATCGCTCAAATATCAACTCACTTTCTACCACAACCATTTCTTACTAGGGCTGAAAAACCTCAACGCTAATCAAGCTTTACGCCTCTACGCGCGGTTATTCGACTGTCACGTTCTGGGACGACCACCTTGTCACAAAAGCGGTTCCCCTATCAAAATTTTGACTCGCGGCTTTTTCTACATTTTAGGTTTTCTCAAGGCTTTGGCTACCGTCATTCAGTCCATCTGGAATGATGGTCAAATTTATAGTCGATTAGATCAACAAGTTTAGAATTTTTTCAACCCTCAGATAGTTATGTAGGGTGGGCATTGCCCACCGTATTCCAGTTTTTAGTGAGCTACTAAAACTACTAAAACTGTGTTTGATTTTGAATTATTTATCTGTGATTTAGTTTAGCAAATTTATAATCAGAAATAGTGATGAGAATTTTAGTTGCTAGCCATACTTATATTGTAGACCTGAACTGCGAAAAATTACGTGAATTATCCCGACTCGAACCCGGAATTGAAGTAACAGTTGTGGTTCCCAAACGCTGGAAACCTGGAGGAGTGCAAAACAAAATTATTGAAACTCAATACCGAGATGAAGGGGCATTTAAAATAGTACCACTTTCTAATTTTAGCCAAAATCATCAGGGACTTCTAACTTTTGGTGTTGAATTAATATCTTTATTGCAACAATTTCGCCCCGACATCATCCATGTGGAACAAGGCTCTAGAGGACTGTCTTATACTCAGATGATTATCTTAAATCAATTATTAAAATTAAAGGCTAAAAATGTATTTTTTACTTGGTGGAATCTACCATACCAACTGAAATTACCTATTGCTTTATTAGAAAAATATAATCTCAACAATAGTGATGGGATTATTTGTGGTAATCAAGATGGGGCAAAAATACTGCAACAACGAGGATATCAAGGTCTAATTAAGATAATGCCACAACTGGGTGTAGATGAAAATAGATTTACTCCCCAACCTCAAACAGAATTGGCAGCTAAATTGGGTATTAAACCAGGTGAGTTTATAGTTGGTTTTGTTGGTAGATTTGTCCAAGAAAAAGGTTTATTAACACTTCTAAAAGCATTAGTAACTTTGCAAGATAGACCTTGGAAGTTATTACTTCTGGGGCGTGGAATATTGCAAGCAGAACTACTTAAAATAGCAACAGAGAATAATCTTAAGGAGCGGGTTATTCTTATCGAAAGTGTTCCTCATGATGCAGTTGCTAACTATATCAATTTAATGAGTACTTTAGTCTTGCCATCAGAAACTACTTACAATCTTAAAACTTTAACTGCAACTGGCTGGAAAGAACAATTTGGGCATGTACTGATTGAGGCAATGGCTTGCAAAGTACCTGTGATTGGTTCTGATTCTGGCGAAATTCCTCACGTAATTGGTGATGCTGGTTTAGTCTTTCCTGAAGGCAATGTTCAAGCTCTTGCTAATTGTTTAGTTCAATTGATGGAAAAATCAGAATTTGCTCAAAGACTAAGTCAAATGGGTTATCAAAAAGCAATTTCCAAATATACAAACAAAGCACTAGCTCAACAGCAATTAGAGTTTTATAAAGAACTTGTTAGTCGTGGTTCATCCCATTAATTAGGCAGATTAGATCACCGACTTCTACCCTGCGGGAAGCCACCCTACGGGTGTCTATAAGAAGTCGGGGATCTGAACACCACTAACCGACTACTAGGAAAAATATATGCGAATTCTACATATTGTTCCCTCAATTTCTTTGATTTATGGTGGTCCTAGTCAAATGGTATTAGGACTAGCTCCCGCGCTGGCAAAAGAGGGTGTAGCCGTTACAGTTATCACAACTGATAGTAATGGAGATATCGGTCAAGAACCCCTTGATGTGCCCTTAAATTACCCTATTCAACAAAATGGTTACGAAATCATATATTTTCATTGCGCCCCATTTCGTCGCTATAAATTTTCACTGGATTTACTAGATTGGTTAAAGAGTCACGCCCAGGAATTTGACATAGCACATATTCATGCTTTGTTCTCTCCTATAAGTAGTGCTGCCGCTATTGTTTGTCGGCAACAAAAATTACCCTATATTTTGCGTCCTTTGGGAACTCTCGATCCGGCTGATTTACGCAAGAAAAAACAATTAAAAAAGCTTTATGTTGCAGTTTTAGAACGTCGTAATTTAGCTGGTGCGGCAGCAATTCATTTTACTAGCGATCAAGAAGCAAAAGTATCACTACGTTTTGGTGTATCGACACGAGATTTGGTGATTCCTTTGGGCGTGATTCCCCTGCAAATAAATAGGGAAAGGGAGGATGTGCGGATTTTGTTGGATATTCCCAAAGATATGCCTTTAGTGCTGTTTATGTCGCGGATTGACCCAAAAAAAGGTTTAAATTTGTTGATTCCAGCCCTAGAGAAGCTGTTAGTATCCGGGCACAATTTTCACTTTATTTTAGCTGGAACCAATCCCCAAGACCCAGATTATGAACAAGAAATTAAGTGCCAAATTGACAATTCACCATTGCGATCGCACACGACAATCACTGGCTTTGTTACGGGTGAACTAAAAGCTAGTCTATTACAGGCGGCTGATTTATTCGTCTTGCCTTCTTACTACGAAAACTTTGGGATTGCTGTAGCTGAGGCGATGGTAGCAGGAATACCTGTAGTGATTTCCGATCAGGTGCATATTTGTGAGCAAATACGTGAGAGTCAGTCTGGCTGGGTATGTGCAACAGATATACAAGCCTTAACAGAATCATTGCAAGAAGCTTTGCAAAATCCCCAAGAACGCCAACGCCGGGGATTAAACGCTCAAAATTACGCACTGCAAAATTACAGCTGGCACGCGATCGCCCAGCAAACTATCCTGGCATATGAACAAATTTTGCGATCGCCATAAGCAATTACATAACCTGAAATTTATTGATAAACCTCTCAATCCGATAGGGAAACCGGGGTTTTATGTAACGATTGCTGTAGTATAATACTTAAGCTTTTATAACTACAGGGAATCTCTCATGACTCTCCGTCTTGGTGACACAGTACCCAACTTTACGCAAGCCTCAACACACGGCGACATCGATTTTTACGCATGGGCGGGTGACAGCTGGGTAGTGCTGTTTTCTCACCCTGCTGATTTTACACCTGTTTGCACCACTGAATTAGGCACGGTTGCCAAGCTGAAACCAGAATTTGACAAGCGTAATGTCAAAGCGATCGCTCTCAGTGTTGATGATGTTGAATCCCACAAAGGCTGGGTAGGAGACATCGAAGAAACTCAAAAGACTACTCTTAACTACCCGATTTTGGCAGATGGCGATCGTAAGGTTTCTGACCTTTACGATATGATCCATCCCAACGCTGCTGCAACCGTGACAGTGCGATCGGTGTTCGTTATTGATCCCAGTAAGAAACTCCGTCTCACCTTCACCTACCCTCCCAGCACTGGACGCAACTTTGATGAACTTTTGCGGGTGATTGACTCTCTGCAATTGACTGATAATTACAGCGTGGCGACACCAGCAGACTGGAAAGATGGGGAAGATGTTGTAATTGTCCCCTCTCTCAAAGATCCAGAAGTACTCAAAGAGAAGTTCCCCAAAGGTTACGAGGAAGTCAAACCTTATTTGCGGTTAACTCCTCAACCTAATAAATAAATCTGTCAAATCATTTTACGCAAAGACGCGAAGTTTTATCTTCGCGTCTTTTTGTTTTTGCGTGAAAATAAAAGTATTAAGTCAGTTGGGTAGGCATTATGCTTTCATCTCCTTTAATGTTGCAGATTCCACCATCAATGCAAATGACAGATGAGCAGTTCTTTGAATTTTGTCAAGTCAATCGTGATTTACGCATTGAGCGGAATAAATTAGGAGAAATATCGATTATGACACCCACGGGTTCAGAGACAGGTAATCGAGAATTTAATATTTTAGGACAGTTGTGGGTGTGGTCAGAAAAAGATGGAACAGGTATCTGTTTTAGCTCCAGTGCAGGATTTACACTATCAACAGGTGCAAAGCGATCGCCTGATGCTTCTTGGATTAAGCTAGAAAGATGGAATGCGCTCTCCAAAGCAGAGCAAGAAAAATTTGCTCCCATTTGTCCAGACTTTGTGATTGAATTGAGATCGTCAAGTGACCGCCTCTCACCTTTAAAAGAAAAAATGGCGGAATATCTGCAGGAACCGGGAGTGCAATTAGGTTTGCTAATTGACCGCAAGCATCGTCAAGTTTATATTTATCGTCCAGGAAAACCAGAAGAATGTTTAGATAATCCTGCGAATGTTAGCTGTGAACCTGTGTTACCTGGGTTTATTTTGAATTTAAATAAAGTTTGGTAGAGCAATATTTTAAAGAAAAGTTATTGAGGTATGTATGATGCTTTCATCTCCTTTAATGTTGCAAATTCCACCATCAATGCAAATGACAGACGAACAGTTCTTTGAATTCTGTCAAGTGAATCGTGACTTACGCATTGAGCGGAATAAATTAGGAGAAATATCAATTATGACACCCACGGGTTCAGAGACGGGAAATCGTAACTTTAACATGGCTGTACAGCTAGGAGTTTGGGCAGAAAAAGACGGTACGGGTATTTGTTTTGACTCCAGCACAGGATTTACACTATCAACAGGTGCAAAGCGATCGCCTGATGCTTCTTGGATTAAGCTAGAAAGATGGAATGCTCTTTCCAAAGCCGAGCAAGAAAGTTTTGCTCCCATTTGTCCAGATTTTATAGTGGAACTGCGATCGCCAAGTGACCGCCTCTCACCTTTAAAAGAAAAAATGGCGGAATATCTACAGGAACCGGGAATACAGTTAGGTTTGCTAATTGACCGCAAGCATCGTCAAGTTTATATTTATCGTCCAGGTCAACCAGAAGAATGTTTAGATAATCCTGCGAATGTTAGCTGTGAACCTGTGTTACCTGGGTTTATTTTGAATTTAAATAAAGTTTGGTAGAAAGTAGAAATGTTGAAATTAGCAACACGATTCTAATAAGAGATGCTATGCGATCGTCAAAAGCCAAAATAATATTTTTTGATAACATATAACAGTTTTCAGATGAGTGAGGAACAGTTTTAAATTGCAAGACCTGTAAAGGCGGGGAAACCCCGCCCTCGATTGTGTTGCATCCGACCGAGAACTGCTATAAACAATAAATACACAATTATTACTTAATCTTAAGCTATTTCGTGTAAACTTATTGCTAATAATTTCTATTAAGTTTACCATCAATTGCTAGCCGTGACCATTACCATGACAGCGCAGGAAGAAGGGGAACTGTGGGATGAGGTTGCCCAGAGTGTTGTATGCGACGCTACCTCAGAACCCTTTGAATTCACCCATGAAATGCCTAAGCAGCTGGGTAGAGGTGGTTCTCGCGGTGTACAAGTACATCCCAATATCTGGCTGGCGATGATGGACTATCAATATCATGATGATGTCGTCATCCAAATTCCTGAATGGGAACACCCCTTGCAATTTGGCGTTTTGCTTTCAGGTAGCACCATAGATGAGTATGGAGGAAAGGTAGGGGAAGGATATACCTGTATCTCCGGTAGTGGTATCCAACGCCAAACGTCCTTTAAAATTCCGCAAACGTGGCGTGTGGGTGTGGATATTCATATGTCCCCTGATGTATTGAGAACTTTTTTCCCCACAACAGATGACGAAATTTTGCCCCAATTGCGTTTTTTAGCACAGGGTGATGATTGGCAAAGTTTAATTTACCCAGAAATTACACCAGCTATCCAAGGTGTGGTATCGCAGATGATTAATTGTCCTTACCACGGGATAACTAAGCGGATGTATTTGCAAGCGAAGGTTTTGGAATTGATGACATTGCAACTAACCCCGATTTTGTCGCATCAGGGCGGATTGCAACCATCACCGAAATTAAAGCCAGGAACTATTGCTAGCATCCATCATGCTAGAGAAATTTTGCACTCTCATTTAGAAAACCCACCTTTGTTAGTAGAGTTAGCACAGATGGTAGGAATTAGCGATAGGACTCTCCGACGCGGATTTCAAGAACTCTTTGGCACAACAGTATTTGGTTATCTCACAGATAAGCGCATGGAGTCAGCAGAACAGTTATTACGTCAGGGAAACATCACCGTTGGCGAGGTTGCCCACCAAGTCGGTTATTCTGAGCAGGGACGCTTTGCATCGGTTTTTAAACGTAGATTCGGCATCATGCCTAGTGAATGTTTATCGGGTAAAAAGTCCGTTTTGGGATTGTAAGACTATTGCTCCCAAAAGGGGAGCAAGTTATGATCGCATCATGAGAATCATCGCTCGTAGTACTCTCCGTGAATTTTGGGAAGTTCATACAGATGTTGAGCAAGCACTAAGAGCGTGGATAGATGACGTTGCTCAAGCTGATTGGCAAAGTCCCGCAGACATTAAAAGTGTTTATGCTAATGCCAGCTTCATCGCTAATAACCGAGTCGTATTTAACATCAAAGGCAATAACTATCGGTTGATAGTTCATGTCCGTTATGACATTAGCATCATTTTCATCCGATTTGTCGGTAGCCATGCTGAATACGACAAGATCAACGCCGAGACTATTTGAGGTGAATATGTATAGTCTACAACCCATCAGAACTAAAGAAGATCACAAAGCGGCTTTGACAGAAATAGAGCGGCTTTTTGATTCCACACAGGGAACCCCAGAGTTCGATCAACTAGAAATCTTAGTGACTCTAGTAGAAGCATACGAAAATAAGCATGAGCCAATTTTACCACCGGAGCCGATCGCAGCGATTCTCTATTACATGGAGAGTCGGGGTTTAACTAGACATGATCTGGAAAGTGCGATCGGCTCTCGAGCAAGAGTCGCCGAGATTTTAAACCGTAAGCGACCTCTGACTCTGGAGATGATTAGAAAGCTACATCAGCAGCTAGGGATTCCTGCCAGAACTTTGATCCAGCCATACTCACTCGCTCAATAGCAATGCGATGCCTATGACAACCCTTTTGGTGTACATGATTCTTTATTGGTGAATGTTTATCGGGTAAAAAGTCCGTTTTGGACTGACGATGCCGTTTTTGCCATAGACTCAACAACCAACTCTTCTCTATACTCAGTCTCATTAAAGAATAATGATTTGCAACAAGCTAGGGTTTGTGCCAGGAATAGAACTGAGTAGAGACAGGAAATTTTTCATCTCTACTCATCATCTTCGTTGCAAATAGTGTCAATAAAGTCAAGTGCAGTCAGCTGGTGTTTAAGGAGTTGTGATGAAGAGTTGGTACTTACATAACAGTTTTCAGTTGTGGTTGACACTGAGTTTATCTTGGTGCTTGGGTATAGTAGGAATTCAATCAGGATGGGCAGTAGAAGAGAAAGGACAAAAAGCACGGATTGTTAAGCCTCCCGCCCTTGGTAAGTTAATAGTGCAGTCGCCCACGCCGACAATCACCCAAATAACCGGAGTGAAAGCAAACCCTACAGAAAAAGGTGTGGAGGTAATTTTACAAACTACCCAAGGGGAAAAATTACAACTCACCAACCGTAGTACTGGTAATAATTTTATTGCTGATATTCCTAATGCTCAATTGCGATTACCGTCGGGTGAGGGTTTCACCTTCCGCTCTGAAAAACCGCTTGCGGGAATTACAGAGATAACTGTGATGAATTCTGATGCAAATACCATTCGAGTGACGGTAGTCGGTGAAAAAGCTTTACCAACAGTTGAATTATTTGATAGCGATGAAGGTTTAATTTTTGGTGTCGCATCTACTGCAACTGCAATGCAGCCAGAACCAGAAAAGCCAGCAAGTGACATACCGCCAGCACAACCAGCAGCACAGGGTGATGAGCCGATTGAGTTGGTGGTGACAGGTGAACAGGATGGTTATCGGGTGGGAGATTCGTCAACTGCAACTAAAACCGATACACCCCTGCGCGACGTTCCCCAATCGATTCAGGTGATTCCTCAAGAAGTGCTGCGCGATCAACAAGCCAATGTCTATAGCGCACTGAGAAATGTCGCTAGCATTCGTCAAAATAACCCTTCGGGCTTTCCCAATGTTCGGCTGACTAACCGGGGCTTTTTTATCAATGACTTCTCTGGGAATACCCTGAGAAACGGCATAAAAGACGTTGGTGCCACAACTGGGGCTGAACTTTCTGGGATTGAAAGAATTGAAGTTCTTCAAGGGCCGGCTTCTGTTCTCTTGGGCGGTGCTGCACCGGGTGGGACGATTAATTTTGTGACAAAACAACCGCTACGCGATCGCTACTACTCGGTTGAGGCCAACGTTGGGAGTTATGATTTCTATCGTGGTGCCGTAGATATATCTGGACCACTAGACGATGACAAGAAAGTTTTATATCGACTCAATGCTTCTTATAAAGATCAAAGCTTTACTCAGGACTTTACCAGAAGCCGGGTTTTGGTGGTTGCTCCAGTCATCAGTTTTGCCATCGGTGAGAATACGAAACTGACCTTAGAAGCAGATTATGTAGACTCCACATTCGATCAGATCGACCTTGGCTTACCACTGATTGGTACTGTGCTTCCTAATCCAAATGGTCAGATACCGCGCAACCGTAACACAAATGAGGGTGTTCATACGGACTCAGGGTATAGAGTTGGATATGCGTTAGAACATCAACTTAATGACAACTGGTCGCTAAAAAATGCCTTTCGATTTGGGAATATGGATTTCCGAAACCGGGGTGTTACTGTTGGTACTCGGCTTTTGCCTGATAACCGCACGCTACAAAGATCATTTTCTGAGTTTTCCTATCTACTATATGATGAATATAATCTCACAACTGATGTTGTTGGTAAGTTTTCCACTGGTTCGATCAAGCATCAATTGCTTTTTGGCGTAGAGTTAAGAAGAGTCGATCTGGATACCCAAAATGTTAATAGAGTAGGTGTGCCAATTGACTTATTTAATCCGATCTACGGTCAACCACCAGGGGCGATTACGTCTAGAACTGATAGCAGCACCGTCACAGATCAACTTGGTATCTACCTGCAAGATCAAGTAGCGATCGCCGAAAACTTGAAGTTGCTTTTAGGCGCTCGTTTTGATGTTTTTAATCAAACTAACCAAAACTTTCTCAACAATACTGAAACCAGTCAATCAGGTGATTCATTCAGTCCTCGCGTAGGCATTGTTTATCAGCCAATTGTGCCCATTTCACTCTATGCCAGTTACAGTCAATCATTTAATCCAGTCATTGGTACAGCCTTTGATGGTAGTGTATTTCAACCAGAGCAAGGCACACAATACGAAGTTGGGGTCAAAGCCGATTTAAGTATTCGCCTCTCAGCAACACTGGCTTTCTACGACCTGACCCGCACCAATGTGGTGACTACTGATACTAGACCAGATGTACCACTGGGCTTTTCCATCCAAACAGGTGAACAGCGTAGCCAAGGAATTGAATTCAACATTGCAGGCGAAATTTTACCTGGATGGAATATCTTCGCTAGCTATGCTTATACGGATCTTAGCGTGACTAAAGATAATGTTCTTCCAGTTGGTAGTAGCCTAAATGGTGTAGCAAAGAATGCCGCTAGTCTATGGACAACATATCAAATTCAACAAGGAAAATTGCAAGGCTTGGGGTTTGGTTTGGGACTATTTTATGTCGGAGAGCGCACAGGATTTCTTGACGACACCTATGAATTACCGAGTTACTTAACGACTGATGCTGCTATCTACTACAAACAAGATAGGTTCCGTGCTGCGCTCAATTTCAAAAATCTATTCAACGTAGATTATTTTGAAAATTCTTTCGGTAGATTGCGTGTCTCTTATGGCGCACCATTCACGGTGCAGGGAACGATTTCGTTTGAGTTTTGAAGTTGATGATGACAAGGACAATTATAGGCGATCGCTGTTTTGTGTATATCTCGATCTAGTGGGCGATCGCATGACTTACCCTAGATATCTCTTCCTGATCCTAACCCTCAAGTACTGTTAACCAAGCCTGCAAATCAGCCATACTGGTAAAATCTAACAGTGCTTCACCCAAATTTTCTAATTGTTCTAGGGAAAGAGTTTCCATACGCTCAAGCACAACTTGAGGTAATTCTCCCACCTTTCGAGTTAGTTGACGGAGGATGAGCGATCGCGCTTCTACTTCCCGTCCTTCTTCTCGTCCTTCTTCCCGTCCTTCTTCTCGTCCTTCTTCCCGTCCTTCTTGCTTAATTTCCCGGTAAACCTGGGTTTCTCTCAATGTAATTCCCAACATTTCTTCTATCTCCCGTTGACTTTTACCTTCAAACTTATACACCATAATTGTTGTTATTAACTCTATTATGGCGCGATTTTCTGGTGACGGTGCTTCCTGTTGGCTTCTAGCGAGCAAATATCTTGCTTCCTCAGTGGTGCGTTCTTCCTCTAGTGTAGTTAATAATGTTAATGCCACCCATAAAGGTAATTGACGAATATTACCCAACTCATCCAAATATATTCGATTTACCTGAGTGCTGTTAAGTTGACTTAAATAAGGACGAATATCACTTTGCTCAAGACTACGAGATGGGTAAATTATCACGATGTGTAGATTGCTAAATCTGTCACGATTGCGGTAAAAGTATAACCAAGATTCCGCAAATACACGCTCATAAAGTCTTTCATCCTTCTGAAACTGTACCTCGCAGAAGTAAACTACACCCGGATTTTCACTTTCTGGTGGTAGGAATACACCATCAATCTCGAATTTAGGTTCTTTAACGGCTACCGAATCAAATCTATATTCACCTGCATTTTCTGGCGGATTTGTCAATAGCTCAAATAATAAAGTGGGGGATTGTTGGAATAGTTTGTAAAATATGGAGTCTCGACGCATGAACCTGTTGTAGAAAACCAATATTATCAATGAGTTTGATTAGATAATACCGTATAAGCCTCATTAATTAATCGCATTTTCTCTTGAGCCTGTTTTTGCAATTGTGGCTTACTAACATATAAATCTGGATGCCATTTTTTAACTAAAATTTTATAAGTCTGTTTCACCTCTGCAAAAGAAACATCTTGTTGTAACCCCAAAACACTATAAGCGCGTGCAATTTTATCTTTTTCCACTGCTGTTTTCGGTGGGTTTGGTGCTTTGTTATTTTGGCTTGTCTGCTGCTTACTAGAACCAGGAGAGCGCATATTTGCTTTCATTCGCGCTATTTCCTCATCCAGTTCCCAATTTTTAAATTTTGCTTCCAATTCTTCTGGACGTGGGGGAGGGGATGAGGGAGATGAGGAAGTATTTTTATGTTGTTTTGTTGTCTCTTTGTTTCTTGGCGGAGAAGACTCTTGGTTTGGATATGTATATTTTGGTATTTCTTGATATGGTTGATAATTTGTAGGTATCTTAGATTTTTCTAATTCTCGTAACAACTGATTAAAACTTTTTTGCAACTGCTGTAAATTTTCCCGCTGTTTAGTGACATCTAACGGCTCTTTACTCACTTCAAAACGGATTACTTTTGTTGATTGCTGTTCATATTTAGCTAAGATTGATAAACCTTGGCTGCTCAAACGAGACAAATAATCTTCAGTTGCATTTATACAAATTTTCGCAACTTGTTGATGATAAGATTCCTGATTTGATTTTTCTTCAGAATTTTGAATATTTTTGTTTAATAAATAAGAAATACTTCCTACGACAGCAGCACCTACAGGGCCACCCAATAACCAACCAATCCCGCCACCAACTGCTACAGCACCAGGTTCACTCAAATCATTAGTATTACTTTGTTTGGGGGGTAGAGTTACTTGGGGTTCGGGAGGAAAAGGAATTAATAAATCTTCAGGACGTTCTTGTTGAAAAAAATCATAGCCTTGATAAAGCCATTTCACGACAGCTAATTGTAATTGTGTCAGGTCTTTTTTTAAAATATTAGTCTGCCAAGATTTAAAGTTATTTTCTGCTAGCGCTACCGTTGCATCAGTTTGGTATTTTGAGAGTAGCTTGGGTAAACTTAGCCAATCTCGTAACTCAGCGACGCTAGTATCAAAACCTTTTTGAATTAAGGTTTTTGCTTTTTGTTTAATTTCTATTTTAGCATTTTGCTTATCATCAAAAGATTTAACTTCATTAAGCAGGGGGTCAATTTTAGCTTTTAATGATAATTGGATTTGGGATGCGATCGCCTGCACTCTTGGCAAGCGCACACCGCCACGATTTTGTTGTAAAATACTCACAACATTTTGCAAAGCTGCTTCAAAAGTCACTAAACCACTACTAGTAGCAGCAGCAACATCACCTTTCAATCTTGCTCTTAAAGCGGGTAAAGCATCAACCCGATACAAATTACTAAAACCCGCAGGTAATTCGGCTCGAAAACTTTCAGCCACAAACCGCAGACGATTTTGCACTTGTAGTTGCTCGTCTGGTTCTAGTAAGTTAATAAAATTAGCAACAAATATAACTGTTTTAATACCCCGATCTAGTAGCCAATCTCGCAAGTTTTCGCGCTCTCCTAAAGTCATTAACTTGCGTGCATCTAGCAATTGTACCACTAAATCAGTACTAAAGAGTTGTTCTTTGACTAAATTATCTTGTTCTTCCCTATCATTAGTACCGGGTAAATCGAGAAATTCTACACCCGCTTCTAAAAAAGAATGGGGACAAAATATTTCCACAGATGCTACATCTTTTCGCATCTGTCTATTACTATCAAGAATGGCAAATTGCTGCAAAACTTCTGTACCACTGCGATAGATTTCCGTACCATCGACTAACATGATGCGAGTGCGTACATCAGAGCCATACTTAACAGTAATAGCCGCGCCTGTGGTAGGAATTAAATCAATTGGTAAAGCACGACTCCCCAATATTGCATTCAACAGAGTTGATTTACCATGATTAAAAGGCCCAAATACCGCAATCCGAAAGTTAGGATTAGCTAAATAATTGGAAACAGTAGTGACATCTTGATACAGTTGTGACTTGCGATCTAAATTTAGTAAACTACAAGCAGATTGAATAGAAGTTACTAAATCCCGATAACCTTCATACTGTTGTTGCATAATTTTCTTCAGCCTTCATTCCTAGTTCCTAGATTTTATCTGGGAATGTAGATATTGAGGCTCCGCCTCATATTAATATATTTATGAAAGTCAGAGCCTACTTCTAAGAGGATGTTTGAAAAGTATAGTTTTTGTCATGCTTAAAGTAGCTCTGCGGAGTGTTGGCGTAGCCTCTCGAAGAGAAGTATCTTAGCCTCAACGAAAAATTGGGATTCTTCACTCCGTTCAGAATGACAATTTATACCTGTCTGGGACTTTTCAAACAACTTCTAAGCATTCTCCGCTTTTAGCTGAGAACAATAAATATCAGCTAGCTATAGTAAGCTAATAAATTGCTATAAGCAGCCTCAATTTTCTGCAATTGATAGATAACATCTTCCTGCAAAGTTTTCAATCGCTTTAACTCACTTTCACGATTAATTTCTCGCGTTTCTTTCTGCTTGAGTAGATTATCTAACTCAGATTTTCGAGATATAATATCATCATTTATCCGCTTACTTACTTCTCTTTCGTAAGAATCAAAACACTCTTTCACAGCATCATATACAGTTTGGGATTGTTTTTGTGCAACTTCTGGAAGATATTTAACTAACTCTTTTTTTGCAGTTTTAACTAACTGTTTTCGAGCTTGATCTGCTTGTAAAAATCCTACACCTAAGCCAAGCAAAGGGATGTAAATAGGAGCGAGAATAGGACTGATGATTGTTCCTATTAACGCACCAACACCAAGAACGGTAAAATAGTTCAACAAAATATTTTTCCAATCAAACCCTGCACCAGCCATTGCAAAGCCAGCAATGTTACCATTAGTCAAGGATAATAATCCCATTGCCCATTTTGCCCATGTAGGAGAGTTATCGTCTTCAGTGTTGGTAGTGTGATTAACTCTGACTTTTTCTCCAGTTAATTTTTCAGTAATTTGGTCTGTTACTTGACTATAAGATGCACCATACTGTGCAGCACTACGAGTAAGTTCCTTAAAAGCTGTATTAATATCTTTTTCAGCTGTTAAAGTCCAAGCAGAGAATTTATCAGTGATATATTGCTCAAAGGCTTTTTGCAGTGCAGCATTAAATGCTTCTCGTTTACCACTACTGAGGAAATCAAAGAGATTTAGCTCTGGTTGATAGCGGAGAAAATCATTTTCAAAGGTATTACCTAAGTTTAAAACGTAACTGCGGAATGATTCAGAAATTTCTCTGGCTTGAGTATCTCTCGTACTGATAATTTCTTTTTGGAATTGATCGCGGATATTTGTGAGTTTGTTAAATTCTGGTTCTACAGAATTAATCCTTTTTTTCAACTCATCGACATCTTTGTCAAGTAATGGTAGCCTTCTATCTATAGCTTCGCGGGTATGATTGCAGGCTTGTCTTGCTAATGTTCTCACTTGGCGTAACTCAGCGATCGCACGTTCTCTAGTCAAGAAAGTATTCAGCGCTCCTGTAAACTCTGGAAAGCCAGTTCCCTCTAAATTGGCTTGGGGATTCTTCAACCTTTTTCTCAGTGCTTGAATTGATGAAAGTTCAAACACGCGCTCGTGATAAATATTCTGTCCATCTACAGAACAATATTCTGCTAAATTTGCTTGAAATACTTGCCGCAGCCTAGTTTCTGCTCCATTTAACTCCTCTGCATCATCAGGATCAATCAATGATTCCCTTACCTGATCCCAAGCATTAATTAAGAAGAAAACCGACAATCCTCGACCTTTGATATAATTTTCTAGGTAGCGCCGTTCACCCAAGGTACAAGGTTGAGATGCTCTCATCACAAACAGAATAGCATGACAGTTATTCACATATCCTAAGGATAATTCGTTCCGTGATTCCGTATCATTTAATCCTGGACTATCAACAATTTCAATACCCTTTTCTAGAAGAGTTAAAGGATATTCTACTACTGCATAATCAACATCAGGAAATGCTGGCTTTTTCTCTTGTTCTAGTTTTTTAGCTTCTGCCGGATCAATAGTATATTTATATTTAAAATTCTGAAAATCTAGCTGCTCTGGACGTTTGCCATCATTAAAGTGAATTGTAACCTTCTTTTCTGGCCCGTAACGCAAAACTGTGAGAACTGCGGTACAGGGATTAACATCACTTGGTAGTAAGTTTTCGCCAATCAAGGCATTAAGAAAGGTGCTTTTTCCTCGTTTCATATCGCCTAAAACTAAGAGGCGAAACACACCTTGTTTGAGGTTTTTACTAGCTGCTTTAATATCTTCAATATCTCGTTCTAAGCTGAGTTTTCCTGATGAATAATCTCCAGCTAATTCGGCTTTATTAATTGTTTCAGCAAGATTACTTAACGATGATGAAATATCTGCTCGTACTTGAGCAACACGGTCTAAATCATTGATAAATTTGTCAGTTTCTACTTGATTGCTCATAATAATTCTATTCTAATTAAGGTTTGTTTTTGGGAAATTCAAAAAATAATTTATAAGACATCCAACCTAATAAGGCGACAATAACTACCCCCGCTAATGCAGAGGCTACTTTCACAGCAACCAGCGCCGCCACACCAATAGCGAAAAGCTTCGCTGCGAAAATCACTTTTTTTACCCATAGTTTCTCAGCTTTTTCTGGCTGATGCTGCACAGTTTGATGAAAAGATACATTAGGAGTCTGGATTTCAGAGTCCATTTCCCTCAGTCGTAGTTCAACTTCCCTTTGACGCAGTATACGTTCGCGTTGTTCCAGTTCTTTATGGCGATCGCTTTGAGATTCCATCGGTGTCCACCCCATCTAGGACAATAAAATGATGTCCGCATTCAGCACATTTGCATGTATTTTATATTACTTTTTTATAAAAATCCTCGGTAGAATTTCTGCTTTATGCAAATCAGTTATCAGTTGCTAACTGATGAATAGGTGAAATACTCTCAACTTGCGTGAGAATAAAAATAAGAGCCAGGTAGGTATTATGTTTTCATCATTTATACTTATACTAAATTCCCATTAGTTTACCAATTACGAATTAGTACTAGACAAGACTTCTATACTGCTACCGTTATCAGCCAAAATTTTTATAGAGAGAACTTAGGTATCATCAAAATGACTATCACAAATGGCTTCGTAGGCACTATTGGCAACACACCCCTAATTCGTTTAAACAGCTTTAGCGAAGAAACAGGGTGCGAAATCCTCGCCAAAGCCGAATTTCTCAATCCTGGCGGTTCCGTTAAAGACCGAGCTGCACTTTACATCATCGAAGATGCAGAAGCAAAGGGTCTACTCAAACCTGGTGGTACAGTAGTTGAGGGTACTGCTGGTAATACTGGCATTGGACTAGCACATATTTGCAATGCCAAAGGCTATAAGTGTTTAATTATCATTCCTAATACCCAGTCACAAGAAAAAATAGACGCACTGACGACATTAGGCGCAGAAGTCCGCACCGTCCCCGCTGTTCCCTACAAAGACCCCAACAATTACGTTAAGCTATCTGGCAGAATCGCCGCCGAATTAGACAACGCTATTTGGGCAAATCAGTTTGATAATTTAGCTAACCGCCTTGCCCACTACGAAACCACAGGGCCAGAAATTTGGGCACAGACAGATGGTAAAATTGATGCCTGGACAGCCTCAACTGGTACTGGTGGTACATTTGCAGGCGTAGCGCTTTATTTAAAAGAAAAAAATCCAGCGATAAAATCTGTTGTGGCTGACCCCTTAGGTAGCGGAATATACAGCCACTTCAAGCTAGGCGAAATCAAGATAGAAGGTAATTCCATCACCGAAGGCATTGGTAACAGCCGCATCACCGCCAATCTAGAAGGCGCACCGGTTGATGATGCGATTCAGATTGATGACCAAGAAGCTTTGCGAGTGGTTTATCAATTACTGCGAAAAGATGGACTGTTAATGGGTGGTTCCACAGGTATTAATGTTGCAGCCGCCGTTGCTTTAGCCAAGCAATTAGGGCCAGGACATACCATTGTTACCATTTTGTGTGATAGTGGTTCACGATATCAATCGCGGATATTCAACCGCGAATGGCTAGCCTCAAAAGGACTTGCGGTAGATTAGTCATTTGTCATTTGTCAAGAATTATTCTCCCTGCTCCCCTTGGACTGAGCGTAGTCGAAGTCTGCCCCCTGCCTCCTCCTCTGCTCATAGTGAAGGACCTCTAGTGGTAGAAGAGCATTTACTAAGTGGCCAAAGAGTCAAAAATATGCTTTATTATCGGTTTCATCCCCAGGGATAAAACTGTTTAAAAATACATAGATTCTGCACTCTTTGTTGACTAAAGCGAGGCATCTGATGAACATTCAGCAGCTACGTCAATCTTTGAAAATGAAGTGGCTAAGTTACTACCAGCAAAATCGCACTTGGTTGGTAAAAATGCGAGTTTGGGGGACTTATGATGGATTGCGTCGTCCTTCCTCTGGTTTTATCTTGGCTACTTTGTCTGTTTTAGAACCGCAATTTGATCAGATAATTCCTTTTATCCTGGATTTGAATAACAATCCCGATCAGATAGTTGCGGCTCTAGGTCTTAACTTCAATCCTGATCAAGAGTTAAGCCTAACATCATCAGAACTTTCCATAGATGCAAACCAAATTCCCGACGATTCTCCTTTAGAGACTTATGTTGAGGATAATTCTGTGACATCGGTTGCAGTGACTACGGCGGCGACAGAATCTCCTGACAAAGCTGCATATAATTTCCAGCCTGGACAAGGTTTTGCACGCAGAGAAAAAGTTGTGTCATCAAATACATTTGCGGTAAAAGGAACTAGCGATCGCCAACCTGTGTCTACACGAGAATCTTCTACCAAGACGCTACCGTTTGACAAACCGCCTTCCGGGTTTCCACGTCAACAAAAACCTGGGCGAGGGGCGATCGCACAACTCCCTTCTAGAACATCTTTAGCAATGCTGAATCAGGTGAAGCGCCCAACTAAAACAGTACCACCACTCTCTGCTAGTAAGGTTTCTAGTAATAATAAAACCCTCTCATCACTGACTGTGGCGATCCAGATTCCTGGTGATGGCAAACCGATAAAGATGCACTTGCAAGACAGTCCTGACAAAGCTAAACCATCTCCTCCCAGTAATGCTAGTAGTTTAGCTTCTTGGATCGACGAATTTTGTCAGGGTGCTGAATGGGACTCGAAAGCAGCTATTTTTACCAGATTTTAACAGAGAATGGGGGCTAGGAATTAGAAGTAACGTTACCAATTCCCAGTCCCCTACTGACAAATTTCAGTAATTACTTAGCCACGATATAAGGCGAGTTAATCGCCGCTACACGGCCAGCATCTACCAGAGCTTGATACACTAATGCCACTACCTCAGCGCGTGTAGCATCGCGGGTAGGGTTGAGTTGCTTGGGATTTGGGTAATTGACAATAATTCGTTTGTCTATTGCTTTGGCTACTTCATCTTTAGCATAGTCAGGAATCTTGGCTTGATCGTCGAATTTGACGGTGGTTGTACTATCAGCAGATAACCCCAATCCATTCACCAGAGAGACAATTACTTGCACACGCTGGATATTTTTGTTGGGTGCGAAGGTGCCGTCAGGAAACCCAGAGAGAAATAAACCTTGATATGCTTGCTGAATTACCTTAGATGCCCAAAAGTCTGCTGGGACATCTTTGAATTTGACAGCAGCACGATTTGAGGATGGACTGAAAGCTTTTACCACTAAAGCAGCATATTGTGCCCGTGTCATCGTTGCATCGGGTTTAAAAGTGCGATCGGGAAAACCACTGACTATCCCCTGCTTGACTAATTCCTTAATAAATGCTGCTGCCCAATGATTAGCAATATCAGTTAAGTCACTGGATGTAGGTATCGGGGTTGGGGTTGGTTTCGGAGTGGGTGTAGGTGTGGGGATTGGTACAGGTATAGGTATTGTAGGGTCTGGAGTGGGTTCTGGTGTGGAGTCTGTGGGGTCTGGTGTTGGTGTGGTAGGCGTTGGTGTGGTAGGTGTTGGTGTTGTAGGCGTTGGTGTGGTAGGCGTTGGTGTGGTAGGCGTTGGTAGTGAAACATCCGCAAACTGTAAGCTTCCTGTGACTTTTTTCGGATCGATTTGATTGCCCACAGAAATCAGCTTGTTAGTACCGGCATTTTGCAAATCAAACTTGCCGTTATTGCGTAGGATGTTACCCCCTGGGTTATCAGCACTACCTAAATCTGGGAAGGCATTCGCAATTACTGTCAAACCATCGTCAGTATTTTTTTCACTGTAATTATTCCGCAATACTGGACGTGCAGTTCCAGAAACAACTATCCCAGAGCGGT
The DNA here is from genome assembly GCF_000316575.1 of Calothrix sp. PCC 7507. Lineage (GTDB taxonomy): Bacteria > Cyanobacteriota > Cyanobacteriia > Cyanobacteriales > Nostocaceae > Fortiea. The sequence goes on along the minus strand of NC_019682.1, from coordinate 2,622,877 downwards.
TTTCGGAGATTTTATTATCTATAAGTGTCGGTGATGCTGCATCACTAATCGCAATACCAAAACCTGTTTTGAAGATGGTATTACCTTTTATTTGCCCTTTGGAATTTTTAGCTATAGAAATACCATTGGCAGCATTCTCAGAGAATACACTATCAAGGATGCTTGGGTTAGCATCACCAGTGGCAAAGACTCCCTCACGTTTAGATTGAGTGAAGGTGCTATTAGCAATAGTGGGTGCGCTTGATTCAACCCAGACAGCCGTACCACGACTAGCTAGATTTTTTACACTCACACCCCGTAATTCTGCACCATCGAGCAGTACGAAAGTGACATTTTGAGCCGCAAAAGTCCGGCTGAGGTAGCTACCACTGCCTTCAATTAAAACATTCTGGCCTTTGTTGGCTTCATTACCCACTACAATAGTGCCAGATGGAACTGTGAGGGGGAAAACTTCACCACTAGTGGCATTGTAATTACCGTCTGCCAATTGAATCTTAGTACCGATAGTGGCAAGCTTGAGGGCGCGGGTAATGGTTTTGAAGGGGGCTGGTTGGCTACCAGGGTTAGCATCATTGCCTGCCGCTGGATTTACGTAAAAATTTGATGCCATATTTATACTGTTAAAAAAGACATAGATATCCTAGCGCTAACTGTTGAATTAGGTAGGAATTCTTAAAATTTAACGAATCAACATTAACTTCTCAAGTCAGATGATACATTCCGCAAAAACGCAGAAGAGAAGTATACTGGCGCAGGTAGTAGGATATGGTGCAGATGGGATCGCCCTGAAAAACGCCACCAAACTGCTATAGTTGGTTGGCTGAGGTTTGCGTCTGTACTCCCTAGAGAGCCAACAGGATAACGAAACCAGCATACCTGCAAGCCGCGATGCAGTTCATCAACCAACAACCAGGTTTTTTCATAGCGCGCTAAATCACTTACCCAAGCAGGATCAATCCCCTCTACTTGTGCAACTTTTTCGATGAAGTTAGCAAAAGCTATGCCTTCGGCGGTTCGCGGAGCGACCATCGCATCTTTCCGATGTTTCTTGATACCCTGCGGTAAATAGGTTTCTGCATAGCGCCAAAACAAAGTAGTAAAATTTTTACCCAATACCCGTACAGTGCGTGGTAATAATTCCCGCACTTCTCCTAAGCGCTTCCACTTAAGAGAATTAGCAAAGACGTTGACTTCCTGAACAGAAAGTTGCGATAACTGCTGTATTTCACTATCACTCAATCCCAACTCTGCGCCAACAGCGTGCGGGTGAGCAAAGAACCGCTTTCTCAACTCAGTATTAGTGTAAAGTTGCGCTAAAACTTGCTGTGTTTGTGCTAAACCCATCTACCATGACTCCTACCAAGTTGCCTTGCTTGTTGTATTTCCCCTACCAATTCTGCAAACGGTGGCAAGTTTTCATCCCGTTCTAAAACAATGCCTTTAATTGCAACCTTAGCCAAAACTGCATCCATGAGTTGCCAAACCTCAACTGGCGTTAACTGGGAATGGCTATCAATCAACAAACCATCATGCCAATGTCCACCAACGAAATGCAACTGCACCACACGTTCCCAAGGTAATTCCTGGAGAAAGTTATCCACATCGTAGCCGTAGTTCACAGCATTAGTGTGGAGGTTCGTCACATCCAACAGCAACCCACAATCAGCACGTTCCACTACTTCCGCCAAAAACTGGGCTTCTGTCATCTCGGCACCAGGAAGCGTCACCATGTATGTAATATTTTCCAGAACCAAAGGTGCATCAATCCAGCGACGCACCTCAGCGATGTTACGACAAAGAACTTCTACAGCTTCTTTGGTATAAGGTAGCGGTGATAAATGTCCGATATCAATTCCACCTGCTTTTGTAAAGCAGATATGCTCACTCCACCAAGGAGGGTTAAGCTGCTTAATCAGTGCGGCTAGTTTACTTAAATATTCTCCATCCAAACCTTCAGCACTGCCTAATGACAGATTAATCCCATGAGGAATAATCGGGAAATGAGCCGCCAAAAGTTCTAATTCTTGCTGTTTTTGCCAAGGTGCATCTAGATAATGTTCGGCAACAATTTCGAGAAAGTCCACTTGCTGACGGTTGAGAAACAAGTCACTTTTAAACGGTTCTCGAAAACCCAGTCCCACTCCTAAAGTCGGGAGATGAGAAAACATTGCTCTTAACCTCCTCCACAGCCACCGCAGCCGCCACCGCAAGAACTACCGCTACTGCAAGAACTACACCCCGAACTGCTACTACATGAGCTATCAGATGAGCCTCTTTGCTTGCTGCTTCTATTAGAGAATACGGTAGGAAAGAACACTTTATAGTATGAGTCGTAGGAAGTACCTGCAAGCGCTTCAACACCGAAGAGAGCTACCACCAAATTGTAGTCAGATACAGAAGGTATACTAAACTTTATCTTTGATTGCAACTGAGCGAAGGTTTCTTGGAGTTGCTGTAGATAAGCTTTGCCTCGGAGACTTAAGCGCGATCGCTTACTCACAAACCATAAAATAAAGATAATCGCTAGGATACCCATAACAATCAAAAAACCCACGTTATGGCGTCCCTTTCCCAAAGCTACCACGAGTTTATAACCGCCTAGGCTAAAAATAATTGTCGCCGCAATCAAGCCAACTGTAATCTTCCATTCTTGCCATTTTTGAGTAGATAGCAGTTGCTCATTTTGTAGCTGCTCCTCATAAAGATTGCAGTATTGCTGTACTTTCTGGGCTATTAACTCCATCGACTTTACAGATGGAGCAGAAGAATAACTAGCAAAAACCTCACGCTCTATAGGCTGTAACTCAGACAGATCATCATGATTTGATGTTTGGCTAATGAATTTTTCAGCGATTTGTAAATAATTCCTTTGAATTAAATTCAAAATCGCTACCTTTGTCACTTCTAATGCTCCCGAACGCAAGTAAGCAATTTCGTAGGGATCTGGTTCGTGAGGAATTAACGGCAAAGGTTGGTTTTTTGTTGGATCTTGTATCAGCCACCCGCAGACTAACACTGCCAAAATAATGATACTGCCATACAACAGTAGAAAATTTGGCCCATACATATCTGCAATTGGATTATTTAGCAAGGCATCCATTAAATTTGCTCCTTCTGGGCACATCACTAAAGTGAACCTGTTTGGAGAATTCAACATTAAAAATCCACACACATTAAGAGGATTAGAACCAGAATGTTGAATTTATACCGTTTTTTTGTGAAGCTGCATATAATTCACCCCCCGGCTATCGCCGTCCCCCCTTGCCAAGGGGGGACTACAGGGGGGTATTATTATGTGCATCTTCATACAGAATTGGTATTACATGAGTTACTACTTTTACAGCAAAAATCTACATTACAATTATACTACATTTAAGCTAATACGTAAATTCACCGCATAACAGCCCATTTAATCAATGTGCATAGTAGGTAACTTAGTCCCACATCTTTTACAAAAACCAGCATCTGCATCATGAAAAGCCAAACCACAACTAGCACAAACCGTTTCTACCTGATTGGCAGTTTTTACCAATCGCTTAATTAAATCACCCACTTGCCAAGGAATCAGTGCAATACCAGTTAAAATCATTAATACTGTCAGCCAGCGACCTAATTCGGAAATCGGAGTCACATCACCGAATCCCACAGTCGTCATAGTGACAATTGAAAAGTATAGTGCATCCAAAAAAGTAGCGAAACCTTTAGGGTTAACTGGATGCTCAACTTGATAAATTAAGCCAGAATAAACAAATATAATCGCAAATAATGTAAATGATATTCGGGTAAATATGACACCATCTTCCGTGCTAATGCTACCAAATAAAAACTTTTTATCGATAAACCTGATTAACCTTAAAATCCGAAACCACCGCAACAACCGAATAAAGCTGATATCTACCTCTCCCAAGAAAAATGGCAAAATAGCTATCAAATCAATAATTGAATAAAAACTCAGAAGATATTTAATTTTGTTCTCTGCACTCCAGAGACGGAGTATATATTCTATTGCAAAAATTACGAAAATAGCAGTATCTATTGCATTCAACTGGAATCTGAATAAATCAGGAATATCATAAGTTTCTGCAACAAAAATTCCTGATGAGAGCAGTACCAGTCCGGCAATTGTTAAATTAATTGCTTTACCTACTGGTGTGTCTAAATCTTTTAAATAGAATTCAGCTTTTTCTCTAGTGAGTAACATATTTGAGACTAGCCAATTTTAACGAATTCACAGCAATAACAATTGCAATGCGATATTCTTAAACTTTACCCTGCTCAATTCCGAAGTTGGTATGAATCAAGAATATTTTATGCACCTAGCATTGTTGGAAGCTAAAAAAGGTGATGCACCCTATGGTGCGGCGATAGTTCACAATAACGAAGTTGTTGCTGTAGGTCATAATACTGTAATTCAAGACAGCGATCCATCTGCCCATGCAGAAATCAATGTTATTCGCAGTTTAACAGCTAAACTGAAAAATCCCTCCTTAGAAGGTTATAGCATATATACAACTGGCGAACCTTGCCCTATGTGTGCAACTGCTTGCATTTGGACTGGTATCTCGGAAATTATCTACGGTGCTTCCATTCAAGACTTAATTTCAATTAATCAATCACAAATTGATATATCTTGTGAAGAGGTAATTGCCAAATCTTTTAGGAATATAAAGGTAACAAAAGGCGTTTTAAAAGCAGAATGTCTACAGTTATTTAAATAAATAGCTAAATTCAATTATAATTTCCAGAAATTGCGCTCCTATAATCCAAGTTCAGCAAACACTGCTGGAGAAAACATTTGCCACAATACTTGAAAATATGGCATTAAGGTGTCAGCTTGTTGAGGAGTCAGACGATTTTGTATTTCCTGTCCTAGGAAATGTAGCATTTGGCGAATTAGTTCCCAATGTACTTTTAATTTGGGATAAAGCATTACACACAGTGGAAATAACTCTTGTTGGATAGCGGCAATATTTCCTTCTAAGGCACAAAGCCACAGGTATACTTGGAACATCTCTACATCCCGAATGCTAGAGATTTTGACTGCTGGGGCACTCAAAGTACCAGACATAGATTGGTAATTAGGATAAAGTTCGATGACACTTTGGCAAATATTCTTGGCAATTTGTGTACTAACGGGTAGTAGTTGTTGGACTGCGGACAGCGCTAGGGAATTATAATCGTGTTGAGCCGCTGCTTTATAGACACGTTGCAATGGCATGTAGAGGTGATCATCAATCACTTTAAAGTATGCACCAATTAGCGATCGCTCTATTGGCTCAAGTGGTTCCATGAGCATTTGACTAGTGTAATGAAACTGCATACTTACAAAGCCGATAACCCTGGGATCAAGACTTGTATATTTGTTTCTGATTGCTCCGATATCTTTACCAATGACTGTAGCCAACTTGCTAGGAGCCACTTGTTCGGTATATACTTCCAGTGCCTGTTCATCAAGCTGATTATTTTCCTCATCTATTTCTATAACTTGAGAAAGAGGCCGCAACACCGCTTGTTGAGTGTACACATCTAAGGTTTTCTGGTAAATCTTAAAAGAATCTGCCGCAACTTCCCACGGATTAATTATGTTGGGATCTATGCCATGTTGTATGACTTCAGTTGATAGTAGCGCTTCCGTTTTATTCCAAGATTTAGCACTGACGCTTCTTAAAGATTCCATAATTTTTTGGGCGGTTTTCTTGCGTCCCATTGGGGACACTATCTCTGACAGATTTGATGGAATAGAACTTTCTTGAGCTTTGTGGTCAATCCGGAGGTTCTGCACATATTTTTTAGCCCATTGCTGTGCTAAAGATTCCACTGTATTTTTATTTTCTGTAGGTGAAACTAGTTTTAAACTATTGCCTAAAATTCCTTGTTGCACAGACATTAATTTATTACCCTGATGTCGTTTGAAAAATCAAGTCTTTTTGTAAATAAATATTACTCTTATTAACTTGATTATGCTTGGGGTAACATTAATCTCAAACGGGGTAATTACAAGTATATTTTGTATATTTAAATCAAAAAACTCGGTACTTTTTCGTAAGATGTAATGTTCTCAAAGAATTTCTCAGATAAAATACTGGAAAATTTGGCTATTGATAAGTGTTTTAATTTACCAATTTTTGTGGTTTAACAATATATGAGACTCATACTTAATTTTTGAAGTACAGTTAAGGGAGCCATTTGCGTGGGCGGGTTTCCCTACTTGGGCGTTAGCGACAAAGGAGAGTCACTGGTGTTGTGTAAGCGGAGTATAATGCATCGTCCTAAAGCTACGGTTTAGATATCCTGTTCTAAGTAGGATAGAAATGTATTAGCAAAAATGGCTGCTTGAGTACGATCGCGCAAATTTAACCGATTTAAAATATTTGTGACATGGTTTTTCACTGTACCTTCAGAAATGTAGAGTTTTTGAGAAATTTCTCGGTTACTAGCACCTGTGGCAATGAGCCGCAAAACTTCTTTTTCTCTGGGAGTCAGTTCAGCTAAACTAGGTGGTGTGGGTGGCGACTGAGTCAGTGTGGCAGTGGAAAACTGAGTCAAAAGTTTTTTCACTATTCCTGGGCCTAGTTGCGTATACCCTTTATGAACGGCGCGAATAGCCACAGCTAATTCTTCTGAGGGCGTATCTTTGAGTAAGTAACCCATTGCTCCATTTTGTAAGGCGGCTGTAACATATTCTTGATCATCAAAAGTCGTCAATACTAAAACTTTAATACCACTAAAACGCTGATGAATTTCTTGAGTTGCGGCGACTCCATCCATAATTGGCATTCTGATATCCATCAACACTACATGTGGCTGTAGTTCCGCAATTAATTTAATTGCGCTTTCACCGTTTTCTGCTTCTCCTACTATTTCTAAATCTGGTTCTAATTCTAATAAAGCTCTTAATCCTTGACGGATTAAACTTTGATCATCTACTAATAATACTTTAATCATAATTTCAATCTTCTTAGGGGAATATCAACTGTTATTTGACAACCATAACCAGGAGCGCTGTTAATATTAAACTTACCTCCCACTGCTAAAGTGCGATCGCGCATACTATGCAATCCAAAACCCGTGGTATTTTGCTTTAAGTCAAAGCCTCTACCATTATCCTGAATTTTTAACCTCAGACTATTGATAGTCGTAGTTAATTCTAATTTAATTTCACTTGCTGTTGCATATTTAGAAATATTTGTCAACGATTCTTGGATGATGCGGTAAATTGCCGTTTTAATTTCAGTTGGCAGAGGATAGACTAAGTTAATTTCACAACTTGGTTGCACTCCCTTTGAACGGTAAAAATCTTCTGCAAGAATAGAGATTGCTTGTTCTAAAGACTGTTCTTGCAAAGGATGAGAACGCATAGCAGAAACCGAGTGTCGTACATCCTGTAATGCTTTAGAACCTAGTTCTTTTGCCCGTGCTAAAAAAGTTTGAGATTTGGATGGGTTGGATTGAAAAAGTTTTAAAGCGGTTTCTAATTGCAAATTTAAAGCAGTTAGTGAATGTCCTAAAGAATCATGAATTTCACGAGCAATCCGATTCCGTTCTTCTAAGGTTGCTTGATTTTCAATTCGGTGGGCGTATTGTAGGAGTTTTTCATTAGCAATGGCTAATTCTTCTCGACTTTGTCGCTCAGATATCACCGTATTCATCAACAGCAGCACAAACACTAAACTTAATCCAAATAATAAAATTAAGCTCAAGGTGAAAAACCAAAACCGTTCTTGGTCTTGGGGCTGTACTGGAAATCTAGGTGCGCGATATATTAGTGTAAACACAAATAAAATAAACGATAAAATTGTTACTAATAAACGCCCAGGCAAGCTAAAAATTAGACAACTTCGTGTGACTAAAATCACATATAAATAAGGAAATAAGCGAGCAGTTTTACCACCATAAACCCCAGTCAATAAAATCAAACCGATTTCAGCAGCTGTGTAAATTATCTTGGTAATACGATTACTGGTAGGTAATCTTAAGCCCATTAAGCCAAATATAATTAAACTGCAAATTGTCAGTTCTGGAATTCTGGTAGAGAATCTTGGTGAATGATGTGGCAGCAAAGCCGTCACCGTAGCGATCGCTAATAATACCCACTCCAAATAAAGCAGAAACCGAAAAGGATGATTATCAATTTTTATGGGGCGACTCATAGTATTTTATACGTTGGCTTTAGGAGTATTAAAGTTTTAGTTTTATGTATCTGGATATAAATCCTTCGTTGAGAGATATTCCAGCAATATCATAGATTTACTGTAATTTATATGCGATCGCTAGTCACATTGATTAGGGATAAATTGTGACTTTAGTCATGGGTGTATTCATGACTTTCTCCCCATGTGACTTCTTGATCTAAGTTCCTATGATGGTGACATCCAACCAGGAAAAAACCACAAAGTACACCATGAAACTCAAAACATTATCAATCGTAGCTAGCGCGATCGCCCTGACTTTAACTGCGACTCCTTTCTTAGTCAAAGCACAAACAGGCTCACCTTCACCCCAACCAGGTGTAGAAACTCCCAAAAAACCAAGAGGTGAAAGAGGTCCTTGGAAAAATCTCAATTTAACTGAAGCGCAAAAAACCCGTATCCAAGAAATCAATCGTAACACCCGCACCCAAATTGAAGCCGTTTTCACCGACGAACAAAAAGCGAAGTTAAAAGCTGCATTCCAAGCACGTCAAGCCCAGCGCGCACAAGGTCAACAACGTCCACAAGGTCAACGCCCAGGAAAGGAATTTGCTGACTTGAATTTGAGTGAAGCCCAAAAAACCCAAATACGGCAAATCCGGGAGTCATCAAAACAACAGATGCAATCAGTGCTAACTGCTGAACAACAGCAAAAACTACAGGAATTCAAGAAGAATGCTGCTTCCCGCCGTCAGCCAGCTACTCGCTAGGGATATGAAGCACCTTTAATAACACATCCAATCGAGCTATGACGCCACTCCTTGCCACTTCCCCGAATACCACTCCTCGCTTACAACAGATTTTAGACTTAATCGATCGCCAGGCTGAAGCACAAGGATTAGCCGTTCCTCAAATTGTGGAGATTGAGAAATTGCGTTCTTTGTCTACTGGCACTTTTGGTAAAGCTTGGGCCGATTTGCTGGATGCAAACAACTTACAACCTTAATCTAAAATCCAAAATTTAAAATCTAAAATTCTGTGGGGCGGGGCTTGAACCGAAAAATAATCCAAAATCCAAAATCCAAAATCTAAAATTGGCATGGTCAACAGTCAATGGTTAATGGTTAACGGTCAGTGGTCGATGGTTAATAGTCAATGGTCAATAGTTAATGGTCAATGGTCAAGAGAATTATTAGTAATTCTCCCCCTTCCTCCCTCTTCCACTCCCCCTACTCCGCCTACGCAGAGATAGAAAATTTAGCTAACCCCTAGTAAAAGTTAGGAGTTTTGAGTTATGAGTTAATTCAAAACCCTAGCTTTTGCAATATGTCTCAAGAATTTGCCATTGGTAGTAAAGTCCGTGTCGTGTCACTACCACCCTACGTCAAAACTGCAGACCCTATGCCCATGCTCCGCCCCCCAGATGTCATTCACATCGGCGAAGAAGGGATTGTCCTTGACCGCCGTCCTGGTGGTTATTGGGGTATTCGCTTTGGTAAGGGAGCTTTCCTCTTGGATAGCCAGTACATCGAAAGCACAGAAATTCCTCCTGAATCTCAATCAGAGTGATAATATCTGTAACTAAGAATTGTAAACTTATGTTAATTTATGATTCTTGTCTACACAATGATTTCCCGGCGCACTTTTTTAAGCATAGTATTTGCCAGCTGTTTGGCTCTCATCAGTTGGTTGAACTTTACCCCAGTGGCTAATGCACTTGGTGGTAAGCTACCAACAATTAATCAACCGGCGCCAGAGTTCACATTACCAACTAACACAGGTGATGGCAAAATTTCCCTCTCTGACTTGCGGGGTAAGTGGGTAGTCCTCTATTTTTACCCGAAAGACTTCACCTCTGGTTGCACTATTGAAGCTCGTCGTTTTCAGCAAGATTTGCCCAAATACTTAGACAAAAACGCTCAGATTATTGGCGTTAGTGCTGATGATGTTGATTCCCACGCCGAATTTTGTGATTCAGAGGGGCTAAAATTTCCCCTGTTGGCTGATACGACTGGTGCTGTGAGTAAAACTTACGGTTCTTGGATTGGTTTTGTATCCATGCGCCATAGTTTTATCATCGATCCTCAAGGGATTCTGCGGGAGACTTTTGTCAAAGTCAACCCCTCTATTCACAGTACAGAAGTGCTGGCACGATTAGAGAAATTGCAGTCTGCAGCTTCTTAGAATTCAATTGGGAACTGCAATTTTTGGCTATGGACGTGATTAATCGCGTCCATAGCTTTTTTTATAGGTACAACATTAACACACCCTAAACTTGAAAGGGCTAGTACAGCGCGGCGTAAATGAACATACCATTTCAAATGGCGCAAAAGCCCAGAATACAATTCTTTTGACTTTTGACTTTTGACTTTTGACTTCCGCCTTGCGGTACTAGTCCTAGGTAATTATCTCCCAATGCCCAATGCCCTAATTGCGAAAATTAGCAATCCACTCATTCAATATTGTCATCTCGATTAAAAACGCATCGTGTCCGTGGGATGACTCCAACCATAGCAATTGAGCATTGGGAATCAAGTCTGCGAGTTCTTGCTGTTCGACTGGTGGGTAGAGAATGTCAGTATTAATACCAACTATTAGAGCAGGTTGCTGGATACTTTGCAGTGCAGATTCATAACTCTGGCGCTGATAGCCAACATCGTGACTATCCATCGCTTGGGTGAGTGTGATGTAAGTGTTGGCATCAAAACGTTCTATTAATTTTATACCTTGGTGCTGTAAATAGCTAGCGATCGCAAACTGCTGATCGTCTTGAGATTCTCGCCCAAATCGCTCCTGGAAGCTAGCCCAGGCGCGGTAAGTATTCATGGCAATCATCCTAGCGACAGCTAAACCTTGCGCTGGTGGCTGCTCAACTGTATAATTTCCTGCTTGCCAGTGAGGATCAGCATAAATAGCTTGTCGTTGTGCTTCACTTAAGCCAATACACCAAGCAGAATGCCTACCAGATGTAGCAATTGGTGCGATCGCTTTTACTCTCTCAGGATACAGCAACGCCCACTCTAATACTTGCATACCACCGAGCGATCCCCCAAGGACTAATTCCAGCGATCGCACCCCCAGCGATTCCAGCAGCAAAGCTTGCAGGTGAACCATATCCCGGATTGTCATCTTAGGAAATGTAGCTCCATAAGCAAAGCCAGTTTCCGAATTAATCGCCGTTGGCCCAGTCGTACCGTAACAACTCCCCAAAACATTACTACAGATAATCAAATCCCGCTCAGGATCAAGCGCTTTCCCTTCACCCAACAAAGGTTCCCACCAATCATCAACATCAGCAGAGCCAGTCAAAGCATGACAAACTAACACAGCATTGTCGCCTGCTGCATTCAATTCACCCCAAGTCCGATAAGCAACTTGAACCCCGGTTAATTCTCTACCAGATTCCAATTTAAAAGGACGAGGAAGTTGATAGAACTGAGTTTGGGCTGAAATCAAGTGCAGGTAGCTCATTTGAACTCCTTTGGGGCGGAAGTGGGGCAGACTTCGACTACGCTCAGTCCAAGGGGAGCAGCGGATAATAACTCTTGACTCTTGACAAATCAAGCTGTAACTTGCCCAAATGCTTGTGCAAAATCCTCTTTGATATCATCAATATGCTCAATTCCAACTGACACTCGCACCAAGTCAGGTTTCACACCAGCAGAAATCTGCTCTTGTTCATCTAACTGTTGATGGGTAGTTGAAGCTGGATGAATCACCAAGGTTTTCGCATCTCCAACATTAGCCAAATGACTCGCCAACTTCACATGGTTAATAAAGTTTCGCCCAGCCTCTAATCCTCCCTTGATCCCAAAGTTCAAAACTCCCCCAAACCCGCGTTTGAGATACTTTTTAGCACGTTCATGATTGGGATGATGAGGTAATCCAGGGTAACTAACCCATTCTACCTGGGGTTGCTGCTCTAGCCACTGGGCTAACTCTAGAGCATTGCTGACATGACGGTCTACCCGCAAGGATAAAGTTTCTAATCCTTGCAATAACAGAAAAGCATTAAATGGACTCAATGAAGAGCCAAAATCTCGCAACCCTTCTACCCTAGCTCGGATAATAAAAGCAATATTGCCAAAGGGGCCACTTGGACCGAAAACCTCCTGAAAATTCAGTCCATGATAGCCAGGAGCAGGTTCGGTAAATAGGGGAAATTTGCCACTACCCCAGTCAAACTTACCCGAATCGACAATCACGCCACCAATAGAAGTTCCATGTCCACCAATCCATTTGGTTGCGGACTGGACTACGATATCTGCACCGTGTTCAATGGGACGACTCAGATAGCCACCACAGCCAAAGGTGTTATCCACAATCAGCGGAATACCATTTTCGTGAGCTAAGTCAGCTAAGGCAGCAAAATCTGGGATGTTGAATTGGGGATTGCCAATGGTTTCAACGTACAACGCCTTGGTGTTGCTGTCTATAGCCTGCCGGAAATTCTCAACTTCATCTCCCTCGACAAACTTGACTGCAATACCTAAACGTGGTAAAGAGACTTTGAATTGGTTATAAGTGCCGCCGTAAAGATAACTAGTGGAAACAATATTATCTCCTGCTTGGGCGATCGTGCTAATGGCGATAAATTGCGCTGCTTGTCCACTGGAAGTAGCCAAGGCGGCGACTCCGCCCTCCAAAGCCGCAATCCGTTTTTCAAAGACATCCGTTGTCGGATTCATAATCCGAGTGTAAATGTTGCCAAACTCTTGCAGTGCAAACAGTCTAGCTCCGTGATCAGCATCATTGAAAACGTAGGAAGTTGTTTGATAAATTGGCACAGCGCGAGCATTAGTTCCAGGAGCAGGCTCCTGTCCAGCATGGACTTGCAAGGTTTCAAAGCGATATTGATCAGGCATGAGCAATTCTTGTAAGGCGAATAGCAGTAGACATAATTACTCCTGCTAGGAGTTAAAATACTATAAAGCGATAGACTTACTGTGGTTTTTAACTAAAAGCATTATACATAGCAGCAGTCTGCACAGCAATGTAGTATATCAGTTCAAGCAGCCACTGCCGCCTCACCGTAAAAACTCATTAAAAAATCTAACTTTTAATGACTCACCTGGGTTGATGAATCCCGGGGTGACGCGAAAAGTAATGGTAAGTGAGTTTATTAAAAATCCACGTTTTGAAGAGGGTTTCACGTTAAGTTGACACCAATGCACCCTCACCCTAGTACCGCAAGGCGGAAGTCAAAAGTCAAAAGTCAAAAGTCAAAAGTAATATGGAGTAAGCTTTTTAGCGATTGAGAATGGTCTGCTTATTTCCGCCGCACTGTACTAGGGTGTTGACTCTGAGGGTTTTCCGCCCAAAATGCATCATTCAAAATAATAGTCGTAGTTGACGTTCTCATCAGGGCACGGCAGTGCCGATGCCCCTACGGTAAACACAAAAATTGTATGATAATTTTTAGCTAATTTCGTACAAAGTCAACACCCTCCCCTTTCTAAGCTCGACTTTATTTGCCCTCACCAATTAACATAAATCCTGCCCAATCTCTAGGATGCGGATATTGTTCCTTTGTTTTGAGCATTGCTTGGCGTAAAGCTTGTGCTTTATCGTGAGTCTGATTCAACTGATTGTAAAATTCAGTCATGAAAGAGGCGGTGGGAACTTCCGGTGATGACCACAGGGGCATAATTATGCTAGGAACTCCTGCAAAAATCAGAGACAAGGATAAACCACTAATTCCATCGCTGCTGATCTGACTCTTGCTCGTTTCTGTGGCACTGATCACAAATAGTGTCGTTTTGAGCTTTAAGTCTAAAATTTCTGCGGCACTCAACACTCCACTATCGCTGTCACTGGGGGAAAGGGCGATCGCACCTGGAATACCTTGCCGCTTTATCCCATCTATAATCCCATAAGTTCCCAGATGCACTGCTTTTGCTTTGGGTAGTTGTTGCAAAACAGTCTTTTTCGTGGCAAGATTTGCAATCAAAGGTTTAGTTTTCAGCAATTCGGCAATTTCTAAGGCTTCTTGTTCCGCATTTACAAGGGGTGGTAAAGGTTGCGGCGGTTGTCCAATGAATAAGGCAATTCTTGGCATACTAGGATTGCCCACTACTAGCGCATTATCTCTGGAAAAATTCTTCTGTTGTTTGTGAGTTAAAGCTAACACTTGAATAGCTGGAACTGTGACTATTGTGTGTTTTTCAATGAGATATTTGCCATAGATATCAACCAGGGCTGGGAAAGGAATTAAAGAAAGTTCTTCTTGGGGAATGAATATGAGACGACTAGCAGTTTCTTTTGGCAGCAAATCGGCAATTGGTTTAATTAGTAACTGATGAAGTTGCAATAATGGCTTGATTTCCATGTTCGCTTTTGCTGCCGCTTCAGTTTTACCTTTGATTCCCATAAAGTTGCCAATACTCACAACAACATCGGCTAGAGAAGAAACAGGATAGATTGTAGGTTGAGATTTGATATCAATGCGGCGAAACTTTACTTCCCCTGATGGCTGCACAACCCAAACATACAACCCTTCATCAGGAATGATTGAATACTCAATTAATGTAGCATTTTGCTGTTTGGCAATTTGGCGAATTTGGGCAATTGTGGGCGGATTTATTTCGCGAGGAACAATTTTAGCAGCAGCCCATTCTGGTTCAGATGAAAAGCGCATTCCTAGTAGCTGGGCAATAGACCAAGATTTACCGCGTTCTGCAATTTCTAGAGCTTCTTCTGGCTTATTTTGGGCAATCAAAAGTTGTTGCCAAATTCGATAAGTTGCTGCTTGTTCTTGACTATAGTTAATACTGTTGCTACCTACTTTTTTGCGGATTAATTCCCAAACTTTTGTCGCATCAAGCAACGTTTTTTCTGCTTCCGGCAGGTTGCCAGCTTTCAGGAGAGTTAATCCTATATTATTCAGTGCTATTCCTATCTGTAATTGTTCGCCTTGGTTGCGAGCGATGCCTGCGGTGGACGTAGCCAACGCTAACTGCTTTTTATATACTTCTAGGGCTGGTTCGTATTGTCCACTCTGGCGATAAGTGTCTCCCAAATTATTCAGAGACTTCATTTCTCCCTGAGAGTCTTTGATGTTTCTGGTTGCTAACAACTGCTGCTGATATATTTCTATGGCTGGCTGATATTGTCCTTGTGATTTGTAAGCTGCTGCTAATTGGCTAAGTAAATCAGCAACGCTTACTGCATCTTTATTTTGCCGGGCGATCGCCAACTGCTGCTGATACAATTCAATTAACTGTGGATATTTTCCCTGAGACTGGTAAACCTGTACCAATCTGTTATAGGAATTATCTATCGCAGCCGGATCATGATTTTTTTGGGCGAGCGCTAGTTGCTGCTGATATAGTTCAATTGCTTGGGGGTATTGTCCCTGAGATTCGTAAGCTAACCCGATGTTACCTAAAAAAGCCGCTTCTCCTTGAGGAGTGCCAATTTCTTTTCTAATTTTTTGGGCTAAATCGTGTAGTATTTTCCCTTGCTTGGCATCTCCTTGGTAGATATAAGTATTACTCAGATCATCTAAAGCTTGAGCTTCCCCCGCGCGATCGCCCAGAGTCTGCAAAAGATTTTTCTGCTGTTGATACCCACATTCCGCAGATATTAAAGCAGATTTCATAATTATGAAATTGAAAAAACTTAAGCCTGAAATGGTTGTATAGCAATTATTTCAGGCTTTTTTTCTATAAAATAATAAGGCGGTAAGTGGAAAGAGAAAAAGCATGAATGAGGCACTAGAAACAATAAAAGTCCTAAATATAGACCATTTGGGCATAGTAGCGGGAATAATAGACGAGATGGAATTGGTAGAAGAAGTGAATAAAAAAGTGGGAATAAAAGTTAAAGAAACTCTCACTCCTGGACAAGTAATGAAAGCAATGATTTTGAATGGGTTAGGGTTTTTGAGCGCACCATTATATCTATTTGAGGAGTTTTTTGTAGGAAAAGCAACCGAACATCTAATAGGAAAAGGAGTCTACCCATCACATTTAAATGACGATAGATTAGGAAGGGCATTAGACCAATACTATCAAGTAGGAACAACGAAATTATTTACAGCAATCGCCATAAAAGCGGCGGACAAATTCCAAGTAGAAATGAATAGTATTCATTTAGATGGGAGTTCAATGTATGTACATGGAGAATATGAAAAAGAGTCAGAGACAATAGATAAAATTAATCAAGAAGCCTCATTAAATCAAGCCGAATTAGAGTCAGAAATGAAACCCATAGAAATTGTTCATGGATACTCGAGAGACCACCGACCAGACTTAAAACAATTTATCATTGATATGATAGTGACAGGAGATGGAGATATCCCATTATATTTAAAAGTAGATTCAGGAAACGTAGATGATAAAAGTGTATTCGTCTCCCGATTAAAAGAATTTAGAAAGCAATGGACATTCGCGGGAATATGTGTAGCTGACAGTGCCTTA
Organism: Calothrix sp. PCC 7507; assembly: GCF_000316575.1. Taxonomy (GTDB): domain Bacteria; phylum Cyanobacteriota; class Cyanobacteriia; order Cyanobacteriales; family Nostocaceae; genus Fortiea. The sequence continues at coordinate 2,606,328 of NC_019682.1, read as the reverse complement.
TACACAGCTGATAACCTAGAAGCCATGAGAGAAATAAAATGGATAACTAGAGTACCACTAAGTATTAAAGAGGCACAACATAAAATCTTAGATATTCAGGAAAATGAATGGCAAGAAAGTGAAACAACAGGATACAAAATAGCAACTAGAGAAAGTGAATACGGAAAGATAAAACAAAGATGGTTAATCATAGAAAGTGAACAGCGAAAAAAATCAAGTATTCAACAAGTAAAAAAACAAGTTGAGAAGCAGTTAGAAAAAGCGCAAGCCGCACTACGCAAACTATCCAGACAAGAATTTGCATGTCAGGCAGATGCTAAAATCGCTGTAGAAAAGCTATCATTATCGTGGAAATATCACCAAATCAAAGAAATTGAGTACTCAGAAAAACCAGAGTATACCAAAGCAGGAAGACCAAGTAAATCCACCGAGAAACAGCAAATAAAATATCAAGTCACAGGTCAAATAGAACCGAGAATAGAAGTGATAGAAGCTGAGAAAATTAAAGCTGGAAGATTTATATTGGCGACGAATATCTTAGATGAAGATGAATTGAATAATCAGCAGGTACTCTTAGAATATAAAGCTCAACAATCGAACGAAAGAGGATTTAGATTTTTAAAAGATCCATTGTTTTTTACGTCAAGTGTATTTGTCAAAAGTCCCGAAAGAGTGGAGGCAATTGCGATGATAATGGAGCTATGCTTGTTAGTCTATAACCTAGCACAAAGAAAGTTGAGGCAAGCATTATTATTATCAGATGGTAGCGTCAGAAATCAGGTAAAGAAATTCACGAATAAACCGACAATGAGGTGGATATTTCAGATGTTTCAATCTGTACACTTGTTGCTTGTCAATGGCAAGCAACAAATGAGTAATTTAACAGAGGAACGTCAAAAAATATTACGTTATTTGGGTGAAAATTGTCGTCAATACTATCTGATGATTTAAACTGGGTTATTTGTCTGAACAAATTGGAAATATTTTTTAAAAATTAGAATTACCGCGAAGATTATAATAGTCTTTGCTAAGTTTATATTGGGAAATTTTAGATAAATTATTTGATTGTTCGCGAAAATGAATATATTAGGATAATCTGTGAAATTAACTTACTGATAAACTCCCTAATCGTTGTAAATAAAAGTAAATTTTAACCTAAAAATTAGACTAATAAAAATATTCTAGTCTTGATTTTTCAAAATTACCAGTAATATCAGTTACATCTGCGGAATGTAGGTTGATAATGCCCAATTGCTTGCCCGTATTGCCCTAAAGTAAAGTAGATTTTACCCAAAATCCCTAAAGTATTAGCTTCCCCAATTGCGTTTTTATGCTGCTGATAAAGTTGCAATGCTTCCTGCAAAGACACTAAAGCCGCTGCAAATTGAGCAGTCTGATGTTGCCTAATTCCTAACCGTAGCAGTAAATCGGCTCGGTATAAACGATTATCTACTGTTTGAGCGAAACCAACTGGGGATAAAAAAAGCGCTACTAAATGCCAAGAAATTAAAGAATGTAAAATAAATAAAATGAAAGTAGATTTTTTGTGATTAACTGTTAAAATTTTCATGATTATTATCAATAGGAATAATCTCTCTCCTCTGCCTTTTTGAATAACTGGCTGGGGGTAAAGTTAATTTCACTCTTATGCGGCTATCTCGTCAATTAGCTAAAAGTCGAGTTTTTGCAGTTAAAGAATGCAGAAGGTTAAAATTTAAACCAATCGCAATATCGGCGATCGCACTTCATACCGCTTTTTAACTCCATGTCTGAATGATCGCACTTCACAATTAAGACAGTGGCTACATTTGTTTGCATCATTTTAGTCGTGTCGTTCCAGTAGGGGCACGGCATCCTCAATCTTTTCCACAAGTCGATAATCTGACTATGCCGTGCCCGTACGATATGTTTTTGGTTAACGCACCATTAGTCGTGTCGTTCCAGTAGGGGCACGGCATCCTCAATCTTTTCCACAAGCCGATAATCTGACTATGCCGTGCCCGTACGATATGTTTTTGGTTAACGCACCATTAGTCGTGTCGTTCCAGTAGGGGCACGGCATCCTCAATCTTTTCCACAAGCCGATAATCTGACTATGCCGTGCCCGTACGATATGTTTTTGGTTAACGCACCATTAGTCGTGTCGTTCCAGTAGGGGCACGGCATCCTCAATCTTTTCCACAAGCCGATAATCTGACTATGCCGTGCCCGTACGATATGTTTTTGGTTAACGCACCATTAGTCGTGTCGTTCCAGTAGGGGCACGGCATCCTCAATCTTTTCCACAAGCCGATAATCTGACTATATTAATACGTAGGCAGTGAGTTATGTAGTTGTGACCAAGTTGTCTTGAACGCTTTGAGGAATTCCCGCAGAAAATTTTATGCCAAACTCCGGAATCTTCGCAAACCGATGTGATGAATAAGTTAGTAAATCACAAATTCGGTTTACTAACCTATTAGTTTTTCAGGATAGAAAATAGTTATGGATGAGCAAACATTACAGCAGTTTGAAGAAGAGCTAAGACAGGCAGTCAATGACGCTTTGAGAACATCTAGTATTGGGACTGTAATTAGCAAGTACGGTATACCAGATAATGCTATAAAATGGCAATACACTCTCGACCTGAGTAAAATTCAATCTAGTAATAGTGATGAGAGTCAGCAAGGACAGGAACTGTTAGGAGGAATTCAACAACCGCCAAGAAAGCTAGCAGATTGCACTTTAGTTTGGTGTGAATTCTGCTGTCCTGGTGGCTGTTGGACATGTATCTAATCTCCAATCTGCTTTGGTGATGTGGGTGACGGTCACTCAGGAAATTAAGTTAGTCAAATTCTTGTGGTGTGACCCTGACATATTACCTAACTGGTTTCCAGCTTGTTACTGCTAAATAATATTATTGTCTATCCACGCAGAGTTAATCTCTGTGTGGATTAAATTGTTAGTTAGGCTTATCCTAGGCTGTTGACTTTGATGAAATTTGATGATTGTTGGTTCATACCATTGTTGTGAGAGTGCAAAATCTCTCTCCCGTCATTGCAAGCGGAGCGAACGCGAACAGCGTCTCGCAGAGAAGCAATCACAGGCGATTACTTCTCTGCGATAACGCCAAGGGCGCAGGACTTACGCATTTAGGAGTCGTGTAAAAATAAGTTGAACAATTTAATATTTGTAGTGCGGGCATCTTGCCTGCGCGAGCAAGATGTTTGTCCTTCTCTGCGGGAGGCTGCGCCAACGGACACGCTCTCGCGATCGCACTACTGGTTTGTCAATTTTGTTTTGAGGGGTTTTTGGTAGTGCGGGCATCTTGCCCGCGTGAGCGAGACGCTCACACTACAGTCCCTCATTTCAACCCTGACAGACTACTACTTATTTTTATTTGATGCCTTACGCACTGTACAAATTAATCATGTTATGCTTTGACCAAAATGGCTCGTTTCAGGCTTTGATTAATAATTATATTGATGGTAAATAGACCGATATTGTAGAGGGAAAGCGCAATGCTCATACGTGTCAACTTAAGCTACAGATGGCTTATTGCAAGGCTTACCTACCCGCCTAGGAATGAATTCCAAGGCTAATAGCCAAAGTTTACTAAAGTAAACTGAGGATTTTTGAGAATTTTTAGTCATCTACCCTTCTCCTGACGGAGACGCTACGCGAACGGGAACACTTCGTGTACAGATGACTTGGGTTATTAGACTCAGAATTCATTCTGAGGCGGGATATGGGTTTCACGTTAAGTTGACACCAATGAGCATTGCGCTTTACCCCTACGAAAGATGTAGTTTTACCGTCACCCATATTTGATGTTTTCTGTCAATGCGTAATTCCTAATATACTTTTTCCGTAGATATAAATTTTTGTATCACCACTAAACATTTTTGGCTTTAACCATAAAAAATATAGTTTATCTAAGGCTGTGATTTCAGTAGAAAATATTCCTTAAATACAGGGTGATATGAGCTTTTCAACTACCATTTGGAATCGTGTCTTTACTACTTCTCTAGCGACTGCTGCTGTTGCACTTGGTTCTATTTTTCTAGGGACTACTCAAGCTGCAGTTTTGAATAGTGCAAAATCAACTTTTCAGGCTCCACGCTATGAAAAGTATGCTCGTGAAATTCTGAATGAGTATTCAGACTGGAAAGTTAATTACCAAGGAATTGGTAGCAGCGGCGATATTCGCCAAGTCTTTGAGAGCTTGAAAACATCGAAAATTGCTAAGGTACTTGATCAGTCTAGTACAGAAAATAATTTTTTGAAATTTGAATCCATTCTCGACCTCAGTAAAATTCAATCTAGTGATGCTGATGAAAGTCAGCAAGTCCAGAAATTGTTGGAAGCAATTAAAAAACAGCCGACAAAGGTAGCAGATTGTACTATAGTTTGGTGTCAAGAGTGTGCGCCTGATGGCTGTTGGATATGCATTTAATCTCAAATCTGCTTTGGTGATGTGGGTGACGGTCACTCAGGAAATTAAGTTAGTCAAATTCTTGTGGTGTGATCCTGACATGTTACCTAACTAGTTTCCAGGCTGTTACTGCTAAATAATATTATTGTCTATCCACGCAGAGTTAATCTCTGTGTGGATTAAATTGCTAGTTAGGCTAGTCAAATTTGTGTGGTGTGACCTTATTTGCCGTAGTAGCACAGCACTGCTGATTGGTGTCAACTTAAGCTAAAAATAGCTTTACGCTTGGCTGACTCACCCGCCTGGGAATGAATTCCCTCTCTTGTAGCACTAGTCTACTGAAGTAGACTAGTAGTCTGTCAGGGTTGAAATGAGGGACTGTAGTGTGAGCGTCTCGCTCACGCGGGCAAGATGCCCGCACTACCAAAAACCCCTCAAAACAAAATTGACAAACCACTAGGGATAAATGATAATTTTTAGTCATCTTTTAGATGACTTTTGCTATTAGACTCCGAATTCATTCGGAGGCGGGCTATGGGTATGGCGTGGTTTCACATTAAGTTGACACCAATGAGCAGTGCTGTGCCCTTACAGTGTGGTTCAAATACGTGAAAACTGCTGTAATGTGAGTTCGACGGCGCATCATCTGTAGGGTGGAATATCACTCAATACTGTTCGGTTAAAGTTTTTTGATGAAAATTATAGATCACAAAGACGCGATAAATCGCCGTCTCTACGAAGGATTGATGATTGTAGAGACGCCGATTTATGAGCCAGCGCGTTGCGGAGCCAGTCTCGTGGGCGGCTTTGCCGACTTGAGAGAACTGGCGTGGGGTTTCCCCCGTTGTAGCGACTGGCGTCGCGTCTCTTGCTTTAACCGAACCGTATTGGGAGCAGTCTACCTCGTGACGGAAGCAGTCTACCTCGTGGCGGGAGCAGTCTACCTCGTGGCGGAAGCAGTCTACCTCGTGGCGGAAGCAATCTACCTCGCGGCGGAAGCAGTCTACTTCGTGACGGGAGCAATCTACCTCGTGGCGGAAGCAATCTACCTCGTGACGGGAGCAATCTACCTCGTGGCGGAAGCAGTCTACCTCGTGATGGGAGCAGTTCCTTCATGTCACTACAGAGTGGTATTATCCTAATAAGCAATGGGCAGTATTTCACTACCAAGCTGCTGTTCCTGGGATGTAAATAAACTCTGTGATGTCTCACAACCAAAGCAGTTGGTACTACAAGCTAGGGCTATGCAGTCCTTTAGCAATTATTGGCGCAATTGCCTTGTCTGCAGATTGTGCTTTAGCCCAGATTATCAGGGATAACACCCTAGGATCTGAGAGTTCGATCATTACACCCCAACTAATCAATAACCAGCCTATTAACCAAATTGATGGTGGAGCGACTCGCAATCAGAACCTATTCCACAGTTTTGAACAATTTTCTGTTCCCACCGACAGCACAGCTTACTTCAACAACACTGCAAATATTCAAAATATCATCACTAGAGTCACAGGCAAATCTATATCTAATATAAATGGGGCAATTCGAGCCAATGGCAGTGCTAACCTGTTTCTGCTCAATCCCAATGGCATTATTTTTAGCCCTAATGCGTCTCTTAACATCGGCGGCTCATTTGTAGCTAGTACGGCTAGTAGTCTTAACTTTGCCGATGGGACTAAATTTAGCGCTACAAATCCTCAAACTACGCCTCTGTTGACAATTAGCGTGCCCATTGGTTTACAATTCGGCACTAGTCCCGGAACTATCCGCAATCAATCTCAAGCTAGTCCAGGCGGTGCAACTAATAGTCTTATTAGACCAGTTGGTCTACAGGTAAATGTAGGCAAAACTCTAGCTTTTGTAGGTGGAGGTTTGAGTCTGGAGGGTGGCAATTTAACAGCCAAGGGAGGGCGAATAGAATTAGGAAGTGTCGCAGCCAATAGTTTAGTTAGTCTGAGCGCAATTGACCAAGGCTGGAGTTTGGGATATAAAGATGTCCAGGATTTTCAGAACATCCAAATAATTGATCGCAATCAAATTCCATCGTATGTAGATGTGAGTGGCGAGGGTGGCGGCAATATCAATGTGCAAGGTAAGCGTTTGTTGCTGACTGGCGGTTCTATGATTTTGGCGAATACCTTGGGAGCAGAGCCAGGAGGTGATTTAACAGTTAATACCTCTGAGTCTGTAGAACTAATTGGTTTTCCTACATCCTTGAGGACTAGAAGTTTCAGTTCTGGCAACGTCGGCAATTTAACTGTCACCACCAAAAAGTTGATTGTCCGGGATGGAGCGCAAATATTCGTTAATAGTTCTAGCTCCGGTTCCACAGGACAACTAACTGTAAACGCCTCAGATTCTGTGGAACTGATTGGTGGCTCCAAGGTTCAATTTCCCTTTCCCAGGTTTGATGTCAGTGGATTGCTTAGTGCAACTTCTGGTGCTGGAAATGCGAGTGATATTACGATTAACACTGGAAGGTTGATTGTTCAGGGAGGGGCAAGGGTAAGCACGCAATCTGCGGGATTTATAACAGCTTCTAGACAAGTTATCCCTGCTACAGGCAAAGGAGGGAATTTGACTGTGAACGCCTCCAAGTCTGTAGAATTAATTGGAGACTTAGCAATTAATCAAAACAGTGGCTTGTTTACTTCAACTCAAGGTCCTGGAAATGCTGGTAACTTAACTCTAACTACAGAGAAATTGATTGTCCGGGACGGGGCAAAAATCAGTTTAAGTAGTCAATCCCCACAGAATTCTATCAGCAGAAATCTCGGAAAAGCTGGGGAGCTAGATATAACCGCTCGCTCTGTGCTGCTAGATAACATTTGCAACACATACATTCTGCGTACGGGCACGGCACCGATAAACTATCGTTTTTCCCGAAAGTCTATGGATGCCGTGCCCCTACCCATCTGTCGCATTCTTTTTTTAAATTGGTATGAGAAACTTTTGCCACTTCAAAGGTTCGTGGTGTTCAGATCCCCGACTTCTTATAGACACCCGTAGGGTGGCTTCCTGCAGGGTAGAAGTCGGGGACTTCACAGCCCCATAAATAAAATTAATGGGACAGACTACTAGTGGCGCAGTTTACGTATCACATCTCCTAGGATGCCTATGCCTTCGGTGATTTTCTCCATCGGCTGAAAGCTAAAAGCTAGCCTAATAGCGTCGTCTCCTTGGCCATTGGCGTAGCAGCGAGTACCTGGCAGGAAAGTAACGCCATATTCACTAGTAGCACTCAGAAGTGCTTTAGCGCTGATATCTGGTGGTAATTGACACCAAACAAAAAAGCCACCATCGGGTTGGTTGATCACTACATCGTCGGGGAAATTGTGGGCGATCGCATCTAGCATCAAATCACATTTATGGCGGTAGCAAGCAATTAGTTTCTGGATGTGGAGATCCAGATTCCCAGATGCACAGTAGCGGCCAATTACATGGCTGATAAACGGCCCCACAGGCCCCTCACTTTTGAACATCGCCAGCCGCTCAATGATGGCTGGATGACCACAAGCCCAGCCCAGCCGCACACCAGGTACGATAATTTTCGAGAAGGTACTGACATATAACACCCACCCCGCTTCATCAAGAGATGCCAAAGAAGCCACAGCTTCCCCACTAAATCGCAAATCGCTATAGGCATCGTCTTCGACCACCAACACACCATATTCCGCCGCTAATGCTACTAATTTTTTGCGGCGAAACAGTGGCATAGTGGTACCAGTAGGATTGTGAAAAGTAGGGATTGTGTAAATAAATTTAGGTCGAATACCCTGTTTCTGCAAATCAATCAAAGTTGCTTCCAGCGCGTCTACATTCATTCCCAAATCATCGATAGGAATGCTTAATATCCGCGCGCCAGCGTTTTTAAATCTGCCAACGACTCCCAAGAAGGTTGGCCCTTCAACAATTACTACATCACCAGACTCGATCAACACATCCGCCAGCAAACCTAGGATCTGCGCTGAACCGTAACCAATGAGAATGCGCGAGCGATCGGCTAAAATCCCTTGTGTCTGCAACCGGAGAATTAGCTGTTCATAAAGTTGTGGTGAGGGTGGTCCATAATTGAGAGCAACAGCCGCCTCTTGATCCAACACCGCTACACTTGCGGCGGCGAGTTCAGCATGAGGAAAGATACTTGGGTCAGCTAAACCATAAGTAAAACTGACAGTGATGATCTTCGTCAACTCTGTACCATAGGTTTGTGGTATCAGGTTTCTGGCTCTTTCCGCAAACAGGTCAGCAATTTGGTAAGCAGGTGTAATATAAGCCATATCGAGAAAGTTTTTCTTTAGGTTTACAGGTATATCAGCATGGTAAAGTTATCAAATCAGTTTTTTAACAACAAAATAAATTTTCCAGAATACTATAGCGGTTTTCAGTCGAGTGCAATATACCCTAGATTAGGGAGCAGAGCCAGAATGATAAATCTTCTATAATTATGAATTTTAAATCTTTTGAGAAAAAATATATTTCATTTATTTGATAATTTCTATATCCAAACTTTTGAACTCAAGTAAAAACCTCTTAATTCTCATCTCTCTAATAGATTAATAGATAAACTCATGTAATTATTTCCCTAATAAATATGAGAACACCTCATCCTAAAATATCATCCCTAAGTCGATTTTCTATCATAGCTTTCACCATCAGTATAACTCTCAGCAGTTGCACACCTGAAAAAAGAACAATGTTGCGACTAACAGCCGAGAGCTTTCGTAATCAAGCCATTGATGCCATCACATCAGTGAAGAAAATTTATCAACTTAATGATCTCCCAATAGATACTAAAATATCTCGTGATTTTGTCATTGATCAATTACTCACAGATAGGCGGATTAATTATGGCGACCCTCTAGAAATAGATAAAATTATCACGGGAGAAAATCAGTCAAATAACCAGCCATCAGATTTTGACCAAGAACTGGATGCTTTACAGGCAGAATATGAAACGGCTGTAGAGATTTTTAACAACCTCGAAAATATTGATTATGGCAGTGCCAGGATAGTTGCTCAAACTGCTACACCTGCAAGATGCTTAACAGTCAAGACGCTACTTTTAGCTAAACAAATTCAAGAAAAACCACCAAAGCCAAACAATCCGCAACGGGTAATCATAGCTTTAAAGCTACAGCAGCTTCGTAGACAGTATAATAACCCTAATATATCATCACCATTGCCACCAGCAGAGATTAAGCGTCAAGTTGCTGAACAAATAGATGAATGGCTCAAAGTTAATGCAGCAGAAAAACAAATTCTTAATGAATCCATCACTAAACTTTTACTAGTGGCTGATACTGGCAAAAAACTCTCTCAATTAATTGATGAATATCCTAACCTTAGCTTTGAAGCTATAGCTACTAGAGTTACTAAAATTATTGGTGTAGCTGCCAATTTTACTGGTAAAGATTATAGTTCAACCCTTGGTAAGATAAGTAGCTTAGAATATGCGATTAACCAAGATAAAACTTTGAGATTATTTATGAGAGAAATATCTCTAAAAAAGAGAAATTCTCAATCGACAGAATCTCAGCTATGTCAAATATAGGAATTTTTCAGCTATGAGTAATATGGATCAAGATAATTTTGATATATTAGATATCGATAATATATTAGACAAATTACAAGCAATAATTCATCGGTTACAATCAATTAATAATCAAATAGATTTACCAAAACTTAATGAAACAGAGGAAGATTTACAGAATATCCTCCCTCAAATTCAGTTTTCACTAATAAATGCACAGGAAGCAAGAAATTGGGAACAAGTAAACAAGTTGCGTCAAGCAGTGCGTGAATGTAAAGATACTCTGAATAGCGTCAGAGCAGCGATTATCAGGGCAACTATTATTAACATTAATCCAGGAAATATATCTGAGATGCAGAAAATATTACAAGAAATTAAAACTGCATCTAAAACGCAACAAAAAACAGAATATGTTATTTCCTTGTTACGTTTTGTGCGTAAGTTATTTTTGTAGATATAGCAAATAATGGCGTGTTAGTATTTGTAGGGTGGGCAATGCCTAGTGGTTTGTCAATTTTGTTTTGAGGGGTTTTTGGTAGTGCGGGCCGAAAAGCCCGCGTGAGCGAGACGCTCACACTACAGTCCCTCATTTCTAGGCTGTTGACTTTGATGAAATTTACTTGTTTTTGGTTCATGCTATTTTTGTGCGCGTGTAAAATCTCTCTTCTGTCATTGCGAGCAGAGCGAAGCAATCGCAGGGATTGCTTCGCTCTGCTCGCAATGACTACACAAATTTTGCATGAATTTTGACCTCCTAGAAAGGCACAGAGTCAACAGCCTAGTACAAGACGGCGGAAGTAAGCCGAGTATTATATGGGATAATTAAGTCAGTAGATGAAAAGCTTTGTTTGGTGACAAAGAATCAGGGTATGGCAAGATTAGCTCCAAAAGAATTAAGTTTGAGTGATAGTGAGCAGAATGAACTACAAGAGTTGATAAAGGGACATAAGACAGCACAGCAAATCGTCATCCGAGCCAAAATTATTCTTCTGGCATCATCAGGGAGAAATAACGGCGAAATTGCTCGAATATTAGAGATTAGTCTAGATATGACTCGTTTATGGCGAAAGCGATGGTTGGAGACAGAGGGAGCAAAATTATCAGCTTTTCAAAGATTACAAGATCAAGAGCGTACTGGCGCACCAGTAAAATTTAGCATGGAACAAGTAATAGAGTTGTTTGCGCTTGCCTGTTCGCCGCCAGAAGATTACGGTCGGACAATAAGTCACTGGACATCTAGAGAACTGACAGATGAAATTACAAAACAAGGGATTATCGAAAGTATATCTGTTCGCCATGTGGGAAGACTATTAGAAGAAGCTCAATTGAAGCCACACCAAAGTCGGTACTGGCTGACTCCCCCCCCTGGATGAAAAATTTGATGCAAAAGTTGAAGATATTACAGATTTGTATTTAAATGCGATTGACCGTCATCTAAAGGGGGAACGCACAATATCTATTGATGAGATGACAGGTATTCAAGCTACTGAGCGCATAGAAAAAGACTTACCAATGCGACCGGGCAAAGTTGAAAGAAGGGAATTTGAATATATTCGTCACGGTACGCAAACCTTGATAGCCAGTTTCGATGTTGCCACTGGTCAAATTATCAGACCAACTTGTGGAGATTCCAGAACAGAAGTTGATTTTATCTTTCATATTCATCAAACTATTGCCACTGACCCCAATGCGAAAAAATGGCATTTAATTATGGATTGCCTGAACACTCATCAATCGGAGTCCTTAGTTCGTTTTGTTGCACAAATTGAAGGTTTAAACATCAACCTTGGCATTAAGGGTAAAAGTGGCATCCTCAAATCAATGAAATCTCGTGCAGCTTTTTTAAGTGACCCCACACATCAAATCGTTTTCCATTACACACCACTACATTCTTCTTGGCTCAACCAAATTGAAATTTGGTTTAGTATTTTGGTACGGAAGTTACTAAGAAGAGCCAGTTTCCAGAGTCAGGATGATCTCAAAACTAGAATTCTTGCTTTTATTGACTACTTTAATCAAACAATGGCTAAACCTTTCAAGTGGACATATAAGGGTAAAGTTTTGGCTGTTTAATACTCGGTTTATTTCCGCCGTCCTGTACTAGTACAGTGCGGCGGAAATAAGCAGACCATTCTCAATCGCTAAAAAGCTTACTCCATATTACTTTTGACTTTTGACTTTTGACTTCCGCCTTGCGGTACTAGGCAATGCCCACCCTACTACTGGACTGATACGACTAAAACAATCTCAAAAAAGGGGTGTTGGGTAACGCATTGCCTCAACCCAACCTACATTTAATACTACATCCATAATAATTATGGTGTGAACAGTTTATTTTCATAAATCTATTTATTTTGTAAGTTTGTACGCAACAATGCTCGAAATTCGTTAACTTGTTCTTCACTGCTAAAAGCGCGTTTGGGAAATATATTAAAGCAGTTGTGAGATTGATAAACCATAAATAAGTTGGGAGTTTCTTTCCAGTGTGTATAAAGTGACCACTTCAGTCTTGAATCTGATGATTGTGTAGTAATCTGTAATCCTTCTTCAGTTGTTTCTACGCTAATGTCAGATTTTGCCCCAGGTTGACTCTTCCAATTACGACTAATCAGAAAATTTTGTAAAATCCGCATTAATACATATATAAAAATGAAGAATAATATGTTAGGTAAAAGAATACTCCAGAAAATCTCTCTGAAGGAGATACCTCCTTGTGTGAGTAAGGGCAGTATTGATGTCAATAGAAGAATTCCCGCCATTAATAAGCAATATTTCAATAATCCTTTTTTGGAGTGAGATTGACTTGCTTCTTTCAAGTCGTTGACATTTAGGCGATATGCAAATTGCATACAAATTTTCTCCTGGAAGATGTTGAGAGATTTAGGTAAAATTTTGACTCTGTTATATATATCGTTTTAAGATAGAACTTTATGCACCATGTTGAGAGGGAGTATGAGTGATAGTTTGATGGATGGATTTTACCAAAATCTTAGATAATTGGACTTTTTGGTTTTTTGATAAGTTTATACTAAGAATCTGCAAAATGCACTACGTAAACATAAATTAAACCTTGTCGATTTTGAAACCTGGAGTAGTGCGGGCAAGATGCCCGCTACTACCATTCGGGAGCAAGATACTCCCACTACTTTGGAAAACTATGGTTCTCAAAATAGATGTGGTTTAACTGGATTCGTACTAACCTACTGATGGTGAAATTGATGAACAGAAAATGGCATCAACTAATTCTAAGCTTAGGCTGTTTGCTATTGATAATTATCTGTAATAGTTGTCAATCCACCATCACGACAAGCCCGAATACAGGAACTAAACCATTTAAAGTAGCTACAGACCCTACTTTTATCCCCTTTGAGAGCCAAAATGCTAGTGGTCAATTGGAAGGTTTTGATATTGATTTGATGAATGCGATCGCTAAAATATCAGGTTTACCAATTCAGTTTCAAAATCTACCTTTTGATGGCATGATTTCTACTTTACAAGCCAAGAGAGTTGATGCAGCAATTAGTGGGATTACTATTACCCCTGAACGTCTGAAAACAATTGCTTTTTCTCGCCCTTATTTTAAAGCTGGACTAGCAATTACTGTACGAGCAAACAACCAAAATATTCAAGATTTCAATAGTCTTAAAGGCAAAAAAATTGGTGTGCAAATAGGCTCAACTGGGGCAACTTTTGCCAAAACCATCCCGAACGCTAAGATTAGCACTTTTAACTCTGGCCCGGAATTTTTCCAAGACTTAATCAATGGTAACGTAGATGCAGTAATTAGCGATGCTTTTGCTACTTTGTATGCAATTAAAAACGGTAACCTCAAAGGCATCAAAGTTGTTGCTAATCTACTAACAGAAGAATATTACGGAATTGCTACGCCTAAAGATTCTCCTTACCTGGAAGTAATTAACAAAGCTATCACCAATTTGTTATCTAATGGTACTTACCAGCAAATTTATCAAAAATGGTTTAACACCACGCCTCCTAAATTACCAGAATCTTCAATCTGAGATGTTTCACTCCGCTACGCTGCGTACCCTGCTCTAAGGCTAGCGCCTACAACATGACATAGAAAGACCCTTTTAAAACATCCTCTAAATAAGTTTAATAAAATAAAGAGATGTGCCGATGCTATCTAAATCAAACCTTCCCCAAAATGTTTTAATAAATTCTTTTAGCTGTTCTTTAAACTCAATTTGTTGTTGATATTTATCATGCATTAGTTTTAAGCCTGCTTCCTCAGCCATGTATATCAAGCTTCTGGGAGTGAAACAATTGATATGTTCAAGAGGATGAATAGCATCTTTTTTGGCTTTCCATTGGGGAGACTTTAATTCTTTTTCTATTTTTTTACCATTAGGTACTGAAATTCTAATTATTCCTCCATGACTCAAAGTTTTAACTAAATATCTCAGATTTTCTAAAGGATTAGGAATATGCTCAAAAGATTGTTGTGAGTTAATAAAATCAAATTGTTTACCGGAAATTTCACTCAGACTATAAACTATATTTAAAGAATTATTTTTAGCAAATTGTACTCTTTGCTCCGATATTTCAACACCCATAACCTCGTAACCATGAGCTTTTGCCATTAAACACCAGTATCCCCAACCACATCCATAATCTAATACTTTTATTTCCCTAGGCTTTCTTTCTGGGAAGAAACTATTTATGTACTGTATTTGTTTAGCATATTTGGAGTATAACTGCATATTTGCACATTGTTTTTTCGCTAAACTTTGCTCTGATGAAATCCATTCACTGTAAAGTTTAGATAGACCAATAGAGTCTAAAATATACTTTTGCCATATAAAGGTACAATTTTGACATTTAATAATTTCAAAAATTTCATCAGCTAAAATTTGCCAATCAACTCTATTTTCATAATATGTATCAATAAAATCTTTGACATCAGGATGCTCAAACTTACGTGCAATCAAAGAAATATGCTGCTTTGAATTGCATAAGGGACACTTGTCTAGATGAATCATTGTTAATAGTGGGTGACAATTTTTATTTTTAAATTTGTGTAGCGATTATATAGCAATTCTCAATTATTCTTACTCAAAAATATCCGTCGGGGATATATGTGTAAATCTGATAATTTTAAAATACGGTAAACTGATAGAGTTATAGTAGATTTTGCGATGACAAAGTCTGAGTCAGTTGATGAGCTAAAAGGTATGGCAATACAAACGGTTGGTATCTTAAGTCCAGGTGATATGGGCGGGGCGATCGCTGCGGTGCTAAACAAAAATGGGATGAGGACAGTTGCAGCCTTAAATGACAGAAGTCCCCGGACTAAACAATTAGCAGCAGCAGCGAAAATTGAGAATGTTGGTTCCCTACAAAATCTAGTTGTTGAATCAGACTTAGTGCTTAGTGTCCTAGTCCCCTCAGCTGCGACGCCAGCAGCAAAGCAGGTAGCTGAGGCGATCAAACAAGTAGGAAAAAATATTCTGTATGCAGACTGTAATGCGATCGCACCTGATAGAGTAAAAGCCATTGAGCCGATTATCCAAGCTGCTGGAGGACAATTTATCGATGCATCAATTATTGGGCCACCGCCACGAGTACCTAACCGCACTCGCATTTATGCATCAGGAAAGCCAGCAGGGGAGTTAGAAAAATTACGCACCTATGGCTTAGATATCCGTGTAATCGATGATGAAATTGGTAAGGCTTCTGGTTTGAAAATGTGCTACGCTGCGTTGACAAAAGGGTTAACAGCGATCGCCACAGAATTACTCATCGCCGCCCATCGCCTAGATTTAGATGAAGTGTTACAGCAGGAACTCTCCACTAGCCAAAAGAACTTGCTTGACTTATTGCATCATTCCATACCATCAATGGCACCAAAAGCTCATCGTTGGGTTGGCGAAATGGAAGAGATAGCAGCTACCTTCGGTGCTGTGGGTTTGACAGAACGCACCTTTGAAGGCGCTGCAGATATTTATCGCTTTGTGAAAGAGACTTCTTTGGGTAAGGAAAAACCGGAGGAGAGAAATAGCGATCGCCTACTTGCCGATATTATTGCCCAGCTTTCTGATGACAACCTATAGCGTTGATATGAATTGGCTACCTATAGAGCTTGCTTGTTTGAGTTGTATATGATAGTTTTCTAACTATAAAGCACAGTAAATCTATCAACTTACCGTAGATTGACCACAAATTATTGTGACATCTGCAATGTTTTTGGTTGAGGAATTAAGGAGATTTCCTCCAATAGAAATTACCATGCGATCGTCAATGAACCGTAGGGGCATACCGCTAAAGCGGAACCCTCAGGGTACGGTTGTTTGCCCTCTAATTGGTAAGATTATTTTTAGAAATCACCGAAGTAGTACTCCACACAAACATTGTGAGTTTGTAGTGAGTGATTTATCCTTCAAGCAATCATGTTGATTAGTGGCTATTCAGTGTAGATACAAACGTAAAATTAAGCAAGGAGTCTAGACCTTGGCAAAACTGCAAGCAGAACCTCTGCCATTGTCAGACTCTCAAAAACGTTGGGTGCTGTTCGGCATCGGACTCGGGGTATTCATGTCTACCTTAGACGTGGGTATCATCAATGTGACTCTACCCACATTGGTGCAAGCCTTTGATACCACTTTTCCCACAGCCCAATGGGCAGCATTGAGTTACCAATTAGTTAGTTCCAGCCTAGTTTTGGGAGCAACCCGTCTGGGGGATATGTGGGGCAAAAAGTCCCTATACCAAGCCGGACTCATTGTGTTTACCTTGGGTTCACTGTTGTGTGGTCTGGCTCCTAGCATCGAGTGGCTGATTGCTTTTCGGGCACTCCAAGGATTAGGGGCTGTGTTCATCTCTGGACTGGGTTTGGCGATTATCACAGAAGTCTTCCCCGCTTCCGAACGAGGTCGGGCGGTTGGCGTTATCGGTAGTGTCGTGTCGCTGGGTATTGCTTCTGGCCCTTCTGCTGGTGGACTGCTGCTGAACTGGTCAGGCTGGCATAGTATCTTCCTCATCAATGTACCACTGGGGATCATTGCTAGTTTTTTGGTAGCTAGGGTAGTACCGCCTTCTGTACGTCTTCCAGGTAAGCAAAAATTTGACCCGTTTGGAGCTTTGTTAGCTCTACTCACCTTGAGCAGCTTTGGGCTGGGTATGACATCAGGACAGAGTCAGGGATTTATAAGTATCAACGCTTTGGTATTACTGTCTATAGCTGCCCTAAGTTTTGCGACCTTTTTGGTAGTGGAAGCCATTATAGAACAGCCACTTTTAGAGCTACACTTATTTCGGAATTTTCAACTGAGCATGAGTTTGCTCAGTGGCTGGCTAGTATCTATTGTCCTTGGTGGCGGGCTACTGATTACCCCCTTCTTTCTAGAGCAAGTTAAGAACTATCCCATAGCAAAAGTGGGGTTGCTGATGGCTGTGTCGCCTGTACTCACTGGATTAACTGCGCCTCTGGCGGGTAGACTTGCAGACCGCTTTGGCTCCCAGTTAATCAACTCTATTGGGCTGGGGTTGATGATTGCTGGCTGTTTAGGAATTAGTACCTTTGATGCTCAAATTACTGAGTTTGGGTATGTGTCGCGGTATTTATTTTATGGTGTTGGGTTGGGCTTATTTTTATCACCCAACAACACTATCGTTATGGGATCAGTACCCCGAAATCGGCTAGGGATTGCTTCTGGTTTATTGTCTTTATCTCGCACTGCAGGGAATACGGTAGGAGTTTCTTTGATAGGAGCGATATTTGGCGGGTTAGTCGCTAGCGTTGCTGCAGGTGCGGATGTCTCTGTGGCTCCACCTGAGGCTATTGTTGTAGGTTTTCAAGGAACCTATCGCTTTGCAGCCTTAGTTTTGAGTTTAGCAGCGATCGCTTCCATCTCCAGATTTCATAATCTCAGATCCTGGACTGCTTTAAGTCAGACCTTGAGAGGATTTTTCCGATTCACAAGGCAGCCTAAAATACCCACTTATCACCTGCAAGCTTTGAGGAGTTTTGTACAACTATCCCAAAATCCTCGTGATCTAAATGCCTTAAATGACCTAGAAGAGGGATTAAGTCATACGGACATTTATCAAGCATCTAGAGAGTATATCAAATCCCATCCTGATGTCTTGCAGATTGTGCAAGAGCGTTATCTAGCTCCCGCACCAGACCTAGATGCACTGCTAAACTATGCGACCGATTCTTTAGGATATGTTTATGCTTTTTACATGAAAAAATCTGGGTTAAATCCAGAGTTGGTGGGGCAGGTAAAGATTGAAGATGACAACAGTTATATTAGGTTGCGCCTACGTCAGACTCACCATATCCATCACATAATTACCGGCTTTGAGAATGATCTGGCTGGTGAAGTCGGACTACATGCATTTTACTTAGCCCAAACTAGATCGCCTTTATCAGTTGCAGCGATCGCTATAGGTATCGTCTACACGCTGCATTCAAAAGAGGATTTGCATACCATTATTACCCGTATTCACCAGGGATGGAATATGGGCTTGAAGGCTAGACCTTTATTAGCCCAGAAGTGGGAAGAAAATTGGCAACAGCCTTTGAGTGCTTTCAGAACAGAACTAGGGCTGAAAGCTTTAGTTGCAAAACATTCTTTGTCGTCGTTAACAAATTCAGGGAGTAATACAGATGGCTGGTAAATTAGCAGGAAAAGTAGCAATTATTACTGGAGCCTCTTCGGGTATTGGTGAAGCAACAGCGATCGCCCTCGCCGCAGAGGGGGCACATGTAGTACTCGCGGCTAGGCGTGCCGAACTACTTACAGCATTGGCAGCAAAGATTACGGCTCATGGTGGTCAAGCGCTAGCAATTGTGACTGATGTCACCGATGAAACCCAAGTCAATGATTTAGTACACAGGGTAAATACAGAATTAGGTCGAGTGGATATTGTGGTAAATAATGCTGGTATTGCCTTGCTCGGCACCATTGAGAGTGGCAATTCAGCAGACTGGAAGCGATCGTTTGATCTCAATGTTCTAGGGCTACTGTATGTCACCCATGCAGCTTTACCCATTTTGAAACAGCAGCAATCTGGTCATATAGTCAATATCTCCTCAGTGGCTGGTCGCACAGCACGGGCTGGTATTGGGGTTTACAATGCCACAAAGTGGGGTGTTAACGCCCTTTCGGAAGCCTTGCGCCAAGAAGTCTACAAAGATAATATTCGCGTCACCATCATCGAACCAGGCTTGGTGGATACGGGAATTGATGACCATATTACCGACCCTGTGAGCAAACAACGCATACTCGAACGCCGCAAATCCATTACACCTCTGCAAAGCGAAGATATTGCTGCGGCGATCGTTTACGCTGTCACCCAACCACAGCATGTGAATGTCAATGAAATCCTCATTAGACCAACAGGACAAGATAATTAAAACAATTGCCAATGACGCCAACAACTGAATTTGAACACCAAAACTTTCAAGATGCGATCGCCCGTCATCGGCTGCAAGTCAATGGTATTCGCTTACACTTTGCCACATCCGGTGTAGGTGATCCTGTGGTACTACTCCACGGCTGGCCGCAGACTTGGTACGCATGGCGTAAAGTCATACCACTACTGGCAAGGCACTACACCGTTATTGCCCCTGATTTGCGGGGTTTTGGCGATTCATCTAAACCAGTCACTGGCTACGATAAAAAGACTGTTGCTCAAGATATCCATGCTTTAGTACACGAGTTAGGATACGAAAACATTTTTCTAGTCGGGCATGACTTGGGAGGACAGGTTGCTTATGCCTACGCGGCTCAGTATCCCTTAGAGGTGCGTCGCTTCGTGTTTATGGAGAGTAACCTGCCAGGTTTTGGATTAGAACGCTCAATGGATGTTGCTAATGGTGGCAGTTGGCATTTTGGCTTTAACATGGCTGGGGATATTTCGGAGGCACTGGTACAGGGACGGGAGAGCCTATTTATCAAGTATTTTTTTCGCCGTGAAACAGTGGGCACAATCGATCCGAGGGCGATAAATGACAATGATATTGATGAATATACTTATAGCTTGAAGCAACCAGGGGCACTGCGAGGGATGTTTGCACACTATCGGGCCCTGTTTCAGGATGCCGCAGATAACAAGGAATTTGGCAAATCTCTCTTACCAATGCCAGTGCTGGCTGTAGCTGGTGACCAAGGCTACCACCAAAATACACGCAAAGCAATGGAGGCAGTAGCTAAAGATGTGCGTAGTGTGATTATCCAAAACTCTGGGCACTATGTCCCAGAAGAACAACCAAAGTTACTTGTACACCATTTATTAGCGTTCTTTCAGGAGTAAGACTCATAGCCCTTGGGTAACATCACGGCAATATTACTTATAAAAATTAATCCAAAATTACCTTTTAATCGAGAAAAGGATGTTTACAGATGACCCTTACCCATTACCCTGGTGAAATTGTTGACTGGAAGCACTTTCCCAGTCCTACAGACTTTGCCCTTAGTCCCCTGTCGCAAGCTCTGAAACAGCCTGTGCTGCTGGGTTTGTTCTTACCCATCCAAGCAGGCGGGTGGAGTGGTTCTACACTACCGCGTACCACTGACTGGAGTTTCGATTACAACAAGGACTTAGTACTCAAAGCCGAGTCTCTAGACTTTGATTTGGTGTTTGCATTGTCACAATGGCTACCCAAAGGTGGCTATGGTGGGGTGTTTAACGGCCAAGCCCTAGACTCTTTCGTGACTACCGCCGCCCTGACGAGTTTGACGCAAAAAATCCTGCTGATCTCTACTATCCATGTACTCTATGGACCAATACATCCCCTGCACTTGGCTAAGTATGGTGCAACCTTAGACCACATATCAGGCGGCCGCTGGGGTATTAATGTAGTGACTGGACACCGGGCGGTAGAGCATGAGATGTTCGGCTGGCCACGTATCGAACATGACCACCGTTATGAATTGGCGGCGGAGTTTATCGAGGTCGTACAGCGTTTGTGGGCTGATGACGACAACTTCTCTTTTGAGGGTAAGTCATCGTGGAAGCTCGGCGGTGGCTTCGTCACACCCAAACCCAAATACGGGCGTCCGGTGCTGGTGAATGCGACTGGTTCCGATGCTGGCATTTCCTTTGCTGCACGGTACTCGGACATCGTATTTATTACTAGTCCTGGGACTTCAGACTTTGCTGGCTCTATCGAAGTATTACCTGCCCATGCAGCTAGGGTGAAGCAAGCAGCCAGGGATATTGGCCGGGAAGTGCGTACCCTTTTGAATCCGATGGTGATTAGCCGAGAAACTGAAAGTGAAACCTGGGCATACCACGACGCGATCGTCGCCCACGCCGACCCAGATTCACCCAATGGCTTTCATCGTCTCAATAGCGATGCTCACGCCTGGAGGGGACGTAGAGGTATAGATGCACCGAAGCGCCGCGCTATTGGGGGCAATATCGAGGTGATTGGGACGCCTGAGCAGGTAGTCGAGCAGTTTCTCCAGCTCAAGCAGGCGGGGATTGACGGGCTACAGTTAAGCTTTTTTGACTTCAAAGAAGACCTAGAATTTTTTGGCGATCGCATCCTACCACTGATGAAGCAGGCAGGACTAAGGCTTTAATTTAATTGCGGAGAATAATTGTAGTGACTTTTATCTATCATCGTCGCCTAAAACGTCGTGAATTACTGGGATTAGGTATTTCCACAGCTGCCCTAGCGGCTTGTGGACAGCTCAATAGTAGACCAAATGCCGCCACCAACACGAGCAAAACTGCCCCTAAGTTACGCTTGGGCTTTCAACCACCCTATGTTGCTGTACATGCATTGAGGGAACAAAAGCTATTGGAGAAAGCATTTGCAGGAGAGTCAACCAGTTTTGAGTTCAGCCGACTGTTATCGCTCAAGCCAGTCACCGAAGCATTATCAGCTGGGGCGATCGATTTGGGTTTGGGTGGTACACCAATCGCCGCGATCGCTGCTGGTCAACCAATCCGTGTCATCGCCTTAGTTGAACGCAGTCCCAAAACCCATGCACTGCTAGTCCTCCCTAAATCACCAATCAAAAAAGTCACTGATTTAAAAGGTAAAAAAATCGGTAATCCATCTGGAAAAAGCTACACATTTGCAGTCCGAGTACTGGAGAGGGCGGGACTGAAAGATACTGATGTGGAGTGGATTCAGGTAGAAAACGATGCAGGTAGAGCCGCATTATTATCAGGTGCTATAGATGTGTGGGGAACGTGGGACCCTTTCTATGCTAGTGCTGAGGTTGCTAAAGAGGTTGTTCCCTTAATAGATGGCGAAGGATACCAATTAAATTATGTCGCCCTGTTTGGACGCGCCGAGTATATAGAACAGCATCCAGACACAATACAGCGGTTTCTCCAAGCATATAAACAAGCATCAATTTGGGTCAAAGATAACCGTCAAGCTGCAGTGGATATCCTAGTCAAGGAGAACAAGCTTTCACCAGAAGCGGCTGTTTTAACTCTGGGACGGAGAAACATTATTTTTGAAACACCCAATGAAGAGTACCGCAATGATCTTGTAGATCAAGCCAAGCGGTTAGCTAATCTGGGGCTAATTAAACAAGAACCAAACTGGGATAAAGCAATTGATACTACGATTGCTAAATCTGTGGCTTCATAATTATCTTAATACCAATTTAATTAATGATTGTGACACATGGATTGTTGTCAAGGGCGGGGAAACCCCGCCCCTACTAGTGTATCTGGTGTATTCTTGTTTCAAATTGGTATGAATTTTTAACTTGCAGGAAAATTGCCAGTGTCCAGATACCCGAATTTAAAAAATCGGGTATCTAACTTGTTTAAGAAACCACTGCTGAAGGTCTATTCAATGACAAATCATCTGCCGTGAATTTCACAGGGAAATTGTTGGTAATTTCCGTAATTTCAATCCGATTACCAGCCGGATCGCGCAGGAAAAATCTTTTAAATCCGGGGATTGGTAATTGATCAGGAATAATTTCTACTCCATGCGCTTTTAAGTATTCCTCATAGGCTTGCAAGTGATCAACTTGGAAACAAATGTGTCGTCTAGTCGCATGGTTATTAGTATTTTTTTCTTGACTGAGATGCAATTCAATGCTTCCCAAATTATACCACACTCCTGGATCGTTTTGAATCACTTCAGGTCTGGGAATTTCAGTTAGTCCCAAAACTTGACTGTAGAATAAATGCGTTGCATCTTCCGCTTCGGGGGGATATGTAACCTGAATATGATGAACTGCTTGAAGAGTCATTTTTTTCTCCCAGTTATAACTTTTTGATATTGCCTAGTTTGATTTTAGGACTTGCCTTTGTATATGGTTTGTGAAATACTACTCTATAAACTACGATAAATCAATCGAGATTTAGTAGTATTAGGAAAAACATAACATAAAACATACTATCCTCCAAGCAATTGCGGACTAACAGCTAACATGACAAACACAGGAATTCGTACAAGTCAAATTAAAGTACCCAACGGTGATCTGCAAATTGATGCTTACTTGGCTGAACCCGCAAATGAAGGAAAATTCCCCGCTGTGATTGTGATTCAAGAAATATTTGGGGTGAATATTCACATTCGGGAAGTGGCCGAGAAACTAGCTAAAGAGGGGTATGTAGCGATCGCACCGACTCTATTTCAACGCACCGCCCCCGGTTTTGAAGGTGGATATACCCCTGAAGATGTCCAGCAGGGGAGAAAATATAAGGATCAGACCACAGCAGAGGAAATTTTGAGTGATATTCAGGCAGCGATCGCCTATTTAAAAAGCCTACCAAATGTCCAAGGAGATGCGATCGGCTCCATCGGTTTCTGTTTTGGTGGTCACGTAGTTTATCTAGCCGCGACACTCCCAGATATCAAAGCCACAGCGTCCTTCTATGGTGGCGGTATTCCTAACTCAACCCCTGGCGGTGGAGAGCCTACCATTACCCGCACCGCAGAAATAAAAGGCCCCATTTATGCCTTCTTTGGCCTCGAAGACAAAGGTATCCCATTAGAGCAGACAGAACAGATAGAAGCAGAATTACAGAAAAATCTGATTCCCCATGCTGTTTTTCGCTATCCTGGCGCAGATCATGGCTTTTTCTGCAACCATCGCGCCAGCTACAACCCCGCAGCCGCTAGCGAAGCTTGGAAACACGTGGTAGAACTATTCCAAAAAAATCTGCAGACAGTTTAAAAAAAGGATGAAGTCTGAAGTCTGAAGTATGAAAGTAAGAGGTATATACTGTAAGCCTTGTGTGGTTTTAAAATGGTAGCTTTATTTACGCCGTGGCGTACTAGTACATCACGGCGGAAATAAGCAGACCATTCTCAATCGCCAAAAAGCTTACTACGTATTACTTTTGACTTTTGACTTTTGACTTTTGACTTTTGACTTTTGACTTCCGCCTTGCGGTACTAGTCCCTATTTTTAAATAAGTTTATTCGCAATTTTGATTTTTGCTAAAGAAATATGGAAGTTTTTTGGTATTTACCAACCCAGGGAGATGAACGTTATTTAAATACAGCAATAGGGAGACGCCAAGCCACTTATCCCTATATGCAACAAATCGCTCAAGCCGTTGATAAATTGGGCTATGGAGGGATGTTAATCGGTACTGGACAAAAGCAGGATACCTGGATTGTCGCGGCTTCCTTAATTGCGGTAACGCAACACTTACGATTTCTCGTAGCCTTTCGTCCGGCGATTATGTCACCTTCATTAGCAGTGAGGATGGCGGCAACTTTTGACCAACTTTCTAACGGCCGGATAATTTTAAATGTAGTGACTGGGGGGGATTCCAGCGAACTAGCTAAAGATGGCGTTTTCTTAGATCATGACCAGCGTTATTAACTCACCGATGAGTTTTTAACAATTTGGCGATCGCTCATGCATGGTGAAGAAGTTAACTTCACTGGTTGTCACTTGCAAGTCCAAGGTGCAAAACTGCAAATTCCTACCGTCCAAAAACCCCATCCTACCTTATATTTTGGTGGTTCCTCAGATGCCGCCCTAGAAGTAGCAGCCAAGCATATAGATGTGTATTTAACCTGGGGAGAACCACCACAACAAGTAGCTGAAAAAATTGCTAAAGTCCGTCGATTAGCCGCAGCACAAGGTAGAATTGTCCGCTTTGGGATTCGATTACATGTCATAGTGCGGGAAACGACTTCCAAAGCTTGGGACGCAGCCAATGAACTCATCCAATATGTAGATGACAAGACAATTGCTGCTGCACACCAGCGGTTTGCTCAGTCAGAGTCAGAAGGACAACGGCGCATGGCACAATTACATCAAGGCGAGATTGCCTCCGGCACGCTACGCGATCGCCAAAATTTAGAAATTAGCCCTAATTTATGGTCTGGTGTTGGCTTAGTGCGCGGGGGTGCTGGAACTGCCTTAGTAGGCGATCCAGACACAGTTGCAGTACGAATGTTGGAATATGCTCAATTGGGGATAGATACCTTTGTCTTTTCCGGATATCCCCATCTCGAAGAAGCTTATCGAGTTGCAGAATTACTTTTTCCCCGTTTACCATTAACAACCCCAGCTACCACACCGCAGCCAGTTACGAATACATTTAGTGAACTAGTTGCCAAAACAGATTTACTCAAACCACAACCTGTGTGAATGTAGAGACGTTACGCGATGTGCAACTTATTTTTAGAACCCCTCTCCAAACCTCTCCCCCATAGGGAGAGAGGCTTTGATTCTTGCTCCCCTTCCCTTGTAGGGAAGGGGTTGGGGGTTAGGTTTGAGAGAAAGTTGCACACGGCGTGACGTTACATCCCAATTCTCTAGGATCATGGCTGTAATCAGACTGGCTAATGAAACTGATGCGGTGAAAATGCTGGAAATTTACGCACCAATAGTCAGAGAAACTCCAATTTCTTTTGAGTTAGAGCCGCCCAGGGAAATAGACTTTCAAGAGCGCATCAAAAGTTATCAAGAGCGACTGCCTTGGCTAGTATACGAAATTAATGGTCAGCTTTTAGGCTACGCCTACGCCACTCCTTACCGTACTCGTGCTGCTTACCAATGGTCTGTCGAATCATCTGTGTACGTCAGTGTTGAGCATCAGAGAAAAGGCATTGCTAAAGCCTTGTACACTTCCCTTTTGAGGATATTGCAACTCCAAGGTTTTTATAATGTCTTTGCTGCTATTGCCTTACCTAATCTAGCCAGTGTTGCTGTGCATGAGGCTGTGGGTTTTTTGCCTGTAGGTATCTTTCATGAGGTTGGGTATAAATTTGGTAAATGGCATGATGTAGGCTGGTGGCAGCTATCTCTGCAACAAGAGCAAGCAAAAGCCGTGAATCCGCCACTGTTTTTGCGAGAAATTGAGCCGCCTCTTTTGCATCTGGCTTTAAACAGTCCTGAGTCCTTGTTAAGTCGTTAGCTTGCCGTTAGGCATCGCTTTCAGAACAATCTATTATTCAGCAACTGCACTTGATTTCAGTTTGATTTCTGTGATATTTTTGCAGTTCAATCTACTGTAAATCGATTGGTTTTTCGTAGATTTTTTTGGTGTATTGAAGTTTGATTTTATCCCTAACAGCAGCCTCATCATGACGCAAATATTGGGCATGGCCATTGGTTTTTTCCGAAAGTTCCAGCAGCCAAAAATTCGTACATTGTCCTTACTATTCTCTATGGGACTCGGCTTGACTCTAGCCATCTCTGCTTGTTCTCCTAGCACCAGCGAAAAATCCGCAACGACTCAGACAGCTAGCCCAAGTGTAAGTTCTAGTCCAGCAGCCAGCAGCAATACAGTTCGCATTGGCTATCAAAAAGCGTCAACTATCCTCTACGCATTGAAAGCAAAAGGGGATTTAGAGAAAGCTTTCCCCGGTGCTTCCGTGACTTGGAGTGAATTTCCTGCTGGACCCCCAATGTTAGAGGCCTTGAACGCTGGAAGTATTGACTTTGGCTACACCGGAGAATCACCACCAGTATTTGCTCAAGCTGGAGGTATTCCGTTTGTTTATGTTGCCTACGATCCTTGGGGTACAAAAGCTGAAGCCATCCTAGTTCCCAAGGATTCACCGATTAAAACAGTGGCTGAACTTAAAGGGAAAAAAGTCGCTTTTGCCAAAGGCTCTAATGCTAACTACTTATTAGTGAAAGCACTGGAAAAGGCAAGACTAAAATACACTGACATTACGCCAGTAACTCTCCCTCCGGCTGATGCTCGTGCTGCTTTTGAAGGTAAAAACGTTGATGCTTGGGCAATTTGGGACCCATTTTTAGGCGCAGCAGAAGCAGCAACAGGGGCACGTACTTTAACAGATGCAACAGGATTAGCTCCCAATCGTGGTTATTATCTGGCTGCTAAATCTTTTGTGGATAACAAGCCAGATGCTTTGAAAACAGTTTTAGATCAGGTAAAAAAAGCTAGTGATTGGGCAAAAAATAATCCCACAGAAGTTGCTAAACTCCTCTCCCCTGTATTGGGTATAGCGGAACCTGTGTTGGAGAAAGTAGAAAAACGGCGTGAGTATGATGTATTGCCATTGACAGATGAAGTGATTACTAAACAGCAAGATGTTGCCGATACTTTCTACAAAATCAAATTGATTCCCAAAGAAATCAAGGTTAAAGAAGCAGTGTGGCAAGGAAATAAATAATTCGTAGCCCATAACCCGCTCCAATCGCTACCCTATGAGGGCATTAGTATCAACTTAACGTGAAACCCTTGTCAAAACGTGATTTTTAATTAACTCACTTACCATCACTCTCCGCGTCACCCCACCCTGGCTTTGCTGACACAAAATCTCCCCTCCCCTTGTTACTACGGTGTACACAATGGGAGGGAACTGAATTTTCTTGTTTCCCCCCTTCACAAGCTACGGTGTACACACAAGTGATTTAATCACCCCAAAACCTTTAAAAGTAGGGGAGCCAGTCACGTGGGCGGGTTTCCCGACTTGAGGGAACTGGCGTTGTGTTATGCCGGAGGCTAACGCACCATCCCAGATTTTTGGTGCGTTACGGACTCCGTCCTAACGCACCCTACCAAATGAAAATGAATGCAGGTAATATTTTCCGATTTGTGTGTACACCGTAGCCCCAAAAGGCATTAGGGAGGGGACAGAGGGGAGGGGTAAAAAGCTTGTCGGGTAAACGTTTGAGCTTAAGTTGACACTAATGGGAGCAGGGGGACTCAGACTAGGGTGTTGACTCTGTGCCTTTCTAGAAGGTCAAAATTCATGCAGAATATGTTTGTCATTGCGAGGAACGAAGCAATCCCCGTCTTTGCGATTGCTACCCTGCGGGAACACTTCGTGAACGTCGTTCCTCCTCTGGTGCGAGACGCTACGCGTTAAGCGTTGGCGCAACCTCTCCGGCAGGAGAAGCTATGCCGTTGGCGTTCGCGCAGCGTGTCGCAGACAAGCCTCTCTTCGAGAAGGCTTTACGCAATGACACAAAAGTTGCATGAACCAAAAATGAGGAAATTCCATCAAAGTCAACAGCCTATACTCAGACCCATAATACGAAGAAGCTTTACAGCAGGAGGAAAAAGTCATTTCCCCCTGCCTCTTCGTTGAGGGTAGGGACTGCGACGATGGGTTTAAAACGCAGTAGAATTTGGCTGTTTACGCCATTGGTGTTTTTTTATTTGTGTTTGCCACGACTCCATGTAGGTGTAAAAAACAGGCGTTAGGTAAAGTGTCAGGAACTGGGAGAATACTAGTCCACCAACCACTGCTAGACCAAGGGGACGGCGAGCATCGGCACCAGCACCTAAACCGAGAGCGATGGGTAAAGTTCCCATCAGCGCCGCCATTGTCGTCATCATGATGGGGCGGAACCTGACAACGCAGGCTTCATAGATGGCATCATAAGGACTTTTGCCTTGTTTGCGAGCCACGATCGCAAAGTCAACCATCATGATCCCATTTTTCTTGACAATACCAATCAGTAGGATAATCCCCACAAAGGCATAGATGTTTAAATCAACTTGAAATATCAACAAAGTTAGCAGTGCCCCAAATCCCGCTGAGGGCAAGCTAGAGAGGATAGTCAAGGGGTGGATGAAGTTTTCATAGAGAATCCCCAGCACAATATAAATTACCAGGATGGCAATTAGTAGCAGTAGTCCTAAACCCTGAAGTGAAGACTGGAATGCCTGCGCTGAACCCTGAAACCCTGTACTGATGCTAGCTGGCAACGTAGCCCTTGCTAGTTGCTCAATTTTACTAGTCACACTACCCAGCGACACTCCTGGCTTCAAGTTAAACGAGAGTGTCACCGACGCAAGTTGCCCAGTGTGGTTGATGGTCAACGGTCCCACATCTTTTTTGACAGTTGCTACTGCATTGAGAGGTACTAGTTGCCCACTGGGGGCGCGAATCGAAAGCAAATCCAAGGCATTGACATCTTGCTGATATTGTGTATCTACTCCCAGAATCACTTGGTATTGGCTATCAGAGGCGTAGATAGTAGAAACTTGGCGAGTACCATAGGCATTACTCAGGGCGGTTTCGATTTGATTGGCAGTTAAACCCAAAGCTGAAGCCTGATCGCGATTAATTTCTACTCGCACTTGGGGGTTTTTGATTTGCAAGTCACTGTTGACATCTTGCAAATCTGATAAAGTGCGGAATTTTGCTTCTAGGGCTGGGGCATACTGGTAAAGTTCTTGAATATTTGGACTTTGCAAAGTGAATTGATATTGCGCCTTTGTTTGTTGTCCACCGATATTAATAGCCGGAGGGTTTTGCAGGAATACTTTAATTCCCGGTATGCCAGACAGCTTTGGTTTGAGTTCCTGGACAACCTGATCAGCATTAAGTTTGCGTTCTTCACGGGGCTTCAAACTAATGAAAATTCTGCCAGAGTTAGCTGCATTAGTGCCCGCCGCGCTACCAACACTAGAGTTGAATGCTGCAATGTTGGGGTCACGTCGAGCGATCGCTGCTACTGCCTGTTGATGCTTTACCATTTCCTCAAAGGATATATCTTCTCCTCCTTGGGTGGTTGCCGTAATTTGCCCGACATCAGCGCTAGGAATGAACCCTTTAGGAACTACCATGAACAGGTAAATCGTTGCTACCAGAATCGCCGCAGAAATTACCATCGTGGTACGGTGATATTTGAGCGACTGGCGTAAACTCCACTCATAACCGCGCAGCATCCCATTGAAAACGCCTTCCGAGAGATTGTAGAGCCAACGATTCAAGTTTCTCATTCTCAGTCGCTTGCTGACTGTTGAGTTGGGCGTTGGTGGCAAATCCTGAGTCATGACTGTCGAGTCGTGAGCCACCCCTTCTGTCCCTACTTGCTGACTCTCGATTTCCCTATCTCCCTGTCTCCTGATCTCCCTGTCTCCTGATCTCCCTGTCTCCTCTTGCTGATGGGACGGACGTAAGAATCTAGAGCAAAGCATCGGTGTTAAGCTCAGAGAAATGAACCCAGAAACCAGGATGGCGACGCTAATAGTCACGGCAAACTCGCGGAATAATCGCCCCAGAATGCCGCCCATAAACAGCACTGGGATAAAGACGGCTACTAAGGAAATGGTCATCGATAAAATCGTGAAACCAATTTCTTTTGAAGCATTCAGAGCTGCTTCCATCCGGCTCTCACCCATTTCCATGTGGCGGACAATATTCTCCAGCATGACTACAGCATCATCCACCACGAAACCCACAGAGAGGGTTAACGCCATCAGCGATAGGTTATCGAGGGAATAGCCCAGTAGCAGCATAATACCAAAAGTTCCCACTAGCGATAGTGGTACCGCCAAACTGGGAATGACTGTAGCAGAGATGTTGCGGAGAAACAGAAAAATCACCAGCACCACTAAGACGATGGTAAGCAACAGGGTGAACTGCACATCAGTGACAGATTCCCGAATTGGCTGTGAGCGATCGTAGAGAATATCCATATTCACAGCCGCCGGAATTTGTTTGCGGAAGTCGGGTAGCAGTTTCTTGATGGCATCCACTACTTCCACCGTATTGGTTCCCGGTTGCCGTTGAATTGCCAGGAGAATCGCCCTAACACCGGGATTTCGGCTTTTAGCTTGGGGATTTGTTTGGGCTGAGGATTTTTCCCCTACTTCCTTGTGAACTGGTTCCTTTGCACCGACAAAAAACCAACTGGCAATCTTGTCGTTTTCCACGCTGTCCAGCACTTGACCTAGTTCTCCTAGTTGCACTGGCGCACCGTTGCGGTAAGCAACAGTTAGGGAGCGATAATCAGCAGCATCATTGAGTTTACCGTTGGACTGAATTGTCGCGTTTTGCTGTGTGCCGTAAAGTGTACCTGTAGGCAAATTAGAGTTACCTTTAGCGATCGCATCTGCTATTTCATCAATACCTATTCCTTTGGCATTCAGCGATTGGGGATCGACCTTAATCCGCACGGCATACTTTTGAGCGCCAAATATCTGTACTTGCGCTACTCCATCGATCATTGACAAGCGTTGTGCCAAGAGTGTGTCGGCATACTTGTTGACCGTTGACAGGGGGAGAATGGACGAATTGAGGGAGATATAGAGAATTGGCTGGTCTGCTGGGTTTACCTTGCGGTAAGATGGCGGGTTGGGCATATTAGCTGGTAACTGCCGTGCTGCTTTTGCGATCGCCGCCTGCACGTCCTGTGCCGCCCCATCTATCTGTCGATTTAAATCAAATTGCAGTGTAATCTGCGTGCTGCCCAAAGAGCTAGTAGAGTTCATTGCACTCAAGCCGGCAATGCTGGAAAATTGTTGCTCTAAAGGGGTGGCGACCGAAGAAGCCATCGTCTCAGGACTGGCTCCGGGCAAATTAGCTGTCACCTGAATTGACGGATAATCTACATTAGGCAGGTCGCTAACTGGTAGTAGTCGGTAACTCGTCAGCCCAAAAATCAAAATACCCAGCATCACTAAAACCGTCATGACTGGGCGACGGATGAAGATTTCTGAAAGGTTCATTTTTTACTTCCTACTGCGTCTTTGATTTGGGCGATCGCACCTGGAACTAGATTGAATTGACCATCAATCACCACTTGCTCACCCGGTTTCAGTCCCTGTTTAATCACCGTTTGGTTATCCACGGTATCCCCAACAGTCACTGGACGGACTTCTACTTTTTTATCAGCTTGAACCACATACACAAACTGCCCTTTTTGTCCAGTCTGGACTGCTGGTGCAGGTACTGTGATGGCGTTTGGCTCTTCGCTTAACTTTAAAATTACATTGACAAACTGTCCTGGTGAAAGGCGATCGTCAGTGTTAGCGAAAGTCCCCTTAAGTTGAATAGTGCCCGTTTGGGTATTGACACCGCTATCCACAAATGTGAGTTTACCCCGCACCGGATTTCCTGCATCTTTAGAAGGTAGCGCTTCAACTTCTAGCTGATGGTTAGCACTGTATTTTTTCAGTTCTGCTAGTTGACGTTGGGGAATTGAAAAAGTGACGTATATCGGGCTAATCTGGCTGATTGTCACTAATGGGTCACTACCATTTGCCTGTACCAAATTGCCTTGATTGAGCTTAAGGCTAC
Source organism: Calothrix sp. PCC 7507 (assembly GCF_000316575.1). GTDB lineage: Bacteria > Cyanobacteriota > Cyanobacteriia > Cyanobacteriales > Nostocaceae > Fortiea. The sequence goes on along the minus strand of NC_019682.1, from coordinate 2,573,961 downwards.
CAGTACGCCCAGTAGTTGGTGAGTAAATGGAACTATAAGAAAGTTGCACTTTGGCATTATCAATCGCTGCTTCGTCCGCAGCTACAGCAGCCTGAGCGTTTTGCACCCCTGCTTGAGCCGCAGTCACCGCTGCTTGATAGTTTTGCAAGTCTGCTAGCGCTGCAGTCACCGCTGCTTGAGCATTAACTACACCATCTTCACTGGCTTTAACCGTTGCTCGTTGAGCGTCAGAACTGGTTTGATATTGCTCTGCCTGTTGTTTGCTAATTGCCCCTTGCTTGACTAATGTTGCATAACGTTGAGCTTGGGAATCTGCATTTGTTGCTTGGGCTACATCCTTGACTACGTTAGCTTTTGCCTGGTTTACTAGAGCTTGAGCTTTCTCGACATTAGCTTTTGCCTGACTCACCTGAGCAATAGCTTTTGCTACATTGGCTTTTGCCTGTTGCACTTGTGCCAAATCTTTCGCTTTAGCAGCCTTAGCTTGCATTAGCGCCGCTTGTAAAGGGCGGGAATCGATTTTAAAGAGTATGTCTCCTTTCTTGACATTTTGACCCTGTTGAAAATAAACTCCAGTCAGTTGTCCGCCTACTTGAGACTTGACAGACACTGTAGAGTATGCTTCCACAGTCCCTGTCGCTTGTACCAGGATGGGAATCGTTTTTTGAGTCGCATTAGCAACCACCACTGCCACAGGGCGTTTTTTGCCTGTGTCTTCTTTGCTAGATTTAGCAACAGATGGATTACAAGCAGCACACAAGTAAGACAAACTTACTAAAAGCATCCAGAAACAGCCTTTTTGCAGCAGGCTATGAGAAAAAGGAATAGTGGGAATAGCTAAGGCAAAAGGCTTCTTGGGATGAACAGAAGCAAAAGAGCGCATATCAATACCTTGGAGAAAGAGGGGTAGCCTAAACACGCAATTTTTCCGCAAAAATGTAATTAATTTTTATTAGATAACCACAATGTTAGTTTATCTAAAGTTTAGAGTGCTAATAATTATTTCCTACTCCGACTTTGTAAGAAAGTAGTAATAAATACAGTTTATGAATTAAAAAATAACTGGCATACCTCTACAGACAGGTTTTAGTCGCAAAAACATCTCTACTCATACCATTTTGGATTTTAGATTTTAGATTTTGGATTGTCAGAGAGCTACTGTATAAGCTTCCGCCCATTCCATCTGTCGCATTCTTTTTTTTAATTGGTATCAGTTTCCCCCTTTCCCCCTGCTCCCTTGCCTTGAGCGTAGTCGTTCGACGGAGTCGTTCCCGCAGGATAGGGCTGCCCCCTGCCTCATATCAAACTTGAACAGTTTGCAGTAAAATTAGTCCTTTAGATAGAGGAGGGCAAGACAATGACACGAGTCATCATTGTGCGCCACGGTCAAAGCAGCTATAACACTGAAAAGCGCATCCAAGGGCGCACTGATGTATCGAAATTAACAGAAAAAGGTCGGAATGATGCCAGTAAAGTAGGGAAGACCCTGAGCAATATTTTATTTAATGCGATTTACAGCAGTCCCTTACAGCGAGCCAAACAAACAGCGGAGATTATCCACAGCGAGTTGGCAACTAATGTACGACAGTCTGCTATTCCTCAAACTTCCGATAAGCTGTTAGAAATAGACTTGCCTTTGTGGGCAGAAATGCTAACTGCTGATGTCAAGCAAAAGTTTACTGAAGACTACCGCATCTGGAAAGAACGTCCCCACGAATTGCGGATGCTTTTGAAAGAGGCGGAAGGGATCAGAGAACATTTTCCTGTGCTGGCTGTGTATGAACAAGCGCGGTTGTTTTGGCAAGAAACACTGTCTCGCCATCAAGGTGAAACTATTCTGATAGTCGGGCATAACGGGATTAATCGCGCCCTGATTAGTACAGCGTTGGGAATTCCCCCCAGTCGCTATCATTGTGTACAGCAATCTAACTGTGGCATCACTGTATTAAATTTTGCTGGAGGATTGGCAGCACCAGTTCAACTAGAGTCGATGAATCAGACGCAACACATGGGAGAAAATCTGCCCTCGTTGAGGCCAGAACATCAAGAAGGAGTCAGATTGTTGCTGGTGCGTCACGGAGAAACCGAGTGGAATCGCCAAACTAGATTTCAAGGACAAATTGATGTTCCTCTCAACGATAATGGTAGAGAACAAGCACAAAAAGCAGGTGAATTTCTGCAAGATGTAGCAATTGACTTTGCAGTTAGTAGCTCGATGTTGCGTCCTCAAGAAACAGCAGAAATTATCTTGAAGTACCATCCTGATGTAAAGTTGGAATTACAAGATGGTTTAAGAGAAATCAGTCACGGACTTTGGGAAGGTAAATTAGAAGCAGAAATCGAGCAGGAATTTCCGGGAGAATTGCAGCGCTGGCGGACTCAGCCGGGAGAAGTGCAAATGCCCGAAGGGGAAAATTTGCAGCAAGTTTGGGAACGTAGTGCTGTAGCTTGGCAGTCTATTGTCCACGCTGCAATTAACAATCAACTCAAAACCGGATTAGTAGTGGCTCATGATGCTACTAATAAGGCCTTGCTGTGTCAGATTCTGGGTTTACCACCAGAGAATTTCTGGAATTTTCGCCAGGGTAATGGCGCTGTCAGTGTGATCGATTACCCTTCTGGTTTGAATGGTTTACCAGTACTGCAAGCGATGAACATCACCACTCACTTAGGTGGAGGTGTGTTAGATAAAACGGCGGCTGGGGCATTGTAGGGACGAGGAAAGACAGTTATCAGTTATCAGTTATCAGTTATCAGTTGCTCTACAGAGAGAATTTAACGCCGACTGAAACCGTGATAACTGTTTACTGTTTACTGTTCACTGATTTAATAGCTGACATGACAACTGAATTGCTACAACGAGTACGGGTGATTGATCCAGTTTCTGGAACCGACCAAATCGCCGATGTGCTAATTACTGATGGTGATATTCAAGCCGTCACCTCCCATATTTCTGATATCAGTCCCAATACTCAAATCAGAGATTGTCAGGGATTAGTTCTAGGCCCTGGATTAGTAGACTTGTATAGCCACTCCGGTGAACCAGGGTTTGAAGAACGGGAAACCCTTTCATCTCTGTTGCAAGCTGCTGCTGCTGGTGGTTTTACTAGAATCAACATTTTACCTGATACATCTCCAACTATCGATAATCCTGCTCTTGTGGCACAGTTGCAGAAGGGAGGTGGGGAGAAAATTTCCCCCCATCTTCACCTCTGGGGTGCGATGACTCTAGATATTGCCGGGTTACAGTTGACGGAATTGGCAGATTTAGCCAATGCTGGTGTTGTGGGGTTTACTGATGGTAGTCCTTGGGAGAATTTGGGACTGGTGCGGCGGGTGTTGGAATATCTTCAGCCTTTGGATAAACCAGTGGCTTTTTGGCCAAGCGATCGCCAATTGTCCCTCAATGGAGTCATGCGAGAAGGTGCAGAAGCTATTCGGCTGGGATTACCCCCCATACCTGCTAGCGCTGAAACCTCGGCTATTGCGGCTTTGTTAGAACTGGTAGCGGCTACGGGTAATACACGTGTGCATATTATGCGTGTCTCGACAGCGCGTAGCGTTGATTTAATTGCAGCAGCTAAAAATGCTGGTTTACCCATCACCGCCAGCACTACTTGGATGCACCTGTTACTAGACACCAAATCAGTTAAAAGTTATCACACCAGCTTGCGTTTAAATCCACCTTTAGGTAATCCCACGGATTTGGCGGCGTTGCGTGTAGCAGTCAGAACAGGTGTGATTGATGCGATCGCTATTGATCATGCACCCTATACTTATGAAGAGAAGGTACAAGCCTTTGCGGAAGCGCCACCTGGAGCCATTGGTTTGGAGTTAGCATTGCCTTTATTGTGGCAGCATCTGGTGGAAACTGGAGAATTTACGGCTGTAGAATTATGGCGATCGCTTTCCACTCGTCCAGCAGAATGTTTAAAACAACAACCGAGTGCAGTTGCACCTCATCAAAAAGCAGAATTAACTTTATTTGATCCCCAACAAAACTGGAAAGTCGAAAGGCAAAACCTCTATACACTTTCTAATAATACACCTTGGTATGGGCAACAATTGCAAGGGCGTGTCGTGCAAACTTGGTGTTGAGAATCAGAATTTAGCATTTGTAGGGCTAAATGGTTGTTGCCCAGAAATTAGTAAGATTTTAAATCGTAGATACTGTCTTGATTCGTCAAGACAGTATCTACAGGCTTGGCGATTGAAAATATGTGTTTTAGTCCAATTCTGTATGAAGATACACATAATAATACCCCCCTGTAGTCCCCCCTTGCCAAGGGGGGACGGCGATAGCCGGGGGGTGAATTATATGCAGCTTCACAAAAAAACGGTATTAGTCTACTCCCATTCTTGAAATTCATTGTTGGTGTTGCGGAGTAGGGAGGTGATTTGAGTACGGCGGGTTTCAAAGTTAGCAGCAATGGAAATTAGCACTATACCTACTAATAAACCAATAATCCATTTTAAAAATGGGTAACGTAAGCTAAAAATTATTAGTTGATAAATACTAGTGATGAAAAACGCGGCTGTACCAACGTAAAGAAATGCCCGTACTCTCAAGGCTAAACCTGCAAAAATGGCAATGAGGCTGAAAATACCGGGTATTAAGGCTGTATCTTGATGAAATAAAATCGCCCAGCCGCAAATTAAGCTACTACCAAACAATCGGAGGCTGTGACGGGCTATTTTATTTTCTGCTAGCTTTAATTGCGGATCTATTTGAGCGACATACAAGATTGATAACCCTATGGGTGTGACATACCATAAAGCATCTGTGAGGTGTAAGCTGTCAAACCAGCGGAATAGCGCCCAATTAACTAAGGCTACGCTGAGATAGGTAAAACGGATGTTTCCCGCCATCTTGGCTAGGAAGATGTAGAAACCAGCAACTATTAACAAGGTAATGGGGTAAATTTGCAGTCTGGTTTCATAAGAAATTATCAGTGGTACGATATATGCGGCTTGTTGCCAAGGTTTTTTTGACCAGCCCCAGTTCTCCCAAGGTAAGATGTAAAGAAAATAGGCGATGACGCAAGCGATCGCACCTTTCCAAGGCATTAACGGGCCATCAAAAAATTGCCCTACTGCTGTTTCGCGCCAATAAACCCTAATGGCTGCTACTCCTAACAAACCCAGATAAACCCACATCTCGGCTATTGTGATTCTGCCAAATATTACAGTGGAACCAGTTAAACGCCGCCCTTGAAATATGGCATATTGAATCAAAAATATCCCAGTTCCCAATCCTACCAAGCGGTTAGCTGCAATAGGTGCTGAAATAGCTACTAATAATAAGAAGCTACTCCAAGCCCAGTGAATATGAGCGATCGCTTTTAGCTGTTGGGGGGTTAGTCTTAAGTAGTCTACAAGCCAAGGCGATAAAATCTGATAGGCGTACATAATACCGACACCTAAAGCAGACATGGCGATTAATGCGTCGCCGTATGCGCCTCCGGTGGCTAGGGACATTTGATAGAACAACAGTTCATAAGCAGAAACGGAGACGCCAATAATTCCTAAATACAGCAGCGGTTTAAATTCTTCGCGCCGTCGCCCTACACCAATCACAATTAATGCTACACCGAGAGAACAGAAACCTGTCCAGTCGGTAAAGGTGTTGAAGCGGAGCAATATACTGAAGGCTCCATAGATGAGCGGTAGGATGTGGAGGCTACTTGGCAATCTTTCTAATTGATACTTGCGTCGCCACCACTCACCCAAAAGCTGAGTGATTAAACCTAGGGTAATGTTAGCGATTGCCATATTCACTATTGAGCGTCCCCAAAACCCTAGCAATTCCGCAATTAACAATTCTACACACCAACCGACACCATAAAATGCCCAGTTTGTCGGTTGCTGCCAACTACGATAGGTTATGGCTGCTAATGTGATGGCAGTGGCAATTAAGTATAAAAATCCTGGAGATGTAAAGGTGTTATACACCGCTAGGGAATGTAGAGTGAGTGCCAACAACTCAAAAACAGATAAAGCGATCGCCCATTTATCGCTAGCATCTGCATAGATAGTTGCTAACTCGTCACCCCGTCGTAACAAGGCTGTGCGCCCCAACCACAAACTTAAGGTGGCGATCGCACCCACCACAAACCAGCCTGCAAGCGCCAAACGCGGTAATCCTGGCACACCTTCCCACAGCAGCACACCAACGAAACCCAACACAAAAGATTCTGTAATTACCGCAGATGCTATGTGTCGCAAATAGCGAGTATTTGCCAACATCAGCCCCGCAGCTACCGCTAATCCAATTAAGCGGATACCTGGTAGAGGTAAAGTTAGTAACTGGGCAAGTCCTACAGCTAGAACACTCAAGAACGACGACATTCTCCGCCGCTGTGCGGTTCGGCTAGCAATACCCGTAAGTGCTAAAGGCGTAATTAACCAAATGACTCCCAGATTGTATTGGGTATTAACATTGCCATACCAGGCTAATTCTGCCCGTGCCCACAGCAACAGAAAACTCACAACAGCCAATCCTAAGCCAATGTACCATGCACTATCTCGCCATAGTCCATCCCTGAGACTAAATGCCCACTCTGCCACCATTAATGCTAACAAAATGCTTGCCCAGGCTCCGTTAGTCAGATTTGGCAACAGCCAGTTGATAATTGAGCAGAGTGTCAGCACCCCCGTAATGTGAGTCAGATAGATTAGCGGGTACGTAGGGGCGAGGTTCCCTCGCCCTTGTGTTGTTGTGTACTGATAAGCACGGCGTTGGGTAACAAATGCGAGAGTGAGGGTGGAAAAGAGCAAATTGAGCGATCGCAATACGGGATTAACTAAGGAGATTGTGGTTAAAACCACCCCCAGCGATAGCGTCAGGAGTTCGCCAAACTTAGCTAATTCTCGCTTTTGGACTCGCCGCCAGCTTTCAGTTAGCGTCACCAGCAAAATGATGTAAGGAAAATAAGCTACACTCAGCAACGCCCAAGGTTCATCTTGAGCCTGAGTGAGTTGAGTACCAAGAGCGATCGCCGATGCTTGTAAACCAGCAGGTAAGCAGCGCCAAGCTAGCCAAACTGTTTGTAAGCCGATGAGAAAACCAGCTGCTAAGTCAATATTGAGACTGTACCGCCGTAAGCGATCGCCTACATACCATAAACTCAATCCACTCACAGCGATCGCCTGCCAGGGATAATTTGTCACCGCCACCAGCCAGCCGAGAAGGAGTAAAACACTACCAAATCGTTCCCAGATGAAGGGAGATGAGAGAGATGGGGGATGCCCTTCGGCTCCGCTCAGGGTAACGGGAGATGGGGGTGAAGAATTTTCCTGCTGTGCTAACCATGTCATCAACCAGCCGCAAAGGCCTATAGCTAACCCTAGTTGAGTGACATCTATTTGGACAACAAAAATTGCCCGCACCAGCAGCACCAGTAAGGCATAAACAATCACGGCTGCGGGTAAGTTAATACCTATACCAATTTGCCTATCACCTTGATTTTCTGTAGGTATGGGAGGATTTACCTGTCGGTGGCGATTGTGATAAATAGTGATAATAGTTGTGCCTACCATTGCCACATAAACAGCAATTAATGGAAAGCCTGGAAATAACTTCCAACCCCATTGCAGGTATGACAGCCCGAGAATATTGACTAGAAGTAACTTCCCGGTGCGGAAATTAGCAAAAAATAGGCGATTTTTATAGATTAAAACAGTAATAGCTGTGAGGATAGGAGATGCGATCGCTACCGTCAACCAGTCCAAAGGATTTTGCCACAACTTAAAGCTATCCATTGCCCAAAAGTTGACTGGCACTAACAACAGCGTGACAATCAGCAAAGTTTGTGCAGTCAACGTCAGATTGTTTTGCCTACCAGCCCAGAAGCTGAAGCCCCAAAAACTTAAGGTATAAGCTAATAAAACAGCATATTGTCCAGAAGCTGGAAACCTCTCCCACTGACTTGCAGCCAGCACTCCAGAGGACACCACCACCAAAAATACCCCTAAAAACAACAGCCAGCGAACACTCAATTCTGCCCCCAACGACTGCAACATTTTGGCAACCAAGTTGGGTTCAGCTGGTTTGGCTGGTGCTTTTTTGGGGCTATTAAATGCTAAAGCTTCTATAGGTAACTGCGCTACAAAGTCAGAATTTGCCACAATTACCTGTCGCTGAGGTTGCAACGCTGCCGGACAAGTGAGAAACTCTCGGCATAGCTGCCTAACTTGGGCATCGGAGATTAAACCCAAACGCAACCATGTATCCAGTCCTTCCAATAGCTGAGGATGGGAAGACGGCAATCTGACTTCAATTTTCAGCGGGCGATCGGGTAACATAAGCCGCAGGCATATCAGTATATACTTAAATCATCATTTGATCAAAGTATAATTATGTGCCAATTGTGCCACTTATTTTCCTGACTCTCTCAAACAATCAATAGTTAAGCTGTTGCGCCTGCAAATGGCATCACGATCATTTACCTTACGCTACGCTCCAGTCAGAATGACAAAGTTATACCTTCTTGGACTTTTCAAACATCTTCTTATACCCAGCCTTTCACTTCTTCTTTTGTCAGAAGTCTTTGCAATTTTAGATAATCTCGTTGCGTTGCTTTGAGAATATGTTTCATCATTACTGGTTCATCGGCATCAGCAGCGATAAAAGCGGCATTCATGGCAATGTTGCGGATGTTGCCTCCAGCGACTTGTAACTGTCCGAGTTTCTGATAGTCTAGCCCTTTGATTGGTGTCTGCGGTGGGAAAATGCGCTGCCAAATTTGCGATCGATATTGTGCGGCTGGGAAGGGGAAGTCTACCATAAAGCGGATGCGGCGCAAAAAGGCGGTATCTAAAGCATTTTTTAGGTTAGTTGTCAAGATTGCTAAACCTCCGTAGGCTTCCATGCGCTGAAGCAAGTAACTTACTTCTACATTAGCGTGCCGATCGCGGCTATCTTTAACTTCCGAACGCTTGCCAAACAAAGCATCGGCTTCATCAAACAGTAAGATTACTCCTCCGGCTTCGGCAGCATCGAAAATCCGGGCTAAATTCTTTTCGGTTTCGCCTATATATTTGCTGACAACGGCGCTGAGGTCGATGCGGTAGAGATCGAGGCGAAATTGCTGTGCTAATACATCGGCTGCCATTGTTTTACCAGTACCGCTTTCGCCGTGAAACAAGGAGGTAATCCCAAAACCGCGATCGCTTTTGCTGGCAAAGCCCCAATCTTGGTAAACTTTAGATCGTTGTTGCAGATGAGTGGCAATATCAGAAAGTACCTGACGTTGGGCTTCTGGTAGCACTAAATCATCCCAAGTAGATTTGGCGTTGATGCGTTGGGCTAAGTCATCGAGGCGAGGGCGGGCTTGAGTGCGGCAAAAATCCCAAAGTTGGGAGGAGATCCCCCCTAGCCCTGTATGAATTGCAGGGTGGTTTCATACAAAGAAAGAAAAATAATAATGATTTGTAGAGGGTGGATAAAAATGGATAGATAAAAAATATGAATCTCGTGGAACAATTGCAGGAAGTCCCAGACTATCGGCACATCCGGGGACGAAGACATGAATTATGGTTAGTATTATTGCTGATATTGCTAGGAGCAATGACTGGGTATTGGGGCTACCGACCACTGGAAGATTTTACCAAAGTACACAGGCAAGACTTGATTGAACTGTTAAACCTAGATGAGACAATCAAGTTTCCATCCTACTCAACATTCAGACGAGTACTGAAAACAGTAGATTTTCAGCCATTCACCGACTTATTTAATAATTGGGCATCAGTTTTTGTTCCACCAATGCCAGGAGAGAGACTGGCGATTGATGGCAAAGGTATTCGTTGCACAGTTACAGATTACAGTCAGTCCTATCAAAACTTTATCAGTACAGTATCAGTTTATAGTCATCAACGGGGCATTGTACTCAGGATGCAACCAATGTCAAACAAAAAAATTAGTGAAGTAGCGATCGTACAACAATTAATCTCCGAGTTTTGTGGTCAACAAGTCCTTTTTACCCTTGATGCTTGACACTGCCAAAAAAAACTGTATCGCTAATCATCAATAGTGGCAATGACTACCTGATTGGATTAAAAGAAAATCAACCGACACTCTATAAAATGGCTCAAACTCAATCACAACAGGATACTCCACTCAGCAGTGCCACAACCGTAGAGAATGTTCATTCACGAAAAGTCCAACGTGAGTGCAAGGTTTTTGCCGCCCCCGAACAAATTCAAAAAAAATGGTCTGGACTCAAAACTTTTGTTGTTGTTGAGCGTCAGGGTGAGCGCAATGGTCAGCCATTCTACGAGGATCAATTCTATATCTGTAGTCAATATCTCGAAGCTCAACAGTTACTTGCCGACATTCAAGGCCATTGGGGCATCGAAAATCGACTGCACTGGGTAAGAGATGTGACATTCAAAGAAGACTTTCCACCACGGCGTGGTGGCAATGCCCCTGTGAATTGGTCTATCCTACACAACTTTTTCATAACGATCTCCCGCACACTCGGTTTCCGAACTATTCCTCAAGCACAACGTGTCCTCTCCAACCAACTGCATAAAGTTTTTTCTTTCTTTGTATGAAACCACCCTGCCCTCCCCGCTTGCGGGGAGGGGATTGAGGGGTGGGGTGAAAGGCCTGTGGTATAAGCGTTTGAACTTAAGTTGACACCACTGAGCATTGCGCTTTACCCCTACGAAAGATGTGGTTTTTCCATTATTCATATTTCATGTTTTCTGTCAATGCGTAAGTCCTAACTCCAGCCCTTTCAAGGTGGTGAAATTCGGCACGAAAATTGGTTATTTCAACCTTCAAAAAGCCCAAAATCTGAGCGGATAACTCAGGATGATCGCACTGAAACAACGAAGATACGTTGTTCACCTTGAAAGGGCTAGTCCTAACTCTTACCAATGACAAATGACAAATGACAATCTCCGCCAGTTAGCTTTATTTGCGTCGCCCTACTTACATAAATTTTGTTAATCAAATTTAGGTGGTAATTCAGAAGGAGAGAGCAAATCTGGTTCGGAAGGTGTAGGCGAACCGACAGCAGGAGGTGATGCTGCACCAGAATTAGGCGCTGGTTGGGAACCTGGGTTAGCATTTAATGCTCCGGCTTTTCCTTCAGGGGGTGGGGGAGGTACTGCACCTGCCTTATTTGGTGGCGTGGGAATCGGCGGAATTAGCTGTTTCAGGGATGCCGGCGGAGCGAAAGTTTCAATAGTGACTGCTCTAGTAATTGGTTCGCCACCTGAACCTTTGACTTGCAGTGTCATTGTCATACTACCCACCTTGTCACCAAGGGGATAAGATGCGCTACCCGATAAAGGCACAGTTCCCGGTGCAGGTAGCAGTTCGACTTTTACGTCTTTTCCACCTTCCACCTTCCAAGATATTTTCATATTTTTCGCTGCATTTACACCATCAATGGGGATTGAATATTTTGCTGGAGCATCTTTACCATCAACCTTAAATTCCAAAATTCGAGGTGGACGAGGTTTAATCAGAATATTATCTATTTTTTTAGAATCTGAAGATTGTTCTTGCCGTTTTTGAGATAAAACTATCAATTCTAATGTATAGTTACCTCCTACCTTAATTCCTGTAGGAACATTTTTACAGCTTAAGGTATCTCCGATTTTGCAGAATTGCTTCAGGTTACGGTCAACTCCTTGGCTAAAGTCATATAATCTAATGGGAATCCTAACTGTACTATCAGTTGCCTTAGCAATAACATTGAGTTGGTGAACCTGTTGGGGATTACTAATTTTCCAATTCAATAAAATACTATTATTGATATTTTTATCCAGATTTAGTTTGTCTTTCGCTGCTTTAAGAATAGGTCTATAATTTAAGTTTGCTTCTTCATATATCTGTTTATCAGAACTAAATTCAATAATTTTGGGTATGGGTAATGGGGCAATTTTAATCGGATTGGTCTTCAGTGAATCTGCTGCTGTTTCTTGGTTGTTTTTAGAAAAAACTTTGATGTCAAAAATATATTCGCCTGCAAGGCTGGCATCTGTACGTACATTCTGACAAATTAGCACCGAGCGCAAACTGCAAGATTCTTTGAGTTCATTAGGTACACCCCGGCTAAAGTCGTAAACTATCGGCGCTACGGCAGCAGTACCGTCAGCTGACTGACCTGTTATAGTCAATAGATGAATTTGCTGGGGATTGCGGATTTGCCAATTGAGGCGAATGAAGTCGTTATTAACTTCTTGATATAAATTGTTAGCAGAGGTAAATTCGCCAATTTTGGGTTGAGTAGGCGGTTTAAAAAATCTCCACCAGATTAAGAAAGCGATCGCTACCAGAGTTCCGACTCCAGCTAAAAATAAAGGCAGGAACTGCCACCAAGGGCGCGGCTCCCAAATTAAAGTTCCTTGAGGAATATAATCAGGGAGGGGCAACTGCTCGGTATCTTCAAGTTGAACTCGGAACTCAATTAGCTCCGGCGCTCCATAAATAGGTCTGCGCCACCATTTATGAGGTTTGACCCGCAAATCAATATTGGCTGAACTCTTTGGCAATAAGCGCACCCCACTTGGCTCTACAGTGTAAGTGCAAAGCTCCTTTTCATCAGCAGTTTGCGTGCGGATTAAAACTTCCCGCGTTGTGTTACCAGCATTGGTCAACTTTAGCTGAAATATGCCTTCTTGATTTCTCACCCTGCTTCTTAAAATCAGGAATTCCGCATTGATCAGGTAAACCGGAAGAACTTGCAAATATACAACATCCAGCAGCACCAATTCTGGACTGTTGGCAGAATAAAAGCGGACAGTAGGAAAATAATTCCCAGCGACAGCATCAAGCGGGGGAGTAAGCAGCAATAGGATATCGCCCCTAGCGCCTGGATTGAGGTCTAAGGCATCCGGGGCGATCATCATCCCGATTTGTTCCAATCCCTGGGGATATATGACCTTAAACCAACTTTCTGGTATGTCTGGGCAAGTGATGCGAAAACGGTCTACCCGGTCAGAGCGATTATAAACGCTGACATTGACAGAAAACGATTCTCCTGGTCGCAGAGGCGCAGGTGTCTGAGAACTCGTGACTGGTTGCAGTGCAAACGTGGGGTCACTAACACGTACTGCTGTTTCCACCGGGGGCAACACTTGCAATCGCTGCAAGTACAGTATAGGAGTATCTTCTGGGTAGTGCTGTGGCGCATCAACTACGAGAGTGTAATTGTATACTCCCGGCAATATTTGTACTGACACCTGAAACTCGAAGATGACTTCGCTGCTAGTGTTCGAGTCTAAAGCTACCCGCTTCTTAGGTTCAGCACACCATTGGCGCACGGTATGAGAGCTTTCATCGAGAAAGATGTCAATTAAGGCACTTTGATTGCCTTTGTTGATGACAGTGACGCAGAGTTCAAATGTAGAGCCAGCGACAACTGTTTGAGCGCCAGAAGGATTGAGTATTAGTGCTAAGGGCATACCTGGAGATAGTTGAGCAGTAACGTCTTCGCTGGAAGTTGGGTGGCGAAAGCGAATTCTGTAGCTTGGCTCGCCTTCCCCTGCCAATAACTGCAGAAAACTGCGTTGTACTAAATAGTCAAGCATGGTGAAGGTAATTTCCTGATCTTCACCGATATAAGCTGCCACTTCAGACAAACTGACTACTTCTACTGTTTGCAGCATCCATAGCAGAATCTGCCGCTCAGAATCAGGTAGCGCCTGAATATCGGACATCTCTAGGCCGCTGACTTGTTGATTGCTTTGGCGCTCTGCCGTCGTCATTTTTACCTTCCTTTTACTCTCACGCTCATTATCTTATTTACAGCCCGTATCGCTTTGTGGAGTAACATCAATTCTCACTTGCGTATCGTCACTACCACTGAGGACAAAGATGTTTTTGCCTTGTCTCTTGAGATCGACACTATTGATTCGTTGCTCAGACCTGCCCACTTCTTGACCATTGGCAAATTGGGGATGGCGCTTGCCGTCAATATTCAAAGGCCAGAGCATCACCCGGCCGTCGTCTCCGCCACTAGCTAAGTAGCAACCATTTCTATTCAGAACCACAGAGCGCACTGGTTTGCTGCCATGACCGTTGCCCCAGCGATCGACAATGGTACACTTAACATCTTTGCTCAAGCATTTATCCAAATTCCACAGGGTAATATATCCCTGATTGTCGGCTGTTGCCATTAAATTTGGCTTGTAAGCGGCAACTGTTAAGCTTTGAATGTAGTCGTCTTTGCTGCCTTCCTGATAAGGCAAGGAACGGACTTTATCAGGTTCAAAATTCCACATCCACAATTGGTTGAAGCGACCGCCAACCATGAGATTTTTATTTGCTTTTCCGGCTAGAGCCAAAGCAGAGACCGCGAAATCGAATTTTTTTTGTTTAAAAGGCGAGTTGTTAACACTGACGTTCTTTTCCAGGTCACTTTGGACATCCCACTGCAAAACATAACCGCTACCGTGACCGCTAAACAAATAGCGCGAGTCTTTAGTAAACTCTAGAGCCAATACGCGATCGTCTTTGCGAAATAAGAAAGAATCTATAGGTTTGTTGCCATCTCCAGCCAGATTAAATAACCATGACTCGCCATTTTCTAAACCTGCCGCTAAGAGATTATTGTCCACTGGACGATAGCGAACTACGCGCACTGCTTTGCCGAGGTTGCCCAGGTCACCCTGGAACTGGTTAATCAGTGGATTGAGAAAGCCTGCACTATCCCACTTAATAATTTTTTGGTCATTCCCCCCACTCACCGCATTGTCCCCCATGCCATTGAATTGCACAGAAGTTACTGGAGCAGTGTGTCCGAATAAGGGGTTATTAGGATTTAGCCAGGAACAAGCCCAAGCTAGTGTGAGCAAGCCAGCACCTATCAATAGTTGCATCCAAATCGGCAAAACAGGCAGCACATTCAGTTTGAGGAATTGCGTATCATTGCGGATATCTATGTCCGTTTCTGACTCAATAGCCTTGACCTCAAACCGTAATTTTTTGCTTCCCCCCCACCAGTGTCTGCGCTTGTTGATCGTTAGCTGCAACTCTGTGATCTCGCCTGGAGAGATTTTGGCTTTCTCTGGGATAAGTTCCCAAGTGCTTTGGCGCTGTCCAGCTTCTGGTTGTACCAGCACCGTTACATCCGGTCTTAAATTGCTGGCATTATCAAATTTGAGTATGTAGGTGGCAGAGTGACACTTCCACTTAGGTATCCACCATGCTGAGGCTGATGGTGGCATTTGCAGTTCTTTGGGTATGCAGTTAAAGTCTACAAACCCTTTCGGCAAAACTATTATGGTTCCAGTTGCACTAGATAAAGGGCCATCAATTAGGTCAGCTTCAATAGTAAAAGGATATGGCTGACTGGGAACAAGGCTTGGAATTGGCAGTTGGCATAAGAAAGTTGTCTCTGTTTTACCTCCGGGTGGAATTTGCAAGCGTCTTTCGTTTCCTTCAACCAACCATGTAATATCTACGCCCAAAAAATTGAGGACGACATTGGCAGTTAGTTGACTTGGGTTGTAGAGACTGACAGGAATTTCTAGTAAATCGCTAGGATAAGCTGGAAATTCTGCTACAGGCAGCGTTAATTTTACAGGTGTGAGTCCTTTGCTTTTTTCTACAACCAGGCGTATTACTTCTCTTGTTTCTTCTCCCAGTTCCAAGGAGAAAATCCGCACGGTGAGGTTCATGATGCCAGCAAACCCTGGAACTGGACTATCCGTGATTGTGGCAGTAAATCGCGTGCGATCGCCTGGTGGTTTTTTGGCACTTACTTCTGGCGAAAAATTGTACCAACGAAGACCGGGAATTACGTCAGCACCAGCAGCGATCATCTCTAATTGAAACGCAGCGAAGCGATCGCTGTCATTTGTCACAGATATATTAAAAGAGGCAGGCGTTCCACCCGGCTTAAATTTAATCACCTGTTCTGAAATTGTTGTACTGATACTATTTGCCATTACCAAAATACCCAACGCGCCTGTAACTCAAGATCATTAACTGTCTTTTTTGGATGAATTTCTCATAAAAATTTCCCTATAAGCTGTTCCACATTTAACTTGTATAATTAAGGCGGGCTTTTCGTTCCACCCCACAAGAGTTATATTAATTTTGAATCTGAAATACACGTAGGGGAGCCACCCTCGTGCGCGGGTTTCCCGCGTTGAGAGGAGTGGCGTTGGGCAATGCCCACCAAAACCCGGATGTGGTGGGCATTGCCCACCCTACACTTAAGATTAAAGTGTACGGAAATTTTTCAATAATCAAACCGGATTCCTATATATTAAGTAGCCGTCATGAACTGCGTATCCCAGAACAGAAAAAACTTTCTCTCCTGCTACTTAGATTAGATATTCAGCTCATCAAATGCACTCTGATTTATCCAAGAATCCACACTGGATGCGGTAATGCGATCGCTAGCACCGAGTAACTGCATTATCTGTCGTCGTTTCCAGCTAAAATGTAAAATATTGATTCCCATTTCTTGAGCAGTGCGGATAGTTTCTCGTGGTAATAAAAGCTCATCATCTAATCCCCACGCGGTTGAAAGTTCGCCAACTACTAAAATAATGCCGCCACCATATCTGAGATGAATCTGTTCTTGATTTACGCTAGGTAGGGCGGCAAAAGAAAAAGGTTCTGTCCGCAAAGGATGATTGAGTTTCATATTTTTTATATCTTGTATGGGATGCCCTAACTGTTGTGCTAGGTTTAAAATGCTGCTAATTGTGGCATCCCCATCGTTGGAAGTATCTACTAATAAAACGCCTCCTGAATCTAAATAATTTTTAAGACCGATAAATTCTTCTTGATTTAAAGAAAATGCTTCGCGAATTGCCAGGAATAGTAAATCGCAAGCTTTGATTTGAGAATTAATATCTTTAATTTCCAAGTTGATTGGCTCGATTTGTTGAGCATTCAACGCTGGGTAAAGACCGGAAACAGATTGAAGTAAATAGGAGAGATTAGCTGCACTGCGCTCTGTTGCTGCACTATTAGCGATTTGGGCAACGCGCACAGTTGCTTGGGGACGCGATCGCACTTGGTGGCGATAGCGCAAGTCTAGCTGGTTGGAACCAGGGAAAAACACATCTGCGGGATTTTCCAACTCTACTTTTCCGGGTGGTAGCAAAATCCGGCACAATTCGACTTCTGTTTCTCCTGGAGGACTAAGTTTCTCGTCAATCCGAAAAGTTTCGTGGAGAATGTCAGCGGTTGCTGAACGGCGCAACCTTTCTGGGTCTACGTAACTGATGACTAAATATACAGTCAGTGATGTTTCTGACTGTGTTTGGGTGGCAATGCGATAAGTTTCTGGCTGGGGCACAATAATCGGGTTACCAGCTAGATCAATAGCAATACCGGGTTGAATTTGTATCCAACGGCGATCGCGGTAATTTGTCGGAACTTCTGAGGGAGCTGATATCAAGCACACCCCTAACCCAGAAACAATTCCTGGTTGATTGAGAGATTGATAGTGAATATTTTGTCGCTGACGGTGGTATTCATGAGCTATGCGCCAGCGATCGGCGTTCATCAGCAGTCCGTCAGTCACCAGCAAGCGTTCGAGAATCTTAGTCGGTGGTAGTGGAAATTGTTCAGTCATTCGATTTGGGATTTTAGATTTTAGATTTTGGATTGGCCTGACGAATTTAGTCTGTAGGCAACTGCTAATTGCTTTGTTCAATAAAGAGGTCGTATGTGCAAAAAGCTGGCTTTTCTCGTTCAATCACCTCTCGCACCAAACTTATATCTACCTCCTTACCTGGATCGAGACGCAGGTGGACAATGAAGTGATAGGGACGCCCACCCCCCAGCAACGAGTCTTCTCCAAGGCGTGTTCCTCCTAAAATAAAGCCTTCGCTAAAGATTTCCTCAATACCGATATGCTTCTGGGCTTCAGGCAGATGCTCATCTAAGGGCAAGTCTGTATAGAGATGCAGGTATAGCCGCAAACCGCGACGTGTACCCCGCCAACGGTAAAGCTCTAAAGCTTGACCAATCAGATAACGCTGGCGCATAACGCTCCAGCGAGAGTCTATCGGCCAACCTACCCAATAAGCTAGAAACGGCAGCAATGCTTCTGGAGCAGTTAACGGATTTAGATAAGCCGATAAGCTATCTAGAATCCCCACCGTCGGTTCAAATGCCTGCTCAAAAATGTGCAGCAAGCGACCGATAAAATCTGTTTCGCGGTAAATGCCTGGTAAGAAATCGAGGTACAGGCTACGCGGTCGCACGTGTAAGCTGAAGCTGGCAGATTCACAGACTGGCTGACGGCTATCTATTTCCGTATAGCTGACATCAATGCGGCTATGATAATCGAGAACTAGAGACTGGTCAGCAGCTAAAGACCGATCTGACTCAAAGAAATTTTCTGGCACCCGGAAGTATAGCAATGCATAAATCTCCTGATTTGGCGCAATTGTCTGCGCTTCCAGATGGGTGCGACACCAAAAAGCTGGAAAATTCCCCTGACTTTCTAGGTGCAATTGCAGCACCCGAGTTCCCAGATTTTTAATTTTTACTACCATTTCACTAGGTTCTCCTGGGTATAAAACCAAGGAGTTGCTAGCAGGAGTATGCTCCTGAAGCAAAGACGCACCGCGTACGCGCCGCATCTGCTCAGATCCTCCTATCCCCGTTGATATAGCTGTTTCGGGGATCTGCATGGGAGTAAGTTGCAGATATAAGGAAGAACTAGAGCGGGCTTGGGACATTGTTAGGTGTTAGGTATGAGGTTAAATCAAGTTAATAATGTGACCAGAGCGGAGTTGGGGGTTCTGCCAGGAGCAAACTAAACCCAATGGACCAGGATCGATGACTGGATTTTGCGGCAGCGATCGCACCCAGTTTGTACCTTGTTTGCGTAACTCAAACAACTGCACTACGCCCAAGTAGCGCACCCCAGAAATTTGCTGGAACAAAGTCACAATATCTGAAGGATAAACGGGGCGACCAAATGGCCAGCCTTTACCTTCTGGTCCCCCAGTCAGGGGATTGAGAAAGCGGTAAAGGGCAACTTGCAATTTTGAGAGGATTTCTTGTTGGGCGCGAGAATGGCTATATTCTGGCTCTAGGGCTACTTCAGTTTGCACTGCTACCCCCACATACTCTGGTTCTTGCAAGCGTACCTGCACCCCCAATAGTCGCCGCTCATTGAGATAGTCCAAAATTTGCTCGGTCAGTTGGGGGCTGAGGGCAAATTGCTCTGGTTCCATACCTTGAGCGCGAGCAATTCCATCTGTATTTGCTTGCGGTAATAGTAGCAGACGCACTATACCAGCTTCGGTAATGGCTTTGGCAGGCAAGCAGCGGACACGGGCAATAGCGCCACCAGAGGCTTTGATGGCTAGAGCTTCAAAATCTTCAGCAGTCACAGCGCGATCGCGAGTGCGAAGCATTGCTGGCACTCGGATTGCTGCTTCTTCTAAAGATTCAGCATTCTTCCCGTTGCGTCCGGGTTTGTAGTTGACGACGCTAGCAACGTAAGGCAGAGAATTTTTCAAAACTCTGATCGAGCCAACTTGGACATTTCCTTTCACACCACCGCCAATGCGATAGGCAACCATACTAATCGAGGAGCCTCTCGGCGGTACAGCCCCATATTGCCGCTCTAAAGAGTTAACTGTTTCCTCACCTATTCCTGAGTTGAGTAGCCGTTCTCTCTCTGCTGGTTCTGTCATTTGGAATCTGGCACGCAATAGCGTCTGCTGCTGAATTTGACCTGGTTCACGAATCAATGGGCCAAACTGCACGGTGCCGGTGCGCGAGTCAATGATGTAGTGGCGGTCTTGAGGGACTGAATTAGCAAAATCCATCACCTCGCGCCATCTTTGGGGCAGTTCCCCAGGTGGAGTAACTAGAATATATTCTGTTTCTTTGCGCTCCAGAACCGGAAAACCCATTAACTGAAATGTTTGCCCTGGTTTGCCGTTGCTTTCTCCTAGCGGCTCATTGGTGATTAATTCGCTTTGGCTGGCTGCCACACTACCGCCAATAGAGCGCACAGACAGGCCGACAATGCGGGGAGAGCTAATGTAGCTTGGTTGATTGGGTAAGGGGTCAGCATAAATGCAACGCAGCCAACGACCCTGATAAGTGGAAAACTGGGTCACAGGCCAGAACTGGGGCAGATGCAGCACGATATCTGCACCTTGTAGCGGATTGCCACCAGTACGCGCTAGTTCGCTGAAACTGAAACCTTTAGTGCGATCGTCTGTTTCTCGCAGTAAAACTGGTTCCCAAGACCTGCCATTCCAGGCTTCCCAGCGACGCGGCGGTGCTTCTGGGTTGATGCCAGTAGATGTGGCAGCTTCTCCCTTAAAGTTAACTGCGATGACATTGCCGTCAATAGGCTGTCCTGGCTCGAACACTAGATAAAAGCAATTGCCAGGATGGGGTTGTTCGTTAAAAAATGCTAGCTCTCTGCCGCTCCACTGGCCATCAGGACTGAGTGTCCACAATCCCGTAAAGCGATCGCGCAATATTTGCGGAAAATCTTCTGTAATCTGTGCCGTGAGAAAATGACGAATGCTGGGCTTGCCGATCTCTAACTGGCGATCGGTGCTAAAGACGATCGCTTCTTCGGTTTCTGTCCGCAGTGTTGCTACTTCTGTTCCCTCAGGAATTGTATAAGTCTCAGGCAGAGACGCACTCAGATAAAAAGTCACGTCCGTCCTCGCCGGAGTTGGTGCTTGCAAGCGAACCCCTAGTAACTCCAGAAAAGCCACATAATTGCGTCTGGGAACTTGATTGAACCGCAACATCATTTGGTCTGTTAACCAAGCAAACAGTTCAATTAGGGTAATTCCCGGATCGCTGGGGTTGTAATTTGTCCATTCAGGACAGTAACGAGGAATGCGGAGAATGCACTCTTCTACTAAGTCCTTAAAAGTGCGATCGTCTAAATCCGACTTCGGTAACTTGGGTAGAAAATCAAATTCCACAATTACTCCCCTCGTGGCAACAAATAAAAGGGATAGACCAAACTGCGAGCATCATGGCTTCCCTTGGGGTGATATTCCAACATAATGTCTACTCGACCCCGCACTGGATCGGCTTCAGTACGCACTGCATCCACAACAATCCGCGGCTCCCACATTTGCAAAGCCTCCTGCACATGTAGTCGCAGCAGCAGTAAAGTTTGAGTATTCATGGGTGCGAAAGTCAATTCTGAAAGCCGCGATCCAAAGTTAGGTCGATAAAGCCGTTCGCCTAATTGCGTGCCTAGGATCAACCAAATAGATTCTTCAATATTCCGCTCTGCTGAACTGAGTTGAATACTTCCCTGTACATTCACTCGTAGAGGGAATGAGCATCCTGTACCCAGGTGGGATTGTCGATTATTAGTTGCATCTGACATGCAAGTTACTTTGGGGCCTAACTGTGCAGTCACTCTACTGTAGAGTAACTGCCAAGACTATTAGCCAAAAGTCGAATTATCGGCGACTTAATTAACTTACATTTTGCACCAGTTGCAATAATCCATTTTTTGTAGGTAGGGCTATGCCTTACATTGCCTAAAACCCCTATGTTTGTGTCGGTGGGAAATGCCCAACGCCACTCCTCTCAACGCGGGTAACCCGCGCACGAGGGTGGCTCCCCTACGGTTATTGAGAATGGTGCAAGATATGACTTAAGGTGCAACTAACACTGTCACCCCGGTTGCAATCACAGGCAAGGATATTGGTACTGGCACTGGTATTGGCGGAGTCACTCCTACAGCCATCGTCCCCATGTGCGCTACGGGACGACCACAGGCAAGAACAGTTACAGAAGAAGGCATAGTTAGTACCCCAGTGGCAATGGTGGGCCCTGCCACAGCATCTCCCATACAAGCTATGGGTCTTCCCATCACTAGGACATTTGGCGCTCCCGGTCCAATTATCGGACTGCCACTAGCCAGATCCCCTAAGACTGCGACTGGTAACATGAAAATCTTCCTTTTGCTAATTGCAAATTGATAGTTTTAGACGTTAATTATGTATTGCATTTTGCTACTCAAATATTAGCCATTAGTAGCGATACTTCCTACAAGTTCTTTAACAATTAAGTCGAATCAAAGGTGCTGTAACGCTAGCAGTGATAGCTGCCATCAGAGCAGCCGCAGCCCCTGCTTGTAAATTTAGCGCTGCACCAGATTGCACGCTGCAAGAAGCACCAGCCTGTATTGATAAAGCAGCCCCAGCCTGAAGTGACATTGCTCCTCCAGCTTTCATATTTGCAGTACCCGCAGCCTTAAAATCTAGCATTCCCCCTGCCTGTCCGCTGATTTTAGCCGGGGTTTGCATTTCAATCCCACTGGGGGCAATTTTTATACTGCTTGGCCCTGATTCTAATTTAATTTCCATAGGCGCTTTTATACTAATTGTTTGCAGTGCCTCTATGCTAATACTATTGCTGGTATCACTCATAGTTATTTTTTGACCGTTAGTGGTTTTAATTGCAATTTCTTTACCAGTGTCCTCCATTGTTATTTGATGTCCACCATTCGTTTTAATTTTGATGTTTTTACCTTGGTCATCCATCAGCACCTGATGACCACCATTTGTTTTAATTTCTATCTTCTTATCTTTATCGTCTAAACGCATATAATGACCGTCTGTGGTTTTAGTTTCCACAAATTTATCGCTATCATTCATGTGGAATTTATGCGCTTTTGTCGTCTCCATATAACAGCCAGATTTACTGCTATCTTTATCTTCTTCCACAAATTGCAGTTTATGACCTAAGCGAGTTTTAAATGTTCTGAGGCGGACTTTGCCATCAGCAACCGATTTTTCCACAGTTTCTGGTGGTGCATCTTTACCGTTCCAAACTCCCCCAATTATATAAGGGCGATGGATGTCGCCATGTTCAAAAGCTACTAACACTTCATCATTAATCTCTGGTAGACAGTCAAAGCCGCGATCGCCTGCTGCTCCTGTTCCCACAACTCTCGCCCAATTGCTTTGGTGGTCTTCAGTCAAGGTGGGAAATTTCACTTTGACTCTGCCCCATTTTTGGGGATCGTTATTGTTAGTCACAATGCCCACTAAAGGCGTTTGACCTGGTTGTAAATTACTTTGGGTAATGCGAGGTAACCAATTATTTCCTCGCAAACCTCGAACGCTAAATTCTGTTGTGTAAGTACCTTCTTGATATAAATGACGGGTCTGAGAAACGTAATAGTTACCGCTATATTTACCCATTCCCTCTAGTTTTACCACTTTTCCTGTCCGCAATAAAGGATTGCCTTCGCCTTTACCATCTGCATGAACGAAGTCTCCAGCAATCTCGTTACATACACCTTGGGCGATCGCATCTGCTTCATCAACAGTAGAAACCGGGCGATCGACGATAATCATTGTTGGCGAACTTGGCTTACCATTAAAGCTGTTACTGGTGCTACTACCTTTACCAAAATCTATTGCTGTAACTATTTGGGGCGCATTTTTATTAGAGACAATTACTTTTTTTTGGCTATAGTCCCAAGCTCGGACTTGGACGGAATTTATTTGCTCGGCACTCGTGACACGCACTGCTAAACTATGAATATTTTTTAACCATTTGAGGTTTAAAGTATCTCCTGCTGTAGGTTTACGAAAGTGCAGTTTGTTATCTTGTACAAAAAGCTCAAAGCCAATTCTGGCTGCTCTCTCGTGCAAAAATTCCATATTAGTCTGATTTTTCTGGAAAATATATCCAGGAGGATCGTCAAAACCGTGAGGTCCGCCACTATCATCAACCGTGCCGATAGATATTCCCACTTCACCAGCAATTTTTTTGGCAATATCGCTGTCTTTAGCATTCTGAAAAGAGCGATTGAAGCGTCCCCGATGCAAGCGGTGAGATGTATCATAACCGCGAATAATTAGAGGTGCTTGGGATTCACTATTGAACTGAGTTTCTATAGCTGTGATTTCCCCTTGGAGAATGTAGCCTTGCCCCTGCTCAGAAAATTCTTGTGCTTGTGTAATGCTAGATTTAAAACCAATTTTTACCGATTTACCGATTGCAAATAAGTCTTGGTGACGCCAAGCTGAATCCTCTTCTCGACCAGGAAAGTAATCGTTGCGAATCACTAAAGTAAACATTCCTGGTTGATGCAGGCTTTCTTCAACAGATATTTGCAGAATATCCTCAAGTAGTTCTGAGGAAGCATCGCTGCCATCAATCTGCAACATCGGTTCTGCAATATAAGTTCCCATGACAATCTCTTTTTTTATGCTTTTTTTATTTATTTAATGTTAATTTTTAACGCCTACACCTATCTCCGCTTCTCTCCACGATTCACATTTGCTGGAGTACCCATACCAGGTTGAGAAATTGATTCATCTACTTCTTCTAAAGTCAAATCTAACTTGGCTCGTACTGGTGTACCGTCAGGCAGAAACATCATTAGGCTATAGTTAATGCTGATGACAAAGCAACGTATATACTTTTGTTCTCCCCAAGTAAATACATATATAGGTGGGCGTTTCTCCTTACCTTCTCCTGCTTGAGCGAAGTCAACGGCTTTTTGAAATTTGCTGATGTGCGTTAATACGTTACTACCATCTTCATATGTATCAAAAAATATATCTCTGATGTTGAGTGTACAAGGCTCTGGATAACCAAAAGTGACTTTTGGCAATCCTCTACCAGTCCTTGCTCCTGGATTTTTGTTCAAACTAATCGTCTGTCCAAAATCTAGCTGGGTAGGGTTGAACATAAATTCGATGTCCTCGGCCCCTTTATCGCAGGCAATCAGTTTGGCTTTAACCAGACTCGAAGTTGGCATATAATTTTCCTCAATGAAACTTTTGCAGCATTTATTTAGAAAGTCTTTACCAAGGCAGTCGGCCTGAAGAGAATTGACTGTGAAACTCTCGCTCTATTAGTAATTGCTGTTGAATGAAGGCATAAACTTCTTGAGCCAGAAGCTCTAAATTACGACGGTCTGGTTGTTGTGCAGATCGGTGTGGAGAAGTCATTTGCTGAGTAAAAGTTTCCGTTCTCTGTTGAGGGGTTATGACAGGTTTAATTGGTGGCTGACCTATGACATGATCTATATTGCCGATGTCTGCACTATCAACGTTGGCTAATAAGTCAGTAATGTTTGACCAAGCTTCTGGTGTGGCTGTGGTAGGCGTGGATGGTTTTAAGTTGGGCTTGGTTTTATGGTGGTTACTAGGAACAGTTATGGGAGCAAAAGTCAAGCGATCGCTCGATGCAATCTTAACTGTCTTTTGGCCAGTCGGCGCTAAATTTTCTTGAGCAGCAGATTCCATAACCAAAGGACTGAGAATGGCTAAATTTTGCAAAACTTGAGGCAATTGTGGCAATTCTAACTCTAGTTCGACATCTCCAGTTCTTTCTTGAGATTCTGCAAATGCTGCGATCGCCATATTTCCCCGAATTTCAGCAGCAACCAATTCTATAGGAATGATTTGTGTTTGCAGGTAATTTTGGCCTATTATTCTAGCTGGCAGTAAGGGAGCTTTGATACCTAGAGGTTCTAAGAGTTTCGTTTCTTCCTCAAACTTGCTATTTGTGGGATGATCATTGAGTCCTTCTCTCATATTTTAGTAACTAGCGAAATATCCCTTATCGTCGCGTCCGGCCTTAAGGATAGATGCTCCGCTACCACTAGATTTTGATTGCTGATTACTAACCTTTAATCCTTCATAGATTAAAGTTAATTCTTCAATGGCGACAGAGTTGCTATCTGCATTTAAAGATGGGGCTTTCCACCCAACAGGAACTGCACCAATAAGTGTCCAACGCTGCATAGTTTCCCCCGCTTGATTGAAGAGCAAAATATTGACATTGCGGCGGTTTTTAGTGCTGCTAGCATGATTGCGACTGGGGTCTTTTTGGGTCAATATCTGCTCTAGCCAATGCCAAAAAACCAGATCGTTAGTGATGCCGCGTTTGAGTGTGACGGGCGAAAATTTGACTTGTCCTAACAAAACTCTTTGCTGATCGTTAACACCACCTTCATATTGAGTTTTGTAATCCAAGTCCACACCCAAACCCGAACACTCAGTAAAACAGGCAGTAATACTACTCTCTATTTCTACATAAAAGCGATTGGCTGTAACGTAGCTAAGTTCGCGGGTGTTATTGCCATTTTTTTCAGATTTGCTGTTGACTGGCATTGTTAGCTGGAGGTGATGCAAACATCAAAACAATCTTGTGTAGTTTTTGGCCGTTTCTCTTTGGCTACGCATATCTTCCTGCATCAATTGATAAACCCGTTGGCTGATCTGCCACCGTAACAGTGGATCACGCAGTATTTGACCTGCTAACTCAGATAGAGTGGTTAGATCATCTTGGCGATCGCTGGCTTGAGAAGAATACTTGACCATAAAGAAACACCCATAATCGCTATTAGTATAGAAAGATCGGTTCGTCCTTGATATTAGACAAAGGTCGAAGTTATCACAGTGGTAAGGGTACGGCAATGCCCATAGGTGTCAACTTAAGCCACAGATGGCTTATTGCAAAGCTTACATACCCGCCTTGGAATGAATTCCAAGGCTAATAACCAAAGTTTACTAAAGTAAACTGAGGATTTTTGAGAATTTTTAGTCATCTTCAGATGACTTTTGTTATTAGACTCAGAATTCATTCTGAGGCGGGATATGGGTTTCACCTTAAGTTGACACCAATGGGCAATGCCGTGCCCCTACGAGAAATCTCTTTGTATCAGTGTTTTCGTGAATTGGTATTGAAAAGTTTTACTGAATATTACAGCTTGAAGCAATAATTTTGAGTTTTTGGGTAAGATGCAGAAATAATGCATTTTTGAAAATTGGGGGTTGTTAATTTTGTACGGAGCCGATCCGAAAGATAAGCATCCAATGAAGGGATTTCCCCAAGTCTGCTTCATTCAGAACACTGTATCTAATCCCAATATCATCATTGGAGATTATACATACTACGACGATCCTGAAAATTCGGAAGATTTTGAGCGTAATGTTTTGTATCATTTCCCCTTTAGTGGCGATCGCCTAATCATCGGGAAATTTTGTGCCTTGGCAAGAGGCATAAAGTTTATCATGAATGGTGCAAATCACAAGTTGGATGGGTTTTCGACTTATCCGTTTTTTGGCTTCAAAAATGGCTGGGAAAAAGTTCTCCCTCAACCAGAAGAATTGCCTTACAAAGGTGATACCGTCGTCGGTAACGATGTTTGGATTGGTTATGAAGCGGTGATCATGCCAGGGGTGCAGGTAGGAGACGGAGCAATCATTGCAGCCAAGTCAGTCGTCGTGGGTAATGTCTCGCCTTATACAATTGTCGGAGGCAATCCAGCTAGATGTATCCGCCAGCGCTTTGATGATGAAGTGATCCAAGCACTACTTGAAGTCGCTTGGTGGAATTGGGATATTGGGAAAATTACACGCAATTTGGAGAAGATTGTAGCGGCAGATATTGAAGCGTTAATAAAGTCTGAGTAGCAGCGCAGAAATTGAGTTCGTTTTGGCGATCGCTTGACTTTTAAGACAGTCGCTACGATTCTCCTTAACCCAAGCATATTGGGTTATAGGCAACGCACAGTTCATTTTTGGAGAAATCAATTTTTAGGTAAAGGTTGCAACGGTATCAGCCCCGTTTTGCTGAGAAGTTGCTGGCTTTCTCTAGTCTGAAGAATATTAGCAAACTTGGCACCTACAGCAGAGCGTCTATTATCTCGTGCATAGACTACAGTAATAGGATACGCTAAGGGATATTTTCCTGTACTAAAAAGCTGCACATTCGGATAATAACTACCTTTGTTATTGCACAAATCTGTAGTTGGATCTATTTGCAAGCCGTTATTTTGCACAATGGATTGGACAGGCTCTCCTTGATCTACTACAGCTAGAGGATAAGCAGAACATTGACCAAAAACTTTGCTAAGTGTCCCAAATGCAATTCCACCAACTCCATCATCCTCGAAATCTTTAATCACTTCTCGCAAAGTAGCAAAAGTAGGCAATTGAGTAATTTTATAGGAATTAGCTTCTTTCTTATTGTTTTGCCACAAACTTCTAAAAGCCTCAATAGATAATTTATCTTTGAGTACCCGCTGCTCAAATATTTGCAATGCTTCAGTTTCAGTTGGGATATATAGTTTAACTGGTAAATCCGGGCCTCCAAGTTGTCGCCAATTGCTGATTTGTCCTGTGTAAAGTTTACGCAATTGTTCAAATGTAATTTTTCCCTTCAGGGCATTCGGAAGACTTTCTTGCCTTTTGGAATAGCTGAAGTTAACGAATACAACTAAGCCATCATAAGCAAATTCTTTATAAGTTAAGTCATTACTTTGCTGACTAACTAAGGTAGTGATGGCAAAGTTGATTTTCCCTGCACGGACTTGTTTAATAACTGCATTCTTAGCAGCAGACGGATTGGCTTCATAATCAATAGTTTTGTAGTTCAGTTGCGATTTCCGTAGCTGTTTTTGCAGTTCTGTTTCTAAAGTTTTGTCTTTAGCAATTAGATTTGGCTTTTGCAGTACATAAGTCCACGTTCCGTTTGCTTCACCTGCGTAAGTAAATTTGCCATTAGGCAGCGGCGGCGCGTCTTTAATACAGCAAACAAGAAAGTCGCTCTCAGTTGCCTCCTGATTGTGGAGTTTCGAGGCTAAAAACCAAATTAATCCTCCTAACAAGAGCAAGCCAAGAGTAGTACCAAAAATAATTAAGGGCGTATGAGAAACTTTAATCTGTTCTGGCTTTTCCTCTTCTACTAGCAAATCATTAATTGCTATTTGCTTTTCTGGTGGCAGTTTCAATAAGGCTTGACGGGCAGTGCTAGCACTTGCAAAAGGAATATCGATGCCCACCAAGCGCAGGATAAATTCTTGGAGATGAGGGCTGATTAACGTCCACTGGGGGTAGTCTTTGGGGTTAAACGGTGTGCCCGAAACCGGGTCTAGTGGGTTGCCTATAAGTAAATTAAAAGCGACGTGCCCCAATGCCGATAAGTCATTTGCTGGTAATGGTTTGGTTGCTGGGGTACTTGGTGGGTTAAATAGATTTTCCCACAGAGCAAGGTCGCAAAGATAGATAAAAAATGATTCTTTGTCTATGAGTAGGCTGTGGAGATTGAGATTGCCGTGGGCTAATCCCTGTCGAACTTGACCTGAAGGCAGAGAAAATTTCTGTTCGTGAAGAAATTCCAGCGTTTGTAAAACTTGGTTGAGGACTTGCTGCACTTGGGCAGGAGTCATGGCACCATTATCAGCAAGGTAACTGCTAAGAGTGGGATAGGTATCTAATTTGTTCTTGGTGATCAGGTAGCAGCGTTCTTCAACTAGATTAGTCGGATCAGCGATCGCTTCCCAAGGGAAGATCAGGCGAAAGTCTTGCATTCTGCCGTCAGCTAAATTCAATCCGGCCAAGCTGATAAAAGCGGCTTTGTGCTGACTTAATTCCTCGCCGTTGAAAACTTTTTGTGGCAGTAGATATTCTTTTATTGTTACTGGCTGGCTGTCACCGAGTTGGGTACCTCGGTACAAACGCCCCATTCCCCGCCTGCCCAGTAAATTTTCAACTGTGTAAGTTCCCCGATTACCTTTGAGATTGGTTTGCTCTGCTAAGGTGGCTGGGAAACTGCATTTTAGGCAATACCTAGCTCTTGCATCTTCCTGCACTGCTTGTTGGGGAAAAGTGCAGTTTAATGGGTTGCGAGTTTGGCAGCGATACTGTATGTAATGCAATTCATTTGCATAGTGTGTCGCAGCAGGTTTGTCTGCTTCTGTTGTTGCAGTTTCTTCTTCCACATCTGGGGGAAATAGTTCTGGTTTTATTTCTTCCAGAATGGGCTTAATCCATAAAAATCGCTCTAGAAAGTTATAGCGATTCAACCTAACAGGGGAATTGTACCTCTGCAAGTAGGCTTTAAGTAAAATTTGGGGAATATTTGTCAACACAGAGGATAAATTAGGTGCTAAAGATTAAAGGGCGTTGCATAAATGCGGGATGAATTGAGACTTTTGGACAAAGCAGAATATTGATTCTTTGCGTCTTTGCGCCTTTGCGTGAGACAAAAATCATCCCACTAATCAGCAACGCCAAGATTAAAGATATTGACACTCACCCGCTAACCTTGCGGTTTAGATAGGGCACTTAGTTGATGTGAATACCGTCACAATTATTGTTGCTCAACGAAATCGTCATTAGAGAGCATTTATACAGTAAATCTTAAGTAGTAGAGTGGCGCAGCTAATTTTAGGCATTATGAGTAGGTTGAGTTTCGCAAAGCCTTAACCCCGCCTACAATTTTTTTTGCATAATTTTTAGTCGTATCAGTCCACTACAATAACTTTATTTATACTTGATAAATGACCTCTTAGCAACAAAAATTTATGAGATTATGTAGGAGTAAAAAGTGAAAATAGCAGTTTTTATTAAAACATTAATTACATCACTAAGCCTATTAGCTTTATTAGTTCCCAGTCAGGCATCAGCTCAACTCATACCACAACCTTGGGTTTCAGTCGGTGGTAAAGATGGAGATACAACCTATGCGGTAGGTGCGAAGGCTTTAGATTTGGGGGTTGAAGTAGGAAGTGGGCCGAAAGGTTCGACAGGAGTAGACGTTCTTAAATTTATCAGCTTACCAGTTATTTCCCCTTATGTGGGAATTGGATACTATTCAGAAGATAAAGGGGTTGCGGTTTCAGGTGGTGTTCAGGTAGGTGCTACTGATAATATTTTTGTCGGTGCTGGTTATAATTCTGTGCGCGGATTTAACGGGCAATTCGGAATAAAATTTTAATGGCAACAACCGGGTTTTTCAATAGCAACAGCAAAATTATCAAAAAAAGGGAACAGTAGGTAGGGCTATGCCTAGGGTGTTGATTCTGAGGGTTTTCAGCCCAAAATGTATCATACAAAATAATAGTCGTAGTTAACGTTCTCATCAGGGCACGGCAGTGCCGATGCCCCTACGGTAAACACAAAAAAAAATTGCGTGATAATTTTTAGCTAATTTCGTACAAAGTCAACACCCTAGTGGTTTGTCAATTTTGTTTTGAGGGGTTTTTGGTAGTGCAGGCCGAAAAGCCCGCGTGAGCGAGACGCTCACACTACAGTCCCTCATTTCAACCCTGACAGACTACTAGGCTATGCCTTACAAAACCCGGATATGGTGAGCATTTGCCCAACTCCACTCCTCTCAATGCGGGAAACTCCTCCGGATTCGGCAGTCCGCCCGGTGCTTCAGACGCACGTGTGACTGCGCTCACCGCGCACGAGGGTGGCTCCCCTACGTATATTTCAAAAATCAAGTATTAATTCTATATTTCCGTCCCTATTTAAAATTCCATTCCTAATTTATGCATAGTTTGCCACATTTGTTGGGCTTGAATTTCATCACCTAAAGTTTTACATATTTTGTAAGTCTGACGATAATGAACAATAGCTTCTTGATGACGATTTAAACTCTGAAAAGTCGCGCCCAAAACCATTGCTACTTTAGCTTCTTCATGAGTATTTTGTAAGTCTTGAGCTAAAACGAGAGCAGATCGTAAAAATCCCATTGCTTGGTCATATTGTCCCTCTTGATAATAGATACTGCCAATGTTAAAAAACAGCTGTTGCTGACTTTGCTTATTGCCAATATGCTGGAAAATTGTCAACGACTGTTTATAGTAGGTCAAAGCGCGATCGTTTCTCCCTAATTGCCGATATGTAGACGCTATCCTCAATAGAGCAGCAACCTCTCCTAATTGATTCCCAATTTGACGACAAATGCTTAAAGATTCGACATTATATTCAATTGCTTGCTCAAGTTGATTGACTTGACGGCACACATCACTTAAGTCTTCTAAAATATTATGTCTAACTTTTTGGTCTTCAATATCATAAGCAATTTCTAGAGCGGTTGTTAGGAAATCCATTGCTTGAGGATATTTATCTAGCCTTTTATATGAATGTCCCAGATAGTGAAAACTGATCATCATCAAGTTTTGGTAATCAATTTCTTGAGCAAGTACAAGAGATTGATGACAAAAATCAATTGCTTTTTGCCATTCTTGTAGCTGCAGATAAATACCACCTATATTTAATAGTGAGTCTCCTATGGCTTTGATATCTTTTATTTCTTTAGCAACCAACAGAGCTTTTTGCTCATATTCAAGCGCTTGTGGGTAATTTCCCAAACACTGATAAATATTTGCTAGTGAACTTAAAGCACTTTTCTGGCAACTGCACTCATTGATTTCGTAACTGATGGCTAGTTGATTTTGAAAGTACTCAATAGCTTTTTGGTATTGTCCTAGAGATTGATGATTAGTTCCCAGTTCTCCAATTACAGCAATTTGTAATACTCTATTTCCCGTTGCATAAGTAATTTTTAATAATTGTGTAAAGTATTTAATAGATTCATGAAATTGAGTTAGTTGCCGATAACATTTACCTATGTTGTACAGAGTGACTTCTTGGGAATCTTTAGCCCCCATTCGCTGTGATAAAGCTAGAAGTAACTTATGGTATTCCAAAGCTGGTGAAAACTGGAATAGTTTTTCATAGATGGCGGCTAGTTGACTCAAGCAAGTCAGTTCTTCTTGTCGGTCTTGAATTTGACGGCTGATTGACAACTTGTCAAGGTAGTAGGTGAGCCTCCTGCGGAGGAGGTTAGCTAAATCTTGCTCATCTTCTCCTAACATGTTTGGTGTTTTAGTATACTTATTCACTTAGTCAAAAAGGACTGCATGACTATGCAGTTAATAGGAATTACAGTAATACGTAGCATTTTCCAGGTAGCCTGTAGTGCTTTGATTTGGTAAAGATGTTCTGTTTTTTAGATAAGATTTGAAATACTTGCCCAAATCTTGGGTAGTGATTTAGATGGAGAGTTGCCCAAAACACATCCTAGACATGGCTATCAAGGCTTTTTAGCGTTGAGTCTGAATATATAGTGAGGGATAGAAAAAGTACCTCTGGCTTCACCTCCACGATCATGGCTTTTTCTCTCTTAGTTTGGTATACCCAAAAACAATGAATCTATTTTCAATTGAAGGTCTAGTAGTTGTGGGTGATCGATGATGCTACAACCAAACTAGATACGCAACTGCTGCCAACCTTGTAACTTTAAGCACTAGCAATATATTTTGTTATTTATCTATCCCATTAGGTGTTTGACTAATCCTGAAGATAAGTTAAGTTAACCTAGAGAGTTTTAGTATAAAATATATTTGAATTTTTATCTAAATTATGTAGAGTGAGTAACAATGTAGCATGATATTTTTAATTATATAGAGCTTTATCATACATTTTGTAACAAAAAATAAGTAAGTATATTAAACCGCGTCTACCTGGAAAACCGTAGTTTTTGTAACATTTTTACTTGGCAGTGTCGCTAATTCGGAGTCCCATGATTACTAAGTCGCGCTCAATATCGTCCAGTTCGGCGACGTTGGGCAAATGTCCCCAGGGTTGAAAACCAAATGTTTCAAACAGCTTTAAACTGGGTTGATTATGGGCAAAAATGAAGCCAATGAGGGTCTTTAAACCCAAGCTAGGACTTTCGCTAATTGCTTGTGCTAGGAGTTGTCGTCCCAAGCCACACCGATGAAAGGCTGGAGCAATGTAAATACTAATTTCGGCGGTCTTGTTGTAAGCTGGTCGTCCATAGAAAGATTGAAAACTTAGCCACCCAGCGATCGCACCTTCTACTTCCATTACCCAAAGTGGACGTTGTGATGGCGATCGCCCCTTAAACCAAGTCAGGCGACTTTCCACAGAAACTGGCGCTAAATCAGCGCTGGCCATGCGGCTAGGAATTGCAGCATTATATATTGCCACAATAGCAGGTAAGTCAAATTCACAGGCATGGCGGATAATCATTGCTGCCGTCTCGGAAAAATATTGAAAAAATGAAAATATTTAAAAATCATACAGCCTTGAGGGGAGCTATTCTCTAGGCTGATAATTTTCTTCAACAGAGAACAATAAATACTTTTTCTCTAAAGATTTATATATTCCTTTTGTCGGGTTAGGAAAATTAAATTATGTGTGAACTCCTCTTATAGTTATAGTTTTAACTAATTTTTAACTGTGATTTTTGGGTAAAAAATAAAATATCATAGCCTGAAACAAAAAGTTTGAGAAACGATACTCTTGTATAAGAATCCAATTTGATTATTGAAAAAATCTCAGTATCTGTAGGTAGGGCGATGCCTGACTAAACCAAGAACAAGGTGGGTTACATATATTTCAAAAATCAAATACTAGTCCTATATTTTGTCAAAAATAATTCAGAATTAAGAAATATAATAACTTTTGATTAATTAAATCAATAGGAATATTTGCAAATTGGCAACTACAGCTAAAGGTAGAGGTTAGTTTTATTATCTTTATCTAAGATAAAAATAGTACTGAGAATTATTTTTTATAGTTCGCTGCATATTTGAGTTCGTGTGATTATGTCTGTTAATTCTGTTACAAATGAGGCTCACACTACAAAAAAAGGTAGCAATCTATCTATAGAATTAGAGCTTGCTATGTTTATACTTAAACTAAAGAATGGAATTTGGCTGATTGGAATACCATCTTGGCTTTTTGGATTAACTGATAGAAGTATATCTGCTTTGGCTGATGGCTCTCTATCTATAATCGAAGCTTTTCAGCTATTGACGACTTCCTTCTTTTTCTTCAGTTGGTTGTATTTAAGACCAGAGAAAAGCTTAGATGCGGATGATATCGATTCTAGCTTATATCAAGGATATCTATGTCGAACTCAAAGTAATAAATTTGAGTTAAAGAGGCGACATATGATTAGCCAGGAATATATTTTACCTTTTCCTTATCTTTGTCAAATCTATCACCTCTTAAATTTAAAGCATCTGGAATCAGTCCACAAATTTAGCCTAAATAATCTGAGGATTGTCAATATTAGCTATTTCCAGCCTACAGATAGCGGTGGAATAATTAAATTTCATACAGTTTTGGATTCTCCAGTCAATGCTCTGAGAATTTGGAGACAACCGATCGTTGAGGTGGATTTAATATTACATACTCCATATACTGTTGAACTGAGTATTCCGGTTTACAATAATAAAAGAATTATCGTTATCTTTCAAACTTTGCCATTAAATGACAGAGAGCATCAATTCTTTATTGATATTTATAGCGATCTAGATTGGCCAAAACCTTTATTGCAAGTAATTTTGCATTTCGCTGCTCGGTTAACTTTATTAGAAGATTGGCCTTATTTACAAGCACTAGCGGATAGAAATATAGAGCGATTATTTAACTTAAATTTAGCTTCAAATCACGAAAGTGCGTTGCTGTTTAAAAGGTTTGTTGAATTGTATGGCTCGAATACAGAAAATACGAAATTAATCGCAGGTAGTGATTAATGATTTGTCATTTGTTATTGGTCATTTGTCATTTGTTCAGGGTCAAGGATTATTCTCCCACGCCCCTATTCCCCATTCCCCATTCCCTAAATCAATTAAGCTCTTGCTAATAAGGGAGCAGCGGCTAGTAGGGTTTGAGTATAGAGATGCTGGGGATTTGCAAAAATATTTTTTGTTGGGCCAATTTCGACGATTTTGCCACCATTCATCACAGCAATACGATCGCACAAAAATCTCGCCAACCAAAGGTCATGAGTGATAAACAGATAGGTTAAATCAAACTCTGCTTTTAATTGCAACATTAAATCTAGCACTTGCGACTGTACGCTGGCGTCTAACATACTCACGGGTTCATCGCAGATTAGCAGTTTGGGACGAGTAATTAAAGCACGGGCGATCGCTACTCGTTGCTGCTGTCCACCAGATAAATCTGAGGGGTAGCGTTGATAATAAATTTCTGCTGGTGTTAAACCCACTTTCTCCAGCATCCATAAAACCTGTTTTTTTGCTTCAGCAGCGTCAGCCAGGTGGTGAATCAATAAAGGATCAGCGATACTTTGTCCCACTGTCATCGCGGGATTGAGACAAGCATGAGGATCTTGAAAGACCATTTGGATTTGTCTTCTTGAGGCGCGAACTTTTTGGGGTGATAGTTTAGTTAAATCCTGTCCTAAAAACTCCACTTTACCAGCGGTAGGACGAATTAACTGCAATATTGTTCTTGAAAGTGTACTCTTTCCGCAGCCAGATTCCCCAACTAATCCGAGAATTTCTCCTGGATACAGTTCGAGATCAATACCATCTACTGCTTTAATTGTTTGACTTTGGGTTTTAAATAATCGTTCAATAAAGTTAGGTTCTATGGTGTAGTGCTGTTTGAGTTCTGTAATCTGCAATATTGGGGATTGTTGACTGTTGACTGTTGACTGGGGAGAATCATCTACAGCTTGAATATGTAAAGCTGCTTTGAGAAGCGATCGCGTATATTCATGCTGGGGTTGTGCAAATACAGACTTTGTCGTCCCCATTTCCACCATTTTGCCCTGATACATCACGCCAATGCGATCGCAATATTCTCCTACCATTGCCAAATCATGGGAAATCAGCAAAAGTCCCATGTTTTCTTCAGCGCACAGGCGAGTTAATTCTTGGAGAATCTGGGCGGAAACGGTGACATCTAAACTAGTGGTGGGTTCATCAGCCACAATTAACTTGGGGTTGAGGAGTAAAGCCAGGGCGATCGCTACCCGTTGACGCATTCCGCCGCTAAACTCATGGGGATACTGATTCCAGCGACTGGCGGGAATTTTCACCTTTTCTAAAGTAGCGATCGCTTTTGCTTTCGCTTGCTGCTTAGATAATTCTGGTGAGTGTGCTTGCAGAGTTTCGATACAGTGATTACCAATAGTCATCAACGGATCGAGGCGCGTCATCGGATCTTGGAAAATTAGCGCTACCGCTTCCCCGCGAAACTTCCGCAATGCGTCAGGAGTTAAGTCAAAGACTGATTTCCCCTGAAACGTCACCCGTCCCTCAACCTGACTAGATGACGGTAACAAGCGCATCACAGCCCGTCCTATGGTGGATTTACCACAACCAGACTCACCCACCAATCCCATTTTCTCACCAGCTTGCAAAGTGAAAGATACATCATCCACCGCCCAGATGAGTCCTTCTCCACTACGCTGAGGATAGGCAACTCGGAGATTTTCAATACTAAATAAGGATTCATTCATAGTTATTTATTGAGCCCGGAGCTACCAGTTTTTATAATTTCAAATTTAAGCTAGTTTATCAGATCCGTTAAAGTAGCAATTCCTGGCGATCGCATCACTTACTCGTGATATTCTGCCACAACTCAGCTGGAGCAAACCGAGACAAGTGACCAACATTTGTTGTTGCAATCACAAAATCTGAAACCGCCAGAGTTATGGCTTGAGCTACTAAAATCATGTCAGCGTCAATTGTCTTATCATTGGCTGTTGGTTGTCCTTGCTGACGAGCTTGCGCCCAAAAGATTGCAGCTTGACGCATTGCAGCAGTTGTGAGCGGTTGATATTCTAGCAACTGGATTAACTCATCTAAACGAGCAATACCTCTGATTTTATTCGCTCGTAACAGCTCTCGACGGACTTCATAATCAGCGATTTCTGGAATAATGACTTCTTTATCTGATGCGATGAGCGTTTGCAGCCACTGTGTACAAGCAAGACTTTCAGGCGATCGCTTGGGATTGGTAACTAAACCAATTGGTCCTGCATCCAAGAATATCACCCGACTCACCAAGTTACACCCTTTAACTCGACAGGAAATAATTGACGATTTGATAATCTATCTTCATCTAAAGCTCGAATTAAGTATTCTCCAGTCTCTTTTTGTTCCTCAGCATCATCCTCGTCAATCCAAGACTGAAGTAAATTAACTAATTGCACCTGTTTTTCTTTCGGTAGAATATGTTCTGCTAAAATCTGCAACGTATATGCTTCAACTGAAAGCCCTTGCTGTTGGGCTTGCTGTGCGAGATACTCTTCTAATTCTGGTGGCAAGTTAAGAGTTAGAGTCATTGATTTCTTTTGCATGACACAATATATTCTAAGCTTGCCAAGTGTAGTGAGTTAGGATACAAATCTGTAATTTTCAGCGGCGAAAGCTAGGCAAGCTTTGATATCTTCAGGTGTTAGTTCAGAAAAGTCTTCTAAAATCTCTGCTTCCGTCATGCCACCAGCGAGATATTCTAAAATATCGTACACCGTGATTCGCATTCCCCGGATACAGGGCTTACCACTGCGCTTACCTGGCTCGATTGTAATGATATTGCGGTAGTCCATGAGAGTTATATAGGAGGTTGGAGAGCGATCGCTAGCTGATGGAGTTTAATGGTAACTGTTCCAAGTGAAAAAGAAACAAAAGCGAGGATAGATTGCATTCTACTTTGCAGGATAGAGTAAATGATCTGGATCTAACCAAACAATGTAGAAAACCTCACCAATGAAGAAGCCGTGAATCCTACCATGCTCATTTGATGTGGTGGGCATTGCCCACCCTACACTTAAGATTAAAGTGTACGGAATTTTTTCAATAATCAAACCAGATTCCTATAGCTATGGCAAATTTTTCTAAACATAGTAGTTACTTTGTACTATTATAAGCTTTTAACTGATAACAGACGCGATTCATCGCGTCTCTACTGTTAACTGATAACTGTTCACTGATTTAATGCCCCATCGGCGCTTTCGCCCCTGCACCACCTTTACCCAAAAATAACAACAAAGGCAATGAGCAGAGAAACGCTACACCCACGACGCGAAAGATATCTGCAAAAGACAACACAGCAGCTTGAGTATTCACCGTTTGACTAATTAAAGCCAGTGCTTGTTGTTTTGCAGTTGTCGCATCCATGCCTTGATTTTGCATTGCTGCAGTTAGCATATCAAGACGCTGACTAGTTTCTGGATCATAAGGACTAAGTTTTGCTGAGAGAATTGCTCGATGAAAAGCCTCTCGTTTGTCTAGTATGGTGGTGAGTAAAGCAATACCAATACTACCGCCTAGTTGTCGTGTCAGATTATAAAAGCCAGAGCCTGAGGAAATATCTTGCTTGGGAAGCGGCCCTAAAGTTGCCAAACTCAGAGGGAGAAACATCAGCACGGTAAAAGCACCGCGCCATACCAGAGGCCAAAATAAATCGTCTGTGCCAGTTTGGATAGTTAGCTTTGATAGGTCAAACATTACCCCAGCCGTACCTACAGCACCGATCGCTATTAAAAATCTGGCATCAATTTTAGTTGACAATTTGCCCAACATCACCATGACGATCGCCGATGCTAAAGCACCTGGTGCGAGCAATAATCCTGTTTGCGTAGCTGTAAAGTGGAGGATACTCTGAGCAAAAATTGGGATAACAAATAACGCGCCATACAGTCCCATTCCCACCAGTGCTGATAATAAACTCCCAGCCGCTAATGAACGATGGCGTAACACTCTCAGCGCCACA
Organism: Calothrix sp. PCC 7507; assembly: GCF_000316575.1. Lineage (GTDB taxonomy): Bacteria > Cyanobacteriota > Cyanobacteriia > Cyanobacteriales > Nostocaceae > Fortiea. The sequence goes on along the minus strand of NC_019682.1, from coordinate 2,534,700 downwards.
GCAGGATGATCAATTTGCAGTTCCCACCAAATAAATAGCCCCAAGCCGATAACGCTACTCACAGCTAAAGTAGTAATGAAGCCAGAGCTAAACCAGTCGTTTTTCTCTCCTTCCTCTAACACCGTTTGCAGACAACCAATAGCAATCACCAACAGCGCAATTCCCCACCAATCAACGGCTTGGTTTTGTGCTTTGCTTTTGTCGCCATCTTTGGGTAAAAATAGCCAAGACATTGTCACGGCCAATATGCCAAAGGGAATATTAATAAAGAAAATCCAACGCCAGCCTAAAGCATCAGTGAGGTAGCCCCCTAACGTTGGGCCGATCGCCGGGCCAGCAATCACTCCCACACCAAAAACTGCCTGGGCTAAACCTTGCTCTGCAGGTGAGAAAGTTTCAAACAAGATAGTTTGGGCTTTTGCTAGCAAACCACCGCCAAACAACCCTTGAGCGATGCGGGAAAGTACTAACATTGGTAAATTAATCGCTAGCCCACAGACAACTGAAGCCACTGTGAAGCCAATCAGCGAAAAGATAAAGTAGGTTTTTTTGCCAAAATAATCACCTAACCAAGCCGACAAGGGAATCAGCACGACGTTAGCGATCGCATATCCAGTCACCACCCAGCCAACTTCACTAATCGTTGCTCCCAAACTCGATTGGATATTAGTCAACGCCACGTTAACAATGCTGGTGTCAATCACTTCTAACATTGCACCCAGAGCAGCAGAAAAGGCGATCGCCCACTTCAAGGGACCCTGGATATAGCCAAACTCGTTCACAGAGGAGCTTTTAGAGATAGTAGCCATTTTTATATGAGAAAGATAGCGGTTGTCAGAAAATTGCCTATACTTCGACTTCTCCTGACGGAGACGCTACGCGAACGCTCAGTACAAGTTGCCTATTGCCTATTGCCTTCTTGACTTACCGTGACATTCACACTCAGCCCCGCCCGCAATTTGTGCTGGGGATCAGCATTGGGATTAAATTTCAGCCGCACGGGCACCCACTGTACAACCTTGTTAAAATTACCTGTCGCATTGTCTGGTGGTAAGAGCGCAAAACTAGATCCCGTCGCGGGGCTAATGCCAGCAACGGTAGCCTGAAACACATCACCAGGATAGGCATCAACTGCAACTGCTGCTGGTTCGCCAATATATAAATTTTTCAATTCCGTTTCTTTGAAATTAGCCTCTACATAAATTTGGTCGGTTTCCAAAGGAATTATCGAAAGTAAGGGCTGACTAGTCTGGACTTTTTGCCCTACTTGTGCAGTGAGATTTCCCACGTTGCCACTAATGGGAGCTTTAATAACTGTGTATTGCAACTGCTGACGCGCTAAGGCTAGAGTAGCCGCCGCTTGATCAACTTGAGCCTGAGCCTGTTTTGTTTGGCTTTTTTGGACTATGATTTTCTCACCAGAAACTTTGGTTTCTGCTACCTGTCCCCTTGCGGCTTGGGTTTGAGCTAAAACTTTTTGCAATTGCGCTTGAGCATTGCTGACTTGTGCTTGGGCTTGAGCAACTGTTTGCTTAACTGCAGCCAAATTTGCCTGAGCATTTGCCAAAGCTGCCTCAGATGTATCACGTTGTTGAGCTGCGATCGCACCTTCGCGATACAAGGCATCATATCGGCGAAAGTCTGCTTGTGTCTTATTTACCTCTGTCTGCGCTTGAGTAACCTTGGCGCGGTTGGTATCCACCAATGCTTGAGCTTGGGTAATATCTGCTTTGGCGGCGTTCACTGCTGACTCACTGGCAACCAAGTTTGACTGAGCCTGCTGAACTTCAGTGTTATTTGTGCGAGTAGTGAGAGGAACTGTATCTGTAGCACTTTGCAATTGCGCTTTTGCTGCTGCTAAGTTCGCCTCTGCCTGCTGGACTTTCAAATTCAAGTCTTGGTCTTCTAAGATAATTAGAGGCTGTCCAGCTTTGACATAATCACCCTCCTTCACTTCGACTTGCTGGACTGTCGCCGGGATTTTGGAGGCGATGGGCGAAACATGTCCTTGGATTTGAGCATTATCTGTACTCACATGGGTGCTGTGAAATTGCCACCAGCGCCCTCCCATGATTGTCCCTAATGTCAGGGTAATTGCTCCCCCCAACAAAAACCAGGCCCGCCGATTGCGGAAAGTGAATTTTGACGCTTTCTTTTGGGCTATTGGCGATTCTGGCGCGATTTCTGGTTCAAAAATAGGTTTGTCTATTTGAATATCATCAGCTACAGATGGCTTTTCATCGAGTTGAGGAGATTTATATTTTTTCATTGGTATGGAAATGTCAGAGTGTTGAAAGTAGCGAAAAATAAATTTATCTATCTATCTATACGCTACGGTAGCGTATCGTATATAATTGGTCAAGGTGTCTGAAGATAGAAAAGTAAGTTGCCAAGATACTGATGCTTAGGGATGATATTTTCATGAATAAGCAGATGCAAAGCCCTTCCGGAAGACCACGTAGCCCACAAGTCCACAAAGCCATTCTCCAAGCGACTCTAGACCTCCTGGCGGAAGTGGGATATCAAAGCATGAGTATAGAAGCGATCGCTAGCCGTGCTGGTGTGGGGAAAACGACTATTTATCGGCGTTATACTGCCAAAGAAGAACTAGTTGCAGATGCGATCGAAAGCCTCAGGGAAGATTTAGTGATTGCCGACACTGGCAGTTTTTGGGGAGATATGGATATCTTGATCAACAACGCCGCCAAAAAAATACTTAGTCCTCTTGGTCGTCAAACACTCGCCCTGATTATCAGTACAGCTTCAAGCAATCCGCAGTTTGCCCAAGTTTACTGGACAAAATACACAATGCCGCGCCGGGCAGCATTTTCTCAAATACTTGAGCGCGCTAAATTCAGAAATGAAATCCGAAGAGATGCAGATATTGATCTGATCTTTGACCTCTTGAGTGGGTCACTTTACTATGCTCTCATCTTTAAACCCACAACTGAACCAGTGGAAGCGTACATGCGCCGTAGCATGGAACTGCTCCTGAAAGGAATCGGTGTTGGCTAACACAGCCGCCCAGAAATGAATTTCCGGGCTGATAGGCAAAGTTTACTCAAGTAAACTGGGGATTAAGAATTTTTAGTCATCTTGAGATGACTTTTGCTATGAGACTCAGAATTCATTCTGAGGCGGGACATGGGTTTCACGTTAAGTTGACACATATGATTGCCTATTGCCTATTGCCTTCTTTGATAAATGCCTGATGCTCTAACGAGTTCAATCCTTGCTGTAACACCGATAAAACAGTGGTCATTTCTCCTGATAACAATGCCGAAAGCGCCAACCACAGTCCTGGAAATACTTCACTCCGAACTATGCCATGCTCATCGGGCAGTTGGGCAACATACTCATCTTCCCTCAACACAAACCAGTCTAATTGACCATCCAATGTCCGCCAAACAATATATTCCTGAACCCCATTTCGCCGATAAGCACGTTTTTTATCGTGTAGGTCGATAGCTGCACTACTCGCCGCCACTTCTACCACCAATTCCGGCGCACCTTCGATGTAATCATCCTCGCCAATGGTGGCTTGTCTACCAGGAATCATTAACACCGCGTCCGGTTGGGGTTCATTCTCCAAATCAAGCCGAACGGTGCAATTATCGCCAAGCACAGTGCCTGGAGTAAACGCCTGGTAGGTTCCTAACCAGGTGATCAACTGTCCATGAGGTTGTCCATGACTTCTAATCCGCAACGCTGCTGCCATATGCACCACTCCCTCAACCAATTCAGCCTTTTGCAAATGCGGCATAGACTCATAGCGACGCTCAAACTCGAACCGAGAAAGGCGATCGCCATTTTCTAATGGCGGAACTGAAAGCTGGGATTTTGGAGGTGCAACCATACGTCTCTCCTGAAATACACTTTTATTCTAAGCTCTCCGCAATCAACCCTAAATTTGTTGATGCAAAGACATAAAATATCTGTAGTAAGTGGGATGATATAGTAACCAAAGCAAAAGGAGAAAAATTGTCATTTTCCCTCTCTTTTTATGGTTGCAGGATGGCATCACAGTACTGCACCAGAGTAGTCAAGCGATCGCATATCGTTTCCAGTCTCGCCTGTGCCGTAGATTGCTGGCGTGCCCCCTGGAAAAACATCACATCTATTTCCAACAAGCGTAGTTGCTTACTGATCTCGGTGCGATAAGACTGTTCCCGTGATTCTACCTCAGTCAAAGGTGCAATCTGCTGCCCAAAGAATTGTTGCAAAGACGCTAAACGCGATCGCAATGTCGCAGCTTCTAGCAGATTGTTGGTAGCATCAGAGTGTAATTGCCCTAGCAAATTTGCCAACGCCTGATATTTTTCTCGATTTAGAGACATCCTGTGCCAGTTAAGATAGTATTAATGTCAAGCAATTTTTCTTATACAATAAGCTTTTTACAACTCTTTTTAAAACTAGAAGCATCAAATCATGCTTTGAGGCCTTATTTTGCCAAAATTCTATTTTCGAGATGATGAACCTTGATACTCACAATGGATGATGACCATCAGCAATTAGGGAATCATCCTGACACTGCCTGTCAGCAGCATCTTCATTCGGCGATGCTGTGATTTTTTCCATCTCTGACTTATCCACAGATCACCTTTAGTCCCTTTGTATGAGCAGCACAGTTATCAATTCATCAATTGATGTTCCTCTTCCGGAATGGCTACAGAAATGTTTAAGCGAGTCATCAAGAGGTGGCAGCCAAGCGGAAGATGACCGAAGGCATAGTGATGCAGTGTTAATTGGTGAAGCATTCAAATTTGCTTATCGGCTACATCAAGGTCAATACCGCAAATCGGGAGAACCATACATTTGTCATCCCGTCGCTGTAGCTGGATTGCTGCGTGATTTGGGAGGTAGTGCTGCTATGATAGCAGCCGGATTTCTCCATGATGTAGTTGAAGATACAGACGTTACAATTGAACAAATAGGAGAACTATTTGGCCCAGAAGTTAGGCAATTAGTTGAAGGTGTCACCAAACTTTCTAAAATTAATTTCAAAAGCAAAACCGAAAGCCAAGCAGAAAACTTCCGGCGGATGTTCTTGTCGATGGCGCAAGATATTCGGGTAATTGTGGTGAAATTGGCAGATCGTCTGCATAATATGCGAACTCTACAAGTTATGCCAGACGACAAACGCCGCCGCATTGCTCAAGAAACACGAGATATTTTTGCTCCCTTAGCCAATCGCTTGGGGATTTGGCATTTTAAATGGGAATTAGAAGATTTATCGTTTAAGTATTTAGAACCAGAATCTTTCCGCGAAATTCAGCAACATGTGGCAGAAAAACGGACTTCCAGAGAAGAGAAGTTAGCAAGGGCTACGACAATCTTACAGGAGCGTTTAAAGCAAGCGGGCATTGAGTGCCTTGATGTTAGCGGTCGTCCCAAGCATCTTTATAGCATTTACCAAAAAATGCAGCGGCAGCAAAAAGAATTTCATGAAATTTATGATTTGGCTGCACTGCGAATCATTGTCCGAACTAATGAAGAATGCTATCGCGCTTTGGCGGTGGTTCACGATGCTTTCCGACCGATTCCTGGCAGATTTAAGGACTACATTGGATTACCTAAGCCTAACCGATATCAGTCATTGCACACTGGAGTAATTGGCTTAACTGGTCGTCCTTTGGAGGTGCAAATCCGGACGCAGGAAATGCATCATATTGCTGAGTATGGGATTGCAGCTCATTGGAAATATAAAGAAACAGGCGGTTCTAACGTTAGCAATTTAACAACGTCTGATGAGAAATTTACTTGGTTGCGGCAGTTATTAGAATGGCAAAGTGACCTGAAGGATGCTCAAGAATATCTAGATAGCGTCAAAGATAATTTATTTGAAGATGATGTTTACGTGTTTACACCGAAAGGTGATGTAGTACCCTTAAGTCCTGGTGCGACAACGATAGATTTTGCCTATCGCATACATACAGAGGTAGGAAACCACTGTGCAGGGGCGCGGGTGAATGGACGGATGGTGCCACTGTCAACCAGGTTGCAAAACGGCGATATTGTGGTCATTATGACCCAAAAGAACAGCCATCCTAGTTTAGATTGGTTGAACTTCGTCAGAACTTCAGCAGCGAAGTATCGGATTAAACAATGGTATAAGCGATCGCGCCGGGAAGAAAATGTAGCCCGTGGTCGGGAATTGTTAGAAAAAGAACTTGGTAAAACCGGTTTTGACAGTCTTTTGAAATCGGATGCCATGCACAGTGTGTCCGAAAAGTGTAATTACCACAGCACAGAAGATTTACTTGCAGGTTTGGGTTACGGTGAAATTACGCTCAACCTAGTGCTAAATCGTTGGCGAGAAGTGGTAAAAGCCCATCAACCCATCGTCAATGCCCCCCTAGTTCCCACAAAAGAATCAGCCGCCGCGACAAAAGCCTTGCGAGACGGGCCTGCTACTTCACGCACCACAGATTCCCCAATTTTGGGAGTAGAAGGGTTGGTGTATCATTTAGCCGGGTGTTGTACTCCCATTCCTGGTGAACCGATCATTGGTGTAGTCACGCGGGGGAGAGGAATTTCTATCCATCGCCAAGGGTGTAATAACCTCGATAGTGTGGAATATGAGCGCTTAGTACCAGTGAGATGGAACTCAGGAGCAGAAACTAGCAGTATTCCCCAGACTTATCCTGTAAATCTGCAAATTGAAGCTCTAGACAGAGTGGGGGTATTAAAAGATATTTTATCGCGGTTAAGTGACCAGGGGATCAATGTGCGCCATGCTCAAGTCAAAACGGCGATCGGTCAACCAGCGTTGATAGATTTAGGCATAGATATCCGCGATCGCCCACAATTAGAGCATGTATTTGTCCAAATTAAGAAAATGAGCGACATTCTCAATATCCGTCGCGTTGGTCAAATTGACGAGTAATTGGGTATTGGGCAATTCAATTTTGGATTTTGGATTGGCAATTTTGGATTCGACTTCAATCTAAAATCTAAAATCTAAAATCTAAAATTCCTAGGGCGTGGGGCATGGAGTACTGAAAATGCGGCATTACGTACCTCGGATGGGGGCAAGTAACTCATCAACCCACTGCTGATCTGCTGCCAATAGTTTTGGCGGGGGGACTGGCTGATGATAATCAATGCGGAATTTGTAGCTGCCGCGATCGTAAACACCGAGCAAAATAGCTTGTAAATCGACGGCTAATTCTGGATAGTCGGGTTTGAGGGGTAACAAGAAGCTGGGGATTGCCTCTCTCAATTGAAATTCATACAAATCTGCTATTGGACGGGTAGCGGCTCGACTCACCACGATGCGATAGTCGCTTGTTCCCTCTACCCCAATCATGGGCATGGGTGTATTTTCTCGGAGTAAATCGATTTCCACCAGGTGAGAGGAACTGCCCAGCACCCGCTGCCGCTTCTTCTCATAGGCGATTCGCCCTTCGCCTCTGCGCTTATTCTTGGGTGATAGCACCTCAATCACGGTAATTACCTGATGAGTACCCACTTCCCGCACCTCTAAATAGCGCTCTTTGACTTCGACTGGCATGGGGATCTGGATTTGTTTGGGACGAGTTTGTGTGGCTCTACCAGTGGGTGGTGCTACAGGAGTTTTTGCAGATGTGAGGACGATCGCATCGGGAATTCCCACTAGCAATTCAGGATTATCGTCGTCCAAATAGGTACGAGTTTCGACGGCGACATAGTAACTTGGTTGTAGATTAGGGGTGATTGCATCCGAGAGTGCCACAATCAATCTGTTGTGAAACTCATGCCACAGAGCAGGCAATTCCAGATACGGGTTCATGCCGGGGAAAGGGGATGGCATCCATGAGACTCCCATAGTGGCAGCATATGGGTTTAGTATACCCTATATTAAGTCGCACATCGTGTTACTTTATGCTTCACATTTTATAAGTGTTTATGATTCAGACTAGTGGTGTAATTATCTGTCTTGGCTACATTCTGGGGTTATTGTTCACAGCAGTTCCTTGGGGTGGTGTGTGGATTTTGGTGGCGGGGATTTTGGCAGCAGTTATTTTTAGAAAACGCTCGATTAAGTTACCGAAATTTCTGCAAAAACCAGAAAACAATCACACAAAAGCCAAGGCTGTAGAGAACACCTGGAAAAATATTCCCCACCCCAGAGTATGGATAGCGGCTGGCTTGGTGGGTTTGTTGGCAACTTTCTACTTGCAAGTGCGAGTACCGCAACCAGGTGCAAAAGACGTGAGTAAATTCGTCCCACCAGGAAATAGCAGTAATCAAGAGCAACTAGTGATTGTTCGGGGCGTTGTGGCGAGTACACCCCGCTTAACTCGCAGTCAGCGAGGACAATTCTGGTTAGAAGCAACTCAAATCGATGAAGTCAAAAACGAAAAAGGGCCAGCAGGTGTCCCGAAAGGGGTGACAGGTAAGGTGTATGTCACTGTACCCATACTTCAAGCTACTGGGTTATATACGAAGCAACAAATTGCTGTCACTGGGGTTTTATATAAACCAAAAACAGCTTCTAACCCTGGTGCTTTTGACTTTCAAAAATATCTCAAGCAGGAAGGAACATTTGCTGGTTTGCTGGGACAGCAGGTGAATATTTTGGATGATGGGCGACAATGGGGATGGTGGCAAGTCCGGGAACGAATTGTGCGATCGCAAGTTATAGGGTTGAATATTCCGGAAGGGCCGCTTGTGAGTGCAATGGTTTTGGGAAGCAAGGCTGTTGATTTACCTTATGATATCCGCGACTTATTTGTCCAGGCGGGTTTGGCTCATGCTTTAGCAGCTTCTGGGTTTCAAACTTCTTTGATTTTGAGTGTGATCTTACAGCTAACAAGGCATACGAAAAAGGCTACACAATTTACCCTGGGTTTCTTAGCTTTAATAATTTTCTTGAGTTTAACAGGGTTTCAGGCCGCAGTCTTGAGAGCGGTAATTATGGGTTTTGCCGCCTTGGTTGGGTTGGTATTAAAAAGGAAAGTCAAACAGTTGGGATCGTTGCTGTTGGCTGCTACTCTATTATTGTTATTTAATCCCTTATGGATTTGGGATTTAGGCTTTCAACTCAGTTTTCTAGCAACGCTGGGCTTAATTGTCACAGTACCGCCCATTATTCAACGCTTGGGTTGGCTACCACCAGCGATCGCTTCTTTGATTGCTGTTCCCCTGGCTGCTACGATCTGGACTTTACCGTTGCAACTTTCAGTTTTTGGGGTTGTTCCATCCTATAGCCTCATCTTAAATATCATCACCACTCCTTTTATTTCCGTTATTAGTATAGGTGGCATTATTAGCGCCTTAGTTGCATTAATTTGGATTGAAGCAGGCAGCTTTTTAGCTGGGTTATTGCATTACCCGACTGATTGGTTAATTAAGTTAGTAGAATTGTTTAGCCAGTTACCAGGAAATTCTGTTGCTGTTGGGAGTATATCTACTTGGCAACTATTAGCAATTTATGCACTAATTTTATCAGTTTGGCTAGTGCGTTGGTGGCGGCAACGGTGGTTATTTGCGGGTATAGTTGCAGTTGGTTTAGTAATTGTTCCAGTTTGGCACTCTGCCAACAACTTATTTAGAATCACGGTATTGGCAGCAGGTTCAGAGCCTGTTTTGGTCATTCAAGATCGGGGGACAGTCACCCTAATTAATAGTGGCGATGAAGGTACAGGACGCTTTACAATCTTGCCATTTTTACAACAGCAGGGTGTGAATCAAATTGATTGGGCGATCGCTAATGATTTTCCAGGGAGTGACAGTCATGGCTGGCTGGAAGTACTGCGACATTTACCCATCAAGAATTTTTATGGATATGCCCCGAAACCAGAAAATCTGATTGAAACCCAGGTGATTCAACAAGAAGTGCAAAAGTCTCAGGGAATCTATCAACCTTTATTACTTGGGCAAACTTTGAATACTGGGGCGATCGTTGCCCAACTAATCAACGATCAATTGCCTATTTTGCGAATGCAGATTCAAGACCAAAATTGGTTATTAGTGGGCGATATCAAGTCAAATGAGATAGCACAGCTAGTTAAAACTGGGGCTTTACCTCGTCCCCAAGTCTTGTGGTGTCCGCCACAGTCTTTGAAAGATTTAGTTTTAGCACTCCAACCACAAATAGCGATCGCTTCTGAGGCTGATCTGGAACCAAAAGTTTTGTCTGAACTCAGCCAAAGCCAAACGAAACTGTTTTTCACAGGACGAGATGGCGCTATTCAATGGACACCCAATGGTGAATTTGAGGCTTTTATTCAGGCGACAGAGAATAAGTCTTCAGTGTTGTGACAATAAGGGCTGAGGAAATAATTAACTGCTAAAAATTATAGGGACGTAAAATTTTGCGTCCCTACATTCAGATTCATACCTCTATTCAGCAATGGTTTTTTCTCGATACCCAATGCCTTCAGGTGTGAGTCGGTTTAATACAAGGACTTCACCCATTCCCATTCCTGTGTCAACCCATCTCTGAGGGAGACTTGGGGCTGATATCCGAGAATTTTCTGTGCTTTAGATACATCAGCAGCTGTGTGACGGGCGTCTCCCATCGCCTTTTCTATGTGGTTTCTTTTGATAGGTTTACCAACAATTTCTTCTATTGTGTCCAGAACTTCTTTTAAAACCACCCTGCTACCACCGCCAATGTTGAAAATTTCGCCCACAGCTTCGGGTACGGTAGCGGCGGCTAAATTAGCGGCGACAGCATCACTAATAAACGTAAAGTCCCGCGTTTGTTGTCCATCGCCATAAATAGGAATCGCCTCATCCTGCAAAATAGCTTTGAAAAATTTATGAAACGCCATATCTGGGCGCTGTCTAGGCCCATAAACTGTGAAATAGCGCAGTGCTACAAAGGGTACACCAAAGTTTTTATGATACAGTCCACATAACCTCTCTGCTGCTAGCTTAGTAATGCCGTAGGGAGAAACAGGTAGGGGACAAATCCCTTCATGGGTAGGTAAAGTTTCGGCATCACCATAAACGCTAGAAGTAGAAGCAAATACTAACCTTTTCAACCCTTTAGCATTCTTCGCCGCTTCTAGCAAAATTTGTGTCGCGTTGAGATTCCGTTCTGTGTAAGCGCGGAAACCTTGACCCCAACTTGCTCTTACGCCCGCTTGTGCCGCCTGATGATAAACTATGTCTACATCATTAAGTAGTGTCTGCCAGTCTAAAAACTGAATATCTCCTTCAATTAATTTAAAATTAGGTGACCAGCTTAATTGTGCAACGTTCTTACGCTTTAAGAAAGGATCGTAGTAATCGTTAAATTCATCAATCCCAATTACTTCGGCATCCTGTTGCAGTAATGCTTGTGCAATGTGAGAACCAATAAATCCTGCCGCTCCTGTGACGATAAATTTAGCCATATTTCCTATTATTTTGATATCTGTTTAATCTCAATATTTATAGGTTAGTACTTACATGATTAATCGTCATCATTGATGCAGCTATTGTTTAATAAATTCTGGAAACTCAGCAATAACACCAAAATTATTACTAATATTTCTGTATACAAATCAACCGTATAAATATGGATTTTTTATTTAATTGAAACCCGAAATTTCCTCGCTTTGTGTGTCATTCCCGAGTACCGAATTTTAAGTGGGGAATCTGACTCATCACTCAGTACCGAGCTATCAGAACTGATTAAGGTGGAGATGGGGCTTGCATAAGTGTAAGAATTGATGAAAAAATTGATCCGCGAGTAGCCTTAAAGGATTCTCGTTTCGCAAGGGACGCACGAGGAAATCAGTGAAAGTTTTAGTTGTCGGTAATGGGGGGCGCGAACACGCTCTAGCATGGAAACTACTGCAATCTCAGCAGATTGAGCAAGTTGTATGTGTGCCGGGAAATGGCGGTACGGCAAGTATGGAACATTGCCAAAACTTGCCTTTGGCAGTGGATGACTTTGAGGGAATCAGCAAATTTGCTCTCAAAAATGAGATTAATCTGGTGGTAGTGGGGCCAGAAGTGCCTCTAGCAAAGGGAATCACCGACTATCTCCAATCCCAAGGACTGCAGGTATTTGGCCCGGGGAGGGCGGGAGCGCAGATTGAGGCGAGTAAGGCTTGGGCGAAAGCCCTGATGCAGGAAGCAAGAATTCCTACGGCGAAGGCGGCGGTATTTACTGAGGCAGCAGCAGCAAAATCCTATGTGAAAGCACAAGGAGCGCCAATTGTTGTCAAAGCTGATGGCTTGGCGGCGGGTAAGGGTGTGACAGTTGCCGAAACAGTAGCACAGGCAGAAGATGCGATCGCCGCAATTTTCCAAGGGCAATTTGGCAGCGCTGGCGAGTTTGTGGTAATTGAAGAATGTTTGATTGGACAGGAAGTTTCGGTTTTAGCGTTGACAGATGGGTTAACGATTAGACCTTTGTTACCAGCGCAAGATCATAAGCGGATTGGTGAGGGCGATACGGGGGAAAATACTGGTGGGATGGGAGCTTATGCTCCAGCGCCTATAGCTACGCCTGAGTTGATGGCGCGGGTGCAAACTGAGGTTTTAGAGAAAGCGATCGCTACCTTAAGATCCAAGAACATCGACTACCGGGGTGTGCTTTATGCCGGGTTGATGATTGCACCCGATGGCGAGTTCAAAGTTTTAGAATTTAACTGTCGTTTTGGCGATCCTGAAACCCAGGTGATTCTGCCACTGTTAGAAACACCCTTGGAGGATTTGCTCCTAGCCTGTGTACAGCAGCGTTTAAGTGAATTGCCCCCCATTGCGTGGAAACCAGGCGCAGCAGCCACTGTTGTCGCTGCTGCTGGGGGTTATCCTGGGGGATATGAAAAAGGCAAAGTGATTACAGGAACTGAACAAGCAACAGCTTTGGGCGTAACTGTATTTCATGCAGGCACAAAGTTAAATCAGCAGCAACAAGTCGTGACAGACGGCGGAAGAGTTTTAAACGTTACGGGAATTGGGGAAAATTTTGAGCAAGCGATCGCCCACGCCTACACTGGCATCAAACCCATTGACTTTGAAGGGATATACTACCGTAAAGACATCGGTCATAGAGTGGTAAGCGGGAAGCAGGGAGAGCAAACCCCTTAAGCGATCGCGTAATGTTCAATTTGTCAAAAGAATGCGACAAATAAATCGTAGGGGCGGAGTTTCCCCAATTGGTATCAAATTGAGCTACAACGCTTACTCGACAAATGTTTTCCCCCTCCCCTTGCTAAGGCTACGGTGTACACACAAATCGGAGTTACTTCGAGATCCGGGTTTTACCCCCCTTAATCCCACGCCAGATGCTACCCTGCGGGAACGCTAAAAGCGAACAAGTCGGCAGAGCCGCCCAACGCACTGGCTCCCCTTTCCAAGGGGGGAAACCGGAAAATCCAGTTCCCTCACCTTTATAAGGCTACCGTGTACACACAAGTGATTGAATCACCCCAAAACCTTTAAAAGTAGGGGAGCCAGTCACGTGGGCGGGTTTCCCGACTTGAGGGAACTGGCGTTGTGTTATGCCGGAGGCTAACGCACCATCCGAGATTTGCGGTGCGTTAGGACTTTAGTCCATAACGCACCCTACCGAACGAAAACGAATGCAGGTGAGATTTTCCGACTTGTGTGTACACCGTAGCCTTTATAAGGGGAGGGTTAGGGTGGGGTGACGCGAAGAGTGATGGTAAGTGAGTGAATTCAAAATCACGTTTTGACAAGGGTTTTACGTTAAGTTGACACGTATGAGTTTCCCCGCTCTTCACGACTTGTTGAATAATGAAAAAGCTATTGTTTCTCTGTAGCCAAAATAAACTGCGAAGCCCTACGGCTGAGGCTATATTCTCTGAATACGAAGGATTGGAGACAGATTCAGCAGGTTTAGACAGACATGCCGAAGTTCCAGTTTCCACGGAAGCGATCGCCTGGGCTGATATCATCTTTGTGATGGAAAAATCACACAAACGGAAGCTATCGAATAACTTCCAAGCCTTCCTCAAAGATAAGAAAGTCATCTGTTTGGATATTCCAGATGAATATGAGTATATGGAACCAGCTTTAATTGAGTTGTTAAAGAAAAAAGTTTTACCTCTTTTGGGTAGCTTCTCAAAAAAATGATCTAAATATATAGAAAATTATTCATTTACCAGAACAGTAGCTATTAATTTCCTTCACTAATGCAGCTTCTTCGCTACTACCCTTTTTCAGGGATGCCAAAGAGCGATTTGCCTCTGCTAAATTCTTTTTATCCAAGGCTGCTGCTGTATCTTTCAAACCCTTACTAGTATTCTCATAGAGTTTGAGAAATCGTCCTTGATAACCTTGCAGTTTCTCATCCTTAATTTCTAGGGCTTGCATGTCTTTGGTAATTTGCTCTATTTTATTTGCAGCTTCAGTCAAGGCTTTAGATCCTTTTTTTGGCTGAGGATTGTTGCCGAATTCTTGACCGGCTGTAACCGCCTGATTAGAAACCTTGACTATTTTGTTACATTGAGCAACTTTACTCTCTCCACAACCTGCAAATAGGAATGCGATCGCAGTTGTTGCTGAAAGTATAGTAGTTTTTTTGAAAATAGGTTGCATCTGTTTTTTTTATCTCCGACTAGATTATTCTGGAAAGGTCGGGCATTGTAATTCAGCAGATAGCAAAAATATTTTTTGCAGTATAAATTCTCAATTTTTTAACTTATACTGCAAACGGATAAAAGCTGAACTTTGTCATACTGAGCGTAACGCAGTGAAGAGAAGTCTCTCGGAGATTCTTCCCTTTGGTCAGAATGACAGTTCTAAACCGTTTTTAGTATAGATTGTCTATCCTTGATTATTTTCGCTTCTGACTCGATTTTAGCCCTGATAATTTATACTCCATAGCTGCCAAAAAAAGTATTAAGTTATACTAATTTTAGCAGGTATAAATTTGCATATTTCAGGTAGACTTTCTTTTTACTATCGCCTATTCCCTGCCAAGAGGGCTTAGTCAATTTCCCAATTTCGGCATTAACCTCAATGTTGCAGATGTATTATTTGCGACTGTTTGCTGTGCCCACAGCATGGGATGATATTCGACTTTGCGCCAGGGGTCAACCATATCGTTGTAGTGGTTATGGAAAGCATGACCTGATTGTCCAGGAGTGTGAATAGCCACGGAATTATCCAGATTTCCCAAATCGACAATCATCCGCAAAGAAGGAATATCCGTAACTTCAAAAGAATGGTTTGCCCGCCAACGGTTAGCATTCACGGTTTCCCCATCACCAGCGGTAGCAAAAGCACCGCGATTAAATAAAGCCTCAATAGCTGCAACTCCAGATTTACCCAAAGTGGCGTTACGAAAATTGATCGTGTGCAGTTTTCCCCAATTCCAAAATTTCGGGTCTTTGCTTTGAATCTTTTCTAATTCATCCACAGCTTCTGTAAAAGCTTGCTTGAGGATTTTGTCGCGGTTCTCGACTTTTGGGGTTTTGCGGTTATCCCACCACAGGCTGTCTGGCTGTTTGACGATATTCTTGACCACAGCATACCAGCGATCGCCCCCATCAGGATAATACTCTTTGGGTAACTGGTCGTGGAAGGTATCGGCTAGTAAGTGTTTCCAAAATACCTCAAACAGAGCCGCCGTTGATGATGTCATGCTTAGTTGCAAATTCCAATCTTGCAGAAGTTTCTGGGCTGCTTTAAGACGGGGAGTATTAAAAGAGATAGCTTGCAGCAGAGGTACAAGAGTCTGGGCATTTAAATTCCGATTATCTCCCTGCATTGACTGCACATCTAGGAGAGAAATCGGTTGAGTTTGTTGGGAAATCATCTCCACAATCCGCTTCGCCCGGTAGCCATAAACCCAGTCTGTGGTAATTAAATAAGGATATTTACTTTGAACTAAATTATTAGCGGTAGCAATATAACCTTGGGGCGGATTATAACTTTTGGGTAACTGCTCAAAGTCAATATAACCCTGCCATTCATATTCATCAGTCCATCCAGGAACAGGATAACGCCCATTACCCTTTGCCCGGATGGGAAATTTACCAGGCATCTGGTAGCCAATGTTGCCATCAACGTCAGCATAGACTAAATTCTGGGCAGGGACATCATAATTACGCGCTGCTTCCCGGAAATCTTGCCAATTTTCGGCCCGATTGAGTAGGGGTATAGCATAGCCTAATCTCGAAGGTTCTAGGGCTGTCCAGCGCAGGGAAACGGCATAAGGAGTAGGCAGAGGGGGGACAATATTTGCTCCCCCGCTCCCTGCCCCCTGGCCACTGAGCGCAGCCGAAGTGTGCCCCTCTGCCTCTAACTGCTGGAGATTAGGGGAAACATCCGAGAGAATCGGGCCATGTCTGGTATGGCGCACCGTTTGGACAATTGGTTTACTCCCGGCTACTTGAATGGTTTCTGGTAGCAGTTGCATATCTACCCATTTACCATTGACTTCATACTGGTTGGGATTTTGTGGGTTGATTTTCTCGATGTATAAATCCATCACGTCGGGTTCAACATTGGTGACACCCCAGGCGATGCGATCGCTATGACCGATAATTACCCCCAACATCCCCGCAAAGGAAAAACCACTAACGTTATAAGGACATTCACTACTTTTAACTGAGCAATGTAAACCAACCTCATACCAAATCGAAGGGATTTGTACTGCTAAGTGGGGGTCATTTGCTAATATCGGCTTACCTGTAGAAGTGCGATCGCCAGATATCACCCAGTTGTTAGAACCAATACCAATTCCCGCAGGCCCTATGAGTTTTTCCAGGGCGATCATCGGTTTGGTAATTGACTCTAGGGCGGGGGTAATGTTCTCAACCCCCAAAGCAGTCATTTCCGGCTCGTCAAAATCTTCCTGTTCCTTTGTGTTGCTTTTTTGCGACGCTGGCAGAATCACTGGCAAGTCTTGGGGATAAGGTGGAAATAATTCCTCTACCTGCGCCAAAGTCAAAGTTTTTCGCAGGATAGTACGTTCTATTTCGCTTTGAAAGTTTCTCCCTAAGTCGTAAGCCATTACCTTTCCCCAAGTCAGAGAATGTAGCGGTTGCCAAAGTTCTGGTTTATAGCCAGGATTGAGGAGTTTCAGCACCGTGTATTCTAGACTTATAGCGCTGCCTTGATGTTCGGCAAGATAAGCATTTACCCCTTCTGCATAAGCTTGCAGATATCCCTTCATCTCTGGATTAACTAGTTTAATTTCTTGTTGCGCTACCCTCGCCCAGCCCATAGTCCGCAGATATTTATCAGTTTCTACCTGAGAAGCGCCAAACATTTCTGCCAGTCTTCCAGAACCGATGTGTCGCCAAAAGTCCATTTGCCAAAAACGGTCTTGGGCGTGGATGTAACCTTGTGCCATAAAAAGATCGTGAGAGTTAGCCGCGTAAATATGAGGGATACCCCACTTATCCCGCTGCACCTCCACCTCAGCCTGGAGATTTGGGAGGGCGATCGCCCCACTTTCTGATGGAAAGGATTGACGCACAGTGTAAGTGGCAAATCCCGCTAGCAACAGCCCCAGCAACAGCACCACCATCACAGTGATTTTCAGTCCCTGATGCAACCTACTTTTCCTGGTTCTTCTCATTTGTGCGTGCCGTGGCCTTGTTAGTCAAATCAGAGGAATTATACCGCTGTTGACTGATAACTGTTGACTGATAACTGTTAACTGTTTATGGCACAGCTACAATAATGAGCAGAAACACTTGGGGAAATTGGATTATGCCGAGAATTACCCTAGAAATATCAGAAGAATTATCTCAACAACTAGCACAAGTAGGCGATCGCTTACCTGAACTACTTGCCCTGAGTCTCCAACAACCAGCAGTACCAGCACAAATTTACCGATACATTCTTGACTTTATTGCCAGCAATCCTACTGCTGAACAAATTGCTGATTTTAAACCAACACCTGAAATGCACGAACGTTTGCGTACCTTGGTAGCACGTAGCAAAGCTGGTGAACTCACACCCACTGAATTAAAAGAATTAGACGAGTATGAACGGATTGAACACCTAGTTGTGATGATTAAGTCAAGTAATCTACCCTATCTCACCAATAAACAGTGAGCCTAAATTACATACCTGCTGTTCTGCGCCGTCTAGTTGAAGAGCGAGCCAACTACAGATGTGAGTATTGCTTGCTACCCAAAGGACTAGCCTTTTTTCCCCATGAAATTGATCATGTTATCGCTCAAAAGCATGGCGGTGCTACGGTTAGTGATAATCTAGCACTTTCCTGCTGGCGTTGTAACCGCCACAAAGGCACTGATTTAGGATCGTTTGACCCAGAGACAAGAGATTTTAGCTTTTTATTCAACCCACGTACTCAAAAATGGGCTGGCCACTTCACCATTTTAGGACAGACTGTGGTGGGATTAACTGCTGTAGGACGTACAACAGTCTCTTTGCTGCAAATGAATAGCGACGAACGTCTGGCTGAAAGGCAGAGACTATAACTTTTAGTGAAGATGGGGGTATTGTCGCTGATCAAAAATTATAAAAACTTGTTTAAGCTCGACGATTCTCGTTCCCAGCTTCAATGAATAAGATTTGTAGTTTATAGCAATTCTCGGTTATGTGAGGTACACCCGTAAGGGCACGGCAGTGCCTTGCCCCCACAGCTTGCGATATAATTTTGTACCGCATCTGAATGGGAACCGGGTTAATCGAGACTCACATTAGCGTAGCGCTGCTGATGCGATCGCCAAGACCGCTAAAATAATCTCAGAGAAAGCCAAAAATTAAGGGTGGGAGGCAAGAAATGGGGTTGGCTGGGTTAAGAATTGTGTTGGTAGAACCAGCTGGCCCGATAAACGTCGGGGCGATCGCCCGCGTGATGAAAAATTTTGGACTAAATCAATTAGTATTAGTCAACCCCCAGTGCGATCCGCTGTCGATGGAAGCCCTAATCATGGCGGTTCATGCCAAAGAAATTCTCGGATCTGCGGTAGTAGTGGCAACATTACCAGAAGCATTGCAGGGGTGTGTCCGCATCATGGCTACTACTGGGGAGGTGCGGAGTGGAAATATACTTTTAGAAAATCCCCGGACAGCATTACCTTGGTTGCTTGCAGAACCAGAGAAACCTGTAGCACTTATTTTTGGCAGAGAAGACCGGGGATTAAGTAATGAAGAATTAAATTATGCTCATCGGTTTGTACATATTCCCACGAGTGACGATTATCTATCCTTAAATCTGGCTACGGCTGTGGGGATCTGCTGTTACGAACTGACACAATGTCTGCAGCCGTCTGAGTCTCAGACTATCACCCAAACAGAACTAGCAGCTTTTGATGTAGTTGAGGCATACTACCAGCAGTTAGAATCTTTATTGCTGAACATAGGTTATCTTTATCCACATACAGCACCTAGTCGGATGGGAAAATTTCGGCAGTTGTATAATCGCGCTCATCTGCAAACTACAGAAGTAGCTATGCTGCGAGGGATTTTACAACAGGTCAAATGGGCACTTAAATCAGGGAACAGGGAACAGGGAACAGGGGAGAAAACCAATTCTTAACTCTTGACTCTTAACAACTGATAACTGATAACTGATAACTGAGGACTGATTAATCCCCCCAAAATTTTTAATATCGCTTAAACTAAACACGAAAATGCTACTTAGTAGCAGAAGTAATTTCAGCATTTAGATGCTTGAGGAGTAAGTTTTGGGTTGGGAGACTACAGGAAAACAATCAAGTGGGTCACAAGGAGTAGCGGTGTCAGATTCGAGTGACAAACTAAACACTTTCTCGCGGCGTCAACCTGTAAACCGCCGCCAGCGTCCACGTAAAGTGCAAAAAGTGCAAGAGAAGAAGGCAACGGTTCCTCACCAACAGCAGCGGCTGTCTGAAGGCGGAACTACGCTTACACGCCAAAAAAATGGTGTCAGTGTGTCGAGGTCAAAATCAGGGCTAGTGATGCCTACATCTGTCAAACCCATCCCCAGACAAAAGGGAAAAGTCCCGCCAATACAGCCTAGTGGTACGAAGATCAAGACTGTGCGGATGGAAAGGTATGGATTGCCAAAAGCCAGCAAGCGATCGCGCAAGACGCGTTTAAAGCCGATAGCCAGAACTTTGTTGTATACTTTGCGATTGTTGATTGTGGGAGTGGGAATCGGTGCGATCGTTGGCACAGCGTTGTCGGTGTTAGACCCCGCCAATCGTGTCACCCCAGCAGTTTCTAAAACATCTAATCCGAATCAGTCCCAAACACAACCCACACCCAATACGCCACCATCTGGCAACTTATACCTATCCCAGGAAATTATCCCCTTAAAAACCGCCGTACAAACTCTCGCGGCAGCTAATCCGCATCTCATGCCTGGTATTTTCTTGGTGGATTTAGATACAGGTAGTTATGTAGATATCAATGGCGCTGCCAGTTTTCCGGCGGCTAGCACAATTAAAATCCCGATTTTGGTGGCTTTTTTCCAAGATGTAGATGCGGGAAAAATCCGTTTAGATGAAATGCTGACCATGCAGCAAGAGGCGATCGCTGGCGGTTCTGGTAACATGCAATTTAAACCAGTAGGTACGCAGTACACTGCGCTGGAAGTTGCGACGAAGATGATTACCATCAGCGACAACACAGCGACAAACATGCTGATTAGCAAATTGGGAGGTATGGAAGCTCTCAACCAGCGTTTTCGCAGTTGGGGTTTAACAACTACAGCTATTCGTAATCAACTCCCGGATTTGCAAGGGACAAACACCACCAGTCCCAGAGAGTTAGCACAATTGATGGCAATAGTCAATCAGGGAACTTTGGTGAACATGCGATCGCGCGATCGTCTACTGGATATCATGCGTCAAACCCAAAGAGATAATCTCCTACCCTCCGGATTAGGTGCAGGCGCTAGCATCGCCCACAAAACAGGTGACATCGGCACAATGCTAGCAGACACAGGTTTAGTTGATATCCCCACCGGTAAGCGCTATATAGCCTCTGTGATGGTGCAACGTCCCAATAACGACCCCCGCGCCGAAAAACTCATTAGTGCAATTTCTCAAGCTACTTACCAACAGTTTAGCCAAAACGCTGTTACTCCCAACAATCCAGCCAGTACTATACCTGCCAATGGTTATCAATCCCCAGTTGTGACTCCTCCTATCTCCAACATTCCAGGAAATACTACGCCGACAAATGGTTATCAGTCTCCTGTTATGGCTCCTCTTCCTAACAATCCGGGAAATACCATGCCACAAAATGGTTATCAATCTCCCGTGATTAATCCTCAATACTATCCCCCAAGATAAGTAGCTAGGCATAAATATTTATCGTTGGGAATAGGCAATAGGCAATAGGCACTAGGGTTTGAGTCTTGTTTACATTTCTCTACATAGTTAGGGTTAATTTTGTACACTTACTTAGAAAATATGAAGGTTGATATAGGACTACTATTTGATTTTTGAAATATACGTAGGGGAGCCACTGCTCGACTAGAGTTTCCCGGCTTAAAGGAGCCAGCCGTGTGGGCGAGTTTCCCGACTTGAGCGGACTGGCGTCAAGTGGCGTTGGGCATTGCCCACCAGATCCGGGTTTTGGTGGGCAATGCCCACCCTACAGATACGGAGATTTTTTCAGAAATCAAATAAGATTGCTATAAATCAGGTAAAGAATAAGGCTTCAAAGATGAACATAATAATAGAATCGATTATTTCATCTTTAAAACTTCATCTTTCATATTTTATGTGACATGGAATCTATCACCCCTTCCATCCAATTTTTTGCTGGAGTTTTTGAGGACTTAAGGAATGTCAGTTTACGCCGCGAAGTCCGCACTGGCAAACGTCTAGTCTTGTTGATCTTCAATCAACTACTAGCTCTAGTAGTTTTTGGTAGTGCGGGCCGAAAAGCCCGCGTGAGCGAGACGCTCACACTACAGTCCCTCATTTCAACCCTGACAGACTACTAGAAGGATTCAATAGCTTTACCAAACCATCTCTTAATTCTTTTTATGCATCGCTATGCTGAAGCTAATGGGATGGAATATGGGGAAAAGTAAATAGTAGATAATACGCTGGGGACTCGGTGAGGTTATCCACAGCAATGGATGTGATGGCGCGATCGTTGGTGGGGAGGGAGCGATCGCTGATTATCCCACAGCAAAACTGGACAGTTGACGCATTTTTGGTGTATGAAAGCCAATGACAATATCCTGTTTAGGTACACCCATTTCTAATAATTCCACAGCGATATCTACTTCAGTAGTATTCTGCTGAATCCAGATTTTTTCATTTTTGATATCCAGGTGCATGATAGGACCATAAACCCGTTTTTGTTGATTCCAACCGACACTGATAATTTGGTAGTGGTCACGTTGTATATCAAATATTGGCTCGACTTCTACATCTCCATAACTAGGTTTATACTGTGCATATTTCTCTAGCAATTGCTGCACTTTCAGGCGATATTCATCTAACTTAACCATTGCAATATTTCCTCTGTTTCAATGTTGTAAACTAGCAGTAGAATTTGGGTTTCTTGTACGACTGTTTGAGTAAAGGGTAAGCTAACGGTTCGACTTCGCTCACCGTTAGCCCTGAGCGGAGTCGAAGGGCTAAAAAAATCGTTATAGGTTACTGAAGGGACTGCCAAATATAAAATTTGTTTAGGGTCTTCTGTCCTCAGGACAATGCGATAGTTGATAAATTGCCCCAAGGCTGTATGAAATTCTGATATTTTTGAGGCGCTGGCGAAACTTTTAATTTCAACTGCTATTTTATCCCCGGCTTTTTATGCAGCAATGAGGCGTTCCGCGCCTAAATCAATTTGTACATCAACCCCACCGCAACGAATACTTAACGGGTCATCTGTAATAGTCCACCCGTCTTTTTCTAGGGAAGATCTCACAATTTTATGAAATAAATCTCGCGCCATAACCCAATTATTATATATTCAACATTAACACTTTTGATATCGCATTCCTGGTAGTTGGGAGACTAAACTCATGAGTTCCAACTGCAGCAAAGCACTGGAAACTGAGCCGGTAGGCATACCTGTTTGTTGGACAATTAAATCAAAAGACAAAATATCAGAGGCGATCGCATCCATTACCTGTTGCAGTTCTGGCGATAAATCTGGCAAAGTCAACTGCTGCGGTGTTGCAGATTCCTCAACAGCATCTAGTTGGGGAATTGCACCCAGCATTTTTAACAGTTCGTCTAGTTCTGTGAGAATATAAGAAGCGCCTTGAGAGAGTAGTTTTAAGCACCCTTGGGATGGATTGTCATCAATTCTTCCCGGTAATGCATAGACATCGCGTCCGAAATCATTGGCATAGGTGGCTGTAATTAAAGCACCCGATTTCAAAGGTGCTTCCATCACCAAGATGGCACGACTCAAGCCAGCAATAATCCGATTGCGACGGGGAAAATGAGTGCGATCTGGTGGCGTTTTGGCGGGATACTCACTCACGACTAATCCAGAAGTTAATATTTGTTTGTATAAATCCCGATTTTTGTGGGGATAGATGACATCTACACCCGTACCTAAAACGGCGATCGTCCTGCCACCAGCTTTCATTGTCGCCAAGTGGCTTTCGGTGTCAATACCTTCCGCCATTCCAGAGACGACTGTAAAGCCATTTTTAGCTAAAGCTGTGCTAATTTGACGTGTCCAACGGATACCATAATCTGAGGGTTTACGCGTGCCAACAATGCCAACTAGGGGTTTGTTTCCCAGGTTTTCTTGCAAATCAACTTCGCCGCGATAGTACAAACTGGGTGGAGGGGAGGGAGTTTCCAGCAGCAAGCGGGGATAATCTGCATCGGCTGGTGTCCAGAAATGAGGATTTTCTGCTTGGTGTTTGGTGAGTATTTGTTGTGGATGTAGACGCGATCGCTGTTGTACCACTTTTTCTAATGTCTGAAAACCGAAACCCTCCACCTTGGCTAATTCTGCCGCAGTAGCATCCCAAGCGATCGCTAGCGTGCCAAAATGCTGTTGCAAGCGTTGCAATAATACTGGCCCAATCCCAGAAATTTGCGCCCAAGCTAGCCAATACGCCCGTTCTTCCACCACTCGTCTATCCTCACACCCACTGGTTTGAGTATGCCCAAATTTGGTTTATATTCTTCTTCAGGTTTGCCAATTAAAAAATATAGGCGATCGCTTCATCAAGAATCGTCTGCACGCCTTAATAGTGCAAAATATGGCAGCAACAACAACAGCGATCGCCATCACCCATCCCTGAGTCGCAAGTGTCCAAATTTCTTGGCATTTGCATAGCCGTATTTGCGGAAGTTTATGCTTTTGACGATTCCTATACCATGTTTGAAAAATTTTATCAGGGATAAAAAGTCAATCTGAGTGGAGCTTTGCGGAATGTTCCTCAGCATGACATAGAAGGAGACTTTTCCAACATCCTCTTAAATCTATAGGACTACTATTTGATTTTTGAAATATACGTAGGGGAGCCACTGCTCGACTAGAGTTTCCCGGCTTAAAGGAGCCAGCCCTGTGGGCGGGTTTCCCGACTTGAGCGGACTGGCGTCAAGTGGCGTTGGGCATTGCCCACCAAAACCCGGATATGGTGGGCAATGCCCACCCTACAGATACGGAGATTTTTTCAGAAATCAAATAAGATTGCTATAGACTCAATGTTTACTTTTCAAATAAGTAAATACAGACTTATCGCCAATATCAGCAGGAATATCTTGTACTGATTTACGCAGGGCAAATACCAAAAATAAAATCGCCCAAATACCTAATAGAATCTGTTCCCCTTGAGTTGGTAAAATCCCTACTAAATGACCCAATAATAGCAATGGTACAGTTACAGTTAATACTTTGGTTTCTAGGCGATTAAAGCAAAAGGCTTCTTTGAAATAAATGCCTGTCAAAGCGGCAAAGGTGAAACCAACTCCCAATAATGTCAGTGGCTGATTATACACAGTGGCCGCAAAGGGTTGACTATCAGCATGAGCGAATACAAAGGCAGCAATACTACCAATTAGCCAGAAAACCTGTAACACTCGATGTAGTGATGCCATATATATATGGATGGTCAATAAACTTACACCAAGAGCCAGACTGAAACAAGTATACAAAGGCGTAATTGCTTGTATGGCATTAGGGCTAGGATTGAGTAAAACTAAAGCACTACCTATGGCAAAGCAGAGGGCAGCTATGATTAATCCAGTGCGATAGATGATCACGCTAGTGCGATCGCTCGGAGTAATGGTAAATTCCCCAAACTGACCTTGATATACTTCTGGTGCAGATACTGTTTGTGTAGTCATATGAATTAAAGATATGTGTGAGTTATTTCTAGTATCTAGTCTAATAACTAATGACTTCTACCGGATCTTGCAAGTTGATCTCTAACCGCAAGTGTGCATTCCCCCCGTTGATAGCAATTTCTACCCAGCCATGACTACCAACTAAGGCGATCGCTTCTCCCATCCCCACATCGCTGTAAGTTTCGCAACCCGATATTTTTAACCCAGCAGCTTGAACGTACCACGTTTTGCCTTGTAGGTAAATTCCTGGAATGTTACTAATTAAGTTGCCAAAGTGATCAACGTATTGAACGCAACCCACAACCCCGGTGGTTGTCACCTGATAATTGTCTATATCCAAACTCACCAAGGTTGCAGGATCAATTTCTCTTCCTAGCTGTGGGAGAGGGACTCCACTGGCCAGATTAGCTCCCACTGGTGCAAAGATATCTCTACCGTGAAAAGTTTTACTTGCTTGAGGAGTTCGCCAATAATTAAGATTTGTAAGTTCCACGGCGCTAATTGCCGGACTTTGACTGAGTACCCCACTGAAAATGCCATTATCTGGCCCCACCAAAAATCCTTGAGCAAATTCTACAGCGATCGCCCTTCTACCACTTCCCACGCCGGGATCTACCACCGCGACATGCACTGTCCCCTCTGGGAAATAGGGGTAAGCATTCATCAAACAAAACCTAGCTGCAACAATGTTTTGTGGTGGTATGCGGTGCGTTAAGTCTATCACCGTTAGCCTAGGGTTGATTTGGAAAACAACTCCTTTCATTACACCTACATACACATCGCGATCGCCAAAATCGCTGAGTAAGGTCAGGACTCTGGGCTGATTTATTTGCTGCTTAAACATGCTTTACTATAAACATACACTAAAACATATTTTTCTGTAGCAACAGCTACTAAATTTGTGTTATGTTAGGATTACAAGACATATAAAGTAAATTAAAGAGGTAATTACTATGAATAGCAATAGACTCCAAGCAGTAACGAAAGCAAAAGAAACTCATAGACAGAGTATTCAAAAAAGCCTAGAACATCGCTTGCAAGTAGCCAGAGCGAAGGGCGACGAAAAGCTGATTCGGCAACTAGAGGCAGAACTCAAGTATTTCAGCTAAATCAAGTGTTCATAGTTCATAGTTTTGTTGTGTGTAAACCCGCTGTAGCGG
Source organism: Calothrix sp. PCC 7507 (assembly GCF_000316575.1). GTDB lineage: Bacteria > Cyanobacteriota > Cyanobacteriia > Cyanobacteriales > Nostocaceae > Fortiea. Next base: position 2,508,398 of record NC_019682.1, on the reverse strand, counting down.
GTTTTTATTTTTCCGGCGTTGAGCATCTTTAATGGATAATGAAGCGGCGATGGGCTTGTGGATTACCTTGGTGAGTAAATTTTTAGATTTGGCTGTCCATAGAAAATACCTCGTCCACCTGTACCAACGTAAATTCCGCCGAATTTCAAGCGATCGCCTTCCAAATAAGTTACATTACCAAATGCTTGGTTAGCAGTAGAAACTTTCATCCATGTTGCACCAGCCGCATCTCCAGGTAAACTTGTAGCATCGTCAGAACGAAACAATCCCTCTGTTTGGTTGACAACACCATAGACAAAGACAGTGGAATTAGTACGACCAGAAGCTGGTTTCCCAAAAGTCAATTCATCTGCTCGTTGTACATTAGCTAGGCGGGTGAAACTCTGGCCGCCATCACCAGAGCGATAAAGAGAGTTTCCGTAAACACTCAACCAAACATGCCCTCTCATACCAGGAACTGCTTTTACATAATGAAGATGGTCATTGGGTAAATTAGTCACTGTCGGCTTCCAGGTAGCCCCACCATCTACGCTGCGATAAAATGTTCCCCCATAGGTTTTATTTTTGTCATCGTCGTATTTATAAAGGTAAAAAACATTACCATCGACGCGATCTGATGCTACAGCTTGACTGGGAAACCAAAGTTGGGATATTGTGCCATTAGGCGCTCCGGTTACAGATAGCCATGTTTGACCACCATCCAGCGATCTGTGGGGATAAACATTACCTTGGGGTGCCCAAACAATAATTGGATAACCATTAGGCTGCAAAGTTGCTGAGACTGCCACTTTACCATTGACTGCACCAGTCGGTGGCACTGAAAACGGCCTCCAGTTTTGCCCGTTATCGCTAGAATAAGCCCCCCGCACTTGGCTATCTTCCCGCCCTCCTACTCCTGGAGAACTGCCAACCCTGACTACAATAAAGGGATTAGCTTCAGAAAAATCCATCCCTGTAGTATCAGCGAATTTTCCGCGCTCATAAGTCTGGGATGGAATATTCGTTATTGATAGATGACGAAAGCCATCCATGTCTGCAATACCACTCAACAAAGCAGCCCCTCCAACCAATGGAGGACTTTTGACCACAAAAGTAACCAATTCTTCTAGGTTAGACATATAGGTTACCCAGTTAGATGGGCTAACAGTAATGTCATCTGTCCGCATCACACCAAACCCAGTAGTGAGCCAGACTTGCTTTGGATTGTGAGGATTAATCACTAATCTTCCCATCAAGGTGTGAAGATGCCAACTAGGCCACCATCTCTCGGCTTTGACATCCAGACGAACACGATCCCAGTTTTTTCCACCATTGATTGAGCGATACATCCCTGATGAACTCAAAGGATATTCAGCCACCATCACAATATCAGGATTGTTTGGATCAATCGTGACGCTAGTGTAATTCTTATTGGATTCAGGGGTAATTTGTATCCATTGGTTGTTAGCGTATTTCCATACCTCTCCTTGAGGAGTGTCAGAGGATGTGAAGAAGGCGATGTAAAGCGTACCATCTTTAGCAATAGCCGCCTGTTGAGGATTTTGATTTACGCCTGGGTCATCTTTTAGCAGTTGCCAATTTGCACCACCATTTTTGCTACTATATACCCCGCCCCCGATGACACCAACATAGGTTTTAGTAGTTTGCGGATCAAACAGCACAAAAGCGAGTCCACCGTTTGCAGTTCCTGTTGCTGGAAAACTAGTAACTTTTTTCCAAGAAACTGCGCCGTCAGAACTTTGGTATAACCCATCCAAACGCGAACCAAAATAGATCACTTGGCTATTATTAGGATCAACTGCGAGACGTTCTCCTACCCATCGCCAATTCTCATTTCCACCCATCCGTACATGTTCACCCGTGGGTGTTCTCAAACCTGTAGCAATCCATGTAATTCCGCGATCGCTCGACTTAAGAATCTCACCATTGGCTTCTTGAGTGTAGCCTCCAACTGCTGCATAAATCACATCAGGATTTTTTGGGTCGAGTGCAATACTTTCAATACTGTAGTAGTGTTTTTGATCGCGACCAAAACCATCCATCAATGGTATCCACTGAGATGCAGTCGCATCCCAGCGGAAAACCCCGCCTACATCAGTACGGGCATAAATCAAGTCTGGTGCGGCTGGATGAATTACCAACCCTGTCACAAAGCCCATACCATTAATCGCCACATTACCCCAACTGTAGGGCGCAGAGGTTTCATCAGCCACAGATGCAACTGCTGAATTGATAGTATCTACCCTGGGGACAGGAACAGGTATGTACGCACTTTGAGTTAGTGCAAAGCTAGCGATCGCAACTAAAGCCGCACGGCTAAATCGATTTAACCTGAACTTAGTAGACATACTTCACCCAAACGTTAAGTAATAATGTCTCCGCTTTACAAGGTGCTTATGTCAGTTACTAATGCAGAGTGTAGTAATTCCAAAACCAACTACAAATTGGAGTAAAGTCTTACTGTTTGATAGTACTTTTTAACGCAACTGCCAGTTGAGACGAAAAAGTATCTAAATTGTATTTTTCTTTTGCTAACTGTAGGGCACGTTTACCCATTTGCTCCGTTTCCTCTGGATGGTCTAACAAATATGCAATTGCTTTCTCCCATCCTTTGACATCACCTGGTTCAACCCACAAGCCAATTCCTTCTTTGACGACATCGATATTTACTTGGCGATGGTAAGTCATAATCACAGCTTTTCCCATTGCCATCGCATCTAACAAGCTAGTTAACCCATACAAGGGAGTATTATCGACTCGTGATTCCGGAATTTCCAGCGGAATAGCAACAGCATAGGATTTCTCATATTTCATGACCAAATCCTGCCAAGTTAAAGCTGTAGTTGCAGTGGGATGCTTATATTGACATTTTACTTGTTCAGGCAGATTATCTATAGTTGGTGCCGAACTTTTAGAACAATAAATGTGGACACTACAATTGAGATTTCTTACTGCCTCAGCCAACGAATTATAATCACGGCTAATATTACCTGCGCTAATAATTATCGGCGGATTCATTTCGGCAGATTGTCCTTGTTTCTCTTCATCATAAGACGGCAAATCTGGACCCCAATCTAGCAAAGCCAGCTTAGATTTAGGAATACCAAATTCATCATGAAGTTGATTTTCTACCCTGCTACTTAGACACAAAATCTTATCATGTCCCCTAGCAAATAATGGCAGTATAATTTTAGTGAGAAAATTAACATTGAATGGACGCTCAAGTTTTACAACAACGGGCTTTCGCAATATGCCAATAGCTCTCAAAAATGCCAGGAATAATGTTCCAGTCTGACTAGATGAATACACTAAATCATATTTAGATAGCGCTAAAAACGCCCGAAATTGCAAGTCAATATCTCCTAGTTTGAGAAAACGACTTATTTTCTTAAGTGCAGTATATTTTTCATATGGAAGTAAGTCTGTCTCAATTCCATAATTATGAAGATGAGTTGCTCCCCATAGTCCGTGTTCTGGACTTTCTCGCTTTTGGCCTGTCTTCCATCGCTCCCATGCTTGATCTGCTTGAGGGAAATTTGCCAGATATAAGACTTTCATATTGGATAGGTAATTGCTAACAACAGATCATGGACAGAAAATTAACAATGATGAATGGAGTGTTAACTTCATAATCTCCCTAGAATTTTGGTTATTCTCAAAATTCAGTTGCTATGGTGGTCTAGATAACATGATGTTACTAAAAGATATTAAGCAGAAGTTATTCATGAGTAGTTAACAATCGGATGATTGGCGATAAATAATAAAATCTTTAGAGCCTTCATAACTAATTACTTTCGCCGGCACTCCTACAGCAACAGCGTTATCTGGTAAATCTTTAGTAACTACAGCATTTGCTCCAATTGCAACATCATCTCCAATGGCAATAGAACCAATAATTTGGGCTCCTGAACCAATGAAAACGCGATTACCTAGTTTAGGAACACCTCGTTTATCGCCACGACCTGCAACACCAATTGTGACATTATGACTTAAGTTGCAATATTCTCCAATCTTCGCATCACAATGAATAATAATTCCCTGAGCATGGGCAATATAAAGTCCTTTACCAATTTCAGCGCGATTTGCTAATTCAATCCCCATCACTATTTCAATAAATAATCGCCAGAACAAACAAAATGCTTTAAGCATCTGGCGTAATATAGGGATATGTACACTAAGATGTACCCAACGACTAACTCGGTATTGAAAAGTTGCCCATAAACCTCGCTTGGTCAGCAGTAAAAAAATCCAGGAAGTATTTTCATACTCTATGTATCGAGCTATATCTGCTTTCAAATCGTTTAGCATAGTCCAAAAACTATGCTTCTTACTATTACATTGAGTCATATCTGCTTTTAAATCGCTCATCATAACTTTTTTAATGTTGTAATTATTGATATTATTATCTGCGCTTTTACTTGGCATAAAAATATTTAGTAAAATTGTAAAATAACGATATTTAATCAATATTTTATACCTGATGTTTTTGTATTATAACCTCTGATATCAAGGGGCAATAAAAAAAAATCGTGAACTTTATGGTTGCAGAAATATCTGACTACATAATTAATTTAAAAAAGAAATTTGATTATTTTCAATGCTTGCTCTCAATCCCACCTACAATTTATCTTCACTGAACCGTATTGGGTAATTAGTAGGTAGTATGTTTTGAAATGTAAAAATTCCTGAACTTCTTACCACCAAATATTTTGCATAAATGGTTTTCGTCGGTGCGGCTAATGATTAATTTTTGGAACATTTGTAAAATGTCTCATAAAGAATAGATATTCCTTAAAAATAGGGACTGGGGACTGGGAAAAAGAGATTTTCATTGTTCCTTGTGAGTTCCACTCATGGAGTCTCTTGCATAAATATTTTTTAGTCTCACGCAATCGCTTTTAGCGATCCCCGCAGGGTAGGCGCAAAGACGAGCCAGTGCGTTGCGAGGGTTTCTCCCGTTGAAGCAACTGGCGTCGCAAAGAAAGAGCGCGAAAATAACGACTTTTGCAAGAGGTCTAATGACAAATAAAGACCCTATTTTGTCGGAGACACTCTTGTTAGCTTGCTTCTCCGATGTAGTATCTGAGTTTGCTCTATTTACTTGCTAATAGTTTCTCATATTGCATTAGGGCATTTTCGAGCGAAAATTTATTGGCATAGGTTTTTAGCCTGTCTTGGTCTGGAGGTTCAGTTATGGACTCAGCTATGGCCTTTGCCATCCCTTCAACATCTCCAACATGCACAAGTTTTCCATATTCACCATTGGCTAGAATTTCTGCCGGTCCGCTTTCACAATCAGTAGACACAACATGTGTTCCCGCTGCCATTGCCTCTACCAAGACATTACCAAATCCCTCCCACACTGATGAAAGCACCAATAATGTAGCACACGCCATATAAGCATATGGGTTGGGTACAAATCCAGGTAAAATCACATCCTCCGTTAGACCAAGTTCATCAACTAAGGCTTCTAAATTAGCACGTTCGTTACCTTCGCCCAAAATGATCAGCCGCAGTGGATATTGCTGTCGAACTTGAGAGAATGCATGAATTAATGTGGAGAAATCTTTTTGTCTATCCAAGCGTCCAACTCCCAAAATCACGGGTGGTTGATTTGCTAAAAACCAAGAATGATTGAGAGGTTCCTGAATTTTTTCTAATAATTTTTGAGTAACAATTGGATTATAAATAACATAAGTACGGTCTACAGGAGATCCAAAGCGGATCAAATCATCAACTACTCCTTGAGACACACCAACAACGGCATCAGCCCAAGGGTAGAACCAGCGAATCAGATAAGGAATAATACGGCGCTTAAGTTGCTTTGAATTTCGAGCTTCCTGTGAAAGATTATTATGTACAGTAACAATTACCTGTGTAGATACACCCGCTATCTGCTTTCCTAAAATCGCGATAATGTTAGTATCTTCCAATGCCGAAAGCAGAGTAGTTGGCCGTTGTTTTTTTAAGTAATTAACTAATGCAGGTAAGCTGGCAACTAGACGACCGCTGCCTAGCTTAATAACTCTAACATTTGGAGGAATTTGGCTAAGGTAGTCTCCCATTGCTTGAACTAAAATCAAATCTACCTTGAGTCCCCGTTTGGCAAATCCCTCTGCTAAATTCAGCATTACCCGTTCTGCACCACCTCCGCGCAGATCCATTAAAAAAATTGCTAAGTCAGTCATAATTATTTCCTGGTTTATTAAAAATATAATTGAAGTTTTTATTCTAACTAAGTAGCTGATATTATTGAATATTTTTTGAAGTTTTTTAATGGCTTAATAGATAAAGAAACTGCAACAAATAAAGACCAAAAAATAGAGTTATGTTCAATAATTGTATTTTCAGGTTGGTTATACATCACTAAGAAAGTTGCATATAAAATTGGTAGCAGTCCAGAAAATGTGTGATTTAACCTCAGCCAAGTAATAGCTTTTCTATAGGTATTTATAATACTGATAACAAATAATATTAAACCTAGTAATCCCAGGTCAAGTGCTGTATTTATATACCCATTATGTGCATGAGGAGGTTTATATTTGACTGTTTTCCAAACAGTAACTGCACCACCACCATCCTGCCAAAATCCTTGAAATCCATACCCCAACCAGGGGCGTTCAAAGATTTTTTCCAAAGCAGCTTGCCAAAGTTCTGTACGACCACTTAAAGAAGGATCTCGTCCTAATGCTGATAGCAAAACTTCCCAGTTACTCACTACAATTACAGCAAAGCTGCCGATAATCAGGATGATCATAGTGACCAATGGGATCACAACTGTGCCTTTCCATCGGAGAGATCTGTATAGTGGTAAAAGCGTAATCAATGTCAACAATACTACTAGACCCGTCTTAGAGCCTGAGAGAAACAGTAAACTAAGAGCAATTACACTGCCAAAACAGAGCAAATAGCGGTGCTTATGACTATCAAAAGCCGCTAGTGAGCAAGTCATTGTCGCCAAAACCATTAAACGAGCTAGCAGATTTTTTTGCGCGAGTGGACCACGCCAGGAACCTGCATTGGCACCTATTTCAATTGCTGCTCCGGGAAATGCCAATGTGAACAATAGCGAAAAGACTGTAACAAGACATAAGGCCCAAGCAATCAATCGTAGCTGTTCTTTTAAGCTATAACGCGAAGCCATATAAAGACCAAACAAACTTGTCTCAAATGCGTTAATCCCTTTTTTTAAGGATTCATCAGGAAAATCAGACCAAAGAAAGCTGATGAGGACAAGCCCTACTAACGCCCAAATTACTTTGTTTTGCAATGCGGTTTTAATAGAACCTCTCCAGCGAGCTAAAAGCAATAAGGTGGTCAGTCCATATATGATTATCTGGATAAGTGATAGAAGAGCAGAAAATGGATTATCCTCAGGAGTTCCATTAGTAGTTGGGTCTGGGCTGATATATAAACTGTCGCAGGCTATAGTGCGTGTAAAAAATATCAGAACAAAAATTGTGAATCCTCTTTCTAATAGATCAAGTGATGGGTTCATGGTTTAAGGCGATAGTAAATAGCCCTCAAGTAAAGTTCAATTTTTTCTATTAATGGTATTGATTCCAAATATTGTTTAACAATTTTCTGAACCTCTAATTGTTTCCCTTCAGTTTGCCGATATTGGCTGATTCCTACTGCCAAAATGTTATTAGCAAACTGAGATAGGGCAGGAAAGTTTTTTCTCATCCAATAGGCTGTCAGAATATTGATTTTGGCTCTGAGTTGCTGCTTATCTGTTCTCAGGGTAAATGCGTTACTGGTATGAATTCTTTGCAATGCCAATTCTTCAAGGAGGATATAACCTGGCCTTATACCGAAAGCGACATATTTGATGTAATCGTCACTTGTAATCTTAATTTGCTCTGGCATCGGCAGAATTGATTGTAGGCATGATCTTTGGAAGCAAGTCCCAGAGGTGGCTGTTCCATCGAATGGCACTTTTCCTTTCAGCTTACCTTTCTTTATATAAGATGTTAAATCGTACCGACCAGAAATACCTTGGTGATTGTTTTTGATAGTTTCATTTTGATCAAAATCTATGAGTTTGAGAGCATGAAAGCACCAACCTATGTCTGGAAATTTAGCAAAAATATCAACAACATGTTCCACTTTTTCTGGAATAAAGACATCATCAGAGTCTAAAAAACAGATGATATCTCCCTGACTAGCTGCAAAACCTACATTAAATGCTGATGCTTGTCCACTGTTTTCTTTGAGAATTGGTATCAGGCGATCGCCATAACTGGCAATTACCTCTCTAGAGTTATCTGTTGATCCGTCATCCACAACGATAACTTCAATATGGGAATATGTCTGCTCTAAAGCGCTGTCAATTGCTGCTTTGAGGAAATGACCATAATTATAGTTGTTGATCAAAATGCTAACTAGTGGTTTGCTTTTCATTTTTTTAGCCTCTAATACTTTTGACATACTCCCTCAGCTTGCAATGAGTTGCTGGTAGGCAAATAACCGCGACTAATCCTAAGCTTGTCCACCAACCTAATGGATGCACAAACAATGCAGCGGCAAGTGCTGCCCACCAAAGTCCCGGCATATCATATACAGGATTGCCTACTGACCGGACTAAATATAAATGAATTACACCATAGCTTAAGAGCGCAACTATTTCAGCCCAACCATATCCCACTAAACCCAGATGTGGCACTAACAAAGCAGTAGCTCCAACAAACAATGTCACATGCACTAGGTGAAAAATCGTCACTTCCCAGTTTCGCTGTAGGACATATAAAGTTGAAGAGTGCATATTGAATAGGGCATTAGTCAAATTTCCTAGGGCAATAAACGGAAAGATAGCAATCACAGGCGACCATTGGTCACCAAACAGCAACGGCATTAAATAAGGTGCAACCCAGGCGAATGCAACGAGCAAGGGACCTAGGGCGAGGATTTGTAATCCCATACCTTCGGTTACAGCATTGAGGAGGCGATATTGATCTCCCTGGAATTTGGCTAAAGTAGCGATCGCTAACCGCCAAGTCGCTGCTTTGACAAAACCAAGTACTTCAACTAATCGGATGGCAATGGCGACAAATCCTACTGCTTCTGCTCCCGCAAAGCGTCCAACTAGTAAAGGATTGACTAGAGACCGTGCATACCAAATCCAGATTGAGGTGGAAAAGCCCAGACTATAAGCGAGCATCTGTTTAACTAAACTAGGATTCCAGTATAAGCGAGGGCTATATCTAGATGCCCAGTAGAGTAATCCTGTAGACTGAACCTGTTGAAACCACCAGCCCATGACAGGTGCCCAAACTCCCCATCCTTGAAAGGCCAGAGGTAATGCTATTAGATAGAAGATGATCTGATTTGCCAGTTCAATAAGAGCTACTTTTCTATAGTCTAAGTTTCGTTCCAACCGTGCGGCAGGAACTTGTCCCAGCAAGACTAGTGGCAGACCCAAAAACATAACTTGAGCGATCGCACTGAATCCTGGTAAGCGTACCCAGCTTTGGATTAGAGGAATACTTAAAAGAGAAATTCCCATTCCTCCTATTCCGAGTAGCAATAATAATGTAAATCCTTGATGGTAAATCTGTAGTTTTTCTTCCCCCTCATGCCGAACTAAATAAATTTCAATTCCTAACTGGCAAACGGTTTGAAGATACCAGAAAATACCAAATGTTGCAGCATAAAGACCATACTTTTCTGGCCCAATGAGGCGCGTGAGCAGCAAGACTCCGCCGAGGCTAATAACCATACCAATGCTTTGACGCAGGGCTAGGTATAAACCTCCACTCATGACCTTAGCCCTTAAACTCATGCCTTTCCTCCAAGAGAATAAAAGTTAAAAAATAACTGATCATCTGCTCACTCATTAAAGATTAGAGATTGTAGGAGATGGATTATTTCCTGAGTAATTTCCTCTACCTGCAATCAGGGATTGATAGATAGTAAGCAAAGTATTGTGATAGTTCTGAACACTGAGCGGAGCAACTTGTTGTCTAGCACTTTTGCCCATCGCTAATCTTAAAGACTCATCTTTGATCAAAATTTGCATGGCCTTTGTTATTTGCTCTATGTTGCCTGGATTGACCAAAATGCCATGCTTCTGGTGGGTAACAATCTCCGGAATTCCACCGACAGGCGTAGTAATTACTGGCAATTCCCAAGCCATTGCTTCTAACATAGCTACGGGTAGTCCTTCATTATAAGACGGGAGAATAAATACATCTGACTGACGTAAAAGTTGATCCCGCTCCTGAGTATTTATCCAACCTGGTATTCTGATGACATCTTGCAAGTTTAAGGTTTTTACCAAGTCACGGGCTTGTTCAACTTCACCATCCCCCGCTAATGTTAGCTCTGTACGTCTTCTCTCCTCTGGTGACAGATTGGCAAAAGCTCGAATCAAATCAAATGCACCTTTACGTTCACCAATTCGTCCCAGGAAAACAAACCGGATTTTCTCAACTCCCACGCGCAGGGGAACTTCCACTGGTAGCTCTACTGGATTATACAAAATACCAACTCTATATGTAGCTAAATTACAAGTAGAGATGTAATATTTATTCCAACTTTCCGATAGGGTAATTACATAAGCACAACGCTGAAAAATTGCTGATACCCAGCGTTTTGCATATGCAGGCAAACTGTCATAAAACAGATGGAATTCGCAGCCATGAGTATGCATAATTACAGGCTTACGAAATAAAAGTGATAGGAGTACTAGCAATACTTTTCGTAGCACACTCCCTTTCTCAGAGACGTGCATATGTACGATATCAATATCATTACTGATAAGTTTTCCTAGAAACTGAATTAATGCCTTTGCATAGACGTTGATTCTATGAAGAATAGTCCCTTCTTCATGAGTGCAAATGTGTTGAAAGTCTACTTTTTTAGAAGTTTGCTTGACAATTAAGCTCTCTACTGTCCCCATGCCACCTTGTTCATAGAGGCTAGGACCTAACATCACAACTTTAATCTTACTCATGGGATAACTGAAGTTGAAACTAAGTGGGTATGCTAAAGAAAAAATCGGGGTCTGGAAAAGAACGACCAACCATTGCTTGGCAATGTGAAATTTGCCAAGCTCGCAAAATTTTTAAGTAGCTAACAAGTATTTTTGAAAGTCTCTTGTGTACTAATGCTGACTCTCAACCAGTGATCTAAACATTAGTCATAAAACATCGGCAGTCAGAGTTAAACTATGTTTTTATTCACTCTTTTCTGTAGCTTTTATTTAGGGATTTGGTATGTTCTGCAGCCACAGAAGAAAGATGTCTTGAAGGTAACGAATTGTGAGGCACAAAATTTTGTCCCATCTGTTCTTTCGTGTAGTAAAAATAACTATCTGGCTCAAGCTTGGTATTCACGCCGTTAATTACCATACCCAAGACTTGTTGACCTGAATGCTTGAGAAAATCTTTAGCAGCATTAGCACTAGAGGAATTAACTACTCCAGGACGAACCACTAGTAAAATACCGTCAGCCAGTTTACCTAAAACCGCAGCATCAACTGTTCCTGCTAGGGCTGGGGCATCAAAAATTACAAAATCATAGTGTTTGGCAAAAGATCCGACTAGTGCAGCCATTCGCTGGGAATCGAGTAAGGCCACTGGGTTAGGGGGTAAAACTCCCGACGGAAGAACGTAGAGGTTGGGCATAACTTCTTGTATGGCTACATCAAGTCCAACTTGATCAACCATGACATTTGAGAGACCTACTGCATTGATCATTCCCCAGATATGATGCTGGACTGGATGACGCATATCTGCATCCACTAGCAGCACCCTACGGCCTAATTGAGCGATCGCCACAGCAAGATTTGCCGCTACCTGAGATTTACCTTCTTTGGCTACAGAACTAGTAACGACGATCGCTTTTAGCTCCTGATCTGAACTCAGAAACCTTAAGTTGGCTTGGAGCATTTGATAGGCATCACCAACAGGAAAGTGCGGAATATCTCTCCCAATCACACTGGGAATCGATTGTTCTACTCCAGGGCGCAAAGAATTATGTTTACCATTTCTGTTAACTGAAGGAATTACTCCTAATAAAGTGTATTGGAACAACTCCCTAGCTTCTTTAACCGTTTTAACTGAGCGATCAATCAGGTCTAAAGTGAAGGCCGCAATTATACCCAGCATTGCACCGACGACTCCGCCACCCACTAAAAGCATAGTTTTTTGGGAAGCAGCTGGTGCATCAGGAATCAAAGCTGGGGAAATCACACGAGCATTGCCAATATTTTGATTCTCTGCTACTTGCACCTCTTGCAGTCTCGACAATAGTGCTTCATAAGTTGTTTGAGATGCTTTTAGCTTTCGCTCAAGTTGCCTCTGGGTTTGTTCAAGTTTGGGTAAAGTATTTGCTCGTTGTTTGTAGATATTCCAGTTATGATATAGCGTGGTCGTTTGTTGAGCTAAACCAACCCGTTCTGCCTCCGCGTGAGCAAAATCTGCAATCAGACCTTCTCGCAGCTTTCCAACCTGTAAATTTCCTTGAGAAACTGGCTGACTGCTACCAACTCCTTCTTGTAACCGCTCTTTGAGTAGACCTTTAAGAACAGCTACTTTTGCTTCTAAGTTGATGATAGTAGGATGCGTTGGTTGCAAACGGGTTTGTTCAATCGCCAGCTGACTTTGCGCTTCTTGGAGTTGAGTCAATACCTGCTGGATTCCGGGTGTTTGACTTAAGGAGGCTAGGGAAACAGTTTCTTGTGAATTGATACTGGCCTGATTTTGTAACTTTTGTGCGCGTGCAGTGACTTCAACTAACCTTGCTTGAGTTTGATATATTTGTTCTTCTAAAGTAGAAATTTGCTTGACTGTTGTACTTGCTTCTTCTTGGAGGGAGATTATTTTATTTTCTTCTTTGAATTGACGCAGCGCGAATTCTGCTCTTCTCACAGATGATTCTGTTGCGGGCAGTTGTTGCAAAATAAATTTGCGAGCTGAGACTGCTTCGGCACGATTCGCCTCAATGTTATTACGGATGTAAGCCTCAATCACCTTGTTGACAACTTTCGCCGCCAACGTTGGGTTTTTGTCAGTGTAAGAGACTTGCAGTATATCCGTCCCTTTGGAACTTTCTACTTTCAGTTGTTTACTCAAGTCCCGAATTTTAACGGGTTTGCCTTGTTTATCTTTGAGTTTCAGCGCTGTAATGGTTTCTTGAAGAACTGGAACAGATGTAACTATCTTGGCTTGAGTATCTGATGGACTGTTTGTATTTACTAAAGATTCCACACGTCCTATCGTTTCTCCTAAACCTGTGAGTGAGGCGGTACGATTAGTCCGAATCAACAAACTTCCTTCCGCCTTATAAGAAGGTTTCAATGAAAATGCATACAAGGATACAAGCGTAACAACTACTCCAAAAATCCCCACCGCAGGTATCCAGCGTCGTTGCAAAATAAGTAGGTATTTTTGAAAATCTATCTCTTCAATATTGTTTGGGATCGGCTCCATAATGATTAATGCAAATGATGCATATATTAATAGTGTTGATGTTTTCTGTTAAAACTGGCTAACTTCTAAATTGGAACTCTACCCTACTGTTATAGTCAACTATCTGTGTTTTTCTAAGAGTAAATTCACCTACAGAATGCTTCCCTTCAGGCTTAGTTACTTCACCGGATTGTTGCTAAAAAGCTGGGAGTGCTACCAATACGTTGTCGGTGCGATCATGATTAACAAATAATTGCATTCAAATTCGTGTAGCCTATTTTCTTCAGTCTTGCTAATTTAAAGCTTACGGAAGACCAAAAAAACTGTGAATTGTTAAATTTCAACACGTTTAAGAATGGAAAAATTATTTAGATAAGTATTTAGTAGTGTCTTGATTAGCTGTATAAACTCTTTTGCTGTAGTTTACATAACTATCAACTGTGATACCTCAGACTAAGGAGCGCTATCAGCTACCTTCTACAAAAATATATTTATCTAGGCATTGCTGAGTGAAAGTATAAATTAGCCAGACGCAGAGAGAAGTTAGAGCGATCGCTATCCGGCGGAGAACCGTGGAATAAAACTTCTCATATCGGGGACACTCCACGTATGGTTGCTCTCCAGCCGCAAAGAACAAGAGTTTGAAATATTAAATTTTTAAGTTTCATACTCACATTCGGTGAGGCTTTCATTGAAATCACCTAGTAGATAAAGTTCTCTTGACCTGATAGCTATGGTTTTTACCTAGTGGAATCATCCCAGTCAGGACAAATATCTAGTTTCATGATACTAGTCCATATATTTTCATTACTAATATTTAGTATGACATCGATTCAATCCTCTTAGGATAAAACGCTAATGTGGTTTAGCATTACTCTTTACTATGCAGAAAGTGCATCGTATTTCTGAGTATACATCAGGCTATTTTGTTTTAGAGTTAATTGGATTGACTTTATAGTAAATTAATAATGAAAAATCTCTCCGTGCCTTCACTTAATTGGACTGAATTAAAAAACAAAGTATTTTATGCGGTCATCGATTGAAATGTCACTAGACAGGACGAAAAATATTGGAAGATTAATCTTAGCTTTACAGTGTTTCTATCAAGCAATTATAAAGCTAAACATAGGGTAATGTAGTAATAGTAGTTAGTATTAATTGTCACGCCATTTTTAGTAATCCAAGAGCTTCATAAAGAAAAATACATCCTCGTTTAGTTATTTTTTGGTAGTGGCTATATTTTTTATCACCCTTTCAGACTCAATTTATTTTGCGTAAAAAATAAAAAAGTATGTACAATAAGTAACCTAAGAATCTCAAAATTCGGGTTAAGTAAATAACCCTGCTTTTAATGCTTATGTATACTCAGATACCTAAAGGCTCAAATTCTGCGGATCAAAACTAAATAGAGATCATCTCCATTTGGGTTTCTATTTTCTGAAGGGATTTGGTTGAAGAGTAGATGAAGAGTATTGCATAGAGTCTATCCATAGCAGGGAGGATTTATCGGTGATGCAATTTGCAGGCGCAATAGCTTACAGCGCTTCCTGGTGTTATGAGGTACAGTTCTTTATCCCCAAGCCTGTAGTCCTCCTTTGGTGTCAACTTAAGCCACAGATGGCTTATTTGTTGGCTTTATCACCCGCCCTTCGACTCCGCTCAGGGCTAATAGCTAAAGTCTATTGAAGTAGACTCAATATTTGGGGGCGTATTTAGTCATCTTGAGATGACTTTTGCTATGAGACTCAGAATTCATTCTGAGGCGGGACATGGGTTTTACGTTAAGTTGACACCTACGAAAAGCGGTACGCCCCGACAATCCTATCTGTCGCGTTCTTTTTTCAAATTATTATTACTCCCAAATTTGAGGAATCAGAAAGGAAGTAGGGGTAAAAAATAATTACAGGGGTTCAAATAATCAAAACTACTTGAACCCCTGTAATATTACTGTTAATCGCTTCCCTAAAGATTGACTATGACTTTGGTTGATGCGTAGAAGCAACATGTAACTCTTTGAGCTGCTTTGTATCCACTCCTGAAGGTGCATCGGTCAATAGACAACGGGCTTGTTGTGTTTTTGGAAAAGCTATAACATCCCGAATGGATTCTTCCCCAGCTAGCAACATTACCAAACGATCTACACCGTAGGCAATGCCACCATGAGGTGGTGTACCATATTCAAATGCTTCCAAGAGAAAGCCGAATTTATTTTGTCCTTCTTCTGGAGACAAACCAATCGCTGCAAATACCTGCTCTTGAATTTCTCGTTGATAGATGCGCCGACTACCACCGCCAACTTCAAAGCCGTTGAACACTAAGTCATAAGCTTGGGCGCGTGCGGTTTTTAAATCGCTTAAGTCATCAGGATGAGGTGCTGTAAATGGGTGGTGCAGTGCTTCTAGGCGCTTTTCGTCAGCATTCCACTCAAACATCGGGAAATCTGTAATCCAGAGCAAGTTGATTTTTTCTGGATCAATTAACCCAAATTCCCTAGCTACAACTTGCCGTAATCTGTCTAAAGTTTTATTAACTGTAGCAGTATCACCAGCCCCAAACAGCAGCAAATGTCCGGCTTTTGCACCCGTGCGGCGTAAAATTTCCGCTTTTTGTTCGGCGCTGAGGTTGTCTTTAATTGCTCCGATGGTGTCAATTTCGCCATCTTCTCTGACGCGAATATAAGCTAAACCTCTAGCACCTGCTTCGCTGGCTTCTTTGAATAAGTCACCACCTGGTTTGATGCGGACATTAGAAATGGCTTCGTTACCATGTGGAATCGGGAGAATTTTGACGATACCACCGTTGGCTATAGCGTCACGAAAGACTTTGAAGCCGGAATCTTTTAAGACATCGGAAACGTTGACTAATTCTAAACCGTAGCGAGTATCTGGTTTATCGCTACCGTAACGTTCCATCGCTTCGGCGTAAGTAAGACGAGGGAAAGGATAGTTTAACTCAATACCTTTCACTGTTTTGAAGATATGAGCGACTAACTGCTCATTCAAGGCGATGATTTCTTCTTGGGACATGAAACTCATTTCCATGTCCAACTGAGTAAATTCTGGTTGTCTATCAGAACGCAAATCTTCATCGCGGAAGCAACGGGCGACCTGATAATATCGGTCTAAGCCGGATACCATCAGCAATTGTTTAAATAGCTGCGGTGATTGGGGTAAAGCATACCACTCACCAGGGTTGACGCGACTGGGTAGGATGTAATCCCGCGCTCCTTCTGGAGTGGAACGGGTGAGAATGGGAGTTTCTACTTCGATGAAACCTTCTACATCTTCTAGGTAGCGGCGGATGGCTTTGACGACTTGATGACGCAGTTGCAAGTTATGGGCCATGCGATCGCGTCGTAAATCCAAATAACGATACTTTAATCTTAAGTCTTCTCGGACTGTCTCGGTGTCTGCGGTGGAAACTTGGAAAGGTAATTGTTTGCGGACAGCATTTAGCAACTCAATTTTGTCCGCGTAGATTTCCACTTCGCCTGTGGGTAGGCGGGGATTGAGGGATTCTTCTGGGCGTTTTGTCACCCTACCCGTAATTTCAACGACGTATTCATTACGTAGGGCTTCGGCTTGTGCGTAGGAATCTGGGGTGCGTTGCGGATCGCTGACGATCTGGACAATGCCAGAGCGATCGCGTAAATCTAAAAATATCACACCTCCATGATCGCGGCGACGATCTACCCATCCGTAAAAGGTGACAGTTTCTCCAATATGTTTTTTTCGGAGTTCGCCGCAATAGTGAGTTCGCATAGGTGTTAATTTGTTTTTCTGGGCTAGATTGGCAAGTAAATGTCAAGGCTTTCCCATTATCTAGCATTAATAGTATCTAATAGAAAATAAGATAACATTATCTTGTCGCAAGTATTCATCATCAGTCGCCCAGAAACTCCATCCCCTCGACCAATTGGCATATTACTCTCAAAATGAGAGCATGAAGCTAGTTAATTTTTATTGATGAGCAAATGTGAGCAGACCACCAAAGACGAATGCATTTAATATCAATTTGTAACCTCCGCGTAGATATTGCTCAGTTTCCTGATGTCAAAAAGTGAATGGAGGACTGGTAGGCTACCGTCAAGAAAGCCGATTGGGGAAATCTCGCAGATGTTCGGAAAATTTACCGAGTTACTACTTGCGTTACGAGACGCTACGCATAGCGTGCTTCCCCGCAAGATGGCGACAAGCCGTTTTTTGTCTATGCACTCCAGCCAATCCCTATAAAATACAAAAACGCGCTGCAAATATTTTGTCAGCGCGTTTCAGTAGCAAAACATGGCTAATTAATTTAGCGACGGAATCTATTCGGATCGAGTTTGGGATTGGGGGTATTGTTATGGGGTTTTTTCACATTGCTGCTTTGGCTATTGGAACCGGAACGAATCGCCACACCATTCTTCAATCCGCTACCAGTACCGCCATCTCTGCGATCAAGGAAAGGTTGAAGATTTAGTCCGCGTCTAGATGTTGTCGATGAAGTTCCTAGGCTATTACCACTACCTAAAAGTGTGCGACTTAAATTAAATAGATCGTCATTTCCTCTACCGCGATTTGCATAGGTGTTGACAGCTAAAGTTTGTTGTCCGCTGTCGGCGGTAGTCAAGTTTTGGAATACGCTATTGCGGACTACAAAGGGGTCTTTACCACGGGGTACTGTCAGTACAATTCGACAGGTGGGGTTGGCTTCGGTGGTGACGCAGATAGTGTTCTCGTTATTTTCAACTGCTGTTTGTAGTTCTTGTAACCCATCTGGGCGATAGGTTTCTAAGCGATTAGCAATAGTTTGACAGCGCAGTTGTGAGTTCCAACCGCCACCCAAAGCTGCAGGTGTTGCCCAGGCAAAGTATTGACCAGGTTGACTTTGTGGCTGATACATGATGGTATACTGACCGTTGTAGGTTTGGCAGGAAAACCGAGCCACATTGTCGATAGGGGGTGAACCGGGAATGCCACCTGTAGATGTATCTATGGGGACTGTTGAGCCATTTGGTGGGATGGGTGAGCCACCTGTTGAGTCTGTGGGAACTACAACTTGGGCAAAGGTTGCGGAATTACCTAGGAATAAAGATAAGCCTAAAGTACTAAGAAATGCACAGCACAGCAGCTTTGATGACATAATCATCCTCCGGTGGAAATGGGGAAAAAATCTTGTTAGTCTAATTGACGTAAGTTTCGCTTTTTAGTTCATCAAGAACGCTGTTTTTTTTCTAGTTGTTCTTTTTTATCTTGGAGTAGCTGTTTTACCTTGTCTTTAATTTCTACATGACGCTCGACTCCCTCATAAGCGTAGCGGTTATAGCTACTACGGGAAATCAAATCTTCTAAAGAACTGACTCGTTCATTACCGCCTGGGTGAGATGATAACCAACTGGGAGGTGCATTTTTTTGTTGTTTTTCTAAAGTCACCATCAAGTTACGCAAGCCGTCAGCAGCGTAGCCACTGGCGACAATCAGGCGTGTACCGAGGGTATCGGCTTGGCGTTCCATGTCACGACTATAACTGAGGGCAAAAAGTTGACCAATGGTACCACCTAGTGGAAGATACTGGGTAACGTTGGAAATTAAGTTACCTTGGGTGACTAATTGAAAGCCGTGGGATAAAACTACGTGGGATAGTTCATGACCGATTAGTCCAGCTAATTCTGCTTCGGAATTGGTTTTAGCGATCGCACCTGCATTAATAAATATTTTCCCCCCAGGCAGCGCAAAAGCGTTAAGTTCTGCTTCGGGAATCACAAAGAACTCATATTTAAACTCATTACGTCCGGCTACCTTGGCTAGTTTCTGTCCAATTTCATTAACATAAGCCAAAACAGTTTCATCTTTAATGACATCTAACTGTTGTTTTGCTTGCTTGGCTACTGATTCCCCAATAGATGCTTCACCCTGGAGCAACAAAATGGTAGAATCAAGAGCGGAAAATGGGCCGAGTAAACTGCCAGTAACGGCATAACCTACAGCACCCGTAATAATATTTGCTAGAGCATTACCTCTAATTTCTTCTTGGATATAAGCTTTGTAACGGTCAAGATTTTCTGTAGCTAACTTGGTGAACTCAGGCGCTTGGGGATTTTGAGAGTTGAGAATGGCAAATTGACGCGCCGCCAAAGAAGCCTCCATCCATTTTTTCGACTCTCCCAGGGCAATGATTCTGGCTTTAATCAATTCTGGTTGGTCTGGATATAGAGAAGATGCACGTTCTAATACATCTAATGCTTCTTGGGTGCGATCGTATTTTTTTAGCGCCTCAGCAAAGCGGATATGTCCGGGAATAAATTCTGGATATTGATCCACCAACAATTGCAGAGGTACTAAAGTCCGAGTTTGTAACTTACTTGCTATCCCCGCCTCCGATTCCCGCCAGTATACCTTACCTGCTGGGGATAGTTGCGTTGGATCGGTTACCGCAGTTTTGCGCTGTTCAAGAGTATTATTTTTAGCAAATGGCTGTTTTACTTGGCGATAAATTTTTTCCGCCTCTGGGATTTGTCCCGCCAAATAAAGCCTATCCGCCTGGATCAGTTTTAGCTGACGGGTGATTTCTTGGGAACTGAGTGTTGGTTCTGCTGCGGCTTCTTCAGGTTTCGGTTGTGGCTGTTCAGTGCTAGGTGCAGGCGGCGCTTGTGCTGGAGTCGGTGCGGGTTGTGTCAGAATAATCAGAATCGATGTTCCGACTGACAACAATATCCAGTTACAGGCTAGTATGAGAGACTTCCAGGTGCGTTTCATACTGGGGTTCACTTATGCAAAAGGCTCTGTGTTCAATGTATTAGTAATCAAGCAAATGGTATAGAGCGATCGCTATATTTATTCTTGCTGATTTACTTACTCTATAATTTCATCAGGAATTGTAGACTTTAAGTTTTTCATAGTTTATGACCACCTTTCCCCAATTCATCCCGCAATCTGAGCCACCGCGTCCTCCGTGGGAAACTCTCCCAACGATGTATGATTTACCCAGTGACAACCCAGAGGAACCAGGTTTGCCGGACTATTTTCACTTTTTACAGCCCTTACTTTTATATTTGACTTTTCAGCCAACTAATTGGAATCCCGAACTAGTTTTCAGCGCGGCTGACTTGAATCTTTACTATGACTTGCAACATCCTTTATGGTACAAACGCCCAGATTGGTTTGGTGTGGTAGGAGTACCACAACTCTATAAAGGTGAGGATTTGCGTTTAAGTTATGTGACTTGGCAAGAGCCAGCAAATCCTTTTGTAGTAATTGAATTATTATCTCCTGGTACAGAAGATGAAGATTTAGGCAATAAACAAAATCCAACAGATAAACCTCCTAGTAAATGGGAAGTTTACGAACGAATTTTGCGAATTCCCTATTACATTGTTTTTAGTCGATATACGGATGAACTGAGAGCATTTCAGCTAGTGGGTGGGCATTATGAACCGATGACTTTTGCCAATGGACGCTTACTAATGCCAGAGTTGGGTTTAAGTTTGGGATTGTGGCAGGGATCATTTCGAGATATTGAAAGATTGTGGTTAAGGTGGTTCACTTTAACAGGCGAATTAATTGCTGAACCCACTGAGGAAGCTGCTGCTGCTACCGAACGAGCAATTATTGCTGAACAGGAAACTAGAGATGCTAAACAAGAGGCTGAACAAGCAAAAAGAAAAGCAGAACAATTAGCAGAACGTTTGCGTCAGTTAGGTGTGAATCTTGATGAGTTGGACGAATAAATGCGTTGTAGGAGATATTTTGCTCATCTCATCCGATTGATGTTGATATTCCCATCTTCCTACTCTGCGGGTTCTGCTTTGCCGTACGTACTTTTGCCGTCTTGTTAATTTTGCATCACCGCATCCAGTAGCAACCCAGCCCCATACCGGACTACATCTGTGCAGGGTAGTCCTGTTTCGGCTGTAGTTTGGGCGATCGCTGCTTGTGCCGCTGCTTCATCTAAATGCGCTGTATTCAAAGCTATACCCACCACGGGTACTGGTGCAAAACTACCGCCAGCGCTGGCGACGGTTTCATAAAGCTGGATTACTTTTGGCAAGGGTGGAATTGGTATATGGGGATTATTCCGGTTGTGAGTTTGCCCCGCCCGATGCACTAGCACTAATTGAGTTGGTTGGGAACCACGTATTAGCGGTAGGGTAGCTGTGGAACCAGGATGCAGCAGTGAACCTTGTCCTTCAATGTGCAGCATGTCGTAATTTCTGCCATAGCGCATCACCATTTGTTCCACAGCACCGGCAGCAAAATCTACCCGTACGGCATCTAGTGCTACACCATCACCTTCTAACATCACACCAGTTTGTCCTGTTGCCAGAAACTTAGAACGCCAGCCCCGCAATTTTGCTGCCCAATGTAGTTCTAAACTAGTTGACATTTTGCCAATAGCCATGTCGGTTCCCACCGTCAACACCCGCCGACAGGGTAAGCTGCGTGCCAAACCACTAGCAACATCTAAATTCGGTGGTTCTTTGCGTACATCCCAAATAAGTTGCCCTGGTTTTAGGAGGGCATTTAACTCATTTATAGTTGCCAATGGTGTGTGTAAACCATTTACCAGTGACATCCCTGCTTCTAAAGCATCTTTAATTTCGTGCCAGTAATTATCTGGTACAGCACCGCCTTTAGGCGCAATGCCAATTACCAAGACTTCTGGTTTATATTCCAGTGCTGCCGCTACCGATTCTACAATCGGTATATTCCGCTTGATACCTGTTAATTCCGTCAAGGATCTCCCGATAGCTTCATGATCGATGACGGCGACGATTTGGGCTTCACTGTAACGTAAAAGTGCTAACCCGGTTTTACCCTGAGCTCCACTAGTTCCTTCATGTAGCAGAATCGCTATTCGTTGATTAAGCGCCAGACGCACTATATTGCACCCCCAAGCCAGGTAAATCGTTTGGTAAAACTTTCCCCTCCTGTACCAATGCACCTGTAAAGGGGTCATCGATTAAGTTAAGGTGACTGTCTAAATCGAGATAATCAGCTAGTGGCGCTAGTTGTGCCGCTGCTGTATTGGCTAACGAACTGTCGGAATAGCAGCCGAACATTACTTGTAACCCATAGGCTCGTGCTGTATGTACCATCCGTATAGCTTCAGTTAAGCCCCCTGATTTCATTAGTTTAATATTAATGCCATCTGCGTAGTTTGCCAGATGGGGAATATCTGAGCTAGTGAAGCAACTTTCATCAACAAAAATTGGCAGGGGTGAATGCTCCCTGAGTTTTGCTAGATTTTTTTCCTGTCCCCGTGGTAATGGCTGTTCTACATACTTTATACCTAATTCAGCTAGCCAATTGCACATGGCGATCGCATCATCCAAACTCCAACCTCCATTAGCATCAACAAATAATTCTGTATCTGGTGCTGCTTCACGTACCGCTAATAGCATTTTCTGGTCGGCTGCGATACCATCCGGATTACCTAGCTTGACTTTCAAAAGGCGAACATCCATAAATTGCAACCAGTCCTGTGTTCTTGCTTTTGCTGCTGCTGGTGTACCAATGCCAATTGTCACCGATGTTGGGACAATCGCATGGCGATCGAGTCCCCAGATTTGCCATAGTGGTAATCCTACACGTTTACCTAGCCAATCATGCATCGCTATATCTAATGCCGCTCTCACAGATGAGGGTATTTGCTGTTTAATTAATACCTGCTCAACTTGTTGCCGCTGCAACGGACTGAATGCTTGGAGACTGGGCGCAATTTGCTGTAAAGCGCCTCTGATTATATCAGTGGATTGCGAATGATTACCTACACCAAATGGCGACGCTTCTCCCCAGCCTTCAATGCCATCCTGTAAAATCCTCACCCATACATTTGTTGTCTGCGCCGTTGTGCCACGACTAATAGTCAAGGGAAATCTTTTGTTAACTGTAAATAGATTTACTTCCACTTGCATAGTTCTGAATCAATCTTTGGCGAGGGCAAAAAACAGTGTAAGTGGAAATTTTAGATCCTTTGAAGTATCTGTTATACTTTTTTACATTCGGATTTTGTGACTAATTTTTTTCTCCCTATGACATTTACAAATTTATCTAAAAACAACTTAAAAAAATGGACTATTTTGAGTTCAAAAATGGTCTTAGAACATCCCTGGTGTCAGGTAAGACAAGACAAAATAGAATTACCGAATGGTAAAATTATAGATGATTTTTTTGTCAATATCAAACCTGAAGTAGCGATAATTTTACCAATCACTCATACAAGAGAAGTGGTTTTTGTCCGGCAATACAGACATGCGGTAGGAGATTTTTTCATAGAACTCCCAGCCGGGAATTTCGACCCATCCCAAGAAAGTGCAGAATCAGCCGCAATGCGAGAATTACAGGAAGAGACTGGCTATATTGCCCAACAAGTCAAGAAAATTGCCACCTTACACGATAAGCCTAGCAAAGATACTAACAAAATACATTTATTTTTGGCAGAAAATATCATCCAAACTGGCGAGAAAAACTTTGATATTACGGAAGATATTGAAGTTATCTTAATTCCTGTAGAAACCGTATTGGATAAAGTTGCTCAAGGTGAAATTTCCGTAGCAGGGACTGTTGCGGCTTTATTCTTAGGTTTAAAGTTTATCAGCGATTAATCATATTTGTAATAACAAGAATTCCAGATGAAGGGCAGGTTAGTGTAACAATAGTTGGCGAGGTTCGCCAAATTAGTGGTGATGTCATCCGCTCATCCGGTAGAAGTGCTAATCACGCAACATTAACGGGTTTAAACCCGGAGCAAGTTAGCTAACTTCTGATATCATGTCAGGCAAATTGCTGATGATATGTCATTGCGAGTGCAACGAAGCAATCACAAGGACTCTGCGATTGCTTCTCGGCGAGACGCTCCGCGAACACTTCGTACCCTTTGGGAATGCTTCGCCTATATAGGAATCCGGTTTGATTATTGAAAAAATTCCGTACAATTTAATCTTAAGTGTAGGGTGGGCATTGCCCACCACATCCGGGTTTTGGTGGGCATTGCCCAACGCCACTCCTCTCAACGCGGGAAACCCGCGCACGAGGGTGGCTCCCCTACATATATTTCAGAAATCAAATATGAGTCCTATATACAGTTTCACTTGTAGCGAATTATCTTGCCCATTGCTGTAAAATGTAAGCGTAAAAAGCATCTTTATCTACCTGATCCATAGCATAAATTTTCCTACCATTAGGGACTACTTGAGTGCGTCCTTGACTAGTGCCAGTAGTAATAATTTCCGTTTCCCACTCGCGTAATTGATAGAATTCTGGGCGTCCTAGATAAGCAGTCGCTAAGACATCCCAAAAATAATAATCCTGGGGGATAACCAGTGCATAACATTGTCCCGCCAAATCAGAGATAGGATAGTGACGTTGTTGCCCCATTTTTCTCACTAAATCTGATGTGACTGGCACATTATTAGTTAAATCCAGAGGACACATAATGATTTCAATCTGCGTATCCCATACCTCCGCCGCTGAAACCGCGTCCCAATAAACATTCCATTCGGCGGAACCATCTTGTCCCGGTTCCCAATTTTTTTCTACGTTACCAGGGACATTTAATGCACCCCCCATCCAAACAATTTTTTGAATCTTCGCTGCAATGTCTGGGGCTTTTTCTAATGCAACTGCTACTGTTGTCAAAGGCCCAGTTACCATCAGCGTCACTGGTTCAGATGCTTCGCGCAACATCTTCACCATAAAATCTTGACCTGTTTCGGTAACTAGAGGTGTATTAATTGTTTCGCTTTGATTGAGAATGGGTAAGTGGTCAACAATAAATGAATCACGGCGATAAAGATAAGGGAAGGGATTGATCCCTCGCACTGTGCTTTCGGCAACTGGGATATGAGAAAATCCCATCAAGTCTAATATTTTACGTGTGGCACTGACTGCTGGTTGCACATAACAATCAGCTGGAGTAACGACAATACCGAGAAGTTCAATATGAGCGATCGTCAACAGCAGCATAGTTGCTAGATAATCATCTACACCACCATCGTGATCCATTAAAACAAATTGTTTTGACATACAAGGAGCGTTAAATATATGGATGAGTTTATGCAAACTGCCATTCAAGAAGCCAAACAAGGTAGACAAGAAGGTGGAATTCCCATTGGTTCGGTTCTTGTCAAAGATGGGAAGGTTCTTGGCAAAGGACATAATAAGCGTGTGCAAGACGGTGATCCTATTACCCACGCTGAAATCGATTGTCTCCGCAATGCTGGTAGAGTTGGTAGCTACAGAGGCACAACACTCTATTCAACCTTAATGCCGTGCTATTTGTGTGCTGGGGCGGTTGTACAATTTGGGATCAAAAAAGTCATTGTTGGAGAATCAAGGACTTTTCCTGGTGCTAAAGATTTTATGGTATCTCACGGTGTAGAAGTAATTGATCTGGGACTTGATGAATGCGAACAGATCATGAGTGAGTTTATTGAGACTAATCCGGAACTTTGGAATGAGGATATTGGGAAGTAGAAAAGGCGTGGGAATAGGGGAATTAGGAGTCAGAATACGGGAGTTGGGGTTAAAAATAAGTAGACCTCTTGCAAAAGTCCTAATTTTCGCGTTCTTCTTTGCGCCTTTGCGCCTTTGCGCCTTTGCGTGAGCTTTTTACAATATTGCTCAACAACACCAAAATATTTATGCAAGAGGTCTAGTGTTATTTCATCCTCCAGACTTCATCCTTCATCCTTGATTACGCCTTGTTCCCGGAGAAATGCATCAAAAGCTGACTTATGGGGTAAAGAAGTTTGTGCGCCTGGTTTTGTAGCGGCTAAGGCGCCAGCTGCTGCACCCCAAACAACTGCTTGATGTAGAGAAAGTCCTTGATCAAGGGCTGCGGCTAAACCACCATTAAAAGCGTCGCCAGCAGCGACTGTGTCAACAGCATGGACGGGGAATGGGGGGATAAAAAAAGTTTCTTTAGCGATCGCACAGACAACTCCTTTAGCGCCCAGTTTAACGATCGCACATTTCACGCCCCGCTGCAATAAAACCGCTGCCGCTTTTTTTGCTGACTCTTCCCCATCTACGGAAAAACCCACCAACTGTCCCGCTTCCACTTCATTCGGCGTAATGATATCTACTAATGGATAAAGTTCATCTGGCACATGAGATTGTGCCGGCGCAGGGTCGAGAATCACTTGCACACCTGCTTGATGTGCAGCTTTAGCAGCAGCCACCACAGCAGCAATGGGAATTTCAAATTGTAAAAGCAATGCGCTGCTATTCGGTAATAAATCAGACAATCGCTCTACGTCTTCTTGATTGACACGCCCATTAGCACCAGGAACGACAATAATTTGATTTTCACCTTTGTCATCGACAGCGATCATCGCCACTCCAGAACTGGCAGTTTCGTCGATAGAAACATTCTCCGTCTCCACGCCAGAGTTAAACAGATTGTAAATTAATTCTGTCCCAAAACTATCTGTACCTACACGCCCTACCATATGAGTGGGAATTCCCAACCGTGCTACTGCTACAGCTTGATTTGCACCTTTCCCACCTGGAACTTGAACAAAGTTATGCCCTAATAGTGTTTCTCCTGCAACTGGTAAGCGGGGTACAGTAGCAACTAAGTCTATATTGATGCTGCCGAAGACGATAATGGTCATGATGCTGATTTTTTGGCTAATGGGGATTGAGTAAAAATTCCAAAATATAGTACAATTGTATTATTAAACTGCTGTACGCGTTCCAGAGTAAATCCCTCAACTCGTCACTGGGGGATTTTTATTTGGGGTCTCACTAATTTCTTGATATCTTAGTAGAAAACCTCAGGTTAAGTCCTATGGTGGCGACAACAGCGGCTGGTTCCCAAGGAGTTATACTGCCAAACATTAGTTGGCAAACCTTTGAAACAATTCTGGCAGAAATGGGGGATAATCGGGTCACGCGACTGGCTTATGACCACGGAACGCTGGAAATTATGACACCCTTAATGCCTCATGAGCATAATAAACGTCTCATAGAGAAACTGATTGATAATCTAGCCGAAGAACTCAATCTCAACCTGAAAAGCACAGGTTCAGTAACTTGTAAGCGTCCAGATTTGCTGCGGGGAGTGGAACCAGATTCGAGTTTTTATATCCAGAATGAACCCGTGATGCGAAATAAGCAAAATCTTGACTTGACGCAAGATCCACCACCAGATTTAGTGATTGAGGTAGACTACACCAGCGCTTCTGTTGACAGACTTCCTATTTATCTCGCCTTGGGTGTCCCAGAAGTGTGGCGCTATGACGAACTTACCATGCAGATTTATCACTTGAGTGAAGGTGTATATGTTCCCTGCAATGTTTCACCGACTTTTGCTAATCTCCCTCTAACGACCGAAATTCCTCATTTTCTAGCAGAAAGTCTCAAAAATGGCGAAATTCCTATGATTCGCTCATTTCGTGCTTGGGTAAAACAGCAATTAGAGAATTGACAGGCGATCGCCAAAACGATATACATATCAAAGTGCATACTACGCCAGCTTTCATCTTATGCCTAGTGTTGAACTCGACGAAAACCGAGAGCATCGCATTAAAACAGAAATAATTGTTGATGCTGAAGACAAAGAAGAACGAGCTATGGGTTGGTACGACTACCTCGACGACACCCTAAATTTTCCCTTTTTGGCTAATTGGACAAAGAAGTCACGCAAAACACCATCATCACCTCAGACAAAAAAAGTCGAAGTGCTGGGAATGGCACCAGATGATGAGTGTTTAAAAGATATGGTTGTAGAAGTTGTCTATCCAGATGGTAAAGATGAAGATGTTTTTACGGCCAAGTTATCAGAAATAGAAGCTATTGATACTGATGACGAAACCCTAGAAGCACTAGCAGACTGGCAATATTGGCTGGCTAGAGGATACAAATTCTAAGATAAATGCCGGATAATGCGGCAGGGATTGCCTGCGGCGATCGCATTTTCGGGTATATCTTTGGTAACTACACTCCCAGCACCGATAGTAGTGTTATTACCGATTGTGACACCAGGGCAAATAACGACATTGCCACCAATCCAAACATTATCCCCAATCTTAATTGGGGATGCGAGTTCTTGACCAGTCAGACGAATTTCTGGTTCTGTAGGGTGGTAGGCTGTGTAAATCTGCACACAAGGGCCACACAAAACATTGTCACCGATATGAACTATGTTACAATCTAAAATTACACAGCCATAGTTTATATATAATTTGTTGCCAGCATAAATATTATCACCATAATCGCAGTGAAATGGCGGGACGATTGTGGCTTTTTTGCCTATTTTGCCAAACAATTCTCGTAGAATTTCTTGTCGCTGTTCCTGCTGTTCTATGGTTGTAGAATTGTATGTGCCTAAAAGACGACTGGCGCGCTTGCTATCTTCTACTAATTCCGGATCATCGGCAAGATATAACTCCCCAGCCAGCATCTTTTGCTTTTCTGTTTTTTTCATTACAGGATTTTTCAGTTGCATTCACACAATCAAATAGTATATAGGTTATTGGGAAATGGAAGATGTGGAGAATAAATCTTGATAACTCCTAGTTTAGGAAAATATGCCATAACGAGCTTTTCCCTGTCTTTTAGCACGGTACATAGCAATATCCGCATCCCGCAATAGATTTTGTGGTTCTTCATAATCACGTCCACTCAAAGCAATCCCAATACTGGCTGTAGGAAATACTTGATGTCCATTCAAATTAAGTGGTAATCCTAGAGTCTCTTGGATGCGTTTGGCGACATTAGTAGCGTCGGTTACGTCTTTAATATCTTCTAATAATAGGGCAAACTCATCGCCACCAAATCGTGCTACGGTATCACCACTGCGTAAACTTAACTCTAAACGTCGGGCGATCGCTACTAAGAAATCATCCCCAATTCCATGCCCAAAGCGATCGTTAATCCCCTTAAAGCCATCTAAATCTAAAAACAAAACTGCGTAGCGATAATCATTACGTCGCTTACTCCGTTCGATAGTTTGCCTTAACCGATCAAGAAATAAAACTCGATTAGGCAACCCAGTCAAAGTATCGTAACATGCATGGCGGAGCAGCTCCGCTTCTGTCTGCTTACGTTGAGTAATGTCTTGAAAAACTAAAACTGCACCACTAATACTACCATCAGCATCACGGATAGGGGCAACGCAATCGCCAATAGGTATTTTCTTACCATCTTTGCTAATCAGCGTACAGTTATCCGGTAGATTCAAAACCCGGCCAGTTTTTATTGCTTGTGTGGCTAAATTCTCCATCACTTCATCTAAATCTTTATCAACTAAGCTGACAACATCTGCTAAATCTTTACCGTATGCTTCATTTTGTTTCCAGCCTGTGAGTGTTTCTGCAATTGGATTCATCATTTGGATACAGCCACTAGCCGATGTCACCACTACAGCACAGCCCATACTGTGAATAATTGATGCTAACCGCTGTTTTTCAGCCTGCACTTTCTGTGTAATTTTGTGCTTATAGAGAGCCATCTCTATGGCAAATTTTAAGTCTCTTTCAGCACATGGTTTAAGCACGTAACTAAAAGGCTCGCTTAGTCGCTTTTTGTGTAGTCTTATATCTTCTGAATATTCAGTTAGGTATAAAACTGGGATGTGGAAATGATTCTGGATAATATCTACTACATGTATACCATTAATTTCCCCAGCCAAGCAGATATCAATTAATACTAAATGTGGATTAGTTTCTGCTATTGTTTTGATAGCATTCTCACCAGAATCAGTAGTTTCTGACACCGAATACCCCAAATTCTGTAAACTATTTCTTATATCTGATGATAGGACTTTTTCATCCTCAACAACTAGGATTTTTTGGGCGAACATATTAGACTAAGCCGTTTGCGAAGGTTCAGATTTTGTTTTCAGTCTCAACTTGCTCTGACAATCAATAATCTTATGATAAACAATCTCTAAACTAACTAGTGTAGTTGATTGACTAAAATGCTGAATAATCATCAATCATCAATGTTTTTTATTTGCTGATGAGGTTAATATCCAGTTAATAACGCAAGACACAAATTGAAAATGTAAATTGCCATACAATTGTGAGCAATCAAGATATACTTTATAAGAATTTTGCAATCTTTATTGAGAATAAGCACAAGCAATTGCGGAATTCACGTAAAAATTGAAAGTGATTTGTATGTTAATAAAATCACATAAAAATTGGGTGTGTAGAAATGTAATAAAATCTATCTAAGCGTTTGCAAGCATCCCACAAAATTCATTGCCAGTACGGCTGTATTTTTAATACATTTTTTACTGAATGAATGTAATAGCATCAATGTCTTTAATGATTTAAAGCTATTTAAATAAATCAAAACTTAACTGTTGATTTCGTATAAAAATACACGCCATAACTAAGATAGTTTATAAGATAAAAGTGATGCACCACTTTATATCCATAGATAAAATCAATATTCAGCTATAAGTATAAAATTTGTTTCAAGTTAGAGATTTTGTAGTGGATGTGCTGATAAAAAAGGGGATAAGGGAAAAATTCCTGATTTAGGTATTTCTCCTATCTCCCCCCTTCACCACAAAAATGTTGCGTACAGAGTGCTAAAGCGATCGCTACATACCCCATAAAGTCAGTATTCAGCTTCAGCAATTGGGTTTAGCTCTAGTCAATTCAATGCTAATTTGTCCGCTAAAGTCGGGAATAGGCGCAGCGAGTTTGGTGAGTGTGACTTGGACTTGTGTGATGCGATCGCCCTGTTGGAGAATAGAATCAGCGATCGCCGCCGCCAAACGTTCCACCAAAGCAAACTTAGATGTCTTCACCAGATGTTGTACCAAGCTGATGACGCTACGATAATCCAGAGTATCGGCGATCGCATCAGTTTGACCAGCAGCAGCCAGATCCAGCCATAACTTGAGATTCACCTCAAACCATTGCCCTAGCACCTGTTCCTCAGCCAAATAACCCGTGTAGCCATAGGCGCGAATTCCGGTTAAATTAATACAGTCCATAAACCTCATCAGGGCGAATTTTGCCTTATGGATTTTAACAATTCCTTACCCAGCTTAAAATTACTTAATTTATCGACTGAATATTTCGCCCTTTTCCAGAAAAAGCAATCTCTTTGAGTGCCTCAGTCCTGAGATAATTATTTTAGGACTTATGCAAGTGTCATATTTTTTCATAAAGATTTGTCAACAGCGGAGCCGGAGCATCTCCGCCTCCAGTCAAAAGTCCAAAAAAAACCTTGATTTTTGACTATTGACTATTGACTCTTAAGCCAGAAGCCATGTGTGCCAGTTGCGTAAGTCCTAATATTTGAAAACTCAGTTTGCTTTGATGCTGTTCGCTTATAGGAATGTTAATCAACTTTGGGCTTACATCTTAACGGAGACGCTCAAGCGCCTAGGATTGACTTATGCCGTCATTTGTCCTGGTTCTCGCTCTACACCCTTAGCAGTCGCCTTTGCCCAACAAACACCCGATATTGAGGCGATTTCGATTCTCGATGAACGTTCCGCTGCTTTTTTTGCTTTAGGACAAGCTAAAATAACGGGATTTCCTGTAGTACTTGTTTGCACTTCTGGCACAGCAGGGGCGAACTTTTACCCAGCGGTAATTGAAGCTAGAGAAAGTCGCGTGCCACTTTTAGTATTAACTACCGATAGACCACCAGAATTAAGAGATTGCCATTCTGGGCAAACTATCGACCAGTTGAAATTATATGGTAGTTATCCCAATTGGCAAACAGAGTTAGCCTTACCCTCCTCAGATATGGGAATGCTAGCCTATTTGCGACAAACACTCATTCACGCATGGGAACGCTGCCAAACTCCTGTTGGGGGGCCAGTACATCTAAATTTACCGTTTCGTGACCCCCTAGCACCCGTTCCCGATGGCACTGACTTGAGTTATTTGCAGTCACAATTTGATTCAGAAGACTTTTTTGCATCCTCCCCATACCCAATTCCCCATTCCCTATACTTCGGCTACGCTCAGTACAAGTTCCCAGTTCCCCAAGAATGGTTACAATCTGACCGAGGGATCATCATTGCTGGTGTTGCCCAGCCACAGCAGCCACAGGAATATTGTAGAGCGATCGCCCAACTTTCCCAAACTCTCAAGTGGCCTGTACTCGCCGAGGGACTCTCCCCAGTCAGAAATTATGCCAACTTCAATCCTGATTTAATTTCCACCTACGACCAGATTTTGCGAAATCCGCAACTAGCAAAACAGCTAACACCTCAAATGGTTATTCAAGTAGGTGACATGCCAACAAGTAAAGAACTGCGTACCTGGATAAATCATACACAACCACGACGCTGGGTAATTGATCCTAGTGATCAAAATCTCGATCCCCTGCATGGGAAGACAACTCACCTGCGAATTGCGGTGGAACAGCTGGTTTCTGGGGAAGCAGGGAGCAGGCTTGCCGTGAGCGTAGCCGAATGGGAGCAGGCTTGCCGTGAGCGTAGCCGAATGGGAGCAGGGGGAGTAAAATCCCCCTCACCCCCAGACTATCTGCAACTGTGGTGTAGTGCTGAAGCTAAAGTGAGGGTGGCTATTGACGAAACCATGACGACAATCGAGGAGTTAGTGGAAAGTAAAACCGCCTGGTTGCTTTCCCAGACTTTACCGCCGGGAACGCCGTTATTTATCTCCAACAGTATGCCTGTGCGGGATGTGGAATTTTTCTGGAAACCGAATAATTTAGGAGTGCGATCGCATTTTAACCGAGGAGCAAATGGCATCGATGGTACACTATCCACAGCTTTAGGAATTGCCCACCGCCAGCAAAGTAGTGTCATGTTAACCGGAGATTTAGCGCTGTTACATGACACCAACGGTTTTTTAATCCGCAATAAATTTGTTGGACATCTGACAATTTTGTTAATTAATAACAACGGCGGCGGGATTTTTGAAATGTTACCCATTGCCAAATTTGACCCACCATTTGAAGAATTTTTTGGCACTCCCCAAGATATTGATTTTGCTCAGTTGTGTGCTACTTATGGCGTAGAGCATGAATTAATAACTTCTTGGCAGCAGTTACAGCAACAATTAAACCCTCTTCCAACTAAGGGAATTCGGGTTTTAGAGTTACGGACAAATCGCAAATCTGATGCTAAATGGCGACAGGAAAATTTAAGCAAGTTTGCTACAGATGTATAAATTGAAATATTCAGCAATCAACATAGCGGACTTCATATCGGTGAAATACAGTTTTAAATCGCAAAGTCCGTAGGGGCGGGTTTTCCCCGCCCTTGCTTGTGTTGTATTCGCTTTATTTGTATTGCCATACCTTGATAGTTTGATCCCGACAAACGCTAACAAGGGTGTTTTGCTCAGGAAGAAAAGCCAGAGATAAAACTCCATCTGCATGACCAGTAAGAGTATAAAGCAGTTTTCCTATACTTATATCCCAGAGCTTGATCGTCCCATCATCACTACCACTAGCCAAGATTTTTCTATCAGGACTCATAGCAAGAGATAGAACTGCTGCTGAATGTCCAGTCAATGTGTGAAGCAATACGCCACTGTTGAAATGCCAAACTTTAATTGTTTTATCAGCACTACCACTAGCTAAAATTTCACTGCTAAAAGCAATTGATAAAACCGAATCTGAATGACCGGCAAGATTGCTAAGTAGTTTACCATCACTCACATTCCATAACTTAATTGTCGGATCGCCGACTTCATAACTGCCCCAACTTCTCCAAGCAGCACCGCCACCACTGGCCAAAATTTTTCCATCAGGACTAAAAGCAAGGCTGTGAACCCAACCTGAAGAGGCGTGAGAAAGAGTGAGAGAACGGTTTCCTGTCTCCAGATTCCACAGATAGATTTCGTCACCTCCAGACATAGTTAGTAACTTGCTATCAGGACTGAAGAAAAAGTGTTTGAGATCATAACCCCAAGCTAAAGCACAATCAAGGGAATGTAGAATTTTCCCTGTATCTACATTGCGAATCTTGATGACGCCGTTAGTGCTACCACCAGTTATCACTAAACCTTCAAAATTAGCGATAGTTTGCATATCAGGACTAATCTTGAGTCCGCTAATTGTGAAATGACTTGGGGAATCTTCATTTAAGATCCGCCGCAATTCTCCACTATAGAGATTCCGGATTTTGATTGACTTGTCATGATAGCTGCTAGCAAAGATTTGTCCATCGTGACTGATAGCTATAGAATTGCAACCATAATCTCCAGTTACAGTATGTATACACCTCCAAATTTGGGTTGTCGGGAGATGAAATGCAGGTGATGTAACTACTGGGACAGTTGGTAATGCTGGAATTATAGGAATTATGGATGAAATAGAATGAGGTTGAGTTTGCAAATCTCTAATCACATCCTGTGCTGATTGGTATCCTAGAGTGACTTTTTGTCGGAAAAGTGTATCTATGATTAAGCCTAACGCCACACTAACAGGATGGCTCAAGTGTTGTCGCCAATGGGGAATCCAGTCATGGCTATATCTAATAAATAACTGGTAAGGGTGAATACCACTCAGCAAATGAAAGCAAGTCGCACCTAAACTGTAGAGATCATCCGCAAAAGCAGCTTTGTGTCCTTGCATTTGTTCAATTGATGCGTAGCCTGGTGTACCAAATATGGCACTTGATACATCTGGTATTTCCGAGTTTAAGTACTGCGCGACACCAAAATCAATCAAGATAAATTTACCCTGACTTCGGCAGCGAATGATATTCTCTGGTTTGATGTCTCTGTGAATAACCTGGCGATCGTGGATAAATTGGATGACAGCCAACAAATTTATGAGTAATTCTTGAATTTTTTCTTCGGTGAAGACTCCTTGTTGTGACAACTCTGACAATAAATTGTCTCCGTCAACAAACTCTTCCACGAGATAAAAATACTGATCCTGCTCAAAGTAGGCTAGAAGACTGGGAATCTGAGGATGCTGTCCCAGTTCCAATAGTAGCCGTGCTTCTTGCTCAAAAAGCATAGTTGCTTTCTTGAAAGCATCTGTATTGGCTGGAATTTTTGATAGCGGCGCAAATTGCTTAATAAAGCACTGAGTATTAAATCTATCTGCGTCTATTGCCAAATAAGTTCTTTGTAGTCCCCCAGATGCAATTAATTTGGTGATCTGATAGCGACTTTTGAGTAAGGGTATCAGTTTTGTCCCGCAATTTTGGCAAAATTTATGACTGTCAGGATTTTCGGGTTTCCAGCAATTGAGATTGAGGCAATAGCTCATAATTACGAGCAATCAGCACGTTATGCAGAATAATTACTAATCCAATTTTAAGGATAGAAATTCCATAAATTGCACTTTTGCACTTTTCTTTGTGCCTCTGCTGGCAATTTACACTCTTGCTTGACTTGGCGATCGCCAAAAAATTTCACAAGATAATGTTTCTAGATTGGAAAAACGTGTGATCTCCTGCTTGCTACATTGCGTAGTTATGTCAAGGCTATGGGAGGAGAGCTAAAACTTGTGGCAGAATTTTCTGATAGACCTCCTGTAATTATTTCTGCACTAGGAGAATTAGATGATCAAGCTTGTGAGATAGAAGATCGCAAAAAACCAGTCATATGTTGATAGCTAGATATAATTGTTAATCCAAAATAGTATGAGCGATCGCATGTCCCTGTGTCCGCGATAAAATTCTCGAAGCAACAGCGGACTCCATACCAATGACAATCAACTGGCAAACTGCCAAAACCTACGAAGATATCCTGTATCAAAAAACAGATGGTATCGCCAAAATCACCATCAACCGTCCCCACAAACGTAACGCTTTCCGCCCCAAGACTGTCTTTGAACTCTACGATGCTTTTTGTGATGCTCGTGAAGATACGAAAATCGGCGTAATTTTATTTACTGGCTATGGTCCACACACTGATGGCAAATATGCTTTCTGTTCTGGTGGCGATCAAAGTGTGCGGGGACACGCGGGCTATGTAGATGATGATGGTGTGCCCCGCTTAAATGTGCTGGATTTACAACGGCTGATTCGTTCTTTACCAAAAGTAGTAATTGCCCTAGTAGCTGGGTATGCGATCGGTGGTGGACATGTCCTACATTTAATTTGTGACCTCACCATCGCCGCCGATAACGCCATTTTTGGACAAACCGGCCCCAAAGTTGGTAGTTTTGACGGTGGTTTTGGCGCAAGTTATCTCGCCCGTGTCGTTGGACAAAAAAAAGCCAGAGAAATTTGGTTTCTTTGTCGTCAATATAATGCCCAACAAGCACTAGATATGGGTTTAGTGAATTGCATTGTGCCAGTAGAAAAACTGGAAGCTGAAGGGATTCAATGGGCGCAAGAAATTTTAGAAAAAAGTCCTATTGCAATCCGCTGTCTCAAAGCCGCATTTAATGCAGATTGTGATGGACAAGCTGGTTTACAAGAACTGGCGGGGAATGCCACCCTACTTTATTACATGACGCAAGAAGGGTCTGAAGGCAAACAAGCTTTTCTGGAAAAACGGCCGCCAAATTTTCGTGACTTTCCTTGGCTACCCTAAAATTGTGAAAATCGCATCTTTGAGTAAGATGCGATTTTCGCAGATGGTTCACAGTACTAGAAATATTAAAGGCAAATCTTAAGTTTAAACAGACTACAAACTGAGTCAGGTAATATATGAATGGCTAAATAAGAACTGTTGTAGTAGCTTTTGCCTGTTCAGAGGTACAGGTAATCGTCGTCTCAACAGGAGCAGAAGCCGTCTTGTCAAAATCTGAAGCTAAAGAGCTAGAAGAAACTGAAACTGGTCTTGCATCTGGCAAACTCCAAGCATCTTCTAAAGTTTCCCAAGAAGGTGCAAAAGGAGGGATCGCAAAAGAGCAAGCCTTCCAACTGGCTTGGACTGGCGCTCCCAACTGTTGGCACATCCCACCACGGCGACCCTCTGGTTGGTAATGACGACAATATCGACAGGCAGATGTCAGGAATTTAATGGGTTTCATTTGGGTTCATCTTTAGTGCCGTTTAGGGCTAATTTATGTCC
Source organism: Calothrix sp. PCC 7507 (assembly GCF_000316575.1). Classification (GTDB taxonomy): domain Bacteria; phylum Cyanobacteriota; class Cyanobacteriia; order Cyanobacteriales; family Nostocaceae; genus Fortiea. Next base: position 2,471,075 of record NC_019682.1, on the reverse strand, counting down.
CTATATTTTCCTTCTAGATATAAATACGGAATAACCCCAAAAACCCGTTATTTTATATAGGTTGTAGCGATCCCCAGGCTGAAATAAGCTTTATGATGTTTTTATATTTGTGTTATATATGTAAATAATTATTAGAGTGTATACATACTGATTTTGACTAAAAATGATTGGGGATCAAGGCTAAAACTAAAGCTTTGAATTTAAACACCTTTTTAAATTTCTTCTTAAAACATCCCTCTAAAGATTAATTTACCTGCTTTACGTATCATATCTTTGGCATGATTTTACGGAAAAATTTTGGTTATTGGTTATTTGTCATTTGTAAAGGGTCAGGAGTCAAAAGTCAGGAGTTAGGAGTCAAGGTGTCATTAGTTACCCCCTGCTCCCTGCGCTCTGCCCCATACTCCCTGCCCTAGAACTGTTTAGCAGCACAGACAGCGCAAACAGCCCAACGCTGGAGTTCACCTGGTGGCGTGGGACAGTGACACTGGGGACATAGAGGTAAACCATGCGATCGCACTTTGATGGTTTTAGCCCAATCTCCAAAAGCGGCATTTGGATTCATCGTCGCAGCAGTATCATCGTGGCGATCGCTATTCAAATTACCGAGATAGCTGGGATGCTCACAAGGCAAAACAGTCGATTCCATCTGTTGCTGATCCGGTGGCTGCTGCCAACCTGCTGTAGAAAAGCGAATATCTACTAAAGGTGAGGGTAGCTTTTCATTCAACTTTACAAGCAACTTCTGGCGTCCAAAGGTCATATTTTGCGCCCAAGCAGCGCTAGAAGTCGCTACCCGCAAAACATCACGCTGAATTGATAATGGTCTAGTATGTGTAGCAACTACTACACCAACGATTTCTGTCCAGCACTGCAGCAAGCTTTGTAACGGCTGTTCCTGCCATTGAGGCTGCTTTTTTAGAACAATTAAAATATCATTAACTGATTTCAACGACATCGTGCCAAATAAGCATAAAAAGTAAAAGGGACTGGGAACTAGTAGTCTGTCAGGGTTGAAATGAGGGACTGTAGTGTGAGCGTCTCGCTCACGCGGGCTTTTCGGCCCGCACTACCAAAAACCCCTCAAAACAAAATTGACAAACCACTAGGGGTTGGGGACTGGTGTCAACTTAACGTGAAACCCTTGTCAAAACGTGATTTTGAATTCACTCACTTACCATCACTATCTGCGTTACCCCACCCCGGTTTTGCTGGCGCAAAACCTCCCCTCCCCTTACTAAGGCTACCGTGTACACACAAATCGGAGTTACTTTGAGATCCGGGTTTTACCCCCCTTAATCCCCCTGACTGTGTTTGGTTTTTCATTATTCACTGCTCCAATGAACTCAGATACCTGGGTTAGACTGCTTGCCAAAGTCATTACCATACCAATCCCCAGTCCCTATTCCCCAAACCTATCTGTCGCCTCAATTAAAGCGCTGCGAATTCCTGGTTCACTCATGGAATGTCCAGCATCAGAAACAACAATAAATTCTGCTTCTTGCCAAGCACGATGTAATTCCCAAGCTGATATCATCGGACATACGACATCATAGCGACCTTGAACAATTACAGCCGGAATGTGACGGATACGATCAACATTTGCAAGTAGTTGATCGTCTGATTTTAAAAATCCTTTGTTGATGAAGTAATGACATTCAATTCTGGCGAATGCTTCAGCAAATTCACTCTCACCAAAATTCTGCATTAGGGCTGTATCTGGAAACAGTTTACTAGTACTTGCTTCCCAAACTGACCAAGCACGGGCTACAGTGAGTCTGACTTCTGGGTCTGGGTTAGTCAAGCGTTGATAATAAGCTGTGAGCATATCGTCACGTTCATCAGTGGGAATTGGTTTAAGATATGCTTCCCAAGCATCAGGAAAAATATAGCTAGCACCTTCTTGGTAGAACCAGCGTAATTCTTTTTGGCGTAGCATGAATATGCCACGTAAAATTAATCCTGTGCAGCGTTCTGGATGGGTTTGACTATAGGCTAATGATAGGGTACTTCCCCAACTACCGCCGAAAACAAACCACTTTTCTATTCCTAAATTTTCTCGGATTTTTTCAATATCATTAACTAAATCCCAGGTTGTATTTTCTCGCAATTCGGCATGAGGTGTACTTTGACCACACCCACGTTGGTCAAACATTACTAATCGCCATTTCTTAGGGTTGAAATATTGTCGATAAAACGGCGGACATCCACCACCGGGACCACCATGTAGCAAAACTATGGGTTTACCTTGGGGATTACCTGACTCTTCAAAATGAATTGTATGTAGTTCAGAAACTTGCAGTTTACCTTCTTGATAAGGTTCGATGAGTGGGTAAAGTTCACGCATTTTTATAATAATAAACGTAGGTTGGGTGGAGGCTTTGCGTAACCCAACATATATCAGAGGATGTTTTAAAAGGGTCTTTCCATTTAGCCTTGCCACACCAGTATAGAGTTAAAAAAGTGCGCTAGACTACACTAACACACTAAGTAAATTGATAATTCTCTAAAATTCAAAATCCCAAATTTAATTAACAGATTCTAGCTGATAAATAGCTGCTTGATTCTCCTGTTCTTGCTTTGTTTGTTTTAGTGATGCCAATTTTGCTTGTAACTGGGCCCTGACTTCATGGCGGAAGCTGAAGAAGTGTTCGCCGACGCCCAAGGTTGTTAAGTAATCATATAACAAAGCGGGTTTAGTAAAGGCGATCGCTACTAATTGCCACCAGAATCGCCACCTTGTCGGACGCAATACACCCTGTCGCCAGCAAATTGAGGCAAATAAACGGATTTCCGTCCCAGTAATCGGACGCTTACTTTTACCCCGCCACCCGTTCATCATCCTAAAATGGCGGTAGGTGCGCTTCAAGTAAGGCAGTGGTTCATAGATATTCCAGAAGGCTTCAATGTATTCCTCTGTAATTTCCTCTACCGGGCGCGTCGGTGTAAAGTTCATAATTGCACCTTGATGGAATGTACTCATCCCGTCAAATAATCGTCCTTCTTGCTGTAAGCGATTCCACATGGCGGTGTTTTCCAACGCTTGCAGCAGACTAAACTGTCCTTGGGGTATGCCAGTCTCTTCAATAAATTCCTGAATCCGTCGTCCTGCACCTGGACGTTCGTTATCAAAGCCCATAATGAAACCAGACATAATTTGCAATCCTGCCCTGGTAATTTTGTGGCAAGATTCGATTAAGTCTTTGCGTGTATTCTGGACTTTGTGAATTCCCAGTAGACTGTCTGTGTCTGGGGTTTCGATACCCATAAACACCAGGGTGAACCCAGCCTTCACCATCAACGCCACTAATTCATCATCTTCAGCCAGATTCAGTGAAGCTTCCGTTACCAACACAAATGGGTAATTGTGTGCTTCCATCCAGGGGATGAGGGCTTGTAAAAATATCTTGGCATTGCGCTTGTTGCCGATAAAATTATCATCCACAACAAACACATACCGTCGCCACCCCATATCATAGAGGACTTGAAATTCCCGCAGCATTTGTTCTGGTGTTTTTGTGCGGGGCTTGCGTCCATACAAGTTGATGATGTCGCAAAATTCACATTGGAACGGACACCCACGGGAAAATTGGACTGTGATTGCTAGGTAAGCATCTAAATCTAGCAAGTCAAACCTAGCAATTGGTGTTTGGGTGACATCCGGTTTTTCTGGAGAACGGAAAATACCTCGTTCGTCTCCCCGTGCCAGAGCCTCTAAAAACATGGGGATAGTGCATTCACCTTCATCTAAAATGAGATAGTCAGCTCCTGCATCTAGGGCAAATTCGGGTACTGAGGTAGGAAAAGGCCCACCTACTGCTACCTTTTTACCTAATGCAATCCCTTTTTGAATTAACTCTCTCAAATCTTGTTTTTGGATAATCATCGCAGAGATGATTACCAAATCACACCAATCCCAATCATCATCTGTTTCTAAATGGACATTGCGATCGCAAAATCTAATTTCCCAATCCTTAGGCAGCATTGCCGCTACGGTAATTAATCCCAACGGCGGATTCGTGGAGCGTAAACCTGCCAGATCAAGTGTCTCTTGATAAGACCAGAAGGAATTGGGCATTATCGGCCAGAGTAGTAAGGCTCTCATCAGCGCACACCCCGGAGTAAAAAAGTTACTTAATCTTCAGGGTACTGCTACTCGTTCTGACAAGAGTTAAACTTTTATCGACTTTTGTAACTGAAAGTAAATTGGGAATGGGGAATTGGGGATTGCACTTCGGCTGCGCTCAGTGACCAGCGATTGGGGATTGGGGATTGGGACAAAGGAGAAATAACTCCTGACCCCTAACTCTTAACTCCTGAAAAACGACAAACGACAAATGACAAATTACAAATTTATGGGTAAACAGCGTGTTCTTTCCGGAGTTCAACCAACTGGTAATCTGCATTTAGGCAACTATTTAGGAGCAATTCGCAACTGGGTAGAAATTCAAGACCAGTATGATAATTACTTTTGTGTGGTGGATTTACACGCAATTACCGTACCGCATAATCCAGCCACTTTAGCAGCAGATACTTATAATATCGCAGCTCTATATCTAGCTTGTGGGATTGATTTAAATCACTCCAATATTTTTGTTCAATCCCACATCCCGGCACACAGTGAACTGACTTGGTTGCTCAATTGCATCACACCTTTAAACTGGCTGCAAGACATGATCCAGTTTAAAGAAAAGGCTGTCAAGCAGGGTGAAAATGTCGGCGTTGGTTTGTTAGACTATCCAGTGCTAATGGCAGCTGATATCTTACTCTATCAAGCGGATCAAGTGCCTGTAGGTGAAGACCAAAAGCAACATTTGGAACTGACACGGGATATTGTCAACAGATTTAATCATCAATTCGCTAAACCAGATCAGCCAGTACTGAAGTTACCAGCACCTCTCATCCGTAAGGAAGGCGCAAGGGTGATGAGTTTGACTGATGGCACACGCAAAATGTCCAAGTCTGATCCGTCAGAATTAAGCCGGATAAATTTGCTCGATACACCAGAGCAGATTACCAATAAGATTAAACGCTGTAAAACTGATCCGGTTCGTGGTTTGACTTTCGACGATCCAGAACGTCCAGAGTGTCATAACTTATTAACGTTATATTTGCTACTTTCCGGGAAAACCAAGGCAGAGGTAGTAGCTGAGTGTCAAGATATGGGCTGGGGACAATTCAAACCACTATTGACAGAAACGACAATTAATGCTCTCAAACCAATTCAAGATAAATATCAGGCAGTGATGGATGATAAAGGATATTTAGAGTCTATTTTGCGGGATGGAAGGGAAAAAGCAGAAGCGATCGCTAACCAAACTCTCTCACAAGTGAAAGCTGCTTTGGGTTTTTCTGTGCCTCTTTAACAGTTATCAGTTATCAGTCTTGTTACTGTTCACTGTTCACTGATAACTGATTATTGTTATACCCTGAAATAAATCCGTAAATTATGATCTTATGCCTGACATAAAAAGCACTACGGTCTTGAATAACTTTCGCCAAGCCGCACAGGCGGGTGAGTTTTTAGTTACAGCAGAAGTTGCACCCCCGAAAGGGGGAGATCCAGCACACATGATTAAAATGGCGGCGACCCTTAAGGGAAGGGTTCATGCTGTCAATATTACCGATGGTAGCCGTGCTGTGTTGCGGATGTCTTCGTTGGTGGCCTCAGTAATTTTATTGCAAAATGACATTGAGCCGATTTGTCAGATTGCTTGCCGCGATCGCAACCGAATTGGTATACAAGCAGATTTGATGGGCGCTCATGCTTTGGGTATCCGGAATATTTTAGCGTTGACAGGCGACCCAGTCAAAGCAGGCGATCACCCCGATGCTAAAGCCGTGTTTGACTTAGAAGCCGTCCGACTGCTGCAACTAATCAGAAAAATGAATCAGGGAGTTGACCACAACGAACAACTTTTAACTGATGGCGCGCTGGACTTATTTACTGGCGCTGCGGTAGATCCGCAATGTGCCAGTTGGTCAGGTTTGCAAAGTCGATTTGAACGCAAAATTGAAGCCGGAGCGCAGTTTTTTCAAAGTCAATTAATTACAGATTTTGACCGACTAGAAAAGTTTATGGACAACATAGCTTCTGTTCATAAAAAACCAATCTTAGCAGGAATATTTCTGTTGAAATCGGCAAAAAATGCCCAGTTTATTAATAAAGTCGTTCCGGGTGTCAATATTCCCCAACACATTATTGATAGATTAGCAAAAGCCAAAGAGCCGCTTGCAGAAGGGGTAAAAATTGCCGCCGAGCAAGTGCAAATTGCACAGCAATTATGTCAGGGTGTCCACATGATGGCGGTGAAGCGAGAAGATTTGATTCCCCAAATTCTAGATTTAGCAGGTATGGGTAAAGTAACCCACTAATATAGGAATCCGATTTGAGTTTTGAAAAAATCTAAGTATTTGTAGTAGGGTGGGCATTGCCCACCAAAACCCAGGATATGGTGGGCATTGCCCACCCTACGTAATACTTCAAAAATCAAATACTAGTCCTATAGATTAACTACTTAGAGACGCGAAATTTTGCGTCTCTATCATTTCGATTGTACTAAATCTAGTAATGCTGTTTCTGGGGTAATTGCGCTTTACCATACAGATTTGCCATCAGATTTTAGAGGTGTTTAATAAACTCAGTGATTGACGCTTTTTGATCAAAGGTCTGAGTATTACTTATATATAGGACTCATATTTGATTTCTGAAATACATGTAGGGGAGCCACCCTCGTGCGCGGGTTTCCCGCGTTGAGAGGAGTGGCGTTGGGCATTGCCCACCACATCCGGGTTTTGGTGGGCAATGCCCACCCTACACTTAAGATTAAAGTGTACGGATTCTTTGATCAGATTGAAGATTGCTATATTTGATTATCTACCTTGCAGCTACCGTCAGCACAGTATGCTGATTGATAGGTACTGGAACGCTCACCAAAGAGTGTGTAACGATGATCACGGATTTGGGCGTAAAATTTGTCGCCTACCCATTTCATCCCCGGTAATGCTCGATAAGCGTCTACAAATATACTGCCCACTGGTAATAATCGCCCAATTTCTTCGGCTGCATTACTGCCTTGCCAGCGTCTTTCCGGTGCATTACCATTAATCAATATCATTCCTTGTTCGCAATCTAGGGGTGTGATACCCCATTGTTTAAGTTTCTGTTCATCTTGCATGGGGTAATAACGAAATAGTTTACCCTGATCTAGATTTTCTAGTAATTGCACCAGGGTGACGCAAAGATTACAATTACCGTCATAGATTACGTAGTAATTCATTAGCTTTTTTTATGCCGCGATCGCTCATGTAAATAATCTGACTTTGGTAACAAACAAAGTTGCTGATTATATTGATTTTCAAAACCTAAAAATAGAAAAATGGTTGGTAATCTGACCACAAGTCACTACGGGACTTACGCTTAAAAACAGCCAAAATATAGCACATTCAACCATTTATTCCATCTGTCGCGGGAATTCTTAGCTAAATGACGACTATCTATCGCCAGAGAGTTTCGGACAGCCGCCTACTAACGCTACTATCTATAGAGTCATTTGTTACAGCCATTAGGTAGAATCATGAGCGAGAACACAATCTCATCACGTCTGTACCCTACTCGTATCGACATTCCCGCCGAAGCGCGAGTGCAAATCGTCGTGCTTCTCAACCAAACTTTGGCAGCTACTTTGGATTTGAAAACTCAGGCGAAGCAAGCCCATTGGAATGTCAAAGGCACAGACTTTTATCAGTTACATGAACTGTTTGACGAACTAGCTGGTGAATTGGAAGAATACGTCGATCTATTGGCTGAAAGAATCACTGCTTTGGGTGGGTATGCTTTAGGAACAGCTCGCGCCGCTGCTAGCAATTCCATCTTACCAGAATATCCCTTTGACATTTTGGATGGCAAAGAGCATGTAACAGCGTTAGCAGATCGCTTTGCACCCTATGCTAAACACATCCGTCAAGCGATCGGCAAAACCGATGATTTAGGTGACGCCGACACAGCTGATATTTACACCGAAATTTCTCGCACCATTGACAAAAGACTCTGGTTCTTAGAAGCTCATCTGCAAGTTTCAGAAATCAAGGAAAATAACGGTACAGCAGTTACCACTAGTAAACAGCCCGCTGCTGTCAAATAAGTGATTTTCGGACAAGCCAACTTTATCTAAGTTAGCAGTATACTTTTGGTAAGTACGCCACTTTTAAGTGCGTACTTTTCATTTTATATGCAAATACTTTACTATTTAAATAGTTGATATCCAAGTTCAAACATAGTAGTTATGATTCCTGAATCTCGTTTTTTGAGTTATGACTACTATCTAAATATAGGACTACTATTTGATTTTTGAATTAAACGTAGTATGGTGGGTAATTACTAATACTTAAATATGTTCAAAAATCCAACCAGATTCCTATATGTAATAAAAGTTTGTGGATTAACTTGCCAATAGGTTACTAACAAAAATATTGAACTGCTTTGAGTTGAAAAAACTAACAAAACGAGGTTGAATTATGTCTCAAAATACAAAAACTCACCTAATTCATGATAGAAATGCCCGTGGTCATGCTCAAATTGGTTGGCTTGATAGTTACCACACATTTTCCTTCGGTAGTTTTTACGATCCTAACCGTATGGGATTTCGTTCTCTGCGAGTCATCAACGACGATCGCATTGCTCCAGGTGCAGGATTTCCGACCCACAGTCATCGCGATATGGAAATTCTCACTTATGTCTTAGAAGGTGCAGTAGAACACAAAGATAGTTTAGGTACTGGCTCGGTGATTCGCCCTGGTGATGCCCAAGTTATGAGTGCGGGTACTGGTATCAGTCACAGCGAATTTAATCCCTCACCAACGGAAGCCCTGCATCTATTACAAATTTGGATTCTTCCTGACCAAGAAGGTTTAGCACCCAGGTACGAACAAAAAGCTTTCTCTAGAGAAGAAAAGCTTGGCAAACTCCGCTTAATTGCTGCCAAAGATGGACGTGATGGCGCTGTGACAATTCACCAAGATGTTGATTTATACACATCTGTTTTAGAAAGTGGTGATGTTGTTAATTATCATGTCAAGCGCGATCGCTATGCCTGGTTGCAAATAGCCAAAGGTATAGCATCCTTGAATGGTGAAGAACTCAGAGCCGGTGATGGAGTGCAAATCAGCCAAGAAGAACAACTCGAAATCAGTACGAACATTGGTGCGGAAATCTTGCTGTTTGATTTGGCGTGAGATATTCTGTGCCGCTGCGATGTCTGAGCCATACCAATTTAAAACAAGAAGGCAACAGATGAAAAACTCCACCCACAAGGGGGTGGAGTTTTTGGGTATAGGGCAATACAGTTCAGATCAGCCCAAAACCCTGATGTAGAGACAGCGATTTATCGCGTCTTGAATGAGCAGTTAACATATTTGTCAAATTAACTGTTAATTTTTAAGTTGTTGGGGTTTATAGCAAAAACTACTAACAACTTTAATTTAAGATGCTGGCTCCTTTGAAAACAATCCGAGAAGCGATCGCCAATTGGTGGTCAGATTTTACCCTCCAGACTAAGTTATTGGCTGTGGCTACGTTGGTGGTTTCACTAGTGATGAGTGGCCTCACCTTCTGGGCAGTGAATACAATTCAGCAAGATGCGCGGATGAATGATACCCGCTTCGGTCGTGACTTGGGACTACTATTGGCGGCCAATGTCGCCCCCCTAGTTGCTGACAAAAATTTCACCGAAGTTTCCCTGTTCTCGCAGCGCTTCTACAGCAGCACGTCTAGTGTGCGTTACATGCTCTACGCCAATGAAACGGGAGAAATTTTTCTGGGGATTCCTTTTTTAGATCAAGAGGTGGAAAACTCCCTCACCATTGAACGACGGATACAACTGCCAGAAGACTATCCTGGTGATGGGGAAAAACCGATGGTGCGGCAACATATGACCCCAGATGGAGCTGTCACCGATGTTTTTGTGCCCCTGATAGTTGATAAAAAATACTTGGGTGTGTTGGCAATTGGCATCAATCCCAACCAGACGGCTGTCATCTCGACAAATTTCACCCGTGACGTTACCATCGCCGTTTTTATCACAATTTGGGTAATGGTGATTTTGGCAGGGGTAATTAACGCTTTAACCATCACTAAGCCCATTAAAGAATTGCTGGTAGGAGTGAAAGAAATTGCTACCGGGAATTTTAAACAGCGGATTGACTTACCACTAGGAGGCGAACTAGGAGAGTTAATTTTAAGCTTTAATGACATGGCAGAGCGTCTAGAAAGCTATGAAGAGCAAAATATTGAGGAACTGACAGCAGAAAAGGCCAAACTCGAAACCCTAGTTTCGACTATAGCCGATGGCGCTGTGCTGATTGACAACAATATGCAGGTGATTTTGGTTAATCCCACAGCACGACGAATTTTTGCTTGGGAAGGAGTCGATGTTGTTGGTAGCAGTGTTTTATATCACTTGCCACCAGCCGTGCAAATGGAAATCACCCGTCCTTTATATGAAATGGCGGCAGGCGAATGTGACAGTGCTGAGTTTCGCATTTATCTCAATCAACCCACCCAACGGACTGTCCGCATTCTCTTAACTACAGTTCTGAACCTACAACGGGAAAGCATTAAAGGCATCGCCATAACTGTGCAAGATATCACCCGCGAGGTCGAACTCAATGAAGCCAAAAGCCAATTTATCAGCAACGTTTCTCACGAACTGCGAACACCCTTATTTAACATCAAATCTTTTATTGAAACGTTGCACGACTATGGCGAAGAATTGAGTATAGAAGAACGACAAGAATTTCTGCAAACTGTCAATTATGAAACCGATCGCCTCACCCGCTTAGTCAACGATGTTTTAGACTTGTCTAAACTAGAATCTGGCCGCAACTATAATTTCGATGGCGTGGATTTAGCACAAGCGATCGAGCAAACGCTGCGTACTTACCAACTTAATGCTAAAGATAAAGGTATTGAACTAATTCAGGAAGTTGCTCCTAACTTACCGCTAGTAGTCGGTAATTATGATTTGTTATTACAGGTATTAGCTAATTTAGTTGGTAATGCCCTTAAATTCACTGAAGCAGGTGGCAAAGTAGCCATCCGCACTTACCAACTAGATCCCAAATCCAACTCTCATAATCACTCAGCTACAGTCCGGGTAGAAATCGCCGATACTGGCATTGGCATTGCGCCAGAAGACCAACAAGCAATTTTTGACCGCTTTTTCCGTGTAGAAAACCGAGTTCATACCCTTGAAGGCACTGGTTTAGGTCTATCGATTGTCAGAAACATCATGGAACGACATCACAGTCAAGTCAATTTGGTGAGTGAAGTCGGCGTTGGGACTACTTTTTGGTTTGACTTAGGAGTGTTTAATGAAGAAGTTAAACCACATACAGGTCATTGAATTAGGGCAATAGGCAATAGGCAATAGGGAACATCATATGTCTCCCTGCCCCCTGCTCCCTACCCCTCCTATCTCCCCGATAGCACAACCAGAAAACAAATAAATAATAAACCCAGTAGTAAGAACCAAGTCTGATGGCGTTGTATCCAACTCTTCACAGTGGCACCGAAGCTCAGAGTGTAAGCCTGCTGTTGGGATTCTAACTTGCTCTGTTCAATATTTTGGTAAAGAGTACAGTCTTTAGCGTAGGGACGTTGAGGAAAATTACAAGTATCATCTTCATGATAAACACAGCGATCGCACAAATACCCATCCCCAGTAGCACGGTGCAATGGAATACCGGGATGCCCGTAAGCTTTGAGCGTTATACGGCAATAAGGACAATTAATAGCTTGACGATCAACTAATTGATGGCAGCGAGGACAAGATACAGTAGGCACAAGTTAAGTGCAAATAAGATGATGTAAACATTTTGATTTTAGCCATTTCCTACAGCATATGGGGACTTTTTTGGGCAGGGAAATGAGGCAGAAATGAATCTCGACTCTTGACCCTTGACTATTGCCTATTGCCTGCTGTAAGTATTTGGTGCAGCCTGTTTAATAATTCATTAGCTGTATAGGGCTTCGACAAAACGGCTGCAATTTCCAGTCCAGCAGTTTGAGAAAACGACTCATGTGAGTTCAGTCCGCTAGAGGCAATAATTTTCACCAGTGGATTCATTTTTTGCAGGGTACGAATAGCAGCAATCCCGTCCATTTCTGGCATCATCATATCCATTAATACTGCACGGATTTGATGTTTGTGCTGGGCATACATAGCGATCGCTTCGATGCCATTACCCGCCGTGAGAGTCCGATAGTGGTTATTTTCGAGGATAATTGTGGCAATCTCGCGAATTTGAGACTCATCATCCACGACTAGAATTAATTCACCATTTCCTTTCGGCAATTTTAAATCTTCTGCGTTTGGCTCTTGAGTTGCCTCTACAGCTGGCAAGAACAGCATAAATTGGCTGCCTTGTTCAATTTGGCTAGACACATTAACAAAACCACCGTGGCTTTTAATAATGCCTAACACAGTTGAAAGACCGAGTCCTGTACCTCTACCGACATCTTTTGTAGTAAAAAATGGCTCAAAAATTCGGTCTAATACTTCTGGAGTCATCCCTACTCCCGTATCCACGATTTTCACAACAATGTAATGCCCGACTTGAGCATCGAGATGCATTTTGGCATAGGCTTCATCGATGAACATATTCTCTGCCACGATTCTGATGTTACCCCCTTCTGGCATTGCATCACGGGCGTTGACTACTAAGTTCATCAGCACTTGGTGCAGTTGTGTAGCATCACCATAGACAGCATTCAATGATTCTGGGACGCTTATGGAAAATTCGATAGATTTCGGGAATGTCTGCTGGGCAATTTGGGTAATTTCTGAAATCAGATGCTTGATTTGAACAATGGTGCGTTCTCCTTGAAAGCCTCGTGCAAACGACAACACCTGCTTGACTAAAGCTGCTCCGCGTTTAGCGTTGCTTTCAATAATATCTCGCAACTGTTGATAACGCTCTTCGTCTGGGACATACTTTAAATTTAGTAGTTGTGATGCTGCCAAAATTGGTGTCAATATATTGTTTAAGTCATGAGCAATACCCCCTGCTAAAGTTCCCAGACTTTCCATTCGTTGGGCACGCAAAAATTGTGTTTCGAGCTGTTTTTTTTCTGTGATGTCTGTGTCAACAGAGAGAATAGATGTAGGTTGACCCATAGCATTACGCACTAGTGTCCAGCGACTTTCTACAATCGCTTCCGCACCAGATTTTTGTAACTTTTTCAACTCACCTTGCCAAGAGCCATGTTCCATGACATTTTTCAAAGCTGCTTGCAGTTCGGGCGAATTTTCTTTGTACAAAAGTTCGCTGACGTGGCTTCCCAAAGCCTCTTGCTCCTGCCAACCATACAGACGCTCTGCACCTTTATTCCAGAATAAAATTTTGGTCTGCAAATCTCGCACCATAATCGCGTCGGTGGCAATATCAAGTAGTGCTGCTTGTTCGCGGATTTTTTGTTCTGCCTGCTTACGTTCTGTGATATCCCTAGTAGTACCAATCATTCGTAGCGGCTGACCAAGTTCGTTATAGTAAACCTGACCCCTGCTATTTAACCAGTGGACGCTGTTATCTGGCCAAATGACCCGAAACTCAATTGCATATTCGGCGGCTTCTTCAATACTGCGAGCTATCATTTGAGACAAAGATTGCTGGTCTTCAGGATGGATGAGATTGAGAAAGTCTTCAATATTGTGGGAATACAAGGAGCTGCTCGGTAGACCATATACTAAACCCATATTGGGAGACCAAATAGCTTCGTTGGTGAGGAGGTTCCAATCCCATATCCCCATACCAGCAGACTCTAAAGCTAAACTTAGTCGTTCTTCACTTTGCCGTAGTGACTCTTCTGCCTGCTTACGTTCTGTGATATCTTCAGCAATGCTGCCATAGCAGTAAACTTGTCCTTGCTCATTGCGGATTGCAAAGCTCCGATCCCAGATCCAGCGTATTGATCCATCAGGTCGTAGAATCCGATATTCTACTTGAGCAAACTCACCACTCAAATGTTGCTCTAATACTGTCACCCTAACCAGATCACGATCCTCTGGATGCACTGTTTCTATCCAAGTATGGGGCTGCTCACGCAAACTTTGACAGGATCGCCCCCAAATATCTTCATAAGCAGGACTAACATACAAGATTCGGAATGCATCTGTGCTGGCAATCCAGATAACTGCGTGGATATTCTCGGCGAAATGGCGAAATTTCCCCTCACTCTCCCGCAGCGCTTCCTGTATTTGCTTGCGCTCGGTGATATCTCTTCCTACTGTTTGGTACTCAACAACCTCACCTGTATGATTCTCAATTGTAGTCAGGTTCCATTCAAACCAGCGGACACCATTAACTGTTAATATCCGGCGCTCACTAGTTCTCAATGAATGGGGTAAGGATGCCACAGTTCTAATACTTTGCATTACATGTGGCAAGTCATCTGGATAGACAAACTGAAATATTGATTGACCGCGCAACTCATCTGTTGATAAACCCAAAGTTTGGCTAGCTGCTAAATTGGCAAAGGTAGCTCGTCCCTGCAAATCAAATCGAAACACTAGTTCTGTTTGGCTTTCCACCAAATCCCGATAGAGTCTCTCACTCTGCCTCAAAGCTTGTTCGACCCGTTGGCGTTCAATAATTTCCTGCTGTAAGCGTGCGTTCACACAAAAAAGCTCGGCGGTGCGTTCTACTACCCGCACTTCTAATTCATCATGGGCGTGACGTAGTGCTTTTTCTGCTTGTTTGCGTAAGCGAAGTTCGTTGTAAACATCGCTGATGTTACACAATAACCAACGCCAACCTAGCAGCTGTTCCTGTTCATATACCGCAGCTACCCTGACCCTAGCAGGGAATTTTTCACCTCCCCTCGGCTGTAAGTCAATTTCCCAATCCTGTAAACGCTGCTCATTGTTCAATTGGCTCATCAAGAACTGGCGGTCTTCTTGAGCAACAAACAAGATTAGAGGTTTACCCACCAAATACTTTTCCTGCACAGAAAGTATGGCTGCTGCTGCTTGGTTAGCCTCTTTAATGATACCTGCGGCATCGGTGACTAAGTAACCATGAGGAGCAAATTCAAATAAATCCTGATATCGCTGGCGATCCAATTCTGCTACTTCACGGGCTCCAGCTAGTTCTTCATTTTGTTGACGCAGTTCCTCTTCAGCGACCTGGAGTTCTTCTAGAGCTAGCTGGAGTTCAGCAGATTGTTCCTTAGCCCATTGATCTAACTGATAATGAGCTTGGTGACGCACCTCCTCTATCTGCTGGTGTAGATGCATTTCAGCGTATTGGTGGATTGGTCTTAATTCACTTGTCGGTTGTAAATGTTGCTGTAAGACTTCAATGATACTAACCATTTTTACTAGGTCAAATGCTTGTAGCAAATTAGTCTCAGTGACTATCCCTAGCAATTGCCCTTGATGATCCACAATAGGTAAATGGCGAATCTGATGCTGATGTAATAACAACAAAGCTGTAAAAACATCCTGAGAGTCTGATTGTGTGAGGGTAACTACTTGGCGGGTCATTACCTCAGATACTTTTACCCCAGATATATTTATGTCTGAAGCGATGATTCTAACTACGTCTTTTTCTGTAATTATTCCTAATAATTGTGTTCCCTCCACCACCAGTACATAGCTAGTCCCTGGCTGACTCCCAATACTGGGATTTAAGTGTGAATTGAAGTTATTCAATGCTAAACTATCACTCCGTGCCTGACCCATCAAGGCAATAGCATCGACTACATAAATATCAGGGCTAATCGTTAAAGGAGAACGGTCTATAACATGATCTAAGTTGGGCAAATTAATTAGCTGATCGTTTAATCGCATAGTTAATTCGTCGATTCTAATTATCTTAATGACATCAGGACGCTATGGCGATGGTTAAAGTAAGCAAAATTTTGATAATTTGCGGTTATTTAATTTAAATTAGCTCTTGGTCAAGTTTCTTGATATCGCCATGCCATATTACAAAGCAGTATCCACGATCCATAGTTTAAATTTAGTACCTACGCTATGGTAGTTATCAAACTTATTCTATTGCTAAATGAGGATAGATGATCTGTTAAATAAAGAGATTAACGTAATTGATGGTTTTGCTGATCCTTTTGGGGTAATATTTATGAGATTGACTTACCCCGGATGAGCGATCGCGACTTTATAGGAGTCCGGAAATTGAATCAAAAACTCCACCCACAATTCGATTGAGTTTTAGGGCATGGGGAATGGGGCACTGATGGCAAAGATTCACCTGTTTGCCCAATGCCCTGTTTGGCCCAAGTCGGCGGGCGGCTATCCCTCTCCACCCACAATTCGATTGAGTTTCCCGCCAACTTCCAATAAATAAGGTGTGGGAGTAGGCATACCAGTCGCCTTGATTCTCCCACCCCGCCATTTGCCGCTGGAGCGTTCAAGAATATGTACAAACGCTGCCTCTCATTTAGGGGGCTAATGTGTACGTTAGTGACAACGCTCATACGTAGTCAATATTCTTGATGCGGCAAATGTAAAGCTTCATTAATTATTGATTTGCCGAGATAATTAGTTGGCAAATCATTAGCAGATATAATTGTTTTGTACTGAGCGATCGCTGATTATGCAGTGTTTAACAAAATCACTATCGTTGCTTGGTAGACCCTGATAACAAAACTCTTGAAGTCGTTTATCTTCTATAATTTAACTTAGTTAATTTCGCCTGGGTTGCCATTTTGGCATTTTTCTCTATATTGTTTAACTATTCTGGCTCCTGAGTTCTGATGCAGCAAAAGGCATTCATTATAATTTGTTATTTGTTAGTCATGTGTCATGGGTTTAGTTCCAAGGCTGCAGTTTTGAGTTCTGAGGTGGAAGTCCCCAGTCCCCACTCCCATTGCATATTTAAGCATGAAGAAAATAATTTAGCTCTGCAGCTAGCCATTCTTTAAACATTTTATGTAAAATTTCTTGATGCCTTTCAGGTGTTAATTCAGCAGGAATAAACTCTTCTATCATGAGAATATAACTTGCTTTATCTATCATCATTGGGCCGAGAACATCTCCTGGTTTGGAGCTAAAGACGACTGCCGCTATATCTGGGTTTAAACTCCAGCGGTAAAACTTGCCCTCATAACCACAGTTAATGCGACGTTTTTCATCAATATCATAAAGGTGAGCAGCCTCATAAAAGCTGAGTTCTCCTTCTTCAATTTGATAGCATATCTCTTGAGCTAATTGTATATTTGTGACAACTATTTGATATAGTGAGATTTGGTCGTAGTCAAGCTGATTTTCTAGAAAATATTTTTCGACATCTTTAGTAAATAAAGCCTCTGATAATTTTTTACTCTCCAAACTATCTCTAATTCCTGCTTCCCAATCATCTGAAATAATCAACTGATCTGTGAGCCATGCTAGAGTATCGCTGGCTTTGACTAAACGATGCTCATAACGTAGTCTATCGGCTTCAGTTTGAATTTCTTCTGGTGTGAGTGTTATGCCTTTTTCTAGAACAGCTTTTTCTATAATTTTTTGATATAAAATATTGTTGCATATTTCTTTAATCTGCATAGTCTTTTTGAGATAAGCGATAATCTCATCTGGATAAATAACATGTCCTTTTAATTCAATCATTTTATCTTTATTGCTGTTTATGAGACTTATGACAAAAGTTAATTTTTTTCGAGACTAAACCACATTAAATCGCCAAGCCTGTAAGGGCAGGGTTTCCCCGCCCTTGACTATATTGCATCCAAATTAATTATTTGTGTGGTCTATAAGAATCTAATACATAGACTTGTGTGGTCTTATTTTCCAAGTGATATGGTCTATTTCCTCCTTGAAGACGGGCTTGTTTTTTATCAGATGTTTCTAAATAATCCAGGTCATTGATTTTGCTTAAAACCTGTGATGAAGTTCGGTTGTTAGCGCTATTCACAGAGGAGGGAATACTTGCTTGTGTATTTCTGTTAGCGGATAAAGATGTGTTTTGCATTTGGCTATTTTCCTTCATTAAACGACTATAAGTTCGTTGGGGAATAAAGTGGAGTGGATTGTAACCAACAAAACGTAAAATCAGTACACAAGCCCAGGAATATCTGCCATCAGCAACAGCTTCAACAATCTGATTTAATTGTTCTGGACTGATAGCTTTATGGAAGTTTTTTTGAGAAGAAGACATCTGGTAGTTCATAAGCAACCCTGATTTAACTTGCCTAACTAAAGGTTTATAAGTTGATCCCGCCTTCTCGCAGTTGCCTAATGGGGTCGAGTATGATATCTGCAATGCGACGGCGACGAATGATAATTTCGGCAGTTGCTGTTTGACCGGCTTGATATCTGATGATTTGATGATTTGACTTGACATAGTTACGATCTAGGGCAATTCCTACCCGATAAACCGTCCCAAGTCGCTCATCGGGTTTACTGTCAGGGGAAATAGAGATAACTTTGCCTGCAACAATACCGTAATTTTGATAAGGGTAAGCATCAAATTTGATTTGCGCTTTGTGGCCGACTTTGACAAAGCCTGCTTCTTGGGTGGGTAAAACAGCTTCTAGAATCAGCGGTGCAGTGTTGGGAGCTAATTCGGCGATCGCTTGTCCTGGTTGCACTACTTCCCCACGATTACGGACGTTAAGCGACAATAGCATCCCATCGACGGGGGCAGTGAGGGAAAGTTGCATTAACTGAGTTTTCGCCTGCTGTATCAGTTTTTCAGTCTGCTGGACTTTGGCTTGCAACTGAGTTTTTTCTACTTGCAGTTTCTGAATTGTCTGTTCAGCTTGTAACTGCACCGTCTTACCTGTAGCTTGTTTTTGGGCTAACTCTGCCTGCATTTGTTGTGATTCTGCCAAAACTTGTTGTAAGTCGGCTTGCGATCGCTGGGAATCTGCTATGACTTGTTGGATGTCACCAGTTTGTTGAGTGATGCTACGTTGACGATCGCCAAAATTTTGTTGTGCTTGAAACAGTTGGTCTTGGGACAGCGCGCCTTGTCGCACCAGAGATTTTAACCGTTGCAAGCGCTCCTTTTGAGCAGCTGCGTCTGTATACAATTGTTGTAGTAGCTTTTGGCTAGTATGGGCCCTTTCTTTACCTTGAGCGATCGCCTCTTTTTGGCTTTGAATCTTTGCACCAACTTGGGCGATCGTCGCTACTTGTCCCTGCACCTCTGCATTGGCGATCGTCACACGCATTTTCGCTTCCAAGCGGGTTTTGTCAATCAAGGCTTGTGTTTGGATCAATTGAGTTTGGTAAGCTATGCGTTCTTGGGCCAATCGCTCCACTTCATTGAACGCTATTTCTTTATCCAATTGTGCTATTAGCTGTCCAGCTTTAACTGCCTGACCTTCCTTAACATTAATCCGCGCAATTTTACCCAAGACAACAGGATGAATTTTATACGATTCTCCTTGAGGAACCAATCGCCCTGTAGCTTTACCCACCTCATTCATAGATCCCAACATTGACCAAGTTACAACAGCTATACCAAAGATGATTCCGCCTATAACTACTTGATAGGGAAGTGATGACGGTGGATAGTCCAGCACTGTTTGTAACGATGTAGACCAGTTACCTGTTTGGGTAGCAGCAGGTAGACTCGCTTGGTGAACATCAACAGCCTCCTCTTTAGGAGTTACATTTACAGATTTTACGGAAGTATCTGTACCTCCATAAAAAGTCTTCATATTGAGTTCCTTTTGCTAGCTCGTAACTAATGTATGGCGCAGTATCAGTTATCAGTTATCAGTGAACAGTTATCAGTGTTTTGAGTTGATAACTGTTCACTGATGGCAATAGGTTATGAAAAATGTCTGGGTATTTGGATAATGCGTTGCGAATGTATATATACAGAATACTTCTTATTTACTAGTAGTTTAGCCAAGTTGGCATTTTTTTGATTATAGGTTTATAGAAGTTTAAATTTTCACTTGAGAATCGAAATTTTGGACTTTAGACTGTTGACTTTTGCGAAAAGAATATGTCATTTGTGTAATTCCTAATAGAGTAAAGATTCTCACAAAAATGTGATTTTAAATCAGGAAGAACTGCTAGAGCATTTCCTGCTCTAGTGAGGTCAACCCTACTCGATGCCTTGGGGAGGGTGCGCGACAGCGCGGGTGGGGCGTATTAACTATTAACTGTTAAACATCAATTTGCTGCTGTGCGAGATGATAATAAAGACCTCGGAGTGCAATGAGATTCTCGTGAGTGCCATGCTCAACAATGATCCCACGATCAATCACCAGAATGGTGTCAGCATTTCGCACAGTTGAGAGGCGGTGAGCAATGATAAATGTGGTACGATCGCGACTGATCCGCTGTAAATTCTGCTGAAAACGCCGCTCTGATTCCGTATCGAGAGAACTGGTGGCTTCATCGAGGATGATGATTCGGGGGTTACTTAAAATAGCACGAGCGATCGCAATTCTTTGTCGCTGTCCCCCTGATAGAGTCGAACCCCTTTCACCCACTTTTGTGTTGTATCCTAGCGGCAAACTTTGGATAAAAGCATGTGCTTCTGCCAACTTCCCAACTTCAATTACCTCCTCTAAACTGTATTCTGGGCGATAAAGAGTGATATTTTCTAAAATCGTGCCAGAAAACAGAAAACACTCTTGGGGCACTACCCCTAATTGACGACGTAAAGACTGCGGGGAAACATGGCGAATATCATGCCCATCTACCAAAATTCTGCCCTTGGTAGGGTGATATAAACCTTGTAGTAGACTGACTAAAGTACTCTTGCCAGAACCACTACGACCGACAATAGCGATCGTTTGACCAGGATGAGTTACAAAAGAAATATTTTGCAGGATATTCCGCTCATCATCTGGATTGTAGCGAAAAGTGACATTTTCAAACTCCACCTCGCCCCGCAACTTGGGCAGAACTAGCATTGATTGTTCGGGAGTTTCTTCTGGTTGAGCATTAAAGATGTCATCCAGGCGTTCCACAGAAACCATCACTTCTTGCAATTCATCCCAAAGACCAACCAGCGATAAAACTGGGCCGATAACGTTACCAATGAGCATATTGAATGCCACCAATTGACCAATACTCAGCTGGTTTTGAATCACCAATGTCGATGAATACCACAACAATGCTGTACTACCCAAAGTATTAATTAACCCACTAATTCCCTGTAAGCCAAGTGCCAATTTCTGACCCCGAAATTGAGCGTTAACTGTACTTGTCAAATGGTCTTCCCACAGCCAGCGCAACTCTTTTTCTGCTGCTGCAGCCTTAACGGTAGCAATTCCGGTGAGCATCTCCACTAAAGAGGAGTTTTGTTTGGCAGCTTCATTAAAGATTTCCCGCGAAACTTGGCGTAAAATCGGGCTAGCAAACACAGTTAACAGGATAATCGGTGGTAGTAATGCCAAGACTAATAAGCTTAACTGCCAGTTGTAATAGAACATTAGCCCGACATAGACAATTGCCATCAGAGCATCTAACCAAGCACCCACGGCTTGACGGGTGAGAAACAACTGGATTTTCTGATTTTCTTGCACGCGGGTGATGATGTCACCGACATGGCGCGTAGCAAAAAACTCTAGGGGTAAATTCAACGCATGGGTGATAAAGCCACTAATCAGAGTCAAGTCTACACGGTTAGAAAAATAGTCCAGCATGTATTGACGAATGCTGACCAAGCCGATGCGCCAAAGGCTAAATAACAGCGAACCGATGACAAACACATGTAAGGTGCTTAAGCTTTTTTGTACCACCACCTGGTCAAGAATAATCTGCGTAAACAGCGGAGTCACCAAACCAAAAACTTGCAGCACTAAAGAGGCGGCGATGATTGGCACTAACATTGAGCGATAGGGCAAAAATGCGCCCCAAAATCGCCCTAGAGAAGGTTTGGAAGCAGGTACTTTCTCTAATAAAGGTGTTGGTGTTAGTAGTAGTGCATATCCAGTCCAGCTGTCTTGAAACTCCTGATGGCTAAGTTTGCGTCGTCCAACAGCCGGGTCGGAAACTATTACTTGATTGCTCTTGACTCGGTAGACAACTACATAATGATCCCCCTGCCAATGTGCAAGCCAAGGATGTTTTTCATCGACTAAACGGTTAAAACTTGCCCGCACTGGTCTAGCTTGGAATCCTAAACTTTCTGCGGCTGTAGCTAGGCTTTTCAGAGAGGCTCCAGCACGACCGACCCCCGATAAATTCCGCAGCATATTTATGCTAAATTTTTTACCCCAGTACTGGGAGATCATGGCCAAGCAAGCTGCACCACAATCAGAAGTACTTTGTTGTTGAATGAAAGGATAGCGTTGGCCGAATAAAGCACGACGGCGTTTGCTGGGTTGGGGAAAGGCTATTGGTTGAGATTCAGTTGGCGGTAATTGTGGCTGTTCTGAATTAAGCGATGGTTGCGGCTGAGTATAAACTATCGTTGAGGCGACGGGGCGATGGTTGCGGCTACCCTCTGTCGCCTCCTCGGAGTCTACTAACACTGGGATAATGGCTTGAGCAGTTTCCCAATATTCTCTAGATAGCTTGTAAACTGATAAATCTGTTTCGGCAATCCAATCAATTGGTATCTGCTGAGGATATCCCCAGCGATCGCCTATACTAGGTGGCGGCGATGAGTTTTCTCGACTGAGAATTTGACCATTGCGTAGCCAAAAGCAGCCACTTTTGGCAGGAGTTGATTGAGAAATTACCGCACCAGCAGGTATTTGTATTTCTACTAAATAAGGTAAAAGTTTTTTGAGAGTGTGGCTGGAGAGTAATCTCTGACGTGCAACTACTTCCTTGGTTCGCTGGGTTTCTTTAGGTTTGTGCAAATCTACAGCCGTTTTGAAGAACAGCAGAGTTTGCCGAGAAACTACAACTTGGTGCAAATAGTCTACAAGTTGAGTCAGTTGATCCAACCACGAATAGAGCTTGCTTATGGATATAAAGGCGATTATACCCGTGCTAGCGGCGATCGCTCGATAAGCTAATGGGCGATCGTCAAATAGCTCATCTGCACCATAGGTTTCCCCCGCTTCCAGCAGCACTGCTGCAACTTCCCGTTGTGCAGCCATATCAAAACCCACCAATCGCACTTGCCCTTGACAAACTATGTAAAAACCCTGGTAGTTTTGTTCAGGATGAACAGATTTGTCTGCTGTAGTCAATATATTGTGGCTACTGAGTTGATCTCCCAAATGAAACTCTCTCACTTCAAAAGCTTGGCTAAATTTCAGCACCAAGTCATTGTTTCCAGGGAATAACTTGAAGAGAATATCATTCAGAAGTCCATGACCGTTGTCTAACGCTTCCGAAGAAACGTTACCCTCAACGCCTAACATTTGTTTCATAAGCTTTCCCAAACGTTATCCGGCCTGCTACTCCTGAAAAAACCTAATTTTCAGTCGTCGTTAGCAAACAAACTCTGGCTCGTTGCTAGTGGTCTATCCCATAAGTTCTGATTGGTTTGTCATCAAAACCCCTTAGAGACGGCGATTTATCGCGTCTCTCTAACCATCGAAATTAATTGGACAGAACACTAGTGGTTTGTCAATTTTGTTTTGAGGGGTTTTTGGTAGTGCGGGCCGAAAAGCCCGCGTGAGCGAGACGCTCACACTACAGTCCCTCATTTCAACCCTGACAGACTACTAGTTAGATGGCTGTGGTCTTAGTAATTGATGATTTTCACGGTTATTACCCATTCTCTATTCCTCAGTGACTAGGATTCTTGTTTCCAAGATTTCACTAGATATCAGAGACTTTCACCAACCAAAGTCAAGTGATGTATTTGGTGAATGCCAGTTCTTTATTTACCCCGAATTCCTGAGTGCTAATTGAAAACCGCTGATTATTACGTTGCGATCTCTGTGCAAAAATGAGTCATATCGAACGAATCAGGTCTGAAATCTCTCTGATGTTGTTATTTAGCTTTTCGATATACGCACAAAAAGAATACTACGCACTTATAGATTACATTGTCAAGAGAAAAAAACTCAATAATCAGTAGATTGATGTGATCCCCTGATCTTCTTTATAATATTCTTACATTACTTGCCAATAAATAAAATTTAGGTAAAGTTAGCAGTCAGTCCTGTCCAAGAAACCCTATATACTCCCCCTTAATTAAAAACACCTGGGTTTCTCATCCCCAAGCTAGAAGCGGAGGGCGTTGACACTTCTCTACTATTGAAGGGGAAATGTGCCTCTAAACACCAATGAAAACCGGAGTTGTTGAGGAGAGAAAGTTGAGGCCATGACCTAACTAGAGTTCTGGAATTCATCATGCATGAACTGGTTAAAGCTGTCTTCAACAGCGATGAGAAAACGACTCTGGGGCAGTTAATCTGTGCCCTGCGTGCTGCTGGTAAGCGTTATTTCCTGAGAACAGAGATTTTGCAAGCCTTTGCAGACTATTGTCAGCGATCGCAAAAACCTCAACACTTTTATTACTCTTCCGCTGTGGGTAAACTGATTCACTGCACCCATGAGATGATTCTGGAAGAGGAAAGTATTTGGTTGGTGATCCGTCCTCGGATTGCGAGTCAAGAATTTTGGCATTTGACAGCAGACTTGACTAAGTTTGATTTGATGCCACCCCAGGCATACCTGGATGTGAGCGATCGCTTAGTCAACTCCTACCAACCCAATATTCTCGAAATCGACCTCAGCGCCTTCTACAAGGATTCTCCATCAGTTAGCGACCCCCGCAATATTGGACAAGGTCTAGCCTTCCTCAATCGTTATTTGTGTTCTCAAGTGTTGACTGACCCGCAATATTGCTTAAATATATTATTTGATTTACTACATAAATTACACTATGATGGCGTTCCCCTACTAATAAACGATCGCATTAAATCAGGGACTCATCTAGCCCAGCAAATCAGCCAAGCCATCAGATTTCTCAGCGAACAACCTGATGATGAACCCCATAAAAACTTTAACTTTCACCTGCAACAACTAGGCTTTGAACCAGGTTGGGGAAATACAGCCTCCCGCATCTGCGAAACCTTACAACTCCTCGAAAAACTGATTGACAACCCGCAACCTGCTATCTTGGAAGCATTTGTTTCTCGCATCCCCGCCATCTTTCGCGTCGTCCTAATTTCTATCCACGGTTGGGTGGCGCAAGCAGGCGTGTTAGGAAGAGATGAAACCCTAGGTCAAGTGATCTATGTCCTAGAACAAGCCCGCAGCTTAGAAAACCAACTGCGTGAAGAAATCAAACTTGCTGGACTTGATTTATTAGGTATAAAACCCCACGTAATTATCCTCACCCGCCTCATACCTAACTGTGAAGGCACATTCTGTAATTTACCCCTGGAAAAAATCCAGGGTACAGAAAATGCCTGGATTTTGCGGGTTCCCTTCGGTGAATACAATCCCGAAGTTACTAACAATTGGATTTCTAAATTTGAGGCTTGGCCCTATTTAGAAAGATTCGCCCTAGATGCAGAAAAAGAACTACTAGCTCAATTCCAGGGAAAACCACATTTAATTGTGGGCAATTATACAGACGGTAACTTAGTGGCTTTTCTCCTCGCCCGTCGGCTCAAAGTTACTCATTGCAATATTGCCCACTCCCTAGAAAAACCAAAATACTTATTTAGTAACCTCTATTGGCAAGACTTAGAAGAGACATATAACTTCTCAGCACAATTTACTGCCGATTTAATCACCATGAATGCTGCTGACTTTATCGTCACATCATCCTATCAAGAAATTGTCGGCACACCAGACACAATGGGACAATATGAGTCGTATAAATCTTTCACCATGCCCAATTTGTATCATGTGATAGATGGGATTGATCTATTTAGTCCCAAATTTAACATGGTGCCGCCGGGAGTAAATGAAGAAATTTTCTTCTCCTATAGCCAAAAAGAAGACCGAGATCCCGACGTTCGTAAACGAATCCATGATCTACTCTTCACCAACGAAGATCCGCAAATTTTTGGTCATTTAGAAAATCCTCACAAGCGATCGCTCTTAACCGTCGCTCCCATCACCTCAATTAAAAATCTCACTGGGTTAGCTGAATGCTTTGGTCAAAGTCCAGCTTTGCAAGAGCATTGTAACTTGATTATCTTAACCAGTAAGCTACATCCATCTGAAGCCACCAACCCAGAAGAAGCAGCAGAAATCCAAAAACTCCACGACATCGTTAATAAATATCATCTGCATAGCCATATCCGCTGGGTAGGAATGCGTCTCCCCAGTAGTGACATCGGCGAAGTCTACCGAGTAGTTGCAGATTGTGGCGGAATATATGTCCACTTTGCCCACTTTGTAGCCTTTGGGCGGAGCATTTTAGAAGCAATGATTTCTGGCTTACCAACATTTGCTACTCAATTTGGCGGTGCTTTAGAAATTATCGAAGACAGAGAAGACGGTTTTTATCTGAACCCTACAGACTTTGCCGGTACAGCGAAGAAAATTTTGGATTTTCTTGATCAATGTGATACTCATCCTGAATATTGGCTGGAAGTTTCGGAGTGGATGAGCAAGCGAATTCATCACAAATATAACTGGCATTTACACACCAGTCAGTTAGTCTTACTCGCTAAAATCTCCGGCTTCTGGAATTTCGTAGTTCCAGACAATAACGAAGCTAGACTACGCTACATGGAAACCTTATTTCATCTAATTTACAAACCCAGAGCCGAAAAAATATTAGAAAAGCATATGCGTCGTTAGGGAATTGGGGATTGGGGACTGGGGACTGCACTTCGGCTACGCTCAGTGAGCAGGGACTGGGGATTGGGCATTGGGCATTGCTTAAGAGTCAAGTTCCGAGTTCAAAGGCTCAAGTTCCGAGTTCAAAGGCTCAAGTTCCGAGTTCAAAGGCTCAAGTTCCAAGTTCAAAGGCTCAAGTTCCAAGTTCAATGCCCCATGCCCAATAACAAATAACAAATGACAAATGACAAATAACAAAAATGGATATTAAAGGTAATTCTCGGCATTTTATTTTTACAGACTGGATATTAATTGAAACTCAGTTTGATCCTGAACAATTTCACTCTAAAGAAACCGTTTTTACTATTGGTAACGGTTACTTGGGAACACGGGGCAGTTTTGAGGAGGGTTATAGTCGAGGATCACCAGCAACCTTTATCCACGGTGTCTATGATGATGTGCCTGTAGTTTACACTGAGCTGGTTAACTGCCCAGATTGGTTGCCGTTGGTGGTGATTATTAATGGCGATCGCTTCCGCATGGATCAGGGAGAAATATTAAACTATCATCGCCAGCTTGATTTGTACCAAGGTCTTCTTACCCGTTCCATATGTTGGCGGAGTCCGAGTGGTAACACTATTGATATACAGTTTGAACGCTTTGCCAGTCTAGCTGATCAGCATATTTTAGGGCAGCGCTTGCAGTTAAAGCCCCTCAACTTTGATGGGTTGATAGAAATTCAGGCTAGTATTAACGGCTACCCGGAAAATGTCGGCTTTAATCACTGGCAAGAATTAGAGCAAGGCAAAACTGAGTCAGGTATTTGGCTACATCGTCGCACCCGCAGTTCGCAAATTGATATCGGCATGGCTGCTAAGATGGGCATTTCGGGCGTTGATACATCATGGCAAATTAGCAGCGCTCCTGGTTATCCTACCTTCACTACGACCTTCTTGGCTAATGCAGGGCAAACAGTGATAGTAGAGAAGGTTGTCACGGTTTTTACCTCGCGAGACATTAATACACCAGTCATAGCAGCGCAAAATAAACTTGCTCTGCTGCCAGATTACGATACACTCTTCGACGCTCACGAACAGGCATGGAATCAGGTTTGGAAAAGCAACGATATTTTAATTGAAGGCGATCGCACAGCCGCTTTTGCTGTCCGTTACAATCTCTTTCAACTGCTCATTGCTGCACCAAAATACGATGACAAGGTGAGTATTCCCGCTAAAACCCTTTCCGGATTTGGCTATCACGGACATATATTTTGGGATACAGAAATTTTTATATTGCCATTTTTTATTTATACTCAACCAGCTATAGCCCGCAATTTGATCAGTTACCGTTACCACACATTGAATGGGGCGCGACGCAAGGCCACACATTACGGTTATAAAGGCGCGATGTATGCTTGGGAAAGTGCTGTAACTGGTGATGAAGTAACACCCCGCTGGTCGCTACCTAGTGATTTTTACGGTGAAGACGTGCGGATTTGGTGCCGCGATCGCGAAATTCACATCAGTGCAGATATTGCCTACGGTGTTTGGTACTATTGGCAAGCAACAGGTGATGATGAGTGGATGCGGGATTGTGGCGCTGAGATGATCCTCGATACTGCTATCTTTTGGGGTAGTCGAGTGGAATTTAATCCCCAGTTTGAACGGTATGAAATTCGCGGAGTCATCGGTGCAGATGAATACCATGAGTTTGTTCACAACAACACCTTCACTAACCGCCTAGTGCAATGGCATTTAGAAAAAGCACTCCTAGTCTATGATTGGCTCAGTCATAATTTCCCAGAGCAAGCGACTCAATTAGAGCAGAAACTGCACCTGACAAGCAAACAGAGAATGCGCTGGCAAGATATTATCAGCAATATATGGATTTCTAGCGAGCGCACAACAGGATTAATCGAGCAGTTTGAGGGGTTTTTCCAACTACAAGACATCAACCTACAGGACTACGAACCCCGCACCCGCTCGATACAAGCCATCCTCGGCATTGAAAGCACTAACAAGCACCAGGTACTCAAGCAGCCAGATGTGCTAATGCTGCTCTATCTCATGCGACAATCAGCCGATTTTCCCTACAACCAAAAATTATTACAGACCAACTGGGATTACTATGCACCCCGCACTGATATTACCTATGGTTCATCCCTAGGCCCAGCAATCCATGCCATCTTAGCCGCCGATTTAGGCAAATTAACCGAAGCTTACGAACGATTTATGCAAGCAGCAATGGTAGATATCCAAGATTTGAGAGGTAATACTAGTGATGGAATTCACGCCGCTAGTGCCGGTGGAGTTTGGCAAGCTATCGTTTTCGGATTCGGTGGTATCCAATTCACGGAAAAAGGCCCTGTAGCTAACCCCCATTTACCCCCCGGTTGGACGCGACTAAAATTTCAGCTGCAATGGCGCGGACAATTACACGAGTTTGATTTGCATGAGGAACTGGGGCAGGGGGCAGGGGGCAGGGGGCACACTTCGGCTCCGCTCAGTGTCCAGGGGGCAGGGGGAGATAAATTCCTAGTCCCCAATCCCCAATCCCCAATCCCCAGTCCCCAGTCCCTGCTCACTGAGCGTAGCCGAAGTGCAGTCCCCAATCCCCAATCCCCAATCCCCTCTAAAGCAGTAATTTTTGATTTGGATGGTGTTTTAACAGATACAGCCGAATATCACTATTTAGCTTGGCAAAGACTTGCAGATGAAGAGGGGATACCTTTTAATCGGGAGGCTAACGAAGCATTGCGGGGTGTATCTCGTCGGGGTTCGCTGATGGCGATAATTGGGGATAGGCAATATTCGGAAGCACAAATCCAGGAGATGATGGAGCGTAAAAATCGCTACTATGTAGAGTCTATCCAAAATATTACTACTAAAGATTTGTTACCGGGTGCGATCGCCCTATTGGATGAACTCCGCCAACTGGGTATTAAAACCGCTATTGGTTCCGCCAGCAAAAATGCTCATGAAGTTGTCGAACGTTTGGGAATTGCTGATAAAGTAGATGCGATCGCTGATGGTTACAGTGTGCAGCAACCCAAGCCAGCACCCGACCTATTTTTGTATGCCGCCAACCTCCTAGGAGTTCCACCAGCGCAATGTGTGGTGATAGAAGACGCGGCTACAGGTGTCGAAGCAGCTCTGTCCGCTGGTATGTGGGCGGTAGGACTCGGTCCCCCTGAACGAGTGGGAGCAGCGCATGTAGTCTTACCCAGTCTTGCAGGTATCAAATGGGCAGATATAATAGCCAAGATCAGTTAACAGTTAACAGTCAACAGTTAACAGTCATCCTTTCTGTTCCTTCTCTCTTGCTCCTTGCTTCTTTGCCTCTTTTTCGATGAAACAGCCTAGTAGTCTGTCAGGGTTGAAATGAGGGACTGTAGTGTGAGCGTCTCGCTCACGCGGGCTTTTCGGCCCGCACTACCAAAAACCCCTCAAAACAAAACTGACAAACCACTAGTATTAGCTGAAATTACTTATTTAGAAGAACAGACTTAAAAAAAAGCTAAGATTCCAAATAGCTAAGAGGAGCAATAGCGTGAATTTGGACGGCTGGTCTTTAGAAATACAGAATATGCGTCAGCGTATTGCTTTTTTGCAACATCAAAGCGAAAAGCCAGAAGCCAAAGCAGATATTAAACTCATCGCCGCAGTCTTTGAGGAAATCCACCTGGCTCTGGAAGAACTGCAAATAGCCAATGAGGACTTGCAGCGGCAGAATGAAGAGTTGTCCATAACGCAACAGGCATTCTTAAAACAACGTCAGCGCTACCAAGAATTGTTTGAGGAAGCACCAGAGGCTTATGTGGTAACTGATATGAAAGGGGTAATTCAAGAAGCTAACTTTGCTGCTACTAACCTACTCAATAACTCCAAGAGTTTCTTAATCGGGGCACCCTTAGATATTTATGTAGTGGATGAAGAAAAAATTAATTTTCATCTGCAACTGAAAAATCTACATGATAGTTCTGAAATACAAGAGTGGGAAGTGAATCTACAGCCCCTTCACAAAACACCCATAATTGTAGCGGTAAAGGTGGTTTTCATTTGCCGTCAGCCAAATCAATTGGTGGAACTGCGCTGGTTATTAAGGGATATTACCGTAGCCAAGCGGACTCAAGCAAAACTACAACTAGCAGAAGAAGCTATGAGGCGAGCGACTCTGAAAGAAAAAGAACTGAGTAAACTTAAATCTCACCTGCTCGTCACTACCTCCCACGAGTTTCGCAACCCTTTAGCTACTATCCACTCTTCGGCGGAATTATTGGAACATTATCGGCATAAATGGAGTGATGAGCGGCAAGTTATCCACTTCCACCGCATTCAAAAATCTGTCATGTATATGACTCAGTTATTGAATGATTTATTGCTCTTGAGTCAGGATGAAAACAGTAAATTGCAGTTTCACCCGGCACCGTTAAATTTAGTCGAATTTAGCCGCGAGATATTAGACGAACTACAACAGGATCAGAAAACGCAACATGCGATCGCCTTTCACTCTGAGTACCAATGTATACAAGCTAATTTTGATGCCAAATTATTGCGGCATATCTTCAACAATTTACTCTCAAATGCGTTAAAGTACTCTCCTATCGGCAGTACAATCAAGTTTTCTCTTACTTATGCCCACAACCAGGCCATCTTACAAATTCAAGACCGTGGAATTGGTATTCCCCCCAATGATATCGAACACATCTTTGAATGCTTTCATCGCGCCAGCAATGTAGACAATATTCCGGGAATGGGATTAGGGATGTCTATCGTCAAGAAAGCTGTAGACTTACATAGCGGTGAAATTGCCGTGGACAGTTTGGTTGGGATAGGAACAACTTTTACCCTCAATTTACCAACTTTGGGAGATTTGCACATTCAGCTAGCCGGATGAACCTACTTCAAAACCAATATTTTTAAGCCTAATTAATCAATCAGGTA
Source organism: Calothrix sp. PCC 7507 (assembly GCF_000316575.1). GTDB lineage: Bacteria > Cyanobacteriota > Cyanobacteriia > Cyanobacteriales > Nostocaceae > Fortiea. Next base: position 2,439,496 of record NC_019682.1, on the reverse strand, counting down.
GATTAGGACATGAACTAACAAGAAAACACTTACACCAAGGGACTTTCATGCCTATTGCCTGTAACAAGATTGCCTATTGCCTGCCACAACTTATGTTACCTTAGATCGCTTTTAGTCTAAACTCCAGTTAGAAAGAGACACAGTAGATGATAAAACTTGGTTCGTTGGTACGTTCCCGAAATAACAGCTTGGGCATAGGGAAGGTAATTGAAATATCTGATACCCAGGCAAATATTGAATATTTTTGTTCAATTGGGCAACGCTTAGAAAAAAGCTTACCCTTAAATTCGCTATCTCAGTGTAAACTCGAGCGTCAAACTCGATGCTGTATTTACCAGGAAAGCCAAGAATCCTGGATTATCGGCAGAATTTACGAGTGGGATGAGGAAGTTCGTAAGTATCAAATTGACTTACCTGATAAAAAGACGATCGCCGTCAGCGAACGGGAAGTCTACGTGCGTTGCAATTTACCTCAAGCAGATCCCATCGAAACTCTAGCCATGAGGGGACAAGAAACGCCTTATTTTCACGATAAACGCTTTGCTTTCGTCAAGTCCTTAATTTCGCAGCGCGCTGTCAGTCGGGGAATGACAGGATTAATTTCCGCCAATATTAAGCTTTATCCACATCAAGTGGAAGTTGTCCGTCGGGTACTCGAAGATCCGATTCAACGATATTTATTAGCAGATGAAGTCGGATTAGGAAAAACCATCGAAGCTGGCGCTATTCTGCGTCAATATTTATTGGATGAACCCGCTGGACGGGCGATAGTTCTAGTTCCGCAATATTTACTGCAACAATGGCAGCAGGAATTAGAAAACAAGTTTTACATCTCCCACTTTCTCAAGCGGGTAGCAGTGCTGGCGGTTGAAGATATTCACAAAATCAACCCGAAAGCGAGTATTGGCTTGCTCATTTTAGATGAAGCACACCATATCGCAGCAATGGCGACATCTTCAGACCCTGTGCAAAGGAAGAGTTTTGAGACTTACAAACAACTAGCACATAAAAGCGATCGCCTGCTTCTACTTTCGGCTACCCCAGTTCTCAACCACGAGCAAGATTTTCTCGCCATGCTGCATCTGCTCGATCCTGCAACTTATCAACTTAATGATTTAGCAGGTTTTCGTGACAGGGTGGTAAAACGCCAAGATATTGGTCGAATTCTCCTGTCGTTTAAAGAAGGTGCGAACCCCTCAGTTCTGAAAACTAATCTTCAACAACTCCGCAACCTGTTTGCTCAAGACGAGTATTTACTGAACTTGGCACAGGAGCTAGAAAATATTTTACAAGCAACATCGGGCGATACATCTAAAATTGTCAGGGCAATTCGTACCCATATCAGCGATACCTACAGACTTCACCACCGGATGCTCCGCAATCGTCGCGCTTCCGTAGAAGATGTGATTTTCGAGCGGAATATTACACTTAGAGCCGAGTATGATTTAGATGAGCGATCGCCTGATATCCATGAACTAATTGAGAAGTGGCGTCATGTAGCGCCTGATGATCAACAATATCACCAGATTGTTCTCTTGTTCTTCCGTGCTGCTGGTACCTGGCTGGGGATTTTAAAACAGGTAATTCAAGCACGTTTAAAGGGTTTATCCACCGCAGAATTAGTTGAGGAATTTGGCGCTGATAGTGTTCGCACCCTCATGGAAACTCCTAAATTTGCTGAGGAAGCAGAGATTTTGCAAAGCTTGCTGCAAATTATAGAACAACCTTCAGAAGATGGTGATCGCCTGGAATTGCTCAACACAGTCATACTTTACCAACTCTGCGAACCTTTAAAATTACAATCCCTCAAGTTCAATCTCCCTAAATTGCTGACAGAGGTGCAACAACGGTTAAAAAGACCAATACCGGGAGACAGTCTGCCCAAAATTGTTGTCTTTACCAGTTTTATGCAAACTTGCGCCGAAATTGTCCGATATTTGGGCGATCGTTTTGGTAAAGGGGCGATCGCCAGTCATCAAGTTAAACAAACTCGCGCTCAAGTAGAAGAGAACTTAAATCGGTTTAAAAAAGACCCCAATTGCTTTATTCTAGTTTGCGACTCCTCCGGCGAAGAAGGTCGTAACTTACAATTTACCGACTGCATGATATATTTTGACCTACCTTGGTCGCCAAATCGCCTAGAACAAAGAATTGGTAGAATAGACCGGATTGGTCGTCCATTGAAAGTTGAGTTGACAGTATTTGCTGGCGTAGATTTACCCGATAGTCTCCATGACGCATGGTATCGGCTATTAAAAGAAGGGTTTAATATCTTTGGGCAATCAATTGCCAGTCTCCAGTTTTATGTTGACGAAAAATTACCAGCCTTGGCAGAAATAATATTTAAATCAGGGGCAAATGGATTATTAGGCAACATAGAAGTAATTCAAACAGAAATTGAGCAAGAACAAGTAAAAATTAGCGAACAAAACGCCCTAGATGAAATAGATGCTTTGGATGAAAGCGCTACCCAATATTTTCAATCTCTAGATGATTATGATGCTCGTCATCAAGAAATCCAGCAAGTAACTGAAGATTGGGTTTGTAATGCGTTGAGATTTCAGCCAATCAATAATCCTAATGTATCAGCGCTAAAGCGTTATAAGCCCACCGAAAACACATTAGTTCCAGCAGATAATTTAAGCACCAATTTTGCCGGTATCTTGGAAGAATTTGGGACTTTTAACCGGAGAGTAGCAAATCAACAACCTGGTGCAAAACTCCACCGCATTGGCGAAAACCTTGTAGAAGCACTCTCATCTTATATTCATTGGGATGACCGGGGTAAAACTTTCGCCATGTGGCGAGTTGACGAAAATTGGGACTCTGGAGAAGGTAAAGAGTGGTATGGTTTCCGATTTAATTACATTGTCGAAACAAATTTAACAAATTATATCGGCAACACTACAAAAGATAAAACTTTGCAAAGACGGGCAGATAGTTTATTTCCGCCAATTGTAGAAAGTGTATTTATTGATGCCCGATCTGAATCAATGTCTGCTGTAGAAGATGAAACACTCTTAAATATCCTGCAACGTCCTTATAAGAGCAAAGGTGGTAAATACCGAGATTACAACTTAGCCAAAAGTCGTTTATCTATTCTTGATAACTTTGTTGAGTCTAGCAAGTGGCAAGAATTTTGCTATCAGGCGCGTCGCACGTCTTTAGATTTACTCAATCAGCATCCCGACTTTAGTGCATTATGTAAGAATAGCGCTACCCATGCTGAACAAAAATTAGGTAAGAGACTAGACCAATTGCGTCTGCGTTTAACCCGACATACCAACCAAGAGCGAATTTCTGATCCAGCACTAGAGCAAGAACTCAATAACGAAACAGCATTAAGCCAAGTAATTATCGCAGGAATTCGTCAGCCCGCCATTCGCCTAGATTCTGTTGGTTTTATTATCGTTTCTGGGCGTCCTCCAATTCAATCTGAGGATGATGATTAATGAGTTAATCAGGTTGAGTCAGGCTCGGAAATTTCTTAATCCCGATTGTACGTAGGGGCAAACGGTTGTTTGCCAAGCAGAAGAGGGATATCCCGCTTCCCATTCAAATGAAGTACAAAAATATATCACGCTGTGTAGGGGCATGGCAGTGCCATGCCCTTACCGATGTACCTCACGCTTGTCGAGAAATGCTACGATTTTGTAGCGTTATGCACCATTTTTTGACTGTGACACATACGTAAGTCCTAAGTCCATCAAAATTAATCGAACAGACCAATAGTTAAAAATTATTAACTATAAATGTATAAAAATACACTCCTGTAGAATGACCTTGGTTGACCTAACCAAATATACATCTTAGGAGAGATGACAAATGCTAAGAATTTGTGCTACCTTTTTTTGCACAGTTTTTCTGACCTTTAATTTACTCATCGGTAACGCTTGGGCAACTGGTGACTTTTCTCGGACATGTCAAGGTATTCGTATCGATGGCTCAACCTTAACAGCCGCTTGCCAGCGAGCTAATGGATCTACTCGGTTTACTTCTATGGACTTAAATCAACATATCGGCAATATTGACGGTACTTTGGAGTGGGGAGACAGTAGATTTTCTCTGACTTGCGATGAAGTTGGTTTAGCTGGTAGAAACAGACTACGTGCTGAGTGCAGAAGAAGAGATCAATCATCTTTAGGATCGTACATTAATCTTGACGAGCATATTGCGAATATTGACGGCACTCTCAAGTTTGAAAATTGAACAATCCATAACATATCACTTGTTTGTAGTAGGATTCTATAGCTAAAGTCCTAACACGAGCAGCAGAAAAATTGTCGGTGTGGTTACTAAACCACCCCTATATTATGACTTTTCACATTATTTTGAAATATAAAACAATAAAAACGCACATAATAAATCCATATTTGTGTTTTCAATTACTGTATGGGTTATTTTTTCAGATATAAAATGTGTGTCTCAGCAGTTCGTAACAACGGGTAAATATATTGTTCATGGTTTTGTAGCTAAAGTTTCAAAATCCATTTATCGCGGTTTTTAGATCCATGAGGTACAGTTTTAAATCGCCAAGCCCGTAGGGGCGGGGTTTCCCCGCCCTGTATTGCATTCGACTGAAAACCGCTACAATTCGCCCAGCTATTTTTTCACCTTTTGAGGTATTTTTATGACTTACAATTCCGAACAAATGCAACAGATTCTGCAAAAAGCTTTTGCCCGTCAACAACAGGGAGAAGTTTCACGGCAGCAAATTATAGAAATAGCCTCAGAATTAGGAGTTTCATCAGAATCGCTACAAGCTGCTGAACAAGAATGGTTAATCCAAGAAATAGAAGTGAAAAAGCGGCAGAAATTTCATTCCCAACGACGTGGAGAGTTTAAATCACACTTGATTGCTTTTATTGGGGTAAATGGATTTTTGATTGTGTTGAATTTGTTGACCAGCCCTGCATATTTCTGGGCAATTTTTCCCATCTTGGGTTGGGGTTTAGGTTTGTTTTTTGATGCTGTGAAGGCTTACAAAACTAACGGAGAATCATATGAACGTGATTTTCAGGAATGGCTGAAAAAACTGCCAAAATAAATTACCCAAAAATAACTAGAAAAAATTTAAGGGATGGTTTTGCAACCACCCCTATATTCCCCTCATATTTAGAATTTACTTGCAGCACCCCTAATGGGCAGTTAATTTACTCAGAAATATTAATTGAACGTTCAACTTGAGAATTAGCTAATGTCGGAGCAGTAAACAAGCTGGAATACAGACTTGATGGTTGTTGATGAGCGACAACTGGCAGAACTTGGCGCGCATGAGCTGCTAGTTCTACTGTCTTCACATCATATGTCTGCGTTGCTAACTTAGGATAGAAGCCGATACCGATAATAGGAACTATCAAGCAAGCAGTGATAAACAATTCGCGTGGTTTCACATCAGTTACTACAGCATCTAAATGCAACTCCTCACTTTGCTTGCCGTAGAATACTTGGCGGAGCATCGACAGTAAGTAAATCGGTGTCAAAATCACGCCTACCGCTGATAGCAGCACGACTACAAATTTGAAGCTAGAACTGTAAACATCACTGGTAGCCAAACCAAGGAACACCATCAACTCCCCAGCAAAGCCACTCATCCCCGGTAAAGCGAGAGAGGCCATTGAACCGATGGTAAACAGTGCGAAGGTTCTGGGCATTACTTTTGCTATCCCACCCATTTTGTCCATCGCCAAGGTGTGGGTGCGTTCGTAAGTCACGCCAGATAGGAAGAACAAGCTAGCAGCAATTAAACCGTGAGAAACCATTTGTAGCACAGCGCCGCTGATGCCAATTTCTGTAAAGGAAGCGATACCAATCAACACAAACCCCATATGGGCAATTGAAGAGTAAGCCAAACGGCGTTTGAGGTTGGTTTGAGCGAAGGCACAGCAAGCACCGTAGACAATGTTAACTACACCCAAGATTGCCAACACTGGAGCAAATGTTACATGGGCATTGGGCAACATTTCGACGTTGAAGCGGATTAAAGCATAGCCACCCATTTTCAGCAACACACCAGCCAAAATCATCGAACCGGGTGCAGATGCTTCACCGTGGGCATCAGGTAGCCAAGTGTGGAGAGGGAAAATTGGCAGCTTGACACCGAAGGCAATTAAGAAACCAGCGTAAACTAACAGTTCAAAAACTTTGGGATATTCTTTCATTCCCAGAGATGCCATGTTGAAGGTGACGGTATCTCCGGAGAATGCCATTGCAAACCCAGCAATCAAAATAAATATTGATGCAGCGGCTGTGTAAATGATGAACTTGGTGGCTGCATAGCGGCGATTTGGTCCACCCCAGATGGAAATTAGCAAGTACACAGGGACTAACTCAATTTCCCACATCAGGAAGAACAAGAGTAAATCCTGAGCGACAAACACGCCTAACTGGGCGCTGAACATCACTAACATCAAGGCATAAAATAAACGCGGCTTGGTGGTAACTTTCCAAGCCGCGAATATTGCGAGGGTGTTAATTAAGCCGGTTAGTAACACTAGGGGCATTGACAAACCGTCAACTGCTACTGACCAATTCCAACCTAACTGCGGTACCCAAGGATAGTTTTCTACTAGTTGGAGTGTAGAGGTTTGGAAGTCGTAGTGTTGCCAGAAGGCGTAAATCATTAAGCCAAAGTCGGCTAGGGCTACTCCCAGACCATACCAGCGGACAGTTTTACCTTCTTTATCTGGGATGAGGGGGATGGCTAAGGATGCCACCAGGGGTAAGAGGATTATGGCTGTTAGCCAGGGAAATTCCATAGCATTCATTACTTCTGACAATAGATTTTTGGTTTCGCTTTTAATTACATTATATTAAGGAATTCTTACTTTTGTAAACTTTCTTTGCCTCCTAAATCTGAAATTTTGAGTATTCATGAGAATAAATACTTACTAAGTTCTGCCGTCTACCATCCTAATTGTAAAGTTTTGCAACGTCAACCAGAAATTGTGACTCACATCACTATTACAAGATATTGTTTTGGCGATCGCTACTTAACAGCCACCTTGCAATAATGATTATCATTTTAATAAAGTTCCATTCGCCGCAGTGAAAATCACTCTTGCAAAGGTGTTGCTAGACGATATTCACCAAGCATTGTTATGTGTCGCTATTTTCAACTTTGAGTTGCTGGGATGTGGTGACAGCAAAATGTAAGCGTCACAATAGAAGACACATACTTTCGAGAAACTGGGTATTGGCTATGAGGATACAGGGCTAGGAAAATTGAGGACTATGCCCCATGCCCCATGCCCCATGTCCTAAAATTAAGGAGTTTATTATCAGTGGTTTTACAAGTACAAAGCAGCACATACGAAGCTAAAACTCAAGAAATTGCTAGAAAAATTCTCTCAGCAACTCAGGAGAATCGCTCGTTTTTGGCTTCCCTGCGCGATCAAATGCGCTGGGATGATAAATTACTTGCCTGGGCAATGAGCAATCCTGGATTGCGGGTGCAATTATTTCGTTTTATCGACACTTTGCCTGCTTTACGTAGTAAATCAGAAATTGCTGCACATTTGCAAGAATATTTAGGAGATGAATCTGTAGAGTTACCCGCAGCCCTCAAGGGGATGCTGAATTTTGCTAACCCCGATTCTGTGCCAGGACAAGTTGCGGCGACAACTGTAAATACAGCCGTTGAAACTCTGGCTTATAAGTATATTTCTGGGGAAAATATTAAACAAGTCATCAAAACCGTCGAACGACTGCGTAAAGACAAAATGGCTTTCACCATCGACTTACTAGGTGAAGCGGTAATTACAGAAGCAGAAGCGCAGTCTTATTTGGAACGCTACCTGGAATTGATGCAACAATTGGTGGAAGCGTCAAAAAATTGGACAACAATTCCGGCTATTGATGTCGCAGATGGCGAACAGCTACCAAAAGTCCAGGTTTCTGTGAAGTTAACGGCGTTTTATTCGCAATTTGACCCGTTAGATGCTCAGGGTAGTGAGGAGAAAGTGAGCGATCGCATTCGCACTCTTTTAAGACGTGCCCAAGAGTTAGGCGCGGCTGTCCATTTTGATATGGAACAGTACGCTTACAAAGATATCACTTTCAGCATCCTCAAAAAGCTGTTACTGGAAGAAGAGTTTAGGCAACGGACAGATATTGGTGTTACCATCCAGGCATATCTGCGTGATAGCGAACAAGATGCTAAAGACTTGATTACTTGGCTGAAACAGCGCGGTTATCCTTTAACCATCCGGTTGGTGAAAGGCGCATATTGGGATCAAGAAACTATCAAAGCAGCGCAGAAGCATTGGCCACAACCAGTTTATAACGATAAGGTTGCCAGTGATGCCAACTTTGAAACGATTACTCAATTGTTGTTAGAAAATCACCAATATGTGTATGCTGCTATTGGTAGTCATAACGTGCGATCGCAATCACGGGCTATAGCGATCGCTGAAAGCTTGAATGTCCCCCGCCGCCGTTTTGAAATGCAGGTGTTATATGGCATGGGTGATAAGCTGGCTAAGGCTTTGGTTGATCAGGGTTATCGGGTAAGGGTGTATTGTCCTTATGGTGAATTGTTGCCGGGGATGGCTTATCTAATTCGGCGGTTGTTGGAAAATACGGCTAATAGTTCTTTCTTGCGGCAAAATTTGGAGAATCGGCCGGTTGAGGAACTTTTGGCGGCGCCGATTATCCAAGAGTCTCACGCAGAGACGCAGAGGCGCAAAGAAGAGGGTGCAGGTTTTGCGGGTGTGGCAGATACTGATTATGCTGAGGAGGAGGCAAGACAAAAGGCGGCGCAGGCTTTTCAAAAAGTCCGTCGGGAGTTGGGTAAGACATATCTACCGTTAATTAATGGGGAGTATGTTAATACTTCTGAGGTAATTGATTCTCTCAATCCCTCGAATTTTAGTGAGGTGATTGGGAAGGTGGGGTTGATTAGCGTGGAACAGGCTGAACAGGCGATGGTTGCTGCTAAGGCGGCGTTTCCTGGTTGGCGGAAGACTCCAGCTAAACAACGCGCTGATATTCTCAGGAAGGCGGCTGATTTGATGGAACAACGCCGCGCTGAACTTTCGGCTTGGATTGTTTTGGAGGTGGGGAAGCCTGTTAAGGAAGCGGATGGGGAGGTTTCTGAGGCGATCGATTTTTGTCTCTACTACGCTGCGGAAATGGAACGGTTGGATAAAGGTGTAATTTATGACGTTTCGGGGGAAACGAATCGTTATATTTACCAGCCGCGAGGAATTGCTGTGGTGATTTCTCCTTGGAATTTCCCGCTGGCGATCGCCTGTGGTATGACTGTTGCAGCTTTGGTTGCAGGAAATTGTACTTTGCTTAAACCTGCGGAAACATCTTCTGTAATTACTGCCAAACTCACAGAAATCTTGATCGAAGCTGGTATCCCTAAAGGTGTATTTCAATACGTCCCTGGTAAGGGTTCCCAAGTCGGTGCTTACTTGGTAAGTCATCCTGACACCCATGTGATTGCTTTTACTGGTTCTCAGGAAGTAGGATGTCGAATTTACGCCGAAGCAGCAACGCTGAAACCCAACCAAAGGCATCTGAAACGGGTGATTGCGGAAATGGGCGGCAAGAATGGGATTATTGTTGATGAAAGTGCTGATTTAGATCAAGCCGTGATTGGGGTGGTGCAATCGGCTTTTGGTTATAGCGGACAAAAATGTTCAGCTTGTTCCAGAGTAATTGTCCTGGAACCAATTTATGACACCTTTGTCAAGCGATTGGTGGAAGCAACAAAATCGCTGAATATTGGCGAGACAGAGTTACCCAGTACTCAAGTCGGCCCGGTGATTGATGCTAATGCACGCTCGCGCATTCTTGAGTATATTGAGAAAGGCAAGGCAGAATCACAACTAGCGCTAGAGTTACCAGCACCACCACAAGGTTATTTTGTTGGGCCAGTCATCTTTAGTGAAGTGCCACCCAATGGGATAATTGCCCAACAAGAGATTTTTGGCCCTGTCTTAGCAGTCATTCGAGTCAAGAACTTCCAAGAAGCCTTAGAAGTCGCCAACGGTACGAACTACGCTTTAACCGGGGGACTTTATTCTCGTACACCTTCCCACATTCAACAGGCGCAGACAGATTTTGCAGTCGGCAATCTATACATTAACCGCAATATTACCGGAGCGATCGTCGGAAGACAACCCTTTGGTGGCTTCAATCTTTCTGGTGTAGGTTCCAAAGCCGGAGGCCCTGATTACCTCTTGCAATTCCTCGAACCCCGCACAGTCACAGAAAACATCCAGCGCCAAGGTTTCGCGCCAATCGAAGGAGTAGATTAACCCGTAGGGTGCGTTATCACGAAGCTTAACGCACCGTCAACAATTCAAGGTGCGTTGCTTGGCGACAACGCACCCTTGTATATTCAAAGTGCGATCGCCCTACCCTTAGGGAAGACAGGTACTCTGTGCGATCACCCTAATTAATCTTTGCTCAAAAGTGCTGTAGCTACGCCCGTCATAGATATCGCCTTCCACATTTCCCCTGAATGTCTACGCATTTCTCATAAACGCGAACACGTTTGCAACAAACGGGAAAACAAAACTAACAAACGCCTTCACTTTTTCAACATCCGTTTATACATTTGCAACGAACGCTTAAACGGAACTTATGAATGGGTACACGTTTTCAACATCCGTTTATGCATTAGCGACAAACGCTTAAACAGAACTTATGAATGGGTTCACAGAAGCAACAAACGTGAAGACAGAAGTAACAAACGCCAAAGCGATCGGTATAAACGTGCAAACAAAACCCAAACTCCCCTCCTCCTCCGCGCCTCTGCATGAGAAAAAAATCAACACACCGTAGCTGGGGATAAGGGGCAATGGGGATTGGGGATTAGGGATTGGGACAAGAAGAATGACATAATGATAAATGACCAATGACAAATAACAAATAATAAATGACAAACTAAAAATTCCAATCACGGCGGAAATGGAAAAAGCCTTCGATAAATTCTTGCCAAGCAACATTGTTATTTAATTTTTGCTGGCTCCATTCTTTGGCAACTTTTTCTATAATTTCTGCAAAAGCGGGATATACAGGAGATAAATTGGCTAAATGCTTAATTTTTATCTTTTGAGACATTGCCAAAGCAATTAAATTAATTAGTTCTCCGGCTTGGGCACCCAATATCTCAGCACCTAAAATTTCCCCATTCCGGAGGGTAATGAATTTACAGATACCTGTAGTTTGTCCTTGAATTTGGGATGCTGTAACTGTCTTAAAATAATGCTGTAAAACTAAAACTTCATTTTGAAATCGGCGTTTTGCTTGTGCTTCTGTTAAGCCTACTCGCGCTAAAGTTGGATGAGTAAATATGGCTGAAGGAATACACTGATAATTAACAGTAAGTCTGGGGTAAAATAGTGCATTTTTTAAGGCAATTCTGGCTTCGTAATTGGCGACATTAGCAAAGTCATAGCCACCAATGACATCACCACAAGCATAGATACGCTGGTTAGTTGTTTGCAGTTTATTATTAACTACTAGGCGATGGTGATGCCATTTCACACCTACGGCTGCCAAATTGAGGGATTCAATATTTGGTTGCTGTCCAGTCGCTACGACAATTTCGTCAGTTTCAATTGCTTTATCTCCTGCTTGAATCCACTTTTTATCATCGATTCGCATCACCTGAGTTACTGGTGTTTGGGTGAGGATACGTACACCATCAGCTTCTAATTGGGCTTGCAGGAGTTGAGCGATCGCTGGATCAACAAATGGCAAAATATATGGATGTGTAACTACTAGCGTCACATTGCAACCCAACCGCGCTAGAGTTTGAGCTACTTCAATGCTTTGGGGAACACCGCCGATAATTACCCAATTTTGGGGTATCTTTGGGACCAGGGAACCCAATGACTGCCAAATATTAGCTAGAGTCAAGTAACCAGTGGCTGACAACCCATCAATCTCTGGAATCGCGGGACGTGAACCACTGGCTAGCAAATAAGTCCGGGCGCGTAGCAGGCGGTCATTTACTGCAAATGCTAAATGGGGAGAAGATTGAAATTCACCATTCCCGAAAATGACATCAACGCCTTGGGCGGCGAGGATGGCGACAGAATTCTGTTCTTCGAGATTCGAGACGACTCCTTGAGCATATAGCATCACCTCTTGCCAATCCACGGCTATTGGCGATTTGTTGGGGATATCAACTTGTGAAGAATGAATCCCAATCCCAACAGAGTCATCCAACCGTTGCGCGAGTTTGCCAATATCGCTAATCACATGATGATAAAGAAACTCATAGTTGACGTTGAGTTCCACTAAAGCAACTTTCGCAAGTAGTTGGGTAGCAGTCAGGGCTGCATAGCGTCCCACAGAACTACCACCAATAATCACGACATCGTAGTCATTTGTCATTTGTCATTTGTCATTTGTCATTTGTCATTTGTCATTTGTCATCCCTTCGGCTTCGCTCAGGGCAAGTGGGCATTGGGCATTGGAAACGAGGAATTTTACTTCCTTATCTCCCTGCCCCCTGCCCCTACTCACCCGCTTGAAGCTAGCGCTGTGAGCAGGCGTTGGTTATCGGACTCAGACTTGACAGCAACCCGGAAAAAGCGATCGCCTAGTTCTTTAAAGCTAAGGCAATCGCGGATTAAAATTTGGTGCTGTTTGAGCAATTTTTGCTGCAACTGTGTTGGAGAATGTTGTGACTTCACCAGTAAAAAGTTAGCGGCGCTTGTTGCTGGTTGCAATCCTGGGATAGTGGCTAAACCCTGAAAGAGTTGGTTTCGTGCAGGTGGTAGCCATAACCAGGTTTGCTGTTGAAACTCCCTATCCTCAATTGCCGCAATTGCAGCTGCAGCCGCCAGCGTGTTTACCGGCCAGGGGTCGCGCCACAATTGCCATTGAGATAAACGGTCGGGGTGAGCGATCGCATATCCCAGTCTTAGCCCAGGCAGACTGTAAAATTTTGTCAGCGATCGCAACACTACTAAATTCGCATGTTCCTGTACAAGCGAAATTAGACTTTGTTCCTCATCAGGAGGCAAAAAATCCATAAACGCCTCATCCACCACCACCAAAGCAAACTGCTCTAGGTAAGGCAGAATTGATTCCCGCGAAAAAAGCTTTCCTGTTGGATTATGAGGATTATTGAGTAACAGTCCTTTGTCCTTCGTCATTTGTCCTTCGTTAGGGACAAGTGACAAATGACTAATGACTGATGACAAATAACTATGATCCGTCAAATCAACAGGAAACTCCAGTACTTTAGCTTTGTACGCCATCAGGGTTCGGTAGTAGTCGCCAAAGGCTGGAGTTATTAACGTTGTTGCGGCTAACTGTGATAGCTCCCTACCGGCTAAGGTAAGTAATTCTGCAGAGCCGTTACCCGGCAGAATCCACTCAGGCGGTAATTGATGGAAATGACTCAGAGCAAGTCTCAGTTCGCTATACTCTGGGTCTGGATAGTGCCTAAGATTACCAAATTGGGACACAATAGCAGCGATCGCGCTATTTGGTGGCCCCAACGGGCTAATACTGGCAGAAAAATCCACAATAGCATCAGGGGGACAGCCAGCTAGTGCTGCTGCCCAAGCTAAATTTCCCCCGTGTGCAGGTTGCCGCATCAAATAAAGGTTCCCTAAATCAAAACCTAGGCTTTCTCGCCTTTTGGGGGTGCTACCCGTTCTCTAAACAGCTTCCCAGCGGAGAATGCTGGCACCTTGGTGGCGGGAATTTCCATCTTTTCATTGGTTTTGGGGTTACGACCTTCACGAGCTTTACGTTCCCGTGATTCAAAGGAGCCAAATCCAACCAGCGTTACTTTATCGCCAGAAGACACAGCCTCGATGATCGTTTCCAAAGCGGCACTTAAAACAGCATCCGCTTGCTTTTTAGTCACACTAGCTTTCTCAGCTACAGCATCAACCAATTCACCTTTGTTCATATCAAACTCCTTGAGGTTTACTTGAGATTCTCTACAGATGCACCCTGATGCATCTTTACTGAAATCTCTGTTGTGTAGATTACAAAAATCATCCTTTGGGAGCATTTCTACTAGAAACGGCTGCAAATCCCATCGGCTCGACTTTTCAAAGAATCATTCTAAGGTGTTCAAGCCAGAAGTGGATAGATGAAACCATTAATTTATATAGATTTCAGGATTTTTTGTGTTTTTAGGGTGGTTGTTGCACTAAAAACCCCCTTTTTAGTAGGAAAAAATACCTAGTAGGGGCGGGGTATCCCCGCCCACCTCCTCGCCCATCCCCCCAGCCGTAAAAAGAGAGATAGGATAAAAATTTTTGGTGTTCAGAGCGATCGCTAATTTCTATGATGGCTGTAAACAACGATCGCACTCTACACACGAAATATTTATGTCTATCTCTCCCCCAATTCTGTGTAATTTACCCCGTGTCACCATCATCGGTGCGGGTAGAGTTGGTAGTACCCTAGCCCAGCGCATTGCTGAGAAAAACTTGGCAGATGTGGTGTTGCTAGATATTATTGCCGGAATGCCTCAAGGATTAGCGCTGGATTTGATGGAGGCTAGAGGACTCGAATTACATAATCGCCAGATTATCGGCACAAATAACTATGCTGATACATCTGGTTCTCAAATTGTCGTGATTACCGCCGGACTTCCCCGCAGACCAGGGATGAGTCGGGATGACTTGCTGAAAACCAATGCCAAAATTGTGGTAGAGGCAGCCAAAAATGCGATCGCCCACTCCCCCAATGCCATTTTCATTGTCGTCACCAATCCCTTAGATGTGATGACTTATTTAGCTTGGCAAGTAACCGAACTACCACGCAGTCGCATTATGGGTATGGCTGGCGTGTTAGACTCCGCCCGCCTGGAAGCATTTATTGCCCTAGAACTAGGAGTTTTACCCGCCGATGTCAAAGCGATGGTTTTGGGCAGCCACGGCGATTTAATGGTTCCCTTGCCCCGTTGCGCCACAGTGAACGGCGTTCCTGTTACAGAACTGTTGGATGCAGCCACAATTGAACGCTTGGCACAAAGAACCCGTAACGGTGGCGCAGAAATTGTGGAATTGATGCAAACTGGTGGTGCTTTTTTTGCTCCCGCCTCTGCGACTAGCGTGATGGTGGAATCGATATTACTAAATCAGTCACGGTTGTTACCAGTAGCCGCCTATCTTCAAGGCGAATACGGTTTAACGGATCTGGTCATTGGCGTTCCCTGTCGTTTAGGATGCGGTGGGATTGAGAGTATCTTAGAATTGCATCTCAGCGATGAAGAAACAGCAGCACTAAGAATTTCAGCGGCATCTGTACGTCAAAATATTGACCGGGCAGAGGAAATTCTAGGGGCTGATAAATAAAAAATCGTTAAGCTCATCCCACACCTAATACCAATTCACGAAAACGCTGATACAGACAGATTTCTCGTAGTAGCACGGCAATGACCATTGGTGTCAGCTTAAGCTCAAATGCTTATCCCACAAGCGTTTTACCCCACCCCCAACCCCTCCCCTTGCCAAGGGGAGGGGAGGTTTTGCGTCAGCAAAGCCGGGGTGGGGTGACGCGGATCTTGATGGTAGGTAATTTAATTCAAAATCACCTCCTGATAAGGATTTCATGTTAAGTTGACACGAATGGGCAATGCCGTACTCTTACCAACGCATCTGTATCATTACTAAGGTAAAATAGTATAAAAAAATGCTGTTAGCAAATCAGGGATAAGCGAGAAAACGGTAATTTTGCTCTTATCTGACATCTTGCACCAGTGGCAAGAACGCATTTTTTGTAGGGTGGGCAGTGCCCACCTTCGCCTGAAACACTATGTTTTCGTAGGGTTAGCGATGCCCATCCTACGATTATTGAAAATAGTGCAAAATCTCAGTTATGCGAGACCCCCGACTTCTACCCTACGGGTGTATACAAGAAGTCAGGGATCTGAACATCACGAATCTCTCAAAACTTTTGGGACAGAACACTAGAAGCAACAAAAATAAAATGAGTTGGGGTCTAAATCCCTAACTCATTCGATTACGAATTATCTACCACCGATTAGTTTAACGGCGGTTCTCCTGGTCTGCGGGGTCGCCGTAGGGGTCTTCACTAGCTGGGCGGACATTGCCGTAGCCCTGGTCTGCGGGGTCGCCATAAGGGTCTTCACTAGCTGGGCGGACATTACCGTAGCCCTGGTCTGCAGGGTCGCCGTAGGGGTCTTCACTAGCTGGGCGGACATTGCCGTAGCCCTGGTCTGCAGGGTCGCCGTAGGGGTCTTCACTAGCTGGGCGGACATTGCGATCGCGGTATTCAGCATCTCGATCAACTTGATCGTTATTTTGCCCTAAGAAGAAGTCTTTCGCCTTTCGCAAAAAGTCATCTACCATGATTTTTACCCTTAAATTTTGTGTGTATTACGTGCTTCGTAAGCGTTATCCTTCAGAAACTTTGCATCTACACACGCTTTGCTGAACTAAAGTGCTGGCGCTGGACTGGAAGTTAAGCCAGTGAGATCCCGACCCGTGTTTTGCCTGTTATAGCCTTGGAATTCTCGATACTTTTGCGCCTCAGATTCAGGTACTCGAATACCTTCTGATGGTGGAGTTACCCAATGGGCACGATTTTCAGCATCACGGTAGTATACACGCCCGTTTTTAGAAAGGTAATACTTACCCTGCGCTCCTTCTTTGGGAGCATTCTTATGCTGGTTGTAGAGATAATAAAGCGCCGCCGCACCAGCCAAAATAGCCACTTTTTGTCCTGTACCTAATCCTTTCTTCGCTTGGGGTTGATTTGTGCGATCGCTTACTGTTCTACCAATAGAATCGTCAACAGGTGGTTGCGTAGCATTTTTGGAACCACCACCGCAGCTAGACAGCAACGGCACCATTAGCAATGCCGAAAGCAGCACCGCCAATAAACGCGAAACAATTTTACGCTCTCCGTATGTTGTGTTCATCGTATTTCGTTATCACTCTGCGTTTACTAGAAGCCGTGCTGCTGCAAATATTGAGAAAGAACTTTTGCTGCTCATTTACAACAGCAAGAACGGCGTTTCACTGTTAGCTATCATGAGCCAATTTTTCAGGCATTCCATCCTGCCTTTGAGGTAAAGCTCATTCATCCTTAAGAAATATGTTTTGCATGAGGTTGTATGAGTGCGATCGCTATTCTTTCCTGTTGAGGATGTAGTGGCAATTTCCCGGAAATTCTTTCAGTGATTTTACGCAACTTTATAAGTATTTATGAAAACTATACTAGTTCTGAATGTAGACAATTAGTTGTATGGCATCCAAAAAAACTGGTTTACAAGGTAGCGAATCTCAAGCCAAAACTCTTATCCTGCTAGCTTTGTGGGATTTAGGCGGCGCAAAAACAGAAGTTAAAAAAAGTGACCTCACAAAGCGAGTTACACGGACTAAAGAGAAAGTAGGGGATTATCAAAGTATTTTTGAAGACTTACAACAAACTGGAGCGATCGCAGTTGCAACAAAAAACAGGGTAGCAAATATTTCCCTCACTGATCAGGGATTGCAAATCCTCCATGAAGGATTGAAAAGCCATGATTTTGAGTTTGATGGACATCAGGTTGGAAGCAGAGTTGCTAATGCGTTAGTGAAATGGATTCGTCAGATAGATAGTCTAGCTATTCCTCAAGCTACTCCAGAGACGAAAGCCAATCAGAGTGCTAAAGGCGCGAATATCGCTTTTTATGACGAGTTTAAATCAGTAGTTTTAGAAGTCTACGACAAGTTGAACTATGAATACAACTTTAATAATTTAGTACCAATTTATCGGATTAGGAGAGCAATAGGCGATCGTGTGAGTCGGACACAGTTTAATGATTGGTTATTGGAAACACAAGCCGACGACACGCTGCAACTACAAGGCGGGACTGTAGAAGATAATGCACGCGACAAAATAGAAGATTCCATTACTACACAACTTAATGGATTACGTTGTTATGCCAAGCGCCTGAAAGCTTAAAATTTGTTCACCTTTTTAATCATTAACCTCACACGATTATGACCAGTAATACATCTATCATTGATGAGCTTATTAAACAACAAAACCCATTTGCGGGACATCTTATTGTTAAACCACAGCAAATATGGGGCAAAAGTTTTCCTGATGTACCATCAATAAATGCTCATGCTTCTAATGCCGTATTTGATGCCATTGAAAAAATTCGTCAAGGGCAACGTACAACACTAGGCATCACTATTACAGCCGAAAAAGGACTAGGTAAAAGCCATATTATTAGTCGTATTCGCCATCGCTTACAGGCAGAAAATGACAGTTTATTTATCTACATGAGTAAATATGACAACTTAAATCAAATTAAGTATGAATTTTTGCAAAGTGTTACCTCCAGCCTTAGAGCATTTGGTAGTCAAAAAGTGATGCAGTGGCAAGAAATAGCTGCTGCTTTAATTAACGAGACGAAACAATGGAATTATACACCACAACAGTATATTAATAATCTCTACCCAAGTTGGTTAAACAAACACTCAACTAAATTCGTCGGACTCCTAGCAAAACTTGTTCATACAATAAAACCTGAAATTAGTGAACCTTATATAATTCAAGCAATCTTGTGGACACTTTCTCCCATTCATGTCAACTATGCAAATCGTTGGTTATCTGGTTTAGAAATCACACCACAAGAAGCTGAAGTAATGGGTCTACCAAATATTAAAAAAGATGATAGAGAGAATGAATCCTTACGTAATGTTCGCCAAATCATAGATATTATTAGCCACTATAAAGTCCCTGTAGTTTGCTTTGATGAATTAGATAATGCAGACATGGCAGACAATGGTTTGACAACAGCACAGGTTATTGCCAGTCTAGTTAAGGACTTATATAACAATCTCAATAAAGGCGTTTTCCTTCTGGCTATGTATCCTGAGACTTGGAATGATCAGATTAGATTTTTACCACAAGCTGAAGCAGCTATTGATAGATTAGTCAGTGAAAAAGCTGATAGGGAACCAATTAATCTAAATTATCTAAATTCTGATGATGTTGTTACTCTTGTTCAAAGGTGGCTACAAAACTTTTATCAAGAAAATCAACAAACTCCGCCTTATCTCCTTTATCCATTCCCAGAAAATCAGCTTAGGCAACTTGGCAAAGAAAAACCTACTATTAGGTCAGTTTTAAAATGGTGTGCAGAGAATTTTGTAACTCAGGGGAATAATATTGATAATCTGCCAAAAACAGAAACAAGTACTAAAACTGCACATACATCTGCAACAATCCATCCAGTTAAACCATACTTTGAGAATGAACTAGCAAATGTTGAGGCTTCTATTGATTCATTAATGGAAGAAGAAGCAACAATTACTGATGCTCTTGTGCTGGCTTTCAATAGGCTAATAGGTGAAACTGTAGAAGGAATAACAATCGAATCAATTGAAGAAGTAGAGCCTAGTGCAGCAAATGGTGGTTTTATAGATTTCAAAATTATTGGTAATAAGAAAAAAGTGAGGATTGGCGTAGATGTAGTTCAGCAAGACTACACTGTTATAGGTGCTGCGTTGAGGAGACTAATTGATTATAAAACTTTTAAATTAACTCGTGGTTGCTTGGTACGTTCAAAGCAAATTAGTTCAAATGCAAAGTCGGCTAGAGAATATTTAAGAATACTCTTGAAAGAAAAGGGTGGAGAATGGGTAGGCTTACAAAGCCAAGATATTAAGCCTCTGTTAGCGATATTATTCGTTTACTATAACTGTGAAAGCTACGAACTGACAGAAGAACAGATATTTGATTTTATTGAGCAGAAAAAACTGGCAATCAACAATCCTTTAATTCGAGAAATTCTCAGCGATCCTTCTGGTCAAGAGCCTACTAATTTAACAGATGATGGATTACCTATTAGTATTCCTCAAACTGTTGCTACTGCAGATTTTATCGAACTAAATTTATAGGATTTATACTTGAATATTGAAATACACGTAGGGTGGGCAGTGCCCACCCTACAAATACTAAACCTATAGCTAACAAAAAATGAATCAGCTGTTCTCAATTCCAACAGCACTGTGTCTACCCACCTCTGATATTGAAGCCTTAATACAGGGGCGAACAATTGCAGCTTTACCCAAGATGTTTATTCGTCCTGGACAGCGATTTGCACTTTATTCTGCGGACTCTCCAGTTGCAATTAAAGCTTGGGCGAGATGTGAACTTTGCCAAATTTTAGACGAGACTAAGCGATTAGATATTCTGTCTAAATTAACAATCTGGACACCACAATCGCTAAAAGAGATAATACGACAACAGCAGCATCTTTTTCTGGCTTACTTGCGCGTTTATAAATTACCTCAGATGCAAGCAGTTTCAGTCAATACCAATATTCAAGAAAAAATAGGAAAATTTGTTAGTTTACCTAATTCCTTGAATGTTTCTGAATCATTGCCAATATTAACAGATGCTATCTTCGCTCAACGCAAACGCCAGTTAGAAAATCTAGAACCGCCACTGCATCCGGAATTGGAAGAATTGCAGAGTGCTTTAGTCTCCCTCAACATCGCCAACCCAGCCGCTAAAGAATTAGATGACGATATCAAAGCCTTTTTAGGTTGGAGTAGTGACAAATCGATTAAACCGCTTGATCCAGATTTAACTTGGATAAATGATATTGCAAAATTGGGCGATCGCAGCATAGAACTAGAAGAGAAAAAAAGTAACTATCAAGCAGGTACAGATTTTGAAAATATTGCACGTCAAAGCCTAGAATTTTTAGGATTCAAGGTTGAGAATGCTTATAAAGGTGGTGCTGGAGGCTTAGATTTATTTTGTTCAAAACCTTACCCTATTGTTTGCGAGTGTAAAGCGGGTAGGCTAATTCCTAGCGGTACAGTTGAGGAATTGATTAAACTAGGCGGAATGCATTTAGGTGCTGATCAATTTCTTGATTCAGCAAAATTAGTAATTGGGCCAGGTAATCCATCTGCGGATATACTAAAAGCCGCACAAAAATGGAAAGTAAGTATTATTAATGCTATGACTTTACAAAAGCTAGTTGAACTCAAAGCTAAATATCCAGGTGCTATTAATTTAGTCGAATTACAGAAATATTTAGAACCTGGGCAAATTGACTATAAGATTGATGAATATATTGATAAAGCTGAGAGAGAAATTAATTTGCGATCGCAGATTATTAAAGCAGTCAAAGAACTATCGGAACAAGATAGCGTAAATTCAGCGGCTAAACACCAGAGTTTAACAGTTACGGAAATTCGCGTTCATTACAACGCTACTAATAAATCAAGGCTAACTGACGAAATAGTTCAAGATTTACTGATAGAACTATCATCACCCTTAACAGGCTATCTGGGGCGAGAAAAGGGGGATAATTGGAGGAGCGATCGCTTTTACTTTTTACGTGATTTAGTAATAAACCCGAAATAAGCAAAGGGATAATTTTCAGAGTCTCGCTCTCCGCAATTTTTCACGCAATTGTTCCACTACAATTTCCCCATCTATACCTTCTCCTCTATCTAATTGCTCAATAGCAATCTCAACTTTTTCCCGTGTTTCTTCTACCCATTGCTGATAACCTTTTTCCCACTCTAAAAGCAGTTTTAGTGCTTTACTAATAACCTCTTCGGGATTCGCATACCTACCCGTAGCAATTTGTTCTTGGATAATTCGCTCTAATTCGGGTTTAATTTGGATATTCATATTCAAAAAAAAGCTCTCCCCTACTACAAAAAAAACCTGCATCATATCGTACCAGTAGACCCGGTTTCATTTAAACAAAACATGCAATGTACTGCATTGGGGTGTTTCTCCCGTGCTTTATGGCTAGCTACTTCTATATTTTCATCAATAAAGTAATCACCGCTCTCCGGCTCTACCGCAATATACCAGCTGTAGTGTTGCTCGACATATTGGGGACGCAAGCGCTCAAAAATTGCGCGACAACGTCGATGAAATTGCTCTCGTTCAGCTTTGCGTCTAGCCAGTTCTGCTGGTGATAAAGTCCGTTCGGGAAAGATGCGTCCTCGGTGTGGGGGTTGTTTTGGTGTTAATTGCGGCATCATCTCTACCTCAACTAGCGATCAATTGGCTTAATCCAATTTTACGGTAGTGTAAAGGCGATCGCTTTACAGCCTCTCCACCCTTTCGCACTTCATTAAAAAAATAGTCTACTCATCCCAGCGTCAATAACCCAGCCTGATAATTAGCTACTAACGGCAAAATTTTCAGCCACTTTGAACCTAACAATATTTCTGTAATTTCGTCTCCTGCATAAACAGGAATTTGATACTCCTGTTCATCCAAAAGTATCTTACCTGAATAAGTAGAAAATTTAGTCTCTCCCTGTGCAGTTCGCAAACGTTCCTTACCGATGTAAATCCAATCAAGACTATCTAAGTCTTGTTTATTAATAGCTAAAAAGCCTGTAAAACCAGTATCTAACATAGCATCCACAGGCAGATTTAGCCCATCATTAGTAATCAAATCAAGTTCAAAAAACAGCTGCCCCTCACTACCAAAAATTCCCTGAATCATATTCTGCCAGTTGTTCCCGTCTCATTCAAGCAATATACAAAATGGTCTGTATTAGGGTATTTCTCAAGGACTTTTTTGTGAGCTTGCATTCTATCTGCATCAATGAAGTAATCACCACTATCCGGCTCCACGCCAACATACCAGCCATAGTGTTCTTGAATCAATTCGGGACGTACACGCTCAAAAATTGCCCAACAACGCTGATCAAATGCTTCATCTTCAGCTTTACGTCTAGCCAGTTCCTCTGGTGATAGAGTCCGTTCGGGAAAGATTCGTCCTCGGCGTGGGGGTTGTTTTGGTGTTAATTGCGTCATCATCTCCACCCTATCTAGCGATCGATTGGCTTGATCTAATTTTACGGTAATGTAAAGGCGATCGCCTCACAGCCTCTTCCCCTTTTCGCGCTTCGTTAAAAAAATAGTATACTCATCCCAGCCTCAATATCCCGTCCTGATAATTCACCACCAAAGGCAGAATTTTCAACCATTCTGAACCTATTAATACTTCTGTGATTTCTTCCCCTGCATAAATAGGAATTTCATACTCCTGTCCATCCAAAAGTACTTTACCTAAATAGCTATCAAACATAGTTTCCCCCTGTGCAGTTCGCAGAGGTTCATTTCCTATATAAACCCAGTCAAGTCCATCTAAATCTTGTTTATTAATTGCCATAAAACCTGTGAAGCCTGTATCTAACATCGCATCAACAGGCAGATTTAATCCATCAGATGTTAAAAAATCAAGTTCAAAAAATATTTGCCCTTTTTCACCAAAAATACCCTTAATCATATTCTGCCAGTTGTTCCCGTCTCATTTAGGCAAAATACACAATGTCTAGTATTTGGGTACTTTTCTAAGGCTTTTCTATGAGCTTGCATTTTATCTGCATCAATGAAGTAATTACCACTATCCGGCTCCACACCAACATACCAGCCATAGTGTTCTTGAATCAAATCGGGACGTACACGCTCAAAAATTGCCCAACAACGCAGATAAAATGCTTCATCTTCGGCTTTGCGGCTAGCCAGTTCCTCTGGCGATAAAGTCCGTTCGGGAAAGATTCGTCCTCGGCGTGGGGGTTGTTTTGGTGTTAATTGCGTCATCATCTCCACCCTATCTAGCGATCAATTGGCTTAACTTCATTTTACGGTAATGTAAAGGCGATCGCCCCGGCACCCCATCACCCCGCACCCCCGAATTGCAATACTGCTGATACACTAGCCACTTTCACCTCACTCAGTACCTATTATGACCAAAGAGCTAGTATTTATAACTATCCACGGCATGGGGGAAACAGAGAAAGAATATTACCTAGGTTTGAAACAAGCGCTAGAAAAACAGCTAGGTGAAGAAATTTGGAGTAAAGTTCATTTTGAGCCAATTTACTATCAAACGGCTCTCCAGCATTACCAACATAGTGTTTGGGAAAATATGCGACATAGTACCCCACTAGCTTGGCAAGATTTGCGAAAATTTATGCTATTTGGTTTTAGTGATGTATCTACCTTAGAACATCGAGCTACAGATGATGGTAGTGTTTATAAAAAAATTCAAAAAATTATTATTTATTCTCTGCAAGTTGCCAGAAAAGAATTAGAAACTAATAATATTCCTATTGTTATTGTAGCCCATTCATTAGGTTGTCAAGTTATCTCAAATTATCTTTGGGATGCTCAAAACAATAAAGGTATTTGGCAGACAGGTAGCTTAGATTATCCTGATTTTAAATCAGAGCAAGAAGATTTTCTCAAATTAAAATCTTTAAAATATCTATTTACTACTGGTTGCAATATTCCCCTATTTGTAGCCGGATTTGCTGACATTAAAGCAATTCCCAAGCCCAACGCTGATTTTAAATGGCTGAACTACTACGACAAAGATGATGTTTTAGGTTGGCCATTGAAACCTTTGTCGCCTTCTTATGACTTAGTTGTCGAGCAAGATATAGAGATTGATTCAGGAAATATCTGGCAATCATGGAATCCTCAAAGCCATGATGGATATTGGACTGACGAAGAATTTATCAACCCTTTATCTCAAGTAATTCATAGTTTAATTAATTAGGAAACAGTTATATAGCAATTCTCGGTTATGTGAGGTACACCCGTAAGGGCACGGCACTGCCGTGCCCTTACAGCTTGCGATATAATTTTGTACCGCATCTGAATGGGAACCGCTATAGCGTTTTCTAACCTAGTAGTCTGTCAGGGTTGAAATGAGGGACTGTAGTGTGAGCGTCTCGCTCACGCGGGCAAGATGCCCGCACTACCAAAAACCCCTCAAAACAAAATTGACAAACCACTAGTGAGGTACACCCGTAGGGACATGGCATTGCCCATTGGTGTCAACTTAAAGCTAAAGCGCTTGAAAATCAAGATTTTGGCTCTTTTGTAGGGTGGGTTAGGCTTTGCCGTAACCCACCATCACCATCGAATGCTAGAAGTTAAGACCATCGTGCGTTAGCTGAAAGCGTAACGCACCCTACCAAAACTGATAACTGAATAACTGTTAACTGTTAACTGAATATTAACTTACCAAATCAGGGAATACCTCTTGCACTGCAGGATGCACTAAGCGATGATTCTGCACATTTAAACCCTTAGCTAAGGCTGGGTTAACTGCCAACGCTTTGATTCCCAGATTTGCCAACTGGACAACATAAGGTAGTGTACTGTTGTTCAGCGCCTGGGTTGCTGTCCAAGGTACTGCACCCGGCATATTGGGAACGCCATAATGCACGACACCTTCATCAAGGTAAATTGGGTTGGTGTGGGATGTAGAGTGTAAAGTCTCCACACAACCACCTTGGTCAACAGCAACGTCAACAATTACAGAACCAGGACGCATTTGTTTGACCAATTCACGAGATACTAATATTGGGGCCCTACGTCCTGGCACTAACACTGCACCGATTAACAAATCGGCATCTTTGACTGCGGCCTCGATATGGGCAGAGTTGCTGTAAAGCAGTTCCACTCTAGAGCCAAATAGCGTTTCTAGGTAGGAGAGTCGCTCAACATTAACATCTAAAATCTGCACAGTAGCACCCATGCCCACGGCGATTTTAGCGGCTTCTGTACCGACAACACCACCACCTAAAATCACTACTTTACCTGCTTTGACTCCAGGAACACCACCCAAAAGCACGCCTCTACCACCTTGCTGGCGTTCTAAATATCTTGCCCCAAATTGTACTGATAGCCGACCGGCAATGATGCTCATGGGGGAGAGCAAAGGTAGTTTGTTAGCACCGGGTTGTTCTACAGTTTCGTAGGCGATCGCACTCGTGCCACAATCAATTAAATACTCGGTCAGTTTGCGATCGGCTGCTAGATGCAGATAAGTAAACAATATCTGTTCCTTATGCAAAAATTTATACTCAGTCGTCAGCGGTTCTTTCACCTTAACAACTAGTTCCCGATGCCAAACAGCTTCCGGTGTGGGGACAATCTCCGCTCCAGCGCTTACGTACTCACCATCCATAAATCCAGCACCAGTACCTGCTTGTGTTTCCACGAAGATGGTATGACCATTTTCCCGCAGCACCCGTACACTCGAAGGACTTAACCCAACTCGAAATTCCTGATCCTTTGTCTCCTTAGGAACGCCGATTTCCATTTACAGCCTCTGATAAATTTTTGTTTAACTGTAGCCTGTCAGTTTCAGAGTGGCTACTTCCGTATTCGAGATAGCTTAATCATTTCCCTAAGTTTTTCCAGATCACAGGCAATACTGCTATCTCTATACTCTTGACTATTACCCCAGTCTTCCTAAAATATATAAAGAATAATTAAAAATTGTAAACACTCTGTTTACATGGGAGCTTCCTGGGATGCTCCCGCTGGATTTTTCAGGCTATCTTGGCACTCAAGTATAGCAATCAGTTTAAAACTCACCGAAGTTCTGAGTGGAGGAGACCTTCGTTCATGCTTCTCACAGTCAAGTTTAGTTTGCCAAAAAAAGGAATTATTCATGATCTCACAACCAAAGCCGACTAATACCCCCAAACTAGAAGAACCGAAGTTTGGCTTTAACGAATATGCTGAACGCTTGAATGGTCGGGCGGCGATGATTGGCTTCATCTTGATGGTACTAATTGAGTATGTTACCAATCAAGGGGTCATATCGTGGCTCGGTCTGAAGTAGTAACCCTAGGAAGTACTGGCGTGCAAGTTGTAAGCTAGTAATCAGAAAAGTCTGAACCAGCTGGATATCCTAGCTGGTTTTAACTTAAGCAAGAAAACCGTGAACTACTTCCTACTACATAGCGTCTATGGCCATGAAGCATACCAGAAAAAGTTAAGTATTATCCTTGGAGTGCAATTACTACATGCAAGAGGGTTAATTACTACACTTCCTCTTCTACTGAGAAAATTATAATATGAGGTGCTTCTCATCAAGACAGGCCAGAAACGGTCTAATTGTGGGTTAGATATTCTCGGTAAATTGATACAAAAGC
The DNA here is from genome assembly GCF_000316575.1 of Calothrix sp. PCC 7507. GTDB lineage: Bacteria > Cyanobacteriota > Cyanobacteriia > Cyanobacteriales > Nostocaceae > Fortiea. The sequence goes on along the minus strand of NC_019682.1, from coordinate 2,412,591 downwards.
TAAACTGGATCAAACCAAGCTGTGATGAATGCCGTATTACCTCGTTTTTTGAAGTCAGCCTACCGGAAAGAACCAATAATCAGCGTATTGATTACGATGGGCGTGGTAGATGCACTGATTGGGGGATTAGATGATAGCTGGGCGTTATTTGCTTTTGGCTTAGGGATGGCAGGGATAACCCTTGGTTTTAAATTATGGCGCATCCAGCAGAGTCGCCCCTTGCCAGAAGAACCTGTGGTGCAACATTACTTACCCTCTCGTTCATCTAGCACAACCTTGCCCACCCTGACTACCACTAAGAAAAAACCACCCTTATAATGAATTACTGAGTTATGAATTAAACATCTGCGCCTCATAACTCTGAAAAATTTATTTGGGCGCTGATTCAAAAAGTGAGGATAAACAGTGGCGAGTCAGGGAAGAGGTGGGAGTGATTTTGTGTTTCGCCCTAAGATTATTTTGTCATTTATGGCAGCTGTTGCCCTTTTAATTCCAATCTGGGATGGGGTAAACATCCATGTTGCTGAAGCTGCTGTTAAAGTAACACCAGATTCCCAAACTACACAAAGCTTTGCCAATCCTCAGTTATTGTACACCTTGCGTGGACATGCCGGAACTGTTAAATCTCTAGCTTTTAGCCCAGATAGCAAAATTCTGGCTAGTGGTGGTGCTGAGAATGAGGGTGTAATTCGCTTGTGGAATTTAGTTAATGGTGACCGAGTGGGGACTATCCGCAAAGCACATAAAACAGCAGTGGACTCTTTGGTGATTTCGCCAGATGGACAAACCCTCGTCAGCTGTAGCAGCGACCACACAATTAATCTTTGGAATCTCAAAAGCCAACAATTTAGCCGCTCTTTTCAGGGACATACCAGTAATGTCATGTCTTTAGCGGTATCACCTGATAGTAAAGTTCTCATCAGTGGTGCTTTAGACGGAATTCGCCTCTGGGATTTGCCACAACAGCGACCTCTGTCAACTCTTGTAAGGTTTGAGAACTCAATTCATACACTAGCGATTAGTCCTGACGGTCAGACTTTGGCTAGTGGTGACTTTAAGGGGGTAACTAAGCTGTGGAATTTGAGTACTGGGAAATTAATCCGAGAATTTACAGCACACTCTCAGGCAGTTAGCACCGTAGCTTTTACACCGAACGGAGAAAACTTAATTACGGCTAGCCGCGATCGCACAATCAAATTGTGGAATATTAATAATGGGGAACTAGTGCGTACCCTCGTGGGACACAACAACTGGGTGAATGCTATTGCCATTAACCCCGACGGCAAAACCCTCGCCAGTGCTGGTAGAGACGGGATTAAGCTATGGAATTTGACTACAGGTCAGTTAATCAATACACTGAATGAACATACAGATTGGGTAAGTGCGATCGCTTTTAGTCCCAATGGAAAAATGCTTGCTAGTGGTGGATTTGACAAACAAATCAAGGTTTGGCGCAGTCAGTAATTGTTCCCCAACAAGTTTCTTAGTTTCAAGTTTTTATTAATTTCTAACCTGTCGAATATTCTATTTTGTGCCTCTACGAGAAAATGAGGCTCATTTTTCATATCAGAACGAAAAACTTTACGGAAAATGACTATGGTGAATTGTATCTTGTAGCGGTTGTTATTTCGTCGTAATCAAGTCGGAACCCTAGCTTGTTTTGGCTGATACTAAAATTTCGGCGTTGCTGAATACAGGTATGAATTTACCTGACGCAGAGACGCACCAAACAGATTTCTGATCTGAAAACCGCCATATCTTGGAAATTTCATACTTCAGATCAGTTATATAAATTTTTTAATTTGCACAGATAAATTTCCTGAAATTTTTGTGATTTAGGGATTTTAGCTGCTCAAAAAACACCTATTATCTGTGCAACAACTTTTAGTATGTCTGCCAAATGCAAAAACCAAATAATTGATGGGGACATAGTATCATGAATCCAATACCAGATTCTTTTGAACACTGGAGGAAGAAAATCAGTAGTGATTGGCATAATATAGTCGAACCAGAAGTTGATGATAATTATCAACCTCTAGATGATGAAGAAAAGTTGCGGTGGCTTAGGGATATTGATCATCGTCATCTGATGGCAATGCCAAATAAATTACCAGGCAAAGTTAGTGAAACTATTTTGCAAGAATTCATCGCTATTCTTCAGGAATACAAAAAATTACAGCAAGTTAAAGCACCACATTATTCTCTATACACAGTTGAAGACTTGCGGTTTAAAATCGCTAATGTCATAGAAGACATTGCTGATATTTATAATGCAATGTGTGATCCTAATGAGCAGGCAGGCTTTTACTATAAACAGGCTAGCTTTTATTATCATCAGGCAATACAAGCCCATACAGAAAAGGGGAGCGCAGAAACAGCGAAGTGCTGCCGCCAAAAGCTTACTCAATTAAGATTGAATTTAGAACTTAACGTTAATCTAGCAATTGAGTATCTTCTTATTACTCTTGAATCTCTATCTCCTGATACTTTGGAATCCGTAGAAAATCTTATTGATCTGGGCGAGATTTATTCTGCTAAAGGTGATGAATTTGAAGCTGAAAAATATCTGTTATTGGCTGAAAATAAACTTAAAGAATTAGGTCATAATAATCCTAGCAGCACAGAACTGGCTGATTCTTTAATGCCAATATTTGTACACAATCAATCTGAAGAAATTCAAAGTGATTTAAATAATGTAGGGACTGCATTAATAGTCAGAGAACTTTATCGAAGACTGTATTTTGCCTTGTCACAAATTTATCGAGAAAAAGCTGTTAATGAAGCTACAAAATATCTAAATTTGGTAGATAAAATGGATGGTTATGAGGAGAATAAACACTTATCAGAGCAGATGTTAAGTTGGCTCAATTCTCATTTCAATTTCTAGGTTCGTTCTGATGGGCAAGAGGGGAATCCCCATAATTAAAATTAGGGGTAAGGAGTCTGATTATTCGGGTAGGTTCTTTTCAAAGAGCGCTTATACTTTATGCTTTGCGTTTAAGCAACGCGCTAGAAGCAGCCTCTTGTAGAGAAAGGCTTGGTCATGAAAAGGGACTGGAGACAAATCATCATCAATTCCTCAATCCCTAATCCCATCTTTTGAATTGGTATTATTTGACTCTTGACAATTGACTCAATTATATAAAAAAAGCCCCTTATGGGGGCTTTGTAAGTCATTCGCGTGGAGTGAACGACTAATAATTAATACTGAAAGTAAGTACAACAATCCGAACAAAATCATCCCAATTACATCAACAAAGTGCCAATACACTCCAGTGGTTTTAATAGTATAGTCACTTTTGCTACTAAAAATAATGCCGGAGGTGCGATCGCATTCAGTGGTGTTGGGTACTGGCTGCTCCTAGCTTTATGAGGGTGTAGAACAGCCTAATAACCCAGATGTATCCTTCAAAAAGTCGGGGATATAAATCCACAAAGCATGGATTGTTGTAGGGTAGGGGTTTCCCCACCCTATGACAATCAGCTACCTTTGGGTACAACAGTCTCTCCAGGCCCAGCGGTGACAATCACCAGATTTTCTGGCTTAATTAACTCCTGGATTGCTTGCTGTACTTGCTCTGGGGTTACAGCTTCAATGTGTCGGGGAAACTCTTGGATTTCCGCTTGTGCAAGTCCGTAGACACTGTTGTTTAAAATGATGCTGGCTACATCACTAGGATTAGCTAATTCTACGGGGTAGCTGTTGGAGATGGAGCGTTTCGCAGTATTTAATTCTGCCTCAGTCACGCCTTGCTCACGCAGCTGCTTGAGTAAAGCCAGGGTACTAGCGATCGCTTTTTGTGTATCTCCGGGAGCAGTTTGCATCTGAATCAAGAAGGGGCCGGGATTGATTCCTGCGGCGAACCCGCTGTAAATACCATAAGTTAAACCCAGGCGATCGCGTACTTCTGTACCCAAACGGCTAGATAAGGTATCACCACCCAAAATCTGATTCAATACTAAAGCCGCATAGAAACGTGGATCTTTGCGTGAGATACCACTGTAGCCGATGTAAGTCACAGCTTCTGCCTTACCGGGAATGACTTTGTTTAAACGGGTGAGAGTTGACGGTAATTTGACACTTGGTAGATTCAGAACCGGCGGTTTACCTGTGGTTTGCCATTTACCAAAAGTCTGATTGAGCAACGCTTTCACCTTGACTGGCTCAAAATCACCCACCAGGGCGATCGTTGTTGTATCAGGACGGTAGTGTTCTTGGTAGAAGCGGCGCAAATCTTCACGGGTAATATTTTTTAAGCTTTCGGCTGTGGGAAAGCTGTAAAACGGATGATTTTCTGGGTAAATTGCTTGTTGAAATACTCGTCTCCCTAATCCACTGGGATCATCTAGCTGCACTTTCAGACTTGTCAACGCTCGTTGACGACTTAGTTCTAGCTGATCAGCGGGGAAGGTGGCATCTTGTACCACATTTGCCAGAGTATTAATTAATAACGGTAAGTCTGCTGACAATCCCTGACCACTAATATTAACCCCTTCACGACTAGCTGAAAAGTCTAGACTCGCTCCCCGATCTTCTAAGGTTTTCGCTAAAGTCAAAGCATTTTGAGTTTTCGTCCCATTCAATAAGTTGTTAGCAGTGAGATTTGCTAGTCCAGCTTTTTGATTCCCATCAAACTCACTCCCAGCGTCAATTTGTCCACTGAGGTTAATTGTGGGGACACTTTTGTCAGTTAACAGGAGTACCCGCAACCCATTTGCTAAGGTAAATTTCTCTGGTAATGGCTGTTTGTTAACAGTCGTAGCCGAAGTTGTAGGAGGAAGGTATTTGGCAAGTTCTGCTGGATCTACAGGTTTACCAGGACTAAAGTTTTCCACAGTGCGGCCAGAACCACCGGAAGTTCCTGGTTTACCATCTAGTTGAGTCGGCTCAAAAAAGCCGATGGTTTGTTGAGCTGGATTGAGGTAAGTTTTCGCTACCCGCTGCACATCTTGTGGGGTGACTTTGGCGATCGCACTCAGATACTTTTCGATGTAGTGATAATCCCCTGCGATCGTTTGGTTGTACCCCAGTTGGCTAGCCTGACTGGTAATATCCTGATTACCCAGTATAAAGGAAGCTTGTAGTTGTGTCTTCGCGCGGTTTAACTCTTCTAAGGTAACTGGTTGCTGTTGCAGTTTTGTCAAGGATGATTGGAGTTCTTGAGCAATTTTACTTAACTCTTGACCTGGAGCCGCCGTAGCGTTAATTTCGTACCAACCTGGTTCAATCAGTTCCGCCGCACCAGCACTAACTGAGCTAGCCAGTCCTGATTCCACCAAAGCTTGATAAAGCCTAGAACTGCGTCCACCTGTGAGGATAGTATCCATCAGATCGATCGCTGGTACATCAGGATGCTGAATATCTGGTAAAGGATACACAGCTTGCAGGAGTGCTGCACTTCCTGGCTGTTTTAAAACAATCGGCGCTTTTTTAGCAGTTGGGGTAGTAACAACGGGTAAGGGTGGAGTTGTTTTTCCTTTGGTTCTTTGCTGTAGTTTCCCGAAGGTTTCTTTAACTACTTTAAGTACTGGTGCTGTGGTAAAGTCCCCTGTAATTACCAACGTGGCATTTTCTGGACTGTAGTAGGTTTGGTAGTAATTCCGCACCTGCTCTAGGGTGAATTTTTCCACATCAGCTTTTGTTCCGCCCACAGGTAAACCGTAGGTACGATCAGGGAAAGCAACTCGCATGATAGCCCGATCCAAACGATAGCCTGGTGAATTTTCGTAACCCTGTAACTCAGAGATTACCACCCGTTTTTCGCTCTTGAGTTGCTCAGTGCCAATTAAAGCATTTTCCATGCGATCGGCTTCTAGGGTTAGCAGTGCTTGCAGTTTATCTCGCTGCACTGTGCCGAAGTATACCGTTTCGTCATAGCTGGTAAAAGCATTGAATTGACTGCCTAAAGCACTAAAGAGCCTGCCAAACTGCACTGGACGCTCCTTCGTACCTTTGAACATTAAATGCTCTAATTGGTGGGAGATGCCATTTTCTCCTTTCCCCTCATTGCGTGAGCCAACTTTATACCAAACCTGTACACTCACCACTGGGGTGGTATGGACTTCTTTGGTGAGTACAGTTAAACCATTTCCCAGTAATGTTTTTTGCACCCCTTGGGTGAGAGCAGCACCAGATACAGGTGTAACTGCTGTAGGTGTAGCCGCATTAATCAAAGTGCTAGAAAGCGGCACAACACTGAGGAGAAGACTGAGGAAAAATCCTATAAGCATGTATAAGCGTAGCTTCATAAACAATTCAACATGCAAAATTACCAATTTAACCTATCTTTGAGCCATCCATATCTTCTAGGCATGGGATTCAATTGTAGCGATCTGTGGCGAGCGATCGCTTTCTCCCAACCTCACCTGTAAAAGCGGCATAACCATATCAGGGTTTTGGTGGGCAGTGCCCACCCTACTGGCGTGTCTAGACTAAAATGTTGCAATAATATAAGTCCTATCCGCGTTCATCCGCGTTTAATTCCATCCCAATATAATGCACAAATTTAGGCTTGCCACGCCACTACGTATAGTTCAAAAATCAAAAAATAATTACGAATTGTTAATTGCATTAGCCTAAACTTCCACATTCAAAGTACGCACTAAAAAAGCCCATTTATCTGCTGCTTCTTCGATAACTTTTGCTGTGGGTTTACCGCCACCATGTCCTGCCTTAGTCTCAATTCTAATTAACACAGGTGCATCACCTGATTGAGCCGCTTGCAAAGTAGCCGCAAATTTGAAACTATGGGCAGGGACAACGCGATCGTCATGATCGGCTGTGGTAATTAAGGTTGCTGGATAAGCTGTATTTGGTTTCAGGTTGTGCAGTGGTGAATAGGCATAAAGTGTTTTAAATTCCTCTGGATTATCTGACGAACCATATTCAGAAGTCCAAGCCCAGCCGATGGTAAATTTATGGAACCGCAACATATCCATCACGCCGACAGCTGGTAAAGCCGCAGCAAATAAATCGGGACGCTGAGTCATACAAGCACCGACTAATAAGCCGCCGTTGCTACCGCCAGCGATCGCTAACTTCTCGGTCTTAGTATACTTATTCTTAATTAGCCACTCAGCGGCTGCAATAAAGTCGTCAAAAACATTCTGCTTTTTCTCCTTCATCCCTGCTTGATGCCATTCTTCACCATATTCCCCACCACCACGAATATTTGGCATAGCATAGACACCGCCCATCTCTAGCCACACCAAAAGACTCACAGAAAAACTAGGTGTCATTGAAGCATTAAAACCACCATAACCATAAAGATAGGTGGGGTTATTGCCATCAAGTTTAATCCCTTTTTTATAGGTGATAAACATCGGTATTTGTGTACCGTCTTTGCTCGGATAAAAGACTTGTTTTGTCTCGTAATCAGCCGGATTAAAATCTACCTTCGGTTGACGGAAAACTTCACTTTTTCCCGTCACCATGTTGTAGCGATAGATTGTATTTGGTGTATTAAAGCTAGTAAAGCTATAAAATGTTTCAGTGTCGTGACGCTTGCCATCAAAGCCTCCAGCCGAACCAATTCCTGGTAATTCTATTTCCCTCACAAAATTTCCTGTGAGGTCAAAAATTTTGATTTGGCTGCGAGCATCTTTAAGATAATCTGCTACAAATTGGTTATTAAGTATGCCGATACTTTCTAAAGTTTCCGCAGATTGAGGAATGATTTCTCGCCAATTTTCTGGTGCTGGTTTCTTGGTATCAATAGCAATAAGTCTACCGCGTGGTGCATTTGAGTCTGTGCGAAAATAGAAAGTACTATCATCATTTTCCACAAAGCTGTAATCTGCCTCAAAGTTGTTGATTAGTTCTACTACTTCAGCATTGGGATTAGTTAAATCTTTGTAGAAGATCAAGTTTTTGGGGTTAGTTCCCAGCCAAACTGAAATTATTAAATAGTGTCCATCTTCAGTGACATCACCATTAAAGCCCCATTCTTTCTGGTCATGACGATGGTAAATTAATTTATCTGCTGATTGAGGAGTGCCTAATTTGTGATAGTAAAGCTTTTGATAATAGTTAACATCTTCTAATTTAGTTTTTGCACTTGGTTCATCATAACGACTGTAGAAAAAGCCTTGATGATCGTGTGTCCACGATACACCAGAGAATTTAATCCACTGGAGATGGTCTGGTAAATCTTTACCAGTTTCAATATCGCGGACTTTCCATTCTTGCCAATCAGAACCAGAAGTGGATAAACCGTAAGCTAAAAGTTGAGCATTTTTGCTAATGGACAATCCAGAAAGGGCAATAGTCCCATCTTCTGAAAGTTTGTTGGGGTCGAGTAAAACTTTGGGGGATGCGTCGAGAGTTTTGAGGGTATAAAGGACGCTTTGATTTTGCAGTCCATCGTTTTTGAAATAAAAGTAGCGATCGCTAGAACCATCTTGTAAAGATTCGCCTTCTTTAAATGGGATACCATACTTTTCATAATCCCAAAGTTTAGTCAGGCGTTGTTTAATTTTGTCTCTAGCTGGAATCCCCTCAAGGTATGCAGCAGTGACTTGATTTTCTGCATCAATCCAAGTTTTTGTTTCTGGCGAGTCAGGGTTTTCTAACCAGCGGTAAGGATCTGCGACTGTTACACCGTGGTAGTTATCGACTTGATTGCTTTTATGGCTAGGTGGGTAAGCAAGGCGTTTTGGAGAATCAGGCATAATCTGGGATAAAAATGTTTTGTGTGCATAGGACTTGGAGGCGGCTCTAACTCCTATCCACTTCCCATTGTGCTGATCTCTGACATTCTTAGCTACTACTTCCGTAGAAATTGTAGCATGAGACATAGCAGCAGACGGCAACCACTGGCAAGCGATCGCTGATGCTAAAAAGATGATTAAAAGCCGAGTCCAGGAGATTTTGATCATTCCCTAGTCTAAACACTAGCGCTGTTAATGAGTTTCTCTCCTTTGAGCATTCGCGCTGCGGCTTCGAGTAGCGCTTCTTCCAGATATGGCTTGGTAAAGTAGCCACTAGCACCGAGTTGAATTGCCATTTGTCTGTGCTTATCCGCACCCCGCGAGGTGAGCATTGCAATCGGTAAGTGATTGAGGCTGGAGTCTTTCTGGATGCGAGAGAGCAACTCCAGACCATCGCAACGAGGCATTTCTATATCGCAAAAGACGATATCGCAAGGCAAACCAGAGCGGAGTTTATCCCAAGCTTCTTGTCCATCACGCGCTTGTTCGACGCGATAACCTGCTTTGTTAAAGGTCAAGGAGAGTAACTCCCGGACTGTAATTGAGTCATCAACAATTAATACTGTGGGGTCAATCTTCACAACAGGAATGTCGATGGGGATATTTTTCTGCTGCCAAGAGTTGCTATTTTGTCTAGACATCCGTCCTTGGAAGATGTCCATAATTTCCAGTACATCAGCGATCGGCATAATCCGACCATCGCCTAGGACTGTCGCACCAGCCACACCGATGGGTTTAGGTGCTGGCCCTTCAAATTGCTTAATCACAATTTCTTGTTCACTCAACACCAAGTCAATTTGTAAGGCTATCAGGTTATTTGCCGATCGCACTACAACCACAGACACCATATCATCATCTCGGTTGCCACCATAAACATTACCGCGACTGATATGACGATTGAAGGCTAAAAGTTCCTTCAAGGGACGGAATGGTAGGGTTGTATCTCGCCAAGAAATAAATGATTGTCCATCAGCAGTCTGCTGGATATTTTTGAGTGGGATATCTAAGGTATCTTCCACACCGTCCATCGGGAAAGCAATTCTCGCTTTATCTGAAACACAGCACAGGGCTTTACAAATACTCAGGGTTAGTGGTAGACGAATTGTAAATGTGGTACCTTTCCCGATCGCCGAATCAGTATTTACTGTCCCGCGAATTTCGCTAATTTCTGAGCGCACTACATCCATCCCCACACCGCGCCCAGATATTTCATCTGCTTGATCTTTGATACTAAAACCAGATTGGAACAGCAAATCGTAGACATCTACATGGGTCATGGTTTTGGCTACATCTGCTGTAATCATCCCCAACTTCAACGCTTTAGCTTTTACCTGTGCTGGATCGATACCTGCGCCGTCATCACCCACAGAAATCACAGTTTGATTCCCTTGGTGGAAGGCGCGAATGGTGATTTCTCCCACAGGTGGTTTACCAGCGGCTTGGCGAATTTCTGGAGTTTCAATACCGTGAGCGATCGCATTGTTGAGCATATGAGTCAATGGATCGGTGAGATGATCTAAAATCATCTTGTCAATCAAGGTATTCTCACCTTCAACCACCAACTCTACTTGTTTGCCACACTTAATGGCATTGTCGCGTATTCCTCGCCGCAAACGGTCAATCGCTTGGGAAAAGGGCACCATTCTCGCTCGTGTTAGTCCCTCTTGTAGTTGGGTGGTTACTTGTCGGAACTGGCGGGCTACTCGTTCGGTTTCTTCGGTGACAAAATCAATGTCACTAGCCGACTCCCGTACCCGCACAATCATTTCAATCATTTCTTGAGATAGGGTATGGAAGGGAGTGAACCGATCCATTTCTAACTCACTAAAACCCCTGTCTGTATTGAAATCTGAGGATGGGACAGGGATGTCTCTACTTTTACGGCTAGCGAGAAGAGAGGCTTCGAGTAGCGATCGCTCATATAATTCTTGCATCCTTGCACCCACATCTGAGAGCTGCTGCACCTGAATCAGTAAGTTATCTAGTGACTGTCGCAGACGTTCGTGATCCTGCTCTAAGGTATTGCGGTTTACCACCAATTCCCCAACCAAATTGCTCATATCGTCCAGTTGCTTAACTGGCACTTTCATCGTTTCTTCAAATCTCCCAGCCCGACGAGTCGAGGGACGTGGGATTTTGTTGGTGTTTGATTTTACACTGGGCGAGTATGATATCGTTTGATCTGCTTCTGCCAGCAGCTTCTCCAAATCACTAAATTCATCACCCATATCCAGTGATGTCACAACTTTGCTGATATTGTTTTGAGTAGCAGCTGGTTTAAATTGTTGTGAGTATACAGGTGCAGGTGCAACAGGTTTTTCCTGTTCATTGTCTCCACCCAATAGTGCTTCTAAAGCGGCAAAATCTTCTTCTGGTATAGAATTTTCTTTAGGGCTGGGTGCTAATTCTTCTCCTAGTAATGCTTCCAAGTCTGCAAATTCGTCTTGGAAATAGGTATCATTTTCTGAAGTAACTTCTTCCTCTTCTTGCGGGGGAAGTGTTGATGCTACTTCTAATTCATGGAAAATAGCAGCATTTTCCTCATTAGTTATTGATACATCTTTATCTGTAGCAAATACATCTAAGAAAGGTGCCGATAAATCCGCTGCTTCCTCTAATCCATCTAATAGGAATGCAGTTTCCTGATTTAAATTAGATGCAACTACATTTTCTGGTTCGGCGATCGCCGTGTCTACGAACTCATTAATCCGTATATTTGTCAATAACTCTTCTTGGTGATTTACTGCATCTAAATGAGATTTTTCATCTGTTAATAAATCATCAACTAAAGACAATTCACCTCTGTCAATAATATTTGTTTCCGCGACATCAATAACTGTTTCTGTTACTTCTGTATTGGTTGGTAATTCTTGGATACTAAAAGTTTCTTCAACACTGACATTTATCGTTTCATTTACCAATAAATCGTCAAATAGATCTAATTCTTGAGGATTTTCTAAGGTAGACGCTATTTCAGTATCTAAACTTTCTGATTCAGTTAGTAATTCTTGTGAACTAAAAGTTTCCCCAACACCGATATCAAGAGAATTTTCTGTTGCTAAGACATCATGCAGTTGAATATAAGTTGATTTATCAATATCTATATCTTCAAACAGGACTTGTGAATTCGGGTCACTATTTTCGTCAATACTCTTGAACAAATCAATTTCTAGATGAGAATCTGTTTCTGTAGGTTGATTGGTAAATTCTGGGAGGAAATCCAACGTTTCTGGAGGCTGGTTTTGAGAAGAGTTTCCAGACTGTAGAAGCCGTCCTGCAGTTGCAGATGATTCATGATGACTAACAACAGAAGGAATTATTGAGTTATCGAGTGTTAAGTCTGCAAATAAATCATCCTCGTCATCTGATGTAAATATCAAATCGAGTGATTGTTCTAGCTGCGGGATATTGGCGTCGAACTCATCCAAATCTAAACTCGGTGTTGGGGAGGATATTGGTTGCTGACTATCACCAAAAAAGTCATTAGCCGCTGCGGCTGTAAATAAACTCTCCTCTAATTCTTTAGCTATATCCTGCTCAACAATAAGGGATAATTCTTGCTGTTGCTCCGCTGCAAATTGTTCGTTCCAAAAGTTGTTCTGATCGTCAACATTATCAGAGAAATCCGTTGTTTTTGGCGATGGAGTACCAAATAAATCTCCTATCTCTGATTCGCCCGTAGATAGTAACGTATTCTCTTCTATTTCAGCAAATAAATTGTCTAAAGATAAGCTCTCTTGTTGAGAAATATTAAGATTTAATTTTACATCTTGATTAGTAGTAATTTCCTCCTCCAGATTTACATTGGCAGGTTCTGAAAATAAGTTATCAAAACTGCTTTGTTGGTTGGTGGATAGTTCTACACTAGCAACAGGATCAATTTCTGGTTGACTTATTTCCCCTATAGACAGTTGTTGAGGTTCATCTAGCAGTTCCAATCCTAATAAATCTTCTACGACATCTTGTGCGGGAATCTCTATAGAAGACAGTTGTTGAGGTTCATCTAGCAGTTCCAATCCTAATAAATCTTCTACGACATCTTGTGCGGGAATCTCTATAGGAGGCTGCCATGTATCATGGGAAGCTTGCGAAAATTCTCGTAAAATTTCGTCACTAGATGAATTTAGATTGATATTAAGATTTGAAATATTGCTCAGGTCGCTTGTAGAAGACAGGGATTCTGCGTTCTCTTGATTTTCTGGTTCTAATAAGTTGTCTCCAAATAGTAGATTTAAATCTGCTGTTGTCGCAGTGTTTGCTTGCTGCTCGTCACTATTTGTTTCTTCATCAAATAATAGGAAATCAGCTAAATCGCTATCAGCATCATCAGTATCGTTGCTGTCGAGATTGATGCCCAATTGATTGTTAGGATTAATATCTAGTATTTCTTCTTGTTGCCAAGTTTCATCTAGCTCTGGAGTCTCTCCTTCAAATAAATCAGCAAGAGTATTTAACTCAGCTATTCCGACTACTGGACCCTTAGAGTCAGTACTGCTATAGGAAATGGGTGTATCATTTTCATCGTCAGACAAGGAATTGAGAAACAGAGAAGTTTCAGCGGTATTTTCCCTTGCTGTTTGAATATCTGTATCTGGGTTAAGCGGTTGTGATAGCTCCGATAGGCTCGCTATAGTGTTTTGAGCATCAGTGACAAAATTATCTGTTGTTTTAATAGTGTTAGTCAATAAGCTTGATTCTGCTGATAGATCAGAGGTTCTGTCTAACGAATCAACTTTTGGACTTGCCAAAAGTGCTTTTAGTTGTTGACTAATTGCAATCTCAGAATCCATTCCTTGGAGGACTAATTCCAGAGCTTGTTTAATTTCTGTAATGACAATTTTGGCTAAAGTGAGATATGTATTTTCAGGATTAGTGATCGCATCTGCTGTCCCTTGACATAAATTACACCAATTCGGCAAATTCGAGACTTCACCGAGTTGCATTAACTGATGACAGCATTCTTGAAGATTTTGTCGAGTTGCGGGTGTTGTGTTTTGTTTAAACAGTTGCAACATTTCCCGCAGGGTTTGTAATACCTGGGTTTGAAACTCACCCCAATTAGCTTTTGATTGCTTGTCTTCTATAACTGTAGAAGAAGCCGTTTCCACAGCAACCTGTGGGGCTTCTTCTTCCACTCCTGAGAAATCCCGTTCCAGAAAAAGTTGTGTAATCGTACCATGATTTTCTGTAGAGTCTGGGTGTATTTCTGTGGCTGGAATATTACATGCTACTTCCGAGTTACCTTGTTGCACTAATAGTTCGAGATGCTCATTCAACCATTTAAAGACTGGTTCAGTCTCTGACATCAGAGTATTAGCTGTCTCTTCCGACAAACCAAACGGACCACTCAAATTCTCCAACAGCGCTTTCAGGGTATCAGATACACCGAGAAACAGAGATTCTAGCTTTTGGTCAACCTGAACTGGATTCTCTTTGAGGACTTTAAAATGATCTTCCAACCGATGAGATGTATGCTGGATGCTACTCAAACCAAGCATCGCAGCTCCTCCTTTAATGGAGTGAGCCGCCCGGAAGACTTCGTTGATCATTTCTGGGTCGTTCAGGGTACTTTCGAGATTCAGCAACCCCTGCTCAATTGTGTTCAGGTGATCTCTTGCTTCTTCAATAAAGTAACCCAAAATGCGCTGTTGTTGTTCCGGCAGCATAGTTTTTTAGTCAAGGGTCAAGGGTCAAGGGTCAGGCGTCAAGAGTCAAGGGTCAAGGGTCAAGGGTCAATTATTTGAACTTTGGACTTTGGACTTTTGACTAAATTATCGAGATTCGAGGGTTTCTACTCGGAAGCGTTCCACGGAAGCTATCAAGTCGCGGGAGACACCCACCAAGTTTTGGAGGGCACCGGAGACTCGCTGGGCTTCTTGGGAAGTTTCTTGCGCTGTCAGTTCTACGGATTGCATGACGTGAGCTACGGCGCGGGAAGTTTCCGTTTGTTCCACAGTATCGGAGGTAATTGAGCGCACCAAAATATCAATGCGATTCGCTACTTGAATAATATTTTCTAGCGATCGCTTGGCTTCTTCTGCCAATTTCGTACCTTTAATTACCTGCTGTGTCCCTTCTTCCATTGCGGTCATTACAGAGCCTGTTTCACTCTGAATTTGCATCACAATTTGTTCAATTTCTTTCAAAGATTTGGCTGATTTGTCTGCTAGCTGGCGGACTTCATCCGCCACGATCGCAAACCCACGTCCTGCTTCTCCCGCCCTAGCCGCCTCAATACTAGCATTGAGGGCTAACAGGTTGGTTCTCGAGGCAATTTGGGAAATCAACGCTACAATCTTAGAAATTTCTTGAGAAGATTCCGCTAGTCGCTTGACTTTGCGAGTTGTTTCTGCTACAGTCTCGCGGATTTCTAAAATCCCCGCCACAGTATTTTCCACAGCTTCCCCACCTTTGAGGGCGATCGTGCTGGCATCACGGGCTACAGTTTCCGCTTCCCGTGCGGCTTCTGCTACCCGCTGAATTGAGTCGGTCATCACC
Organism: Calothrix sp. PCC 7507; assembly: GCF_000316575.1. Classification (GTDB taxonomy): domain Bacteria; phylum Cyanobacteriota; class Cyanobacteriia; order Cyanobacteriales; family Nostocaceae; genus Fortiea. The sequence goes on along the minus strand of NC_019682.1, from coordinate 2,397,384 downwards.
TGCACAGAATTTAAGGTGACTGCTAACTCTTCTGCTTGTCGCAAAGCATCACTAGATAAGGCTCTGGCAAAAGTTTCGGAGTTCGTAGCGCCCTTTGTCACTTCCTTCGCCGCCACTTTTACCTGTTGCACAATATCCCGCAGGTTTTGAATTGTCAGGTTAAAAGCGTCAGCAACGGCTCCCAGCACGTCGGCTGTCACCTCCGCTTGGACTGTTAAATCTCCCCTAGCTGCACCTTCCACATCGTCTAACAACCGAATCACCTGGCGTTGCAGGTTTTCTTTAGCTTCCTCTTGTTCATCGGCTTTGCGTTGGGCTTCATTGGTAGTTGTGAAAATTACCCGCGCCATTTCGTTAAAGCCAGTAGCTAAAAGCCCTAATTCATCTTCAGAATAGACTGTAGCTTCCACATGGAGATTACCTTGGCGGACAGCATCAAACTGATTTTGCAGATCCTGGGTGGTGCGGCGAATTTGCTTGAGGGTGAGACTGCCCATAAAGCCTGCAGTCGCAAAACCCGCAATGCCGGCGGCGAGTGACATTGCCCAACCTGTGTTCCGCACAGACTCCCGTTGTTGGGGTGGCGAAAATGTGGTAGCTGCGAAACTGACGGTGGCTACAACCAGGGCTGAGACAATGCCCACACTACCTGCGATTAACCATTGTTTCTTTTCCAGGGGGGCATTTTCTAGGGGAGCTAACCAACCTTGCTCGACGCTGACGTTGGGTTCTAGCTTAGAGACATCCGTTTGGGCAAAGATTGGCACTGCTTCTTGAGAACCAGTGATTGAAAATAGTTCATCTTCGCGATCGCTATTTTCATGATCTGAGGAAGACTCTGCAAATTTACCACGGGATCTGCTACCAGTTTCTAGTGCAGCAGAATTCATTGCCACTTCACCAAAGCTCGCTTCCCCATCTGTCAGATCAAAATCTGGAATATTCCCATCAAACCCTGGAATACTTCCTAAATCATCAAATTCATCAAAGTCATCTAAAAATTCGATATTACTCTTAGAATTTCCTCCACCTAATGCGCTGTTTGTTTCTGGCTCAGAGGTAAATTCCTCTGCTCCAAAAGCAGATTCAAATGCTTTAAAATCGAAGTTATCCTCTTCTAAATTATTTGGTATTCCCGTTCCGCCCCGTTTTATCGCCTTTTCTTCCTTGATAGAGTTTCTATTAACAGATGAATCCTCTTCTGGAAAATTATCTTGTATTTCTATTGGCTTTACCCAATTTTCTGACGCAGTTTGAGCAAAATTATCTTGACTTTTGTGTTTTGATTTATCGGCTTCGATTGCCCCATCTTGGAGAGGCATTTTATTCGTCAGTAAGGTTTTATTTCCCAGTCCATTTTTGTTCAATTCCAAGTTACCACTACTTGGTTCTTGAGAATTTTCATCCATCAAGAACTCGGTAGGTATTTCCCAGGTATTACTAGTTGGTAAATTAACTTCATCAAAAGGTGAATTACTATGATTTATAGGAATATCATTACTTTTGCTATCTGTATTTACATCAGCATCGAAGAAGTTACTATTTATCCCTGGATTGTCAATGCTACCTTCTGATGGATCTTCCTGCCAGAAAGCAGGCAACTCTAATTCTCCTTGCTCTTCCCAAATATTAGACTTTGATTCTTGTTCCTTTTGTTGCTGATTCAAATTAAAAGGATCATCGCTTATAGATGCTGAAGAATTTGAATTTTGGTTAAATTCCATACTGTCTGATGGAATATCAAACGGATTGCCTAATGATAAATTTTCTATTTGATTTATCGCTTCTTGTTCCGCATCGAATGAGTTCAAATTAAAGCTGTTACTATCAAAATTGCCACTATCATCCAAATCTGTTAATTCTGGTTCATTAGATAGCAAATCACCTGATGTCCCTGTGGAATATATTTGCTCGCTATCATCTAATGGCTGATATTGTTTGATATTCTCCAGACCATTATTAGCAAAACCAATAATTTCTGAATCGTCAGACAACAACAATACTTTTTGATATTCGTCCTTGGCGACAACATATTGCTGCAAAACATAGTAGATGTGGCCCCTTAACAGATGGGAGTTAGGGTCATCCGGTAAATTTTGCACCACCTGGTCAACTAAAGTGGCGGCAACTTCATAGTTCTGTTGCGCGTAGGCTGTACAAGCCTGCTTATATATTTCGAGGTAATCATCTATACTTGCTGCCATTTCCTCCCTCCCAATTTCATCCTGCCCACCTCGCACTCCGCAAAATTGCCATTTGATCGAGCAGTCGCAGACACTGATTTTTTTTAGTGTCTAATAGCCACTCTCCGCGCAAAAATGGAACCATAGTATCCGGCACATGAGTTGGTAGCACTAGATGCTGGACATCAAGCCATTCCATACCACCAATTTCCTCTACCGCCAGTCCCACGATTGTGTCTTGCTCTTCAATCGCAATCACGGGAATTTCTGCTCTATCTGTGTTTAACGCGGTTGCTTCTCCAAGAAATTGACCCAAATCAGCCACCCAAATTACTCGACCTCGTAAATTTAGAGTACCCAAAAGTAAAGGAGAAGCATTAGGAATCGGAGTGATTCTATCAGGACTTAGTTCCATTACCTCTCGAATCCCAGTTGCAGGTAGTGCAAACTCCTGATGCGAGGGAATGTAAAACCGCAAATGTAACTCACCTTCAGGACTTTCTACTTGTAATTCAGGACGGAAGTGATCTTGACCACTGCCACTTAAAAAGTTTGGTTTGCTGACCATGTTCCATCCTTATCCTCGCAGTAGTTGTTTGACTGTTCCTACCAACTCGGTTGGTTGAAACGGTTTGGCTATGTAAGCGTCTGCACCCTGCTTCATGCCCCAGTAGCGATCAAATTCTTCACCTTTAGAAGAACACATCACTACGGGGACATTTTGAGTTTTAGGATCGGATTTTAACCGACGGCAAACTTCGTAACCGTTCATCCGGGGCATGACAATATCCAAGACTACTAGATCAGGAGGTTCTATTTGAATGGCCTCCAAAGCTTCGACTCCGTCACTGGCATGGGTGACAGTTAAGCCACTTGCCTTCAGGAGGTCTGTAATCATCTCCCTTTGAGCGATACTGTCTTCCACAATCAGAACTGTACTCATAAATACCTATCTACCTCCTGATGTAGACGTTCCCTTTGGAACATTCCCTGATTTCCCCGCAAGTAGTTAGTGTATAAATTAATTCTATTCTTTCACTAATTTACTAGATAATAACGTCGTACTGGGGTTGGCTGATTCTGTGATAACATTTTTTACTCGCTTCGCGTGTCATTCGTTATTTGTCATTGGTCATTAGTCATTTGTCAAGAGTCAAGAGTCAGGAGTCAAGAGTCAAGAGTCAGGAATCCCGATGTTCTATGCCTTTTTGATATATTTTTCCACAAGCATAATTAACTCAGTATCTCCAAATGGTTTTGTTAAATAATCTGTCGCCCCGACCATCCTAGCTCTGACGCGATCAATAAATTGGTCTTTGCCAGTAAGCATAATAATTGGCACAAGTCTAAAAGCTGTTGCATGTCGTAGCATGGCGCAAACTTCATACCCGTCCAATTCCGGCATGGTAATGTCACATAAAATTAGATCGGGCTTGAGTTGAAAAACGAGACTTAGTGCTTCTAAGGGATTTGTTAAAGCGATCGCTTCATATCCTTGAGGCCTCAATATAGACTCTACAGTCTCACCGATAGTTGTCGTATCGTCAATACACACTATCCGCGCTCTGTAATTCTCCTCCACTATCAAGTTCTGTGGAGATTTAGTCAAATTAGTTGTACTGGAATATACAAGTTGCAGCCAACCCTGTTGCACGTATGGATATATTGCCTTGGCAACTGTCAAAATGTCTCGGTTGAGGTAGCGAGCTAGTTGACGCAAGGATGTTTTACCATCTGCCCAATGTTTTAACTTATTCACTGTTTCGGGTGGTAGTGAAGAGTTTAGCTGAACTGTATCAGCCAACATCGGCAATTGATCAGGAGATTGAATGTGTGGATATAGCTGTTTCCACTCTTGCAGTTGCTTGGCAATTTTAGCTACTAAGGGCGCAATCTCCAAAGTGGTTAATTGCGGGGTAAGTGCGGAACTCTGATGGAAAATGAAGCTACCTTCATGTAAGCTCAGTAGATCAAACAGTGTTTCATGCACCAAACCGTGGATGATATTACGAGCTACTTTCGGATTGATAATATTCCGTTCTAAAAGTGCCCAGATATAGCCATACTCTGCTGCATTTAGTGACCCTAGGGAGGCGAGTTGCATATCTTCAAATCGCATCTCGACTCGGTAATGGCGTAGGTAGTCGTTAATCTCAGACAAACTACTATCACCTTCTTGGCAATAGATAATTTGACCGTTGAGGAAAAAGACGAACCAAGACTGTTGCTTGCAGTTATGGAAATGCTGAGGGCGAATCATCTCATCGCCACTAAGCTTGTTGCTACTGTGAAAGTTATCGGCTCTCACCAACAGTTGTCCAGTCCGCTGTCCCAACTCAATCAATTGCAGGATGCTACGAATATCAATTTCATTTAAATTTCCCTGCATTTAGGTAAAAATAGCTCCTTGTTATCCTGTTGATGTTCTCTGTTCATTTTGCCCATGAATTTTTCTAGATTTAGGTTAAGGGGGAAAAATGGTCAAGAGTTAAGGGTCAGGGGTCAAGGCTTCTTCCCCATGTTCCTTGCCCAATGCCCACTTGCCTTGAGCGCAGCCGAAGGGATGCCCCATGCCCCATCTTTAAACTTTTGTAATACACTTTGACAATGCTAGTGATCACACGGTAGTCGTTATCGCTGCTATAAGCACAAAATGTAGAAACGCGACTCAGTTCAGTCGCTTCTATTATGTATTCAGGCGTGGCATCCTACGTCTATAAATAGTTTTGCCTGTCTTTTTTTACCTGCTTGCGGTTAAATCAGACAGGAAGACAAGAATTATCTAAGGTATAACCTAAAACACAGATATCAAGTACACAATCAAGGATTAACGGTGTGCTGTATTTAGCAGAAGTACAAAAGCAGAAAGGTGGCTTACTCGGTGGTGGAGCCAAAACAGAACTGAAGCTACTCGCTTGTCAGCGAACCGATCAGAATTGGAGTACTGTGTCGGAAGAGGTGATTAGCGCTGAGGATGCAAGCAAATTAAATGATGGCGCACTGGTATTAGTGGAACTGAATCCGAATCGTCAAGTACAGCGGATACAAGAGGCTGGACGCCCACTAGTCAATATTTTGCAGAATTTTTCTCGGCAGTTGGAAAAATTTAAGCTCAAGGAAGATGAAATTGACCAATGGAAGCAGTCTTTGACGTTTCAGGCGCAAGAGTTAAATCGCCGTGAAATGGATATGGAAGCCAGATTGGAACAGCTGCAACAAATGGAAGATGATTCTCAACGTCTGGAAGCACAACAACAGGAAGTTGAGACATCCCGTGCAGAGATTGAAAATTTGCAACAAGAAATTGAGCGCAATCGTCAGGAACTAGAAGGTGCTTGGGAGCATTTACGGGGTGAGCAGCGTCGTCTGGAGGAGCATAAGGCAGATTGCCAACAGGGGACGGTTTTGGATGAGGAACAAAGTCGAGTGCTGAGTGAGTTACTCGATCGCTTGTCTAGTCACGTTGCACCTACGGAAACGTTACGGGACAATCTCCAGGTGGCTTTTGAATTTGTGGAAAAACAGCAGGCTACTCTGAACCCACATTGGGAAAAATTAGAGGAGCAAAAAACTGTAGCCGCACAACAGCAAGAGGAAGTCAATCGCCTAGGACAAACTTTAGGCGATCGCCTAAATGCATGGGAACAGGCACAAAATTCTCTGGCGCAACAAGCAGCTGAGTTAAAAGTTAATACTGCAGTTCTCGCCAGCAAGCAGGAGTATGCACAGATTCTTAAAGCACAGTTACAAAGTCAGGAAGATTTATATCAGCAGATTCAAGCCTTGGCGGTAATTTCTGGTAATGTCGGCCCGCAAATAGATGTGCAACCGTTAGAAAATATGCCTCTAGAAGAACTGCAAAAGCTAGTGCAAGATTTGCAGGAGAAATTTGATATCGACTCCAGCTTTGTCCACGATCAGGAACAAGAACTGACGTATAAGCAACAAACTATAGACGAATTACAAAGTAAAGCAACTCAAGCATCTGATCAAGATGTCATTAATGTAGAAATAGAATTAGCAGATGAAAAAGACCTCTACCAAATGCTCAACGAAACTTTGGTAGGACAACGCCGCAATTTATTAGAACGCCAAAAGTTACTCAAGCAACACCAAAATGTACTGCTACGGCGACAAGGACATGCTGTTCCTGATGTACCAACAGATCCCAAAATTGATTTGAGTGCGATTCTTTTACAAAGCGAAACCCAGCGACAACAACAGTCACAAGAATTACAAAAGCTGGAACGTGAGATTGAGCAAATACGTTCTGGTATTGAATTAGCCGAGGGTATGATTCACAATCACACTCAAGAACTAGAAGAGAAACGTCAAGAACTGAAAACGATGGAGGATAATTTACTATCCCTGCGAACAGCAACCGCTGAGTGCTGGGGTCGAGTTAATATTTATCAAGAAGCACTCAGACCAATTCAAGATGGACTAGATAGTCTGCGAGAAAAGTTGCAAGGAATGACTGAATCTTTGGCTCAGGTTCAAGAAACTGGTGATTATCAACTCCAGGCGATCGCCCAAATGCGTCATACTCTCCTTAGTCTCATGTCCCAGCCACAATTGTTAGCCTCTTGAAAAGTGCTGAGTATTGAGTAGTGAGTGCTGAGTTTAACGCATCAAACTCATAACTCAATACTCAGTACTCATAACTGTTTTAGATAAATCCAATCACCTTCTACTTGAGCGATCGCCCCACCAGGAAATGGATCGGTTTGCGATCGGTTTGGTGCTTTGATTAAAGCCGTTAATTTCTCGATATGTTCAAAACTGGGAGCATCAGGCAATATTTGTTGTAATACTTGACGCATCACCCGACGTTGTAAGGCTAGTGCTGCTTTCTGCAATACCCGCCGATTTAGCCGCAAGGGAAGGGGCAGGGGGGCAGGGGGCAGGCTTGCCGTGAGCGTAGCCGAATGGGAGCAGGGGGGAGAAACTTCTCTCCGTGGACTGAGCGAAGTCGAAGTCCAAGTCATCTCTGTCGCTTCTTCTCGTAACTTTTCGGCTGCTTGCTCTAAATATTCCACCTCTGCTTGCAAGAGTTCTGCTGTTTGGGCTAAGGCTGATTCCACTTTGGGGTTAAAATTTGCTTGCAAATAAGGTAATAACTCTTGGCGGATGCGGTTGCGGGCATATTTTAAGTCTTGATTGGTAGAATCTTCCCAAATTGGCAGTTGAAATTCTTGACAAAATTGCGCTGTTTCTGTACGAGTAACTTCTAAAAGTGGACGCACTAACATCATGCCTGTTGTTAGTGGACGTTCCCAAGTCAGCGCTTGCAAACCGTCAGCGCCAGTACCGCGAATTAAGTTATAAATCAGGGTTTCGGCGCGATCGCTGGCTGTGTGTCCTGTGACAATATATTGATAGTTATGTGTTTTGGAGATCGCACTTAATGCTTGATAACGCCAATTTCGTGCAGATGCTTCGCTATTTACAGGCTGATTAGCTATCTCTAAATAAAAATTGATTCCCCAAATTTTAGCTAAGTTTTCTACATGCTGGGCATTTGCTTGAGAGTCAGAACGCCAGCGATGATCGCAATGGGCAATAGCCACATACCATCCCCATTTTGATTGTAAATCTAAAAGTAATTTAATTAAGCACAGAGAATCCTGCCCACCAGAAACGGCGACTAGTAGCCGCTGATTGCGCTCAAATAATTGACGCGATCGGATCGTGCGATGGATTTTTGCATGTAGGGGAGTCCATACCATATCTATTTAAAATGTAGGATTATGTTCAGCGTCCCAACATTTATTGTCCTGCCAAGTTCTATGAGTATGTAAACACTCCGATTTATTATCTATCCAAGGAATGGATGTCGGATTGGACGAAGCTTCATCATAAGTGAATAGGGAGAATATATAAGAAAAGGTAGTGAAAGTACAAATTGGTAGAATTATAAAAAATATAATGCACAATGCAATTTTACTAGGAGTTCCAGAAACTCTTATTTTTGTATTTTGGAGAATATTTTTTTTAGACTTTAAATGCGATAACATAAAAGCACTCCTCATCAAGATATAAAAATCTTTTTTTAGTGTGCCCCCTGTAACTATTTTTACATCTTATGAGAGTTTGATTATTTTCACCATGATAATAATACTGACAGCAGTACTTTGAATTTGATGTTCCCCCGCCCTTAACCCCAAGGGCAGAGGGATGAAATTTTTAGAAAAACCAACCGTAGGAATGTAAACCTTTACCCAAAATATTCACACCAAGGTAACAAATCCACACAACAACAAGGCCTGCAGTAGCTAAAATTGCGGGACGACGGCCTTGCCAACCGCGAGTAATCCGGGAATGAAGGTAAGCGGCGAAGACTAACCAAGTGATTAACGCCCAAGTTTCCTTCGGGTCCCAACTCCAGTAGGAACCCCAAGCATTGTTAGCCCAAACGCCACCAGCAATTATACCGATTGTTAGCAGGGGAAATCCTAGTCCAATGATGCGATAGCTGATGTTGTCGAGGGTTTCGGCAAGGCTAAGGCGTTGGGGTGAAAGTGGTTCAGAGTTTTGGATAGGGGTTGTTAGTACTGCTGTGTCCAAAACAGCAGTGTTACTATTACCGTTGTTATTGCTTTCAAAACGCACAACGCCATTACTTTCAACAGCGGGTGCGGATGATTCAGAGACTAATTCGCCTGCTTTGCGTAACTTATAGCCGTTGCTGCGGTAGCCGCCATTACCAACGGAACTCCCTTGGAGTTGGATATTTTGTCCACGAGTGACTACGAGAAAGGCGATCGCTAACAGTGAACCTACCATTAAAGCGGCGTAACTCAGCATCATCACGCTCACATGCATCATCAGCCAACTTGACTTCAAAGCAGGTACTAAGGGTTCTGCTACTTGCATTTGGGATGGTAATGTCAAGGTGGCAAAACCAGTGATTACCATCGCTACAGGAGCAGTAAATACTCCCACTAGGCGGCTACGGCTGCTATTTTCAGCAATCAGGTGAACTGCGGTAATTCCCCAAACTAAGAAAAACAGAGATTCATACAGATTACTTAGCGGAAAATAGCCAGCTTCTATCCATCGTGCCCCTAATAGGGTAGCTATACACAAATTAGCGATCGCTATCCCAGCTGTCCCCAAAGCAGCTATTGTCGGTAAATTCGGAAAAGCCGCGCCTACCCAATACACCAGCATTGTTAAGAACAAGACGGCAAAGGAGGTAATATCTAGCCAATTCTGGAGTGCAACCAGATTCATAAAGTGTTCTCCCCAGAGGATTTTTGAAAATGTAGATTCTCACTGTTCTGATCCTATCTTGAATGGGGATTGGGGATTGGGGATTGGGCATTGGGGACTGGGGACTGGGGAATAGGCAATAGGTTATTTTGCTACTCCCTCATCTCCCCTGCCCCCATTCGGCTACGCTCACGGCAAGCCTGCTCCCTCATCCTCCCCATCTCTCTCATCTTCATTGTGTCATGGTGATTTGCTAACAGATGGTGTAGCTGTAGGTAGAGGAATGACAACTGGACTAGTTGAGGTGTCAGCCTTTTTGAGTGCTAAAAAAATGTCATAACGGTTACTGCGACTATCGCTGACAGCAGTTGTCACACCAATTGAACGTGTAATTGCTAGCCATGTTTGTTGATTGGGAAATAAAGTTGGTAAGGGGAAATTTTTGGCTGTCCGTTCTACATCCAAGAAAAATTGACCATTTGTCGGATTGAGTTCAGAAGGCACAGTTTGTCGGAAAGGGACTGTGCTACCTAATGTGTAGTTTGGCTTAGGAACTATTTTATCGGTGATGGGCGCGCCCAGGACTAAAAAAGCGACATCATCATCCAACCAGCCGTGGGTGGCGGTTAAAGTACCAAAAGGCCCAATCCAATTGACGACGGGTTTCCCTCCAACTGTTCCTGGTTGAATTTGGAATTGGTATTGATTTTTCATCACATCATCTAGCTGTTTGAGAGATTTTTCGGCTGATGGGCGCTCGCTTGTCTGTACCATAAACAGCAACCCAGCACGAAAATCTTCTGATGAGCCTTCTTTTGGGGTATTGGGAATCACTGAAACAGCAAATTCGCCTTTCATCCAATTGAGTAAATCCCGATCTAAATCTAGAGTAGTTAAAGATTTCACGCCACCCCGCAGTTGTTCTGGTGTGATTGGGGACAAGGGATTTCCCTGTGATGTTAAAACATAGTCTCCCCATAAACGCTGTAAGTTCCCACCAGATAACATCATTAAGGTTTCTGCTGGTACGCGGTTTTGCATTTTCCCAGCTTTGTTTTCCACCGCTAGCACGCGCTGACTATTGGGGTTAAGCCAAGAAACGCCCTTTAACCGGATTCCTTCAGCTTCCAGGGTAATTGTTCCTGCTAATCCTTGGTTATTCTGAAGTTGAGTTAATACTTGTGCTGGTAAATGACGATTGGGAGAAGCAGCGGCTATTTTCGCAGCTTTGGGTACATTCACATAAAACTGGGCAAAGGGTTGGTAGTTGGCAATTTTGGGGAAATTCTCAGCAAAGCCCCCTATTGTAGCTAGGGATACTTTACTTTTGTAGGCGTCAATTGCTCTTTCTGTCGCGGTGGGATTATCGGTAATCACAAGGAAACGCCCATCTAATAATGTCGCTGAGAGGTTTTCCCCAGTTTGTCCATCAGTTTGTTTGATGGCAAATCCTTGATATGTGCGGTCAATCCATTTCCCTTGTTTAAGGGTTTTGGGTTGTGCCAAAATACTTTTGGCTTTTTCCGGGTCTTTCACCGGTAGAACCATAATTAAGGACTGCTGATTACTCGCAGGATCGACATTAGTCGCCACTGGTTTAGGTGGATTTCCTTGGGGTGTCAAAATGGCGATCGCTACTTTATCACCTACCCAAGGTTGAATATCTTTCTGGAAGTCATAACCATTATTAGTCAGAAAGCGATCGCGTAATTGGACTAAACTTTTATCCAATTCTGCTTGAGTTTCCTTTGTCCCAAACTCCCTTAATTTTTGCCATTCCCTAGGATCTGTGCTGAGGGAAACCGCAAACAAGGCATCTTGAGGAATAATATTTGCACCTACTGGCAAATCTCTAGAAAATGGTTGCCCTTGGGTCAACAACCAGTATGCCGCACTCCCGACACCAATCAATAATCCAGCAGCCGAGAGCGTCAGCACCAGAGATGATTTCTTGTTTTTCTTCATCGGAGCAGACACAACAGGGGGTGTCATTGAAACCTACACCTCATACTCGCAAACTCATTACTTGCTTGATTAGTCAAGTACACCAACAGGTTTAGCCATGTTTTAGGGCAGGTAATTACATGAATTTTTCCACCCTAGATGATAATGATACTTCGGTAATCAACCTTCTCTACTCTTTCAAAAGCTATGTTTTTGGATTAGTGACTATTTTCCTTGAGCGATCGCCTAATTCCACACTGCTAAATTTTGACTGCACTCGAAGAACATACAATCAGCAACTTTTTACTGATTTGTTAAATCTAGCTGCATAGCTCCCAAATATTTTGTTAAGTAAGGTGAGAAAACTTCATAAATCAAGGTCAAAGGCTGCCCATGATGCCAAAATAAATAATGGCGACCCCAAAAAGGCCCTGTTTCGGCAAAACCTAACTCTAATGCAGTTGAGTAGCCGTAATAAATTCCTTGCACATCACGATACAACTCTGTGCGGAGACGAGCTAAACTTGCCCAAATTGGTAAAGAACGGTTTTGTAAATACTCATCCACATGACTAGCTTCCCACCACGAAGTCGCATAAGCCAATCGTTGACCGGAGGGAGTACGCAACCACACCTGACGTCGCAGCCGCGGCCCTGGTACAGCTTGAATTAAGTCGGGAGCAGCATCTGAGTCCTTACCAATTAAGGACATATCAATCACATCCACCTCTGTGGGTTCACCGGTGAGCAGTTCTAGGTGCCTTGTTGGCGAACCGTCGCCTAAAAGCAGCAATTGCCAAGCTGGTGCTAGCTGAGTGTGAGGCAAACCTTGTTGAATGACTTTCTCCTCACCTTGCCAAATCGGGGTGAGGCGATGCCAAGCTGCTGGCACAGTAAAATTGTTGGTTGGTGTAAAAGTTACAGTCAATGTTATTTACAAAAGTTCACCTATCTCTATAAAAGCATAAAAAAATAGCAATAAGGTAGGGCATTGGTCATTGGTCAATTCAATTTTAGATTTTAGATTTTGGATTTTAGATTGAAACCCAATCCAAAATCGTCAATCCAAAATCCAAAATTCTCGGTTCCCAATCCATAAAACAAAAGCCAACGGCCTCGGGTTTTTTGACCATTGACCATTGACTCTTGACTAAATCACCAAAAAATGCGGATGGCGAGACTCGAACTCGCAAGGCAAAGCCACACGCACCTCAAGCGTGCGCGTATACCAATTCCGCCACATCCGCACGGGTTGTCTGAATAAAGAATATAGCATAAATTTTCTCCTAGTAGATACCAGACTGACAGAAATGTGGTTGCTCCACAAGTGATATTAAGAAGAGTAGAGCGATCGCAGGACACGAAAAAGTCTGAAGAGTCAAGGATGAAGGATCAAAAAAAACAGTACATATCTCCCACAGCAGTTCCTTCAAAGGGGAAACCCCCACGACGGACTACCTCTCCTATTGGGCAAAAAAAACCTGATTTTTTAATATTTCAGCCTCGCCCAAAAGCATATGAGGTAATTTCATACTTCATACTTGATACTTCATACTTCACTCAGGATGAGGCTTGGGAATCTCCTGTCATAATTTGAAATAAGGCGAAAGCATTGTTGCAAGTCGAATGGGAGAGAATGTCAATCTACTGGTACTGATATCGAAGCTAAAAAATGAAGTTTGACAAAATATTAATTGCCAATCGGGGAGAAATTGCCCTTCGCATTCTCCGAGCCTGTGAGGAAATGGGAATTGCAACGATCGCTGTTCACTCCACTGTTGACCGAAATGCTCTACATGTGCAACTTGCCGATGAAGCGGTTTGCATTGGAGAACCTGCCAGCATTAAAAGTTACTTGAACATTCCCAATATTATTGCTGCCGCCTTGACACGCAATGCCAGTGCCATTCATCCTGGTTACGGCTTTTTATCAGAAAATGCTCGGTTTGTGGAAATCTGTGCCGATCATCACATCGCTTTTATCGGCCCGACTCCCGAAGCCATCCGCTTGATGGGGGATAAAGCCACCGCCAAAGAAACCATGCAAAGGGCTGGTGTGCCAACAGTACCGGGTAGTGATGGGATAGTAGAATCTGAGGAGGAAGGATTAGCACTTGCCAAGGATATTGGTTATCCAGTGATGATCAAAGCCACGGCGGGTGGCGGTGGTAGGGGGATGCGTTTGGTGCGTTCTGAAGACGAATTCGTCAAACTCTACCTAGCTGCTCAAGGAGAAGCGGGTGCAGCTTTTGGCAATTCCGGCGTTTACATCGAAAAATTTATTGAGCGTCCCCGCCACATTGAATTTCAAATTTTGGCGGATAATTACGGTAACGTGATCCATTTAGGTGAACGGGATTGCTCAATACAGCGTCGTAATCAAAAGCTGCTGGAAGAAGCTCCCAGCCCGGCTTTAGACTCAGACCTGCGAGATAAAATGGGAGAAGCTGCGGTGAAAGCTGCCCAATTTATTAACTACACTGGGGCAGGCACAATCGAATTTCTTCTCGATAAATCTGGTAAGTTCTACTTTATGGAAATGAACACCCGGATTCAAGTTGAACATCCTGTAACAGAGATGATTACGGGGATCGACTTGGTTGCTGAACAAATCCGGATTGCTCAAGGGGAAAGACTGAAACTTACCCAAGATCAAGTTGTGTTACGGGGTCATTCGATCGAGTGTCGCATCAATGCCGAAGATCCCGACCATGATTTTCGTCCGTCCCCTGGTAGAATTAGCGGTTATCTCCCCCCTGGGGGACCCGGTGTGCGGATTGATTCTCATGTTTACACCGATTACCAAATTCCTCCCTACTATGACTCCCTCATCGGGAAGTTAATTGTTTGGGGACCAGATCGCCCCACTGCCATTAACCGGATGAAACGGGCATTGCGGGAATGTGCCATCACTGGACTACCTACCACTATTGGATTCCATCAACGCATTATGGAAACCCCGCAGTTTTTACAGGGTAATGTCTCGACTAGTTTTGTGCAGGATATAAATTCTTAGGGGACAGGGACTGGGAACCGAGAATTTTGGATTTTGGATTGACGATTTTGGATTGGGTTTCAATCTAAAATCCAAAATCTAAAATCTAAAATTGAATTGCCCAATGCCCCATTCCCTAACTTACTCGAGACAACATGGTCAATAACCCTTGCTGACCCAACAAAATCTCCCGCAGCAAGCTGAAAATTCCCACCCAAATGATGGGGGTGATATCTACTCCGCCTATGGGTGGGATCAGCTTTTGCAGGAGGGCTAAAAACGGTTCAGTAGGCCAGGCTATGACATTCAGGGGGAAACGATTTAGATCCAGTTGCGGATACCAAGTGAGAATGATGCGGAAAATAAACAAAAATATCATCAATCCCAATACAAGTCCGAGAATCCAAGCAGTCAGGTTAACACCAGTCATCGGTTTGAGCTACTATCTGTGAACACAGGAAAAACTTGGGCGCAAGCCAGAGAGATTTAAGCTTTGTAAAGCACCGTCTATAATTTTAGCCAAATGCTGTCATTTCCTCTGGAGAATTGCCAAGCAAACATGCTCAAGCCTTAAATCAATGATTTGTCTGAAGAATTTTCATTTCTCAACTCATTTTTATAGGCTTCTCAAGGAAGTGATACACCATTAGAATTATGATCAGGTATGTAAAAAAAGGTTGAGAACTATGACACCTGCTTTAGCAAATTTCCTTTGGAGTCTGTTGTGGGGTACTCTCATTGTCGTTGTTCCGGCGACAGTTGGGCTAATTTTCATTAGCCAAAAAGATAAAATCCAGCGTTCATAATCCTTTTACGAGTCCATTCGACTCTCTAGCCCCTTTGTCTGTCAGCTATCTACCTAATTTCACCAAAAGCAGCAATTCCTCTCACAAAGGACAAGGTATACTTAGCTGACGACATAAACATTTTTAGCTTTCGGTGAATAGCTTCAGCAGCTTCTTTGCCAGGAGCTTCTGAAGCTTAAATATATTGTGCTTGATTAGTAGAGTAGTGATTTTAATTGTGACTCGTTAACATAGATTTGATATTGGGAAAACAGCAATGCTAAATTTTGGGCTGAACTCAGCCAGTCTTCTGGCTCAGGTAAATTTCGGGACTAACTCAGCCAGTATTCTGGGAATTTTCCTGGCTGTGTCTGGGGCAGCACTATATTTTCTCCGAACTGTGCGCCCGGAACTGTCACGAGATCAAGATATCTTTTTTGCAGCGGTGGGCTTACTTTGCGGTTTTATTTTAATCTTCCAAGGTTGGCGACTAGACCCGATTTTGCAATTTGGTCAGTTGCTTTTAGTGGGTACGACTGTGTTTTTTGCGGTTGAAAGTATTCGCTTAAGGAGTATAGCTACCCAGCAAGCTAAACGTAACACTCCCATTGTGGACGAAGACCGTCCAGTGAGCAACAAATATTCTTATAATCGGCGGTATCAGGCTGAGGTGGATGCAGAGTTAGATCCATTGCCTTATGAGGAAGAGGAAGATCGCCCTGTACGTGCCAGAATTAGAGGTAGCAGGGATGAGCGATCGCCTCGTGATGACTATTATGAAGATCAGCCTCCCCGCAGTTCAGAACGCCGCAATAGTCGGGACAAGCAGGAACCAACTGATAAAGGCCGCCGCCGCAATCCTGCGCGACCAGCGAGTCGTCCTGTTGAAAGAAATGATGAAGATAATTGGGGTGCTGGGTCTAGAGAAGTTAATGATTGGGACAGTTCAGGGGACGAAGTTAGAAAACCTTCTCGTCGTGGTAATAATGCGCCTCAGCGCCCAGAAAGTCGTGATGAGGATGTTGCTCCCAGACAGAGAAGACGACGCCCACCTAGTGACTCGGTGACTCGCAGAGAGCGGGAAGATGACGAAGCCATCCCAACTGATTATGTAGAATACAAACCACTGGAAAAACCAGATGAGGATGAGGATAATTCCAACAAATTTGATGGTTATTAAAACAACCAAGGTGAAGATAGATTTAGAGGCGACGGAAAACTTTTGAGGTGAAAAAATTTACGTCTGGATTTTGGCTCCAAAGACCAATTCATTGGAGCCTGTTTTTTAGCTTGACAGGTGGGCTTGTCTCTTGTAGTCCTGGTACTATCCCTTTTGTCTCTACTTCCCTCAACAGTCGCTACACTGAGGAGCAACCGAGTTTGAGTGGCAATGGGCGTTTTTTAGCGTTTGTTTCTAATCGGAATGGTAATCAGCAATTGCTAGTGTTTGATTTGGAAACACAAAGCTTTATTGCTACGCCGGGTTTAAATCGACCGGAGACAATTGCCGAAAGTCCTAGCCTTAGCTACACAGGGCGTTATATTGTATATCTTACTAGCGATCAAGGTAGACCAGTGGTAGCGCTCTACGATCGCGCTATACAACAATCACAAATCCTCACCCCCATCTATCGCGGCTGGGTCAGAAACCCTGGTATCAGTCCCGATGGACGCTATATAGTATTTGAAACCGCCAGCCGTGGTCAATGGGATATTGAAGTCCTAGACCGGGGGCCAACTATGGAGTTAGATATTCCTAACGGTTCTACCGTGGCTCCACCGCCTGGGGTACAGTAATCAGTGAACAGTGAACAGTAATCAGTCAACAAACTGATACTTCGATTCCTTTCGACTTTCCTCAAGGCAGTCACTCAGTACAAGAAACTGATAACTGATAACTGATACCTGATAACTGACATGACCCGCGCTATTTTTATACCTATTTTTACTTGTTTAACTTTGTTAACTGGCTGTGTTGGCTACCCTCGACTGCTGAGTTATCCTTTTGATCCGGGGGGAAGGAGTCTCAACAGTTTGGCTTCGGAATTAAATCCCAATATTTCTGGGAGATATATTGTTTTTACCAGCGACAGACGGGGTAGCCAAGATGTTTATCTGTTTGATCGGCTAACTAGCAATTTAATTGATTTACCAGATTTAAATTCCTTAGATACGATCGCTTCTCATCCTAGTGTGTCTGAAAGTGGTCGCTACATTGTTTTTGCGGCTAGTCGTCAAGGGCGATCGGCGATTTTTCTCTATGACCGGGAAACCCGCCAATCACGAAATTTGACCGCGAATCTGCAAGCAGAAGTCCGCAACCCCACTATTAGCACCGATGGCAGTAGGATTGCTTTTGAGTCTAGTAACAATGGGCAATGGGATATTTTAGTCTATGACCGCTCTGGCAGACCATTGAATATCCCGCAAGAACCACGTTAGGGAATTCAGGAGTCAGGGGTCAGGAGTCAAGGGCAAGGGTCAAGGGTCAAGAACAAATCTTATTCCCCAGTCCCCAGTCCCCAGTCCCTATTCCCCATTCCCTTCGACTTTTTGCACAGATTCGATGAGCGATCGCACTTGTTGGGTTCCTTGGGAAGATTCAAAGGAAAGGGGGAATTTACCGCGACATAACATTCTTAAACCCAGGGGTGCAAGACTCAACAATCCCTTAAGGTCTTGAAAATAATTCCCGACGACTTGTAAACCAAATTGTCGTTCGTCAATCCAGCCGCCGGCTTTGACTAAATCTATCAAGACTTTGCGGTGGCGAATTGTGCGGCTGTCGCTGGCTTGTTTGCGTGTGAGAATTTCTTGTTTAATTTTGGTGATTTGCTCTAATGGTGCTACTTCCATTGGACAAACTGAGTCACAGTACAAACAACGGGTACAACCCCAAACGCCTTTAGTATCTTCGTTATAACTTTCTAAACGACTTTCAGTTGTGCGATCGCGAGAATCTGCCACCATGCGGTAAGCTTTGGCGAGAGCATGAGGCCCCACAAATTCGGGATTAACTTCGCGAGCATTGCACTCAGAATAGCAAGCTCCGCACATAATACAGTTGCCAGTTTGGTCAAGACGCGATCGCTCTTCCGGGCTTTGCAGAAATTCCCTTTCTGGTACTTGTCGCGCTGCTGTACTCACATAGGGGGTAACTGCCTCCAAATTATTCCAGAAGTTGTCCATATTCACAACTAAATCCTTAATCACAGGCATATTCCCCAAAGGTGCAACCGTGATTTCTGGAATGGTATTTACCTGAGCTTTTGGCGACGGGATCTGTTGTAATCTAGCAATTTCACTGCCAACATTTTCCTTGAGTTCACTACCAGAGGAACTGGCGATCATTCCCCGCTTAGGGAAAATAGCCAAATTAAATCCATCTGAGGCGATCGCTACATCTGAATTTTCACAGCAATCAGCGCGATTGGCAGTAAAAACACCTCAGTAGGTCACAAAATGGGAATTTTTGATTATATAGAAATGTTAAACCTGATAATGACATCTGGTACCCCCAATCAAGCATCAGACAGATGCATGAAGATTTATTCTTCCCACAGACAGAAGTACAGAATACACTCACTGCTTTTTGCCTCACGGCTATAAACAAACAGCTAAAAACCTCCACCCCTTTCTTGAAAAGTTTCCTACTACAGGTAATCCGCCCCAGCAAACTTTTCGCTTTTTTGAAAAGTTCTCACGCCGGGAAACCCGGACACCTAAGACTTTTCACTTTTTGTCTCCTTTCAATCTGTAAAAATCCCAGGATGTAACTCACACCTCAAAACTGCTTATCTGAATTAGATGAATTTTTATAAAATCCTTACTACCATCGTCACTACCGTAATAAAGCTTTAGAAAAATCCTTACTGCTGTCTTGAAAAATAGCTTGTCCGGAAACCTCACAACGCTTTTTCCGTTTTTTACCTCCCTGGAGCTAGGAGATTTAGATAAAAATTTATCTGTAACTTTAATTCAAAATAAAACAACTATTTTGCTATTATTAGTCCATGCTAGTATTTAATATAAAATTACGAAAAAACAAAACCAGTATCAATAGCCGTACAAGCGCGGCTATTAGCACTTTGTTGATTCGTAATGTAGAGACAAGAAAATTCACGTCTCTACTGGGAGGATAAAAGGGTGTATTCCTGTAGAACCCGATTCAAATACCAAGCTGTCCAAAGCTGGAGAGGATGAGTGGGGTAAGTCCTACAACTCAAGGGCAAAAAAGGTAAGCACTGAAAGTGGAAAACCTGTGATTTTTTGGTTCTACGGCCAATAAGTCGTGGAAACAACATACTTCGTAAAAGTGGCTTCAAGTTACGCCGCTACAGTAGCGCCAAAAGAAAAAATAATTTCATTTCCAATGGCGAATAATGGTTAAAAGTGCCGTAAAACCACCGAATTTAATGCCTGTGATGACCATGACTTCTGATCTATTGTGGGTAACCATAATAGAGGCACTTTATATTCCTCTCTATCAGCAGGAATTTACCCTTCACCCTAGGGTCTCAGTTCGCTCTGTGCAGATGCTAAAAAGCTAAATACTGGCATGACGACGATATAGTTTATCAGTTTGGAGAAAGTAAGGAAATTTTGAGCGTAATGACTGAAACTGCAACCGCACCATTAACCGGAAAAGCACTGCTTGGTAAAGTAAAAGAACTTTCCAGCCTACCACGTCGAGAAAGAGCCAAACAGTGCGGCTATTACACTGTTACTAAGAATAACCAGGTTCGTGTCAATCTCACTGACTTCTATGATGCTTTGCTATCGGCTAGAGGAATTCCCTTAAGTCCCGAAGCACCTAAAGATGGACGCGGTCGCGAACCGACATATAGAGTTAGCGTGCATCAAAACGGTCAGATTGTCATTGGTGCTACATACACCAAAGCAATGGGTTTAAAACCTGGAGATGAATTTGAAATTAGACTGGGATATAAGCACATTCACTTGATTCAACTCGGTGAAAGTGATAAAAAATTAACCCAGCCCGATTTAGACTCTGAAGATGAATCAGATGAAGAAGATTTAGACGAAGAGGAATAAATTTTTCTCTTGGTGGGGATAAGTTGAAGGTGAATGCTGGATAACTTATCCCTATCACTGCAGCGAACTAGCATTTACACTCTGACAATCTTGTTGCAGCAAAAAATACGATTAAACCTCTTGCATAAGTCACTAATTTTAGTAGAGTCTTGATTAATAACCAAGAAATCTACTGTTTCAAGAAGTTGGTCGTGTTTTTTGTGTCGATTTTCATAACCTTATTCGAGTCATCAGCCGACACCTTACTGGCATTTCTCAAAGATGCACCAGTATTAGTTGTAGTGATGACTTTTTTTACTGTCTGGGTATTTCTTTGGTTGCCAGTAGCAATAGTATCAGCAATAATACTTAATTGGCGACCTGGAAAACCTTTACAGCCAGAGCAAAAAATTCCTTTATTGGTACCCCTTTATTTATTAGCTCCCTTGGTTCTATGGGGAATTAATTGGCTAGGATTTAGGGCTTTTTCTGATTACGGCTTTGTCAAAAATAGCTCAATTGTCAATTCTTTGCTACTAGGTTTTGGCTTGGGAGTGCTGGGACTAGTGGCTGTATTTACCTGCCAATTCTACTTAGGTTGGTGTAAATGGCAGCAGTGTAATTTTAAGCGCGTACCATCCATTTTGCTACCGACTTTGTTAATTGCGCTATTCGTAGGTGGGATAGAGGAGTTAGTTTTTCGGGGCTTTATATTTACTGAATTAGAGCAGGATTACCCAATTTGGGTAGCAGCGATAATTTCTAGCTTAATTTTTGCTTTACTACACTTAGTTTGGGAGCAACATGAAACTATCCCCCAACTACCAGGACTGTGGCTCATGGGAATGGTGCTAGTGTTGGCCAGGTTTGCCGATCGCGGTAATTTAGGGATAGCGTGGGGATTACATGCAGGATGGGTATGGGCGATCGCTACTCTAGACACAGCAGAACTGATTACTTACACAAGCACAGTCTCCGAATGGTATACGGGTAAGCATAAAAAACCCCTAGCTGGTTTAGCCGGGATTATTTGCATACTAGGAACTGGGGTGATTCTTTGGCTGTTTTCTGAGTATTTTTAATAGTTGTCATTGGTCATTTGTCATTTGGCGTTGGTCAAGAGTAGAGACGCGATTAATCGCGTCTGTGCAAGTGTCAAGTGTCAAGGTTATTATCTCCCTTATATCCCCAGTCCCCATTCCCCAATAAGGAAAAAGCCGATGGCGTACAGTGAATTTACTCTCGCTAAAGCCCAAGATGCACTGGGCTTAAATCTAGAAGAAACACGCAATTTGTTTCAGTCTACAGAAGAAGTGCAGCCATCCGACTTGCTGAAGCGGCTACTGGATGAAAACCTCAGTTTAGCAACTGCTATCAACAGTGAAAAAGCCCGTTCTGAATTTCTGATTGCTCCCATGCTGTCTGAAGTTAGACGACAGTTAAATTATCATATCAGCCTGTTTTCTGGCACAGAGTTCAATGTTAATCCTGCTCAAGGACTCTCAGGGTTTTGCGACTTTATTCTCAGCGCATCCAGTGAGCAGTACTTTATCAGCGCTCCAGTGGTGACAATAATCGAAGCCAAAAATGAGAATATTATTGCGGGGCTAGGGCAATGTGCTGCGACGATGGTTGCTGCTCAAATATTTAATCAAAGAGCAGGAAATGAAATTCCAGTCATCTATGGAGCCGTGACGAGTGGAACTGCTTGGAGATTTTTAACTTTAGAACAGAGTACTTTGTGCATCGACTCAGTTGAATACTACATTAAAGAGGTCAAGAAAGTTTTGGCAATATTATTGCAGCCCTTTCAAGGTTCGTTGTCGAAAATTTTAGCTTAGTACAGCACGGCGGAAATAAAGCTACCATTTCAAACAGGTACAAGCTTTAACTTTTGACTTTTGACTTTTGACTTTTGACTTCCGCCCTGCGGTACTAACCCCCAAAACCAGGAATTAAACGCTTGAGGGCGCGAGCAGCAACATCCTCATAACGCAGTTCACCAGAGAAAATTTTACCCATAACTTGGGCACCAGGGGGGCGCTTCACACCGACTCTGTAGCCAAGGCTGGGAAAGCGATAGAATGCTAGAGCTATTTTTTGCGCCCAAGCCATATCAGCGCCCCATTGCTCGTTAATCGCATCGCTATATTTTGCTAAAGCGTTTATATCGCCAGAAAGGGCTTCATGAATGGCGTTTGCTGCTAGTAAACCACTCAAAATTGAGGGGCGAATACCTTCTGCTGTAAAAGGGTCTACTATACAAGCTGCTTCCCCAGCCAAAACCGCATTTTGGGTATGCAATTTTTGATTGCCATCCCACTGGCAAATGGGATAACCATACTGCTTGCAAGTTTTGACATCCAAACCAATATTATGGACGTAATCAGTTAATATCTTTTTATAATCTTGGGGTTCGTTGCCGATGAATGTACCAACCCCAACAGAATAACCGTCGGCTTTGGGAAAGTTCCAGATGTAGCCATTTTTGACAGTGCCGAAGTCAAAGTGAAAAGTGGAACAGTTTTCTACACTGGCAGGAATTTCTGCTTCTAAAGCACCTGCCAAGCGGCGTTTGCGGTCTTTGAAGCCCAGCCATTTTGCTGTTGGGCCTTTGGCACCATCAGCAGCGATTAAGTAGCGGCCTGTAAATTGTTCGTGGGCTGTGTTTACTTGCCAATGATCGGTTTTTAGCTCAATTCCTGTGACTTCTGTGTTGTCTTGTAGTTGAGCGCCTTGTTTTTGGGCTTGTTGGACTAGAAAATGGTCAAATACTTCACGTCGTACCATCCATACGGGTTCGGCAATTTCTAGTTTATTTTCTACTGCATCACCCATTTTCAAAGTGCAGCGAAAGGTGTCTACCTTCAAAGAAATTGCGGGGCTAAAGTCGAAGTCAAACCATTGGGCGATCGCTGGTGATACACCACCACCACAGGGTTTATATCTGGGCAAAGATTCTTTTTCTACAACTAATACTGAGCGCCCCTGCTTGGCTAAATGATATGCAGCGGTTCCACCAGCTGGCCCAGCACCGACGATGATACAGTCA
This sequence comes from Calothrix sp. PCC 7507, assembly GCF_000316575.1. Classification (GTDB taxonomy): domain Bacteria; phylum Cyanobacteriota; class Cyanobacteriia; order Cyanobacteriales; family Nostocaceae; genus Fortiea. The sequence goes on along the minus strand of NC_019682.1, from coordinate 2,374,177 downwards.
TACATGATAGCTAATTTTAAGAAACATTCTTAGAAAAAACCAAGGCTGAAGAATTTACACTTGATCCTTCAGCCTTGATATTACCGCAACCGGAGATTAGGGTAGTGGGTGTGGGTGGCACTGAGAAAATTTAGACAGTTGAGATGTCTTTTTCTTTTTCCGCCAGCAATTCATCTATTTTGGTGGTGTATTTGTTGGTTAATTTTTGTAGTTTGTCTTGCTGATCCCGCGCTTCATCTTCAGAAATTTCCGCGCTTTTTTCTTGTTTGCGGATAGAGTCTAAAGCATCACGGCGGATGTTGCGGATACCAACACGTCCTTCTTCGGCATATTTGGCAGCCGTTTTGACGAATTCTTTGCGCCGATCGCTCGTTAAGGGCGGAATGTTCAGCCGAATCACAGAACCGTCGTTGCTGGGGGTTAAACCCAGGTCAGATAGGGAAATCGCTTTTTCTACTATGTTTAAGCTACTGCGATCGTAGGGCTGAATCAGAATTGTCGAGGCATCTGGCGTGCTAATGTTAGCCAGTGATTTGAGGGAAGTCGGAGAACCGTAGTATTCCACCACTACCTTATCTAATAGACTGGCATTAGCGCGACCAGTGCGAATTGTGTTAAAAGCCCGTAGAGTTGCCTCGACGGTTTTTTGCATTGTACTCTCAGCTTCAGCTAATTTCACAAGAACCTCCCACAAGGGTACCGATGGATTCTCCCAGGACTGCACGGTGGATGTTACCTCGCACCGTTAAGTCAAATACAAGAATGGGAATGTTATTTTCTTTACACAAGGCAATTGCAGTGCTATCCATTACCCGTAAATCTTTAGCCAACACATGCGCGTAAGTGAGACTAGTGTAACGTTTGGCGTCAGGATAGATATGGGGGTCCGCATCGTAAACTCCGTCTACCTTGGTGGCTTTGAAAATCACTTCAGCATCAATTTCTGCGGCTCTTAAGGCTGCAGCGGTATCAGTAGTAAAGAAGGGATTTCCCGAACCAGCACCAAAAATTACCACCCGTCCTTTTTCTAGGTGACGGATGGCACGACGACGAATATATGGTTCCGCTAATTCTTGCATAGCGATCGCACTCTGCATCCGCGTCTGTACGCCTATTCGTTCCAGCGAATCTTGTAGCGTCATGGCGTTCATTACCGTGGCAATCATGCCGATGTAGTCAGCGGTTGCCCTGTCCATCCCCGCCGACGCCGCTTTGACGCCACGAAAAATATTGCCGCCGCCAACGACAATGGCGAGTTGAACGCCAGTGGCTACCACCTCTCCTACTTCTTCGGCTATTTCTTTTACCACCTCTGGATCAATGCCATAGCCCATGTTGCCCATTAAGGCTTCACCGCTCAGTTTGAGTAAAACCCGTCGGTAATTCGTTCCCATGAAGTTACGCTTTATCAAAAAAGTTGCAATTGCCTCCAATTTAAGATAGCAGTACTGGTGACTATCTGTGTCTAGTCACGCCAGATCAATGAAGTACCGACTATTGGAGTTTCCGGCTGACGAATTTCTTCATCTTTAAACAGAGAGGCGATCGCATTTCTGAGATAGTCCTCTCCCACAGCTAATGGGTTGTGGGGGCGATCGTCAATCTGACCTTTATAGCGAACTATACCGTTTCCATCTATTAAGAAAGCCATTGGTGTTTTCCTAGCACCAAAACTCCGGGTCACATCTTGAGTTGGGTCCCACAGATAAGGAAAATTCAAATTGTGACGTTGAGAAAAAGCTTTCAAGTTTGCCAAGCTTAATCTAGCATCTCCAGTAGCTTCACTGGCATTAAGTCCAATTATCGTAAAACCGCTTTGAATAAATTCTGCCTGAATATTTTTTAGTCTGTCTAGATACAACTCTACATAAGGACAGTGGTTGCACATAGAAACGACACCAACTGCACGAAATTTATTTAGGTAACGGCTGAGATGGTGTACTTGATCGTCAATTCCTGGCAGTTCAAAGTCTGGTGCATAGCTGCCAATAGGAGTATCAATTGCTTCTAGTATGGTCATCTTCTTGAACTCGAAGGAAGTAGGAACAAAAAAATCTTGTTAAATTCAGCGTCACTTTCCAGTTCAAACTACTCCTTAGCAGATGCTTAATATCCCACAATTTTATAGACCAATTCGCTTGTCGTAAATTGTAAAACTACTGAATCTAACACTGGTGCTAATTTCATCACATTACATCCCATAAGCTTGTAATTTTCACAAACTAGCTACCACAAATAGTAAAAGTATTGCAGTAGTTTCAGTAATCTTGCTTGGGAGAAAAAACTGAAAATTACGAAATGTAAATTATAATTAATATAAGTAACATTACTGATGTAAGAGGCACTGGGGATTAGGGACTGGGGATTAGTTACTAAACTATTTATTTGAATAACAAACAAAATAACGCAGCCTCCGGTGAGAAAAAATCCATGTCTGAACCTTGTATCCATCGCTTTAATTGATCATGACAACTTCTACAAACACATTTACCTCACCCAAAACTTGGATTTGGCAAGGATTTCCCATCAGCTATCAGACCCAAGGAACCACTGGGCCAGCTGTTGTCCTCGTACATGGTTTTGGAGCTTCGTGGTGGCACTGGCGGCAAAATATACCTGTGCTAGCAGAGAATTGTCGTGTTTACGCTCTTGACTTAATTGGTTTTGGTAGTTCATCTAAACCTCAACCAGGGGGAAAAATTGCTTACACACTAGAAACTTGGGGACAGCAAGTAGCAGATTTTTGCCGGGAAGTGGTGAATGAACCAGCTTTTTTAGTGGGAAACTCTATCGGTTGTATTGTAGCTATGCAAGCAGTAGTGAGCAATCCTGATATTGCCTTGGGTGTTGCTTTGCTAAATTGTTCTCTAAGGCTGTTACACGATCGCAAAAGATCAACTTTACCCTGGTCGCGTCGTTTTGGCGCACCCTTCTTACAACGTTTATTATCTATAAAACCAGTTGGCGAGTTCTTTTTCAATCAAGTCGCCAAGCCAAAAACTGTGCGGAAGATTCTACTGCAAGCCTATGCTGATTCGGCAACGGTGACAGACGAATTAGTAGATATACTGACTGCACCAGCAAGTGATCCGGGTGCTGCTGCAGTGTTCTTGGCGTTCACCGCTTATTCAACAGGGCCTCTACCTGAAGACCTTTTACCTTTGCTACCTTGTCCAGCAATTATTTTATGGGGTACAGCTGACCCTTGGGAACCAGTGGATTTGGGGAGAGAGTTTGCGAATTACCCGCAAGTGCAAAAGTTTATCCCCTTAGAAGGAGTGGGACATTGTCCACAAGATGAAGCTCCTGAGTTAGTTAATCCGATTTTACAGGACTGGATATGGGAGCGATCGGCAGTATTAAAATCTATACAGCTAGAGGCATAATTTACTTTTAGGAGAATGTTAAACTTGCTCAAAACTTGATTTATTTTGAGCAAGTTATGCAAGTCTTCTCTATCCTCCAGTAATTACAAAATTTCATCTATGAGACTACCTAATCTATTGCCTTTATAGTCTTAGTAGAAGCCACGACCAAAGAAGCTACGACGACCAAAGAAGCCACAACGACCAAAGAATTTACTGGAAGGGGAATAGCCGCCGTAGATACCATAACTTCCCCCAGATACAAGCTGCTGTTCCTCAGTGGATAATTCCACAAGCAGATCAGAGTCGATGACTTGATTTGACATGATTAATTCCCTCCATGTTGTAAATAGGTATGAAACGTTATTTGCCAAATTCTAAATTATGCGATTCCTAAATTTGGAGTTTTCGCCCAATTATCTGTAATAAAGATAGCCAGAAAGGCGTATGGGAAAGCGGCGACGACGGCGGGATTTAGAACAAGATGACGTATCTTCCTCGGAACTTTCTTCTGTGTCATTTTCGACGGATTCGGGACTGGATACTCCTTCTCTGGGAGTCGCAGTTTGTCCCCCTGGAGTCGATACTTGTCCTCCATTTAGAAGCTGCTGTTCCACTGTGGATAAATCAATTAGCAAGCTAGATGTGATGCTTTGAAACGACATATTTTTTTACCTCACTTACTTATATAGGTTGGCATTACCTATATGTCTATAATTAAATATTTCCCTCCAATTTAAATTATTCTATAGTTAGAAATAAATTAGATAAATATCTGACTTTTGACTTATACGAAATGCCTTTTCAAATATTAAAAATTAAAATTAGTCAAAAAAATATTTAGACATGTAGTAAGGGGAGAATAGAATTAATCCTACTCTTCCCCATAGCTACTGGAAACTTTAAACTACCAAACTAGCGAGTAAATACGATTGATTGACTAATCAGTCGTCCTATCAATCGCATTTATCGTAACATTTTTTGTACTTTTTCCAGCATCCTTTATCTTTCAAACATTTTTCTAAACAGTCGTCGTCATCATCGCTTCCTTTTTTTCCACCAGATAGAAGCTGTTGTTCTTCTATGGATAAATCCATGAGCAAATCAGATGTGATAATTTGTGATGACATAATTGTTTACCTCAATTTCATGCAAAGGTTTGGTTTAGGGTCACACCCATTTATTAAAAACACATTGATGAGTGCAAAAATGGCTAACACTTTAGCTACATATTAAAAACTTGTATTTGGAGTAAGGATAAAGCTAGGTACTAAGTATATTATAGAACCTAGCTTTCTTTTTTTCTGGGCAGGCTAGTTAATGCCTTAAAAGAACATAATAAATTGCCCAGTTTAGCTCAAAATAAATTATATTTTGAGCTAGTTATATGATTCTTCTCCTCACACCAACTCCAAAAATTAGCGCAGTTTTTGAACGCTAACAATTGCTCTTCCTATGCTCCTAATTCTGTAAAGGCGACGGGAACCAAGGACTCTTCCTGTACCTTCACTTTCACCTTTGTCTTCGTCTTCACTTTCGTCTTCACTTGTAAATTGTCCACCGGCTAGAATCTGTTGTTCTTCTGTGGATAAATCTGTTAGCAAATCAGACATGAGCATTTGAGTTGACATAAATTAATTGCCTCACTTATGTTATATAGGTGTTCTTCACCTATGTTTTTATTATTAATAACTAGCTTATTATTTTAATGAGTCTAAAGTTATAATTCTAGTATTAAAAAAATATTTCTTTGGATTCATGATAACTTTAAAAAATATCCTTTCTTTAAAGTTTAATAATTTGTTTTTGTTGATTACAAATATTTTATTTTTCTAACAAAGATAGTATGCAAAATATAAGTTAAATAGCTCTTTTTTTAGAGTTATTGCCAACCAAAAATACCCGATTTTTTTAAGAATTCGGGTATCATTCAGGAATAATATTAGTTCCGATTTTGTTTTGGGAAAAATCTCAATGGATGCTGAGATGTACTTGTCAGGTATGTAGTTAAACAGAATTAATTACACACATTATCTTTCTGTTTTCTGTTCCCTATCTCCACGAATGAATTTAATTGTGTCCAACTACTTAGTGTCAAATTGTTAAAAACTTTAGATGTTCTCCTTGCTGAGAGAGAAAAGTATCGAGAGTTCCTTGTAGTTGTATTTCACCTTTGTTGAGTAACACGATCCAGTCAGCTCGATGGACGACACTGGGACGATGGGTAATCAGAATTGTAGTTTTACCTTTGCGATGTTCCAAGAGTCGGTCTAGCACATGAGATTCACTGACTGGGTCGAGTCCGGCAGTCGCTTCGTCTAGAATCAGTACAGGTGGATCGGTGAGAATTGAGCGAGCGATCGCTAATCGTTGTCTTTGTCCACCAGAAAGATTAGCCCCAAACTCCCCTAAAACAGTTTGATATTGATTGGGGAGTTGACTGATAAAACCGTCTGCATCAGCAATGTGGCAAGCTTTGACAATTTCCTCAAAAGAAATGTTAGGTGTTCCTAAGCGAAAATTCTCTAAAATCGAGCGACTCCAGAAGTGAGGTTCTTGGGGTACATAAACGACTTGTTGTCGTAGGGAATCAAGAGAAAGGTCTTGTATATTAAAAAAACCGATCCGGATATTGCCGGAATTCGCTTGATATAAGCCACCTAATAGTTTGGCGAAAGTACTTTTACCACAACCTGACTGACCAATTAAAGCGATCGCTTTTCCTCCTGGAAGCCTGAGAGAAAAATCTTCTAATAAGTCAACTCTCCCAGGATGATGAAATTGCAGATGGGAGCAATGAATGTCTGCACCGCCAGAGATTTTTACAATCGGCTTTTGACCACCGCCGATTACTTCTGGTGTAGCATCGATGACCTCCAAGAGACGAGAGATGGCGGTTTGGGACCGAAAATATTCATCCACGAAACCAACCAACGAGTTAACTAAATTCAGCACATTCACCTGTAAGGCGTTAAAAGCTAGCATTTGACCAATACTCAACTCGCCTTGAATTACCAAAATGCTTCCTAATCCCAATAACATAACGCCACCAATGGTGGAAAGGAAATGAGACACAGTGTCGTTGATAATTCCGATTTGAATGGTGCTGAAAGTAAGATTGGCAAGGCGACCAAAACGACTTTGGAATTCATCCCAAAATTGCGGAGCTGCATTTGTAGTTTTCAGCACTTGTGCGCCTTTGAAGGTTTCCACCAAAACGCCTTGATTTTCTGACCTCAAAACCAAGAGACTGCGGGTTTTTTGTTGGAGGATGGGGAGAAAAGGGAGAGTCGAGAGGGTCATTAAAACCGCGATGAAGATGACTGCTAGTGTCAGCTTCCAGCTATAAAACAGCATCAAGCAGAAAGACACTACTGCAATAAAGAACTGGCTAGGTAAAAGAACGACAATCTGTGATATTAACTGGTTGATTTCATTGATATCACGTAGTCGGCTAGTAATTTCACCACTGCGTCGGGCTTCATAATAATTCAAAGGTAAGTGCAGAATTTTGCGCCCAAACTCCAAGACTAGCCCTAATTGCAGCCGTTGACCAAAATGAGCCACCATAGTGGCTTGCAATACTTGTAGACTGCTACTGAACAAGCTCATGACAATCACGGCCGACACAACAACAGTGAGTAACTGAGTGTCTCCACGAACCAGAACATCGTCTGTGAGTAGTTGGATGAGGATGGGTGTACCTAAAGCCAGTAAACCCATGACGATATTGATCAGCAAAACATGAGTTAGCAATCCCCGATAAGGTAGGATGCGTTGAAAAAAGCGCCCGAAGCCACCTTTTGCTGCTTCTTTTGGCTGTTCATAAAAGCGCTCTGGATCTGGCTCTAATAAGAGCATGACTCCATTCCAAGCTGCTGTTAACTCTTCACGATCAACATAACGGATACCTACAGATGGATCGGCGATGATGTATTTTCTGCCTTGCTGGGCATATAAAACAACCCAGTGGTAGCCTTGCCAATGTATGATGGCTGGCAGTGGCAATTCTTGGATTCTGTCTACGATCGCAGGTGCAGCTTTCACTGCTCTGGCATGAAAACCCAGATCGTCAGATCCACGTTTTAGACCCAATAAAGTTGTTCCTAGCTGTCCAGTACCTACTGCTTCACGACTACGAGTGATGCTAAGGAAGCGTTTGTAATGTTTGCAAATCGTGGCTATACAGGCGGCTCCACAGTCTTCTTCACTTGACTGTAAAACACACTGGTAGTTTTTACCGAGTTTGAATATATGGAACATGGTTAGGGAATGTAGTTTTTACCGAGTTTGAATATTTGGAACATGGTTAGGGAATGGGGATTGCACTTCGACTACGCTCAGTGTCCGGGGATTAAACGTCTGTGAGTAATCGCGCTTTGCGAAGAATGAACTGGAGTACTGTTTCCTGGCGGGAAATGATATCGGCTCTACCTTCCATCCCAGTTTTCAAATGACACTGGCGATCGCCTCTACCGAGATATGTAGTTTTTGGCTCTATAGTGACCTCATAGGTAGCTACTTTAATGCTGTTGGCTTCTACTGGTAGGGCATCTGGTGCTATTGTTTTGACAGTCCCCGTCAGAGTGCCAAAGTCAGGATAAGGACAAGCTGAAACTTGCATTTGGACTTTTTGACCAATCTTCACTTTGTCAATGCTTTGAGCCGGTACTTGAGCTTTGATCACTGTTGGAGCGTTAAGAGGGGCGATTTGGGCGATCGCTTCACTTGGCTGCACTACCTGTCCTGGGTTGCGAAGATTTAGCTGCAGCACAGTACCCGTGATTGGCGCTCTCACCACACTCTGATTCAAGTCAGTTTCTACTTGTTGTAGTTGTTTGCGAGTGGTATCAAGTTGTTTTTGAAATTCTAGGCGTTGTTGCAGCAGAGTCTCTCTTTCTTTATTCAGCGCTGCTAAGATAGCCTCACCTCTAGCCTGTTCTTGTTTAATGCGTTCAGATGCCATAGTTACAGTGGCGTTACTTGGATTGATAGCGGTTTTAGCTTTTTCTAGATTTGTTTGTGCGATCGTCAGAGCTTGGGCTTTTTCTTCTTGGAGATTTTTAGCGTTAGCTTTAGCTTGTTCTAGCTTCGCCTGGGCTGATTTCACCGCTTGGGCTTTTTCCTCCAAGAGATTTTTGGCATTAGCTTTAGCTTGTTCTAGCTTCGCCTGGGCTGATTTCACCGCTTGGGCTTTTTCTTCCAAGAGATTTTTGGCATTAGCTTTAGCTTGTTCTAGCTTCGCCTGGGCCGATTTCACCACTTGGGCTTTTTCTTCAAAAAAACTGCGAGAAATTGCTCCTGACGCTACTATTGGCTGCAATCGGTCTTGTTGCACCTTCGCTAAGTTCAAGGCGGCTTCGGCTTCTTCCACAGTCGTAGTTAAGAGTTTTTCCCGCTGTAATCGGTCTTGTTGCACCTTTGCTAAGTTCAAGGCGGCTTCAGCTTCTTCCACAGTTGCTGTTAAGAGTTTTTCCCGTTGCAATCTGTCTCGTTGCGTTCTAGCTAAGTTGAAAGCGGCGGCTGTTTCTTCCACAGTTGCTGTTAAAAGTTTTTCTCGTTGTAATCTGTCTCGTTGTACTTTAGCCAACGTCAAGGCGGCTGATGCTTGGGTCATATCTGCTGTGGCTTTGATTAGAGTATCTTCATAGTTGCGTTGAGTACCGTCTAACTCAGCTTGTGCAGCTATCACCGTGCGATTAATTAAGTTTGTCTGTGCTGTAATCTGGGCATTGATTTCACCGAGTTGAGCATCAATGGGATTGAGTTGTAATAGGCTTTGTTGAATATTGCTTTCTAATTGGCTCTTTTGATTCTGAAGGCGGGAATCATCAATGTAAGCGATCGCTTGCCCTTGTGTAACGGATTGATTTTCTGTGACTGCAATCTTTTGCACAGTACCGCTAATCGCAGGCTGAATAACGCGTAGTTCTCCCTGTGGGCGAATACTTGCAGGAACTTTGACTGTGACATTGTAATTGAGAATTGATGTCAGACCTAGAGCGATCGCCAAAGTACTGACTAAAACGCCTCCTCCAATATTTATCCATTTACCAATATGGGGAAGGAATTCATTAGCTGCAACTAAACTCAGATGCTCATCATCAAATCTATTCTCAAAATAGTTTTCCTCATTTTGTAAGGAATTCACTGCACTTTACCCTTTATTTTCAATTATTCGATGAACAAAAATTAGGGTTATCTCAATGTCCTATAGGACTAGTATTTGATTTTTGAAATATTAAGTAGGCATTGCCCACCAAAACCCGGAACATGGTGGGCTACAAATACTTAGAGGATGTTTTAAAACTCCAAAAAGGTATAATTTTGTCATTCTGACTGGAGTGTAGCGTAAAGAAGAATCTAGGGTTTGGGGCACATATCCAGATGTTAGCTTTCTCCTGACGGAGACGCTGCGCGAACGGGAAGGCTACGCCTACATTCCGCTACGCTGCATTTAACATGACATGGAAATACCCTTTTCAAACAACCTCTTAGATTTTTTCAAAACTCAAATCGGATTCCTATATGAAGAAGACAACACAAATTAACGCAATCATGAAATTGCAAAATACTTGAGCGTATGTACCTATATGCTGACCTTAATCGTGAAACAGTAGCATATGCTGCTAATAGTTACTAACAGCAAATTTGCGATATCTGTTACATTTTTTAAATTGGTTATTAGTAAAGTGTACATTGCCCACTCTACTAAATAGGACTTACGCAACTGTCACAGAATTTAATCATGTAGGGGAGTCACTGCTCGACTAGGGTTCCCCGGCTTAAAGGAGCCAGCGCCGTGGGCGGGTTTCCCGACTTGTACCTTTTCGGGGAAGCAAGCTACGTGCAGCGTCTCCCCTTGGGAGAGGCAACTGGCGTCAAGTGGCGTTGGGCAATGCCCACCATATACGGGTTTCGGTGGGCATTGCCCACCCTACAAATGGTCATTTAATTGTGACAGCTGCGTAAGTCCTGCTAAATTGCTTCTTGCAACTGGTATAAAATATCAGTTAAAAATCCTGCACAATAAGCTAACTGTAACTTCAGTTTTGAGTAAGAAATCTATTTCTTACTTCTTAACCAAACCTTATTGCAAATCAAAGAACTACCTGGAAAAATTGAACAGGGTAAGTTCTGTAATGGTCAGATATTTAAAATAACAATTGTAAATTTTTGGTAGGGGTAGGAGGAAGCAACTTCACTTTTGATTCTTTAAGAACCCCCACGCACCATTTCCAGCCTCAAGAGGCGAGGTGCTTTGATGGAACAGGTGATTTTTTGATTCACCTATGGAAATCGTTAAGTTAGTTTGTTTTATGCTACAGCCCAGCCTATGCCGCTTGCTAAAAAGCCCATCAGGACAATGCACCAACACCAGGAACAGTTGGCGCACTCAATCGCCCCAATACTTGAGCCGTAGTACCTATAGAGTTATCTGTGCTGCCGGTGAGAGGGGTAGTGATTGTTTTTGGCAAACTTACCAACCTACTAACGCAATTACTACCAGCTAGCTCAAAATCGGTATCAATAGCGCACAGATCCTGTTGCTGATGAGGTAACTCTGCAAACAACTCGGATGTGATCATTTGATTGGACATGATTGTTAGCCTAACTTATAAAATCAGGTGATCGTGACCGTACCACCTAAGAACTTAACTATAAACACTGTTTACTAAAAATTCATAAATCTCAAGATAGAAATCAAACTTGTAATTTTATTCCTTAAAGTAGATACAAGATTTTCCACTTGCTTTCAATAGACTAATATTACCCTATTAAAAATTGCTACCAGTAGAAATTCACCACCTCCTTCATATAGAAGGTGGGCTTTATCAAGCATGTATTTCAAAGATTCTCCAGAAAAAAAATGGTGCTGTATTATTTTGAATCAGTTATTTCCGTCAAACTCTATTAGCCAACCGGAAGCATCTGAATTAAGAAAAAAGCCAAGGCTGCACTACCTAACGGAACTGTCAGATTATCAATACCAAGAAACGAAAAAGCTTCTAAGCCTGTAGCTACCAATGCCACTACCAATGATATAACCCAAGTTGACCAGATGTTACCCTGCACACCTAGCAAAATTAAGCTACTGACAATATAACTCACGAGAGTCATAGTCAGAGACCCTTCCCAGCTTTTTTGTCCCCCAAAAACTTTATATTTATGTTTACCAAAACGCTGTCCAATCAAGGCGGCTAGTCCATCGCCCCATGTCATGACCAAAATTCCGAGTGCTGCGTACTGGGGTTGTTGTAAGTACCAGAAGCAAGCAACTAAAATACCGAAACTCACAGAATAAAAAAATGTGCCTAAACTTTGGCGGCCGACGCTATTAATGCCAGGAAGAATCGGCAATCGGTAGGATAATAGGGTGATAGCACTTGCGAGAATTGAAGCTGTAATGCCTACACTTGCAGGGATGTTCAACCACCAAGCAAGCAAAATCACATTGCCAGTGCCAATATGAACTATCTTCCGCACAATTTCTGGATCATCATTGGCGAAACGATTTATCCCCCAGGCGATCGCTAGAATGAGTAATACCCAAACAGCAACAATGGCAATCTCTAGCCATAAAGCGGGAATCAACTCTAAACCGGGAAGTTTACTTAACAAAGGCGCTACTAAAAAATTTAGACCCTTGTTACTACTTTATTAGATTTAGGTTACAGCCATGAAATTATTATTGATTGGATTGATTCGCGGCTACCGCATGTTTATTTCACCGTTGTTTCTCCCGACTTGTCGCTTTCAGCCAACTTGTTCGATGTATGCTATCCAAGCAATTGAGCGATTTGGAGTGTGGCGCGGTGGATGGATGGGAATTCGGCGCATCTCGCGTTGTCATCCATTTCATCCAGGAGGTTACGATCCTGTTCCAGAGGAGGAAAGAAAAGGAGATGCGGGAGTGAGGGAGGAAATGACAAGTGACAAATGACTACTCAGTGTTTTCGGAATCGTGTGATTTGATTATGTAGTTCACAATGATTCTTTTGCACTGAGGATTATGTTTAATGGACGCACAATTTAAGTTTCGCCCAATTTCCTCTAGTTGGGTTGCTATTCATCCTCAGCCAAAGGGTGTAGTTCAGTTTATTGGGGGTGCTTTTTTTGGTACTTTCCCAACTGTATTTTATCGATATTTTTTAAGCAAAATATTTGCACAAGGTTATACAATCGTGGCGTTACCATTCAGGTTTAGCTTTCGTCATTGGCCGATTGCTATTGACTTATTTAAAGAACAAAACATCTTAGCTGAAGAAATACCTAAAATTGCTGAAAAGCTAAATTATCAATTTGATATATATCAAAATAAGAAAAAGTATTTTTGGATTGGGCACAGCCTCGGATGCAAATATATTACTCTCTTAGAGTTTTTAAGTGGTGATAAATGGAAAGAAATTTTAGCAGATAGTTGTGCAAGCTATCAACAATTTCAAAGTATTGAAAATAGTATTGATTTCTTATCTATTTCAAAGGTTTCAATTAAAGGTCAAGCCTCTTTACTAATTGCGCCAGATATTAGTGATACAGAAAGTGCCATACCTCAACCTCTAGCTTTTGTAGCACATTTTCTCGATAGATTCACAATAGGAGTACTGCCTACGAGAAAGCAAACTCAGTTTTTTATCGATAAAAGTAGTCTATTTAATTTAACGGGGCTGATTTCTTTTAATCAGGATACCATTGCTGGTAGTGAAAAAGATGAATGTAAAGATGAAAAAAACAGAAATAATAGTGATGTTGCTTGGTTAATGAGTCAATTACGTCAACGGAAATTTTCACTATTACATCAAGAACTTCCTGGTAAGCATTTAGAACCAGTTGGTGTCCAAATCGGTAATTATATAGTAGATTTAAACCTATTAGATAAATTCATAAAACCTATTAGTTCGAGAAAACTAGAAAGTCTTACACTTAAATTTTTAGATGATTTAGAAAATCGGCAGTGACGAGTATCAGTTATCAGTTATCAGTTATCAGTTATCAGTGGGCAATGCCCACCATATCCAGGTTTTGGTGGTCAATGCCCACTCTACAGATACTGAGAATTTCTGTATTTGGTACTATTCACAAAATGCTAAGGTTTCTTTAAAATGTATCAGTACTGTACTGCTGATTAAATGAGACTTTACCATCAAATCCCAATTTTAGAGTGTGGTGAGCCGTTGGTGGAAATTCCTTTAGAATTGTTTGCGGTGGAATCTCCTCACCCTTATGAAAAACTCGGTGCTACTTATGGAAAAAGTTCTCCTTATTATCTGCGTCGGAGTGTTGTTGAAAGTTTAATCCAAGCGCAAAATTATCTACAATTACTGCATCCTCAATGGCAAATCCAAATTTTTGATGCTTATCGCCCAGTAGCAGTACAGCAGTTTATGGTAGATTACACCTTCGCTGCAGAAATTCAACAGCAGGGACTGACTGAAGCCCAGTTATCACCAAATCAACGCCAAGAAATTTGGGAGGCGGTTTATCAAATTTGGGCTGTACCCAGTTTGGATGAAAAAACACCTCCTCCCCACTCTACAGGTGCAGCAGTGGATATAAGCTTGGTGGATAATACGGGGAGAGTTGTGAATATGGGTTCACCGATTGATGAATTGTCAGAGCGATCGCATCCTGATTACTATGCTGATCATCCCCATCCAGAGGCACAATATTACCATGCTCATCGGCAGTTGTTGCGAGATGTCATGATCAAAGCTGGATTCCAGCGCAATCCTCAAGAATGGTGGCATTTTTCTTGCGGCGATCAGATGTGGGCTTGGTTAAATAATCAAGCCGATTCAGCTAATTGTTTCACAGCACGCTATGGACGTTTAATATAAATGTATGGTATCAACAGTTATCAGTTATCAGTTATCAGTTATCAATTATCAATACAAGAGGCATGATCACGGTTCACCGATTTAATTTAGTCTAATATCCACTGAGGAGTTTATTTGAAAAAGCGTTCATTGGGATTAATCGCAATTGTTAGTTACAAGACATTTGTGGCTTCGTTGCTGCTGATTACTTCTATTACCTTATTTTTAGCACTAAAAAATTATCAATATCTTGAGGATTTTTCAGATAATTATGTTTTAGAAGGTAAAGCTAAAATTATTGATTGGATTGTAGCCAAAATTCTCAATCTCAATCCTAAAAAGTTGGCTTTTAGTGGTGTAGCTACGGGGATTTATGCCATTGTCACCGCTATTGAAGCTGCTGGTTTATGGTACGAAAAGCGTTGGGCACATATCCTAGTATTAGTGCTTGTCGGTATCAGTATCCCCCCAGAAATTTATGAGTTGATTCAAGGCTTATCTATAGTCAAATTAATTGTGTTTCTGGTGAATATAGGAGTTTTCTGGTATTTGTTCCAGAATTTTCCTAAACATCACCACCATTAAGCATCTTGAGGATTGAGATGCATCATTTGCCAAGTTGTGTAAGTACCAATTGGACTCCAGAGTAAATAAGGAACTAATAAAAGTGTTGCCCATCCAGAAATCCTGAATACAGCTATTGTCAAGATAATACTAATAATTAAACCTGTACCGCCGATAATTGTGCCTACCTTCAAACTCCGCAGTCTAGACATTACGCCAGTGTAAGCAATAGTCACAACTTCTAGCAGTAAGTATAAGCCCATTAGTAACCAGGTATTGGTGCTTCCTGGTTCACGTTCCCAAACAATATAAGCTGACCAAGCGCCACAAATAAATATTACAGTCCAGATAATTGGAATTGCTGCCTCAAAAGTTAGCCATCTAGGTCTTCGCAACCGTTGAAACCATTTGCGATCGCTTGGTGGGATCAAGCCAGCCGCTGCTGCAACTACAAAAGCCACACCGCCAATCACCATCCAAGATTTAATCATACTTCCATATCCTGCTGTGCGATCGCCTAAATATCATGCATTCTAGAGCGATTTTGGCAATTTAAATGCTCATAGCTCATCATCCTGGAGTTTGATTACTTCTCCTCAGAAAGTAATGTTTTTTAAGGTAAAATACTGCAAAACCTCCCCACAATGGAGAGGTAAGACGTAAATCAGTTATCAGTAGTGGCGTGGCAAGACTAAAATGTTGCATTAATTCAATCAAATGAACCACCCATAAAAGACAATCTCATTGAGTTGCTCTCGTAGGGAACATCCTAAATCTTTTCGGTAAGCCGATAATCTAAGTAGTTCCGTGCCCGTACGATGTATTTTTGGTTAACGCACAAATTTAACCTTGCCACGCCAGTAGGGTGCGTTAACGGTGAGAATACAGCGCCGAAAATCAGGGATCGTGATAACTGTTAACTGTTCACTGTTAACTGATTCAATGCTTAGTAATGATTCAAGTTAATTCCAGCTTCTTTGGCCATTGCTTCTATACCTCTGATGTCTAAGGTTTTGATGGCTTTAGTTGATAGCTTCAATCTTACCCAGCGATTGCCACCCGGCCACCAAACGCGCTTACTTTGCAGGTTTACTTGCTGAAGGCGCTTGGTACGGCGGTGAGAGTGAGAAACCGCAAAGGCGTTATTGGCTTTTTTTCCAGTTAATTCGCAGCGACGGGACATAATAGGTATCTCTAGATGAATACAGCTTTTCTATTTTAGGACTTAGGTAGCAGAAGCGGGAGATTAGGAGTGGGGGAGATGAGGGAGAGAATAACCTTGACTCCTGACCCTTGACTCCTGACCCTTGACTCCTGACTACTTACCAGCTTGTTCTGTCAGCTTGGTGAGTACTTCATTTGAACGTTCGACAAAAGATTTCATTCCTTCTGCGTCAAATCCTTTTTGAGACATCAGCGCCAAATCGTAGACATGTTGGCAAATCAAGTTTACTAGTGGATTTGTAGACGGCTGACCATCATCTTGAATGATACTACCTTGACTGATATTCACCAGATTTTGAATCAAGGGATGAGCAGTATTTACGAGTAAAATGTGGTCTTCAGGAAAATCTACATTCTGCTGCTGCATCATAGCGTTCATTTCCCGCAAGCGGCGGAGAATTTCTGGTAATAGCACGATCGCCGGTGGTGTTCCTTGAGGATCGTCAGATTTCAACGCTTCGGTACGGATGTTGACTTTGGGTTTGTTGAGGGATTTCTCAAATAATTCTTTAATGGACTCACTGCGAGTTTTATTAGTCTTGGGATCAACTATGTCTCCAGCTTTGTCTTGATCTAGCAGGGTGTTATCCAAGTCAGAATCTACCCGTGTAAATTTGACATCGCTATATTCCCGCTCTAGGAAGTTGATAAAGTGGGTGTCGATGAAGGAGTCCATAAATAGGACTTCCAACCCTTGATTTTTGTGCAGTTCTATGTATGTAGATTGGGTTGTTTCATCGGTGCTGTAGAAAACGCGGTTTTCGTGGCGTTCTTTGTTGCGTTCTAAATATTCTTTGAGAGTAGTGTAGGGAGTGCTAGATATTGCTTCCTCTGCACTGGGTGAGGGGGGGGTGACATCTTGCCAAACATCCCCATCTGGTGACTGTACTTCTACAACTGGGGTTTCTGCAATAGCTTTTTGGGCAACTTTAGCAGTGGTGCGAAAAACGATGATGTCTTCGACTTGTTTTTTAAATTTCTCGTCGTTGAGAACACCAAATTTCACAAAAGTGCTGAGGTCTTTCCAGGCGCTAATGTATTGTTCGCGGCTGTCGCGGTACAATTCTTTGAGGCGATCGCCTACTTTCTTCGCAATGTAGTCGCCGATTCTCCGCACAGTGCGATCGCCTTGCAATGCACTACGTGACACATTCAGAGGAATATCGGTGCTATCAATTACCCCTCGCATGGGTGTAAGAAATTGGGGAATAATTTCTTCGCAGTTATCGCTAACAAAAACTTGATTGCAAAATAGCTTGATTTGCCCTTTCGTTACATCCACATCAGGGCGCATTTTCGGAAAATATAAAATTCCGTTGATGATAAAGGGATAGTCAGTATTCAGATGTACCCACAGCAGCGGTTCTTCTTGAAAAGGGTACAAATAACGGTAAAATTCTAAATACTCTTCCTGGCTGAGATTACTCGCAGATTCTCGCCACGGTGCTTTTTGCTTGTTTAATACCTCACCCTCCAGTTTAATTGGCACTGGCATGAAGTCACAGTAAGTCTTGACTAGATTTTTAATCCGCGCTGCTTCTAAGAATTCCTCTTCTTCTCCTTGGAGAGTGAGGGTAATTGTCGTACCGCGAGTTGTGCGGGATGACTCTTCTAGGGTGAAATTTGGGGAACCATCACAACTCCAGTGAACCGCCTGCGCCCCTTCTTGGTATGAGAGGGTATCGATTTCGACTTTTTGCGCCACCATAAAGGAGGAGTAAAAACCCAGGCCAAAGTGACCGATAATTGGTTGATCTGATTTGCCTTGATACTTGTGAATGAATTCTTCAGCACTAGAGAAAGCGACTTGATTGATGTATTTTTTCACTTCCTCTGCAGTCATGCCGATGCCATTATCGGTGATGGAGAGGGTTTTGTGATCTTTGTCAATGGCAAGTTGAATTTCTGGTTCGCCGATTTCCCCGTTATACTCTCCAGCGCGAGATACCATGTTTAGCTTCTGAATGGCATCTACAGCGTTGGATACCAGTTCCCGCAAGAAGATTTGGTGATCTGAGTAGAGGGACTTCTTGATAATTGGGAAAATATTTTCAGTATGAATACTGATAGTGCCTTGTTCTAGCATAATTTGTAATTAAATGACAATCTCTCAATGAGGATTTTAAGGGTAGAATTCATGCGATCGCCTCTCTTCGCAGGCTTGTTATCCGCCAAGAGGTAATGCGGATTTCCCTACTCGATCAATTTTAGAACGTTTAAAAGAGAACAGGAAACCACTAGGATTGAGGTTTTCGTTTACAGCGATTTTCCGCTAAATGAACCACATTTTTATATTTCACGCAAAGGTAGAAAGAAATACAGAACAATAATCAGTCTTCTGTAGAGACGGCGATTTATCGCGTCTCTTACCTTAACCGAACCGTATTGGAAGTTAGCCAGAGAGCTGCATTTCGCACATAGGCTTGAATATCTTCCAGAGCTTGTTGATTTTGCTTCATCCCCTCTCCAGGAGGTTCACTGACAAAACTAGGAGATCCGAGATCGGTATCCCAATTGTAGTCAGCAAAATGGTGGAAACTGGATTGAGCGATCGCCCGGCCTAAAATATTTCCTTCTTCGTCCTCGACACTATCAAAAGCTACCACTAAATTAAAGTTGCGACCGGAAACTAGGCTTGTACCCACAGCGATAACTCGTGCATTCTTCTCGTTCGCCGGGACACCTACGGCTCCTTCATGGGGATGAGCTGGGAAGAATTCAATCTCTCCAGAAAATGATAGATTCTTGAGTAAGTCGTGCAAGGGTTCCTGGGGAATAATTTTCTGGTAATCACCATTTAACCCAGAATCATAGTTGGGCCAGGAAATAGACTTATTATCGATGTTGTCAGGACAGTGGCGCGAGGGATCAGGTTCGGGATTCTGGCTATGAAAATAATGAGCAGATCCGACACCGCCAAGATTGCAAACACAACTACCCAAATCCTGATGATCGCGGGTGACAAGTAAACCACCACCCCGCTGACGGAAAGCACTAATGCTTTCACACTCCTTCGGAGTTATGCCATCTCCTATATCCACAGCAAATAGCCACAGTTGATCAAAATCTGAGTCTTCTAGACTACTTAAAACAGGATCATTTTCTCCAGCAGCACTCTGGCGATCGCGTGCTGTTACTTGGTAGAGGGGTTCCCCAGTTTCACTCTTCAAAGAAGCTAGATAGTCTCGTAGCAAAGAAAACCGCCCAATATACCAGTCATCTTCATCCGTGGGAATCGTTGTCTGTAACAGAATCTGAATCGGTTTAGTCATGATTATTACTCAATTGCAATTGTTTAAGGCACAACTCTCTGAGGAGAGAATAATTAAAGTTAAATTGCAGAAGTTACTAATACTTACGTTATTACAAAAGGATGAGGAAGCCGCAAGATAGGTAATATATATTATTTATCTATCGAGAATTGTTTTTCTTAATTCCTCAACTCACTCATACTTTAGACATATATAAAAGCAAAAGTTAGATAAGACTAGTATTTGATTTTTGAAATATACATTAGTAGGGTGGGCAATGCCCACCATATCCGGGTTTTGGTGGGCTACACTACTTAAGATTTTTTATAAAACATTAATGAGAAATTTAAAAAAATGATGAGTTCTGAAACTATAACATCGGCACGAAGAAATTCAAAATGGTCAATCATCTTAGGAATTTTAATGGTATTGCTAGGAATTGCAGCGATCGCAGAACCATTCGTTGCTACTATTGCCATCACAGTCGTACTCTCATGGACTATATTTATCGTTGGTATAGTCCGACTTGTCCACGCATTCCAATCATGGCAAAAAAGAGGATTTTGGCCACAGCTAGCGATTGGTATTCTATATATAATTGCTGGGATTCTGTTGATTAGTAATATCTTTGGTGCTGCACTTTCTCTCACCTTAGCCTTGGGAGTTGTGATTTTTGCTGAGGGTGTATTTGAAGTGATTGCAGCATTTCAAGTGCGTCGTGACCCCAACTGGGGTTGGGTACTGTTTAGCGGTATCATGGCTATTATTCTGGCGATTTTGATTTTATATAAATGGCCTTTTAGCGCAGTTTGGGTGCTGGGATTATTCGCAGGTATTAATTTTTTGTTCACAGGAATTTGGATGATCCTACTCCCATTAGCTATCCACAGGCTGTCCCAGCATAGAACAGAGGTTTAACCCAAATCTAGACAATTTTTCACACAGGATATCTTGTTTAAATTGTATAGAAGATTGCACATTTATGTTGTACTTAAATACTGGTTTTTTTTGATGAGATTAATTCTTGAAATAACTGGTTTGCAGTTTGACCAGCTATCGACCAATTTAAACGAGTTACATACTCATTAAACGACGAAAGAGCGAGATTTTTATATTTTTGATCATCAGCTAGATAATTTTTAATATATGTAGTGTAGTCCTGAACATCAGCATCTACAGCAAAGGTTTTGCCATTCACATCATCTTTAATAATGCTAGGAATACCTGCTACTTTGGTAGTTAGACAAGGAACACCAAAAGCATTAGCTTCAATTAACACATTAGGAGTTACATCTGCTTGAGTGGGCAAAATGAGAAAATGAGCATCAGCAAGTAAATCATAATACTGTTTTTTACCTTCAGTTGTAGATTTATTAATATATCCTACAGGTTTAACAAAACTGGGTAAGCTTTCTCTGTTTTTTGGTAAATCTCCGAGAATTTTTAATTCAACATCTAAACCCATTCTATCTAATTCTTTACTTACTTCCAGGGCGATGCTACCGCCTTTTCTCTGCCAATCAACCCCAATAAAAATTAATTTACAAGTATTATTACCTCTTGATTTGATCAAAGATATAATATCTGCGATCGTTCTTTCTGGCTCTAATTCTAGATTTGATCCTCTAGAAATTATTTTAATTTTGTTTGGATTTATGCCATAAATTTCTACAGCTTTTTGAGCAGCCCATTCTGATGCAAAAATTGCTAGCTTACATTTATCTAGAGCTAATTTTTCTAGCAAATAAATATTTTTTTTGGTTTCAGGACAAAGGTTACTTAAGTAAGGATAAAAATCAATCAATGCTGCTAAAACTGTATCTAGCCAAAGTACAATTGGTTGTTGATAATTTAGATAAGCTATTGGTGTAAACCCTTCCGTACACAAGATTAAATCTACATCTATTCGAGATAATTTCTTAGCAATTTGACTTGCATAATCTTTACAGACAATAGGTTCAGCCCACCTATAATAATCTTGTTTATCAAAGTATCTATAAAAACTCCATTTTCCCTTAGTTAACAGACCATACCTTTTCTGACAATCGCCTACACTTTCAATGTGAATACCTTGAGCAGATAAAGTTTTTAAGATATAATGATTTGAGCCATAATTACCTAAATTATGTTTTGTCCATCCAGAAGTATTGAGAACATCATAGGTAGTTACATAAGCTATTTTCATAAAAATTTACCCTTTGGTTAGACGATAAAAATCTACAATATTTTGGCTGGAAATTTTCCAATCCAATTTATCCAAAGGTGGGCTTTGGAGACGTGTTTGTTGTGCAGACCAATTTAATCCCTCACGAAGATTTTCATTAGTGAGTTCTCCAGCATAAAGTTTAATCCAATCTTCTCCCACTTGTGATTGAAGTTCCGGCATTGCACCTAGTTGGGGCACTAAAATGGGACAATCAAAGGAAAGAGCTAATAAAGCACTTCCAGAGTTGAGGATTTCTTTAAATGGTAGAACGACTAACTTTGCTGCTTTGAAATATAATTGCACTTGATCATCAGGTATATAGTTTAAAAATAACTTAACCCTCTCATCATTTTCAGCAGCAGATAATATCTCAGTCTTTAGGTGAGGACTTTCTAGTTTTCCCGCAACTACCAATAGCCAGTTTGATGTATCTAACTCCCGAAAAATTTTGATTAGATGTGGAACATTTTTATAATCATCAATATATCCAAAAAATAACAAAATTTGGTAGTTGTCAGGTATGTTAAGTAAGGCTCTAGCTGCACTAGAGGTAATTTGATCAGGATAAAAGTTGCGATAATGCCCATGAGGAACAAGACAACATGGTTTTGTTTTTAGTTCTGGCAACTTTTTCTCAGCGATATTTTTTCCTATTGTGCTTAAGCTGATGTAACCATCAATTCGTTTAATAAATTCTTTCTGAAACCAATTTGCTATTTGTAAATGTAATATTGAATGGGGGTTCTCATCGTGAATTGTCCAAATAATCCGCGTTCCCCTACTTTTTGCCCAGTCTATAAGCATGAGCATACTTATAGCTCTCATCCATACTATGAATGAATTGGGATGTCTAACAATAGTTTCTACTACCCAATGCAAGTGAAAAATATCATACTTTTCACTTAGCAATTTCTTGGCTGAAAATTCTGCAACCATTACTTCTTGTTGCAGCATATTGGTATATAAAAGCCAATTACAAGGGTTTTTGTATTTTGTTTTAAAGGCTGGATAGGCAATGATTTTCATTTTTCAATAATTTTTGTGAACCTTGAATCATTAGACTTGCCACGCTACTACGCAGCTATTGTTTTCTTTTATGCAATTGGCACAATCATGATTTTATACATGCTTCTTAGCAAATAGCCAGAACGCAAATCCTGGAAAACCTTACACCATAAGTAGATTAACTATTTTAAAATTTTTCGGCTATACAGATTTCTTGGTGTTAATTACTCTTGTCAAGTTAGGGGCGCGAGAACCGCGCCCCTACAGTATGGGTTTATTAACCAAAAAATATGATCGTTAATCGTTGACGATTATCTGTCGTCAGTCGTCAGGTATGGTGCAAATTCAAGGGAGCATCCACTTTTGGCGGATCGCTCTCAGACTAGTAGTTTGTCAATTTTGTTTTGAGGGGTTTTTGGTAGTGCGGGACGAAAAGCCCGCGTGAGCGAGACGCTCACACTACAGTCCCTCATTTCAACCCTGACAGACTACTAGTAGTCTGGGGCTATACAAACTAAACCCGTCTTTCCTGCGGAACGTTACGCGAACGCGGGTTTCAGAGAGTCCGCGAAGGCGGACTACCCTTCGGGAACGCCAAGGGCGAACGTTTGTGTAGCCGCGATTTCCAATCGCCCGGTATTTCTTCCAAAAGTGGATGCTCCCAAATTCAATGCGTAACAGTTCACACTTCAGTTGATGACTCTAACAACTTGACTGTATTTTGTGGGGCTGGCACTTTTACTGTGGGTTTTTTGCTGAAAGATAGAGCTTTTTCGCCCTTTTCAATCAAAATCGTGTCTCCGGAGATAAAGGTATTCTCTAGTAACTTGGTGGCGATGGGGTTTTCTATCTCTCTCTGAATTGCGCGTTTGAGGGGACGTGCGCCATAAATTGGGTCATAGCCTGTTTCTACTAGGTAATCACAAGCGGCTGGGGATATCTCAAAGAAGATTTTTTGCTCTCTCAGAAGATTTTCCACTCGTTTAAGTTGAATGCGGATAATGTGCCGCATTTCTGAGCGACCGAGGGTGTGGAAGATAATGATATCATCGACGCGGTTGAGAAATTCGGGGCGGAAATGCGATCGCAAAGCTTCTGTCACCCGCTTCTGCATCATGTCATACTTAGAGTCATCGTTGGATAAGTCCAAGATGTGTTCGCTACCGATGTTACTAGTCATGACGATGACGGTGTTGCGAAAATCCACCGCTCTCCCTTGAGAATCAGTAATTCTACCATCATCTAATACTTGCAATAAAATATTAAACACATCTGGGTGCGCTTTCTCAACTTCATCCAAAAGCACCACAGAATAGGGACGACGGCGAATTGCTTCGGAAAGTTGGCCGCCTTCTTCGTAACCAACATATCCTGGAGGTGCGCCGACTAGACGGGACACTGAGTGTTTTTCCATATACTCAGACATATCCAAGCGTACCAAAGCATCATCAGAATCAAAGAGAAACTGTGCTAAAGCGCGGGCGAGTTCTGTTTTACCCACGCCAGTAGGGCCCATAAACAAAAATGAACCAATGGGACGACCGGGGTCTTTCATCCCCGCACGGGCGCGACGAATGGCTGCTGAGACTGCTGTCACGGCTTCTTCTTGCCCAACCACTCGTTTTTGTAATAGAGTCTCTAGTTGCAGCAGTTTTTGCCGTTCTGATTCCAGTAAGCGATTTACAGGAATTCCCGTCCACTTGGCGACGATTTCGGCGATATCGGCTTCCGTGACTTGTTCCCGTAACAGAGTAGCGCCTGTGCTTTGAATCTCTAAAAATTTCGCTTCTTTGGCTTCGCGATCGCGTTGCACTCCTTCCAATTTGCCATACTTTAATTGGGCAGCTTTATTCAAGTCATAGGCGCGTTCTGCTTGTTCAATCTGCACCCGCAGCGCATCTTCTTCTTTCTTCAAAGCACTGATGGCTTCTAATAACTGTTTTTCACCTTGCCATTGCTCATTAAATTCCTGCTGTTTTTCCGTCAAATTGGCGATTTCTTGCTCGATTCGCTGCAAACGTTCTTGAGTTTGAGCAGTACCTTTCTCTTCCCCAGCTAATGATAGCTTCTCCATTTCTAGCTGCATCAGGCGGCGGTCAATGGTTTCCAATTCCGCTGGTTTGGATGTAATCTCCATTTTCAACTGGGCGGCGGCTTCATCCACCAAGTCAATGGCTTTATCTGGCAAGAAACGGTCAGAAATGTAACGCGCTGATAGGGTGGCTGCAGCTACCAGTGCAGAATCAGAAATTTTGACGTTGTGATGCACTTCGTAGCGTTCTTTTAAACCGCGCAGAATGGAAATTGTATTTTCTACACTGGGCTGATCGACATATACTTGCTGAAAGCGGCGCTCTAAGGCTGCGTCTTTCTCAATATGTTTGCGATACTCATCTAATGTTGTGGCTCCAATGCAACGCAGTTCCCCTCGCGCCAACATGGGTTTCAGCAAATTTCCGGCATCCATCGCCCCTTGTTGGCTGGAACCAGTGCCAACGACGGTGTGTAGTTCGTCAATAAACAGGACAATTTGACCATTCGAGTCAATCACTTCCTTGAGGACTGCTTTGAGGCGTTCTTCAAATTCTCCCCGCAGTTTAGCCCCAGCAATTAAACTACCAATGTCTAAAGATATTAGCTGGCGGTTTTTTAAGGACTCAGGAACGTCACCATTTACCATCCTTTGAGCTAATGCTTCAGCGATCGCTGTTTTCCCTACTCCAGGCTCACCAATCAATACTGGGTTATTTTTGCTGCGACGAGACAACACCTGAATTACCCGGCGGATTTCATCATCTCGTCCTATAACCGGATCAAGTTTACCAGCTTTTGCCTGTTCTGTCAAATCTCGGCCAAATTTTTGTAGCGCTTCATAGCGAGACTCCGGATTTTTATCTGTCACCCTTTGGTTCCCACGCACGGTTTTAGTAGCAGCTTCTAGCTTTGCAGTATCAACGTTAAAGCCTTTGAGTACTCGCCGGCCAATACGTTCATCCTCAGCAAAAGCCAAGAGGATATGTTCTACAGAGATATCAGAATCTTTCATTTTCTCACGCAGTTCTTCGGCGCGATCGAGCATCACGTCTAAACTCCGTCCGAGGTATAGCTGATCACTTTTCCCAACCTTAGGCTGACGTTGGGTGAACGCTTCTATCTGTTGTTGCAAGCGCAACGGATCGACCTCAGCTTTTGTCAGAATACGGATAGCTAAACTAGTGGGTTCTTCTAAAAGGGCGATGATTAAATGTTCAACGTCTAATTGCTGTTGTTGATAGGCACGAACTATATCCTGAGATTTGACAATCGCCTCCCAGGCTTTATCAGTAAATTTATTGGGATCTGTAGGTTGCATCTTTAAAGGATTTTAGACTTTAGTGTAAAAATTGGTGACTGGGGAAAAATAAAGGAAAAAGATACATCAGACGCATAGCAGCGCAACTATTGATCTAGCCTAGTATTGAGAATACCGCCGTTGCATACTTCGTCTGTTACTATTTTCGACTTCCCAGAAAAATATTCAAACATTATACGCATGTATCCGCTTGTATCTGCGATCGCAGCTTCAATTTGGCAACAGGTAATATTCCTAATCTAAAACGAAATCACTGTTATGGCGAATGGGGGTTGGGGATTGGGGATTGGGCAATAGGTTATTTTTTGTCTTCTTCATCTCCCCCTGCTCCCTGCCCCCTGCCCCCCTGACTCCCTCCATTTACAGCGTAGGGGCTAATTTCTCAGATTCTTGTTTAACCGCTGACCCTTGAGAACCCAATTGAATGAGTTCTATCTTATACCCATCGGGATCTTCCACAAAGGCGATGACCGTTGAACCATGTTTCATTGGCCCTGGTTCCCGCACTACTTTACTACCACGATTCCTGATCTCCTCACAGGTGGCGTAAATATCATCAACACCCAGGGCAATATGACCATAAGCATTACCCAATTCGTACTTTTCTACACCCCAGTTGTAGGTTAGTTCGATCACCGCCTCGTCACTTTCGTCACCATAGCCCACAAAAGCGAGGGTAAATTCTCCCCCAGGATAGTCTTTTCGCCGTAGTAATTTCATCCCTAAGACATCACAGTAGAATTTCAAAGACTCTTCAAGATTGCCAACTCTTAGCATTGTGTGCAGTAAACGCATAATTAAATTCCTGAGGCTTCTTTACCGATTTTAGATTGGGAAGGCCGGAGTGGGGGAGATAAGGGAATAACTCCCAACTCCTGACTTCCATCACTATCCCCAACTAAATTTATTTCAGACTTCAGACTTCATACTTCAGTTGACTCCATCATTGGAAATCTTGTTTAATCTCAGCGGAGATAGTCCCGTAAGCGCCTATGCTAGCGATTGGGTGAAGCCACTGCACTATATGCAATCAACCGTAGGAACATACTCTTACACAGGAAACAGAGGAGAAAAAACAGATGAGTAACATTCTAGATACTGCAATTGTTGCGATCGCAGCGCGTGAAATTCTTGACTCACGCGGTAGACCAACTATTGAAGCCGAGGTGCATTTAGCCAACGGTGTTGTGGGACTAGCACAGGTTCCCAGTGGTGCCTCTACGGGCACTTTTGAAGCCCATGAATTGCGGGATGGGGATAAAAGCCGTTATGGAGGTAAAGGGGTACTCAAGGCGGTGCAAAACGTCAAAGAGATACTAGCCCCAAAATTGTTAAATTTGGATGTCCTTAACCAAGAATTGCTAGATAGGACAATGATCGCCCTGGATGGTTCAGGTAACAAATCCAATTTGGGTGCTAACGCAATTTTGGCGGTTTCCTTAGCAGCAGCTAAAGCAGGTGCCGAGTCTTTGGCAATTCCCCTATATCGCTATTTGGGTGGGCCTTTAGCGAATTTGTTACCCGTACCATTGATGAACGTCATCAACGGTGGTGCCCATGCCTCAAATAACGTAGATTTCCAAGAATTTATGATTGTCCCCATTGGCGCGCCTTCTTTCAAAGAAGCACTGCGCTGGGGTGCGGAGGTGTTCGCTACTCTGAGCAAAGTCTTAGACGACAAGGGTTTATTGACTGGTGTGGGTGATGAAGGTGGCTTTGCCCCTAATCTAGAGTCTAACCAGGTAGCTTTGGAATTACTAGTTGCTGCCATTGACAAGGCTGGTTATAAGCCAGGGGAAGAAGTAGCTTTAGCCTTAGACGTAGCAGCTAGTGAGTTTTACAAGGACGGACAGTATGTCTACGATGGTAAGCCTCATGCCCCCGCTGAGTTTATTAATTATTTAGGACAATTGGTTGACCAATACCCGATTGTGTCGATTGAGGATGGCTTGCATGAAGAAGATTGGCAAAGCTGGGAATTGATTACCCAGAAACTTGGTTCAAGGGTGCAGTTGGTAGGGGATGACTTGTTTGTGACAAACGCCACTCGCTTACAAAAAGGCATTGAGCAAAAAGCCGCTAACTCTATTTTGATTAAGCTCAATCAAATTGGTTCTTTGACCGAGACTTTAGAAACAATTGACCTAGCAACTCGCAACGGTTTCCGGTCAGTAATTAGCCATCGTTCCGGCGAAACCGAAGATACCACCATCGCTGATTTAGCAGTAGCGACTCGTGCAGGTCAAATCAAAACTGGTTCCCTCTGTCGAAGCGAACGGGTAGCTAAATACAACCGTTTGCTGCGAATTGAGGATGAATTAGGTTCCCGCGCCGTTTACGCCGGTGCTGTCGGTTTAGGGCCGAAGTAAGGCAGGGAGGGGGCAGGGGGCAAGGGGAGATGAGGGAGCAGGGGGAGATGAGGGAGGAAAATAATAACCTATTGCCTATTGCCTATTGCCCCCAATCCCCAATCCCCAATCCCCAGTCCCCAGTCCCCAATCCCCAGTCCCCAATCCCCAATCCCCAATCCCCAATCCCCAGTCCCCCATTACGGATAAAACCCCAATCTGGGCAACCCTAATGTTTCATCCCAGCCCATCATGAGGTTTAAACACTGAATCGCTTGACCTGCTTGTCCTTTGACGAGGTTATCAATAGCCGATATGACAATCACACGACCAGTCCGCGGATCAACCTCTATGCCAATGTAACAAATATTACTACCGTTAGCCCAATTTGTTTGGGGGTAAACGCCACTTTCACAAACTTTTACCCAAGGGGAGTTGCGATAAAAGGCTGTGTAAATTGTGAGTAAGTCATCTCGGACTAGACCTGGATCGCGCAGTGTAGCGTATACAGTTGCTAAAATCCCGCGCACCATAGGAATGAGGTGTGGTGTAAATTGAACTGTGACTTCGTGCCCGGCAAGAAAGCTACAAACCTGCTCAATTTCCGGGGTATGACGGTGACGAGCGACACCGTAGGCTGCTAGAGAGTTGTCAGCTTCAGCTAGCAACGAATTGGCTTTAGGTTGCCTTCTGCTGCCAGATGTGCCGGACTTGGCATCAATAATGGCGGTTTCAGGCACAATTAAGCCTTGCTTCAGGAGTGGTGAAAGTGCTAAAAGACTAGCGGTGGGATAACATCCTGGACAACCAACTAGCTGTGCTTCACTGATGCGATCGCGGTAAAGTTCTGGTAATCCATAGACTGCTGTCGCTGCTGTGGCGCGATCGCTTCTCTCGATCCCATACCATGTGGTGTATGTTGCTAAATCACTAAACCGATAGTCCGCACTCAAATCCAGAACTTTACATCCTTTCTCTAAGAGTTTGGGCGCGATTTGGCAAGCTAGACCATTTGGTAAACACAGAAACACAACTTCACAGCGATTAGCAATGACTTCTGGCTCTATCGCCTCGATGAGTAATTTAACTGCATGAGCCAGATGCGGATAAAGATCCGCAAATGGTCTGCCTATACTACTTTCACCACCTAAATAAACAAGTTCGACTTCCGGATGATCCATCAATAGTCGCACTAGCTGCACTCCGCCATAGCCTGACGCGCCAACAATCCCAACGGGTACGCGTCTAAATTTGCCCATGATTATGAAATCCTTATCCGATGATTGTTTAATTATTTATCAGCTATCAACATATCAGTGACCAAGTCCCTTCAGGAGGGAAAGAATAGCCTCGCAGATAAAGGATACTAGCAACTAAATTTATGACCAAAAATAAATATTTGAGACATTACCGCTGCTCTTCCTCCTGTTGAAGACGCTCTTGCTACCTTATGGGTACAGATGACGCGCTCCTTAGTCGCTAACGGATGATTGCAATCAACGGGAACTGTGCTTGTCTCTAACCCCCTCACTATGATGTCTCAATGCGTCCTTACTAAGTATGGCGATTAATAGTTCCTCAATCCCCAAAAATTTTGTCATGTCAACAAATCATTGCTAGTGTACTCTCTGCCTAATAAACGAGCTACAATCTAAAAAGAAGAAATTGTTAAAAAAATTAACTTTTGATTGGAAACTCTCTGTGTCAAAGCCTAAGACTAGACAGAAGTCTCACTCCACTCCCCTCAACTCTGGCGAGCAAGCGGATCTTGTAGGGGAAGGAGTCAACAGTGCTGACTCCTCGACCGCAACTTTTCAATTTGATTCGATTGATGCTGCTTTGGCAGACCTGAAAGCCGGACGCACTATCGTAGTAGTAGATGACGAAAATCGAGAAAATGAAGGTGACTTGATTTGTGCTGCTCAATTTGCCACCCCCGACACCATAAATTTTATGGCGGTGGAAGCGAGGGGGCTAATTTGTCTAGCGATGACAGGCGATCGCCTGGATGAACTAGACTTACCACTGATGGTGAGCAACATTACAGACACTAACCAGACTGCTTTCACCGTTAGTATTGACGCGGGGCCGGAATTAGGTGTAAGTACAGGCATCTCCGCAGACGATCGCGCCCGTACTATTCAAGTAGCTCTCAACCCAGCGACAAAACCCACCGATTTGCGCCGTCCTGGTCATATTTTCCCGATTCGAGCCAAGGCTGGAGGCGTACTCAAACGCGCCGGACATACAGAGGCTGCTGTTGATTTATCTCGACTAGCAGGGCTATACCCAGCTGGGGTAATTTGTGAAATTCAAAACCCTGATGGTTCAATGGCAAGGTTGCCTCAATTAATCAAGTATGCCAAGAATCACAAACTAAAAATTATTAGTATTGCGGATTTAATTAGTTATCGCCTACAGCACGATCGCCTGGTTATCCGCGAAAGCATTGCCGAATTACCAACCCAATTCGGTCATTTCAAAATCTACGCTTATCGCCACACAGTAGATAATTCTGAACATGTAGCAATTGTTAAAGGAGATCCCGCTAATTTTGTTGATGAACCAGTCATAGTGCGGATGCACTCAGAATGTTTGACTGGTGATGCTTTGGGTTCTTTGCGCTGCGACTGTCGGATGCAACTGCAATCGGCACTAAAAATGATTGAAAATGCTGGTCAAGGTATCGTCGTTTACCTGCGTCAAGAAGGGCGAGGGATTGGCTTGGTTAATAAACTAAAAGCCTACTCTTTGCAGGATATGGGGCTGGATACAGTAGAGGCGAATGAGCGCTTAGGATTTCCTGCTGACTTGCGAGACTACGGTATGGGCGCACAAATGCTCATGGACTTGGGTGTAAAGAAAATTCGCTTGATTACTAATAATCCCCGTAAAATTGCTGGGGTCAAAGGCTACGGTTTGGAAGTTGTCGATCGCCTACCACTGCTGATTGAAGCGAATGATCACAATTCTTATTACCTAGCTACCAAGGCGAAAAAGCTGGGTCACATGCTGTTACAAACTTATCTAGTGACAGTGGCGATTCATTGGCAAGATGACCCGCAATTGGTGACAAAGCGCTATGAGCGTTTAGAAAAACTGCGACATTTCGCCAAAACTCATGATTTATTATTACAAGAAGAAGCACGTCCGTTAGCGATCGCTCTATTTGATAAACCATCTTTGACGGTACACTTAGGTTTTGATCAACCAAAAGTTGCTGCCTGTGATTGGTACAAGCAGAGTGGCCATCCTTACTTAGAAGCCATCTTCCAGATTTTGGACGATCTAGCCACGTTACCTTACATGCAGAAGCTAGAATTTCTGATTTCTGCTGGTTGCGATCCCCTAAGCAATTTGCAAGTCCAGCTAGATCGCCAGACTTTCTCTATGGATACACTACCATCATCAATCAGCGATCGCCTGGAGAAGCAGCAAATCTACAGCTTTAGCAAGTAGTTGAGGTAATTGGGGATTGAGGATTTATCATTCTCCCCACCTCAACGAAAAGATCAAATTTTCTAGGCAACATAACATTATTGTTGTGCCCGATTAATTGGTACAGCTTGACGAAAAGCACGCATTAAGTTTAAGAACTTGTTGGCGTCAAAACTTAGTGGGTCAACTTTTTTACCTGAGCGGTCTACTGCTTTGTGGGTAGTGAACCGCTCAATCGGAATTTGACTTTGAGCAAGTAACCAAGCTAAGGAATTATACTGTGCTTCTGTGTAACCGCTATGACTTTGGATATTGTTAATTCCCCAAGCATCTGGAGGCGTTTCTAGAGAAACGTGATAAGCAAAATTATTCACAGACGGCGGTAAACCGGGATTAGTCTGCACAGTCTCAGTACCCTTAGAACCCACAAAAACTGAGTTACCAGCCCCAAAGGCTCGCTTATCTGGTGGGACTAGATACACAACTGTCCCATCTAGCTTAATCAAAGAATGATAACTTGCTTGAACACTTTCATCAGTATGAGGCGTTTGAAAAAAATTAACAGCACTTGAGGCTGAATTACTAGTTTCATGAATCACTACAATCGGTTCATTGTTGAGAGGTAAGCCATTAGCATCTCTACCATACCGCTCCCCATAGTTGCTGGGGTCTACCTTGGCAATTTCATATCTAGGTCTATACTGTGCAAAAGCTGTAGTAGTTCTATACCTAACTGTAGGTTGATTATTTTTAACTGGAGATTTAGGTTTGACTGGGGATTTAGGGACTTTTTTCGCTTCCCTATCTTGAGTTTTTGCTGATTGGAATTGCACTGGTGGATATTGACTCCAGTCCATAGCCCCTGGATTTGATGTTGCTATCTGATTTTGCAGTTTTGCGGCTTCCCCAATAAATAGGGCAATTGCTAGACCAATTAACAACATCGAAATTAGTATAATTCTGGTAGCCCAGTCCCTAAACCTCATTGTTTTTTATAGTAAAACGGCTGAAATTAATCTTAATATTTCAATTTTACCGAAAAAAGGATACTAGTATACCTGTGAATATTAAGTAATTACTTGAGGGTGTTCCTCCCTCTGTAGAGCGATGTTGGTGATTAATGAAAGGCAATAGGCAATAAGGACAAGGATTCCACGCCACTTACGGGCGGGGTGAAACTGCAACTGCAATATATTGATTTTTTTGCTTAAAGCCTCGACTCCGCTTGGCTTTAACCCTGAGCGAAGTCGAAGGGTTAACTTCGTACGGGGGCTATTTATTCCACTGTTGCCTTTGATTTCTGAATATTGTTTTATGATCGCGTTGCTGCTGGTTTTGAACGCTGTTGTTGGTAAAAACGGACAACTTTTTGCACATACTCAGCGGTGAAGCCTTTGTCACAACCTTTATAGCTACCAGTCATCCACCAACAAGCTGCGCCGCGTACGGATGCAATTTCATTATTGTTGGTGGCGCGGAATTGATTAGTTAATTCACGACGGGTAATGCAGGATACAACTTGGCGGGCGATCGCCGGGTTATTTTCAAACTCTGTAGGTGTTAGCGTTTTTTTGAGACAAGTTTTTGACCAACCTTTAAGGGTTTCTGGTTTAACCTGCCATTCGCTATAAAATCCACTGTTGGGTTTTTTTGTCTGGGGTGCAGCCTGTCGCAACGCCTCTACCATCGCTGCCACTTGGGTATCAGAAACCGGCTGCTGTTGCTGTGCTTGAGCTAACAATGGTAGTAGTCCTAAACTGACAATAACTCCGCTCAGTAGTAATCTTATGGGGTTTTTGCTCATGAATTTAGAATTATTTTAGATATCACAACTTAAAGATACTATTGCTTTTCAGTTCTAGTTAGCAAGGCATCGTAGACAGATGAAGAGTGATAGCGATCGCTCTTTGGCTATCCCTAAAAGTTAAAATGAAGATGGTATTAACAGGAAAGGTAAAAATGACTGCAAAAGACAGAATTCAAGCTGAAATTAATAATCTAAATGAAGAATATCTAGATGAGCTATATATTTTAATCAAAGATTTTGCCCAATCTAAACAACATCTGTCAAAACCTATTTTTATGCCAAAATTGAAACAAATCAAAATTGATGCACCAGGGGATTTTGCTAGTAATCTAGATTTATATTTAGCTGGGGATTTAGTCTCACGCAAAGGCTCAATTACGAATTAACTAGATTTTCTACACTATCGGCAGTATTTGGTAATGCTGCTGTTAAAATTTCGCTACCTTCTGCGGTAACTAAAACATCATCTTCAATGCGGATTCCTCGGACATCAGCAAATTCAGATAAACGCTGCCAATTCACTACATTCTCATATTTGGAGCGCAGATTAGCATCATTTAAAATTGCTGGTACTTGATAAAAACCCGGTTCAATGGTGACTAGCATTCCTGGACGTAGAGGGCGATTTAAACGCAGGTAGCCTAAGCCAAAGCGATCGCTTCTTTTCCTACCCTCTTCATACCCTGCTAAATCACCCAAGTCTTCCATATCATGGACATCTAAACCGAGTAAATGACCTATACCGTGGGGGAAAAACAAAGCATGGGCATCAATTGCAACTAAATCTTGGGGATTCCCTTGTAAAATGCCTAAGTCTACTAAACCTTCGGCAATGACGGTTGCGGCTAATAGATGAATATCTGCATACTCGATACCGGGGCGAATCTTCGCAATACAAGCATCATGAGCCGCTAGCACCAAATTATAAATATCTCTTTGGGTAGATGAGAATTTGCCGGAAACAGGCCAAGTCCGGGTGACATCAGCAGCCCAACCCGTATCAGTTTCAGCACCGACATCAGCAAGTATTAAATCACCTGGTTGTAATGGATGGTGATAATGCTCGTTATGTAAAACTTCGCCGTGGACAGTGACAATACTGTTATAGGAAGTAGTCATGTTGTGGGAAAGGATCGCACCTTCCATCGCCGCCCGCACTGCTGCTTCTATTTTGGCGTTAAGTGTAGCTGCCATACCAGCTTTGTGGGCGGCTACAGTGACAGCAGCGGCTTGGCGTAACTCAGTTAATGCAGCATCATCGTGGGTGAGGCGTAAGGAAATAACTGCTTTGGCTAAGTCTAAGTCAATTCCTTGGGGTGGATTTTGCGGTAAAACCCATCTATTCAATAGCTGTGACTGCTGTGTCCAAGTAGCTGCATCCTGTACAGCAATGGTGGCTGCACCTTCTACCCAAGACTCTAATTCTGCCATTGGTCTAGCTGCATTCGCCCCAATCTTCTCAGCTATTTCTTCCCGTTTGGGGGTTTCTCCGTGCCAAAGGGCGCTGCTGGGTGCAGGATCATCCATGAATAATACCAAATTGCCTGCTTCTAAGTGAATTGCTACATTTGGTAATGGGAGTCCGGCAAAATACAGGAAGTGACTGCTAGCACGATAAGGAAAGTGATTGGCTGGGAAATTTCGCGGATTACTGCTTCCAGACCACAGAATCACAGGAAAATCAATCAGGGTGGCTAGTTTTTGTCGCCTTTGGCATAGAATATCAACCAGAGAACTAGAAGTTTTTTCGATAACCATAAATAGAAACTTAGCTTTTATTAAAATTGAGTTAGAAAATTTGGGAGAGTCTTTACTGGATTTTACAATTAACGTAAATAGATCTGAGAGGCTGTTCAAAAATCAAATAGTAGTCCTATAGAGGTTTCGACCTATTGTTTACCTGAAGGACTGCCGTCACTATTCTAGGGCAGGGATGATTCATTCCCTCAAAGGCTTTAAAAATAAAGGGTTCAGGACATGAAAAATAAGCAAGGCATTCAATCTTAGGCATCAAAATGGTCAACAATTCATGACTTTTGCCCTAATATTTATCGCCAATGCTATTGACAAAATACATACCTTTTTGGATGAATCAGCCCTGCCTCTCGTAGAAAGGCAATTTTAGGATTTCGGATTGGGAATACTAATTAGTAATCCCAGATCCAAAATCTCAAACTTATGAATCATCAGTCAGTTGATGTAACTGCCAGCAACAGCCTTTTGCCAATGGTGTCGGTAGTTGTGCCTGTCTATAATGGTGAGGCAGATTTACCAGATTTAATTTCTTGTTTGTTGTCTCAAACTTATCCTCAAGACCGGGTAGAGTATTTGTTGGTGGATAATAAAAGTAGCGATCGCACGCTCACACTTCTGCAAACAGCTGCTAAAGTTCACCCCATCACAATTTGTCCCTTAAGCGAAAATCAAATTCAAAGCTCCTACGCAGCCCGCAACACTGGTATTCGTGCTGCTATAGGTGAAGTTGTGGCTTTTACTGACGCTGATTGTCGTCCCCAACCACAATGGCTAGAATCATTAGTCAAGCCTTTAATTAACTCTGAAGTGGTAATTGTTGTAGGTGAAATTACGGGTCTACCAGGTAAAAGCCTGCTAGAACGACAAGCCCAGATCCAAGACACCCTATCACAAAAGCACACTCTGGCTCATCCCTTCTGCGCCTACGGTCAAACTGCTAATTTAGCCATTCGACGCATCGCCTTAGAAAAAGTGGGTTTATTTCGTCCCTATCTGACTACTGGTGGTGATGCAGACATCTGTTGGCGAATTCTCAATGCAAACATTGGACGGCTGGAATTTGCCCCAGATGCCATTGTCCAACATCGTCACCGTGCCACATTCCAGGAACTGGAAAGTCAATGGCGGCGCTATGGGCGCTCAAATCGCTATCTGCACGAACTGCACGGTGTGGATTTAATGCCAAGGCTGACACCGAAAGAATATTGCTATCGTTTGGCGCGTTGGTTAGTCAAAGAAGTGCCTAAAAATAGTCTCAAGGCGATCGCCGGTCAAGCCACTCTTGTAGACTTATTAAATACCCCCATCGCTTTGTTTACTGCCAAAGCACGTTACCGCGGGCAAAGCGATGCCAAGCTTCCAGAAACAGCAAAGATTATTGAATGGCTATAAGGGGCAGGGGGCAGGGAGCAGGGGGCAGGGAGCAGGGAGAGTGGGGAAGAACTACCTCTTGACTCTTGACTCTTGACTTCTTTGATTACCAATTCCCCCACTTCCGTCCTTCGTAATGTTCAATGCCTACAAACTTTCGCTAAATTGGAGGTAGGTAAACTTCAGGAAATTTTCCATGTCAGCACAACTGTTACTGGTAGATGACGAACCGGGATTGCGGGAAGCCGTGAAAGACTATTTACAAGAAAGCGGTTTCAGCGTTCAAGTCGCCAGTAACGCCCGTGAGGGCTGGGATTTGATGCAGCAAAATACACCTGATTTAGTGATTTCTGATGTTATGATGCCCCAGATGGATGGCTATCAATTTCTTAAGCAACTCCGAGAAGATCCCCGGTTCCAAGCGCTCCCGGTAGTATTTTTAACTGCTAAGGGTATGACAGGCGATCGCATCCAGGGTTATCAAGCTGGTGTTGATGCTTATCTACCAAAGCCTTTCGATCCAGATGAATTAATTGCGATCGTGGAAAACTTACTCACTCGTCGCAATGCCAAGTCTCAAACTACAGGTGAAGAGGGCGAAACCCCAGATATTGCTGAACTAGCCCATCAAATTGCTCAAATTAAAGCGCTGTTAACACAACGAAATGCAATTTCTCAATCACCAGCACCTTTTAAAATTGACTTGACTCCCAGAGAACAAAGTGTTTTGAACTTGGTAGCGGAAGGGTTGATGAACAAAGAAATCGCTCGTCGCCTAGAAACTAGTGTCCGTAATGTAGAAAAGTACGTTAGTCGTTTGTTTAGTAAAACTGGTACAAATAGCCGTACAGAGTTAGTTCGGTTTGCTTTAGAACATGGTCTTGCTAAATAGAAGACAAGAGTAGAGACGCGAAATGGGACTGGGCTTCTCTACGAGACGCTATCGCGAACGCCCCGCTCCGCTAACGTAGCGGGACAAAGACAGTGTCTCTACAAGCTCTCTGGTAGCATAAAGTAAGGAAAAAAAAATTCCTACATTCCACCCCATCAAGTGTCACATTTCAGAGCATTTCTGATCTTAAAAAGCTTCAAACTATAGCTATGCAGTAGTTTGAGACAGCTAATAGCGCGCATCACCAAAAGTTCAACTCTCTTTTTAGTCAGAGAAGTTGAGTGAACAGCGAGCTCCTAGAAGATTTAGCTGAGAGCGATTTCCAGTTCAATAGACTACAAAAAAGACTTAACCCCTACTCCTTCCTTGCTAAGAATGAGAGAACTCATAGCAGTTGCCAGGTAGATTAGGACATGAACTAACGAGAAAATACTGGCACCAAGAGACTTTTAAGCTTTTTCCCTGTTCCCTGCTATAAAACTTATCTTCTTCTAGGAGATAGGTTTAAAGAGCAGTCCACACGTGGTTTATTCATTGAAAAACTGCTGTAACCCTGGTAGTTTTATTGCCAATACTCTATACATCAGTAGCAAGAGCCGAATGCGAGTTTTTGCTAGCAAAGCAATTTATCAAACAATAGGGCGATCGCTCAAGATATCAGTTATCAATTCAGAATTATCTGATTTTTGTATATCTATATACTTGAACAGAGACGCTTACTAGTAAATACTTCTGACGATTGAAATAAAACCCTGGTTAGAGGTATTGCTCTCAAACACAAATATTTAAAGACTGTAACCTGCCGTGGTAGTGAGGCATAAATGCATTAGTAGGCACCCAAATATGTCCGTAGTGCAAAGGGTGAGGGCTACTGTAGACGCTTTCTTCGGCTTCTCGGAGATTAAGGAAAGCTCCCAGCCTTGGGGTTAGGTTACACAAGCCAACTCAATGTTAAAACAAATAGGCAAATGGGCAAACTTAAAAACAAATTCACCATAGAGTGCCCGGTTTACGACTTGCCACTACTTAAATTATACAAATTAATTATTGAGTATTATCGACAAAATTACGTAAGCGCATCAGTTGACGTCGCATTTGTGGCGAGGCTTTGAACTCAGAAACTTCTTGGGCTTTCACAGACGCTTGCAGCGTCTCTAGAAAATCATCAGACCCTTCAGTCAAAGCATCTAGCAGCACCTGCAACAGTTGCTCGCGATCGCCCAATAGACTCTTTTCCTCAATCAACCGAAATTTGAGATGTATTTCGCACTCATAAACACCTACTTCGATATTATTTATTTGGCGTGGTAAGGCTTTGGAGTTCATAGTTTTGAGGATTCCTTTACTTGGTGGTCACGAGGGTGAGGAGCTAAATCTCCAGGAAAAATTCTTTATATTTTTTTTGAATCCAAAGTGTTTGAATTAAGAACTTTTCTTCATCCATCACATTTGTATTCCATTTCCCTCTCCTGTGTGTTTTTTTCCAGTTAAACTTTCACTGTCTAGACTGCGGTGTTCCTGTACCAGAGGTAGTTCAGGGAAGCCATAACTATTATTCAGTTTTTAAGATTCTATACAATAAAGTTTCTGTAAGAAGTTGTGCGAGCTTTTTAAAGGTTTTTACATCAACTTTATCTTAACGTCAACAACAGTTAGAGTTTTTACTTAGATTTTGGTAATTTTACGTAAGTAAAAACTCTGAAATTATCTCCCTTGATGAAAGCCAGAAGTAGTTGTACCATAATTACGTATATTTACTAGATGTACGTTATTTTTCACCAAAAAGTTCAGGGGACGTTGAACCAACAAAGTTATTAAAGGCTCAATTTTTGTTCTCAATAATAATGGCTTTTTGCAGAAGTGGGAGATGAGGGAGTGGGGACGGGGAGATAGGAGATAGGAGACATGGGAGATATATTTTTACTTGTTCACTAGTTCCCAGTCCCCAGTCCCCAGTCCCCAATCCCCATTTTTACTTACGCCCGCATCATAAGCTTGATTCCTTATCGTTTTGGGCATTTAAGCTCAAGCATAGCGTCTACAATGATTTCAGTGTAATCAACCCAAATCTTACACCCTTTTATGGACAACCCAACCCTGCTCAAGTCCACAACCCGGCATATCCGCATTTTTGCGGCAGAAATTGACCGGGGTGGCGAACTAGTTCCCAGCAACCAAGTCTTAACGTTAGATGTTGACCCAGACAACGAATTCAACTGGAATGAAGATGCACTGCAAAAGATTTATCGCAAGTTTGATGAACTAGTAGAGGCATCTAGTGGTCAGGATCTGACAGACTACAACTTACGCCGTGTTGGGTCTGACTTGGAACATTATTTGCGATCGCTTCTGCAAAAAGGCGATATCAGTTACAATCTCTCAAGCCGCGTCACTAACTACAGCATGGGACTCCCTCAAGTAGCAGTTGCCGAAAATCAGTAGGCTTAATAGCTAAGAGTTCTAGATTTTGTAACTCTTAATTTCTTAGGGGTCAGGTATTACCCATACGTGTCAACTTAAGACTTGGCGAATATAACTCGCGCGCCACTTGCTACAAGTCGGGGAACCCGCTGTTAGCAGGTGGCTTGGCTACACAGGCAAAGTCCGCGGAGGCGGACTAACACAAAATTAAGGGTTTGAAACCCACCTTCGTGGGTTTTGTTTGTGTAGATGAGCCAGCGCTGTGCGGGGGTTCCCCCCGTTGAGGCGACTGGCGTGCGGTTTCTAACCGCCGATCTCACGTTAAGTTAACACCAATGGGTATTACCTGGCCCCACTAAACCTGAGATAGTGAAATCTTAGTTGATGAAAATTTGTGGCTTCAGGCAGTAGCACTAGATTCAACAGTAGGTCAAGTCTTTGAAGTTAATCGGCTGACTAGTAAAGCAAACTTTAGCTATTGATGGTGAGTTAAGAGGGCGATTGGTTAATTCGTCTCAGGTTGCTGATCAAGAGCTTCCCCAAGCAGAATTATTTTTATGCTGTCTCAACTGCGATCGCCATGCTTGCTAGAGTTTTGGCTATCGATAGCGCTTAAGAGAGAATAAGCTCATCTTCAAACGCTTAAGTGTAATTTAGTACAACTTGGCATTTTAGTTTAACTTCATGAGCCTATCTTACCGTAAAATTTAGATTGGAAATAAATATAAATTTTATAAATTGAAAGCGATGGGAAACTGCATCCCCGGATTTCGTCCCGCTCCGAAGACAGTGGGTACAGAGGGTATAGTCGCCGACATGAGGTATAGGGTATAGGGCATTGGTAATTTTTCCCCACACTCCATGCCCAAAAACTCCATCCCCTTGTGCCTGGAGTTTTTTATTATTGGCATATCTTAATGCTTAATTAAAGTTCATTGTTACCTAGCAACTTATAAACTAAGAAAATGCTAAGATTACCCACTTCTTGCTGAGGGGGTAATTAACCAAAAGCAAACACTATTATTGTGCAGAGGTTATGCTTTGGTGACAGAGTTAAAGTTAGCGGCACTGGCTGTGGAAAGACATAGAACAATAGAAGCTATGATGAGGCTGTAGGGTTGATGGAGGAGCATGTTCTTGGGATTAAGTAGATTAATAAGTATTAGCACCTGCTGGTATTTGCCAGCTAAAATCATGATCCAAAGTTGGATATGTCGAGTTCAAGAAACATGAGCGGTCTAAATTGCCGCTGCCAATACAGTTAAAGAAATTGCCAATCGCTGATCGGTGCGAAAACTATGGAAAATGATGCGGCAACGCTCTACTGCCCAAATGAACATTGTCAAGCTTCCAACCCCTTAACCCACAAGTTTTGTCAGCAATGCCGCACACCCCTACCCAAACGTTACCTGTGGGTAGAGGCAGAGGGCTTGAGTGTCGCTAGCCCTGGAGAAATATTAGCTGATCGCTATTTAGTTATTAGTAAATCAGTAGTTTTAGATACCAAACCTGGGTTTTTACCCCAAATGCCTGAATTAGAGAATTTACAGGCAATCAAACCCTACCTAAGACTAATCCCTTACAGGTTACACATACCACAGGTATACGGTGTACTGCCTTTGACCGATGGACAGTCCCAGAAGGACGTATTGCTTTTAGAAAGGCCACCTCTTGTAGCCGATGACACAGGGCAGGAAGTACAACTGTGCAGCCAGTTAACCACCGCCTGGGGGAATGCCACATCAATTCGCCAAATTAATTGGCTGTGGCAAATAGCTCATCTGTGGCAACCCCTCTGGGATGAAGGGGTGGTATCTAGCTTACTCGATCCATATCTCTTGAGGGTAGAAGGGTCGTTAGTGCGTTTGTTGGAATTACATTCTGACCCTGAACCAGTACCAAACTTACCCCAACTGGGAGAATTTTGGCTGCAGTTGTTACCAGAGACAAGACCAGAGGTAGCAGAATTTATTCAAAAAATTAGTAATTCTCTAATTAAAGAAGAAATCCGCTCAACTGAGCAATTAATTGCCGTTTTAGATCCAGGATTAGCAGAATTAGGTCGTTCTCAAAAGCCTACCATCAAAATTTTCACAAAAACTGATACTGGCCGCACTCGCCAACGCAATGAAGATGCTTGTTACCCTCCCAGTGAC
Source organism: Calothrix sp. PCC 7507 (assembly GCF_000316575.1). Lineage (GTDB taxonomy): Bacteria > Cyanobacteriota > Cyanobacteriia > Cyanobacteriales > Nostocaceae > Fortiea. The sequence continues at coordinate 2,332,205 of NC_019682.1, read as the reverse complement.
ATTTTAGTCAGCAAACCTCCCCAACCGTCAGCTTTAGCGATCGTCTGCGATGGCATTGGCGGACACGAAGGCGGTAATGTAGCATCAAATTTAGCAATTGAAACTATTCAACAACAGCTACAGCAACTCACAAAAATTCCTGCAGATCATATAGATCCCTTGCAGCTGATCGATGATTTAGAAAAAGCGGTGGCAAATGCTAATGACAAAATTAGCCAGCGCAACGACAGCGAAAATCGGCAAGGACGGCAACGTATGGGTACAACCTTGGTGATGGGTTTGCCGATCGCCCACGAAATGTATATTACCCATGTGGGTGATAGTCGCGCCTATTGGATTACACGCCACGGCTGTTATCAAGTAACTCTAGATGATGATGTCGCTTCTCGTGAGGTGCGCTTAGGCTATGCTGTCTATCGTGAAGCCATCCACCAGAGTGGCGCGGGATCGCTGATACAGGCTTTGGGAATGAGTCCTAGCACCTCATTACATCCCACTACCCAAAGGTTTATTCTTGATGAAGATGCGGTTTTTCTGCTGACATCTGATGGTTTGAGTGATTTTGACCGGGTAGAAGAATATTGGGAAACAGAAATCTTGCCAATTTTGACAGGGGAAAGCGATGTTGCCAACGTTGCTGAGAGATTGATAGAAATTGCTAATGATAAAAATGGACATGATAATGTCACGATCGCTTTAGTACACTGTCAAGTCAAACATGTAGAGCCTGGGTCAAATCTCACAGCAGTCATTCCTGAACGGTTTGCCAACCAGACTGTTGATACCTCGAGAAAAGTTCCAGACACCATCTTAGGTAGTGGTAGCCAGAAGACGAAAGTAATTCCAGACAATAAGCCTGCGGGAAGTTTTCAATTACCACTACATTTGATCGTTCCTTTGATATTGGTAGCCGCTGCCGCTGCCCTGGGATACTGGGTGAAAGAAGTGCGATCGCCTGCAGCGAAAACTCCAACTCCTGTGAGTCCATCCCCCACTTCTCAGCCAAATGCCACAGTTACGCCAGATGTCACAGAAGTACCAGTGCGATCGCTTGACAATCTCGCTCAAGGGTGGGTGATTCAAACTACGAAAGATATCAAACTGGCAAATCAAGCAACTCTCTCTTCTGGCACTTTTTTACAAGTTATTGAAATTAAACAAAATTCCAAAGCTGCTGGAGTCTCGTTAGTGCGTTTACGACTATGTCCGAATCCAAACACGCCTAAACCAGAAGTTTCCCAGCCAATTGAATTCGTTCAATCGCAACTCAAACGCTTTGGAAATGAGAATAAAGTCACTGTCTTGCCAGTGGGAGAAAAAAGTTTATGTGATGATCTTCCCCCATCACCAGCCAGCAAATCTCCTGCACCAACTGCACAAAATGGTACTAGTGTAACTGGCCCCGATAATAGATAAATTGGCACAACTTAGGTGCATTCTAATAATCAATTTACCATAGCCTTTGGTTTCGACTCCGCGCTGTGCCCTCCATCGTGCGAGATCTTCAGGGCACAACTACTACTTGGTATTTTAATTTACCTAATAAACCCCGTAAGTAAACCGTATAAGAATGTAACTGGGTAGATACTCCATAAATTGGTAAAACCTGAAATAATACATAATAATCAAAATAAGCAACTCACAACGTAGAAATCCTCACCTTGAAAAATTACTATTTGAAATTATTTGTATTTACCTTGTAGTTGAATGAATTCATTGCCATCCCTAAACTTGGCGATCGCTCGTCTGATCAATACTGGCACTGATAACTTCGCCATTTGGGTGGTTAAGGCTCCCTATCCCAGTGGTTATGTTCTCCATGACTGTGTGTGGCCTAGTGAACTAACTGAAGTGTGCCACGAATGGCAGCAGATGTTTGCTGGTCATACTCCCTTAAATATTCCCCCAGGAGCAAAGCCTACACAGTCGAATAATCTACCACCGATAAACTTAGTCCCGCCCTCTCAAGGTCAGACTGCGGGTTACAGCAGCCGTCTAATGCAATATTTAGGGATTAGTTTGTGGCGCTGGTTATTTGATGGACAAATTCTTGGCAGTTTAGAACGCAGTCGTGGTATTGCTATGGGTCAGCGTACACGTTTGCGCTTTCAACTGGAAATTCGTGACCCGGATCTTATCGCCTTACCTTGGGAAATTATGCAGCGGGAGCCTGGTCAATCGGCGATGTCTCTCTCCCAAGATTTGGTATTTAGTCGCACCACCAGTGAAGTTGAACCCCTGCAACATTTGCGAACATCCCAAGCTTTAAACATCCTGCTGGTTTTAGGAGCAGATGCAAAATTGCAACTGGAACAAGAAGCGGAAATCTTAACACAAGCCTTAGCACATGGTGGGCCTGTGGGGAGTAACTCTCAGGCTTATGCACCCTGTATGGTGAAAACACTACTGCAACCAACCCCACAGGAACTAATCCAAGAGCTAGAAACTAAGGTATATAATGTCTTCTTCTACGCTGGACATGGTCTGCCAGATCCAGATGGTGGATTGTTGTTTTTGCGCCCAGGTATGACGCTCAATGGGATAGAATTAGCGCAAGTCTTGACCCGCACTGGTGTGAAACTCGCAGTTTTCAATGCTTGTTGGGGGGCGCAACCAGCGGCTGTGAATAAACAAGCTATACCCCATAGCAGTTTAGCAGAAGTACTAATTCGTCATGGAGTACCCGCTGTTTTGGGAATGCGTGATCAAATCAACGATCGCGAAAGCCACAGTTTTATTCAAGCTTTTGCTGAAGCTTTGCGATCGCGCAAACCAATTGATGAAGCTGTGGCAGAAGCTAGGCAAGAATTATTAACAATCTATAAATTTAATCAACCAGCTTGGACTTTGCCAGTTCTTTACTTACATCCAGACTTTAATGGTGAACTGATTAAAAGCTTTGATGAAAGTAATACAGAATTACCTGATACTACAATTCCGAGTGTAATTTCTCAGGTACCTAAAGGTTCTTTGCGATCGCTTTCCCCAGGCGGTCAAACTTGGTCTTTACGTTCTGGTGTCACCCGCATCGGCCGCACGAGAGATAATGATATTGTCATCCCAGAACCTTCAGTTTCTAGAAGTCACGCTGAAATCTTATGTCGGAATACTTTCATCGGCACTACGCCGATGCGAACTTATTATCTGGTAGATTTGTCTACCCACGGTACAACCTGGTTCTTAGGCCCTAATGGTTGGCAACAAATCCTCCGTGAGCAAGTAGCATTAAAGCCAGGGATGCAATTAAAGTTTGGTAGTTCGACGAGGGGTGATATTTGGGAGTTTATGATTGAAGATTGTTAAATCATTGGTGACTGCTGACTGTTGACTGTTGACTGTTTCCATTTAGCCTTAACCAGAAATAAAATTAACTTTTTTTGCGGAAATCTGATACTGAAATCTGTAGTTGTCAATACCGTGAAATAATTAGCCAGAAGGTGAGAAATGACTAACAAAATCAATGCTTTAAACACTTTGGAATCTTTGCAATCTTCAGTAGAACTAGATTTATTAGCTGCGCTGCTCGAACCAGAGGATGCTACTTATCCCTGGAATCCAGCTGATCCAGAATCAGAAGCTTATTTTTCTGAGCTAGAACAGCAGTTTATGATTGACGACTTGTTAGATTCATCAATAGCGACGCGATCGCAAACTTTTTACACCCAACTGGACAATCTCTGGTCTGGGTTTCCCACAGCTTCTGTGGTAGCTAGTATTCAAGAAACCTTGCAAACAGCTTTTGCTGCTGGTGTCCCCCACGGATGGCTAGATGCGATCGCCCAAAAAGCTACGGCAATTTTTGCTTCTGAACAATCAATTGGTGACCAACTGGTGCAGTGTGTTCAGTCTGTGCTACCGACTTGGGGAGTAGAAGACCTCCTAGTTCTAGCGCGTCCATACGCCTACGCCATGCGAAGTAACGAATCACAAAGCTTGGCATCCGTAATTAATAATTTGGGGAACCGTGATTGGGCAGATTTATCAGAAATTGAGCAAGCAAAGGTTAGTTTAGCGATTTCTTACTATGCTTTGACACAACTAAATGGCTCTCAGTCGGAAATCTAAGTTCAATGTCTGATCTCATAGCTTGAATTCAAATTTCAGTTTCAATTCAGGAAGCTATTTAGTTGTACCTGCATATGGCGCTTGCATTGTAAGTCTCAAGATTTTGCTACAAGTTGTTTTTGAGACATGATTATCCAAGCATAATTAAGACTATAGGTGGATGCCTAGACTGGCCACATCTACCATAAGACATAAAAAGCAGTAAACAGTGACCAGACTGATAACTGATAACTGATAACTGATTTGTTATTTAGGACCGAGAAAGCGGGTCGCGAAATTTTGCGATCGCGTCGGTGACAGAGCGCGTGCCTTCAAAATAGCTGCCATCAAAAAGGCATAAGATAATACCCCAACCACTACTAATAGCAAAGCATTGATTGATCCGGTGGCGTTCCACAAAGCATGAAGTGCCGCAGCGCTCACATAACCAATGGGCAGGATTTGCCAGCTTAAGCGTGGTTTGAGTACAGCCAACCCGATGAAGTATCCCAAATAGCCACTATAAGCCATGTGTCCTGCCACAGAACCGAGAATGCGGGGAATCAGCAATTGCAAACCTACTAATTGACCAGTCCCTACATCCGCTTGTTGAGCGACATTTTGAGTAATCACTGGCACATACTGCCCTAGAGTTTCCAAGAGCGTGAAACCCACAGCAGAAGCTGTTCCCAAGAGAATCCCATCTAGAGGTTCCCAGACACCTATACGTTCTCGCCAAGGTGAAGGTAATCCAACGGCGATTAAATATGCCCCCAACACAGGTAATGCTTTCAGTAATTCCTCCATCAAACCAGCGCCAAAAAACATCCGCACCAGCAATTCTGTAAAAGTGATGGAATCTTGAGATGCGGGGAGATTTCCTGGCAAAACGCCACGAAACACGAAAATAAATAAATCTAACAAGGGGCTTTTTAAAATCAGCGTTGTCGTCAATGCCACAGCTATTAGCACCCACCAAGGTTTCTGTTTACCACACAGTTGGTAAACAAAGTAGTAAGCGGCGAACGCTATGTAACTGGCAACAATCACTTGATTGGCTTGTGGTTGTCCTACCGTAGCAAACATTAATACTACGAAGACCACAGTGAGAATACCTGGTATGAGATAAGCCTTACGAGTTAAATCTTTGCCAGTAGAAATAATCGGAAACAGTTGAGTGAAGCTGACAGAATCAGGCTTTGATTGCCCTTGGGGAGTTCCTGCTGAAGGCAATGCACTCACTGGTCTGGACATGATGGTAGCTGGGGAGATGAACTCTGTTTCAAACAAGAATTGCGGACCATCAGCGCCTAAAGAAATGCGATCGCCTGGGTGTAATTCCTGACAACCCTGTAAGGGCTTACCATTTAAAAAAGTGCCATTGGCACTATTCAAATCACAAATTACCCAGCTAAATTTATTATCTGGAGATGGAGAGAGGGGACGAACCACCGCATGACGACGAGATACCATCCGATACATCATGGCATCCAAGACAACTTGACAGCTGGGGTCGCGTCCAATTACCACCTCTTTACTGGGGAGCAGCGAGTAGCGGGATTCTGACCTCAAAGTTGCCCCATTACCAGACACTAGCCGCAGAAATGCATTATGTCTTGCGTTTTTGCCTGTCATCGAGTTCAAGTGCGTGTCTAAGCTAATTATTAAAATACTTTGGCAGTAGAACTTAAGTTTAGCCAAATCAACAGCAGCATTGCTAAATACAACTATAGCTTCACTCACAGGTCAGAAATTCAAAATTCCCTAGAGTTAAAATTAAAATTGTTTTACCCCATGTTCACAAGCATTCTGGCTGATGGAATACTTCCATCAGGTTTGTTTGTCAGGTTAATAAATTTATCGAGTTCTGCCGTTAAAAATTCTTGCTGCCCTAGTGCAACAAAGCAAAAGTCAAAAGTCAAAATTTAAAAATTAAAGGGAAGAACACTTATACTGTAAGCTTTTGACCTACTTTAGATGGTAGCTTGATTTCTGATATCACGTACTAATGCAAATTCAATGTATAGTAGTTTATTAAATATTAGTAGTCTTGACCACATTTAATTGAATTCAAAAAATCTAAAATCGTCAATGGTGTGTAATGATTTTTCCTGACCACTAACGATTTTAAAGCTGGTAGGCTTAAAGGCAGTACTCAATTCACCCAGCATGTTCAGAATATTCTGCCAGCCACGGGGGATGAGCAGGCCAAGCCGGTGCTGAAACCCCTGACCTAACCGGAGGCGTAGCATCTCCAGAGCCACTCCTGGATTTTGACTCCTTTTTATACTAGATGAAATTCTGCGATCGCTCTGGGAAAGTTTTGATTTTCATGTCCGGAACGGCTGAGTTTAATCAGGACGAAACGCTGTAGGGGAGTTAAATCTACCCACTGTTGCAGTGTGAGTGTGACACCTATTTCTTGAACTTTCTCTTGCAGGCTAACTGGTACATTAGTAGAGTCCATCCAGGTGGGGTGAGGCTCTATCGATAGGCTTGTAGCTGGTATACCTGTGCGTTGTAAAATCAACTGCTGGAGATACTTTCGGTAACTTGTAATTTCTGCTTCTGTATCACAAGGTAACTCGAATAAATTTTCCCGCTCGATGAGAGTCATGTGGTTCCAATCGGACAATTTTAGCTTGATACCGCAGGTATCTAGTTTGTAGCGTACCTGCATGGGTATACAACGTAGAGAATTAACAAAATCTGCTTCAAATTCAAAAAAAATACCCATAAAAACTAATTAAAATATCGCTTTAAAATTGCCTTTGTTAATATAATACTGCATGATTGCTACCTTAATTATCGTGTATGTCGAGAATTACTTAAACGAATCACCATATAACTAACTGATAGGGCAAAAACAGCAACTCCTAAGCCAATAATATCAATTCCTGATACCTTTTCTAAATCAAGAATAATTATTTTTCTAGATACAGCGATTAAAGAAGTTACGATAACTAACTCTACTTGCACAACATGTTTTCGCAAATAAGCAGTGATGTTTTCTAAAATTTCTAGAGCAATTAAAATATTCAAAAATAACCCAAATATTTTAAATAATGTCGTGTTGAATTTGCCATAGGGTGTTGTGAATAATTCTTTAGCTAGGAAGACTGCTAAATCAGCAAGGGCGACTAAAATCACTACCACCATCAACATGGATAATGCTTTGGAAACTAGCACCTCTATGTTTTCGATGATGTGCATAAAGTTCTCGTCTTTAAACGAATCTATAATTCTTCTGGGTAGTTTCTTCATCTGCGACACCCTATATTTAAGTAAAAAGGTAAAAGAAAAATCCTGTAGATAAATCTAGAGGATTTTCATAGGCAATAGGCAATAAGTAGAAGGGTTATAGCCTAGCTCACTTTCTTCACATAGTTTGATTTGATTGTGACGACTTAAGTTAGTCATAATCAAAAGTATAGATGCTATGAATAGCATCTGTACAATCGTCAAAAGCAATCATAACTATTGGCTAAAAATTATTGACAAAATTACTAATTTACTGATTGAGGTTATACCTGGTACAGCGCGGCGTAAATAAACATACCATTTCAAATGGCGCAAAAGCCCAGAATACAATTCTTTTGACTTTTGACTTCCGCCTTGCGGTACTAGCAGCTTACCATTGTGAGGACTGGAGTTGATAACTATTGACCGTAGCTTCTTTAGAAATTAGCACTAGTTGGACTGCACAGGCTTTTAATTCTGGTTGGAGTGAATCGGGGCAAGATTCTGAATGAGTGAGGGCGTTGGCTTCGGCGTCTTTTGCCCATAGAGTACCCCAATGCATCGGCACAAACACTGTACCAGGGGCGATCGCTTTTGTAACTTTAGCAGGAAATTTAGCTTTACCTCGACGCGATCGCACTTCTACCAAAGAATTGTCAGAAATCCCTAATTTAGCAGCGTCACGGGGATGAATCTCAATAAATGGTTGGGGATGCATTTGGCGGATTTTTTCAATTCGGCCGGTGCGGGTTTGGGTGTGCCAATGACCATAAAGTCGCCCATTTGTCAATACAAAGGGATAATCAGGATCTGGCGGCTCTGCCAAACCCCGCGAATGATATGCGCCAAATCGGGCCCGTCCATCAGGGGTGTGAAAGCGCAAATCGGTGTAGAGTCTTTTTGAGTTATGAGTGCTGAGTGCTGAGTGCTGAGTTGATTCTTGAGACTCAGCACTCAGCACTTGGTACTCAGGACTTTTGGAGGGACATGGCCATTGCATCGGGCCTGTGGCTAATTTTTCATGACTGATACCCGACATGTCACAGGGACGACGGTGAGTCAATTGGACAAACTCAGCGTAAACTTCAGCAGAGTTACTAAAAGCAAACTCTTTGACAAAGCCTAATCTCCGTCCTACTTCGGCGAATATCTCCCAATCGGCTTTGGCTTCTCGTGGCGGTTGGCGGAACGCTTGACACAAAGTTACCACCCGTTCGGAGTTGGTCATCACGCCAGTCTTCTCACCCCATTGGGCTGCAGGGAGCAACACATGGGCGTAAGCAGAGGTTTCTGTGGGATAATAAGCGTCTTGGTAGATAGTGAAGGGCGATCGCAATAATGCCTTTTTAGTCCGCTCCAAATCTGGCATACTCACAGCTGGGTTAGTAGCTGCAATCCACAGTAACCCAACATTTCCCTCTTCTAAACCAGTGATCATATCCCAAGCCGTCATCCCTGGATGGGGCGAAATCTTTCCTGGCTTTAGTCCCCAAAACTTCTCAACTTCTGCTCGATGTTCGGGATTTTTTACCAAGCGATAACCGGGTAACAAATGCGCCAAACCCCCGGCTTCCCTTCCTCCCATTGCATTCGGCTGTCCGGTGAGTGAGAAAGGCCCAGCTCCAGGCTTACCAATCTGTCCGGTCATCAGATGCAGATTAATGATAGTTCTCACCTTAGCTGTACCTTCACTTGATTGGTTCACACCCATCGACCACAAAGACAGCACCCGCTGGGATTCTCCCCAATAACGCGCTGCTGTTTCTAAATCTGCAACACTAATCCCACAACGATGAGCCACGATATCGGGAGAATAATGACGAATCACCTCAGCGTATGCGGGAAAGTTGCTAGTACAGTCGTCAATGAACCCCAGCTCAATGTGCTTCCCACGCATCAACAAGTGAGCAATCCCATTCAATAAATCAATATCTGTCCCAGGACGAATTGCTAAATGTAAGTCAGCGGCTTCTGCGGTTGGTGTGCGACGGGGATCAACTACAACCATTTTCACTTTGCGATTTTTTTTGTGGTACTTCGCCAAGCGGTTGAAAACAATCGGGTGACATTCGGCGGTATTCGTACCAATTAAAAATGCACAGTCAGTTAACTCCAAGTCGTCGTAACAGCAAGGTGGCCCATCCGCGCCAAAACTTTGAATGTAGCCAGATACAGCACTAGACATACATAACCGAGAATTGGCGTCAAAATTATTGCTTCCCAGACATCCTTTCATCAATTTCTGGGCGATGTAATAATCTTCAGTTTGAAACTGACCGGAACCATACATACATATGGCTTCTGTTCCTTGGTTAAAGCGTACTGTTTGCATACGCTGTGTGATCAAATCAAAGGCTTCATCCCAACTAACACGACGAAACTCCTGATCTAAAGAGTCTCGCACCATTGGGTAATGTAATCTATTTTTATCTAAAGATTCGGCGATCGTTGCACCTTTGACACAAACCATACCTTGACTGGATGGATGTGCTTTGTCACCCCGCACCCGCCAAGTGGGAGTTCCTTCACTGTCTCTGTTAGTTGCTTTGCCAAGTTGGGCTGGGGGGGAAACTTCTAGTCCACAGCCAACGCCACAGTAAGGACAGAGGGTTTTGGTAAATTCACTCATATTTTTTGGCTCGCGCATAGGCGCAAAGAATAATGCTAGTAAAAATAGAAGCTATTAAGGATATTTATGATTTGTCATTGATAGTTGATTGTATGAAAACTGAAGCCTTTGTAGGGTGGGCATCGCTCACTAAAACCATGAAAATCGGTAGCAGTGCCCACCCTACATATATTTCTCACGCAAATGTACAAATAAAAGGATAAAATTAGCGATATTTTATCCTTAATAATTGATTATTCTTCTACTAAGATTGAAGAGGTTTTGGATTCTGTTTCTGTTAATTCTTCGTAAGCAGCAGCGAATGAATTTTTTGGTTCTTTGAGGAAGAAGGCGCACATAAAGGCACAGACTAAAGCTGATATTCCCATTGTGGTGAAGAGGGTTGATGCGTCGGTTAAGCTGAAAATTGTGAGATAAACTACGCCGCCAAAATTGCCATAAGCTCCCACGTTACCGGCAATTTGTCCTGTAACTTCTTTTTTAATTAGGGGAACTATGCCATAGGTTGCACCACACCCAGCTTGGGCAAAGTAGGCGGCAAACATTGTGACTGCGATCGCTAGAGGAATTGGCCAGCTACTATTAATGAAATGTGCCATCAAATAGCCAACACCAATACCAGCGCTGATAATTGTGATTGTCCATTTACGAGAGCCGAATTTATCAGAAATTAAGCCACCACTGGGACGAGAAACCAAATTTAAAAAGGGATAGGTAGCTGCAATCATTCCAGCGACTACATGCTCTAAAGCAAAGGTTTTTTCAAAGAAGGCGGGTAGCATGGAAACGGCTGCCAGTTCGGAACCAAAGTTAGTAATGTAAGTAAATTCGAGTAAAGCTACTTGCCCAAATTGATAACGTTGTGATGGAGCGTAAGTTTTCTTACCAGTTAAAAGTTCATGGTTGACTTGATAAGCTTTGTAAGTTTGGTAAGCAAACAATCCTGCTAAAACTGCCCAAACTAGATACATTTGAGTCAGATTTAAGAAGTGAATGTTTTTTTGTTCTAAACGCCAAGCTAATAAACCCAAGGCGAAAATTAAACCAAAGTTGGAGAGAATCATCGCCCAGAAGCTTTTAATGCTGGTTACTTCGAGAGAACCGTTTTTCTTGGGTTGTTTGTAAACTTTACCTGGGGGTGTATCTTGGACACCGTTGTAATAAATTACGCCGTAGATAGCGGCGATAATTCCTGTAAGTGCGATCGCTAATCGCCAGTTAGAAGCACCACCAGCTAAAAACCCAGTCCCAACTGCAATCATCGGTAAAGCAAATTCTGCACCAAAAGCACCAAAGTTACCCCAACCGCCATAAATACCCTGTGCAATTCCCATTTCTTTCGGTGGGAACCATTCCGCTACCATGCGGATACCGACAACAAACCCAGAACCCACAATCCCCATCAGTAGGCGACTAATCACAAGTTGGTTAAAGTCTTGCGCTAACGCCGTAGCTAAACAGGGAACAACCGCAAACATCAACAGTATAGAGTAGGTAATTCTGGGGCCATAACGATCCAGCAACATCCCAATAATCAGCCGCGCTGGAATCGTTAACGCTAGGTTACAAATGCCCAAAGTTTTAATTTGCTCAGGTGCTAAATGTAGCTCTTTACCGATGGTTGTGGCGAAGGGTGCAAAGTTAAACCAACATACAAAAGTGAGGAAAAACGCAAACCAAGTTTGATGTAGGATGCGGTAGCGTCCATTCAATGAAAACAATCCTTTGAGCATTAAACCTTCCTCACTAATAAACTGAAAAATTGCATAGAGAAATCTAGGGACAATGATGGAATTGCCCGAAATGGGGAATTGAGAACTGTTAACTGATAACTGTTAACTGATAACTGACTTTATACCGTGACTACTTCTTTCAAGGAGGCACCGAAATGTTCGATGAGTAAATTCCGTAAAACTGGTTGCAAATCTTCGCAGGGTATGCCTTTGGTAACGCAACTACCTAAATGGGCATCTTTGCCGACTTTACCGCCCATGTAGATGTCTACTCCTTCGACTGTTTTGCCATTTTTGCGGGTTTTCGTGCCCATTAAGCCGATATCTGCAACTTGTGGTTGTCCGCAGGAGTTGGGACAACCCGTCCAGTGGATTCGGACTGTGTGAGTGATGATTAACTCGGCTTCTAGGGCTTTAATCATTGACAGGGCGCGGTTTTTGGTTTCAATGAGAGCAAAGTTGCAAAATTGTGCGCCTGTGCAAGAAACAAGCGATCGCGCCAACAAACCGGGATTTACTGCGAACTTTTTCAGCAGGGGTTCAGTTAAAAATGTAACTAGCCGGGAGTCAGAAATATGGGGGATAATCAAGTTCTGTTCAACTGTAATCCGGATTTCACTACTGCCGTAAACCTCTGCCATTCGAGCAATTTCAAACATATCATCTGCATATAGCCGCCCAACGGGAATATGTAAACCTGCGTAATTCAATCCGGCTTGCTTTTGTTTATATACCCCGATGTGGTCGCGTTTTTCCCAGTCGATTTCGTCTTTAGCGGCTGCGGGTAATAATGATTTACCCAAACGGTTTTCGACTTCTAATCGGAATTTTTCTACACCCCACTCATCAATCAACCACATCAGGCGAGATTTTTGACGATTGGCACGTAAGCCATTATCGCGATAAACTTCCAAAACAGCCCTACATAAAGCAACCACATCTTCAGGCGACACCCACGCATTCAACGGAATCGCCGCTTCACAGCGTTTGGCTGAGAAGAAGCCACCCACAAGGATGTTGAAGCCAAATATTGGGGACTGGGGATTAGGGATTGGAGATTGGGAAGATTTTTCCCCAGTCCCTAGTCCCCAGTCCCTAGTCCCTTCTTTAAACGCGGGAACAAAAGCTAAATCGTTAATTTCGGCGTGAACTGAATTGTCTCGACCACCAGCGATCGCAATGTTAAACTTACGCGGGAGGTTGGTAAACTCTGCATTACCTTCTCCTTTGTTGGTGAGCATATCTTGAATTTGCTGCACCAATTGCCGCGTATCGAACAACTCATCTGCATCTAACCCAGCGACGGGATCGCCTGTGATGTTGCGGACATTGTCCATCCCTGACTGAACGGTGGTTAAACCAACGGCGCTGAATTTATTAAAGATATCTGGCAAATCTTCAATTCTAATCCCGCGCAATTGGATATTCTGCCTAGTGGTAATATCAGCACAGCCGTCATCGCCGTAACGTTGAACTACTTCCGCTAACACACGCAGCTGCTGGCTTGTGAGGATACCATTCGGTAACCGCATCCGCATCATAAACTTACCCGGTGTGACTGGGCGAAAAAATACGCCTACCCACTTGAGTCGATGTTCACGATCTGTTGCTTCCATCGCTTCCCAACCCAGAGAAGCAAATTTTTCTATTTCTGTTTTGACAGCGAGTCCATCTTTTTCGGCTTTAAATTTCTCAAACTTGTTCAGGCTAGTTGTGGTAGTTGCTGTGTCTGTCATAAACTAACTCTGATAACTGTTAACTGCTAACTGATTTAATGTGTAAATACTCTGCGGTTACTGACCGTGTAACTATTTGTATGAACTTCAGGTTAATGTCCTATTTCGGTTAAAATCGTATAGCTCGCTACGAAATAAAAGTATAATTTCTTAACCCGCATCACTTGTATGCATTTTCTGCATTCACATCAGCCAATAGGTGACTCTACATGCCGAAACCTGAGCGATCGCAGTTAATCAATATACAAAGCAAACCTGAAGTTGTAGAGATGCGTACCCATTAATTTTGCGGGGCTACTAGATCCCCGACTTCTACCCTGCGGGAAGCCACCCTACGGGTGTCTATAAGAAGTCGGGGATGTGAACACCATGAACCTATCAAAACTTATGGGACAGAGCAGTACTTAAGTTAAAAAATTAAAGCGGGTTGCTACACATAACATTAAAGTAACAATAATTATCTTTTTATGTAGTTACTTTATGAATTAACAACACCTTTATGAAAAAAATATCGTATTTTTACTTAAACAACTTGTATTTGGATCTTGAGTTTATTTATGATAACTAAAGAATTTTTCGCACATATCCAAGTAATACTACGTAGATTTTTAGGGATTCAGCATGAAAATCAAACTAGCATCATTAACAATTGGTGCGACAATGGGAGCGATCGCTCTTACAGCCAACCTCAGTCAACCAAGTTACGCTCAAGATTCCACTTTCTACTGTGGTGTCAGTCAAGGCGTACCAGCAACCATAGCCAGAACACCTAACGGGAACATCACAGTCATTCGCTGGGTTTCCACTTACTTCTATGAAGCTGGTTATGACCCACAAAGACGATGTGAAGAAGTAACCGGACGGTTCCAAACATATAAAAACAACGGTACTTTAAATTACATCACTACAGGTGTCATTAATAGTCAACCTGTTGTCTGTGTCAGTAGCACCAATGGTGGTGGATGTAAGGGATTACTCTTCACTCTCAAACGGGGAGAAAATGCTAGCAGAGTAGTGCAACAACTCTTTAACGTTCGTGTAGGCGCATCTGGACCCCTGAATGAGAGTTCAGACAGGGTTTATATTGATGTCAACAAACTACTAAATTCTTCCCCAGTCGAAAAAGATAATTCTCCTACCTCAACACCCACCAATCCAGCACCAGAGAATAAGCAACCACTCTTTTAATCGTGAGGAATTACCGATACCTCATCCTAATTGTTTGTCTTGTTAGTATATTTCTCCCAATTGCAGTCACAGCACTTCCCGTCACATCGCCACAAATTCAAAAACAAGCCCAAGCGATTACCGTCAAGGTTTTATCAGGAGATACATCAGGTTCTGGGACTTTGATTCAGCGACAAAGACGAACTTACACAGTTCTTACTAATCAGCATGTCCTGACACCAGGACAGGATAGTAAATATCGCATTCAAACCCCTGATGGTCGCATTTACCCAGCAACTGTAGCTTCAAAAAATCAATTTATTACTCAAGATTTAGGGTTATTACAGTTTTGTAGCAGCCAGAAAGCCTACTCAGTTGCATTCCTAAATACTTCTACCAATCCTGTCCCAGGAGAAGAAGTATTTGCTGCGGGATTTCCCATATTTTCATCAGGATTAGTGCTGACAACTGGACAGATTTCACTACTACTAGACAAACCATTAAATGAGGGCTATCAAATTGGTTATACTAATCAAGTTCAGAAAGGCATGAGTGGGGGCCCACTATTAAATCTGCATGGTGAAGTCATCGGGATTAATGGTAGACATGCCTATCCATTATGGAATAATCCCGATGTATTTTTTGATGGTTCCACACCGTCAAACAAGCTACAACAACGAATAAATCAACTAAGTTGGGCTGTTCCCGTGCAGAGTTTTTTCAAACTAATTACTCAGTTTATTAGCCCAGCTAATTCCCGTTGTGGTTAGTGTTTACATTCCCGAATTACTTATAGGAATACTATTTAATTTTTGAAATACCCTTAGTAGGGTGGGCATTGCCCACCAGATACGGGTTTTGTAAGGCATAGTCCTACCTACTGCTACTGAGTTATCTTCAACAATCAAAACTGATTCCTATAGAAGTCGGGAATGTGGCAAATTAACAAATATACAAAATAAGAAGTTGAATCATGAAATTAGAGAATGGATTATCAGTTATATTGGGTAGTGCCTTCTTCGCCAGTGCCATTGTAATTACTCAACCACAAGCTGTAATGGCACTTTCAGGAGAAGAAGTCAATAATATCGCTCGTGAAGTTACAGTTTTAATTAACGGAATTAACCCTGGCTCTGGAGTAATTATTGCCAAAGATGGTGGTAGTTATTATGTTTTGACTGCTAACCATGTAGTCAAAACAGAAGACGAATATCAAATAATTACTCCTGACAAACAGGCTTATAAAATTGACTACAAAAAAGTCAAACATTTCTCAGGTTTAGATTTAGCATTAGTTGAATTTAAGAGTGATAAAGACTATAAAGTTGCTACCCTTGCTAATTCAGATTTAGCCACAGAAGGCAAAACAGTCTATATTTCTGGCTGGCCTAATCCTGGACAAAATATTACAGAAAGAATTCGCCAATTTACCACAGGTCAAATTTCTTCACGCCCCCAAAAACCTCTAGCAGATGGTTACAGTGTAGTTTACACAAACGTCACCAGAGCGGGGATGAGTGGCGGCCCAGTTTTCGATACGGCTGGAAGAGTGATTGCAATTCATGGACGGGGTGAAGGCGAGGTAATTTCTAATGAGGAAAAACAGAAACTCCAAGAATCAGGCGCAGGAAGCATATTAACAACTGCTAGTAAAGTAGGCTTTAATTTGGGAATTCCCATCAATACTTTTTTAAGCACAGCACCTCAACAAAAGATTTATTTAGGAGTGAAAGTAGAAAACTCACCGCCACCAGAAACAGGAACGAATTATGTAGCAAGTAGTCAAGTTGATTCTAGAGACAAAATGGATATCAAAGATGTATTAAGTACTATCAATGATACTGTGAACACAATTCAAAAAGTTCGCAGTATTTTTCCTTTTTAAAATATTCCATCATCTACAAAGCTTCGCTTTCTTTATGTAGGGTGGGCGCTACCTACCAAAACCACGATACGGTGGGCATTGCCCACCCTACTACTATTAATTGTCTTTTCTAGGGTAAGATGTGGTAAAAACTCCTGGCTTACCGTTTTAAAATAGTCAAGACGAGGCTGAAATATGAAACGCCGTGATTTTATCAATTGGGTAGGTTTGGGTGGCATAGCGAGTTCTCTACCTATAGCGATCGCTGCTTGTTCTTCACAAACAAAAACACCATCATCCTCAGCCTCTAAAGACTGGCAAACAGTAGGCACCTTGGCAGAGTTAGATAAAGCTGGTCAATTGCTAGTCGAAAACTCACCTGTTGGGCCTGTGTTAGTAGTCGGGACATCAAAAGCAGGAAATCTGATTGCTGTCAACCCCACTTGTACACATAAAGGTTGTACAGTCGCATGGAAAGCTGCAGCCAAAAAATTTATCTGTCCCTGTCATAAATCAGAATTTAGTGTTGATGGTAAAGCGCAAAAAGGCCCAGCCGATAAGCCCCTCAGCAATTATGCTGCCAAGATTGAAGGTAATTCTATTGTGGTGAAACAAACTTAAATCAGTGAACAGTGAACAGTGAACAGTGAACAGTGAACAGTGAACAGTGAACAGTGAACAGTTGTTGGGTTCTTAACTGATAACTGATAACTGATAACTGATAACTGATAACTGATAACTGATATTCCCCAGATTATGGGATGATGCAAATTACCTCAGTCGGTTATTCTCAGAATCGTGGATAATATCAACCAGCTTTTGACACAAGCACAGATAGCCCATGATGCAGATGATTGGTCATCGCTGACTCAGTATCTACAACAATTGATTTTGGGCAAAGATGCCACATACCCAGAAATAGCCCAAAATCAGGAACACCTGCTGGAATTAGCACTCTCAATTTTAGAAATGGGGGATTTCCAGCAACGTTGGGAAATTGTCAAGGTATTTAGTCATTTGGGAAATTTTGCGATCGCTCCACTCATCGATATCTTAAAAGATGAAGATGCCGATGAGGAAGTGCGGTGGTATGCGGCGCGGGCTTTGGGTGAATTTCAGCACCCAGATGTGATCGCGCCGTTAGTGGAATTATTGAGAAGTGTTGAAAGTCAAGAACTCAAAGCAATCGCAGCTGGCGCATTGAGTCAAATTGGTACTCCGGCGATCGCTGCACTCTCCCAACTGCTCACACAAGATGATACCAAGCTTTTGGCAGTGCGATCGCTCTCTTACATCCGTCACACAGAAACCATCACACCGTTGTTGACTGTGGTGCAAGATCCCCAATCCTCTGTAAGGGCTGCAGCAATTGAAGCTCTCGGCAGTTTTCATGACGAACGTGTACCATCTGTGCTGCTGAATGCTGTGGATGATCCATCTGCCATAGTCCGACGTGCAGCTGTGTTGAGTTTAGGTTTTCGCCCTGACTTGCGTGAAGCATTAGATTTGGCGAATAAACTCCAACCCAAGCTGAATGATTTGAACCAAGAAGTTGCGTGCGCGGCGGCTATTGCCCTTTCCCGAATAGGTGGTGAGGATGCAGCCCAGCAGTTATTTCAAGTATTGATATCACCCCAAGCACCGTTAGAGGTACAACTAGAAGCTATCCGCGCCTTAAGCTGGCTGGGGACTTCTGATAGCTGCGAATATTTGCACCAAGTATTCAAGCAATGCACATCAGCGACACTTTGGCAAGAAATTGTCACCGTTCTGGGGCGAGTGCAAAAGTCCCAGTCAACTATGTTAGCCACAGAAATTTTGCTGACAATCCTGCAATCAAGCCATCCAGCTACAGAGATTGCCGACATTAAAAGTGCGATCGCCCTGTCTTTAGGGCAGCTTGGCAAAATCGAGGCAATTGATCCCTTAATTTCGTTGCTAGCAGATCAAGATACATCGGTGAGATTGCACGCGATCGCCGCCCTCAAAAATCTCGCACCAGAAGTTGCACATCAAAAGTTGCAGCAATTGGCAAATACCACACTCACACCAGACTTACAACAAGGAATAGCGATCGCCCTGGCAGAATGGGGGAGATGAGGGGGAGTGTGGGGAGTGTGGGGAGAAATAACCAATGCCCAATGCCCAATACTCAATACATGGGAATTAAAAGATAGCATTGAAAAGACATGTAGCAAACTGTACTAAATTATCGCTAAAAATCCGTTAAGTTAGTGAAACCCATAAATGTAATTCAGGCTACATAAAGATGAGGCTAGAGCAGTTGCAAGCCTTTCTGGCGATCGCGGAAACCGGCAGCTTTCAACAAGCGGCAAGGAAATGTGGTGTCACCCAATCGACGATCAGTCGCCAAATCCAAGCATTAGAGGCAGATTTGGGGGTAGAAATGTTTCATAGAACAACTCATGCCAAGCTAACACTAGGCGGTGAGAGGTTGCTACCTCGTGTCCGCAAAATTTGCCAAGAGTGGCAGAATGCGACAGAGGAATTAGCCGATTTAATGACAGGAAAGCAGCCAGAACTCTGTATTGCAGCTATTCATTCCCTATGTGCTTCTTACCTGCCACCAGTGTTGCAGAAATTTTGTCATGATTATCCAGACGTGCAATTGCGGGTGACATCCTTAGGAAGCGATCGCGCCCTCAAAGTCCTCAAGGATGGCTTAGTGGATCTAGCAATTGTGATGAATAATCGTTTTTTGACTACTAGCAGAGAAATGGTAGTAGAAGTCTTATATGATGAACCCATAGAAGTTTTGAGCGCTGCCAATCATCCCTTAGCCCAATATGAATATATCCCCTGGTCGGAACTAATTCGTTATCCGCAAGTAGTTTTTAAAGATGGTTATGGGATGCAACGCCTAATTCAAGATAGATTTGAGCGATTAGAAGCTAAACTCCAGGCAACTTTAGAAGTTAACACCCTAGATGCCTTTCGGGGAGTAGTGCGTCAAGGAGAACTCATAGCTTTGCTACCCCAATCAGCATTAGTAGAAGCGCGACAAGATCCCACCCTTGCGGTTCGTCCCCTAGCCAGCAATAGCGTTGGTGCTTTGGGCGACAATTCTAGTTTAACTCGTCGGGTAGTGATGGTAACTACCCAGGATCGTCTCCAAATTCCCCCCATCAAATACTTTTGGCAACTAGTCCGGGAAAATATCCCTCCACAAACTAACCAGCAGCGATCAGCTAGTTGATCAGCTAAGGGATTTTCGGGAAAATAAAATACCAATTCAGTGATGCACGAACGTCTGGCATTTAAAGAAATTGCTTTCCATAACACTGGACTTTATAATATTGATGGTAAAGGAGCATATCCGGCTGATAATACGGGAGTGCTAGAGATTACCTTAAAACCAGAAGATATGGGTCGTTTTAAAGCTCCTACTCTGCGAAATATTGCCTTAACCGCTCCCTACATGCACGATGGTAGCATTGCCACCCTAGAGGAAGTTATAGATCATTACGCAGCAGGTGGTAGAACAATTTATACAGGTAATTTGGCGGGAGTTGGCAGTAAAAATCCCTTAAAAAGTCAATTTATTTCTGGTTTCAAATTAACTGCACGTGAAAAGCAAGATTTATTAGCATTTCTGCAAAGCCTAACTGATGAAACATTTACTCATAACCCTGCCTTCAGAGATCCATATGACGAGCAAGCAGTAAAATAATCATCAAACAACCAAAATAAATCAGGAGTATCCCACTTTTACACTGACACCCATTCAGGGTGTTACTATACGAACTCAGCCTACCTGCATGGGCTAAAAACTTTTAGCCTACATTCTCTAAATAAAGGTTAGGTAGGCTTTGTTTGCATAACGTAGCCCCGCTTTTCTAAGGTGTAAGCATTTCTGCATTCATTGGGATGCTCCCAAATAAATTTTATATGAGCAACGTATTTAGAGAACTCCTGCAGAAGGTAGGGAGTGGAACCCACACTTCAGAAAATTTAACTCGCACGGAAGCAGCGACAGCTACCAAAATGATGTTGCTAGGTGAAGCAACACCAGCCCAAATCGGCGCATTTTTGATCGCCCATCGCATCAGGCGTCCCACTGGGGAAGAGTTAGCGGGAATGCTCGATGCTTACGATGAACTAGGTCCAAAACTACAATCTATCGCTTCTGGGCGACCAGTGATTGTGCTTGGCATACCCTATGATGGCAGAATTCGTACTGCGCCTATTAGCCCCATTACGGCTTTACTATTAGCCAGTGTAGGACAACCTGTAGTAATGCATGGAGGCGATCGCCTACCCACTAAATATGGACTACCCCTAGTAGAGATTTGGCAAGGGTTAGGAGTAGATTGGACTACCTTACCACTGGAGAGAACCCAGCAAATTTTTGAGCAAACAGGTGTTGGCTTTGTTTATCCACCTAAGCATTTTCCCTTAACTACCACTCTTTGGGAATACCGGGATCAACTCGGTAAACGTCCACCCTTGGCGACAATGGAGTTAATTTGGTGTCCTTATGCTGGGGATGCCCATATTATCGCTGGGTTTGTCCATCCGCCAACTGAAGGGATGTTTCAAGTAGCCTTGGGATTACGAAAAGTGACAAAATATACCTTAGTCAAAGGATTGGAAGGGAGTTGTGACTTACCACGCGATCGCACGGCAATTATCAGTTTATCTTCAGCATCACCCCAACAGCTAGAACGTTTGCATCTCGTACCCCGCGAATTCGGCTTTACCACCAAGAATGTCCCACTAAGCACCACTCAAGAACTGCTTGTCGATATGCAAACTGTATTAGGCGGTAAATCAGGAGAATTGATGCAAACAGCCTTATGGAATGGCGGATTTTATCTATGGCGTAGTGGTATTTGTCTAGATATGCCAGAGGCTTTAGCCAAAGCCGAAGAATTATTTACCAGCGGTGCAGTCGCAGCCAAACTGCAAGAGTTGATGCAGTTAGTCTAAAGTTCATGTTCTCGCAGATGCGATCGCTCTGTTCATCTGCAACTGTTATAGCAATTCTCATATGAATGAAATAACTTTCCACAAAGGATTCAGCCGCCAGAATATGTAACCCTCCTGAATTCTGAATTCTGAACACCCTATTGCACCCGACTGAAAACCGCTATAGCTTCTATTAAATTGAGAAAGTCATCGGGTAAATTGTCGCCAACAAAACTATTCTGTTGCTGTAGACTGATAAACACTGCGTACTTGCTCCAAGGTTTCTACAGTTTTTAGTGCAGTTTTAATAGCCGTTAATTGTGCAGTATCTCTAATCTGGGAAATTTCTGGCATCAAGTTTAGTCCTAAGTCGCCAAACTTTAACTCTAAAGCCATTTCAATTTTTCCTAACAGGCGACCTACTGCAATCCCCTGCTCAATCCCCTGCTCAATCCCCTGCTCAATCCCTCTTTCAAGTCCTCGTCTCTCAATATTGCTAAGATAAGGCATCTTCCTATCCTCCTCATATTGACTCAATGTTTCTTCAAATTCCTGCTGCAGTTCCTGTGGTAGGGTCATCATCCAATCAATAAATCTATAGAGATTGATAACATCCTTTCGCTCCAAACCAGCAGAATACAACCGTTTAGTCAATGCTAACTTCGACTGAAGACGCTCTTGGGCGTTAGTCCGAGTTTCCAAGGCTTGTAAATGAGCCATAACCACAGTAGCAAAGGGGTTGTTGCTTGCTTCTAGCTGCAACCACTGCTGCTGATAGTCTAGCAATTTTACCACCGGAAACTTGAAATGCATTTCACAATCAAATAGTTGGTAGCTAAATTCATTGGGACGCCAGTTGCTTTGCTCATCTCCCAAAACGGCTAGAGAAGCTACAGATCGCTTATAACGGTCATAGATGCGATAGTTGTATACAAACATTCTTTGGGCAAAGTTGCTGTCCTCCTGGCTTTGAATTTCGATATGAATCAACAACCAAGTTTCTTCACCCCCCTTCAGGTAAATCTTCACGAGTTTATCAACTAAGCGCCGTCCCAGTTCGGCATCTCTAACAACTTGTTGTAACTCCTTATCCAGAAATTCAGGAGTCCGAGTCCAGTCAATCTCCTCATGTGCTTGAGGAAGGAAAAATAGCATAAATTCTGCAAAATAGTCTTGCAGTATATCTTTCCAAGGTGTATCGAATTCTGTCTGGGGTTGATTCATGATTCTTTTGGCAAATACATTACTCAGTATGGGATGGCGCTGCTTCACCCCATAACAGATACGACCAAACCTTCACGAGCAAGTAAAGTTTTTGACAGCACAGATTTAACCTCGACTTGCACTTGATCGAGAAAATCATCATCATCATCTGGGTGATGGTGAGTAACAACCAAATTTTTCGCCCCAGCACTACTCGCTAAATCAGCAGCAGTTTGCCAGTGTAAATCAGCTGAATCATGCTTATGAGCGGTTGGGGGAGGATAGGTAGCATTAGCAATCAATAAATCGACTCCCGTAATAATTTTTAAAATTCGTTCTCGCTCCCATTGCTCAAGACTCTTATGTAAATCTGTGATGTAGGCAACGCTATGTGTTCCCCAAGTAACTCGATAGCCAACGGATCTTTGAGCTTGATTGATCAATGCTGTAATTATCGTTACATCATCCAACTTCACCTCATTATCTGGAGTCAGATTGTGGAAGTGCAATTCTGACTGCATCGCTTGTAAAGGGTAAGGAAAGTGTGGCTGAAGCATCTGGTCATAAAGGCACTGTTTAATTGAGGCACTATTCGAGGCTGCTGAACCATATATATGGAAGCAATTCTGTGTAACAAACGCCGGAGCAAAAAACGGAAATCCTTGAATGCGATTTGATTGGGAGTTGGTAAAAAATAAATGAGCTTCTATTGGCTGTTGCTCTTGTTGCCAAGTTTTACCGAGTATGCGTAAGCCAGTACCGCCATCAAAAATCAAGTTTTTTCCGGCTACATGTATTGCGACACAAGCAGTATTACCACCATAGCGGCTGGTGCTACTGCCAGGAGTGGGAATCAAACCCCTAACACCCCAAAATTGCACTAGAAATTCTTCCGCAGGACTACTCAGCAGGGTAGCTTGGTCTTCCTTTAAATAGTTTTGGGAACCCGACAGCTCAAAATTTGACATTTTTCTTGAAATTAAACCTTACTGAGCAGGTCATCGTAGTGCCGCACTTCCAAAAGTCGGTTTTTTTCGTCTACTATGACAACCGTAGGAGAGTAATTTTTTAACTCTTCTGGAGTGAACTGCCCGTAAGCCATTATAATCAAGCGATCGCCTATAATGCCTAGACGTGCCGCAGCCCCATTTAGCTCAATCACTCCTGAACCAACTGGAGCAGGGATCGCATAAGTAATAAAACGTTCACCATTGGCACTATTCACTACTTGTACCTGTTCATAGGGTAAGATGCCAGATTTTTCCAAAAGGATTTGATCGATGCTAATACTACCCACGTAGTTAATATTTGCTCCCGTGAGGGTACAGTTATGAATTTTTGCCAAAAGGAGAGTACGCTGCATTTGGTTTCAGAAGGCACTGGGGACTGGGGATTGCACTTCGGCTACGCTCAGTGAGGAGGGACTGGGGACTGGGGATGAGGGGGATGAGGGAGAAATCACCAATGCCCCATGCCCCACATGCCCCATGCCCTATCCGCAATTAACCGTGAAAGGCTTTAACGGATTGGTCTACTAAAGCTTTGACTTTGTCAACATCCTGCCAACCGAGAATTTCAGTTACTTTTTTTTCCAAATTTTTATAACTGCGGAAAAATTCAGCAATTTCATCCAAGCGGTGAGGCGCTATGTCTTTCAGGGATTTTACTTGAGCGTAACGCGGATCTTTGTCAGGAACAGCGAGAATTTTTTCATCGCGATCGCCACCGTCAATCATCTCCAAGAAGCCAATTGGACGTGCGGCAATGATGCAACCTGGAAAGGTCGGTTCATCAATGATAACGATACCATCGAGTGGATCGCCATCATCAGCTAATGTATTGGGTATGAACCCATAGTCATAGGGGTATTTTACCGAAGCATAAAGTACCCGATCTAAGGCAAAAGCTTGTAGATCCTTGTCATACTCGTATTTATTTTTACTTCCGCCGGAAATTTCAATGAGAACGTTGATTAAACCGGGTTTTGGTTGAGCAGGTATAAGGGATAAGTCCACAGAAAAACTCCTCCGCTAAGGGTGAATGATGGGCGCTCTCTATATTGGCTCCCCGTGTAGAATTTTAAAGCCAAGATGGACTTCTTCCCAAAGTATTCAGTAAAAGGGACTGGGGATTGGGGAACTCGGGGCCCCCTCTGGGCATAAGGGACAATGGGGATTGGGTTTTAAAAGGAAAAATTATAGAATTTGCTCTGAACCCCCAGTGTGACTACGAATGACGAATTAGTAAAATTTTGTTGAAAGTGTTGGGAAACCGCAGCCCTGGTTCTTCTTCCCAGAGTTATAGCCAGTTAGTTGTGTTGTGGAATATGTATAGAGATGCGTATATTAAGATATAATAGGCAGTGGGAAATCCTTTTCCCTATTCCCTGTTCCCTTTTTTGATAAAAGTCGGAGTGGTTTTCACCGCTCCGACTTCTTTTTTTAGGGCTGGCTTACTGTTTCGCCTCTACATGTGTGGTTTGATATCCGAAATCATTCCTGATTACAGCACCCAAAATCTTTGCTCTACTTGGTTTCTGGCTGTAGATTGATATCTTCCTATTTTTTTGGTCAAAGGAATTATTTAGGAGTGTATTTTTCCAGAAGCTTGTAACTATTTTTCACTCCATTTTTAGATTCTTTTGTTGGTGAAACGTTACTAGCAAGTATTGTTTGGTATTCACTTTTCTTGGAGATTATGGGTTACGGGTTGTTGGTTATTCAGAGCATTGGCGGAAGAATAGTGGCCAATGACAAAAACAGGTAGCGTCAAAGTTAACAGAGCGATCGCAGTTCCCACAATGTCTGCCAAGCGATGGGAATATGTATCGGTAGAGTTGGCAGACTGGCTATTTAAATTCATACAAAATTGCAGTTGATCACATCACTTCTTAGGTCTACTCTCTTTAAGAGAGTGTTAATCCTATTTTAGCTATTCTTTCATTGTAAATTGTGTAGCACGACCAAATTTAACCAGTTTTACAAGTGTCATAATAGTAGTCTGCTACCATAACATCTTGATACAAAGTTTGGCAAAAACATTTTAGACTTTAATTAGTGACTAATGGTTTTCCGATGCTTCTCTGTACAGTGTAATTTATGAGTTACGCACAGACTAGGTTAATAGCATTATTAGTTACATTTTTTTATATTCCGGTGGATTATCTGCCAAAGGTATTTATTCAGCATGACATCATTATACCATCCTGAAATGCTTTCAGCCAAATAGTTCCAAGGTTAATAAATTCTTCCTACTCACTCATATTAACCCCGAAAAATTACTGAAGAACTACCAGTATAGATAATAATCTAACTGTAGTTATACCCAAATGTATTTGCCACTGAATTACAACTAAGTAACGTTGTTTTTAAAGCATAAAATTATCCCGAATAAATACAGATGCATTACGGTAGTTCGGCAGCATTTATTCAGTAATTGCGCCAAAAAAGTATTTTATAATTCAAATTAGTTGAACTGAGTAATGTTATCTCAGTTTTGTCAATCTATATATAGGTAGAGTAAAAATACTTTGCTCTGTCAGTTATCGGTTATTGTACTAGTATTTGATTTTTGAAATTAATGTAGCCCACCAAAGCACGGATATGGTGGGCAATGCCCACCCTACAAATACTTTGCTCAGTCAGTGTATATCCCCATCTCAAATCTGATAACTGTTAACTGTTACCTGTTCCCTGATGATAAGCAGTCATTGGTTCTTTGATAAACCGGATGTAGAGATGTTTGAAAGTTGATTTAATCACACGCGGCATGGCAAAATCAATAGGAACTAATTTATCCGGTAGTTGCCAATCTTCAATGCGTAATAAATCAGGTTCTAGCTGAGGAAACTCAATATCAGTTAGTTCTGGACAAACTCCTAATCTCTGAGAAGCTGCGACGGTAGGTACTTGATCTGGTGGGATGTTGAGGATTTCCACCATTGCGCGATCTAGGGCGAATACATTTGATGCTGCTGCCAAAATACCTAATAAACGAGGTTCACCATTACTGGGCCCATTACCTTCATGACCGATAATGCCATCTAAAATAGTTAAATTCGGGTTAATTGCCCTGGCGGTTTCTACCAACATTTCACCGAATCGATTTGCGTCCTTTCCGGCTTCTAAATGCCACCAGGCTTTCATTTTGCCAGGAACACAACCAAAGAGGTTTTTAACTCCCATTGTTAATGTTAGCTGCATGTGAGATTTGACTTTGGGCAGGTTAATCACTACATCTGCTTCCATCGCTTCTTTAGACAGGCGGAGGTGGTGGAAATTTTCGCCGATGGTTTCGTAACGCTGTCCATGAAAATCAATAATGGGCAGATTCAGTTCTGCTAAAATTGGGAGATAGCCATTTGCCGCTGCGACTCCTTTGGCACTGCCAAAAGCGGGACTATCTCCTAAAAATGGCTTACCGCCAACGTCAATTACCATCTGGGCAACTTCATAAACGAGTTCGGGGCGGGTAGTACACTCTTTACTAGGACGCGCTCCTGTGAGTAGATTGGGTTTGAGTAAGACACGATCGCCTCTGTTGACAAAAGTAGCCATTCCCCCAAAAGGTTCTAGCAGGGTTTCTAACGACTCCCGTAAAGCTTCTCTTTCGTAGGAAGTAGCCCGAATTAGACTGACAGATGGTTTTTGAGTCTGCATGGATTGTGAATTACGCATAGTGAAGATAGGAAAAAAAGAATTTCTTCTCTTTTCTATCTTCCTACTATGTTTGTAATCTACATTTGCCTATTCTGCCCTGAGGGGTGAGACACCACTCATCTGTTGGAGATTTAATACTGTTGCTAATTCCGTTTCACTCATCAATCCTTTTTCGAGAACGATCTGTCGTAAGGATTTACCTGTTTCTAGGGATTCTTTGGCGACAGCCGCAGCATTGAGATAACCGATATGAGGGTTGAGGGCTGTTACTAAGGCTAAACTACCTTCAGCGTATGCTAAACAACGATCGCGGTTAGCAGTGATGCCTTGAATGCAACTTTTCGTGAGGGAGTTGATCGTGTTGCCCAAAATTTCGATGCTGTGAATCAGATTATAAGCAATCAGGGGCATCATTACATTGAGTTCCAATTGTCCGGCTTGGGCGGCTAGGGCGATCGCATTATCATAACCCATGATCTGAAAGCACACCATTGATGTCATCTCTGCCATCACTGGATTATACTTACCTGGCATAATCGATGATCCGGGTTGTACTGGCGGTAGTTGAATTTCTTTGAATCCCGTTTTTGGCCCTGAATCCATCAGCCGTAAATCATGGGATATTTTGACTAAATCCTGCGCCAAGTTGCGTAAAGCGCCGGAAACATTCACAAATGGCGACATACTCTGCATTGCAGCCATCAAATGGGGTGCTGGTTCTAGGGGGGAATTGAGTAATTCTGTAAGAACTTCTACAACTCGTCCCCGATATAAAGGATGGGTATTCAACCCTGTACCAGCTGCACTCCCGCCTAAACCTAGTACCATTAAATCTCCAGAGGCGGTGTAAATGCGGTTTTGGTGTTCTGATAAAATTTGTGCCCAAGCGCCGAAATTGTCACCCAAACGCACAGGTACGGCATCTTGTAAGTGAGTTCTACCAGATTTCACAATATCTTGAAATTCTACGGCTTTGACTTCCAAGGATGCGATCGCTTGATCTAATGCTGGATGTAATGTTTTAGCAAGTGCCAACAAGCCACCAATCCGGATTGCCGTGGGAATGACATCATTGGTAGACTGTCCATAATTAACGTGGTCATTAGGACTCACACGCTGGTAATTGCCTTTTTGATCACCAAGAATTTCTAAGGCGCGATTTGCTAAAACCTCATTTACATTCATGTGGTGAGAAGTCCCAGCACCTGCTTGATAGACATCCACGACAAACTGATCGCGGAAGTTACCAGCAAGGATTTCTTCAGCAGCTTTGACAATTGCTTGGCTAATATCTTGGGGAATGCAGCCTAATTCGCCGTTGACGATTGCTGTAGCTTTTTTTATCAACAAACAAGCATCTACGTAAGTCGGCAAGGGCTTAATACCGCTGATGGGGAAGTTTTCTATTGCCCGCAGCGTTTGAATACCGTAGTAAGCGCTACCAGGAATTTGGCGATCGCCCATCGAATCGCGTTCGATGCGGAATTGGGAATCTGTTGGTTGAGTCATGGTGATCTTTTGTTGACGATAATCTCAAGACACAGATCATGCCATGCCGACTGAGGAACTCAAAGCATAAGCGCCACATTTACAGACATAACTAACAAAGTTATATAGACAGGTAGTTAACTATCGACCAGATGATGATGCAAAATGCGATCGCACACTCAACATATTTAAAGTTGCTAGGCGATCTCAAGAATTGAGAAAGGAGGAGACAACAGCGCCACAAGCCATCTTGATTTAAACAGACAGATATTTACTTTCAGTCCATCAAGCAAATTGCTATGTAATGCGGATGAGAAGTCTTTGAGAATATAGTTAATTTATAGGATGGAATGGTAACATCAGATGCCAGATTGAGCTAAATTGCTGACTTAGATCGAAAACGATAAATCACGTTGCGGCTAGCTTGATGTTTCTAAAATTACCGAGGAATAAATAGTATTTTGCCATTGATTTATAGCTTAATTGTATAGAGGGTATACGACTTAATCATCAGATACAAATTAGATTATGAACTGATGATGTATCAATTAAATTTTGAACTGATGATGTATCAATTAGATGACATCTAAGTTGCTACACAGATGATTTTCCTCACTCGTAACCAATCTGAACTGGCATCTTTAGTCGCAACATTTACGGCGATTACCTACTAAAATAGTCTGTCTGATTAGCAAGGCTAATTATAGATACTTGGTAAAAAGTCTCTGATTATTAAGTTACGATGAAGTTGATTGAATTACTTCAAAAAAAAAACATCCTCCTGTATACTTAGTTTGTGTGACGCTACTGTTGCATCGAAAAGCAGTTCCCAGACATATTTAATGATTATCCTTAGAGAATCAAGCCAATGTCATAATCACTACGAATAATAAAAACCTACAGACTAATCTGAAAGTAGCGCTGTTTTCTCCTAAAGGGAAAGCCTAGCGCTAAGAGGAAAACCGAAAGGGCTGACCGCAGGATAAAGTTATCACGGTTTCAGTTAGGATTTAAACCCAACTAAAACCCAAAACTTTACCACGCAGTCTCTCATTAACCATTAGACATCTCAGACTCTGGCTCACAACTGTTAACTGTGAGAAAGCTAGATGTTTGTCTGAATGTATAATCTCGCTAACATCAGGGAATCAGCAATTGTATCTACAAGGTGATTTGAATGAATGCATTGTTGTCGAAACTATCACATAGGCATCTTTGGGTTGAGGTAGTACAGTTCATAGTTGTGTAAACTACAGCAATTAACTCTACATGACTATCAGCAATCTTCTTAACCCGGATCTCTCCGCAAATTTTTCCATGCCTTGCTTGATAAAACCTAAATTTAAGCGTTTCACATTCTATCAAAACTCTTACCCATCCAAAATAGTCTGAAACATACTCTGGGTAGAGGTGAATGTGAATAAAGGTTTGTGAGAATGCGGCTAAGTAATTTTGGTCAGATAGAATTCTCACTAAGAGTAAGCCACAAAATAAATGATCCTGTCTTGTCATGCTGAGTGTAGCAAAGCGAAACGTAGGCCTTAGCGTTCCCGCAGGGTAGCATCTGGGGGGATTCTTTCCTTCGGAACGCTACGCGTAGCAAGATCCCCTACGGGGTACACTACACTTCGTTTCGTACCCTGCGGGATGCAAGCAACAGAATGACATTGGGCATCTCTTTTTGTGGAGTTCTCTAAAGTGTGCTTAAATAGATTAGAAAATCCACAATTTCCTGGTCTTGTATGAGCTTTAAATTAGCAAGACCTCAGAGAATATTTTGTATAGATTTTGATGCCATTGTTTGTTAATTAAGCATCTAAATCTTTAACTAAATAACTGACTTGTATGAATTAGGAGTTGGGCTTCGATGACCTTTGCGATCTCAGTCCCTCCAACGTAACCTTCTTCTCATCTTTGCTATTGCTAACAGTGAGTGAGGTCGAATTGCAGGATAAGTGTAACAACCTACTGCTAGCACTTCATTTTGTAATACATAAATATTTCTAATATCGGATTAATTGTGATTAGATAGAAATCGCAAATCACTATCAGTATTAATCAATCACAGCCCTTTCAAGGTAGTGAAATACCGTAGGAGAAAATTTGGATTTGCAATCTCCCCATCACTTAAGATTGCAAATTTTTGTTGATGGTTATATTGCAATACTATTCCAGTTAAATCCCAAATAGTGTGTTGATCAGTGTAGGCTTTTAGCGTTCCCGTAGAGTCTTGTCGCGTCTACATACCTAGAATCAATACCAAACATCCTCAACTGAACTGTATTGATACCTATATGACAAATCAGGAGTGAAAAACCAAGAACGATTGTTTTAGGGAAATGGTGAGTGCAGTCATATTTTGAGAAGTAAAACCAAAACTAGTTGCAGGAGATAGTTGGTATTCATAAGTAGAGAACTTGAACTTCTTGAATATCAAGATATTCTATCTTGAAGTGCGGAATATGAGTAACAAAAATCGAAAACGTTCAAAAAGACGAGCTATTTTCTGTCCAGTTCATGGGTGTTATTTACATAGTGTGAGTCAAAAATATCAATTATTTGCTGATAGTGCTGAACAACTCCAAAAAAGGGGTGTGGGACGGCGAAACGCACTAATGTTAGTAGCAGCCAAGACGGCTATTTCCATACGGGGTGAATGGTTAGAAGCTTTTTGGTGTGATCAATGTGAACAAACAAAGTGGTATCACGTCAAAAAGTGTCTGATCAAAGCTTCTCCCCAGGAAGCTTGCACCTATGAAGTATCCGAAGCACCCCCAGAATATTGGCAACAAGCTAGTGGGGTAATTGACCCCCAAGGAAATCCATCTGTAGGTGAGTTTACTCGTAGACATGCCCGAATCTTGGGAGATCATGGTGGAAAAGACTTCCATTTGAGAAATTAAGCCAGTTGCAGCCGCAATTTAAGTACTACTATCAATATCTGCATCTGTGATTATGGAATCCATACCAAAGTTTGAAGAGATAGATTTTCAAAAATATTTACTAATTTTGCAACGACGCTGGATACCTGCCGCCGGAGTTTTTGGTGTAGTTGTTACGCTAGCATTCTTGTATGCAGTTTCCTTGAAACCAGCTTACAAGGCAGAAGGAAGCTTGTTGATTAAAACTAATCGTAGTGCCTCACTCACAGGGTTAGGAGAAGGCATAGGACAGGTTGATTCTTTAGTGAACACAAACAGTCCATCAGATACTCAGGCCAAGATAGTTGTATCAGTTCCAGTGATTCAGGAAACAATTAGAGTACTGAAGTTGAAAAATGAACGAGGCAAGTTTATTCAAACTCAAGACTTATCCCACAAATTAAAGGTAGAGAGTTCTAAAGGAACTGATATCTTACAAATTTCGTATACTGATAAAGATCCAACTCTAGCAGCGAAAGTTGTTAACAAAGTGATGGATGCTTATATCCGGAATAATATCGAGGCGAATCGCGCAGAGGCAGTTTCAGCTCGAAAATTTATTTCACAACAACTCCCTGCAACAGAAATAAGTGTCAGAGGGGCAGAATTAGCTCTGCGAAAATTTAAAGAAGAAAATAAAATAATTGCCCTTCAAGAAGAAGCCTCTACAGCAGTGCAGGTAATTTCGCGTTTAGAAGAACAAATAAATCAAACCCAAGCGAAGTTAGTTGAAGTTGGTGCAAGAACAAAAAAGTTGCAAAAACAAGCAAATGTGAATTCACAACAAGCTGTAACTTTAGCCTCCTTGAGTCAAATACCTGGTGTACAGCAAGTTCTGACTCAACGCCAAGAAGCGCAAAGTCAGCTAGCAATTGAACTAATTCGTTTGCGGCCAAACCATCCGACAATCATTAACCTAAAAGAAAAAATTGCTGTTCTTAATCTCTTACTCAAAGGGCGGATAGAGGAAGGAGTTGGTAGTACTAAAACAGTTATTAAAGGTAATTTACAGATTGGTGAACTACGACAAGGTTTGATCGCAGATTTTGCTCGCTCCGAAGTAGAACGTGCTGGTTTAGAGGGAGAAATAACTACACTGTCTAATAAATTGTCTGTTTACAAAAAACGGGCAAATGGTTTACCCAAATTTGAGCAGACTCAGCGGCAGCTTGAGCGTAAGCTAAAAGCGGCTCAAACGACCTATGAAGCACTCTTAACCAAGCTGCAA
The DNA here is from genome assembly GCF_000316575.1 of Calothrix sp. PCC 7507. Classification (GTDB taxonomy): domain Bacteria; phylum Cyanobacteriota; class Cyanobacteriia; order Cyanobacteriales; family Nostocaceae; genus Fortiea. The sequence goes on along the minus strand of NC_019682.1, from coordinate 2,299,365 downwards.
GAAGTGCAAGTAGCAGAAAACCAAAATATTGGGAATGCGCGGATTATCTCTCCTGCATTAATTCCTGATGCACCAGCAGCTTCTCAAAAAAACTTGATTGTTCTGGGTGGAGGTATTTTTGGTGCCATGCTTGGTTTAATTGCTGCCTTAACGTTAGATATGATTGACCGCTCAGTTAAGACAGTTAAAGAAGCCAGAGAATTGCTGCAATATACATTACTGGGCGTGATTCCTTTAGTGGGCAGAAATACTAAAAATAGTTCTTTGCTACCGGGAGGAGAACAACCGTTTGCTATACCCAGATTGATTGGTAGGGACATCCCCCACTACCCGATTGGGAATGCCTATCAAATGCTGCAAGCCAACTTGAAGTTCTTGGGTTCGGATGAGGAGCTAAAAGCGATCGCAGTTACTAGTTCCGTGGCTAAAGAAGGCAAATCTGAGGTAGCGGCTAATCTGGCTGTAGCGATCGCTCAGTTAGGGCGTCGGGTGTTGCTAGTAGACGCAGATATGCGGCATCCAGTCCAGCATCATATCTGGGGAATGACAAATGCAGTTGGTCTATCGAATGTGATCGTTGACCAAGTTCCGCTGAATAAAGCAGTGCAGGAATTCATCCCTAACCTATATGTCTTGACTTCAGGGGTGATACCTCCCAACTCAATAGCTTTGTTGGGATCAAAACGGATGGACTCATTGGTGAAAATCTTTGCGAAAGAATACGATTTTGTGATTTTTGATACTCCTCCCCTGACGGGGATACCTGATGCAGCGGTTTTAGGAAAAATGACTGATGGTATTTTACTAGTAGTTCGTCCGGGAATTGTTGATTCAGCAAGTGCTAGCGCTGCTAAAGAGTTTCTTGACCAGTCAGGGCAACAAGTCTTGGGTATGGTGATTAATGGTGTGAATGTCAAACTTGAACCTGATAGCTATTTTTACTATTCCAAGGAATCGATCGAGCAAGATGCGCCATCACCAAAATCCGTATTGATCAAAGAAGCTGCTGCAAAAGTGATGGACGATCGCTATTTCTAAACGCTGATGTCAGATAACCAAAACGACTATAGTGTGATGCTAGGTAAATTCAAACTGCAAAAGTTCTTCAACCTCAAGCCCAACTCTGAACTACGTGCCATTATTGCCAATACTAGTTGGCTATTTGGCGATCGTATTCTTCGCATGGGTGTTGCTCTGATTATCGGAGTCTGGGTCGCACGCTACTTGGGAGTAAGTCAATATGGTCTTTTTAACTATGCTATTGCCTTTGTTGCCCTATTTAATCCACTTGCCAACTTAGGATTAGATAGCGTAGTCGTGCGCGATCTAGTACGTAAACCACAAGACGAAAAGCAAATCTTGGGAACAGTCTTCTGGTTAAAATTTCTAGGTGGTATTGGAGCCTTATTATTAACAGTTAGCTGTGTTTTTCTATTCCATCATCAACAAGACCAGACTATCTTACTCGTAGCAATTTTAGCCACAGGAGGTATTTTTCAGGCTTTTGATACCATCGACCTCTGGTTTCAATCACAGGTACAATCAAAGTACACTGTTGTTGTAAAAAACATAGCTTTTGTAATTATTGCTTTGAGTAAAGTTTTTCTGATTTATATCAAAGCACCATTAATAGCTTTTGTGATTATCAGTGTTGCAGAAATTGGGTTAGGTGCTTTAAGTTTGTATTTAATCTATACATTCAAAAGTAAATCAAATTTTTTAGGGAATTGGAGTTTTTCAATTGCCAAGAATATGCTCCAGGAAAGTTGGCCTTTGATTTTTTCTAGCTTTGCTATCTTGATTTATATGAAAATAGATCAGATTATGCTAGGCGAAATGTTGGGCAATAATGCAGTGGGTATTTATTCCGCAGCAACTCGTGTTTCTGAGATGTTTTATTTTATCCCTATGGCAATTTCTTCTTCTGTTTCACCGGCGATTTTCGCAGCTAAAAAAACTAGTGAAGAACTTTACTACCAGCGCATTAAACAATTAATTCGCTTGATGATTTTGGTTGCAGTCATGATTTCCCTACCCATGACTTTTTTATCGGGAACAGTCATTAATATACTTTTTGGTAATAACTACGTAGATGCAGGAGCTATTTTATCAATTCATATCTGGGCTTCTTTGTTTGTATTTGTAGGGGTAGCCATATCACCTTGGTTTATTGCTGAAGGATTAACTCACCTCTCTATGTATAGAACAGTGATTGGTGCAGTTAGCAACATTTTATTAAATCTCTGGCTAATTCCTAAATATGCTGGATTAGGTGCAGCGATCGCCACCCTAATTTCCTATGCATGTTCTGACTTTTTTAGTAATGCCATTTATCCAAAAACCCGTAAAATATTTCTCATTCAAATACAATCACTTATATATTTTTGGCAATTAAAAACCATCAAGTAAATTTCGCGCTAATTTAAATATGCAAACTCCAGTAGCATTTATCATCTTTAAAAGACCACATACAACAGAAAAGGTTTTTGAAGAAATCCGCCGTGCCAAACCACCAAAGCTTTTTGTGATTGCCGATGGAGCGAGAATTGATGTTCCCGGTGAAGCAGAAAAATGTGCAGCCACTCGAGCAATTATTGAGCGAGTTGATTGGGATTGTGAAGTAATCAAAAACTACTCTGAGGTCAACTTAGGTTGTGCAAAACGGGTATCGAGTGGTCTAGATTGGGTTTTTAGTAATGTTGAAGAAGCCATTATTCTCGAAGATGATTGTTTACCCCATCCAACATTTTTTCCTTTTTGTGAAGAATTACTAGATAAATATAGATATGATACTCGTGTCAGTTCAATTTCTGGTGAGAATGTGCTGTTTGGGCAAAGACGAACTAATTATAGTTACTACTTTTCACGCTATAATTTCTGCTGGGGCTGGGCAAGTTGGAGACGCGCTTGGCAGCATTATGACCTGACTATGAAACTCTGGCAAGAAGTTCAGTCAGCAGGCTTGCTTAAGGATATTCTCATAGAGCCACTAGCAGTCAAATATTGGAACTATATCCTACAATCTGTTTATGAAAATCCTTTAGGAATAACTTGGGATTATCAATGGACATTTGCCTGCTGGATGCAGAGTAGTTTCGGAATTATTGCCAATGTGAATTTAATTTCTAATCTTGGTTTTGGTACAGACTCAACTCATTTTGCTAACAGTAAAAGCAATCCATATGACAGTTTGCCCACAACAGCAATAGAGTTACCCCTAAATCATCCACCATTTGTCATTAGAGATGCTCAGTCTGATGAATTTATCCAAAAAACCATGTATGGAACAACTCATTTAGATATGTTTAAGCTAGAAATGAAGCAAATACTTAAGACAAAACTTAAATTAAATTCGATTTAGGTCAAAGTTTTTCAATGAAGGTTTTACACATTAGCACATCAGATATGCAAGGTGGCGCTGCTCGTGCTGCCTATCGCTTGCACAAGGGATTACAGAATATCAATGTTAATTCGCAGATGCTAGTACAGGAAAAATCTAGCGATAACAGAGCAGTATTTGCACCTGAGATCAGACTTTTTCAAGGTATAGAACGAGCAAAGCTAACCTTTGATGCCTTGCCATTAAAATTTTACACTCAACGTAAGAATACGACATTTTCTCTCCAGTGGATACCTGATAGAACTGCATCTAAGGTGAATCAAATCGATCCAGATATCATCAATCTGCACTGGGTTGGTGCAGGATTTATGCAGATAGAAAGCATTGCCAAGCTGAAACGCCCTCTAGTTGTGACGCTGCATGATATGTGGTTCTTCACGGGAGGATGTCATGTCAGTGGAGAGTGCGATCGCTATACAATATCCTGTGGTGCTTGTCCTCAGCTTCACAGCAGTCAAGACTGGGATTTATCCCGCTGGGTTTGGGAGCGCAAAGCTAAAGCTTGGAAAGACTTGCATCCAACTATTGTTTCTCCCAGTTCTTGGATAGCTAAATGTGCTGGAAACAGTTCTCTCTTAAAGAATTTACCAATTCAAGTTATCCCACATGGCCTTGATACTCAAAAATATCGCCCGATTAATCAACGTGTAGCACGAGAATTACTGAATTTACCCCAAGATAAACAACTCATCCTTTTCGGAGCTATACAAGCAACAAGTGATAGTAATAAGGGATTCCATCTATTACAATCAGCACTACGAGACTTGAGCAAATCTAGCTGGCAAGATAAGTTAGAGTTAGTCATCTTCGGTGCATCACAACCTAATAATCCAACTGATTTAGGTTTTAAAACCCACTATCTAGGACATATCAATGATGATCTTTCTTTAGCAGTTATTTACTCAGCTGCTGATGTCATGATTGTGCCATCCATTCAAGAATCTTTTGGTCAAACAGCCTCTGAATCCTTAGCTTGTGGTACTCCAGTAGTAGCCTTTAATGCTACTGGTTTAAAGGATATTATTAACCATCAGCAGAATGGCTACTTAGCTATACCCTATGCATCTGAAGATTTAGCAGCAGGAATTATTTGGGTATTAGAAAACCAAGACAGACATCAAAAACTATCCCTCTGCGCTCGTGAGAAAGCAGAACGAGAATTTACTCTAGAAAATCAAGCCCGTCAATACCTAGCTCTTTTTGAAAATATTCTTACTAATCAAAAATCTATAATTTAAGCAGTATAAATTGAACAAGCAAGCCTCTCCTAAACTTGGAAGTTTTTTAGAGTTAATCGGGGTTGTCTTATTACTTATTTTCAGCCAAGAATTTGTAGTACCTGCCCCTATCAATACTCTCTTCAATATTAGTAGTTATGGAATATTAATCTTACTAGTTATTGGCAGATGGAAGCATTTAGCTTATGCTGCAACGAGAGATAAATCTCTATTGCTCTTAGTTGTAGTTGCCGTCATTTCAATTTTCTGGTCTGAGAATGTATCTTACACTGCGGATTATGCTAAGGGTCTAATACGCACAACTTTATTAGGTATATTTTTGGGGATGCGATATACACCCAAAGAGCAAATGCGTTTGTTATCTTGGATTTTTTTACTAGCAATAATTCTAAGTCTATTTGCTGGTGCATTAATGCCAGCTTATGGAACTCATTTCATAAATGGTGTCATATCGTGGAGAGGTATTTATGACCACAAACAACGTTTAGGACGTTTTATGGGTTTTGCAGCTTCACTTCTGTTAATGACCCTATTTGACAAACATAATAATCGTTGGATTACCTTAGTTGGCATGGTATTATCCCTTGTTTTACTTAAACTTTCTAATAGCACTACAGGCTTGATAATGTTATTTTTTACACTAGCTTTATTGCCTATTTATAAAGTTGCCAAGCAGCGTAATTACAGACTGTTTTATCTACTTTTGCTACTGCTATTTTCTGGCGCTTTAGTTATCTCATTTTTAATGAATATAGAAAGTATATTTATTAATATTTTGGGAAAAAATTTGGAATTTAACGGGCGTACACCCATATGGAGTTTAGTAATTGAAAAAGGATTAGAAAGACCAATTTTAGGTTACGGATATTATGGATTTTGGGGTTCCGAAGCTTCTGATTATGTCCTGAATAATACATGGTTAGGTGATGAAAAGACTGGATTAGAAAATATTATTGATACGTCTAGTAAAAAACCAGTAGCTAATATTTCTCATAATGGCTTTTTGGATCTATTTCTAAACCTTGGATTAGTAGGTTTATCTTTATGTTTATTTAACTTTTTTAGTTTATTACACAGAATCACAATACTTTTACTAACAATTAGGAACATAGAATATTTTTGGATGTTGGTATTTGTAGGGATAACTCTTATCACAAATCTTAGTGAGAGCATGACATTTATTACACCAAATAATTTATTTTGGATTACTTACGTTTCTATAGCAGTTTCATCCAAAATCGAGTTGAGTCGATTGCAAAAAACAACAATTAAATACAACACTCTAGCAATATAAAAATCAATCAATAATCAAAAAAATGAGATATTGATTTGATGGAATCACTTCGATTGTTAGATAAACTAATAAATGATTTGGGGGAAATACCATGAATAATGCTACGATAGCAGTGCTGATAACTTGTTATAACAGATGTAATATAACACTGTATTGTCTACAAGCACTTTATCAACAGAATGTTGCTTTTAATGTTTATCTAGTTGATGATGGTAGCTCTGATGGCACTGCAGATATAGTCAAAGCAAATTATCCATTAGTTAATATCCTAAAAGGAAATGGAAATCTCTTCTGGGTAGGAGGAATGCACTTAGCTTTTAGTGAAGCTTTAAAGAGAAATTATGACTACTATCTCTGGTTAAATGATGACACGATACTTGATGCAAATGCTTTAAGTAAACTTCAGACTACTCACCATCAACTCGTAGAAAAAGGTTATCCAAACTCGATAATTGTTGGTTCAACTCGAGATGCGATATCAGGAAAGCCAACATATGGCGGTGCTGTAAAATCAAAGATTTGGTACTCCAATAAATATGAATTTGTCCAACCCAGCCAAGAACTTCAAGAATGCGACACAATGTACGGAAATTGCGTACTCATTCCTAATTCCGTTGCTGAGAAGGTAGGTAATTTAGATCCTGCTTTTATCCATACATTAGGCGATTTAGACTACGGATTAAGAGCGCGTCAGTTAGATTGTTCAGTATGGATAGCACCTGGATATGTGGGTACTTGCTCTAAAAATTCTGTTCGGGGTAGCTGGGTTGATACTAAGTTATCTGTTCATGAACGCTTAAATAAAATACTCCAAATCAAAGGTTATCCCATACGAGCATGGACTGTTTTTGTGAGGAGACACTCGGGTAACTTTTGGTTTTTATACTGGATATTACCTTATCTACGTGCCATCATCGGCTATAAAAATCTAAATGAGTCTCCTGCTTTTACTGAAGAAACACAACAACAAAACTCCAAGGCTTAAATATAAACATCGAGTCTCATCCAAATAGAAAAATCTATTTCACTGATGGGATAAAGCATTTTATAGCAACAAAATGAATATGACATTAGTTTCAGATCCAAAGAATTTGGATGTTCAACTTCCAGATGTTACAAATAAACGCTTACTGATTGTTTCTACGCTTGATTCTAGCCAACCATTTGGTGCGTTTACAAGACCATTTTACCTCGGACGATACCTCATCAAATATTTTGAGGTTTGTCAGCTTGGCTTAAATTGTTCAGCAGTTGACTACGCACCCTTTGTATCTGTTGGCTCAAGAAGTTTGAGTTCATATGTTAAAGCAATCGTCAAGAGTATCGAAGAATTTCGCCCTGATATCATATATGCTCAAGAAACATTGCCTGGATTAGCTGCTCTGATGGCACTGAAGCTTAAAAAACAACAAAACTGCTCTCTAGTGCTGGATTTCCACACTTTTTCTGCTTATGAATACTGGAGTCGGTTATTTTCTGTTGCTAATCCATTCAAAGAGTTTGTGCAACTTATCAAGACATACATTGCTCAAGGGGTACTAATATTTTCTGGTAATCCCATTATTGCTGCTGGTGAATCAATTCCTCGGTTAATATCACAATGGTATCCTATAAAACCGCACAATATTTATTGTATAGGTAATGGAGTAACAGAAGATTTACTTAATCCTGAATTCGTTACTGAAACAGACCCTTACGAAGTATTACGTCCAGCAAAAATAGTTGTTGTTGTTGCTCCGAAAACATTTCAGTTTCCCAGTAATGATATGTCTATTTCCATGACCATTGAAATAGCTAAATACCTGGAAAAATATAAAAAAAATATTCACTTTGTTGTGATTGGGCGTGATGCTGATAAAATTGAAGAAGCGCTACCATCGAATATTACTTTTTTGGGGTTCTTGCCAGAACGCAAAGATTTTGTAAGTCATCTGAAATATGCAGATATAGGACTGCTGCCATTTCCTAAGCAAGCGGTTGCTGGTGGCGCACGTAATAAAGCTCTAGATTATTTCGCTAGCAGTAAGTTAGTTGTCTCCACTCCTGAAGGCTTGAGATGTTTAGAAGATTTTCATCATTTACAACATCTTTTGGAGACAGGATACTCGGTTCCAGAAATTGCTAATGTCTTAATGGAAGTGGCACTAAATTTGGAGAAATATCAGCCACTTGTGGAAGCCGCGCATACTATGATTCAAGACAGATATTCTTGGAGTGTAAAAGCGGAAATAATTGCTAAAATTCTGCTCGAAACAAAGAAGTTGAAGAAGCTTTAGTTTGTCTGTTGTTAATACATAACAAACTTCTTTTAAGGCTAAATAAATAGCCCAATTTACCAATCAGAAATCCAGAATTAGCGCATATGCAACGATCGCCTTGCAAGTTTCTTGGTGTTCAGGTAGATGCACTATCAATTCCTGATCTCAACTCTTTGATTGCAGAGTCTATTACCCAAAACGAACGATGGATTATTGCTAATCACAATCTTCACAGCCTTTATCTATACCATCATGACGCTAAAATGCGCGCCTTTTATGCCAAAGCGAACTACGTGCATATTGACGGTATGCCGTTGGTATGGATTGGGAAATTGTTAGGTTTTCCACTGAAACGAGAGCAAAGAGTAACCTATGCTGACTGGATATGGCCTCTGATGGCTGAATCTGCACACCAGGGTTGGCGTGTGTTTTATTTCGGTTCAAAGCCAGGAGTTGCAGAACAAGGAGCTAGAGTCTTACAGGAAAAATTTCCCACCTTAGAGATTGCTACAGCTCATGGCTACATCAATACTCGTGACAGAAGCCAAGAAAACCTGAATATTCTGTCAACAATTAATGCCTTCCAGCCCCATATATTAATGCTGGGAATGGGTATGCCGCGTCAAGAACACTGGATTTTAGAAAACCTAGACTCTATTCATCCCAATGCTATTTTGACTAGTGGAGCTTGTATAGACTATGTGGCTGGAGCAGTTCCTACTCCACCTCGTTGGATGGGGCAACTAGGTTTGGAATGGTTGTATCGCTTATGTAGTGAGCCAAAAAGGCTCTGGAGGCGTTATTTAGTAGAGCCTTGGTTTATAGCTAGACTATTTTTACAGGAAATTCTCAATGCTCAGTAGGCGATTAGTAGGTAGACGACACGCTTTATGGTTAAGTTTAGCTAGCTTGAGCAGTATTGGAGCGATCGCACTCACTAAGACTAGATACGATAGTCACAAGCTCCAAGCCCTTGCTAATCTCAAAAGAGACTTTAAAGTGTCTGGAATAGCCACTCTACGAAAGCGCGCCGCTACAAAAGGATTGATTTTTGGTGCGGCGAGTAGTCAAGATATACTCTCGAAAGATACTGCTTTTGCCACTCAATTTGCTCAAGAATGCAGCATTCTGGTTCCAGAAGGTGAACTCAAGTGGAACTTTTTGCGCCCTACTCCCAAGAAGTTTGACTTCACCCAAAGTGATTGGTTAGCAGAGTTTGCCAAAAATCACAACATGCTGTTTCGCGGGCATACTTTAGTCTGGCATGATGCTTTGCCTGCGTGGTTTAAGACAACAGTTAACTCAGGGAATGCGGAAAAATTCTTAACAGAACACATTTCAACAGTTACTAAACACTATGCAGGTAGAATACATTCCTGGGATGTAGTAAACGAGGCAGTTGAACCAAAAGATGGCCGCTCCGACGGGTTAAAAAATACTCCCTGGATGCAGTTTTTGGGGCCAAATTATATCGAACTTGCCTTTCGGGTTGCCGCGCAAGCTGATCCTCAAGCCTTGCTAGTTTATAACGACTATGGTTTGGAGTACGATACTCCTGAAGGTGGTGCCAAAAGAGTAGCAGTTTTAAAATTGCTAAAGAGTCTGAAATCTAGAGGAACACCAATTCATGGACTCGGCATCCAATCTCATTTATCGAGTGATGATACCCCATTCAATCCGCATAAACTCCGGAAATTTCTAGCGGATGTTGCTAGTTTAGGTCTCAAAATTCTGATTACCGAACTAGATGTCACAGATGTGAGATTACCTGAAAATTCTGGAGTACGCGATCGCATAGTTGCTGGTGTCTACGAAGATTATCTGTCGGTTGTTCTAGACGAGCCTGCCGTGATTGGTGTATTAACTTGGGGTTTGAGCGATCGCTACACTTGGAATTCAACATATAATCCCCGATCCGATAGTAAACCAGTACGTCCTTTGCCATTGGACTCAAATCTCCAACGTAAGTTGGCCTGGAATGCTATGGCTAGAGCTTTTGACAAGGCTAGAAAACGTTAGAAACTCACTCTACAACAAAACATCAGGGAGACTAAAAATGCACTCTAGATACTTATCAATAGTCAATTTAAAACCAGACTTAAGGTCAGCTAAGGGTACAAGATTACACAGAGGATTCGCAATTAAAGTCCTCCGGATATTCACACTCGTATTACTAGATACCATAGCCTTAAAATTAGCATGGAAGTTAGCAGTATTTTATGGAACTCCATTAGAATCACAATGGACGGAGAATTCATCTTTTCAACTACTAATTTTAGTAGTAGGAATAGGGATGATGGCAATCCAGAGATTATATGAGCCTGGTATTCAACGTCGCAATTATTTAGAACTGATAAAAGTAGTTTCATTAGCGGAATGTTTTCTGCTATTAATTGCCTTTCTCTACGAGCCAAATCGCTATCTATCGCGCTCAACATTTTTAATTTTTTGGTTGTTCTCCATAGCTTTTATCAGTTTAGAACGCTGGATATTCGATGTCGTGATCAACCTAGTACGTAAGCGCGGATCAATTCGGCATTCAGTTTTTCTGATTACCGATTTAGAAGATCAAGAAAATAGTATTAGCTTGATTGAAAAACAAAATTGTTATAACCTTTTAGGAGTATCTGAAGCTAGCTCACTTGATAGAGATAATCGGGAAGCAACCTTTGAGTTTCTGCGTAAACAGGGTATAGTCGAGGCTTTTGTTTCTTGGAATGCTATTAAGAATCGTCTATATATATCCTGGCATTTTATGAGTGCTGGTATCACCCTCTGGATTCTGCCAACAGATAAAGACTTTCTGCCTTCCAAATCTATATTATCCAAGGTTGGTGAAGTAGCTTGTCTATCAATTCCCGCACCAATTATTGCAGGTAGCAGTTTTTGGATAAAACGTTGTTTTGACATTTTTTGCTCCACAATTTTGCTACTTATACTTACACCTGTCTATTTGTTGATTGCCTTGCTAATTAAGCTTGATTCTCCTGGTTCAATCTTTTTTCAACAAAACCGAATTGGTTTACATTGTCAACAATTCAAAATGTGGAAATTCCGGACAATGGTGGTTAATGCTGAAAAGTTGCAATCATCCTTAGAAGCTAAAAATGAAATCAAAGATGGTGTTTTATTTAAATTGAAAGACGACCCTCGCATCACACCAATTGGTAAATTTTTACGTCGTTACAGTCTGGATGAATTACCCCAAATTTTTAATGTATTACTTGGAGAAATGAGTCTTGTTGGTCCCCGTCCTTTACCAATTAGAGATGTAGAGAAATTCAAGACAAAGCATTTTATCCGCCAAGAAGTTCTACCAGGAATTACCGGATTATGGCAGGTTTCAGGTCGCTCAGATATCGATAACTTTGAAGATGGAGTGAAACTAGATATTTCTTACATTGAGAACTGGTCTATCTGGCTTGATCTAAAAATCTTGCTGAAAACTATAAATGTGGTCTTCAACAAGACAGGTGCTTACTAAATGAAAATCGAAAAAATTATCCATCTCATCAAAAGAGTTATTCCTGACAGTTTACTGCATCGAATTCAATATACCCACTCTCACATAGTAAATAAATGGATTATCAACCATCGGAGTGAAATTTTAGGATTCAGCGATAAATCAGCTATGGTTTTTTCTCCTCATCAAGATGATGAAACATTTGGTTGTGGGGGGATGATATCACTGAAACGCGAACATGGAATACCAGTGATTGTGGTTTTTCTGACTGATGGTAGTGGATGTGGTGGTTCTCAACCTCTTTCGGAAGAAAAAATCATTGAAATGCGAGAACGAGAGGCAATAACAGCACTCAAAATATTAGGTGTTGAATCATCAAAAATTCACTTTTTACAAAAGCCAGATGGTCAATTGCAAAATTTAACCCATGAGGAAAGAGAAAAAACTATTACACAGATAGTTGAAGTTCTGAAAACTTATCAACCAGAAGAAGTGTATGTCCCTCATCGTCAAGACTGTCATACAGACCACCAAGTCACGTATGAATTAGTTAAGGAAGCAATAAAGCAAGCAGAAATCACAGTTGATTTATTACAATACCCGATTTGGTTATTTTGGGAATCTCTGCTGTTTATACAACTAAAATTGCCGGATTTAGCTGCAGCTTACCGACTTTCAATTTCATCAGTTCAAGACAAAAAAAATAGAGCGATCGCTGCTTATGGTTCTCAACTTGAGTGTTTACCTCAGCGTTTTGTTAAACTATTTTTCGGTTCTTATGAAATTTTCTTCAAGGTCAAATTGTAGGGGAGCATCCCACTTTTTTAAAGGCTCCGTCATTGCGAGCATAACGAAGTGAAGCAAAGCAATCGCAAGATTTTCCACTCATAACAAGTCTATGCGATTGCTACCCTACCCTACGGGAACCCTCTTCGAGGGAATGGGAACACTTCGTGAACGTCGTTCCTCTGGTGCGAGACGCTACGCGTAGCTTGCAACTCCTGCGGAGTACACAATGACATTTTGGTTTTTCTCCGTCTGCATAATAAAAACTAGGATGCACTCAATTGTAGTCCTGGTTTATCACATTAATTGTGAGGAGTAAATTTGTTTGTAGTCAGGACTTAAATCTAGCTTTTCCAGCGCTAAAGTGCTTACTACAAACTTATCTCTTCCAGAGAATTTCAAATGGGCTTTATCTCAAAAAAACATTACATTTTAGTATTATTGGTGCAAAAATATGCTGTTCATGAAATCATTAAGTATAATCAAACTTTTGAGATCAAAGCTAGTAAAAGAGAATACCAACAGGTTAATAATAAAGGCTGTAAGTAAGTTATATCGCTCACTCGTAAATCCGTTTTATAGATATTTTAACAAGCCTTCAGGAATTATAGAACTTAACACATATGAAAGTTCTCATAACTACGATTATCGCAAAATAGTTATCCCCGATAAAAATTCTCAGTACAATATTTATATAACCTATGATTCCCGAATTGATACAGATTTAGATGTGAGTATAGCTGTGATCAATAAAGATAATCTGCTTGTATCAGGTGCATCTTGGCAATGGGAAGATGGACGGATTTTGCCACCTAACCAAAATAATATTTTTACACAAAGAAAATATTATAGTAATTTAAAAACTTTTGATGCTGTGGTATTTTCTTTGCTCACAGGTGGAGCTGGTCAATATAACTATTTTCACTGGCTATTTGATTGTCTTCCTAGACTGCATCTTTTAAAGTTATCTGGGTTATATGATGATATTGATTTATTTCTTGTACCATCTTTAAAATACTCTTTTCAACGTGAGACTTTATCATACTTAAATATTGATTTAGCTCGTACTATTGATAGTATATATAATCCTAATATTACAGTTAAAAAACTAGTAGTTTCAGACCATCCTATTGAAGCCAGTTCAGAACCAATTCCCGCTTGGATTTGTGATTTCCTACGACAATCTTTTCTTCACAAAGCGATAATTCCTCAACTTAAATCAAACAAAATCTATATCAATAGAAAAGATGCAAGTAATAATCGTAAAATTCTCAATGAAGATGAATTAGTTGAAGCTCTCACAAAGTTAGGATTTATTTCTATTTCAGCAACTGATTACTCTTTGTGCGAACAAATAGGCATTTTTGCTAATGCAGAAGTTATTGTTGCCGCACATGGTGCAGGGTTAGGTAATTTAGTATTTTGTCAAGCAGAAACTAAAGTAGTAGAAATATTTAACTATGAATTCCAACCAAAAATGTATGAACATTTATCCCATAGACTAGGTCTGCCGTATAAGAAAATTGTCACTGGAGGAGTCAGTAATAAAGATCCTTTACGTTCTGACATTATTGTAAATGTAGAAGAAGTGATTGATAGTTTATCGTCTTTAGGTGTAAAACTTCTGCAAACAAACTAGTAGTCTGTCAGGGTTGAAATGAGGGACTGTAGTGTGAGCGTCTCGCTCACGCGGGCTTTTCGGCCCGCACTACCAAAAACCCCTCAAAACAAAATTGACAAACCACTAGTACCGCAAGGCGGAAGTCAAAAGTCAAAAGTCAAAAGAATTGTACTCCGGGCTTTTGTACCATTTGAAATAGTATGCTTATTTACGCCGCGCTGTACTAGCCGGAGTGATTTGTTGTGGCAAATATTTGCATATCTTGAAAATAAAGCTATGGACAAAAGACAGTCTTCTGCTGTCGGAGACGCTGTGCGTAGCTTGTTTTTCCAAGAGGTATACGTAAAAATGTACAATTTAGACGCATGTTGGCTTGTCTGTGTTCATCTGCGGCTTGATTGTAAAAATGACTCTGCCTAATTGGATCACTTTCTCCCGCCTTTTGGGAGTACCATTTCTGCTTTATGGTTTATATAACCCCACACCAGAAGCTAAGTGGGTGTGTTTAACTATTTTTTTGATTGCGGCTTTGACTGATTGGTTAGATGGTTACTTAGCCAGGAAACTCAACCAAGTTACCGATTTAGGAAAGTTTCTCGATCCCTTAGTAGATAAATTTCTGGTGCTAGCGCCGTTACTAGTGTTAGTTGAATTAGGACGGGTTCCCGCTTGGGGAGTGTTTTTGATTTTAGCGCGGGAATTAGCGATCGCCGGTTGGAGAGTGAATCAAACGACGATTACAGGGGCGAATATTTGGGGTAAGCTCAAAACTGTGAGTCAAATTATAGCGATCGCCTTTCTCATTGCACCATTACCTGAAGTTTGGCAAATGCCTTCTCTGATTGCTTTTTGGGTAGCTGTCGCCTTGACGTTAATCTCTGGAGGGATTTATTTATTGCCAGCTAAATCCTCATAGGCAATAGGCAATAGGAGTCCTAATATTATAAAAAACAAATGTTCGATTTCCGAAGTTGTCAGGAATTAGTTAGTTAGCCTCACGGGAAATTCAAAGATTTTAGATCTGGTGGCTCTTTTCCTACTGATTGGCACAGGCTTTTTGATCAATTCCATAGGTCTTGAATTTTCCTGACGTATTTCCCAGGCTAGAGCAGTTTGGACAATATTATCTAGGTTATTGTATTTGGGTTGCCAACCCAATATTTGGGAGATTTTCTTTGCACAAGCTGTCACACAGGCAGGATCGCCAGGACGGCGTTCGGCTTTAATCACAGGGAAATCTACTCCAGAAATTGCTTTGACTCGTTCAATTACTTGGCTCACACTATAGCCTTGTCCATAGCCACAGTTAAAAGTTTGGCTTTCCCCACCCCGTTCTAGATATCGTAAAGCATAGACATGGGCAGAGGCCAAATCTTCAACATGGATATAGTCTCTAATCCCAGTACCATCTGGGGTAGGAAAATCAGTACCAAAAATCCGCAATTCTGGTTGACGTTGGAGTGCTGCATTGCAAGCTGCTGCAATTAGGTGAGTTGCTTTGCGTAAACTTTGTCCGAGTCGCCCACCAAAATCAGCGCCGCCAACGTTGAAGTAGCGCAGAGTTACATAGCGCAGACTAGATGCTAACCCATAATCCCGAATCATCAATTCGCTCATCAGCTTTGAATTGCCGTAGGGGTTAATGGGTATGGTGGGAGTAGACTCTGTGACGGGATTTTCTTGAGGTTCGCCATAAACTGCGGCGGTGCTAGAAAAAATCAATTGGTTAACACCTTGAGCGCTACAGCATTGGAGTAAATTCAAGGTATTGCGGGTGTTGTTGGCGTAATAGTCGAGAGGATGAGCCACTGATTCTGGTGCAACTAAACTAGCAGCAAAGTGCAGCACGGCACTAAATTGATGTTTGGCAAAGACTTGATAAAGACGATTTGTATCTGCTAAATCACCAATAATTAATTCGCCGTGTAGTACAGCTTTGGGTGAACCTGTAGAGCAATTGTCATACACCACGACATCATAACCAGCTTCACCTAACTGGCGCACGACGTGGGAACCAATATAGCCTGCACCACCTGTCACCAATACTTTTTTATTCATCTACCCTTACCTAACAAAATAACTCTGACTGTTTTAAAAGCGATCGCTATATCCAACAAAAACGAATAATTCTTGATGTAGTAGAGGTCATAGGCTAGCTTTTCATAAGCATCTTCAACTGAAGCACCGTAGGGATATAGAACCTGTGCCCAGCCTGTGATTCCTGGTTTAACTAAGTAACGTAGTTCGTAATAAGGAATTGCTTGTTTGAGCTTGATATCAAACTCTGGTCTTTCTGGACGAGGGCCAATCAGGCTCATTTCCCCTTGTAAAACATTCCAAATTTGCGGCAGTTCGTCGATTCGCAATACTCTTAACCAATATCCCACTCTGGTAATGCGTGGATCGCGTTGAGAAGCCCATTGTGCGCCGCGCTTCTCAGCATCTTGATACATAGAACGGAATTTATAAACTCTAAATGGCTTGCCGTATAGTCCTGTGCGAACTTGACTATAGAAAATTGGACCTAGACTATCTAACTTGATTAGTAATGATACTAAGAGCATGAGAGGAAATAGCAGCAAGAGTAGCAGTCCTGTCACCATCACATCTATAGACCGCTTCAGCTTCAGACTCATACCACAAGACACTAAGTTAAACCCAGTACTAAAAGCCAACCACTGATCTTCAAGTAAGGACGAAGGAATTTTGTACCATAGGGCTTCGCAAATATCTGGCAGTTTATAGACTGGAATACCTTCAAGGCGTAACTCCATCAACTGCTGAATTTGGATATCAGAGAAATCTATTTGGGTCGCTACTACTACCCCTGACCAAGGCTGCTGACTCCAAGTAGATAAGTCGTTAAGGTAGCCGCTACAATTCACCTGTGATGCTGTTCTTGCTAACTCTGTGGTATCTTGACCAGGTTCAGCCAGGATAACTAATCGGCTTAAGGGGTTATGTGTTAAAAACATTTGAGCAAATTTGATTGTGCGATCGCCAGCACCCAATATTAGCCAACGACTTTCTTCAGTACGCGATCGCAGCCATTGGACAGCCCATAAACGTAAAATCACTGCCCAGATTGTAAAGATGCTTAAAGTGACTAACAAAATCTCCCGTCCCAGTAACGGTTGATGTTCCCAAGACTCAGATATATAAATGATGCTAGAGGTAATGCCAGCAACGATGAAATTGCTAAGTAGAATCCGAGGCGGCGCCCGCAACCCAGCAATCTGATTGTCTGGATGATAAGTATCTGCTAAATATAATCCGGCGATCGTCAGCAGCATAAATCCACAAATCAGTGGATCAAAACCCTGAATTAGTTGACCTAGACGCAACCAAAAAGCAACCTCCAAACATATACCCAAGCCAATAATATCTACTACTAAAAGCACCGTAGGTAAAAAGCGCGTGATTTTCAGTAACTTAAGACTTCCCCTGTAACTTTGAAATGATGTATCGAGCATAAGTACTTTTTACTACTCTTATCTTTGAGGTAAATGAGCTACTGTTAGCTATTTTTGTGCTTTTTGATACTTTAAAAGAAGTATGCTCATTTATTACATGTATAATAAATTACAAAATTTACCAAAACCCGATAGCTCAACTTAAGAGTATTCTTAGGTGGTATTGTTTTTGACTAGTCCTTTCTATTACAAAAAATTCATGATGGGTTTTTTTGTAACAATTAATTTACATAACTTGCCTTTTTCTCATAAATGGCATTAGATGTGTAGCTTGGCAAAAAAGTTCGCCCATCCAGGTTAATAAAAATTGCAACAAGTCAGCTGTAGGGTTTGACCCCTCCTGACTTAGCACCACAGATAGTCGAGGATCTTAAAACTTCGCTCCCTTGAGTCGCTTGACTCAGGCAAAGATCAGTATTCCTTCTGTCTCCTGCCCCTGCTGTCTGCATTGAGTAATAAGTAATATTAATTACAATTTACCAAAAACATAAATCAGTACTATACCTGAGATTAAATGTGTCGGAGATTCCGATATTTCTGAATTTTCACTGAACAAAAAACAGAAAGTAGTATAAGATGGTCGGGAAATCAGGAGGGGATAATCCTGATTGATACCAAGACAAACTATCCATGCTTAATTTTTCTCAGGTTGTGGTTGCACTAGCGCAATATGGCGGAAATACCTACGGAGTTAAACAAGACTAAAAAGCCTATCGCATAAGCTTTCTTCTCGTCTGACTCTCTTACCTTCTTGCACTAGGAACACACAGCATTAGCCTAAACTTTTTTGGTTGTTACTAAACTATCTATGCCTACTAAGCAAGAAGACCGAGACACCATTGATTTACAGCATTACTGGACAGTCCTGAAAAGGCGCTGGCTAGTAACATCAATCGTTATTAGCACTGTGTTCGGATTAACAGCATTAGTGACTTTCCTCAAAACACCAGTTTATGAGTCAAAAGCCAAGTTACTTTTCAACAAGCAAAATGGTGTCTCATCACTTACAGGCTTCTCAAGCAAGATGGGAGAACTCGGCGGCCTAACAAATCTCAGCAACCCAGTCGATACAGAAGCCGAAGTCATCCGCTCATACCCAATTATCAACAAAACCATTACCACCCTAAACCTAAAGGATGAAACAGGCGAATACCTCCCCATAGAAACTTTTCTCAAAATATTACAGTTGAAAACTATCCGCGGCACGGATGTGATGCAGCTTTCTTACCGCAGCCCCAATCCCAAGGAAGCCGCAGACGTGATCAATACCCTAATGAAATATTACTTAGAAAGTAATGTTCGCACCAATCGTTCTACAGCCAAGTCCGCTAGAGAATTCTTAAATAAAGAATTGCCCCAGGTTGAGAAAAGGGTGATGAAAGCAGAAATGTCCTTGCGCGAGTTTAAAGAGAAAAACAAGGTGATAGCTTTAGAGATAGAAGCGAAAGCTGGTGTCGAAGGTCTGAAAGATTTAGCAGCAATAATTACTAAAGTCGAAGCAGAACTAGTCGGTGCCAACACTCGTTCACTAGCTTTACAAAATCAAATAGAATTAAATACAAACCAGGCTGTAGCACTCAATACTTTAAATGAATCTCCAGGAATCCAGCAGGTTTTGACAGAATACCAGAAAGTGCAAGACGAGCTAGCCGTAGCAAGGACTCGCTACACTAACAATAATCCTAATATTCTCAATCTGGTAGAAAAAGAAGCAGCTCTGAGAAATCAAGTCGAAGGGAGAGTTGCCCAAAGTTTAGGTAATTCTAAATATGTGCCAGAACAGAAGTTGCAGATGGGAAAACTAAAGCAAACTCTGACTACAGATTTAGTCAAGTCAGAAGTGGAACGGTTAGCCTTGGCAAGGCAATTAGCCGATTTGCAGCAAACATTTATACTCAGCCAAAAACGGTTAAATAGCTTACCCAGATTAGAACAACAACAGTTACAGTTACAGCGACAGTTGCAAGTGGCGCGAGTCACTTATGAGCAATTTCTCAGGCAATTGCAAGAAATTCAGGTCTTAGAAAACCAGAACATCGGCAATGCGCGGGTAATTTCTCAGGCTTTGGTTCCTAATAGGCCGGTTTCTCCTGTTATTCACCTGAACCTAGCACTGGGTGGCTTTTTGGGCATCCTGTTAGGTTTGGGAACAGCATTAGTGTTGGAATCTATGGATAATTCCCTCAAGAATGTTGAGGAAGTGAAACGGCTGTTGGGCTATCCAGTTTTAGGTACAATTCCGCTGGCTGAAAAAGTCAAGGGTAGCGATGGTGAGGGGGGTGCAGAATTGCCAGTACTCAACAATCCCTATTCACCAGAATCAGCAGCCTTTGAGATGTTACAGACGAATTTGGGTTTCAGCATTTCTGATAAGAAGCTGAAAGTGATTGTGGTGAGTAGCTCAATTCCTGGTGAGGGCAAGTCTTTTGTCACAGCTAACTTGGCAGTAGCGATCGCCCAACTAGGACGCCGAGTGCTGTTGATAGATGCAGATATGCGTCGTCCCCGTCAGCATAAAATCTGGGAACAATCCAATCTGATTGGGCTGAGTAATATCCTAGTAGGTCAAGCTGAGTTGCAAAGCTCGACTAAAGAGGCTCTAATGGCTATGGACTTACTCACTGCTGGCACAATTCCGCCTAACCCAGCAGCATTGTTAGATTCACAACGGTTAGCTACTTTAATCAAACAGGCTACTGGAGAATATGACTTTGTCATTATTGACGCTCCACCGTTGACTGCAGTTGCTGATGCACAGATATTGGGCAAGTTAGTAGATGGGCTGTTGTTGGTTGTACGTCCTGGTGTTGTTGACTCTGCAGCCGCTAGTGAGACGAAGACTTTGCTAGAGCAGTCTGAGCAGCGAGTGTTGGGTATGGTGGTTAATGGTGTGACTGCTACTAGCAGCTACGGTGGCTACTACACCAAAGGTTATTACGGAGGCAAGGCATTTGAGCAGAATGGCAAAGGTGAAATGAATCTGCCTAAAATTGGGATTTCGTGAGGTTTTTTGAAAATAATGCAGTTATTTAAGAAGTTGTTTCAAAATTCTAATAATATTTCTGTAGACCGGGGACGCATGAGAATTCGCCGCGCAGGTCTTACAGGTATTACGACCTTAGTAGTCAAAGGAATTTCAACCATAGCTGGACTTATTACAATTCCCCTGACAGCTAAATACTTGGGAACCGAAAGGTTTGGAATATGGTTAATACTAAGTACATTGTTAACTTGGATAAGTTTTGTAGACTTAGGATTAGTAAATAGTTTGACGAATGCACTGGCTACATGTGATGGCAGGGAAGATAAGCAAATGGCTCAAGAGGCTGTGTCAAGTGCCTTTTACGTAATGTTGCTTATATCACTGGTATTGCTATTATTGTTCTTAATAATATATCCATTAATTCCTTGGAACCGAGTCTTCAATATAAGTTCATTAGTAGCAAGCCAAGAATTAAAAACATCTGTTTTTGTATGTTTTATTTTATTTTTTATCCGTCTGCCACTGTCAATTTCAGGACGCATTTATGGAGCCTACCAAGAAGGTTATTTCCATCAAATATGGAGTGTAATAGGCAGCTTATCATCAATCATTAGTCTAATGTTTGCTATTCATACTCAGGCTAATCTACCTTTCCTAATAATGGCTTGTTTCGGGTCTTTACTTATAGGAGATGTTTTTTCTGCCATTCATTTATTTGGTTTTCGGCGACAATGGTTGAAACCTGAATACAAATATTTTAACTGGCTTCAATGTAAGTCATTACTAAAAACTGGGTTTCAGTTTTGGACTACTCAAATATCAGCAATTTTAATTTTTGAAACTGATCTTATTATTGTTACTCAATTATTTGGTGCAAAAGCGGTAGCAAGTTATGGAATTACGTTAAGATTATTTTCTCTTGTTGTATATGTTCTATCTTCTTTTACAATTTCTCTTTGGCCTGCATACACTGAAGCTTTAGCAAGAGGAGATCATACTTGGATTAATCATACATTTAAAATGTCAGTTTTTATAAGCTTTACGTGGTCTTTCCTTATAGGTACTTTACTTGTTATATTTTCTCCTCAGCTTGTAGAATTACTAGTTAGTAAAGAAGCAATTCCAAATCTTGGCTTGCTTTGTGCAATGTTGTTTACAACAGTATTAAATTCAGTATCTCAGTGTGTGGCGATGTTAGTCAATGGATTAGGCGAATTAAAGTTACAAACTATAGTTGCTCCTATTTCTGCTATTAGCAATATAGTTTTATCACTTTTATTAGGTAATTTAATAGGCGTTTCAGGAGTTGCTTTGTCTACTGGAATTTGTATACTACTATTTTCTTTAGGAGCCGTAGGTACTGATATTATAACTAAGTTAAAATTAAGAGTTAAAATGGAGATAAATGAATATAGTTGAAAGTTGCCCCATATGCCTTTCTAAAATAGACTTACATCAACATATTTTTTTGAAAATCATGACTAGCTATTTGGCGCATATCGGTTATTAATATGTAAGAAAAATAATGATTTCTAAAACTTTCGTACATCATGATAATGTACTGAAAAAAATGTATAATTTATTTATGATAAAAATGATTTATATATAATTTCTTATATGCTCATTTTTCAAACGTCGATATTTTTGTTTTTAAATTACAATACTTAGATATAAATGATAAAATTATCTTATGATTATCAAATATTCTCTTGGTCAAAATATGGTGGTATTTCACGCTATATATACGAAATCGCAACTCGTACTTCCAAGGTTAATAACTTTAAAGTAGATATTGTTGCTGGCTTTTACGTCAATAACTACCTAAAAAATTGTAGCTCGGATTTAGTAAAAGGATGGGAAATCCCTTCCATACCTAAGTCATCAAGAATTATAAGTACAATAAATGCGGAACTATCTAAAAAATGGCTCAAATATATTAATCCTGATATTATTCACGAAACTTTCTACACTAGGAAATGCATAGCACCTAAGCAATGCAAAACTGTCATTACGGTTTATGACATGATTCACGAAAAGTTTGCTCATTTGATGCCAGAAAAGGATAGAAAATTTACTCTGACAAAAGCAGAAGCAATTAAACGTGCAGATCATATTATTTGTATATCTCAAACTACGAAGCAAGACTTAATTGATATCCTAGATATAGACCCAAAAATTGTTTCTACTATTTATCTTGGCTATTCTCTACAAGATCACGAAAATGTTGAGAAAAAGCCAAAAATAACTCGTCCTTATATCCTTTATGTTGGAGAGCGGAGATTAGAATATAAAAATTTCAAACGATTACTTCAAGCATATGCTAGTTGTCGAGTTATAAAAGACAACTTTAATATAGTATGCTGCGGTGTAAAATCTTTTTCTGAAGATGAGATAGCCCTAATTCAAAGCCTTGGTATCGATAATTATCGTGTAATATATGTAGCAGGTGATGATAAAATACTGGCTAACCTTTACACTAACGCATCTGCATTTGTTTATCCCTCTCTTTATGAAGGATTTGGCATTCCACCTCTAGAGGCAATGTCTTTTAATTGTCCTGTAGTCTGTAGTAATACGAGCTCAATTCCGGAGGTAGTTGCAGATGCTGGTGAATATTTTAACCCTTATGAATTTGAAAGCATTGCTGATGCATTGAAAAGAGTTCTTCTTTCGCAAGAAAGGACTAAAGATCTTGTTACTAAAGGAAAAGAAAGAGTTAAGTTCTTTTCTTGGGATACCTGTGCAGAACAAACACAATTAGTATATAGTTGGCTCAAGTGAATATATTATTAAAAATAAACATCAAAACATTGATTGAATCATTTATAGATATTATTTTATGTGGCGCAAAATTGTCAGTCCTGAAGTTCTATTTCTACTAGGTACTCTTCAAGCTCTTTCTCCTTACATTATTTGGTTTATTCAAGGACCAAATGAAAGCTATAACTATGAGATAACTTATCTACCTTTAGTTATATGGTCTACCGGATATTTCTTCTTTTGGCTAGGCACTAGAATTTTTAAACCTAAGCTGGATTATATATCTCCAGATATAGTAAAAATTAGTTTTACTACTTTAAATAGAATAATTTTAATACTTTCAACTTTAATAATTATTCAGATAATTGGTATTGTTGGAACCTATGGTTTTTTACCAATTTTTGAGTTTTTCTCAGGGAATATTAATATAAATGATGTTAACAACAACGCTGTAGAAACTGGGTTTGGTCAGTTAGGTGTTTTCGTTGTATCCTTATTTTTTTTAAATGGATTACTACTATCTTTAGTTATAAAATCAGTAGAGTTAAATGTAAAACTATATTTCTTCTTTGTAGTTAATTTGTTGATTGCTGCTTTTGGAACTTTGATAACTGGAAAGCGGCAGGGATTATTTATTTTAATATTTTATTTATTTTCTGGACTCTCAATCCGCTTTAATAGCCCATTAAAAACTTTTATAAATATATTTGGTTTCCGCATCAGTAAGCAATTACAAACTTTACTATATTTTCTCATACCAGTAATATTGATTTATTTTATGGGTTTTATGGCTTCCCTAAGAATTGGTTCAGGATACCAAATATCTGGAACTGATGAAACTATAAATTATCTACAATGGCCCCTCATCAATCTCGAAGCGCAGTGCGAACAAGCTGGATTAGGACCATATAAATTTAACCCCGTATACACTTTCGTTGGGTTGCTACCTTATAGGCTGTATGAAACCTACGTCATGAATAATGATTTACCTATTCTGCCTGAGCAGAGTTCACCAGTGGGATTTTATGGAGGTTTGCATTGGGGATTAGGAATTGTCGGAGTAATTATATTCTCTTTTATTTTTGGAATGATATCTAAATATTTTTATAGCAAATCATTTTCTAGCCTTTCTCATCTGTTAGTCTATTCTCAAATCACATGGACTCTTATTACTTCCCATACTTATAACCACTTTCTTACTCTTGTTTTTTTACCATTACCTGCATTATGCTTTTTGATTTTTGGATTTTTATGTAATAGTAAAGCTGCCAATAAAAAAATAGTTAATACTGTTTAAATAACAGTAGTATCGTCGGTTATTTAAAGTTTTATAATTACAAAAATCCGTAACTATATAAAAATAAAATTAAGCTAAAATTAATTATGAAAGTATTATGTGTTTTTGGGAAATATCAATACGGTGATCCTGCCCGTGGAATTAACACTGAATACGCAGCGTTTGTACCAGCATTAAAAAAGTTAGGACACGAAGTTATCCACTTTGAATCATGGGATATGTCTTCATATAGCAGTTATGCTGAATTGAATCAAGCTCTTCTACAAACAGTTGAGCGAGTACAACCTCATGTCATACTTACAGTTCAACTGTATTATGAAATTTGGTGGGAAACTCTAAAAATAATTCAAGCACGGAGAGATGTGGCAACTATTTCTTGGACAACTGATGACTCTTGGAAGTACAAGGAAGTATCTCGATTTATTGGAACTGCATATCATGCTATGACTACAACCTATCCAGAAGTTATTGCAAAGTATTATAGTGATGGTATTTCAAATGTGTTGCTCACTCAGTGGGCTGCCAGTTCTGAAACTTTTAACCAACCATTATCTTTCACATGTTGCCGCTATAAAGTTTCGTTTGTGGGTAGAGCATTTGGTAATCGTATGAAACAAATTGCAGAATTAAGAAATTATGGTATTGAGGTTGACTGCTTTGGTCACGGATGGGCATCTGGACAAATCTCAACAGAAGAAGTACCACGTATTATGAGGGAGTCAGTAATAAGCCTAAATTTTGCTAATTCTATAGGAGAAAATCAAATCAAGGCAAGGACTTTTGAAGTGCCTGGTGCAGGTGGTTTTTTAGTAACGGAGTATACGCCAGGGCTAGAAAAGCATTACACTCTTGGAAAAGAAATAGAGGTTTTTCACAACATACCTGAACTAGTCAAGAAAATTAAATACTTCTTAGAACATCCACAAGAGCGTGATGCAGTTGCTTGGGCTGGTTTTGAAAGAACTATAAGTGAACACACTTATGAAATGCGTATGGAAGAGGTCTTGAATTTTGCAATTGCTTCTAAAGAAGAGTATCTAATCACTAATGTAACTATATCCGAAAGCAAATCAATTGAAGATGCTTGTCAATTACATAAACTAACTTTATGGTTAAAATTTTTGCGTTCTATATTATTGTGGTTCTGTATACGAATTTGGGGACATAAACGGGGAAGGAGAGCCGCTAGAAGAATTACCTATGAAGCCAGTTGGAGAATTTTTGGATATAAAACATTTACTGCTTCGGGTTGCCCTGGTAGGATGTTTCCAGGATATTGATTTAAGAGAGTCTCAGTAAATAAATTGGTTAGTACTATTAACTTTATGGTTAAAGATTATATCTGAATTCCAAAAAACTAAAACTAACCATAGCATTACTCTAACTATAAAGGTTTAGGGATCATAGAAGTGAAAACGTTAACGTGATAAACACTCTACTTAATCGTAATTTTAATCACATCTAATCTTTTGAATTTAGGTCTAACTTAAAGAATAAAATATGGAACCATCAGTTAGTGTTATCATACCATGTTACTGTTGTTCTGATACTATTAGTAGATCTGTTGATTCTATAGCAAAACAAACTCTCATACCTGCTGAAGTTATACTAGTAAATGATGGGAGTAAAGATGGTACATGGGAAATTTTACAACACTTACAAGATAAATACAAAAAAAATTGGATAAAGATTATAAATTTAACTTCTAATTCTGGGCCTTCCGTTGCTCGTAATGTTGGTTGGGATTTAGCAACTCAGGACTATATTGCTTTTCTTGATGCTGATAATGCTTGGCATCCAGAGAAAATTTCATTCCAGTATGGATGGATGTGTGCTAATCCTCTAGTTTTAGGTTCTGGTCATGCACCACCCATATCGAATTCCAACAAATATCCCTTAGATACTGAATTATTAAACAGGGAATTTCAAGCCTGTGCCCTGACAAGAAGCCAAATATTAATGTATAACCCATTTGAAACTTCGTCAATTATGCTTAAAAGAAATATTAACTACAGATTTGACTCTGTACAGAGATACTGTGAAGATTACTTTTTATGGATGAAAATATGCCTTGATGGGCAGAGTTTTTTTTTATTAGATATACAATTAACTTATGTCTATAAACAACCAAAAAGTTTGAGTACTAATCTTTTAAGAATGAGAATTGGAGATATTCATAACTTTTGGAAGCTTTGGAAATCTAAAAAAATAAAATTTAATGCGATGATTTTACTGACATCTCACTCGTTATTCAAATTTATTGTTCTACTAATTTCTCCTAAACTTCATGCTAAATTTAAGTATCTTTTAGCATACTATTATTATCGAAGTTAGTTATGAGCAATTCAACATTTTTATAATGTTATTAGAGTGCCATTGTTGATTTGTAAAGCTTTTTGAAAAATTTACATTATAAATGTGATTGTAACAGCACTTTTTGAAAATAAATCACTAACTTAATAAGTAGCGTTATGCAAGAAAAAATTAAGATCACTGCCTCACTAGTCTTATATGAGAATAATTATAATATGCTTCGTCAAGCGATTATGTCTACCATAAACACAGCATTGAAAATACATTTATATATCGTTGATAATTCACCAAAACCAGAGTTAGAAACAGTATTCAAAGATTTAGATGTAAGCTACTATTATAACAATGGTAATAATATTGGTTTTGGTAAAGCGCACAACTTAGCTATTTCTCAATCTGGCATATCTGATTATCATCTTGTGATTAACCCGGATATATACTTTGATAGTAATGTGATAATCAAACTAATAGATTATTTAGAGAATCATCCGGATATCGGTTTAATCCAACCAAAAATCTACTTCCCTAATGGTGATATTCAATATCTTTGTAAGCGTTATCCAACATTGTTTGCTTTATTTGTTAGGCGTTTTATTCCTAAAAAATTACACTTCCTTTTAAAGAACTATCTTGATTGGTATGAAATGCGAGATATGGGTTATGAGAACATAGAAAATGTTATATACCTGTCTGGATGCTTTATGCTTTTTCGTAGAAAGTATTTAGATGAAATTGGCTACTTTGATGAAAATATATTTATGTATCTTGAAGATGCAGATATAACTTTGAGAATGGCTAAAAAATATAGAACTGTATTTTATCCTCATGTACATATTTTTCATCATTGGGCTAAAGGCTCATATAAGTCTCTTAAACTGACTTTAATTAATATTCAATCAGCAATTTATTTTTTCAATAAACATGGATGGAAATTATTTTAATACAAAGTTCAGATCCGAGGATTCAAACTTGCCCCACTCCCAATACTGTTCGGTTAAGAGTATTGGTAGGTTGGGTTGAGGAACGAAACCCAACATTTTACGGGTTTAGTTGGGTAACGCATTGCCTCAACCCAACCTACACCTGACTGATTTTTTAGCCTGAACCGAACTGTATTGGCGCCACTCCGCCCACTAAAAATCCATCAAATCGATCGCCCACAATCTCGCAACACTCGGGTTTAATAGAAAGCGATCGCTAGTTTAGCAGGAATCATACCAATCGAGATCGACAACACAACTGCTACCAATTTCAGTAGGTAGCGTTGAAAAACCTTGCGTTTCATACTTTGTTGCCAAATTAGTGCGTAGCGTAGCCCGCCGCAGGCATCGCCTTTTCTAGGCTGATTCCATTACCCTCATCTGTTTTCAGATATTACCAACTCTAAACTCCTTTCCCAATTTGGTAGAACTAATCCAAATGTATGAGATAGTTTCGCACTGTCTAATAAAGAATAAGCTGGCCTGCTGGCGGCTGTAGGATACTCTGGAGTAGTAATTGGGATCAATCTTTGCAATTTGCGACTCTGTTTAATATCATCTGCCAAAATTGCCTTAGCAAATCCATACCAGCTAGTTTGTCCACTTGCTGTTAAGTGATATATTCCGCTTTTGCTAGCTATGAAATCAGAGACATTATCTGGAGACTGAGACAAAATTTGGGCTGTGATTTCTGCAATCATCCGGCTCCAAGTTGGTGCGCCAATTTGGTCATCAACAACTTTAATTTCTTCCCGTTCTTGTGCTAATCTCAGCATTGTTAATAAAAAGTTTTTACCCCGCAGTCCATAAACCCAACTAGTGCGTAAAATTAGATGGGGTACACCGACAGATACGATCGCCTGTTCACCAGCTAGTTTTGTTTTACCGTAGATATTTTGGGGATTTGGTTGATCTTGCTCAGTATATGGTGTTGCTTGAGAGCCATCAAACACATAATCTGTGGAATAGTGAATTATAGCTGCACCGACTTGTTTTGCTGCTTCGGCGATCGCACCGGGAGCAATACCATTAATAGCCATCGCTAATTCTGGCTCTGATTCGGCTTTATCCACTGCAGTATAAGCCGCAGGGTTAACAATCAAATCTGGTTTTACTTCCCTAATGGTGCGGCGAATGGTGTCTAACTGAGCTAAATCTATTTGCTCACGTCCTACAGGAATAACTTCGCCAATAGTCATTAAGGTGCGTTGTAATTCCCACCCCACCTGTCCAGTAGCACCTGTCAGTAGGATTTTCATACAAACACCTCTGCATCTTTTAGAGACTTACCGATTTTATCTTTAGCAGAGAGGATTGGGGAAGCTGAAATTGGCCAAGCGATCGCTAAATCAGGATCATTCCACAGAATAGTCCGTTCATGCTGGGGAGCATAGTAATCTGTGGTTTTGTATAAAACTTCTGTAGATTCCGCAAGCACTACAAAACCGTGAGCAAAACCTGCTGGTATCCAAAGCTGTCGTTTATTTTCACCGGTGAGATGGATACCAATCCATTGAGCAAAAGTTGGAGAACTTTTTCTCAAATCAACAGCTACATCAAATACTGCACCTACTACTACTCTCACCAGTTTTCCTTGGGGTTGCTGGATTTGATAGTGCAAGCCTCGCAAAACATTTTCAGCGGAACACGAATGATTATCCTGGACAAAATGTGCAGTAATACCAGCCTTTTCTAAGAAAGCCTTTTCGTTATAGCTTTCATAAAAAAAACCGCGATCGTCACCAAAAACCTGTGGCTCAATTACTACTACATCAGGAATTTCTGTTTGTATGATCTGCATGTTAATACTCTCAATTAACTACAAAACTTGCTGCTCTACTTAATTAGCTAATGTAGCTTTGGCAGGATATATTTTGTTCTTTTCTATGGTTATATAATTTTGCTCATGCTCTAAAATTGCCATCAAGTAACGACCATAACTACTCTTAATCATAGGTGCTGCTAATTGACGTAGTTGAGATGAGTCTATATATCCTTGACTATAAGCAATTTCTTCAATACAAGCTATTTTTAACCCTTGCCGATCTTCCAAAGTTTGGATAAAGTTACTAGCCTGATGCAAAGATTCATGAGTACCGGTATCTAACCAAGCATATCCTCTACCCAACAATTCTACTCGCAGTTTATGTTGCTTTAAATAAGCTATATTCAAATCTGTAATTTCTAGCTCATTGCGAGCAGAAGGTTTAAGATTAGAAGCAATTTCTGCTACTTGTGAATCATAAAAATAGATACCAGGAACAGCATAATTAGACTTAGGGACGAGAGGCTTTTCTTCAATACTAATCGCCCGTTGATTGATGTCAAATTCAATTACTCCATATTGCCGAGGATCTTTCACCTGATAGCCAAATACTAACCCGCCGTCTTTAAGAGTTGCAGATCTAGTTAGTACTTCTGTCAAACCATGTCCATAAAAAATATTGTCACCCAAAATTAAGCACACTGGCTCGTTAGCAATAAAATCTTTACCCAGAATAAAAGCTTGTGCTAAACCTTCTGGCTGGGGTTGTTCTACATAACTAAACTGCAAACCCCACTGACTACCATCCTTTAAAAGACGCTGAAAACATGGCAAATCATTAGGAGTTGAAATAATCAAAATTTCTCGAATTCCTGCCAGCATCAATACAGACAAAGGATAGTAAATCATTGGCTTATCGTAAACAGGCATTAGCTGTTTACTGACAGCATAGGTGATTGGATAAAGACGTGTACCAGAGCCACCAGCTAGGATAATACCCTTCATTTTACATCCCTCATCACGACATAATCAGTTAACAGTTAACAGTTAAACTTTCCTATTTTCATAGTTTTGTTTGAGCCAGGTTTTGTAAGCTCCTGAACGTACCTGATTCACCCAATCAGAGTTACCGAGATACCACTGGACTGTTTTTAATAACCCGCTATCAAAGTTTTCTTGAGGTTGCCAACCCAACTCGTGGTTAATTTTATTACAGTTGATTGCATATCTTCGGTCATGACCAGGACGGTCTTTCACAAAAGTTATCAAAGATGAGTAGTGGTAATCCGATTTGGGGGCTAAGTCATCAAGCATCGCACAAATTTTTTCCACAACTGTCAAGTTAGCTTGTTCGTTTAATCCACCAATATTGTAGGTTTCACCAATTTTTCCTTGTTGCAAGACTAAATAAATAGCTTCACAGTGATCGGTGACATAAAGCCAATCTCGGATATTTTGTCCATCTCCATATATAGGTAAAGATTTACCATCTAGAGCGTTGAGAATAGTTAAAGGAATAAGTTTTTCAGGAAACTGACGAGGCCCATAGTTGTTTGAGCAATTTGTTGTTAAAGTCGGTAGTCCATAGGTGTGATAGTAGGCTCGCACAAAATGGTCAGATGCTGCCTTAGATGCAGCATAAGGACTATTGGGCGCGTAGGGAGTATCTTCTCGGAAGGCTGGATCTTGAGAGTTTAGTGAGCCGTATACTTCATCTGTAGACACATGCAAAAAGCGAAATTGCTGTTGTTTTGACGATGATAGTTGCTGCCAGTAGAGCCGACTAGCTTCTAATAGTTGAAAAGTCCCGACTACATTTGTTTCAATGAAGTCACGGGGGCTAAGGATGGAACGATCAACGTGACTTTCTGCCGCGAAATTGATAATTGCATCTGGCTGATATTGTTTGAGTAGATAGGTGACTAACTCGGTGTTGCCGATGTCTCCTTGCACAAAATTATAGTTGGGGTCACTGTGCAATTCTGCTAATGTTTGTAGGTTACTGGCGTAAGTCAGTTTATCTAAATTAATGACATTAGCCCATTGTGCTTGTCTAGCAAGCAGAATAAAATTAGCGCCGATGAATCCGGCTCCTCCTGTGACTAATATTGTTAGCATATTTCCTCAAAATTTTAAAAGGGAATGGGGAACTAGTACCGCAAGGCGGAAGTCAAAAGTCAAAAGTCAAAAGAATTGTATTCCAAGCTCTAGCGCCATTTTGAATGGTATGTTTATTTACGCCGTGCTGTACTAGGGAAATAATTTAACTTTTAACCTCCTGCTTCCTGCTTTTTTTAAGAGTAAGTTTCTTTTTACAACGCTGCCAAAATCTCTGCATCTACAGAGAAATCAACCTCAACTTTATCCCGCCCAGTTGCCAAATAGTCATTTGTAAATGAGTCAGTTAGTCCAGAAATCAAATCATATTTAGGTTGCCAACTTAATTCTGTAGTTGCTTTATGCACTGATGCAAAGAAATGCTGCACCCGCATGGGAAAAGCTTTGCGTTTACCGAAATCAAACTTTTTCGGATCGTAATGGACGATTTTTATAGCATCAGGTGATTTACCGGTAGCTTGTACACAAGCACGGGCTAAACCATCAAAAGTGACAAAGCGATCGCCAGAAATATTATAAATTTGTCCTATAGCCTGCTGATTACCAACAATTTGAGACATGGCCGCAGCTAAGTCTTTCACATGACCTAGCTGGGTGAGATGCAAGCCATTACCAGGGATAGGAATAGGGCGATCGTGAACAATTCTATCAAAAAACCAACTTTCTAACTCGTTATAGTTCAGAGGTCCATAAATGTAAGTTGGACGAATTGAGGTAAAAGGTAATCTTGATGAAAAGAGGTAAGCTTCCGTTTCATGTTTACCCCGATGGCGACTTTTAGGGTCTACAGGGTCGCCTTCTACGTGGGGCAATTGGTCAGATTTGAGATATACTCCAGCAGAACTCATATACACAAAATGTTGCACCCTGTCTTGAAAAATTTCTGCCAGTGGTTGAGTATCAGTAAGTTCCCGCCCATTATTGTCAAAAATGACATCAAAGTTTTCTTGTGATAACTTTGCTTTTAACTGAGTAGCGTCAGTGCGATCGCCTATAATTTGTTCTACTCCCTGTAAGGATGGTACGGCACGATTACCACGATTGAACAGTACCACCTGATGTCCTTGTTCCACTAGCCGTTGAGTTAGGTATACGCCAATGAACCGAGTACCGCCCATAATTAGAATTCGCATAAATTCCCACCTTCTATGTAAATTGTTACTGGGGTAGTCAGAGACTGGGGCCAGGAAATGGCATGGGAGTAGGGAGCCGGGAGCAAGGGGATAAGGGAAGAGCAATCAAGTAAAATTCCCCATGCCCCATACCCAATACCCAATACCCAATACCCAATACCCAATACATTTGAGGTTATCAGGTCGCAGTATCCCTCTGGAACCTGTTTTGGGAGAATTCGTCTTAACGTGAATCTGGGGCGCTTCCCATTCTTTAATTACAAGGGGAAACTTTTCAGTTAACCTGACAATTTGCTTTAAGTATTTTCTACCTATTGAAAGTTAACGGTGCCCTTGAAATATGCTTTGGTTCATGAGTGGCTGACACCTAAAGCCACTGGCGGTTCAGAACTAGTTGTGCGGGAAATTCTGAATCACATTGATGCTGATTTATACGCCCTCATCGACTTTGAATCTAACAATCCCGATAGTTATTTATACCAACGTCAGATTGGCAAGACGTTTCTCCAACGTTTTCCCCATGCCCGTAATGGTATACAAAAGTACTTGCCTTTGTGGCCATTAGCGATTGAACAGCTGGATTTGCGGCAATATGACGTAATTCTATCTTCATCCCACGCTGTGGCAAAAGGAGTCCTTACCACTCCTGAGCAGTTACATATTTGCTACTGCCATAGCCCCATGCGCTACGCCTGGGATTTAACTTTTGATTACTTGCACCAAAGCAAGCTGGGAGAGGGTGTCCCTGGGTGGGTGGCGCGCTATCTACTGCATCGGTTGCGCCAGTGGGATGTATTGAGTGCGAATCGCGTTGATTACTTTATTGCCAACTCACAGCATACAGCTCGGCGAATTTGGCGCTGCTATCGGCGAGAAGCAACAGTTATTTATCCACCTGTGAATGTCGAAGCATTTCCTTTTTTTTCTCAGAAAGAGGATTTTTACGTGACAGTTTCCCGGTTGGTGAGTTACAAGCAGGTATCTTTAATTATCAGGGCTTTTAATCAATTGCAAAAACCATTAGTAGTAATTGGTACAGGTTCAGAAATGAAACATCTTCGTGCAATAGCGAGTCCTAATATTCAAATACTAGGATGGCAACCTGATGATGTGGTAAAAAACTATATGGCTAGAGCCAAGGCATTTGTATATGCAGCTTGTGAAGATTTTGGCATTGCTTTAGTGGAAGCTCAAGCTTGCGGTACTCCAGTAATTGCTTATGGTGCTGGAGGGGCTTTGGAAACGGTGCGAGACTTACGCTCTTTTGGGGATACAGGAACAGGTATCTTCTTCAAGACGCAAGTAGAAGCGGCTTTAGTAGAGGCAGTAGAAAAGTTTGAAATGTATCAGGGTTCATTGAATCCTGAGTATGCGCGGGAACACGCTGCCCAGTTTTCTGGACAAGTCTTTGCCAAGCGCTATCGAGATTTCATAGACAAGTGCAATCAAGAAAGACCGTCTTTGGAGTGATGGTTGGGATTTTTGCACTTGTTTTATAGGCTTTTGGAAAATTAAGCCCAGAAGCACCTCCTTTTAGCTTTAAGATTGGGACTATGTGTGGTGTGGATTGTTAAGGAGTATGATGACTGCCCAGAGTTCACTCCTCTCCGGCAAGCGATCGCGTACTTTCTTAAAACGTGGTCAACAGAAGAAGAGTCCTAGGGTAAAACCCAAGGGTTTGTCTCTTCAAGGTTTGAACGGAGAGTTCGCTAAACGACTGTTCGATATTGTGTTTTCGTTGTTAGTTTTGATCCTGTTTTTCCCCGTTTACCTCATCTTGGCCTTGCTGATTGCTTTAAGCTCAGAAGGCCCGATTTTTTATGTTCAAGAACGGGTAGGTAAAAACTACAAACCCTTTAACTGTATTAAATTCCGCACAATGGTAAGCAATGCCGACGAAATTCTCGTGCAAATGATGGAAACTTCTCCCCAAATGCGACAAGAATTTGAGAGCAGTTTTAAGCTCAAGCACGACCCCAGGATTACAAAAATTGGTTGGCTTTTGCGAATTACCAGTCTAGATGAATTTCCTCAGTTCTGGAATGTGTTGAAGGGTGATATGAGTGTTGTTGGTCCACGACCATTGGTAGCGGAAGAACTACCAAAATACGGTTGTCACATCGATCAGATTTTAACTATCCGTCCAGGCATCACTGGATTATGGCAAGTTTCTGGGCGTAATGACATTCCCTATCCTCGAAGGGTGCAAATAGACTTACATTATGTCAAATTTAGAAATTTCTGGCTCGACTTATGGATAATATTGAAAACGATCAATGTAGTAATTATGCCCAAGAATAACGGAGCATACTGAACAACTACTCAAAGTTTATTCTTTGGGGCAGTTAATGCCCCTAGATACAAACTTTTTATGATCTCTTACTGATAACTGATAACTCACAATTAATAAAAGTAGCGTAAAGTCAAGTCAATTGATTCAACCTTAATAAAAACCCTAATTATATAAAGTTTTAGCAAAGACTAGAAATTGAATTAAGCTCAAGAATCTTAATTGTAGCCAATTTGGCTTACTTAATAGAATTTATTCTATCTAAGTATATTTATTTACGTTAAAATTCGGTTACAGCAGAATTCAGAAGTCAGGACAAGCCAATGCGGTCTTCTCCCAAAGCGCTACCGTGTACACACAAATGATCAAGCGCCCCAAATCCTCTGCTCGTAGGGTGTGTTATGCCTTATGGCAACGTACCATCCTCCATGTTCGGTGCGTTACGACGTTCCGTCTAACGCACCCTACCAAATAAAAGCCAATGGGGGCTAGATTTTCCGACTTGTGTATACACGGTAGCCCACAGGGAGAGGCTAGCGCCAAGGGGTCTTTCTGAGTAGAGTAACTAGCGTTCAGAATTCAGAAATGAAACAGACTTTATGCAGGAGTTTAAGACTTAAATTGTGTACCTCAAAAATTTTAAATCTTCTGTGTTCGCTGATCTGCGTAGGTTTCCCATTAGGCAATCAAGCAATGAGCTGCTAACTTATATCAGTTGGACTGTGACTACTTCTGAAATCAAATATCAAAAAGGATAGTAAAGCATGACGCAACCGAAGCGAGCGCTGATTACTGGTATTACCGGTCAAGACGGTTCATATCTAAGTGAGTTTTTGTTAGAGCAAGGCTATGAAGTTCATGGCATTATTCGTCGGACTTCTACCTTCAATACAGACCGCATCGATCACATTTATGAAGATCCCCATAAACAAGGTGTGCGGTTGTTTCTTCACTACGGCGACTTGACAGACGGGACAACACTGCGCCGCATTTTAGAAGAAGTACAGCCAACAGAAATCTACAATCTGGGCGCTCAATCCCACGTCCGAGTCAGCTTTGATTCACCAGAATACACGGTGGATGCTGTAGGCATGGGAACACTGCGTTTATTAGAAGCAATTCGTGACTACCAGCAGCGCACTGGTATTCAAGTGCGGTTCTATCAAGCGGGTTCTTCAGAAATGTATGGTTTGGTACAAGCAGTACCCCAAAGTGAGACAACGCCATTTTATCCCCGTAGTCCCTATGCTTGTGCTAAAGTCTACGCCCACTGGCAAACAATCAATTACCGTGAATCTTACAACTTGTTTGCTTGCAATGGTATACTTTTTAACCATGAATCTCCCCGGCGTGGTGAAACCTTTGTAACCCGGAAAATTACTAGGGCGATCGCTCAAATTGTCGCTGGTAAGCAGCAAAAACTTTACATGGGCAATCTTGATGCCAAGCGTGATTGGGGCTATGCCAAGGATTACGTCAAGGCAATGTGGCTGATGTTGCAGCAAGAGCAACCAGATGATTATGTGATTGCTACTGGTGAAACCCACTCAGTAAGAGAATTTCTCGAACTAGCATTTAGTTATGTAAATCTCAAATGGCAAGATTACGTAGAATTTGATGAGCGTTATTTGCGACCTGCTGAAGTCGAGTTGTTAATTGGCGACTCCACCAAAGCACAGCAGAAATTGGGTTGGAAACCATCTGTAACCTTTGAAGGACTCGTTGGTTTGATGGTGGAAGCAGACCTCCAAGCCTTGGGTTATACTTCGCCAAATCAAAACACTGCGCCAGTACTGAATGATATTGCGACTGTTCGTCAACAATTGGGCGCTCTCCACTTCTGATGCACACAGCCAAGGATAAAAATATGACTGCCTTAGAGCTAAACAATAAACGGATTCTCGTCACTGGTGGAGCGGGATTTCTAGGTCGTCAGGTGATAGAGCAGCTGTGTCAGGCTGGGGCTGATCGTGAGAAGATTACAGTACCGCGATCGCGTGATTACGATCTCCGCGTCTGGGAAAATAATCAACGTGTAGTTGACCAGCAAAACATTATTATCCACCTAGCAGCTCATGTTGGCGGCATCGGTCTCAACCGCGAAAAACCCGCAGAACTTTTCTACGACAACTTAATGATGGGCACCCAGCTGATTCATGCAGCCCATCAAGCAGGAGTAGAAAAATTTGTCTGTGTCGGCACTATCTGCGCCTATCCCAAATTCACCCCAGTACCATTCAAAGAAGATGACCTTTGGAATGGTTATCCAGAAGAAACTAACGCCCCCTACGGAGTTGCCAAAAAAGCACTCCTAGTACAACTGCAAGCTTATCGCCAGCAGTATAACTTTAATGGTATCTACCTACTACCAGTAAATCTATATGGGCCTGAAGATAACTTCGACCCTGGAAGTTCCCATGTCATCCCAGCATTAATTCGTAAAGTTCACGAAGCCCAAATCAAAGGCGAAAAGCAGCTTCCTGTTTGGGGAGATGGTAGTCCTACCCGCGAGTTTCTCTATTCAGAAGATGCAGCGCGAGGGATTGTGAAGGGTACTCAACTTTACAATGACTCTGAACCAGTTAACTTGGGAACAGGTTCAGAAATCTCCATCCGCGATTTGATTACTCTCATCTGCAAATTGATGGAGTTTGACGGCGAAATTGTTTGGGAAACCGACAAACCAAATGGTCAACCCCGTCGTTGCTTGGATACTGAAAGGGCGAAACAAGCCTTTAATTTCACAGCCCAAGTAGGCTTTGAGCAAGGGTTAAAAAACACGATTGAGTGGTATCGGCAAAATGCCGCATAACAAAGCAGCTGGGCACCGCCCAGCTTTTTTGTTTTCAGGAGATTTCCAGAATGTGAACCGTAGGGGCAAACGGTTGTTTGCCCTCCAATTAATCCCGGTTTTGTTTATATACCCGACTTTTTCAAAAAGTCGGGTATATTCTTGTTGATAACTTATTTAATGCTACTAACTTCTACCAAGAAGACGTTTAGCTAAAAAACGTAGTCCCTTCACAGATGCATAAAGTTGCACAGGTGCATACTTAAGACGGAGTTCTGCCAGAAATCGCCTGTCGTATTCTTCATAATAAGCTGACGCTGCTGCTGATTCAGAGGCAATCAAACGAGGAATCACTTCAGCGGGGTTGGGCGCTTGGGGGTGCTGAATCTGGACGTAGTCAATGACATTGTAACGATACCAAGGTGCGATACTGGATGTAGCGCGTAACTCCTCACGTACACGATCTGCTGCGATAAACTGACGTTGCATAAATTCATTGTGCCAGTATTCACGCGGTTGGAGATTAATGTGTCCATGTCCACCCTGATGAGGAACGGCTGCTGAAAATATGACCACAGGAGCGACTGAAGTCAACCATTTAACTAGGATAGGTGAGCTTTGTGGTTGTAAATGTTCAGCGACTTCTAAACATATCGCTAAGTCAAAATGCTTATTTGCAAAAAAGTTAGCGATCGCTATGGGATCATTCAAATCAAGGTGATGAAATTCCACCGCCAGCCCAGTGAAGCTAGGCTGAGAATGACCATCTACAGATGTAACCTTTACCCCAAGCTTGGCTAACTCCCTACTAAGATGACCAGGGCCACAACCAAATTCAGCTACTGTTTGAGGATGGTAAAGTTCAAAAATTACAGCAGCTAGAGTTTGATAGTCAGTTTCAAAAGTTCTACTTTGGAAATATTTGGCAGAGTAACTAATGGTTTGAGTATTCATGTAAATTGACTCCCACTACATACAATTTGGTTTCAATACAAGTCTGGTTTTCGTATCTAACACTAAATTGCAGACAATTCTTGAAAGATACTCTCTATACGTGAACAATTTTTATCGGCATCAAACTTGATCTGAGAAACCTGCTTACCTCTCATACCCATTTCCATTCTCAACTCAGGATTGTCAATCACAACTTTTAGCTTATTTGCTAATTCATTTTGATTTCCAGGCGGTACAAGAAAACCTGTTACACCATCACTAATCACTTCTTGCATCTGAGGTAAATTTGTAGAGATTATTGGTAGACCTGCTCCCATAGCTTCCATAAAAACTTGGGGTAATCCTTCACTATAAGTAGGCATCACAAAAATATCTGCCTGCTGATAAAGCCTTTTCCACTCAGGAGTATATGCATTGATATTCCGATAAACTCGCACCTGATGGTGATGACACTCAATTGGTTTATTAGTGACTAAATGCAAGGTAGCTACATCTGAAAAATTATCAAGAAAGACTGATAATAAATCTTGTCCCCCTTTTCTAATAAAGTCACCACCTATAAAGAGAATATTGCAAGTATCAGCATCTTTCTTGAGAGGATGATGGGCAAACTTTAAAGCATCCAAATTAACTCCTGGAGGAATTACTATAACTTTATCTTCATTGATTCCATAATCTTCGACAACAGATTTCTTCGCTAATTCTGACCAGGAAATAATTCTAGATGCAGCATTAAAAACTTTTTTCTCCATTAAAATATTAGGGTTATAAGTCCACTGAAAGCGATTATCAATCATTTCACTAGATTTTAGTGCCGCAGTAAAGTCAATACTCACGACAGTCGGAATTTTTTTCATGTACTCAAGAGCTAAGAAAGCCATAACTTGAGTATGTAAATGCATCACTGTGTATGATTTTGTTGACAGTTTTTGTTTCAGCAAAGACTTAGTAATATATGCTGATATAAATTCAGAACGGAAGTATTGAAAATCTAGATTGCGTTGCTGAATCCAAGAGTTGGGGAGTTTACGGTAAAAGGGTCTAGTCACTAACCACTGTAAGCTTTTGCATTCATCCATAAACCAATGAAAGTCTACTGAACCAAGTAGGTTGGAATTTTTAAAATACTCTCTTAATAGTTGACCATAGGTGCGATGTCCCAGAAACTGACTGGTAATTGATAAAGCTTCATACTTTGCGTTCATGATGTTTGTCCTCAATTGGGCTTGTAGTCAAAAAATAAAGTAATTCATGCTTGAAAAGGAGCAAGATAACTAACTTTTATAAAAGATAAATTTCATTAAACTAAAAGGTAAATTCCCTTTAGATAGTAAAACCAGCATTGATATATAAGTAACAATTATTGTGATTGCTTTTAGATAAAAATCTGCATTTTGGAGATAAGGTGTAAACTGTGATAAAACCAGGGCTATAAACATAGAAAATGAAGGGATAAATGCTGGTTTTAGAAAATCTTTGATGCCGGCTCCACTAACACGTGATGCTGCTATTACATACCATATTAAAGCAGCAAAACCCATCACACACATAACAGCGATCGCCACACCTTGTATACCACCTGTTTTTACACCAATAAAATAAGCAGTTAGAGAAAAAGGCACAATAAACCAGTCGATACGTGCGATTTCTAGAGACTTATTAATTGACAAAAGATAAGCACCAAGAATTGACATTAATCCTCCTGTATAAGCATAGACAAGTATGATTTGAAAGATAGTGATGGATTGCTGCCAATTATCTCCATAAATGAATGGAATTATGCTAGGAGCTAAAGTAAATGCTAAACCATATATTAACGCAGCAGTACTAGCATAATATTCTATAAGTCTTTGAATCATAGTTAGTTTACGCTGCTCATCCACTTGTGAAATTGTAGAGAAAATCACCCGATTATTAATTTGAGAAAATGCCACTGCTGGCGTTGTTGCTAATTGATAAGCAACACTATAATAGCCAAGTGCTTGAGTTCCTAAAAACTTCCCAATAATGAAATTATCTCCGGTAATATTAAGTTGCAAAGCGATCCTACTCCCAAGAACACCAAAAATAAACTCTTTGACTTCATTAATTTTGGATTTTTCTAACTTGAAATAGTATTTAAATTTATGCTTGCTTAAATAGCGTTTCAATAAAGAATCAACTACAGCCATTACAATTTCTCCAATTGCAAACGACCAAAATCCCCATCCAGAAATTGAGCTAATAACTAAGGTCAACACTCGTGAAAAATTAGCAAGTAAATCGCACATAGCTAACTCTTTAATTTTCATTTTGCGTTGCAGTACTGCAGTATGAGAACCGGCACCCGCGCCAATGAGAAAGACAACGGCTGATAGCGCTGTTAAAGGAAATAAAATAGGCTTGTTAAAAAAGTAAGATAGCGGTAGTCCTGCTAACAACTGAATGCCGAACAAAAATATAGAGATATTCACTCCCATACTATAGACAGTGTTAACTAGCTTGATATCATCTAAACCTCTTTGTACTAGTACTTGAGCAATAGTAGTGTCTCTAAAAAGCAGTGAGAAATTGGATAATACAAGCACCATTGCCCAAATGCCAAAGTCTTCAGGTGATAATAAGCGAGCTAAAATGACTTGAGCCATTAACTGAGCAACTTTACCAATAGCAAAACTCACAGTTGTCCACAGGCTGGCTTTTGCCATCTTTTTTGAGTTGTTTACAGTCATAAAACGGGGTTGATGGGAATTTTAGCCTTGTGAAATAGTAGAAAAATCTCAAATTTAGACACTGGGCTGCCAGATCCCCGACTTCTTTAAGAAGTCGGGGATCTGAACACTACAAATTAGCTAAGTTATTTCACTTTTTATTTTGAATTGCAAAGATAAACTTGTCTCTAAAAGGAATCGGCTGACTAAAAGTACAATCAGGAAACTCTGCTTGATATGCTTGCAGAGAACGAGAGACTTCATAGAAGCGTTGTCGGGCATTTTCATTTAGCCATGAAGTGACAATAAAAATCCCGTTTTCACTGAGCGAAGACCTAATATTTTGCATGGCGAAGGAAAATTTTTCATTATTCGTGATGTGTTGTGTAACATCAATCATGATAATTAAATCAAAGCGATGATTTAAAGTTTCCCTAGAAACATCTAATTTATGAAATTTAAATCCAGATAAATCTTTTTCAAGTTGATCAAATAAAACATCTGTTATATCAACTCCTAAATAGTTTTTACCTCCATTTTCTCTGAAAATTTTGGCATAAAATCCAGTACCACAACCTATGTCTAGCATCCTAATTTTTGTGAAGTCAATTTTCATCTCATGACAAACTGAGAGAAAAACCTCTTTTGCTTTGAGATACATTTGCTCATTATCTTCATGGGTTAATGCTGCATTTCCTACTCCCTGCAAGTTAAATTGATATTGTGAATGTCTATCACTCCAGTATTTTTCTGCTTGATATCCTTCGATATCCCAGTATTTAAATAGCTGTACACATTTACGAATTACTTTGATTATCATTACATTAGAGTGAGTTGTTGATTCTATTTTTCTCATTTGTTTTCTCCTTTTCTGGTTATTTTTTAATTGATTGTGACTAAATCAAAAATTTCTGCCATTGATCATCTGCCAAACTTTTCTGAGCCTAGCTCTAGTATCTTTAGGTAGTGCGAGAACAAGAGAGTCTATAGGAGCCTTCATGAGACTAAAACTTTTATCAAGTAAATAAGGCACTAACGGTTCTTGTTTGGGAATACATTCGCTGCTAATGAAGAAATCATCACCTAATTTTTTTATTGGCTCTCTGATTCCTCGTATTCTGTTCGATACATTTTGCTCATGGATTACCTGTAACCAGGTTGGCTTTGTTTTTATCTGTTTAATTTGTCCCATTAAGTATAATTCGGTATGTTGTCCACAGGCGATTGTTTTAAATCCATCAATATTTGTTTGATTAACCTTTTCAATTAAACTGACGAAAGGGTTATTTGGATAATCAAATGAGTAAAGCTTGCCATGATTCCAAACATAGCCGGAAGTAAAGTTTATAAACTCAAATTCTTGTTCTGTGAAGCTGTTTTGAATTAATTGTACAAAGTCTTTAGAGACTGCATCATCATTATCTAATCTAGTCGTGATTAAATATTCAGTATTGCTTTTTAAGTAATTTAATACAGCTTGATGATTAATTTGACTAGTAAATTCACAATCTATATATAAAGGGATGAAGTTTTGCCATTCTGCGTATTTTTTAATTTTACTTTTAAAATATTCTGGTGTTTCACTATCAAAAAAAACTAGCCATTTAAAGTTTTGATTTGATTGTCCTCTGACAGAAGAGTAGCAAAATTGGTCAAATAATTTGAAGCGATGACTCAACCAATCTGGGTTAATTCCGGCTCGCGATTTACTGTAGTCTACTCTGACGTTGAAGCGAGTGATAATAAAGTGTTGAAAGCTTTTCATGATTATTTTGATTGGTATGAGGCTAAAACAGAAATTTAAGTATCTGTAGGATTGGCACTGCTCACCGTATTAGGGTTTTGGTGGGCACTGCCCACCCTACGAGTATTTCAAAGTTCAGATATTAGGGAAAAATAGAAATTTAGGTGATGTAGAGTGTCCGATGGGGAGTGATACGGGTTGCTAGTTCTTTTCCTTGTGAACCGAGGCGTTCACGTAGTTTTCTATCTCTACACAACTGACGTAGCATTGCGAAAGTTTCTACAGTTGAGTTTGGATTTACTAATAAACCGTTATTTTCGTGTAAGACAGCATCTTCTACACCTCCTACTCGTGAAGCAATC
Source organism: Calothrix sp. PCC 7507 (assembly GCF_000316575.1). Lineage (GTDB taxonomy): Bacteria > Cyanobacteriota > Cyanobacteriia > Cyanobacteriales > Nostocaceae > Fortiea. Next base: position 2,255,652 of record NC_019682.1, on the reverse strand, counting down.
ACGGGTTTAGCAAAGTAACCTGCTTCTAAATAAACAATTCCAAACCCTTCAATGCTTTTTTGTTTACTATCAAAGAAGGTGAGCAGAGAAAATATGTCACATGCTGCGTAATAGCCTGTTAATTCTTCATCAGGTACATATCCAGCGAAAATAATTCGTGAGGTTACGCCCAATTTTTCAGCTAATAACCTGAGTTCAGATGCCATCGCACCCTGACCGCAAATAATATAGTAGACATCAATACCTTCAGCTATTAAATTTGGTAAGTTCTCAATTACTCGGTCGAAGCCTTTACGTTTAACTAGTCTTCCTACTGATAAGATAGCGATCGCCTGTTCCGGAATTTGATGCTGCTGGCGGATCTGGGCACGCAAGTGATTTACTTGTTCTAGGCTATGTTGACCAAATTTTTCCGGTCTGACGGTTGGGTGAATGACTCGTATGGGGGTATCAACCTGAAAGTTGTCTATGAGGTAATTGCGAGTGAAGTTGCTATTGCAGACAATGGTTGTGGTGCGTCGTAGCGTCCACTCAAATAGCCAGCGAAAAACTGGGTTTTTCAGCGGACAAAGGACATCATCGCCGTGGAGGTAGATGACACACTGCACGGGTAGCAAATAGCTTAACAAGAGCAGAGATAAAAAGTCGTAGCCGTGACACCATTCAATATAGCGATAACGGTAGCGTTGATGCAGTCTGATTGCAAGCACCACTGACCATAAAATATTCAGTATTTGTTTGAGAAAACTCCCTAATGCACCCAGGTGTGTCATTGCAGACATCGGCCAGCGATAGATGGGAAACGGTTGTTCGCAATCAAAAGACTGGTCACCTGCACAGGCGCTGGTGAGGACGATGATCTGATCTGGGTCTTGCAAGCAGCGATTGTACGCATATTCTTGGATACCACCTGTATCAGGAAAAAAGACGCGGGAGATGACTAGAATTTCGGCTTTTGTGTTGTGTGCAAGGTTCCACATGGGATTTGTTGAATTAGGGTGCGTGGCGTTTGGCCTGATGCAGAGATGCATAAGATTTTTTTCTCACGCAGAGGCGCGGAGGCGCAAAGGGAAAAAGGAAAGTCTATGTGATTGAGGCTGTGGGTTTGATTGCAGATACAGATATCCCTGTGATTTCGAGCATTCTTTGTGCGTAGTTGGTGATGTTGCACTCTGACTGCACCCAATTTTTTCCCTGTTCAAGTAGTTTTGATGTGTTGGGATCGTTAGCAACTTTGATAATTGCTGTAGCGGCTGCTTGAATATCTTCTGAATCTACTGTCCATGCAGGTGCAAAGTGATTGAGTATTTCACCAATTCCCCCGGTGCGGCTACCAATTACTGGCACGCCACAGGCGATCGCTTCTACGACAACCCGCCCAAAAGCTTCTTGGGGCGCTAGTGTCACCACTACATCTGCACATTTATAGTAGTCTTCGATCGCTAGGGTTGGAGGCAAAATTGTAAAGCGATCGCTAACTCCATATTCTTCTGCAAGTTTTAGTAAAAAACTACTGTTGATTTGATTGGGAGATTTATCTTCTCCAATCACAACTCCATGATAATTATAGCCCATTACTTTCAATTTTGCAAGCACAGGAATTAATGCTCGCAAGTTTTTATCTCCATTTTTACTGTTATAAATTGTGTTCAATCGGGACGGGGTTAACATGATCCGAAATCCATATTGAAGAATTGCTTGTAACTCTTTTGGTGGAGTCAATAAGGGAGATTCATTAAACCGCTCTTTGTCAACTGATTGATAAAGCACGCCTTGAATATTAGGCATCAAATCTCGCACATGACGGGCAGTAAAATAGGAATTGCAGATTGAGCGGGGAGACAAACAAAAAAAGATAAATTTCCTGGCTAGATAGCCTAAAAAGTGGTTTGAGGCTACTAGATCATGACAAAAGTAATAGATGGGACGACCACTCAAACGCAGCTTCGGCGCTTTCGTTAATAAAGTCGGTAATAAGTAGTTGTAGGCACAGCTATCTAATAGTAAAGGATAGTTTTTTGGTTGTTGGTTTACCCACTGCAATGCTCGCTGGAAAAGCTCTGTTTGACTGGGGGCGTGAATTGGTTGGAGACAAAAGTCTTGACCTGATTTTTGTAAATACTTCTCCATTGCGGAATCAGCTTGGACTAAAACACAAAGATGCTCTTGCATTCGTAGTTTTTGTACTCCTGCAATCAACATTGATAATGAAACTAATGCACCTCCTAATGTGTCACAATTGCCGGGTAAAATTAGTAGTTTACGCATGGTTTTGTCATTTGTTATTTGTCATTGATCATTTGTCAAGGGTTATTTCTCTTACTCCCTGAAACTATTCCTCATTCCCGTTAGAATTGTTTTTGGTACAACATGGTAGATATTAAAGGAATGAATATTACAGGGGCATCAAATTCTGTGACTGGAGAAGTTAAGCCCAGGTATAGCAAAACTAGAAAACAACAAGCTGGTTTATTTGAGCGCGTTTTGTAGAGGCTGGCTAGGAAAAATACAAAATATGTGAGAAACAATCCTGTACCTAAAAAACCTGATTTATACAACAATGTTCCTAAAATAAAACTCTCAGTGCCAAGTGCGGCAAATTCATATCCAGGTTGGACAGAAGTACCATTTATGCCATGTCCAATTAAGGAAGGCTCTTCTATGACATTTTCCCACGTCCGCTGATAGATTAAATTCCGAATCTCTGTTGAATCTTTGCGAAAGTTGCTGGTAGCTTCAACTGTATTTGTACGGGTTTCAATAATCCAATCTGTCATTGTCGGTACGCAGAGAGTTGTAAAGCTGAGGATTGTTGATAATACCAAGATGAATGTTAATCCTTTGGTTTTGCCGGCGATAAATAGCCAACGGATAATTAATACAATTGGCAAGGCTACCCAGGAATTCCGAGCTTGACAAATAATCATTAAAAACGTGCAACCTGCAACTATTGGTAATGACCAATAACGGTTTTTAATATCAAGTGCTATGAGTCCAGCGAAACCAATGACGAAAGAGGTAGTTGTGGGATGAGGTAAAAAGAAAGTGTAACGGCGGAGTCCTCCAAAACCGTTATCGCTCATCATGTAGGGAACTAAAAAATTGCCGACACTACCCAATTTACTGGGATTATATGCGCCTTTATCAAAAATTACAGCATAGAGAGTGCGGGGTGGAATAAAGTTTGGCTCTGATAGCACAAAGTGAAAAAATACCCACCAAATCAGCATCATACAGATGATGAGAGAAAAAGCCCAAGCAACTACTTGTAGACGCAGACGAATTTGATTACTTTGAATATACCAAAGTAAAAGTCCACCACAACCCCAGGTTAAAAATGGATTGAGTAAGGCTCTAGGAACTACTTCTGGAGAGTTGAGTATATAGGCGATCGCACTATTAAATGCAAAAAGTGCGATCGCTATGACTTCTATACTCGGTTTTGATAGCCGCACCCGTTGATAAACAGAGAATTCATAAATCGTGATAGTCGTTACCCAAAGGAAGAGGACGACACCCCAGCCAATCACCCACCAGATGGGAATCAAAATAATTCCCATACAGACAACTCTCTCTGCGTGTGTTAAGGCTTGCCATCGCAACCAAATTCCTTGAAACAAGACATGACTATCTTGATTGTTGGGCGTAGGTGCAAAAATCTGCTGTCTCATGAATTAACCTGTTTACCATCATGCTTGTAGACATACCCCTCAGCCCGTTTTTCGTCACCATTCATCACTAAACCAATAATTCGGGCGTGATGGCGGATCAATTGTTCCATACTTTCCTGTACCATATGGCGATCGCTCACTCCCAACTGAATCACTAACAAGACGTTAGCGATCGCAGAAGCCATCAAAGCCGCTTCACTAGTGCAACCAACAGGCGCGCTATCAACAATCACATAATCGTATTTACCTGCTTTTTGAATCGCATCTAGATGCCTCTCAAACCCCCCACGGGCGACAAACTCTACGGCTCTACCGTTAGATATCTGCATTGCTGGTAACAAATCCCACCTGTAGTTAATCTGCACTGGTGTCGGTAAAACTACTGTTTCTTTCGGTAGAACATAGCCAAAATAATGACTCAACTTAGCTTGATGGAAATCACCATCCACAATCAGCACCCTAAAGCCCAAAAAAGATAACGCCGCTGCTAATCCTAGTGTGACTGTTGTCTTACCCTCTCCTGGCGTGGAACTACTAACCATCAGGCGACGGTTTGCTAATGGCATTAAGCTAATAGTAGAAGCTAGCCGTTGAAACCAGATATCTGTACCCGATTCCAGCGACAAACCGAGAGTAGAAGATTTGCAAGTGGGAATCCGCGCCAGTATCGGTAATTCAATCCCTCGCAAGTCTTTAGGTTTGAGTAAGGGATTGCGAGACTCTAAGAATGAAATCAACGCCGCACTACCCAAAATTGACGACAATATGGCACCAAGAGCAATCAACGAGAGTTTAGGACTTATGGGTTTGGGATTGACTCGCGGTTGATCCAGAACTTGCACATTGGGATAAGCATTAAAAGCGGTAATCTTGGATTGCTCTAATTGGGCAACAATCCCTTTATAAACCCCTTCAGCGATATCATACCTGCGTTGTAGGTCAGATAATTCAGCCTGTTTGGTAGAAAACTTACTTAATTGCGATTGCAGATTATCTACCTCGTTTTGAAGTTGCAGCGCTTGCTGTTGGAGGGCTTTACTTTCAGCGTCAGCCTGAATTAATTCGGCGATTAAGTCCATAGTGGTATCTTTGAAGCTGTTACCACCAAAGCTAGTATCAACTCCTGTAGCATTTGGCACTAGTTCAACTCGTCGTTGATAAAGTGCAGTCACGAGTTGATCGCGTTTGTCTTGTAATGATTTTACAGTGGGATGATTCCCCGTGAAGTCTCCTTGAGCAACTGCGATCGCTGTATCTATTTCGGATAACTTTTGTCGTAGTGCTTGATACTCCTTGTTTTGACTCAACCGTAAAGAACTAATTGCTTGGGGTGAAGTCATTCCAATACGTTTGGATAAGACATCACTACGTATTTTCGCGGCTTGTGCTTGTGCTGATGTCTGCGTTTTTTCCATTCTCGTAGACTTAATCGCTTCAACTAAATTCTTAGTCTGATCCTCGCTACTCACCAACCCTGTAGACTTCTTAAACTGTGCCAATTTATTCTTGGCTACCCGCAGTTTGCGTTCAGCATCTTCCAACTGCACTTGGCTAAATTGCTGTCTGGCGGCTGATGTTCCCTGGCGCAGTTCATTCACACGACGTTGATAACTCTTGATCAGTCTTTCTGATCTTTGTTTTGCAAGTTCTGCTAAAGAACCTTGAACCTCTACTTGAATTGTTGTAGATTGATCTACCGCTTTGACTTTAAATAACTTCTTATAACTCTCAAGTACAGGATACTTATCTTTTTCTGGATCAGTTGACCAAAGCGGTCGAAGTACGTCATTGCTAGTGATAATAGAAGTCTGAACTTGCAACGGGCTGAGTTCGTTGGTAAATGCGATGCCTTGGTCTTTAATTTGTCCTAATGTTCCCAAATTAGCATCTAAATTTGTTGTGGTATCCGGCAAAATAAATTGAGAATTAGCTGTCCAAGTTCTTGGTGATAAGCCAGCAATAACTACCGAACAGCCAAGAATTGTGCCATTTAAACCCAGAAGAGGTAGCCAGTGATTTTTGATGATTGTCGATACCTTCAAAGCCTTTAACCTTAAATTATTCAAGAGAAACTATGGGTATTTAACCCATGCAAAATGATAGGATGCAACCTTTTATTCAAAAACTAAATTCACAATTTTTGCTGGAAGTGAATAAATTGTCATGAGGCTATTTATGACATTAAAGAAACAGATTCTTCTGGAGGATATTGCCTCATGAGGTAATCTGTGAGTTTGGGATTACTAAAAAGTTGTCCTTGAAATCGAGGAGGTGGCTGTAAAATAGCTTTTTCTAATTCATCTAAATCAACAAAGTTTTGGATGCCTCGTGGGGCAACGGCTTCAGCAAACCACCGCTGATGATCGTCTACATGTTCTCCATAAAGTTTCAGCCTGGGGATGAGAACAAAAGGAACTTTTCTACTTGCCAACATTCTTGTAGAACCTTGTCCGGCATGAGAAATCACTAGGCGCGAATTATCTGCTAACTTAATTAATTTCTCTAAAGTTACTGTTGATTCTACCGTTACTAAAGGATGTTCTGCTAAAGCTGAAATATCACTAGCGCCATACTGCAAAAAAACAGGTTCGGTAATTACGCCCCGATCCAACAGAATTTTCAACCAAAGAATAGCACGATCAAAGGGAAATGATATCGTTCCTAAGGTCATCAAAATCATGAAACATAACCTCTGAAAACGACTTTGTCATATTTCTCGCAAAGTTCAGGCCATTGAACGTAAAACTCGTCAGCTATTAAGTAAACTAATTTTCCGGAAACACTTAATTCTTGACTGCGAGAAATACTTTCAATGAAGACGAATTTGATGCCCAAAAGTTTCCCTATAAATGCAAAGTTTATCGCTAAACTTGCTCCTGTGGAAATAACAACGTCTGGTTTTTCACGCACCAGAATTCTGAAAGTTTCGGGAATATTTAGCAAGAGAGCTAATATATCTCTTGGTGCTTGATAAGGCAACCAATGCACTTTTTCGCCTTGTTCAAGACTTGCTGTATCTTTCTTGCGATCGCTCACCCAAACTCTATCATGTAGCGACCAGAAAGACTTCAGACTTTTCATGGTTGCAAAATGCCCCCCAGAGGTGCATACCAACATTAATTTCATGTTGTCCAATTCCTCACTTAAGTGTACATACTATTGATTTAGTAGTAAATTACACTCCCAGTGCTATGCAACTTTATACGCAAGCGTTTAAACATTATCTGATGTGGTTTTTCAGATAATTTCTCGCGTTGAGTTCAAACAATCGAGTTCAAACAGTTTTGATCAATAGTCTTTTGCTATTGACAATACACACGCACACTAAGATGTAGTCTGGTAGAGGCTCTGGTTAAGATGTGTGTAGGATTATCTACACTAAGTAAAGATGCTTACGAAAGACAGAAAGGTACGATAGCACAGGGAAAATCATTTACAGAAACTGGTTCTGCTTAGATTTCGTTAGCTTATTCAATTTTCCACGAAGGGTGTATCTACTAGATGTAGGGCGTATTCTTTTACGCTAACGGCATTACATAATTTTATACATATCGGCTTAATGGTTTGTCCATTGATTTTTCTATTTTAAAGAAATCTTTATATAAAAATCACATAATCTTCATGAAAAAACTATCTTGTTTGATTGAAAAAACATAAATTATATGTATTAAGGAGGATGATGGGAAAAAATTAAGTAAAAATACTCAATTGAAATAAAGTTGCTCAAGAAAGAAAAAACTGGATAGCAATCAATAGAATTATTTGTGAAGATTTCATTAGCGACGCTTGATGTCACCCTCTTATGGAACTAGTACCGCAAGGCGGAAGTCAAAAGTCAAAAGTCAAAAGTCAAAAGTAATATGGAGTAAGCTTTTTAGCGATTGAGAATGGTCTGCTTATTTCCGCCGCACTGTACTAGTGGTTTGTCAATTTTGTTTTGAGGGGTTTTTGGTAGTGCGGGCCGAAAAGCCCGCGTGAGCGAGACTACGGTCCCTCATTTCAACCCTGACAGACTACTAGGGGAAAAGAAAAATGAATACGGGTTAGGTCATAACCCACATTCCGCATAGGGATCAGACCTCCCATTCGCCTTGTAGGGGTGGGGTTTCCCATCATTCGTCTTGTAGGGGTGGGGTTTCCCCGCCCTCTTAGAGGTGTCATCCTTATGAAAACTCAAAGCAATTACTACGCGGGAACCACGGGCGCGGGAACCGCGCCCCTACGGGCAGATTTTTTTATGTGTGTAAAATCAACCTACTCAATCATGGCAACGCTGTTTCGTTTCCTAAAATAGTTAAAATTACAAGGGTCAAAGAAATAAAAACTGGATGAAACTGATAACTGTTAAATTTGCACCGTGAATAAAACAGGACTACGCCAAACTCTCCTCAAAACACGACAATCAATGTCCGTCGGAGAGTGGAGAGAAAAAAGCGATCGCATTTGCACCCAACTGCAAACCTCTGCTTTATTTACCCAAGCAAAAACAATACTGGCTTATTTCACCTTTCGCCAAGAACCCGATCTGACTTTATTATTTACAGACACCAAATACCGTTGGGGATTTTCTCGTTGCGTTGGTAAATCCCTAGTTTGGCATCGCTGGGAACCCGGAGACTCTTTAGAAATCGGCACTTATGGTATTAGTGAACCTCATCCTCATGCGCCAATTATAGATCCGGCAGAAGTAGATTTAATTCTTGTTCCTAGTGTCGCCTGTGATTATCAAGGATATCGCTTGGGGTATGGTGGAGGATATTATGATCGCCTGCTTAGTCTCCCTCAATGGAACACAAAACCCACTATCGGCATTGTGTTTGACTTTGCCTACTTACCCCAATTACCTACCCAACCTTGGGATAGACCATTACAAGCTGTTTATACAGAATGGGGGAGTAACTGATAACTGATAACTGATAACTGATGACCAATGACCAATAACAAAAGACTACAGACTCTAATTGTATATGGACTGTTAGGAGCGATCGCCCTGGTGACGCTATTCCCGCTGCTATGGCTAATCAGTACAGCTTTGAAATCTCCAACAGAAAATATTTTGCAGTCGCCACCGCAGTTGTGGCCAAATCAACCCACACTCAATAATTTCTTTAGTGTGTGGCAGTCTTTACCTTTTGGACAATACCTGCATAACAGTATATTGGTGGCGGTGCTAACTGTTGTCTTGAATCTACTTTTTTGTGCATTAGCCGCTTATCCCTTAGCGAGACTGTCATTTCCGGGGCGAGACTGGATCTTTATTGCGATCGTTTCTACGATTATGATCCCCTTCCAGATCGTCATGATTCCCCTGTACATTTTGACAGTCCAACTAGGATTGAGAAACTCTTATTTGGGCATGATTTTTCCCAGTTTAGCTTCTGCCTTTGGCATTTTTTTATTGCGGCAAGCTTTTATGGGCGTTCCCAAAGAAATAGAAGAAGCGGCACGCATGGATGGCAGTTCGGAGTTAGGCTTGTGGTGGCATATTATGATCCCAGCAATCCGCCCAGCACTAGTGACTTTGGCTATTTTCGTATTTATTGGCTCTTGGAGTGATTTTCTTTGGCCTTTAATCGTCATTCAAGATGAAAATTTATACACGCTTCCGCTAGGAGTAGCCAAGCTAGCGGGTACTTTTTCCCTTGACTGGCGGTTAATAGCGGCTGGCTCTATAATTTCTATTGCCCCAGTGCTGATATTATTTATATTTTTACAGCGCTACATCGTACCAACTGAAACCAGTAGTGGCGTAAAGGGGTGAAAAACTGTGACTTAGAGGATGTTTGAAAAGTATTTCGCTGTGATTTTAATTACATTCTTACCCCCCTTAATCCCCCCTTATAAAGGGGGGAAACAATAAAATCCGGTTCCCTCCCCTTATAAAGCAGGGCTGTTTCATTCGATAACTTAGATGTTTTGTCAAGAGTATGAGTCAGAAATTTGCTTGATTTGGTCATCGAAAAGCTACCACCTCAACGAGTAAATTTCAGTGCTAACGCGATTTTCTTGCCCAATCAGATTTTTTAGTCACCTGACTTTTTTGCTTGAAACGCTTGTAAATCAGAGCCTTTTAGGGAATGAAACAGCCCTGCCCTTATAAAGGGGGGAAACAATAAAATCCGGTTCCCTCCTCTTTATAAGGGGAGGGTTAGGGTGGGGTGAAGAAATATTTGATACCGAGAAAAAGACTTTTCAAACACCCTCTTAAGTCAAAGGTCAAGAGTCAAAGTTTTTATGCTTCCCATTATGTTCCATATTATGAAACTGTTAACTGATAACTGATAACTGTTAATAAGCGCCGCTCTTTTTGAACACCACCCAGATAGTTTTCAAAATCAAAAGCAGATCATAAGCTACAGACCACTTAAGTTGATAATTGATATCCATACTCACGATAGTTTCAAAATCTTTGATGCTGGAGCGACCGTTAGCTTGCCATTCCCCAGTCATACCAGGCTTGACGCGTAATCTTTCCCAATGGTGTGGTTCGTAGTGCATGACTTCATCAGGAGTAGGTGGGCGAGTCCCAACTAAACTCATATCCCCCAACAAGACGTTCCAAAATTGAGGGAATTCATCTAGGCTAGTGTTTCGCAAGAACTTACCCACGCGGGTAATGCGTGGATCGTCAACAGATTTAAAAATGTGGCCTTGAGCTTGGTTTTTCACCAGATGCTTAAGTTGGTCAGCATTGACAACCATCGAACGAAACTTCCAGATGCGGAATGGTTTTCCCTTCAGACCACAGCGAATTTGAGAATAAAATATTGGGCCCGGATTATCAATTATAGTAACAATGCTTACGGGAATAACTACCAAAGCCGTGATTATTAGCCCAACTATGGCACCGAGAATATCAATCAATCGTTTTGTCGAACTGGTGACGGAGGGGTGTAAAGGCTTTCGTGGAACATGAAATGAATAAAGCTGGTTTAGTAGGGCTAAGTTGTCCACGGCATAACTCTTGCTCTCAGTATTATAGGTAGTCATAAATACAATAGTACTTAAATATTTATTTGCCCGATCGCCTGTGCTGCAATATAGTTCAGTTAACGATGATTGTGAGTTCAATAAAATAACACCAAATCCTAGAAAATGGTGGGTTTTGCGCCTCGACCTAAACTATGCGAGTCTGAGTTTTTAATTTAAACTTTTTTGTGTTTGTTTATACTGAAGTTTGTCAATGAGGTGAGATTAATATAGACAATTTTGTTACTCAGGAAAATCTACTAAGATGAACTTTACAGAATCTTTTAATTAGACAGGGGTATTTTAAACTTTCCGTATTTTCCGTAAAATTTTATATATAAAAATGTTGAGGTAAGCTCTGATTGAGCGAATTAAACAGTAATTCTACTTAGACAATACCTTGGTCAATTTTATGAAAAACTCTATCCTCTTGTGGAAATGAGAGCTTGATAATAACGTTTATGAGGTTGTCTCATTCCCGCGCTGCGTTCATTCAAAAGGGACTGAAGAATAGAAAACACTGTTCCCCATTCCCCGTTCCCTTTTTTGATGAATTGGGGTTATTGAGAAACTTCTAAGGCGAAATTAACCAGATATGGTTCTTCAAGAGACTGCTGAGTACTAGCTTTGATCGCCTCTAGATAGTGACGCAGGGACAAAAGTTGTTGCGAATTAGGACGATAACTCAGGCTGCCTTGTTTTTCAAAAAGTGGTGTAGCAGCGATCGCCTGATAATCTGGATTTTCATGGGAACTCTGAGTCAGCCAGGTAGAATCTAGATTGTTAGGTATCAAACCCGGAGGTAACTCACCTTCCAAGAAAGCCAGCAGGCGTTGCTGACAAGTCCGAGTATTAATACCGCGCCCCTCGAATAACTGCACAACTTCACTGAAAGATAAAGAGCGGTCTGGTAAAAGCCGCAGCAATTCTGTAAATAAGAAATAGTCAGTATATTGTTGTCTGGGGATATCTAAAACTTGGGGATGCAAAGGTAGCATAGCCAACCCGTAAGCCACTCGACTGCAATTAGGAGCGCCGTTGTCACCCAGATATGAGTCTTGCAAAATCTTGGCATTGGGGAGTTTTTGTCGTAGCCAACGGTTCACCGTGTTGATAGAAGCTACGCCACCAGTCAAGATAGCTTGATTAATTGCTTCTGTCGGAATCCCACGAGCCACCAACAACTTATTAAGTTCTCGATTGAGGCGGCGCACAAACGGGACTAACACCTGGGTTTCTAAGTCTCGTCGTTGCAGCACCCATCGCTGATCGGCTAAATCTAGGGTAAATGAGTCATGATGTTGCAAAATTAGCTTCAAAGCCAAAGCCGCATCCAGCACCGCCTGTCCCAAAAGCGAACTTTCCAGACGTTGCTGGAGGCGAATTCGCACCGTGATATCAGGTTCCCCGACACGGGGTAGTTCTAATTCTTCTAACCCCAAACTCTGCCACTGCATTTGGTCTAAACCGGGAATACTGGGCTGCCAATGCCAAGGATTACTGGTAATAGTTTTGTCATCACCTTGAATTTCCGCCCGTGATTGCCGAGATTTTGGTGGTAATAGTAGCTGGCAGATAATATCTTGCTCAATCCCCTTACCAGCATAGGCAAAACTGTGGAGCATGAAATCTTGATGTGCCAATTGAACTAGAGTATCTGGCAAATCTACTAGAGCCATTTCTGTGGCAGTTGCACCGATATTAATCGCCAGGGTGCTACCGACTAGAGGCTGTTCGCTGCTTTTAATGGGATGCAGACCCTGGATATCGCTGACCTGAATGTTTTCACCGTTAGCGCCATCGAGTACACTCAGTAGACTAGCGATCGCTTCTTCAATAAAAAATACTTGTTGTGGATGTGGGACTATTTTACTAGTCAGTAAAGCTTCTCGCACATTGAAGCGATATTGTTCTGACCAACTAGCTGGACAAGTACAAATCACACCAGCAATGTTACTAATAATACTACTGAAGGTTTTTTCATCTAAACCCACAGCCGTAGCGGTTAAACCTTGAGTAGTGCTGTGGCGATCGGATTTGAGAGTTGACAGCAGTTTCGAGAGCGATCGCACCACCCAAATCAAAGGCCCGGCAGAAAACTCATTAAATTGCAGCACAGGTTCCCATTTTTGTCGGGCATTTTTATAGGGAATAGCTACTTGTAAATATGGCTTCAATTGTGCCGAGTAAAGATTATTCGTCAGTTCCGGAGCCGACTTAGGAACTGTATCAGTGGCAACTAGGCTATCAGACACCTTCTGTTCACTAGCTTCCGTGCTTTCACCCTCTCCCTGAGGTACAGGAACTGCAGGTAAATAAACCTCTGCTGGTAAACGCAGCGATTGCTGAAAAGAAGTTGCTCCGGCTTGGTTCTCTGCTGACCAATGGATGGGATAAACAACAGCAGTTGAGTGATTCAACAATGCAGCGGAAATTCCTGTTGTTCCCAAATCAATTCCTAGATACCAGATTGAGTCAAGGACATTGGGCAAAGAAATTTCTGGATGCTTGCTGTCTGAATTGGGAATTGTGACTTCCTTTTTTTTTTCAGATGTAGGGCTAAAATCTAACTCAACTTCTGGCTGAGGAATGGAAGTAGGCACAAGTTGCGGGATATCTAACCGCGAGAAAGCTGCCGTCTGTTGAGATTCTGCATACAGTTCCTGCTGGCTATAACTATCCCAATCTGCGGTAATATCTAAATTAGCCAAGTCCAGTTCCAATTGCTGCAACTGCACATCATCCAGGGAAATATCAGGAATAGTATTAGCTGCGTTAGCCACTGGAGAAAGCAAATTTTCTTGCGGTGAAGCCAAAATGTAGTTATCTAAAGGCTGCTCTTGCTCCTCATCGCTAACCACGACTTCTGATCTTTCCGTAACAGTTGTCACTGTTGGAGTTGTGACTACGGCCTCTGGAGATGAAACAGGAAGCAACTGTTCCTGCTCACCGAAATCAACTAATAAGTCTGTCAGATATGTAATTGTATCCGCACTCGCTAGCTGAGTAGGTAAACTCTCCGTCGCCGCAACTTCTGTTGGTGGCAAACTAGATATGCTTAGAGACGGGGCTGGTTCAGAATCTTCATCAGCAAACAATGCATCCCATAACTGCGATGATGAGTCTATGGGTTGAAAAACCACATCAGCCAATTTTGGTGAGTTAGGGTTTTGCGGCACTGCAACATCCGCATCTGGTGATTCTAGCCAAGGATCTGGGACTTTCGCCACCGCCTCTAATGGTAGTAGTTGCTCAGTGGGAGTTTCGGGGATATTTAACGCCGATGGGGAAGCCGTAGCCAACACAGATAACTCATCAGTGGGACTGGGGTCAGTTGCATCGTTATTACCAAACAAGCTAGCGTACAGTTGGTCTACTGCATCTAAACGATCTGGCTGTAATTCGCTGGGGATGGCGGACGTAGTTTCTGAAGCTGGAGACGCATTTTGAGCAAACTGCAAAAGTACTGCATCCAGATCCTCTGTAACATCTGGATCTTTATCAGTAGTTTCCGGCTGAGTCAATTCCAATGGTTCAGTTAAGGCTGCTGATACCTCCACCACAGGTAGCGTTTCATGGACTACAAGTAAATTTGGCTGATAACCAGGAGATTGCTGCTGCAAATGCTGCGTCAAATTTTGAAAAAAGCTCGCCATCAACTGTTCGCCTTGCACTCCCTGGCTGTGCATTCGGGAAAGTGCTTGTGACAGAGACTCGTGATAACTTTGAATATTCCGCTGTAGGGCTTCAAAAACAACATTTACAGTCCCATCTAATGACACTAGACGTTGATCTAGTTCTCTAGTCAGTTGTGTTAAACGCTCTGCTTGATTTGAGGTTCCTAAAAAAGGTGCTATGGGGTTTATTGGTGTGGAACTGGGGGAATTTGTAGAGGTTTGTGCTAAATGTGATGCCAGGCGATTCATCAGCACCTGGAGAAATTCGTTAATTACCTGCTCTTGATTTGCTAACTGCTGACTTAAGGAGTAGTTTTGCGATCGCCTTTGCTCTAAAAGTCTAATTTCTTGCACAAGATTTGTCCTTTCTTGCAATAGCCCGGCTAATTCCGATCGCAACGGCTGCAGCAATGCCGTAAATTCACTGTTTAATTGTTGGGGTAGAACAGTAGGACTCTGTTCCTCATCCGGTTCCTGATACTGTGTTGAAGACTGAATGTTACCTTCAACAAATTTTGCCAACAACGGTGACAACGGTTGTTGTCCAGAAACCTTGTTGCGGGTACTGCTGTCCAAGACATCACTTTCTCCTAACTTGGCCAGCAAGTCACGAGTTCGTTCTAAAATCTCGCGCGGCTCTTGTGCCTGAACAGACAAAAGCTTAGGCTGGCGCTTACTCGCAGTGGCAAGTAATTTGTCAATATCTGCGATCAGTCTTTGAATTTCATCTACACGGGAATTCACGTTAAAATACCTTAACTAGAAATTTACGTCAACTGGTGTGAAATTTAATTTACGATTATTTAAAGTTGTGAGCGCTGGCTTTAGCCCCTCTGATTTCTGAGTTCAATTTATGTTAATGATTGTCGGAAATTTTGGCGATCGCCAATCAGTAGCTGCTTGAGAAAATTAATTTGATAACTAAGTTGAATTCCAGGAAGTTAAAAGATATTGAGAAATTCCGGCAGTACGACGACTCATTAGATGTTGTCAGCTTTCACTAGACAACCAACATGGCAGCTTCTCGGAATTAATAGCATAAAACAGTCAAAAAATCCAACTTCCCAGCAAAATAACTTTGCTTGAGTTGATTCAGTGCTGAGTCCTGAGTGTTAAGCTCATCCCACCCCTAAAAGGATACTGCTGGCGAATGGTAGGTTTGACCCCTCAATGCCGATACACATAAAACTCTCGTACAGCTGGGCTATCCCGGACACCCCTCTTGTGGGACTGGATTTCCCGCCGCCTTTGATGAGTTTGTACTTAGTCGCCTATTGCTGTAAACAGCTAAAAACCTTACGTTAGCAAAAAATAGCTGTCTTGAGTATCATTGATGTTGTTTACCTACATTCTTAAATGATTTAAGTTTGTAGTCTGATTAGCCTCTAAAGAATCATCCAAAAGGCAATCAGCCGTTTTATGCAAAATTGCTACTCCGTTTAAACCCATAAGTAAAGATTTTTGAGAAAAGAATCTTTTATCGTTTCCTTGTGTAGCATATTTTAGTTTTATATTTGAAAGGGGCTGTGCTTTGATAGCTTAGGCTTAAAATGACGCTCTTGGTTGTTGTGTATTTAGCAACTTTAATAAAGATGTCGTAAATGGAAGACCGATATAGCTTGCAGGCACCCACTAATCCTTGGACGATCTCCGCTCCCTTTTTTCAAGGGTTGCCAGAAGCTGTGGTGGAATCAGCTCTCACTCATCTTGTCACCCGCACTCACCCCTCTAATCAAGTAATTTTGTTGGAAAATGACTGGGGCGGTTCTGTATATTTTATTGTGGATGGATGGGTGAAAATTCGGACATACAACTTAGAAGGCAAAGAAGTAACACTGAATATTCTTGGTAAAGGAGAATTATTTGGTGAAATGGCAGCGCTAGATGAAGTACCTCGCTCCACCGATGTCATTACCCTAACGCCCACAGTAATTGGCAGTATGCCATCCCAGGATTTTGTCAAGTTACTTCAGATAGAACCATTGGCAGGAATGCGATTGGCACAACTGATGGCTCGACGCTTACGACAAGTGAATCGACGACTGCGATTGCGGGAATCTGATAGTCAGTCACGGGTAGCAGATACATTGCTGTTTTTGGCAGAAGGACAGGGTAAAAAAGGGACTACAGGTACTGAAATTCCCAATTTACCTCACCGGGAGTTGAGCAGTTTGAGTGGACTGGCGCGGGAAACAGTCACAAGAGTCTTGACAAGGCTAGAAAAAAAAGGCTTGATTAAACGAGATCAAGACATTATTTGTATTCTTGATTTGTCAGCCTTGGAAAGAACAATAGTTTAAACCCAGTAAACAGTGAACGGTTAGCCAGGGTGTATTGGCTTGAGTTTCAATCTACCTTTACACATCCCACGAAACTGACACTTCGGCTTCGCTCAGTACAAGCAACTGATAACTGATAACTGTAACATGAGCATTTTAGATTCCCTGCCAGATGAGCCGGAGTCAGGCTCATCCCCTGAATCGCAACCCGCGCAAAATCAATGGTTAGATCAACAAGACAAGTTAGAACAGCCTCAATTGAAAGTTGATGCACCCTTGAGGATGGTAGAAACGGCGTTTTTGTCCAGTGCTGCTAGTCTGATTTGGTTTGTCAATTTTTATTTTCCCTTGGGGCCAGTTTTACGGATATTTTTTCCCATACCGATCGCTTTAGTTTACCTCCGCTGGGGCAAGCGAGCCGCCTGGATGGCTGCACTCACCTGTGGTTTGCTGCTAGCGGTGCTGATGGGGCCGATTCGTAGTTTGCTATTTGTCATGCCCTATGCTTTTATGGGTGTCCTGTTGGGTGCAACATGGAATCGTCGTGTACCCTGGATTGTTTCCATTACATTAGGTACGCTGTTGGCGACTTTGGGCATCTTTTTCCGCATCTGGTTATTGTCTGTGTTGTCGGGCGAAGACTTATGGGTTTATGTAATTAACCAAGTGACAGAAATTACAGAGTGGATTTTTCTGAAGTTACAAGTATTGGCGAATCCTAGTGTATTTTTTATTCAAATCGGCGCGATCGCTGTAATTTTGCTCAATAATTTTATTTACCTATTTGTAGTCCACCTAGCAGCATGGCTATTGTTGGATCGCCTAGGTAATCCCATCCCCCGTCCGCCCAACTGGATACAGGTTCTAATGGATTATGAAAGTTAGTCATCGAAGAAGGCAATAGGCAACTTGTACTGAGCGGAGCCGAAGTATAGGCAATAGTTTTTTCTATGACAAATGACTAATGACTTGATTAACATCTATACCGAAATTTTACAGGGAGAAGCATGGATCGCTAAGTATCGCGATCGCTTACCTTTGTTCGCCTGTATTTTAGGATTTACTGAAACTGGGTTGATTCCAGGAATTTCTGCAGCTGGACGCACTCCAGAGGATCGGCGATATACTGCTTGTGCAGATGCTGAGTTTCTATACTATGGCCCGGAATATCAGCCCCAATACCCCCTACCACCACTAGCAGCAGGTGCTTCGCCTGTGCTGATTTCCCGTGCTGTGGTTGAGGCGCTGAAGATTCCAGTTCATATTTTTAATGCTGGTTTACCCCAACCCCCGGCTGTACCAACAATTGATTTGGGTGGAACTCCTGCTAGATGTTTAAGTTCAGGTGCGGCGATGAAACTAGCAACAGTCCGCCATTTGCTAGAACAAGGGCTGCTTTGGGGTTCGCAGCTAGCATATCAAATTCCACAGGGGTATCTGATTTTAGGTGAGTGTGTGGTGGGTGGTACGACAACAGCACTATCTATTTTAACTGGCTTGGGTGTAGAGGCTGTAGGTAAGGTCAACAGTAGCCATCCTATTTGTAACCACGGACAGAAGTGGGAGTTAGTACAGACTGGTTTAGAGAGGATGAGGCGGGGTGGAGGAGTTGGGGGAGATAGGGGAGCATTGAAGAATTATTCCTCATCCCCCCTCATTGATCCTCTGGAATTAGTAGCGGCGGTGGGTGATCCAATGCAGGTGGTGGTGGCGGGAATGGCGATCGCTGCTAGTCGCAGTTGTGGTGTCATGTTAGCCGGTGGTACACAAATGCTGGCAGTTTATGCTTTGACGAGTGCGATCGCTCAAACTTATACCTTATCTTGGCAACCAGAAGCAGTAGTTGTCGGCACAACTCGCTGGGTAGCAGAAGACCCCACGGGTGGTACGGTGGAATTAGCCCGCACCATAAATCAGGGCGGAATTAGCCCATGCTTACTAGCCACTCAATTGAGCTTTGCTGAGTCTCGTTATCCTCAACTTCGAGCCTATGAACAGGGCTTCGTTAAGGAAGGTATGGGTGCTGGTGGTGCTGCGATCGCTGCTCATCTGGGCTTAAATTGGCAGCAACATCAACTTTTAGCAGCGATCGAATCGCAATTTGAGCGTCTGAGCCAATTTAATAGCTAAATTAACTAATAAAAAAGATACCAAACTCATCCAGAATTGGTAACCCTCATTAATTAATATTTAGATATTTTACTCCTACCTCCTACCTCCTACCTCCCGACTCCTACCTCCTACTTCCTGACTACATTAGTGAATTCTCTCTCTCAGCAATTGTTCTTCTAGAGCGGCAATGCGGTTATATGCTGCTGTTAATTGCGCTGTCAGCCGTTGTATTTGAATTTCTGGTGTTAAGAGTTTGTCTCCACTCTGACGATTCATGTCGAAATACATGCCATCCGCCAATACATCCTTGTGTTCTAGTTCCGGATTTAAATTGAGATGCCCTTTGAATTGGTAGCGCAGAGGTTCGCCATTTTCTGTATAACTATTTTCTGCCTGTGTTTTGGCTAAAGAGCAATCTGATAAAGCTTGAGACACTTTACTTTCCATCTGCTCAATAACTTGATAGATAGCATCCACTTTATGACTCAAAGCTAGGATCTCTTTTTGTAATGGCTCCATTTAATACCTTTATGCACATATTTTCTCTATGTTATTCAATTTACTGGCTTTGTTAATAATACTTATGAATTATTTAATTTTTCAACTTTTCTGTCGCAATGTAACACTAAAATTACTGACTATAAATATAACTACATTATTTTCGTCTGTATTACTAATTACATTATTGAGAATAATTAATTTAAAGAAAGCTCCACCAAAGAGTCAGAATACATATTGCTTCTGAATTCTTTCAATGGAACTAAGCACCCACTACTGAGCGCGACAGAACTTGCGATCGCTATCGTGATCGGGGTATTGCCAAGAATAAGCAAAATGGCTAACTCCATTGATCTTGGGGGCGAGTTTACGGAGTGCCTGCATTTGCTCTTCTAGCGGTGGACGATTACTAATTGATGCTCCCCATTTACCCGCTAAGGCTGGAATCACCTGGGTATCTGGTTTTGCTATACTCAACACCCTTTGCACCTGAGCCACAATACAACTGACGTTACCGCAAGTGGCATAAGACATGGGATGCCATTCTATAAAACTAGGGAACCTATCCCAAGGTTGCAAGCGAGAATCATAGCCTTGTCCCAAGTTTTGGTTGCCTTCTGGGAAAAACACCACTCCCGAAGGAATACCTTGCTGCTTGCCTGGATAACTAGCTAAGTTGACAAAATCCACTATACCTTGCATGGCATGGGCAACGGCGAAATGCCACAACTCTGATTGTAAAAGTGGTTGCCTGTTAGTTGGAGTCAGGATGGACTTTTGTGCTGACGATGGCGTGCGTCCTTGCCACATAGGTTCTCCTTCTTGAGGATACAGTTGATCGACTTCAGCGATATCACCTGCAGTCACATATCCCTTACTCAAAAAGCGACGAATTAAGTCTAGCCCTTTGTTATTCTGCGCCCTTTGAAATAGAGCTGTTTGGGTGGCTTCACTAAATAGCCATAAATCTGTGACTTTGGTAGCAATAGAATCACTGCCAGCTTGTCGTGGATAGCGCACATAGTCAAATAGCAGCCCATCCGGGCGACGACGCAGCACTTGCTGTACAAGTTGGTAATAATCGCGCTTTGCTTGGACGTTATAAGGGTCAATAAATACTTGAGAGCTATTATCTACAACATACAAGCTAGTTTGACCTTTGCCATTACGAGCGATCGCCCCTTCTCTATCTCGGCGCTGGGCATAGGTATAGCCGAAATTCATGGTAAACATCCAGGCGTATACCTTCAAACCGCGTTGTCGCCCTTTTTGAATTGCTGTAGCGAGTAAATCTACTTTTGCTGCGCCTGGAGTGCGAATGACAGAAGGCCAAGCTGTGGGGTTAGCCGCTGCTGGTAATAGTACCTGCCCGTCGTAAAAAACTTCTAAATAAACTTGGTTATAGCCACGGTTGACAATCCGATCCATAATATGGTCAATTGTCCCTGCTTGATTGTCACAAGGATATAACCGTAACCAAATAGCTTGATTTCGTGGCCAAGTGCGATTGCGACAATCCTGTAATTCTTCTGCATGTTGTTTTAACAACTGCTGATAGCGTTTTTGCTCCTCTTGATTGCCTTTGAGTGCTGACAAACGTAATTTTTCTTTTGCTTTTGACTCTGCCGGCGACAGTTGGCAATATCCTGTTACTTGTGCTACTGCTGGTTGTACCCCTAAGTTGGGAGTCAACATAGTACTGCTGAAAATGGCAGCAAACAGGCTGCGCCAAAATAATATTGGTTTTGCAAAATTTAAGGGACGGTTAGACATACCTAAAAAGTAGAAGGATAAAACAGTTAGGATTGGGTACTTGTGAGAGCAGGAGGAGATGGGGAAGTCATTGAATAATTAATAATTCCCCTTCATGCCTCAGTAATTAACACCTAATCCCCAGTACCCTTTTTCCATAGGACAAAATAGGGGCTTTGAAGTCTATCTGCGAAAGACTTTTAAACCCCTATTTTTGTTGCCACCTTGTTTTATGCAGTTAATTTTCAGGCTTTCAGTCGGGGATTTGAGCCACGACTGAACCTCTGGTAACTGTTAACTGATAACTGTTAACTGATTCAAAGGTTGTTTAATTTGTGCCTAAATCGCACTAATGCGGCATCAACGTTAATTTATTTAAATCCAAATTCACAATCCCAAATTTTAAACTCAGACCCAACAAAGAGTTAACGCAACCACTTATAGTCAAGAATCAAACAGTTTGACTCTTGACTATAAGATAAGGGATATTTAAGCACCACGCCTCAGTGCTGCCTCTACCTGATTTAACTCCTTCTCTAAGCGATTTTTCAGCTTTTCTGGTACTGGACGATTGGGATAAGAACTATAATGTCCGGCTAGAGAGTTAAGGGCTGTTCGTATGGTAGTAAAGGAGCCAAGAGTAGAAACAGAATTGGCCCGCTGGTAACGAGCGGAAAAGTCATTTATTTTTTGACGCGTTTCTGCCTGAATTGCTGCTCTATCTGGTGAATCTGGCGTTAACTCTAGGGCATTTCTCATAACTGTGACTACCGTTAAGGTGTCTTGGCGATAATCCCCTGTTAAACTATCCGGACTAGAACAGCCCATTAAGCCAATGGCTACAACTAATACTAGGGCAAGCAGACGCGACCAATAGCGCTTCATAAGCATTACTTGAAACAACGCATAAATCAACGTCCATAGTATCTTGGATTGGTATCTTGGGGATCATATAGAGTGCTGAGTCCTGAGTCCTGAGTCCTGAGTGAAAAATTTATAAAGAGTGTCCCTTTGCTGGTATGGTCGTCCTAGAGAAGCGATCGCTGTTTGTAAGGTTTCCACTTCCATACAGGTACCACCTACAGCACCTGCCATTGTGGTAATATGCTCCTCCATTAATGTGCCGCCGATATCGTTGCAACCCCAAACTAAGGCTTCTGTAGCACAGTCAAGCCCCAGTTTTACCCAACTTGGTTGATGGTTGGGAATCCAATTTCCTAAGAAAATTCGGGCGACAGCACCTAGTAGCAGCGCATCACTCAACACTGGTTGATCGCGCCCCACACGACGACGCAAGGATTTGGGGGCTTCTTGTCCCACGAAGGGTAATAAAATAAATTCGGTAATTTTGGCTGGGTATTCCTGATTGACAGCGGTTTTTTGCAGCGATCGCAATTTTTCTAAATGCGTCATTTGCTGCTCTGGGGTTTCAATATGCCCTGACAGCATTGTACTAGTAGTATGTAAACCTAATTTGTGAGCCGTACTGACAATCTCTAGCCAAGTGTTTGTGTCAATCTTCTCCGGACACAATACCCGTCGTACCGCATCATCTAATACCTCGGCTGCTGTTCCTGGCATGGAATTAACGCCAGCATCCCGCAAAGCCATAATTACCTCAGCATACTCTAGCCCGTCTAGTCTGGCGATAAATTGAACTTCTTGGGGAGAGAAAGCATGTAAGTGCAACTGAGGGAATTCCTGTTTGATGGTTGCTACTAGCTTGAGGTAATAGGGTAATGATTTACCATTAACTTTGGCTTCTGGATTTAATCCCCCTTGCATACAGATTTCTGTTGCACCCCGCCGCACTCCATCCGCCGCCTTTTCTAAAATTTGTGCCCAATCTAACCAATAAGCATCTGTGTCACCATCATCCCGGCGGAAAGCACAAAAACTACAGTGCTGCTCACAAATATTAGTAAAGTTGATATTACGGTTAATTACGTAGGTGACTGTATCACCTGCTTGCATGTGGCGCAGTTGATTAGCTGTAGTGCGAATAGCCGCGATCGCTTCAGGATCTGTTTGTGTTAATAATACTGCTCCCTCTGCCGGAGATATATCGTACCCCATCAAAGAATGGTCGAGGATAGCATCAATATTTTTCTGTTTCACAAGTTATGAGTGACAACCAATTTACTACTATATATTTTGCCAGGAATTTTTGAGGGAAATAAAAACCAGATTTAGAATAAAATTTATCAGAACGAATATTTAGAAAAAACTATAGGACTTACGCAAAAATAATTGAAAAATCTATTATTACGTAGGGGAATTCATGTAGACGCGGTAGACGCCGGAGGCGGCTTCTCGGAGAGTACGGCTTAAGGCAGGGTATTACCCTTATGTACAGCGTATCTTGGGTAATTCCTGCACTAATACGAGGTTGTGAATAGCACAATTGCTGCAAAATTCTTGCTTACAAAACTTTTTTGTCAATCAGCATGATCGAAGAAACTAATTTACTTTTGTCAGTCCCAACTGGGCTATTACAAATTTCTGAAGGGCTGACTCCCAGCGTCAATACAGGTAGTAAAGGCATCCTCCTTTCTTTAGTCATTCCGACTTACAAAGAGCGTGACAATATCGAGAATGTCATCAAAATATTGACTCAGATGCTGGATGAGTCGATCCCAGGAGACTATGAATTAATTGTAGTAGATGATGATAGTCCAGATCGCACGTGGGAAGTAGCACAATCGCTCATCGCAGAATATCCACAATTGCAGGTGATGCGCCGTCAACAAGAGCGGGGACTTTCTTCAGCGGTGATTCGTGGTTGGCAGGTAGCAAGGGGGCATATATTAGGGGTGATCGATGGTGATTTGCAACATCCACCAGAAGTTTTAATGCAGCTATTGAGTGCAATTGAGCAGGGAGCAGATTTAGCTGTAGCTAGCCGTCATGTGGATGGAGGCGGTGTCAGTAGTTGGAGTGTTGTCAGGCGTTTCTTATCTCGTGGCGCTCAGGTTTTGGGATTGATTGTTCTACCAGGGGTACTAGGGAGAGTTTCTGATCCCATGAGTGGTTACTTTATGGTACGTCGTGCTTGTGTAGCGGGTGCTACACTCAATCCCATTGGATATAAAATCCTTTTGGAAGTCATTGGGCGCGGTAAAGTGCGAGAAATTGCCGAAGTCGGCTATGTATTTTGCGAGCGTACAGAGGGTGAAAGCAAGGTGACATGGAAGCAATATGTGGATTATCTACACCACTTATTAAGGCTACGCTTGTCCACAGGGATACTGCATGGCTTCCCGATTGGTCGATTTCTCCGCTTTGGCTTGGTAGGACTGAGTGGGGTATTTGTGGATATGACTGTGCTTTATTTGCTCAGTGATGATAGTACTCTACATTTGCCACTGACTCGTAGCAAGATCATAGCTGGGGAAATTGCCATTTTTAATAATTTTTTGTGGAATGACGCTTGGACTTTTGCTGATGTCTCTATGCAGCAGCAGGAATGGCGTCAACGTCTCAAGCGCTTTTTAAAATTTAATATTATTTGTCTTGCCGGGCTAGTCTTAAATGTACTGTTGTTGAACCTGGTATACAATTTCCTGATTTCTAACCGCTACATCGCCAATTTGATTGCGATCGCCATTGCGACAATCTGGAATTTCTGGGTAAATTTGAAACTTAGCTGGCGGGTAACTGAGGTGAAGTAGGGACTGGGGACTGGGGATTGGGTACTGGGAGAAGAACCTCTTGACTCTTGCCTATTGACTCTTGACTCTTGACTCTTGCCTATTGCCTTTTATGACTTTCTGGTACACCCACTGATGATAAACCAGCGATCGCCCGCAAGTTTTGAGAACGAATCAACTCGTTAAAATTTAACCCAGAACGTCCTTCAATCTTAGCTACAGTCTCAATTGCAGATAATAAATGTTCAGCGGCTTCCGCTTCTGAATATCCCCGGCGTTGTGCTACCCGAATAGCAGCAGCATCCGCATTTAAATCTGACTCTTGAGATTTGTTAGTGCGCCAGATGCGAAACCCAGCGATCGCACTTAATCCCAGTGCGATCGCCACACCCACCACATCTGACTGTGCCGATTCTACTAATCCACCTAACAGCCCTACTAATACTACACCTTGATAAATATCGGGCTTAAACCACCTTACCCCTGTTAACCAGCTCACCATTTGCAACATCAACAAATCTCGTTGTGGTTTTGTCAGACGTTGCCACAAATCAAAATTAATATGTAATGGGCGCTCCCGATTCCAAGGTAATGGAAAGGAAGCATCAATTACTTGAGTCTGCTCCGGCTTACTGGTGATTTTGACTGTCATGCGACCAGAAGCGGGCATGACATCTAATAAACGGCGAATTTCGACCTTTGGCTCCATAATTTTAATTATTGGCCGGATTATGCATAGTAAATAATTCCGTAAAAGATAAACTTTTCGTGCTAGTCTTCGATTTGTGAGAATCTCACACAGGATGCTAAAAACTGCCTTAAATTGCAGTTTGTCAAAGAGACACACAAAACCATAAAAATACTGATTAAATCATTGTATAATGTGGCGGGATTCTATGGTACCCGCTTGCTTACAAGTTCAAAACGTCAGAGTTTTGGATAACCATCAAGATTAAATTTTTAACTACATGGACGCTTTCGCTCCCATCCCGCCCGAATGGACAAATCAGGCAATTCATGCTTATGAGTTTTGTTGTCCTAATTGCAAATCAAGCAGCCTAGAAGCTGAAAAAGTTTGGCTAAATCGGCGATCGCCTGTGATGACAGAAGACCATCGTCGCAAATGGCAAGAGTTTTACAACTGTCACTGTGGCTGTGTATGGTGGGCATGGAGTAGCGATCGTCCCCCAACTGATTTATCAAACCAGCCAGACTTTAATCCTTTTTAGCCACACAAAAGCTCACTCTTATGCGGATACTGCTGGCGAATAGCTGATAAGACTCCTCATTCGTGGCGTTTAGATCCCCGACTTCTTCAAGAAGTCAGGGATATCGCAACTAGAAAGTGAAGGTTGTACGGAGAGTACCAACGTACACATTATCGTTGCTGTCATTATTTTCAGGATTGAAGATTACCAACAACCCAGGAGTAACAGCAATATTATCGCTAACCTTCACCTTGTAGAGACCTTCTAGATGATAGGTAGTACCGCCTTCTTTACCAACGCTACCACCAGTAACTTTAGGTGGTTGACCAAATATCACACCTAAAACGTTACCTTGTCTGCCAAAATCCTTCACACCCAGAGTTGCACCCCAGTAGAAGAAATCTGCATCTCTTCTAGCACCAGTAAGAGAGTCTGCTGTGGTGTAACCAGCCCAACCACCAACAGTCAACTTAGAGCTAGGTTGGAAAGTAGCTTCTACACCATAGTTATTGGACTCAGTACGAGAGCCACCAAAAGGATTATTTGCAAAAGCACTACCTGTAGAATCAAACAGGTTAGGAGTAGTTTGATAACTGCGGGCGTATGTGAAACCGATGTTGAAAGCTTGGCTCGGTTTAAAACTTAACTGACCAAAGATGGTGTTACTACCATCAAAAACCCCGTTACTAGGAGTAGGATTATTAGCATTGCTAGCTAAATAAGCCGCACTAAAGCTGATTGGACTTTTCTGAGGACTGTAAGTGAAAGTTAAACCAGCACCTTTAGCACCTTGACGATAAATAGGGCTAAAACGTCCGTAGCGAGAGAGCGCACCTCTCCCAGAACTAGAAAAGTCTGGGTTGAAGGTGTTGACGTTTTCATACAACTCAGCCCCAGAAGCATCAACTTTGATACGTATAGCGTCACTAAAGTTGAAAGCGTAGTTGATTTTATCAATTTCAACAGCGTTAGTACTGCCGCCATCATAGCCCAAGCGGCTTTGGTTAGTACCAGTTACAGTGCTGTTAGAAACGATGTTTCCAGCATTTAAACGAATTTGCAACTGGTCTTTACCAGTGAAACTGCTATATAAGTTCAAGCGCACCCGATCAGAGAAAGTGGTGTTGCTTTCTAGTTTTGCACTTGGAGTCAGACCATCACGAACCGCTACTCTGTCACCAAAAGCCTGAGACACATTAAAAATCGCTTCTCCAACTAGCTTAGTGGTGGTGGAGAACTGTTGCGCCTCTAGAGTCGCAGTGCGGGCTTCTAGACTATCTACACGACCGCGCAGGGTGGCTAATTCAGCAGAAAATTCTTCTTGTAACCGCTGTAAGGTAGCTAAATCTTGCTTAGTTACTAAATCAGCCGTGGCTGTAGCAATTAATTCGTTAACCCTGTCTAAACAGGCGTTCAAACCTGCAGCAAATTCATAACGGGTTAAAGCACGATTACCACGGTAAGTGCCATTGGGATAACCTGCAATACAGCCATAACGCTCAACCAAAGATTGCAAAGCTTGGAACGCCCAATCTGTAGGCTGCACATCAGAAAACTGCGAAACAGAAGTCACCTGACTCATGTTGTTAGACTCTTGGGACAACTGACCAACAGTTGTTACCTGCTCGTTGACTTCAGCAGCTAAAGCGCTGTTAGCAGCAAAAAATGTGGCCACAACAGCAACTGGACTAATTTTTACAAGTCCCCAAAATGTTTTTGTCATGTTCGTAATTTCACTCACACCTATTACATCCAATCATAAAATAAATTCCTCAGAATGAAGTTTTCATTCTCAGGAAATTTACTCAAAAAACGCCTTATTCAACATACTACAATCTACAGTAATTGATAAGTAGTCAGACAGAATTAATTACACAAAGTCATTGCGTAGGCGAAGCCTTCCCGTTCGCGCAGCGTCTCCGCAGGAGAAGGGTATGGAGCGTAAAGCCTTCGGCATAGCTTCGCTTAGCACGCCGCGTCCCGTTGGCGCAGCCTCTCCTAGAAAAGGGGAGCGGAATGCAGGCGAAGGCTACGCAATGACTGTAAATATTTCTGTCCAAGTACTTACCAGTCAACCACTACAATTTTTAATTATTTTCTGGCTATATTGTTTGATGAGATCAGAATAATACGGCGTTTGTGGCGCACAAGTGTTCCATCTTCCTCAAATTGCTGTAACAGTCTTGTTACAGTCACTCTTGTTGTATTTAACACCTCTGCCATTTCCTGATGAGTGACATTGAGGTCAATTAGCTGACCCTGTTCCACTTCCCGACCGAACTTTTCACTTAACCATACCAGAAATTGCCACAATCTGAGCGAAATTGGTTTGCGATGTACTATGCTTAAAAGCTCTTCAGCTTGTTGAATGTGAGACAATAAAGCATTGATATCCTGATGCCAAAGATGAGGGGGTACAATGCTCACCTCTACGCTCGTCAAACATTCAATTTGGTAGGGTTTGACTTTTGACAGTGGGTATCCGATTATATCGCCTGAACCCCAATAACCGAGAGTGATAAATGTCCCGTCTTCACTCCATGTTAAGGTACGAACTGCTCCGCGATCTATGCGCCACAGCACATCATTCCGTGGAGAAATTACTTCCTTACGAGTAAATAACTTTTGAGGTAATTGTCCGCTTAGAGTAGAGTTAATTGATGCAGTAGAAGAATTTGGGGGACGACTTGTAGAATACATAATGTGTGGGTTTAATAGGGTAGAAATGTTTTTTGTATGTAAAGATTGCTACAGTTATTAGGGCGATTTGCCAAGGAGTATAAGCATCTTTCAGTAGAATTGAATTCAAGATAATGTAGTATTGGTGACTGTAACTTTCACAATTAACCCAAAGATTAGATGTGAGAACATATATAAGTCTTGAACCTGGGAATTTATCTAGATGGTTTGGCCTTTGCTACTTATAAGCAAGAATAGTTTGAATGTCTTTTGATAATACCTTCGTCAGTAATCCCATGATCTAGCTAATTAGCAGGGTTATAGGTATGCACATAAAAATAACGTGCGTTACTAGTACCGGTTGAGCTTCGGTCTCTTCAAGGACTCACCATAAGGTGTACCAAGTGTTTTTTTCCTTACTGGATGGTATATTATCCTAATTGCGAATTATTTTCAATAGGGTCGATGTTAGCTAAGTACGGGGAACTTTTAGTTTGCTGGCATAAGCAGGAGTTTTACTGTGACTCTTAAAACTAAGCCTTACCGAAGGTTGTTAGCATGAAGCTTTGGTAAATAAAATTTTCTAGCTGCTTGTTGTACTTGGTTTTGACAAATACTATTTAATTCTCCTACTGTGTTGATTCAGCACATTATTTACTAGTCAGCAGTAAGGTAGGTTCAAAAGTTTTACCTGTATTTTTACCAAGATTGAGAAATCAACCATGCGGCGTTGTGGCTAGATAAAATCGAGCAGATGACTAGTTCACTTTTGTTATCAGTGTTACTTTTTACTGCATTGTTGAACTTTATATCAGAAAAGTCTGTCATCATCCATACATTTTCTTACCTAAGTCTAATGGGAGATCATGTGATAATGATTTATATAATTAGACATCACCGAAACTACCTCTTGTTATTTATTCTTTTGTTCATAATTGCTCACACCAGCATCCTCTGTTAAATCTATGACGATGAACCCTTACGGAATAGATAGAGATAAGGTATTTTTTGGCACTTGAATACTGAGGGCTATTCCCTAAAATACCATTGCTTTTTGCTGCTTGATGGCGATCGCACATCCACTAACTGTGTTTAGTATCATAGTCAGCCTAAACTTAAGACGGTGCTATGTAGCTGTCTTTGTTGTTCTTGTTTAAACCATGCCGTATTACTGAAAACGGGAATAATGCTTCATAACACAAGATGCTAGGGTAGACTTTTGAATTGTAGCATTCTTAATTGTGTAAGCCGAAAAAACTCAGTATTAATACTCTTGATTTGCCTTGAGCTAGTATAAGATATACTAATATTAAGTATGCTAATTGGTTTAATACATTACATTATATCCACCAATAAGTGACATAGAAAACAATTTTTAGATTGTCTTTGGCTACTCTAGTTGCGGCAGGTTAAGAATAGGTAAGCTTTTAGTGAAATGTATGTTAGTTAACTATTTTTTAATTACCAAGTATCTTGAATAACTATAGATATACGTAAAATGACTTAGATAGCAACAGTAGAGAAAAAAGATAAATCCAGTTCAACGACAGTCTTTTAACTATTTGTCTACTTTCCCATAGGACTTCTTCACCCAATATCCTCTCGGTGGCTTCTCTAACCCATAAGCCTTGCACCATTTCTCTACAGCCTTGTCAGATACACCAAAATCTCTACCGATTTGTGCTGTCGGCTTTTCCCACACCCATTTCTCTAATTCTTCTTTTGATGGTCTTTCTACTTTTCTGGTGTGAATTCTAGAATCTGGATTCACCATACTCAGTACTGAGTGCTGAGTCCTGAGTGCTGAGTAAATTAACGGGTACTCAGTACTTTTGCACTTGGTAAATGCCCCGCCCCTTGTGGGCGGAATCTTTTAATACTGGAGAAGGTTGATACCCCACCCCTCTCCTGTCGGAGACGCTGCGCGAACGTGGGTGGTCTTTTTAACTCAGCACTCAGCACTCGGAACTCAGCACTCTTCATCTTTCTGGTTGTCAAATCGACTCCAAATTCCTTGTATGTTCGCTTAGGTGCTGCTTCCGTAAAATCTCGAAAATCTTCCCACCAGTAAAAAGGATTAGGCGATTTAGGTGGTGTTGACCTAATGCGACAACCACCAAACTTAATTGATGGATATACTACTTTGTTTAAATCTGGTAAATAAACACCATAGAAGTCAAAGTCGTTGAGTTGATACTTTTTCTGATGATTACCGTTTCTGTCTGCCCAAGTACTTCTATTGCTGACACAGTTATTAGCTGAATATTTAGCTTGAATTCTGTAGCATTTTCCATCTTTATAGGCAATCAAGTCAAAAGGGGCGTGTTCAGTAACTACTGGTACAAAAATAGAGTATTCCTTCTCAACTAAATCTGCTATTACTTTAGCAGCGGCAAGATCACCCTTGTCTTTAGTGTGGTGCATTTAGACTATAACTTAAGCCTTTAAGAGAATTTATCATAAAAAGGCTGCTTGAAAGTTCGTATTTAGTCAAAACAGGCGCGGCAGGGCTCGAACCTGCGGCAATCCGCTTAGAAGGCGGATACTCTATCCAACTGAGTTACGCGCCCAAATTAATATCATGGCTCTTAGAAGAGTCATACTACCAGATTATATCCCTTTTTTCTAACAACAAGCAAGCTAAAATTGCAGATTTGGTACTAGCAAGGCTAAGATGCTAGTCGCTAGACAGTCGATGTACACTAAAAACGCAGCAAATGGGCGATCGCTTAGATATATTGTATTGTCAATGGGTACTGTACCCCTTAGCGTAGAAGCCCTCTCGGCAGCTAACCATAGGGTAGCTTTTCGCTATTGCGACGAAGTTCGCCCTGATGGCCCGCTAAGTAATCGCACTCTTGGCGATGCTGCCAAATGGCATTATAAATCGCATATCGAGAAAGCCCCTGTGAGGAGTTATTTGCTAGTGCCATGTTTATTCTCAAACGGCAGGATGTTGAAATATCAAGCATTCAGCACCCAAAGCGGGATCAGCAGGTGCCGATCCTACATTATCAGGGGCAAACCTTTCGCTTGATTAGCGTTTTTAAAGCTAGTCAAGAGGAAGAAGCTAGAGGCTTGTGGAGAGAATTAACCGATAATCGCGGTAAAGCCTGTGTTTTACTGGAGGAACCTGAGCGCTATAGCGTCTGGGGTAAAGTACGCTTAGAGCAGCTAGACAGTGATACAGGCGGTCATGCCAAGACGGGGATTTTTGTCCAAGCCAGTATTTTTTTACTGCAAGCTGTTTATATGGACATCGAAGATTTTTTAGGGACTAGGCAAGCGGCTTTATTTGAGAAAGATATGGCTGAGTTTATGCGACAGAAGCAATTCCCCAAAACATCTTCACCAGAAGCAGTGAAAAGCTTGCTAATTCAAGATCCACTAGATACTGGTAAACTGCCACCTTGGCAGGAAAATCATGTAGTTATCTGCTTGCAAGAGCTGCATAGATTAGGGAAAACCTATTTTGGGAATGCTAACTTTGCTCATCCAGTGGTTGATCGGTTACAGGATATGCCAGAAGGAGAGCGATCGCTGTTTATCAGTTGGCTAAATCAATCTCCAATGAGTAAACTGTGGCAATAGCATAGAAATTGTGGGAAAAAACTGCCGCCAAGGGCAAAATGTTCGTGGCGTCTGTTTGTCTATGCCAAAACAATTCACTAATTGGTTAGCGTCTACACTGCTTCCCACACAGTCCCGCTAGCCAAATACTGCCAGAGTGTATTTACATAAGTCAAGTCCTATGAGTAGTTCTTACGACAATTCATATCGTTCTAAATCTATTTTCACCACTCAAAACATCATTTTGTTGAACATTGGCTGGGCTGTGCTGGCACTGTTATACTTTCTATTGTTTAGCGCTAAAGTTCCAGGAGCAGATGGCAGCGAAAGTCGTGCTGAGTGGTATGTGATTGGTACAAATATTTTTGAAGCCTTAGCTTACCTGAGTGCTGGTGTCTTATGCTTAAGGAATTGGCGTAGTCCACAAATTGTCAGTGGTCGGAATGTTTGGCTGGCTATCGGCATAGGTATGCTGTCCTATTTCCTGGGAGGGATATTTTTCGGTTATACGGAAATAGTTTTAAAAGAAGAACCGGATGTGTCTATTGGTGATGTGTTTTTTGTAATAACTTATCTGTTTTTGGGTACAGGACTAACATTGGCAGCAGCTCATAGGCGAATCAACTTAGAAAAATGGCAATGGCTGATTGTATTGGCCATTGCGGTCTTTGGGAGTTTGTTGGCTTGGTGGATTTCCATGCAACAGGCGAAAACCTCGGATTTGCTAGTCACTATTTTGAATTGGTTTTATGTGGTTAGCGACGTAGCCATGTTGATCATTGCCACCACTTTGCTGTTAGCCTTTTGGGGAGGGCGAGTCGCCCAATCGTGGAGAATGATTGCAGCTGCAGCGTTTTCGCTCTACATTGCAGATATGTGGTTTAAATACGCCCAGGGACCCAGTTACCAAAGTGGGGAAATCCTAGAAGTATTTTGGGTCTTTAGCGGAGTTTTGTTTAGCATGGGTGCTACCTTAGAATACGACACATCATTGAGCCGATCGCGGCGAGAGCGCGGAAGAAAACGAGCTTAGAAAAGATTTTTGGTGTCTACCGTGAGAAAATTAACAGAACCTGACAAGCAAGAAATTCTGAAGTTATATCGAGAAACTGCCGAAACAACCTCAACTTTGGCGGAACGCTATGGTGTGAGTAACTCGACAATTAGCCGTCTGCTTAAAAGTACCTTACCTGAAGATGAGTACGAATACCTCGTTTCCTTAAAACGTGCTGCTAGAACTCCAGAGGGTAGAGCGCAAGTAAGCTATGAGCAATTGCCGCTGTTAAGTCAGCCACAGCTAGAAAAAGAACTTCCCTGCAGCGAAAGCCAGCGGTTGGAGTTGTCCCCGGTTGAGCCAGTAGTAGCGTTAGTAGAGGAACCCCAAGAAGAGGATGATGGTGATGACTCTACCCACGCAATTAGAAGGGTGCGGCGGCGTTCTTCGGCTGAGGTAAAACTGAAGCCACAAGCTGTAGAGCAATTGGAACTTTTGGACAAAAAGCAGTCAGAAAGCTCCAGCATCCCTGGACCGAAACTGCGAGAAATCCCCAGTATTCCTAGTCCGAAGTTAGAGGATGTTAAACCAGCGGCTAACGTTTTTGCTCAAATCCTCGATGAAGATTTACTAGATGAACCAGAAGATTTGGAAGATTTGGAGGAAGATTTAGATGATGATGATTTAGATGATGATGATTTAGATGATGATGATTTAGATGATGACGATTTTGAAGAGTCAAGACCTCTAGTTACAAGGCGCAGACCCGGTGAAGCACCAGTTCAAGTTTTGCCATTATCAGCAGCTAATTTTCCGAAAACTTGTTATTTGGTGATTGACCGTGCCTCAGAATTGATTACCCGACCACTTAAGGACTTTGGTGATTTAGGGCAAATTCCCAACATCGAAAACCAGCAAAAAACTTTGCCGGTGTTTGATAACCATCGAGTGGCAAAGCGTTTTTCTACCAAGCGCGATCGCGTGATTAAAGTTCCTGATAGTAAAATGCTGCAAAAGGCTCGTACCCATCTGCAAGCTAAAGGCATCACGCGCCTGTTAATTGATGGTCAGGTTTATTCATTGTCTTCAGTTTAAGGGAATAGGAAGCAGGAGGCAGGAGGCAGGAGACGGGAGACAGGAGAAATAACCCTTGACTCTTGACTCTTGACTCTTAACAAATGACAAATGACCAATTAACTATAAATTGCTGCCTCAAAACGCATTGCCAAGTTAATAATGTCCTGTTTGCGGGCAATTTGGTTAATCCAGTCTTGGGGAATATTTTCCACGCCGTAGTAAATTCCCGCTAACCCGCCAGTGACAGCGGCGGTAGTGTCGGTATCTCCACCCAAATTTACAGCTTTCAACACGGCTTCTGAGTAGGATGAGCTATTTAATAAGCACCATAGGGCTGCTTCTAGAGTATCAATAACATAGCCGCCAGAATTAATCTCCTCCACTGGTAACTGGGCGATTTCACCGCTGTAAATCCTACCAAAGTGCGGTCTTTCTAAAAGATATTCACGTGCAGAATAAATTGTCTGAATTTTGTTTAAGCTTTGCAAATAGGCCGTTTGGGGGTCTGCGCCTGCTAACAGGGCAACGGCGATGGTAATATATATGCCACAGGACATTTGCGATCGCGCATGGGCATGGGTAATCGCTGAAACATCATGTACCCGCGAAATTAATTCCCCGAAAGTCAAGATTTTGTGACAATAAGCCATTGGCAATATTCTCATTAAAGAACCATTGCCATTAGTATTTTCTACTTTGCCACCTGCTTCTCGTGGCAGAATCCCCTGCTTCAGGCGCATAATCGCCGCATGAGTGGTATTGCCAATATCAAATAATTCGCCACGAGGAGTCCAATAAGCGTCCTTGTACCAACGCCAGAATGAGTTGGCTATAGCATCCAAAGAATAACCCCTACAAAGACTTTCTGCCAAGCAAAACGTCAAAGAACTGTCATCAGACCAAGTTCCCGCTGGTTGGTTCCATGTGCCATAACCCAACATCGTTGTGACTGGCGACTTAACTCTTTCAGCGCGACTGGTAAACTCCACTGGTACACCCAATGCATCACCGACACATAAACCTATCAAACCAGACAACGTTTTTGCAGCGGTTAGCATTATTCAATCTCCATAAAAATTACTAAAACTTAACTTTATAGATTCCCTCTAAAGCTTATTGCAGTAGTTGTTACAGCTTATTGTTTCATCCTATGTGAAAAGTCTTATCGTGAGTATTAACTAAATTTGTTGGGTTACCCTGCTCTAAGGCTACGCCTACGCAAAGCCTCAACCCAACCTACATTTTTTTTGCAACATTTAAGGCTGTCCACGCTACTACAACTACCTAATTTTGTTCAAAAATTAAACCGGATTCCTATACCTTGATGGGTAGTAGGGTAATTTCATACTTCAGCTTTTTTGTTGACTAACTTGAACTCATAATCATTGTGCCAGTTTAAAAAGAGACTACTTTTGGCTAAAATTATCGGATCTTTTAGTTACTTGCGCGTAATTATAACATTTTAATTATAAGTACAATATGTTATTCGTTCTGCATTAATAACCACAATCATTGAACAAAATCTGGTAATTATCTGGAACATTATTCTTCAACTTTCGACTTGAAATATATAAAGCAAACATTCAATATTTGGACAAAATTATGAAACGGTTCATCAAGTCTTTTGTGACAATTTCTGCATTGTCTTCCTTGGTAGTTGCTCCTCTTTTTCTTTCTGCTGGACAAGCCTCTGCTCAAACAAAAAAAGGTACTGATGCTAGCTATATTGGTGCTGGTGTGGCCGCAGGCGTGACTAATGGCGGACAAATTGGTCAAGATGCTCAATTTGGTGGTAACTTAACAGGGCGTTTAAAATTGGGGGCTACTCCATTTTCTGCACGTACTCAAGTCCTCTTTACGGATCAGACGACAGCTATTATCCCACAAGTTTCCGTAGACGCGCCCATCGCTAAAGGTACTAACGTTTTCTTGGGTGCTGGCTACTCTTTTGTAGAAGCAAATGGCAAACAAACCCCTGTAGGCGACAGAGATGGAGTAGCCTTAACAGCTGGTGTCGAGTCTGAAGTTGCTAAAAACTTCCTTCTCTACAGTAATGCAACCGTAGGGATGAAAACATATCAAAACAGCGCTGGTTCTGCTGTTAGCATCCAAGGTGGTTTAGGCTATCGCTTCAAATAGAGAGGATGAGGCAGAATAAGCTAACCGCAAATTTCACAAGTATATGGAGGGTCAGAATTCAGAAGATAGAAGTCAGGAGGTTTTTATCATCAGATTTCTGACTCCTAACTTTTTAGTTGAAAATAATGATTGAAGTCGAAATTCAGAAGATAGAAGTCAGGAGGTTTTTATCATCAGATTTCTGACTCCTAATTTTTTAGTTGAGAATATAGATGTTGTTGATAAGTACATGGTTTAAGCCGACTGTCAACTGTCAACAACAACCAAAAAATATTGAGTTTATTTACAACTGCATACTAATATATGCTGGTTTTGTTAAGTGTTGCATCACTGACGAAGCCGGCTTTTGGCATGTTAAAATTAACATATTCCTCATAATTCCGACCGGATTTTCGGGGATCAATTAGCCGAATGGGTGCTTATTTCAACCTACAGCTTCGGCAGCTACTGATGCCTTACTGAGAACAGTATTACAATTCCAATGGTTAAATCCTCCCCTTCCCCGATCGCCCAACCTAAGCCTTCTAAAGTAGAAGGAATTAAGGAAAACAGTAATTTTTTGCGTGAACCTGTAGCCACTGAAATCCTTCAGGACACCACTCACTTTAGTGAAGACTCGATACAACTTCTCAAGTTTCATGGCTCATACCAACAAGATAACCGCGATAATCGTGTCAAGGGACAGGAAAAAGATTACCAGATGATGTTGCGGACGAAAAACCCTGGTGGTTTAGTACCGCCGCAACTCTATCTGGCTTTAGACAAGTTGGCTGATGAATATGGAAACCACACCTTGCGCGCCACTACACGTCAAGGTTTTCAACTACACGGCATTTTAAAGAAAAATCTTAAGGTAGCAATTGCGACAATCGTTAATAATCTGGGTTCTACTCTAGGCGCATGTGGTGATATCAATCGGAATGTGATGGCGCCACCAGCCCCGTTTAAAAATCGTCCTGAGTATGAATATGCTTGGGAGTATGCCCAAAATATTGCTGATTTGTTATCTCCGCAAACGGGCGCTTATTATGAAATTTGGTTAGATGGAGAAAAGATTATTAGTGGAGAAGAAAACCCAGAAGTTACAGCAGCGCGACAACGCAATGGCAATGGGACAATCATCCACGATAATCCAGAACCCATTTATGGTACTCACTATATGCCGCGCAAGTTCAAGGCTTGCGTGACGGTACCTGGCGATAATTCTGTGGATTTGTATTCTCAAGACTTGACTTTGGTCGTCATTCTAAATAAAAAGGGGGAACTTACAGGATTTAATGTCTATGCTGGTGGCGGCTTAGGACGAACACACAATAAAGAAGAAACCTTCGCTAGACTAGCAGACCCTATTGGCTATGTGGATAAAAGCGATGTTTACGACATCGTGAAGGCGATTGTTGCTACTCAACGAGATTATGGCGATCGCTCAGACCGTCGTCACGCCAGATTAAAATATTTAATCAATGATTGGGGTGTCGATAAATTCCGCGCCAAAGTCGAAGAATATTTCGGTAAGCCAGTCGCACCCTTTAAAAAACTGCCAGAGTTTAAATACCAAGACTTCCTCGGTTGGCAAGAACAAGGCGATGGCAAACTATTCTTAGGTATTTCCATCGATAATGGTCGTGTTAAAGATGAAGGTTCGTTTCTACTGAAAACCGCCTTGCGGGAAATTGTCGAACAGTTTAACTTACCCATCCGTCTCACACCACACCAAAATCTGATTTTTTACGACATCGCACCAGAGAACAAGCAAGCAATTCAAGATATTCTCGACAGCCGTGGTGTTGTTGCTGATCCCAATAGCATTGAACCTCTGGTGAGGTTTGCAATGGCTTGTCCGGCTTTACCTACCTGTGGCTTGGCGATTACGGAATCAGAACGCGCCATCCCCGGTATTTTAGACCGAATTCGCGCTTTACTAGATAAATTAGGTTTACAAAAAGAGCATTTTGTGGTGAGGATGACAGGCTGCCCCAACGGTTGCGCTCGTCCTTACATGGCAGAATTGGCTTTTGTGGGTAGTGCGCCAGAATCCTACCAAGTATGGCTAGGTGGTTCACCTAACCAGACACGGTTAGCACAGGCTTACACCGAAAAGCTCCACGACAATGACATAGAAAGCTTCCTAGAGCCGATTTTTGTTTACTTCAAAAAGTCGAAGAAACAAAAAGAAAGCTTTGGTGATTTTTGCGATCGCGTCGGTTTTGATGCTATCCGAGAGTTTACCGCTACCTACGATCCTCTAGCAGCCAACAGTTTAGGCAAATCGCGCCGCCGGGTAAGCTTGAAGGATGAGGTTTATCTGCAGCTAAAAGCAGCCGCAGAAAGTCAAGGAAAGCCGATGACTGATTTGGTACATGCAGCGCTGGAAGCTTATTTTCAGAATCTGCCGTAAGTTACTAGCCTCGGCGACTAGAAGTCGCAGCTACACAGACAAAACCCACCTCCGTGGGTTAAACCCCTTTATACTGCAAACGGCTAATATCTGGACTTGACAGGATGGTATAAATTTCAGAGGTAAAACTTGAACAAAAACTTTGCGTACCTTTGCGTTTAACTCAGCGAACCTCTGCGTTTAAAAGTAAAATTCCTAACCGTTTTTAGTATGGGTAATACATCCACAGGAAAGGTGAATTATGGTAACAGCAGCAAAATTTGCAGAAACTAGGGATGTGCTGCAAAACATCAGCTGGCAGACCTTCAAAGCTATGCTGGTAGATATGGGAGCGGTATAATGGAAATGTGCTGAGAATCTACGTCCTTAACAGTGGACAATACTCACAAAGTAATAGTAGTCCAACTTTTGCCCCTGTGCTGGTGACGGAGATTCCCCGATTTATCCAAGAAAGCAAGAAAGTTGGACAAATAGCCGCAACTCGTGCTTTCCGTACCTGGGTTAGACAGCAGATGTCTACAGCAGGACAATAATTTATTCAGAAAAATGTCTCAACTGCAAAGAATTGCGATCGCACCTTCTCAACTCCAACAAGGGCAAATTTTGCTGACGCACGAGCAACAGCATTATTTATTACGTGTGTTGCGTTTGCGGGAAGGCGATCGCTTTATTGCTATGGATGGTCAAGGTAAATGGTGGTTGACGCAGCTTGTAGGGGAGCAAGGACAGGTTTTAGAGCCACTTTTGGTGCAAACAGAATTACCTGTATCAATTACGCTGATGGTGGCGTTGCCTAAAGGCAATGGATTTGATGAAGTCGTCCGGAGTTGTACGGAGTTGGGAGTAGCCACTATTGCCCCGGTATTGAGCGATCGCACTTTACTTAATCCCAGTCCCCAAAAACTCGAACGTTGGCGAAGAATCGCCGCCGAAGCCGCAGAGCAATCAGAGCGCTCTTTTGTCCCGACCATTTTAGAACCTGTTGCTTTTAATACTGCGTTGTCATCAGTCACTCGTCATTTGTCATTGGGAAATAGCCAGAAATATATCTGTGAAGCACGGGGTAATTATTCCCATTTGAGGGATTGTTTAAACAAAAAACAAATGACAACAGAGAACGGACAAGAAACTATAATCATTGTCACTGGCCCAGAGGGGGGATGGACGCCAGCAGAGTTGGAGAGTGGAATTAACGTTGGTTTTCAACCCGTTTCTCTCGGACACCGCATCCTCAGAGCAGTTACAGCTCCTATTGTTGCCATGTCTTTAGTTGGCGCAGCCTATGAAGTCTAACTATCTCACTACATCTAAATATTCAAGTACTATGTAGAAGAAAATTTCTTTCTATTTTTTGAGTAAAAATCAAGTAAATAATAGAAAAATGTTGATACAGCTAGACTGAAAACAACTAAATAGAACCAATGTCTATAACCTAAAATTGAGTAAGCAATAATTAGACTAGGGACATGAACTAAATATAAAGGATAGGAAATATTTCCTGCGAAATCAAATATAATTTCTACTAGCTTAGGCAGCTTAATTTTTGGAGATAGAATTAGTATAGAACAGGTGATCAGATAAGTAATAATCCTAATTGGAGAACCATATAGACCTAGTGCTACTGTCCCTAATCCAATCAGTAAATACCTTGAATATCGTAGATTCTTATTTCTATAAAAGTAAAAACCTAAACACCACGCCCAACCTAAAAATAAAACATTTAATCCCCCTTGTATTAGAGGAAAATGTGGCAACTTAGCATAAGAGTGGAATATAAAACAAATAACTGAAAGCACAATAAATAGCAGTAATTTTCTATCATCTACTTTTTTAGATATGAATGGAGCCACTAAATAGAAAAATACTTCTAGACTTAAAGTCCAAATAACACCATTAGATTGTAATGCTCTAGTAAAAAAGTTTTGTAAAAAAAGTAAATTACTGGGGATTAGTATGATATCCGGTGCTATAAAATCCCGATTAAAGCCTTTAATACTATTTGATTTTGTTAACAAAAATGGCACAAAAGTAAAAAAGATACTGGTAAAGTATATGGGATATAATCTGAAAATTCGGCGTTTATAGAAACCTTTAGTACTTCTAGAAAGTGAACTTGCTATTGAGTAACCAGATATTACTAGAAAGCTAATAACCGCTGCCATTGCGTCGGGTTTGCCAAAATTAAGTATTAATTCATTATCGGGAATAAACCATCGCAGATGGGAACAAAGAACCATCAATGCCAGAAAGAAACGTAATGCTGCTAGAATACTCCATTCCATAATATTTCTATTGCTATAGATATAATTAATTCAAGCTAAATAACTCGTCCTTTTTCTACAAAAAGCAGTAACTTATCAGCAAGCTTGTTAATATATGCACTTAAATACTAAAATTGAATTTATCGACTCTATTTTAAATCTAAAAAATCAAAAACTAATCTAGTGTATTTACTTAAGTTTTCTCTAAATTTACATTTGGTAAGTTGTTACAGGGGCTATAGCAGTAGTTGATTATTGATTGTTTTAACGTTTTTAAGTAGGGTGGGCAATGCCCACCACACCCGGGTTTTGGTGGGCATTGCCCAACGCCACTTGACGCCAGTCGCCTCAAGTCGGGAAACCCGCCCACGGCGCTGGCTCCTTTAAGCCGGGGAACCCGTCCAACGCATTGCCCACCCTACGTATATTTCAAAAATCAAATATGAGTCCTATAGCAGTAGTTGATTATTGATTGTTTTAACGTTTTTAAGAAGTTTAATTATGAAATAGGGTGTGGCAGCCGGGAATAAGGATAAAACTTTAATTGTCGGTTAAATTTATAACAGCTTAAGAATCTTCAAGTTATAAACCCTAGTTTTTTCGACCTATCATGCTTGAGCAAGTTGCCACTGCCTTTGAGCGCAAAGACTATAGCACGGCTGCGAGATTACTCAAACAGCTCCTAAAAGAATCCCCAGAAAATCCTTGGGTACAATTTTATGTCGGACGGCTGCATGAAGTATCTGGAAAGCGCCAAAATGCGGAAAGAATTTATCGGCAACTATTGAGGGATACAACTAATACTAAAATATTAATGCAGGCACGCCAAAGTTTACAGCGACTGCAAGACATTGAGCAAGAAGAAAAACAAAGAGCGATTGCTAAAGCAACAAGTGAACCTAACAATGCTGAATTAGGTATATTAGTTTTAGAACCTATTAGTAACGAACTCAAAGGGAAAGTTGCCAAAAAATTTTCTCAGATTATGCAAATTGACGCTTACACTGCCCGTTTGGTGTTGCCAAGTCGCAGTTGGAAGTTATATCGCACTGGACAAGTGGGAGAATTAAAATATTATGGTCAGCAGTTACAACAAGCTGGTATTTCTTGCTTTTGGGCAACAATAGCTGAGATTCAAAAAATTCAAGTTTTTCAAGTCAAGCATTTTGTAGAATCGGGTACACATGCTACTGTTGTTTGTCGTAACCAAGCAAATCAAATCGGTTCTTTAACTTTTGAATGGTCAGAAGTTAAAGCGCAAGTTGTGGGACTCTTACCTATTTTTGAAGAAGTTGTAGATGTTGATGCCCGTCGTAAACTAATACGCAAAACTCAAACCCAAGACTATGCTCAATTTTGCGATTTACACTTACCCAGTAGGCATTGCATTCTGCGACTTTATGACGGTGGTTATGAATTCCAGCAAGGTATAGAAATTGCTCCCCAAGCTAGCAAAAATACCATCAGAATCAATTGGAATAGTTTAGTAGACTGGTTGCAGCAGCAACTGCCTCAAGTCCAAGTTTGGTCAGATTTCACCCCTTTTGCAGAGACAATATTAGATCAAACAGAAATGCTGGGTAATATCCAGTCTTATATTCACCTATTTCGTAGGGAAAGAACCAACTGGGACCCAGCTTTTCATTTATATAGTGGACTAGTTTTTTTACAACTTACTTGAAAATAGATTACTCAAACCTAGCCAGGAGTTTTTACCTGACGTGCGAGATCCAAATAAGCACTCATATTAGCTCCTGGACGGCGACGACCGTTAGAGCTAGCAACCGAAGCAGCAACATATTTGGGTGCAAATGTGGTTTCAGTTGGCGCTTTTGTGATAGCGATCGCCGGTTCAGCCTTAACAGGTTCAGCTTTGGGCGCTTTGCCATTCTTTGATGCTTTAGCTGTGGCTACTTTGACAGTAGTAGGTGCCGGACTTGCTGGTGCATCTGCTACAGCTGTTTCCGCAACTGCTGCTACTGGTTCCGCAGCTTTTTTGCCATTCGCTGCTTCTACTTTTTTCGCTTCTGGTTTTGGGTTAGCTCCAGTGGCAGCTTCGTCCAATTCTAAGTAAAAGCCATTACTTGCTTTCTTCTTTGGTAAGAGTCCGGTGAGAAAACTCAAAATACCACCAATCAACTTTTTGATAAAATCCATTACAATTGCTCCTGCCTTCTTATATTTGAAACTTGACCGTAATTGTTAAAAATTACGACAGAATGCTACATTTCTTTGCTTTTCATCACCAGATTTTCGGTGACAACCGTTATAGGTTTGTGCTTAATCAACATTGTAGTAACAATACAGGGCAAGTATTTTTAACTTAATTCTTGCAAACACCTGCAACCTGCTTACACCGAGAATTAATTATCAAATTTTAATGTAACTTAGGGCAAGATTCTGAAAGGTAGCTTAATAAAAATTAACAAGGGTCAAGAGTCAAGAGTCAAGAGTCAAGGATCAAAAGGTTCTTCTCCCAGTCCCCAATCCCCAATCCCCAATCCCCAATCCCCAGTCCCCAATCCCCAATCCCCAATCCCCAGTCCCCAATCCCCAATCCCCAGTCCCCAATCCCCAATCCCCAGTCCCCAATCCCCAATGTTAAATTTACTACAGACTATATGGGGATCAAGTTGAGCAATGAACACTGAAAATCAGCAACACAACCCTGTGTTATTGATACATGGTATTGATGATACAGGGGCAGTTTTCAATACAATGGCAGGCTATCTAACACAACGAGGTTGGTCTGTTCATACTCTGGATTTAATCCCCAATAATGGTGCTGTAGGACTCGATGAGTTGGCAAAGCAGGTAGAATATTATGTCGCTGCCAACTTTGCGCCGGAACAAACACTGGATTTAGTCGGCTTCAGCATGGGTGGAATTGTCAGCCGTTATTATATCCAGCGATTAGGGGGGATTAATCGTGTGCAGCGGTTTATCACGATCGCTTCACCTCATTATGGAACTGCTGTTGCCTATGGTTCTCGTCGTCCTGGTTGCGTGCAAATGCGTACCAACAGCGCTTTTCTGAAGGATTTAAACTCTGATGCTGCAATGTTGAAGCAGTTAAATTTTACATCCATTTGGACGCCTTATGATTTGATGATTGTCCCAGCCAATAGTTCACAGATACCAGTAGGACGGGAAGAGATCATACCTGTGGCGCTACACCCCTGGATGTTAAAAGACGCCAGGAGTTTAGCAATAGTAGCCGCAGCATTAGCCGAGCCGATTAAGCCCTATCCCCAATTTGTGTATACTCATAGCTCCCAAAAATCGCCTCTGGGTGGCGATAATATTTGAACTCCATTAAGTTATAAAACGGATCTTCTAAAAAGAAAGTGCGATGTTCTAGAGGAGAGCCAACAAAGCGATTTTTTGGTTCTTCTCGAAAAAGTAGTTGATGTTGTTGTGCCCTTGCTAGTAATTGTTCCCAATCATCTTCTACGGTAAAAACTAGCCCAAAGTGTCTGGGATAAATAGTACGCTGTGGTGCTAACGGTTCTTTGGTAGTATGAGCTACTAACTGATGACCGTATAAATTCAGGATTAAAGCGTGGGGATTTTCCCGTCCAGGAATACACCCCAAACCATGCACATAATATGCTTTGGTTTGAGCAATATCAGTCACAGGAAAGGCAAGATGAAATAAGACTTGGTTCA
Organism: Calothrix sp. PCC 7507; assembly: GCF_000316575.1. GTDB lineage: Bacteria > Cyanobacteriota > Cyanobacteriia > Cyanobacteriales > Nostocaceae > Fortiea. The sequence continues at coordinate 2,211,049 of NC_019682.1, read as the reverse complement.
TATTCCGTGCCTAGTGGTTGATGCTATTTACAATTTATGCTTTTTAACTCGGTGGCGATCGCCAAAATTTTATAGGTGTGCCAATACTGAACAGTGAGTAACTTTAATATTTCATTATTTATGCTTTATATTTACTTCACACTTGGGTATTAGTCCAATTACTTCGGTTTATGCAGCTATACTAATTTATGGTTGCGTTGGCTATGGCGATCGCCCAGATACAGACTTGACATTGCTGATAAACAAAAGTTTTTCCTTATTTTCCCGATTATTCCTGAGCTTTATCCGGATAGAGGAAAAAAAATCTGCACTTCCTAGATTAGGGGGTGGTGAGGAGTAAGCGCCAAAGTACTCAATTCGGTATTCTATTGATATTCTGGCAAAACTACTTGTGATGTGTCGCTGATGCTACCTTTAATTGATTCTGCAAATCCTTGGTTGGTGGGAGTAGGATTAAACGCAATTTTATTGGGTTTAGTCTGGATTGCTCCCAAAAAGCTGCTTACCCCAGCTGGATTATTCCATGCTTGGTTGCTGGGCATACTGATTTGGGGAACGCTAGGTTGGCAGGGGTATCTAGTGGTGGCGTTCTATTTTTTAGTTGGTTCTGGGGTAACGCGCATTGGCTTGGCACAAAAAGAAGCCGAAGGAATTGCTGAAAAGCGTTCTGGGGCAAGAGGCCCTGAAAATGTCTGGGGTTCGGCTTTGGCTGCGGCGCTATGTGCCTTGGGAGTGGGATTGATCAATTCAGGATTAGTTGCCCAGTCCCTAATCCCTAATCCCCAGTCCCTATTACTGTTAGGCTATGTGGCGAGTTTTAGTACTAAACTTTCCGACACCTGCGCTAGCGAAGTTGGTAAAGCATACGGTAAAAGCACCTTTTTGATTACCACATTACAACCAGTACCTCGCGGCACAGAAGGGGCAGTGAGCTTAGAGGGAACTTTAGCTGGGGTAGTAGGCTCAATTGCGATCGCTCTTTTGAGTTGGGGAGTAGGTCTAATTGATTTATTGGGTGTACTTTGGTGTATCATCGCGGCATTTATTGCCACTAATTTAGAGAGTGTGATTGGTGCAACACTGCAATCTAAATACACTTGGCTCACTAATGAATTAGTCAATGTTTTAAATACATTGATTGGGGCGATCGCTGCTATACTCATTGCCTGGCTATGGACAAGTTTCATTGTCTAGTTACAGCCTAATTCATCAGCAAGACAGGCTTAAAGGGCTAGATCGTGTACTTCACCCACTGTATTTCAAAGAGGGTATCCAGTATTTTTAGAAACCTTCATTGCTGTATTTTGAACATGATATTCTGCCAGCAATAGACTTAGTAAATCTACCTAATTGTTTGATTAAAGCTGTTTCTATATATTGAATTTATGAAATCTTTAGCATTTTCAAGCATCAACGAATAGCCAATTTGTATAACATTACAGAGCTAGTACAGCGCGGCGTAAATAAACATACCATTTCAAATGGCGCAAGAGCTTGGAATACAATTCTTTTGACTTTTGACTTTTGACTTCCGCCTTGCGGTACTAGGCGCATAGTTGCAAATTTTGAATGTATTGAATTCATGGAATCTTTATCATTTCTGACCATCAATGACCAATCAATTTCTGTTGAACAAGCCGTAAAATATCTACAAGCTTCGGGAAAATTGGCGCACTTTGTTGGTGATATTCTCCGCCAGTATGTGATTGAGCAAGAAATACTCACACGCACGGATATCGATATCACTCCGGCGTTAACTGAACAGACAATTATTGATTTTCGGCTCAAAAATCAACTAACTGATCCGCAAGTTTTTCAAGAATGGTTAAAGAAAAATGGTAACGATTACGCTACCTTTTACGCATCAGTCGCCCTTAACTTTCAGTTAGAAAAACTTAAAGCTGTAATTACCGAACCAAAACTACCAGAATATTTCATTGAACGTAAAATTTATCTGGATCGGGTAATCCTCTCTCGGATTCTTGTTGACAATATAGAACTCGGTGAAGAATTACAAACCCAAATTGAGGAAGGGGGTAGTTTTGAGCAACTAGCTAGAGAATATTCTCTAGCAGACGATCGCATTGTCAATGGCATGATGGGGCCAATTAGCAGAGGAACAATGCCAGATATATTAAGGGCATCTGTTGATGTGGCAAATCCTGGACAATTAATTGGGCCAATAGAACTTGAGGGAAGATATGGTTTGTTCCGCCTAGAACAACATCTGCCAGCATCTTTAGAAGATACTCAACTCAAGCAAGCACTACAAAATGAGTTATTTGAGAAATGGCTAGCAGAGAAAATTCAAAAGCTGACAGTCAAATTACAAGTGAACTAAAACTTCTCGATAATCAATCTCTAAAAGTAAAAGTGCTAGCTTCTGTACCTTGGAATCAACCGCCACTATGTTGGCTTACGCCTGAACAACAATCTCGATTGCAAAATCAATCGGAAATTCGTCAATATCAAATTGGGGAAAAAATCTGGTCAAATGCAGTAGGAGGTTATCAATTTTTTATTATTTCTGGTAAAGTCCGCTTACGAGAAGAAAGTCTTGGTAAGCCATTAGCAGCCCTAAAAGCAGGGGATTGGTTTGGCGACTTACAAAAGCTGGCTGTAGAGTGCAAAGCTGTAGCTGCTAGTAAAGAAGTGGTATTGGTGTGCTGGAATACAGCTTTATGGGCCGAAGTTACAACGCCACAAATTGACAACTTCTGGCAAGGTTCACAAGAGGGAGAACGGGAAACATTTTCCCAGTCACCAGTCACCAGTCCCCAGTCCCTAATCCCTAATACCCAATCCCCCACACCAATAGCATCGGCTTATCCTTTCGTTTCTAGCTGGAATACGGCTGCAGCTTGTTTAACAATGGTGGCGCAGCATCTAGAGAATGCGGTGAAATTGGAATGGGTACAACGCCAACTTAGGGGACAACAACCGAAACATGTTGTGGAAGCAGCAGAAAAATTAGGCTTGTTGTTACGGCGGTTGCAAACGAGTTGGGGTGATTTGCGACAGTTGTCATTTCCGGCTTTACTGTTGTGGAACCCTCAGTCTGGGGAAACTCCCAACTGGGTAGTAGCTTATGGAGTGAAAGGCGATCGCCTCATCATTGCCAATCCCCAAAATCCCGATCATGCTTGCGAAAGTCTTTCGCAGTCGGTGGTTGAAGCGGCTTGGGATGGGCAAATGTGGCAAGTAGAAGTCATATCCCAGCAAGAAAAATTTAACCTGAGTTGGTTCACTCCCGCAGTTTGGAAATATCGCAACTTATTAGGGGAAGTTTTATTAGCTTCTTTTACATTGCAGCTTTTGGGGTTAGCCACACCGCTAATTACCCAAGTCGTGATTGATAAGGTGATGGTGCAGGAGAGTTTACCGACTCTCGATGTGATGGCGATCGCCCTTTTGTTAGTAGCGATATTCGAGGCGATACTCGGCACCCTGCGGCTATTCATCTTTACCCACACAGCTAGGCGGCTGGATTTAAGTCTATCGGCGCAGCTATTTCGTCACCTGATGCGGCTACCTTTAGCTTATTTTGAGTCGCGGCGTGTCGGCGACACCATAGCCAGAGTCCAAGAACTGGAACAAATCCGCCAGTTCCTCACAGGTACAGCTTTAACAGTGATTTTGGATAGCATCTTTGCTGTGGTGTATCTAGCATTGATGTTCTATTACAATATTCCCCTCACTTTTGTGGCTTTGGCTGTGCTGCCCTTATTTGCCACTTTAACGATAGTTGCCACCCCCATTCTGCGTAACTGGCTCAACGAAACCTTTAACCGCAGCGCTGACAGTCAATCGTTTCTTGTAGAGACGATCACCGGTATACACTCAGTCAAAGCCCATGCAGCAGAACCAATCGCCCGCGATCGCTGGGAAGGCTTATTTGCTCGCTTCATTCGCACAGGTTTTAAAGCCTCTACCACATCCAATATTAGTAGTAACATCGGTGATTTTCTCACTAATCTTTCCACCTTACTAATTCTTTGGTTTGGCGCTAAATTAGTCATCGATCAAAAGCTCACTATTGGTCAACTTGTGGCTTTTCAAATGTTATCAGGTAGAGTCACAGGACCCCTTTTACGCTTAGTGCAATTGTGGCAAAATCTGCAACAAGTACTGCTGTCTGTAGACCGGATTGGTGATATTCTCAACGTTGCCCCAGAAGCAGAATTGGGAACAGGTTTAGTTTTACCACTCCTCAAAGGTCAAGTTACTTTCGAGCAGGTATTTTTCCGCTATCAAGCGAATATTGAACCAGTCCTCAAAGGCATTTCTTTTCACACTGAACCAGGACAATTTATTGGCATTGTTGGACGTAGTGGTTCTGGGAAAAGTACCCTTTCTAAGTTGTTGCAACGCCTCTATCAAATTGAATCAGGACGCATTTTAATAGATGGTTTTGATATTAAAAGTGCCGATTTAGCTTCACTGCGACAACAAATTGCTGTAGTTCTCCAAGAAGACTTTTTATTCAATGGCTCCGTCTTGGAAAATATTACCCTCGGTCATCCTGATATCACAGCCGAGCAAGTAGTAGAAGCCGCAAGATGTGCTGTAGCCCACGATTTCATCAGTCAATTACCCTACGGCTATGAAACCAACGTTGGTGAACGTGGTACTGCTTTATCTGGTGGACAAAGACAACGTATCGCCCTAGCGCGGTTATTTCTTTCCTCAGCCCCGATTTTAATCTTGGATGAAGCTACCAGCGCTTTAGATAGCGAAACTGAACAACAAGTACTGCAAAATCTGCAAACAATTTCTGCTAACCGCACCGTGTTTCTGATTGCTCACCGCTTTGCTCCCCTCAAACGTGCTGATTTGATTTTGGTGTTGGAGAAAGGTGTAATTGCGGAACGTGGTACGCACTCACAGTTGTTACAACAAAAAGGTTTGTACTGGTCACTTTATCAACGACAACAGGCAAACATCTAGATAATTCGTAATTCGTAATTCGCAATTCGTAGGGTGGGCAATGCCCACCAAAACCCGGATATGGTGGGCAATGCCCACCCTACTACTACTACTGATAACTGTTCACTGATTTAATACGTAAGTATGAGTAAGCATAATTCATGGCATTATACAATCCAAGGGTGAACAAAGCTGTATTTCAATTGAGGTAATGGTGTGAGTACATTCTTATCCGGTGTATCTGTATTTCTTTCTACCGTAGCTTTAATCTGTGGAGGCTATGCGGCTTATGAAGTTGTTACACTGCGGCAGACACTAAATAATACCGTCAATACCAATACGGGGGCTAACACCGCTACCACTCCCATCTCTAGCGAAAAATCAATTCCCCCTGAACCAAACGCGTCTCCTGAGAAAACAACACCAACACCCACCACGACACCAGCGCTTCAGCCTGGTCAATTTGTGCAAACTGCTTTTGGGAATAAAGCAAAAGTAGAGTTACTTTCAGCCAAAAGGATTAAAGATCCAGAAACTGCAAACCGTGATGTAGTGAACGTGCAAATGCGTATCCGTCGCCAAGCTACGGATGGAGTTGGTGATGGGGATACAATAGCGATCGCCAATACAACAGCGCGCAATCCTGACACTAGCGAAACCTACAAAGGAATTTCTGCAAATCGCTCCACAGGAAACGTTTCTCTGTCTCAGCTACGTCCCAATGCTTCAGCTGATGCCTATGTTTGGATTAGGGTTCCTGATGGTGTGAATACTTTGGACATTTTTGTGCCGGATACAGGTGCATTTAAAAACGTACCAATTTCTAATTAATAGCAGCAATTAGGACTTACGCATTGACAGTAGTCAGTAGGGTGGGCACTGCCCACAGTATCCTAGTTATGGTGGGCAATGCCCACCCTACTAAGCATAAATTGTCTCAAGTTTTCAAAACTACTTGAAAGGAATTTAAATACCCTGTAATTGTTTTGGCTAAAGTCTTGTGCTGTTTTTTTGAACTTATAGCCATAACTTGATACAAGCGCCCCTGAGCAAAATACATTCTGGTTTTAGTAATTTTACCTCCAGAATTGACATACTCAATTTCTTTGCCGGGATGGCCATTAGAACTACGAATATTTCGCTGACTAATTAAGTTACTTTTCGTAGTTTTTAAAGCTAAATCCTGTGCATTATTAAGTATCTCTTGGGGGTTAGCCATTTGACCATAGCTATAAGGAAATTCATTGTAAGCTACTATATAAGCTACTTCCTGCTTGGGAGGTTGGGCAACAAATAACTCTAAGTTAATTACCCCCATGTAGGTTTTTTGGGCTTGGGTATTCCTGATGGGTACTCCCGGCATCAAAATACTGAAGCGCCCATCTGGGGCAGTAAATAATTTCCATTTTGGCTGCACTGGTTGAGAAATTTTGGGTTTAGTGGGAGCAACTGAATTTTTAGGTTGACGCGCGTCAACTAACGCAGTTCCACTGCATAACAAAGTGGCAACAATTAATGGCAACAAACCTTTGATTGTCATATTTTTAGCTTTTAATGATGCTGATAAGCTAAAATGCTGATTCATTGCACAATCAATCGTTTTTCTTTGTAGACAGTTGACAGTTGACAGTCAACAGTGAACGGTCTACACGATGAAATATGCAACTTAAAATGCCGATTAGCTTATCACTGTGTTGCTGTTATAACCTAGCAGCACACAAAGCAGCACCAATTAGCCCCACTTGTGGGTTGAGAATAATATGTATTGGTATTTCCTCTAGGATTGAGCGCATCCTGCCTTTTTGGGTGAAATGTAACAGGAAATCGCTCTGTTGAATCAAGGGGAGTATTTTGGGAGCAATGCCACCAGCGATGTAGAGTCCACCGTAGGGTAGGAGTTTGAGTGCGAGATTGCCGGCTTCTGCACCGTAAGCATCGATAAATATTTGGATAGTTTGTTCTGAAAGGCGATCGCTCTTTTGTAATGCAGCTCTACCAATAGCAGCACCCGGATCGACGCTTTTCTCAGGTTGTCCGGCTTCTTGTTCCCAGGTGCGGACGATTTGGGCAATTTCTGGTGATTCTGTAATGTATTTGCGATCGCCCTTCAGGGAGCCGAGCGCGGCGCGATCGCGTAAAAATTGATAAATGGCGACAATACCCTGTCCTGAAACTACACGTTCCACAGAAATGCGTTGGATATTGTGTTTATCCGACAAATATCTCAATAGTTGAAACTCTAACTCATTCCGAGGGGCAAAGTCTGCGTGTCCACCTTCGGAGGGGAATACTTGATAATGGCTTCCCTGCTTAATTAAAAATCCTTGTCCTAAGCCAGTACCAGCTCCAATAATCGCCACAGGAGCATCCAGTTGGTGTTTACCAGCTTGCAGGGTTAATACATCTTGTTTGCCTAAACCAAAAATGCCATAGCCAACGGCGGCGAAGTCATTGATTAATGAAACAGCGGTAATACCTAATTCTTGTTGTAAGCGATCGGTATCTAGGAACCAAGCCAGATTGGTCAGTTTAGCCGTATTATTGAACACTGGTCCAGCGATCGCAAAACAAGCCTTCTCTGGTGTCGGTGCTTTAGCTTTTGTCAAAAAATGCTGCACAATCGGCACCAAATCCGGAAAATCCCCACTATGGTAACTTTCCTCATCAATAGTATGTAAACTTGGCGAGTCTAATGTCTCAACCAATCGCAGAATGGTCTTTGTACCGCCAATATCTCCTGCTAATAGCAATGTCATAAAAATTATTAGCTAATGAATTACTTGATCTGTAGAATATACCCTGCGCGGTAAAATCTAAGATTAAAATCCCACTCAGGAATCTAAGCAAATCGAATTACTTCCTCTATTTGGGTCAAATGGGAAGTGTCTCCCTTTAGTTCTAGCAACCATTCTGGTTCTTGACGCACCACTTTAACTAAGGAGCATAAAGAAGCCTTCACTTCTGTTTTAGCAATTTCTCCTACTAATCCCATTGCTCCCCCAAGTACAGAAGCACCGTGTGCTACTAAAAGAATCTCGTGAGGGAAGTATTCGCTAGCAAGACATCTAGCAGTTTGTCCAGAACGTCCTCGCACTTGTGAGCGTGTTTCAGGATACTTGGCAGCAATCCGCGATGTGTAGCTGATATCTATTCTGGGGAATAATTCTGCTAACGCTGGAGTTGAGAGTCTTTCTGGTTCTTCCGTCATCCAGGCAGGATTTAGCCATTCACTCAAGCCTGTTTCTAGTTTAATCGGCAAATCTAGCGCTTCTGCCACAGCATTTGCTGTTTGTACCGTTCGCAAAAACGGCGAAGTAAAAATGTGGGTAATTTTCTCTGCTTTTAGACGGTTAGCTAAGTGCTGCGCCTGTATGAAACCATCGTCTGATAGGGGTGGATCGTAGCGACGTTCTGCAGTCAGAAACCAATCAGGGTTAACGAAATCGAGGCGGTTGGCGTGTCTTGCAATCCAGACTATTTGACTCATGGGTTTAGATACTTAAGCGATAAAACTCGCGTCTAGACAAAGATAGACACCCAAAAACAAGGGTGCAAACCCAATATATTACGAAAATCGTAATCTTTTGTAATAAAAATTAGTTGAGATGGCGTGAGTTTTTGATCTAGCGCTCGCAATTATGAATATATTCTGCCAACACCTGATTAATCAACCCTTGCACCCCCTGTTCACCAGCTTTTGCCTCAAAATATTCCACAATGAAAGTATCCAGCAGTAAACTCATCTGTCGCTGCGATCGTTCAACATTCACGGTGTTGTTTCTCGGTTTTGACTCAATCGCTTGCTCTGTACCGTCTTCCAAGACACGAACCAAAGATCCTTTAAATCCTCGATGTCTACCAGGTCTAGCATTGCTGAAGTCATAATCCTCCAAGTAGAGAGGATCGTAGAAAACAGTTGCTACAGCATTAAAAAAGACTCGGATACCAGAAGTGCTATCGGATTCTGTCCTTGTGGAAGTGTAATTTTTTCGCGTTCTGCTTCTCCCACATTTATTGAGTAATTTATTTTTTGGCAATCCTAAAGTTTTAACCACCCAAATAGTTGTCCTACAGTTAATTGTAGGTTTTTCAATAAATCGGGAACTGGTAATATTTGTTGTTCTTCTTCTAGAAACTCTGGTTGCTGATTTTGTGGATAAACTAAAACTGAACGTTCTTCAGGATTAAGTAGCCAACCTAATTTACTACCATGTTTTAGGCAATGTAAGATATTGCCGGTTACTTTTGTGGGACTTTGATCAGGTGATAAAATTTCAATTGTCCAGTCTGGATAAGTCCTAAAAACATTCGCCACGTCTCCATTTTCATCTAAGGGAATGCGTTCCCAAGCAAAGACAGCCACATCAGGAATAATCGAACGTCCGCCAAAAGTACACCGCAATTCTGGGAAAGCACGGGCAACTTTCTGAGGCTTGGTTACAGAATTGATGTTGCTGACTAATTCACCCTGAAGAGTACTATGCTTTCCTTGTGGCATAGGTTTTTGGATAATTTGACCGTTGATATATTCACTTGCTGGCTTTGTTTCTGGTAGTTTTAAAAACTCTTCTAAGGTTAGGGGTTTAGTGGGAGATTTTACCATTTGCTTGCACTTCCTAAGTTAGGATAATTAACCTAAATAAGCTTTTCTTACTCTTTCATCACTAATTAACTCTGACGCAGCACCTGTTAAAGTAATAGAACCTGCTTCTAAAACATATCCACGATCAGCAATTTGTAAAGCTAGATTGGCATTCTGTTCAACTAATAAAATTGTCACACCTGTATCACGCAGATTTTCAATAATGGAAAAAATTTCTCTCACTATAGCAGGGGCTAAACCTAAGCTTGGTTCATCTAAAAGTAAGAGTTTTGGTCTACTCATTAAAGCCCGGGCGATCGCTAACATTTGTTGTTCACCACCGCTGAGAGTTCCTGCTAGTTGATTGCGTCTTTGTGCCAACCGAGGAAATAGCTCAAATTGATTTTGAATATCTGCTTTAATCTCTGCTTGGTTGGAACGAATATAAGCACCCAACAGTAAGTTATCTAAAACTGTTTGCCTTGCTAATACTCTCCGTCCTTCCGGACAATGGGCGATACCAAATTTAACAACTTCGTGAGCTTGGCAACGATTAATATTCCGTCCATTATATATAATGTCGCCACTTTTAAGATTTACTATTTTAGAAATAGCTCTGAGTGTAGTAGTTTTACCAGCACCATTAGCACCAAGTAAGGTAACTACTTCACCTTTTCGGATAGTTAAATTAATCTTTTTGAGAGCTTGAATACCGCCGTAATTAACATTAATATCTCGGATTTCTAAAACAGTATAATTTGGTGTATTATCAGGGTTCATTGGTAGTTTAGATCAAGTTTCCTGTGGCAAAAGCAGCAGATACAGGTGGTAAGCGACTGATTAGTCTCGCTCCCGATGCATGGGTAAAATGGGTAACGCAACTTCCTGAAGTGGTGGCGAAAGAGATTTTGGCTTCAGAGTTTCAGTGGATTAGCCGAGAAACAGATGTTTTAGTGAAAGCATACAGCAAAGACTACGGCGATTTTCTGGTACTCAACGAATTACAGTTGCGTTACACAAAACACATGCCTCTACGGATGAGAGCTTATGCAGCTTTAGCACAAGAGCGCTACCGACTGCCAACTTATCCAGTGCTAATCAACATTTTACCGCCTCCGCCTACTTTAGAGGTTGTCAGCAGTTACGAGCAGGAATTCTTGGGATTACGTGCTATTCAAGATTATCGCGTGATTAATTTGTGGGAAGTTGACGCCGAGATAGTGTTTCAGCAACCATTACCATCTTTACTCCCATTTGTTCCCATCTTGCGAGGTGGTGGAGAAGCCGCAGTTGTACAACGCGCCTTACAAATGCTGCGAACGGATGCACAGTTGAATCAGTTAGAGCCTTTGCTAGCTTTTTTTGCTAGCTTTGTGTTAGATAGCCCTTTAGTGCAACAAATCATGAGGTGGGATATGGCTATATTGCGAGAATCGCCTTGGTATAACGAAATTTTGGCTGAAGGACTTCAGAAAGGACTTCAGGAAGGAATTCAGCAGGGTGTGCAGCAAGGAATTCAGCAGGGTGTGCAGCAAGGAGTAAGAAACCAATTAATCCGAATATTACGACAACGGTTTGGCGAAATTCCCCATGAGGTGGAAGTAAGGTTTGAGGGCGAGAGTGTAGAGCAATTAGAAAGTCTGATTGATAGTGCTTTAGCTGTGAGTTCTTTAGAAGAATTTATCCGCAGTTTGCCTGCTTAAATTTTACAGATGCGATCGCTCAAATCCACGTTACTTATTCTCCCAAATAAGCCTCGATCACAGCTGGATCATTTCTAACTACAGACGGTTCACCTAGTGCGATCAACTGTCCAAAATCTAAAACGGCGATGCGATCGCATAAACCCATCACCAATGGTACATGATGCTCAATTAGGATAATCGTCAAGTTAAACTGTTCTCGCAGACTCCGGATAAATTCACTCAGGTATTGCTTTTCATTAGGGTTCATCCCCGCCGCAGGTTCATCGAGGAGTAATACCTGTGGCTGGAGGGCTAAGGCGCGGGCAATTTCTAGGCGACGTTGATCACCATAGGCAAAGTTCTTGGCTTTTTCATCAGCGCGATCGCTCAATCCTACTAGTTCTAATAGCTCCAAAGCTTTCTGCCTACTTTTATATTCTTCACTAGGCGCTGGTGGTAATCCTAAAAGCCCCTTGATTATACCACTTTTAGTATGTAAATGGCTACCTATAATTACATTATCTAACGCCGATAATTCACCAAACAAGCGGATATTTTGAAAGGTGCGGGCGATACCCAAACCTGCAATTTCATGGGGACGCATTTGGGAAATTTCTGTACCTTGATAAACTAAATTTCCACTGGAAAGTGGAATTAAAGCTGTAATCAAATTAAATAATGTGGTTTTACCAGCACCATTAGGGCCAATTAGTCCAAAAATTTCATGTTTTGCGACTGCAAAAGATACACTATTTACTGCAACTAAACCACCAAAGCGGCGAGTTATAGCTTTCGCTTCCAAAATAATATCATTATTAACTGCTTGCTTGTTGTTTGTAAAGTTGATTTTCATGTAGTATCCTGGCGATTAGAAATCGCGGTTATACAGACAAAACCTGCCTCCGCAGGTTTAAAACCTTAACATCTCGGCTTCTCTGTGAGAGGCTGTTCGCGTTCGCTCGACTTTAACATTTTGTTAGTCCGCGGAGGTGGACTTTGCTTCTATAGCTGCGAATTCTATTCGCCAAGGCTTTTTTTCCGTCTTTTAAAAATATCTGGTGTTACCAAACCTTGGGGAAAAAAGATTGTCCCTACCACAATCAATACCCCAAAAATAATTAATCTACCATCCCGCAAGAATTGGGCTAGCCAAATAGGTAAACCGCCTGTATCAGCGAGATTTCTCAAAACTTCTGGTAGGGCTGTAAATACCATACCCCCGACTATTGAACCTAAAAAAGTTCTAGAACCGCCAATTAATACGAAAGTTAAGTAGATAATACTAGCATCAAAAGTACCTTGACGAGCATTCCAAGTATTCAAAAAATGGGCACTAATAGCACCAACAAATCCAGCAATAATTGCTCCTAATGTGAACGCCAAAACTTTGTAGTAAGTTGGGTTAATTCCCATCGCACCTGCGGCTAATTCATCTTCTCTAATAGCGATGAATGCTCTACCTAAACGAATACGCTCTAAGCGGTAAAATAAAATTATACTAATTATTAATAATGGTATTGCAATCCATAAATATTCAATTTGTGTTGTGAAAGGTTGAGGAATATTTGGAATCCCAATTGCACCACCTGTAATTTCCAGATTGAGACAAATAACACGGAGAACTTCGACAAAAGCAATAGTAGCGATCGCCAAATAAATTCCCCGCAATCTTATCACAGGAATTCCCACAGCAAAACCCAATAAAGCACATACAATCCCAGCAATAACCATTTCTATTAACAGCAGAGGAATGGGAAATAAATTGCTAGGAGGAGTAGCAAAAATTGTCGTTGATAAAATGGCTGAAATATACCCGCCCACAGCATAAAATCCAGGACTAGCCAAAGACAATTGTCCAGCCATTAATGGTAAATAAAGGGACAGTCCCAGTAGCGCCCCCAACACCATAGAGACAATTAAAGAACCGTAAGTAGCAAAAAAATCAGCCATTTTAAAATATTTTTCTCAACTTTTAATCCGTGAGTATTTGCTCTGCTGTCAGCGCCAATTCTGGAAAAGTTATCGATACAATTCGTTCTGAACCTCTAAAGTGTGTGCGTTGATATTTACCTTCAACATCTAGAATAAAAACAAACACAGTCGGAACTTTGGGATTTCCTAAATACTCCCTTGAGCCAATTGCTAAATAATCAACGATCCAATATTCTTTAATGCCTAAACGTTGATATTCATCCAATTTATCAATGTAATCATCTTCCCAATTAGTTGATATCACCTCGACAGCTAACTGGATAGGTTCTTCAAGTGCAGAATAAGCAGAACGATTTGAGCGCCACGTATCTTTATCTATGATGCTGACATCAGGCTTACGCCCTTGTTCTATTCCTTTACCTGTGATAGTTCTAAACACTGTTGTGTTATTAACTACATAATTTAGATTGAGTCGTCTAATTTCATCATTGAAAGCAAACAACATAAAATCAGCAACATCATCATGGTTTCTGGTTGCGCGTACTTCTACAATTTCTCCATCTACAAGTTCATATAACCCCTCTTCTGGACACTGTTCTAAAAAATCATCGAAAGTTAATTTTTGTTTGGTATATGTTTTCATTGTGCTATTTCTCTTCAAACTTTCTGAATAAATCGCCTTCCTAGCAAACCTTGTGGTCTAACTAACAGCATAATAAATAATATTCCGAAAGCAACAGCATCTTTAAAGGCTGAATATTCGCCTGGGACAAATGCTTCCGCTAGTCCGATAACTAAACCGCCTAATACTGCGCCGGGAATACTACCTAAACCCCCCAACACAATCACAGCTAAACCTCTTAAACCAAAAGCAATTCCAAAGTAAGGGCCAGCAATACTCACGCTAGAAGCCACTAAAGTTCCGGCTAATCCTGCTAGGAAACTGCTGAGGAAAAATGTCAATATAATAAAGCCATCGGTGTTAATTCCTAACAAACTCGCAGTAGTTTGATCTTCTGCGATCGCTTGCATGGCTTTACCATATTTAGTACGATTAATGAAATAAGTCAAAATTGCCAAAATTACCACAGATACGCCAAATATCACCACTTGCACACTACGAATCGGAATGGGGTTTTCAGCACTCCCAAAGTTAATTGCAGGTGGTAAGCTTCCGTAAGTGCCTACTGGAAATGTGTAACTTTCTGCACCTACTAAGTACTGAATTAAGTTAACGATTACCACCGCTACACCCAAGCTGGAGACTACCGTCAATAAAGGATCGGAACCTTGACGGCGTAGGGGTTGAAAAGCAATCCGTTCCATCACTACCCCAACTAATCCGGCTAGACTGCTACCGATAATTAAGGCGATCGCAAACGGTAATTTTATCGGCAGTGTCAAATTAGCCAGCAACCCATTAAACCCAAATGTACCACCCATGAGTGCATAAGTGAAATATGCACCCAGGGTAAAAATCGCACCATGCGCTAAATTAATGATGCCCAAAATGGAATAAACTAGGGTATATCCCAAAGCAAAAATAGCGTAAACACTGCCAATGGATAACCCATTTAAAAATTGTTGTAAAAACAGACTTAGATCCATTTAAAGCCTATTTAAGAAATGTGAATTTACCATTGTTACCGTCTTTATCTATTTTAATTTGGGCTACATAAAAATCTTTTTGCACCACCTCACCTATGGGTGTGAATGTAATTTCGCCCAGTGGAGTATTATATTTACCAGTAAGTAGCTGCTTATTCAAATCTGTCCGCAGTTGTGGCAGTTGTAATTTACCAACTTTGCTCTTTTTATCTAAATCTTTGAGAGCCTCCACATATACCTGTACAGCAGCGAAAGTTTGGGCACTGAATTGTGGTGGTTCTTTCTTATACTGGTCAAAATAAGCTTTGCGAAATTTATCATTAATCTCACTTTTATGCTCTGGACTGTAAGCTTGAGCAATCAACACACCATCACAAAATGCTTTACAAACTGGGAAGATGTTTGAGGTATTCAAACCATTACCACCAACAATTGAGCCTTTATAACCTAGTTCCCGCAGTTGTCTGATCAAGTTACCACCATCAGCCGCCAACCCAGAAACAATAATCAAATCTGGTTTGAGGTTAATAGTATTGGTTGCTTGGGTTTGAAAATCTGTATCACTAGTTTGGAACTTTTGGACTGTGACTAATTCCAAACCCTGATCCTTAACAGTTTTTTGAAAAATCTCTGTTTCTGATTTGCTAAATGCATCATTTTGAGCAAATAAAACAGCTACTTTTTTAATATTAGGATTCTGCTTGAGTGCTGCTTTCACCGAATTAGGTGCAACGATAGAAACAGGTGCAGAAACACGAGCTATATAATCACCAATTTCGGGAATTCCTTTAGCAGTATTTGAGGGACCAATAACTGGTACTTTCGCACGTTCTGCAACTGGATCAGCACTAAAAGCTTGCTGCGATAAAGTTGGCCCTACAATACCAACAACCTTATCTTTATTAATTAAAGTTTGAAAAGCATTAATTGCTCCAGCTTCATCGCCACTAGTATCTTGAAATACTAATTTAATCGGAGTACCATTAATACCACCTTGATTGTTGAAATACTTCTCAGCAATTTTAGCTCCAGCAACTTCCTCTTGACCAAGTAATGCTACATTGCTGGTTTGTGCAACAGCGATACCAATGGAAATCGCACCAGATGTAGCTGCTGTGTCTCCGGTATTGGTTGCAGCGTTTGTTGGAGCTACGGGGTTTGTACTAGTTTTAACGTCGTTGCAAGCCGATAATAACATAGTACAGCCAGCAAAAAATGTTGTTGTCAGCACAATTGATTTCTTCATGGATTAATAATAATCTAATTCTGGGATCATATTTATTTGACCATGCTAAGGCGAAGGTTTCAAGTATTTTATAGGAATCCGATTTGATCATTGAAAAAATCTAAGTATCTGTAGCCTGCCCTACGTATATTTAAAAAATTAAATACTCATCCTATCTGGCTTATAAAATATTTTATTTTTTTCTTAAGATATTTTACTTTCTGTTATGTGATAGCAACACTACCAGCATCTATCTAGTTTATACAACGGATTTTAGGACAGATATTAGGATTTTTATCTAATCTACCATCACTATTTTGTTTCTGGAATTTATATCTGCCAAAACTTGCAAGTTTAAACTATTCAAAATACTAGATTTGATAGGACGCTTTTCATCCCAAAATATTAGAGATGAGTAAAATTCTATTGCTGTTGGCGAAGTCAACATCTCAAAATTTTTGTCTGCCACTACCTCATCATCAAAGCTGAGAAAATAAACAGTATCATCAAATACTACAGGCTTATTAGCTATTTTGCCAACCAATCTAAAGTCTAATTTTTTATAAAGTCCACAAATTGCAATTTTCCAAGACGTAAAAGTGTATAAACCAACTCCAAAAACAGAAAATCGAGGATTATTATGATAGATTTTACTTTTTCTTTTATCTAAGTGTTCTGTATGGGACTCTAGATAATTCCAAGTTTTAGGAGCTAAATCTTTGACGTATTCAGTTGGTTGACCAACAAATTTTTGAGTAACGATAATATATCGGTCAGTAGTATGTGTGCGATTTTGAGCAATATCAGAGCCTTTCATCAAAGGAAAAAGATAGGTTTCTTCTATATCAACAGCCTCTCCGAACCCATTTATAAAGATGTTATCAGCCTTGCGAAGCTCCATCACTTTTGAACAATCATGCTTGACGCCGGATCGCCATTTTGTTTTAGATTTATTATCATATAATTTATTCAGATTATCAAAAGCGGCTATATCTCTGATCAGAATATCATTTCGATATCCTATGCGATGAAATTTTGAACTATCGATACCACTGAATACGTCACAGTAGTAGTTTTGTGAGTTTAAATCAAACCGACAGAACAATAGGCAAGCTTCAACATTGGCATCAAAATACTTCTTAGCATCTATGTTATAAGTTGCACAATAAGCAAGATTCAGCTTATGAGAGTAAATATAATTCAATACTTTTCTGGCAACAGAAGCTTTACAAAGCATTGCCAAATAAGTATCACGCTTCTGTAAACATTGAATAACCTGTATTAGCATCCATTCTGAGATATCGAAATTGCTCTTACCTGTCATTGCATCTAAGCCAGTATGATTTTGAAAATTATACTTATCAGGTAAATTATTCCCTCCAATACTTCCTTGTTGTGAGTTCGTTACCCAAGGAAAATTACCAAGTACTAGTATATTTCCACTCAACTTGTTTACTAATGACAACCAATCAAATTGAAAAAAATCTCCTTGTTGAATATCAATTCTGCTATCTTTTAACAATCGCTCTTTGCTTTTAAATTCTTGTAAGTAATTGGGGTTAATTTCAATTCCGAAAATCTTATCTGTAGACGGAAACGAATTTGCAGCAGCTTCAATGAAATTACCCAACCCACATGTTGGCTCAACTATGACATCAGGATTAACACCCATTTCTAGCAACTTCTGACATATCCTTTCAGCTAGCTCCAGTGGTGTCTGAAAATCCCCGTATTCTATTTTTGTCTTGTGAACATTAGAAATCATAGGTTAGCTCTGTAAACAGCGATTATGCCTTCTTCTTGACTAGCACGCTCAATTACTCTTCCATACTGGAGCCGCCATTGCAAAGCATTAGAGATAGTTAAAAATCCTTGTCGGGGAGGATTTATCAATATTTCGTCTGCAATATTAGCTGCTTCAATTTCATCAACGGGTAGATTTCTGTCAAATATAAAAGCAATCAAGTCATCTTTATTACCTTCGTTTTTTAAAATATTAATAATTCCACGAGTCATCTGAAAATCTGCTGTTCTTTCGGCTCTTACATAAATAGTATGTAAAATATTTAAATTAGCAGTTCTATTTATACTATTGTCTTTTTTATCGTAAACAAAAATTATCAGGGAATACCCAAGACCAAAAATCTTTTGCCGTGCAGATTTAAAAGGACAGGATGATTGTGGTTGTCTAATACTTGTCACCTTAATATCAATAAGTAGTCCTGGAAAATCAATACCACTTGCTGAATTACCTTTAACAAACTCATACCGCTCCGTAAGATAAATCCTAAACTTTTGTTCCAAATATGTTCCGATAGCTTTGCCGTCTGTGATGCCGTAAAGTAGAGGTTCTGGGTGTCGAGACTCGGCGGATGAAAATATTGCAGCTTCTGAGCAGAGGGTTTCTATGGTCAAAATTGTCATATTTTCCACTAAAGTAGATTTTTCCCTAGTCTTTCACCAAATTGTTCCATAAAGCGGCGGTCAATCCAAACTTTCCACAGCCATAAGAGTTTATGGGGTGGTAAAGTAAAAACAGATTTTGTAGCGATCGCTCTCCCATCACCCGTACCAATTAAGCTCAAATATTCTTTCTGTGGTTTGTAGGGTTTGAGAGCCTGACCTAACAAAACTCGCTGCAAGTTCTCAAATAAAGGCTTACCCTGTCTCACAGCAAACACCCCAGCTTTCGGTAGGGGATGATTTACCATACTGGCTATGTCACCCGCTGCAAATATGTGGGGGTGCGTTGGCGATTGTAATTTGTCATTTACCAAAATAAAGCCTTGCTCATCAATCCCCAATCCTGTTGTTCTTAACCACTGGGGTGCTGATGCTTGTGTTACCCAAAAAATTTTATTGCACTCGACTGTTAACCCAGATTCACATTTAACTTTATTAATCCTCTCTAGATTAGGAGTCATATTCTTTGGCTCAATTTGACAAACTGTTTCTCCCAGATACAGCTTGATACCGCGCTTAGTTAAAATTTGCTTAACTTGACACCGTACTGACTGATGATGATTAGGCATCAGTTCATTTTGACGCTGAAATAAGTGAATTGCCAAATTCTCTGGTTGCAGAATTTTTTGTAAATGCGCTTGCATTGATAGCGCTAATTCCACACCGCCAGCGCCACCACCCACAATCCCAATACTAATCGACGCTTGCGGATTTGCTGCAACACTTTCCAGTAGCTGATACCAATGTTTTAATAGTTGTGAAACTGGCTTCGCGGGAATTGTGTATTCTGCTGCACCTGATACAGATATTGTAGTTGGAGTGCTGCCAATATCGACAGACAGCACATCAAAATTGACAGCAGGACGGTTAGCACAGATTACTTTGTTGTTTTGTAAATCCAGACCAACAACTTTGTCAATATACAACTGTGCTTGAGCAAAGTTGGCTAAAGTTCGTAAATCAATATGACATTCATCATGGCTATAAAATCCAGCAACGTGTCCTGGTAGCATCCCAGAATAAGGTGTATCTGAGGCTATAGTGATTAAAGTCAAACGAACACCAGATAATGGTTTTATGCCAAACATCTTCAGCACAATAGCATGGCTGTGACCACCACCAATCAGTACTAGCTCTTTAACTATTGGTTGTAAATTTTGTTGCATCTAGATACTTCAGTAATGTTTTCTCTTTACTGTAACCAAATCAGCTATTCCAGATTTTATTTGTATACTATAAAATTCTCAGGTAATAGATTCCCGACTTCTCAAAGAATTCGGAAATCTATATATGATGTTTAAGTAATGATTATTGATCAGCGATTTTTTTTGTACTATAATTCTAAGGCTAAATACATATTAAAATTTTATCCATCCAAAAAATATTCCTTCAACTAAAATGCATATAAAAATAACCTTATTAAAATTTTATTGGAGAAATTAAAAGTAATTATGAATGCTTACCAGGCAACAAAAAATTGGCTAAATAAAAATAATATTCATTTAAAATTGCTATATTTGCAGGTAATTCCTACACAAAAGCCCAGAAAAAATCATCACAATCAATCACCCAGACAACGCTTCAGAATCGCAATTAACGATATAAATAATTGCAACATAGAAGCCAGACTGGCTGCAATTGATGATTTAGAGCAAATCGCCCAATCCGAGACAAATTTTCACTGGGAAATCATGGAAATTCTCACAAAATTTGTGAGGAATCATGCATCTCATCTACCCCAAACGGATAACCAACTTGATCTATCATCAACTATTTGTATAGATATTCAAGCAGCTCTGACTGTCATTGCGAGAAGAGATACTAAGCAAGACCCAGAAAATGAGCAACTAGATTTGAGTCATACAAATATGATGGGTGCAAACCTCTGTGGAGCTAGCTTGGAAAACACAAACCTTTATCAAGCCAACCTCTCCGGTGCAGACCTGCGTGGTGCTAACCTGTATGGTGCAATTCTCACTGCAGCTAATCTCAAAGGTGCAAATCTTTCTGGCGCAAACTTAGCAAAGGCGATTTTCAGTGCAGCAAACCTAGAAGCAGCAAATCTTTCTGGTGCTAACCTTTATCGGGCAAACCTATATTTAGCCAACCTGCATCAGGCAATTCTCAATGATGCCATACTGAATCAAGCTAATCTCAGAGATTGCCAATTGCCTCACTTAGATACATTAGATATGAATCTAGGGGATATGTAACAACCGGTAGCTTGGGACGATCGCACAATTGGTCTAATGGAGCATATTCAACTCTTGAAGTCACAGTAGAATCAATTAAGTCTTCTAGCGCATATGCAAATTTTGAGCTAAATGCTATACTAATCTTCCCAAACCTCTAAGTAATAATCCTAGGTTGTGAGGAATAATTCTGCTATGTCTGCTAACAAGACAGGCGTATTTTTAAATTGGTCGATAGCCATAACAGTTATATTTGCGCTGTCACTGACTCTCATTGTCTTCGGATTGTCTAATATTCGGGGACTGTCAATTCAGCAACAAATACAATACAGTATTCAAGCACTAGCAACTGCTGGAATAATTTTCCTAGGATTGGCAGTGATGCTGAATGCTTATTATGGTGCAAAGCGTGCCCAAGCTTTGTCCAAAAGTGCGATCGCTGCTGAAAAAAATGTCCAAATAAGGGCGCAAAACACAAAACTATCCCAAGAAAAGCTAGTTGCAAAACGCTTTATGTCAGCAATTGCCCAGCTTGGGCATGAGAAAATCGAAACCCGAATAGGCGCAATTTATGCACTAGAACGAGTCGCCCAGGATTTTCCTAAAGAACATTGGACAATCATGGAAATTCTCACTGCCTTTATCCGTGAAAATACTCCCATCCACGGGCAGGAAGCACCAAAGGAAGAAGATTCATCACCGATATCCTTTGGCAAGCAGAATAGCCCGACAGATTTGCACTCCTATAATGAATCACCCAAAATTCGCACGGATATTCAAGTAGCCCTGACAGTAATTGGTAGGCGTAATTCACTACAAGACCGAGAAAATCAAAAACTAGATTTACGCAAGACAGACATCAGGCGAGCAGACCTATTAGGAGCCAACTTAGAACAGGCAGACTTGCGTGAATCTGACCTATCTGGGGCAGATTTGCGCGGCTCTAACCTCCGTAGGGCAGACTTGGAAGGTGCTAAACTCTCTGGGTCTATTCTCTATGAAACTAATTTGTTTCAAGCCAATCTGCATCAAGCTAACCTTTCTTGGGCAAACCTAAATCGAGCCAACTTATGTGGAGCTAACCTACGTGCAGTTAACCTCTATGGAGCAAGTCTGCGTGCAGCTAACTTGCAAGGTGCAAATCTATATAAAGCCAACTTACAACAAGCAACCCTGAAAGTCGCTAACCTCTCAGGAGCCAAGTTGTTTTTAGCTAACTTGCAAGGGGCAAAATTGGGGAAAGCCAACTTGCACATGACAGGTCTGATAGGCGCTAACCTACAAGGAGCCAACTTGAATGGCGCTAATCTTTCAGGAGCCAACCTGAATGCAGCCAAACTTCAACAAACAGAAGTTTATTTTGCTAATCTCTCAGAAGCCAGTTTGACAGAAGCCGACTTGTATCAAGCAACCCTGATAGGAGCCAACCTTTCTAGAGCTATCCTCTACGAAGCTAACCTCCACGGTGCTAACCTCATGGGGGCAAACCTTTCTGGCACAAATCTTTGTGATGTGAAGTTAGAAGGCGCAATCTTGACAGGAGTCAAAAACCTCGAATCACAACAGATTACAACAGCGTTAGGCGATCGCACAACTCGTCTACCCGATGACATGGAAGCCCCAACCCATTGGCGACAATGGGTTTAAGTCAAAGTTGTTATAGTATATTTATCTGGGTGCATCTAACTTTAATCGTCAGTAATTAGAATTGCTACATATCAGAACGAAGAATCATGTTCATAATCCCAACACTTTTCATTAGACCAAGTTCTACCAGTGTGATTACAGTCAACTTGATTATCAATCCAAGGAATAGATGTAGGAGAAGTTGAGGCTGCGTCTGATATGAAATCAATAGAAGATAATACTAATAACACACTATAAAAACCGGTAGAAAATACTGTCATAACAAATGTTGCCAATAGCATAATTTTAATATCAGTTGGATTAAGCTTGCTTTTTTTCAGACTTAGTCGCTTACTCATAAACTTTACTCAATTCTCTAATCAGGGGAGATGCTCACACTAAAATATTTAGATGCTAAATTCATATTTTTAAATCTACTTTTCCCTTCAAATCTCTAGTTAATTGAGAAAAATAATATAAAAAAACTATGTAATTTTAGCTTGATATTTTCTTTTCCAATTTTGCCATCTCATTAGCGAGGAATATCATAGATAACGCTGGTATTCATCAAGAAAAAATACTTACGTATTTTTTTATGAAGTTTGTGCAATATCAATTAAGTATAAATAACATTTAATGTATTAACTAAAACTTACTATAGTAAATACCCGTACTCTACTCCAATACCACTCAGTTAAGGATTTTTGCGATCGCCATAGATCTGTAAAAACCTACAGTATGAGCCTCTTGGATGAAGTAAAAATTATTCTTGTAGATACTGCCTTGATTCGTCAAGAGGCAGTAATGAAATAATTAGGGTCAAAAGGCTTTTGGGATTTTAAAATCCCAAAAGCAAAATGCAGGAGGTTATGCATCACAGCACCAAGAACCTGCATTTTGACCTGGCCACGCTCAAGTAATCGTTGTGCAAACAATTTAAACAGAGGATTATGGCACATAGCAGCAACAGCAGGCATATAGAGTACTTTTCGGAGTCGGGCATTGCCAACTCCAGATAAGCGAGACTTACCCTGCACCGAAGAGCCACTAGAACGTTCTTGGGGAGTTAAGCCAGCATGAGCAGCTAACTGCCGAACATGACGGTATTGTTCCACACAACCCATTTCTGTTAAAAGCACAGCAGCAGTCTGCTCGCCAATACCAGGGATTGAGGTTAAAAGGTCGCGCTTGGCTTTCAAATCAGGATGGAGTGAAAAGTGGTTGTGAATCAGTAGGGGCAGGGTTTTTCCGCCATTGAATCTCCGCCCTTGCATCCTCTCAAAATCCTAGATCCTCAGTCCCCAACCTCCAGTCCCTATTTTCCCTCGAGTATGGATAGCAGCAGCATTCTATCAAACCAGCCTCAGAGAAACTTAGTTTTTTGCAGTCAAACTAAAAAAATTAGAACAATAAGTCTCATTGTTCAGTTAAGCTATTTATGGTTTGCTTACTAAAAATACTCAAAAGTTATCAAACTATAATTTGAAGTAGGAATGTTTTAACTTTTACAGATATTTTTTTACACTATTTCGGTTAAATTTGCTAAATTGCTGATGTTAAGATTGCCATGAATGCACATCGAGGATCTGCTGTGCTCAGTTCTGCAACTTTAAAAGTGCAGCCAGCTGCAACAGGACTAACTGAAAATCATCGCCTGCGGCTTTTTTCTGGCTCCGCCAATGTACCACTGTCTCAAGAAGTAGCTCGTTACCTGGGCATGGATTTAGGACCAATGATCCGTAAACGATTTGCGGACGGCGAGCTTTATGTTCAAATCCAGGAATCGATTAGGGGTTGTGATGTCTATCTAATCCAACCAACTTGTCAACCCGTCAACGATCATTTAATGGAATTACTGATTATGATTGACGCCTGTCGTCGGGCTTCCGCTCGACAGGTGACAGCAGTAATCCCTTACTATGGTTACGCCCGCGCTGACCGAAAAACGGCAGGAAGGGAGTCAATTACTGCCAAGCTGGTGGCTAACCTGATTACACAAGCAGGTGCTAACCGCGTTTTAGCAATGGATTTGCACTCAGCGCAGATTCAGGGCTATTTCGATATACCTTTTGACCATGTTTACGGTTCACCAGTCTTACTAGATTATCTAGCAAGTAAAAAACTGCCTGATCTTGTGGTTGTTTCCCCCGATGTCGGCGGTGTCGCACGAGCTAGAGCTTTTGCTAAAAAGCTGGGTGATGCCCCACTAGCGATTATTGACAAACGCCGCCAAGCTCATAACGTCGCCGAAGTTTTGAACGTCATTGGCGATGTTAAGGGCAAAACAGCTGTTTTGGTGGACGACATGATTGATACTGGCGGCACAATTGCTGCTGGAGCAAGATTGCTGCGTGAAGAAGGCGCACGCCAAGTATATGCTTGTGCAACTCATGCAGTCTTCTCTCCCCCGGCAATTGAGCGATTATCCAGTGGTTTATTTGAAGAAGTCATCGTCACCAACACGATTCCAATGCCAGAAAGCAGTCGCTTTCCACAACTAGTAGTGCTTTCAGTGGCTAATCTACTAGGAGAAACCATCTGGCGAATTCATGAAGATACTTCAGTAAGTAGTATGTTCCGCTAGTAATAAAAGAACTGTCATTTTTGTTACAGTTCTGTGTAAATAAGTATGAAGAATGGAGGATGAAATTTCCCATGTTTCAACCTTCAGCCTTCATTCCCTTTTTCAACTGTCAATGCTTCCAATTCTAAAACCACTCTTTCTAACTCTACGACAATCGCAGTTGCACTTGTCCGCTTAAATGCATCTACCAGTTCCCGATAATACCAAAGAGTACCCTCTCTGCCCCCTTGAAAGCGCTGCCAAAGTGATTCGCCGATTATTCGGTAATCTCTCAGAATAGACTGGGCATTGTAAAGTTTATCCGCTGCTGAGACAAGCAATACTGATGGTGAAGCAGTAGGAATATGGGCAATGTATGCCTCTTTGCGCTGTCGCCAAGGAGGTTTAGGTGTTGTATCGGCATCAGTACAAGCATCGACTATAGCTGTGACATCGTCCCCAAAGCGATCGCGGATTTCTTCTCTAGTCGCCGCACCCCCTTGGTCTTCAATAGCATCATGTAACAGAGCTGCTATGGCTTCATCTTCATTGGCCCCATGCTCTAAAGCAATACTGGTGACACCCAATAAATGCGCGATGTAGGGAACACCCGAACCTTTACGTACTTGGTTGGCGTGTAGCTGGGTTGCATAGGTAAGTGCCGTAGTGAAGCGTTCTGAAAGCATGATTGGGGATTGGGGAAGTTTTGCAACAGTTATCAGTAGAAGTGATCACTGTTCACTGATTTAATACTCACAGCCACAAAGGGGACGAATCACCATAAAGACGATCGCCGTCCCCTTTTACCTACTTACAAGGGTAGAGACTTAGAAGCTTCAAATTAGCAGACTTAAAACTTTTAAATCTCAATTTTTTGCTGAAGCTTAAGGCGTAGATGTCGGTGTGGCTGTCGGTGTGGCTGTCGGTGTGGCTGTCGGTGTGGCTGTCGGTGTGGCCGTTGGTTTCGTTGTTGGTTTTACCGTCGGTGTGGCTGTTGGTTTCGCTGTTGGCTTTGTAGTCGGTTTCGCGGTTGGTGTCGTTGTTGGTGTTGGTGAGGCTGTAGGTTTAGGCGCTGGCTTCGTAGAACCTGCTTCTTCATTCAACTTCTGACGGAGTGCTAAATTAGCAATTCCAGTTTCTTGTAGCTGAAGCTTTTTCTGATATTCCTTCACCGCCGCTTCTGTTTGGGGTCCATAAAATTGATCCCCAGGTAAAGGAGTTTTGGGCTTCAGTACCTTATTCAAGTTTTGCTGCAAAGTTTGAATAATTTTGGCGGCAAGACCTTCAGTTTTTGGCCCCACGATGCCGTCTACAGTTAACTTGTAACCCTTTTGAAATTCTTTAATTGCCTTTTGAGTTTCCTCATCAGTCAAGGGTGTATTTGTCACCTTGACATTATATCCCAATCCGCGCAACACAGATCGGAATTGCTGTGGCTTATAACTGGCGGCAAATGCTGTATCTGAAATCGTTATGCTCGCTGTCACCATGCAGATAGTAGCAATGGTTACACTTGATTTTCCAAACCCACACCACATAAATTAAAACTCCTTAAGGTTAAACCAGCAAGATAAAGAAATTGACAAGTGCATTTTAAGTTTTTTTGTACATCTTTTTTCTCAATTAGTAATGATTTTTCATTCATTGGAGTTTGATTGGTTAATTTAATTAATGTTTTTTAATAATTATTATCATCCCCCTAGGGGCTGATTTTCATTGAATAGTAGAGATATACGACAAAGAGCCAAAACTATATAATCTAGAAACTTATATTCAATACCTGTATAATCGTACACTAAAAATGACTCCTTCCCAACCTCCAAAGCGTCTACAACTTAGCTTTGAAAGACTGATGGCAATTACTGCCACAGTAAACCTATGCTTAGTTCTGTTTGATTTAAGTTACGTACCGTGGCGAGAATTTTACTGGCGAAGATTTCCCCAAATTACGCAAATTTATGATCCTGTTAAAGGCATTGAACCGCATCGAGAAACAAAAAACTATTTGGAAACAGTAGCGACGTTAGAAGAAGAGGTGAGCCAAACGGGGTTAAAGTCACCTCAAGCAAAAACCAAGCTAGAGGAAATCAGCCGTCTAACTAGTGAGATGATTAACACCAATCCGTTTGCGGCGGCAGGTAAGAGTGGTAACCTAGAAAAAATCAAAAACCGGATGCGCGATCGCATTCGCAAAGAATCTGCAAAACAAGCCTTTAACACTTTTTGGAGTCAGGAGTATTTAACTCAACAGGGCTGGAAACCAGAAATTAATTTTTTCAACCAGAAAATCAAACCCTTAATAGCCAGCAATTATTACCGCAAAATCAGCGAGGACGGCGAATATATTGATAATTTTTGGCTGATTGACTTGCCATTTGTAGCTTTATTTGCCCTAGAGTTACTGGTACGTGTTTTTTATATCAGACGCCGTCATCCCGGTTTTAGCTGGTTAGAGGCGGCATTGTGGCGTTGGTATGACTTATTTTTATTGCTGCCATTTTGGCGCTCGTTACGATTTATATCAGTATTAATTCGTCTCGATCAGGCACAGTTATTAAATTTGCATCCAGTATGGCGGCAAATTAACCAAGGCATCGTCGCGAATTTTGCCGAAGAACTCACCGAAATTGTGGTGGTGAGAGTAATTAACCAAATTCAGGGATCAATAAAACGAGGCGAGTTAACGCGCTGGCTAGTGCAACAAGAGAACCTACGCCCCTACATAGATATTAATAATGTCAACGAAATGGAAGCGATCGCCAATTTGTTAGTCCAAACAGTTGTCTACGAAGTACTACCCAAAATTCAACCAGAGATCACAGCCATTTTGCGCCACAACATCGAAACCGTCCTTCATCAAGTGCCTATCTATCGCAATCTGCAAAGTTTACCAGGAGTGGGACAAGCACAAACCCAGCTAAGTGAGCAACTGGCAACCCAAATCACCACAAATCTATACAATGCTCTAGTTAGTGCCGTAACAGATCCTGTCTCAGCAAAACTCACCAGCCAACTAGTGCAACGGTTTAGCCAAGCTCTAAGCACAGAAGTACAGAAAAAACACGTACTTTCAGAAATTCAAAGCTTACTTTTTGATTTCTTAGAAGAAGTCAAGCTCAACTACGTCCAGCGCTTGTCCCAAGAAGATATCGACCAAATTCTAGAGCAAACCAGACAGCTACGCACACAAGCATCAGTCCCACCAGTAAGAGGTAGCGTGCTACCAGGCAGAGAAAGGTAGAGGGGCAAGGGAGCAGGGGGCAGGGAGCAGGGGGCAGGGAGCAGGGGGCAGGGAGCAGGGGCAGAAAAGAACAAATGACAAATGACAAATGCCGAATGACCATATATTAATTTATGCCTACTGCCTCCAAAGAAATGCGCTAAACTCAGGTTAGAGTCGAACCATGTTTTGGTTCGTCACAAGACTTCTTGGAAGATATCCCTATCGCAGGAAGTGGGTCAATGCCCACTTTTTTTATTGAATTCTCGCATGACTCATCCTTTAATTCCACAAATTATTGATTTGGCATCACCAGTAGCAGAAGAACTGGGATTAGAAGTTGTTGCTGTGGTTTTCCACACCAATCAACGTCCGCCAACTTTGCGGATAGACATCCGTAATCCTCAGCAGGACACAGGGCTGAATGATTGTGAACGGATGAGTCGTGCTTTAGAAGCCTCCTTAGATGCGGCAGAGATCATTCCAGATACCTATGTCTTGGAAGTGTCCAGTCCTGGTGTTTCACGACAACTCGTAACCGATAGAGAGTTTATTTCTTTCAAAGGATTTCCTGTCATCATCTCCACTTCCCCACCCTACGACGGACAGCAAGAGTGGACAGGTCAATTGATTCGCCGGGACGAGAATACAGTTTACCTAAACCAAAAAGGTCGTACAGTCGAAATTCCCCGTACCCTAATTACCAGGGTGCAGCTGGATGAGCGTCGGTAAATGAGGGGCTAGGGATTAGAGATTAGGGATTAGAGGTTAGAGATTAGGGATTAGGGATTTAGTTGAAAGCTATTCTCTAATCCCTAACTTAAATCTGTAGTTTTTATTCCCCAGTCCCCAATCCCCATTGCCCCTTATCCTCAGTCCCCAGTCCCCAATTTTTAAAGGAGAATGCTTATGTCAATGGTAAGTTTACCTGGATTAAAAGAATTAATTGAAAGTATCAGTCGTGAGCGGAATTTACCTCGTTTAGCAGTGCAATCAGCTATTAGAGAAGCATTGCTCAAAGGTTACGAGCGTTATCGTCGCGCCCAGAACTTGGAACGTAAGCAGTTCGATGAAGAATACTTTGATAATTTTGAAGTAGAACTTGATATTGACGGTGAAGGATTCCGTGTTCTTTCCACCAAAAGCATCGTTGAAGAGGTGAGTAACTCCGACCATCAAATTTCCCTAGATGAAGTGCAGCAAGTAGCTCCCGAAGCCCAGTTAGGCGACTCAGTAGTGCTAGATGTCACCCCAGACCAAGGAGAATTTGGGCGGATGGCGGCGATGCAAACCAAGCAAGTCCTGGCGCAAAAACTGCGGGATCAGCAACGCCAGATGGTGCAAGAAGAGTTCCAAGACTTAGAAAGCACTGTATTACAAGCAAGAGTGCTGCGATTTGAGAGACAATCAGTGATTTTGGCAGTCAGCAGTGGTTTTAGTCAACCAGAGGTAGAAGCCGAATTACCAAAAAGGGAACAGTTACCCAACGATAATTATCGAGCTAATGCCACATTTAAGGTATATCTCAAAAAGGTTTCCCAAGGGCAGCAACGAGGACCACAGTTGCTAGTGTCTCGTGCCGATGCGGGTTTGGTAGTTTATTTATTTGCCAACGAAGTACCAGAAATAGAAGATGAAGTCGTCCGGATTGTCGCCGTAGCACGAGAAGCCAATCCCCCCTCTCGTTATGTAGGCCCCCGCACTAAAATTGCTGTTGACACCCTGGATCGTGATGTAGACCCAGTTGGCGCTTGTATTGGCGCACGGGGATCGCGGATTCAAGTAGTAGTGAACGAATTACGCGGTGAAAAAATCGATGTGATTCGTTGGTCTCCCGACCCAGCAACTTACATTGCTAATGCTTTGAGTCCAGCAAGGGTAGATGAAGTGCGGCTCATGGACCCCGAAACACGGCAAACACATGTACTAGTAGCGGAAGACCAACTGAGTTTAGCTATTGGCAAAGAAGGACAGAATGTCCGTTTGGCAGCTCGTTTAACAGGTTGGAAAATTGACATCAAAGACAAAGCCAAGTATGACTATGCAGGGGAAGATGCCAAGTTTGCAGCCTCACGTGCCAAATATCAACTAGAGCAAGAAGAATTGGAAGATGATTTTGATGAGTCAGAGTTAGAGGACGACAATCAGGGAGAATTGGACTCAGAAGATGAGTCTTATGAAACTAGTTTTGACACTAGTTTTGACACTAGTGAGGAAGAGTAATTGATTAGCTTGGTAGAGTTGTCGTAGTATTTACTAAAGTGTTCGTATTAATGATTACCTTTTGTCAGAAATTTGGTATAAGTAAATATAGACTAACTGCAACTCATGTTGATAGCCAGAATGCTGACTTGAGGTAGCAAAACACCGATGAAACCGAATTATCGGCGTTGTATTAGTTGCCGTCGAGTAGGACTTAAAGAAGAGTTTTGGCGGATTGTCCGCGTCTTTCCGTCTGGAAAGGTACAATTGGATCAGGGCATGGGGCGTTCTGCCTATATTTGTCCACAGACGAGCTGCCTCCAAGCGGCTCAGAAAAAAAATCGACTAGGGCGATCGCTACATGCAGCAGTGCCAGAAGCACTGTATCAGACATTGTGGCAGCGTCTAGCCCAAAGCAATCCCCCAAATCAAATTTAGTTTGAAAGATTTGTGGTGGTAATCAAGAGAGGAATTGTGCTAAAAGCCGAACTAGTCGTGCCCTCAACACACCGCTCCTGATTACTGGGGTTAGTGGCAAAATAGTAAATGGGTGTAATTGACAAACGACTCTCTTGTAATAAAGAGAGGCGAAGCAATACTCCTAACAAGTTTTACTCGATTGTGTTGTGGAAGACTCAGAATCAGCAAAACAAAAAACAACAGAATGGCAACCTGGTAGCGCTCAGGCGCAGTTTGGCATCCAGGGTATTCAAAAAGATTTTTGCTTGAAAAAACTTTTTTGGATATCTGTCCACCATTATTTCAGATGGGAATGCCAGCAATAACCCGAAACATCTCTCTTTCCTGATTGGAGGCACCGGCAAAAACTGAACGGCAACCAAAAAACAGTAATCAAAGGATGGAGATGTCACAAACCAGGCAACCATCCGCTAAAACTGTAAATTAAAGGGGAAGAGTGGATGAACAACGGCAAAGTTAGAATCTATGAATTATCAAAGGAATTGAATTTGGATAACAAAGAGCTATTAGCAATATGCGACCAGCTCGAAATTGCGGTCAAAAGTCATAGCAGTACGATTTCAGACTCTGAGGCTGAACAAATTCGTGCAGCTGCGGAAAAACTCGCAGCCACAAATGGGACGCCAAAAAGAGAAAACAGTCCGTCCAGTCATAAACCAAATTCACCGCAAACTGGCTCTCGAAACCGACCTGCTCCACCACCTCACAAACAACAAATTTTGGAAATTCGTAAACCCAAAATATTGAGAAATCCTACCTCCAACGCCCCAGAGGCGTCAGTTGCTATCAATACTCAAGCTGCTTCGTCTGAAGTTAATTCTGCAGCACCTCCACGACCCTTTGCTACTCCTGTCTCACCCATGCAGCCGACGGCACCAACTCGACCTGTACCCCGGAATCTATCTGAGACATCACAGCAACCAGCTGTCACAGATGCAGAGCCAACGCCTCATCCTCATACCGAAGCAGCAGAAACAGTAGCTGCGGACAAACCGGAAAGAACAGTTCCATCTAGACCAAAACCGGAAAAGCCCCAAAAACCTCAACTAGTGGCCCCACCAGCGAGGCCTGCGGCTGAAGAATCGGAGGTTTTAGATCTCCAGGCTCAGACAGATAAACCGATTCTCAAACGCGAACGTCCACGGCGCGCGGAAGAAGAACGCGATCAAGTCAAGCCAAAGGTGGCTAAACTACCAACAGACCCAGGTTTACAGGCTGTACCGACACCACAAAGACAGGCACGTCCCACTCCGTCACCCATGAAACCGGAGCAGAGGGGAAGTCGTCCATCTGCACCAGGACCATCATTTGGTGACCCACAAAGACCCAGACCAGTGCGTCCGGGTGAAGCTGTAGCCGCTATGCCGATCGCTACTCCACCCAGACCAATGCAAGGCGCACCGGGGAAATCTGCGGGAGTTGAGGATGCAATACCAGGCGACATCATTGATTTGAAACGCCCCACGCCACCTCGTCTAGCCAAAGGTGGGAAAAAGTGGCAGGAAGAAGAAATTATTGACGAAATCAAAGAAAAGGCTGGTAAGGGGATCGTCAAAGGTAAGCGGGTTAAACCGATCCTGGATGATGACTTTGAAGAAGACGACTTACTGGATGAAGATGGTCTAGATGCCCCAGCAACCGTCCAAGTCAGCCTCTCTATTGCCCGTCCTCCTAAGCCTAAGTCCACCAGACCTCCACAGCAACCAGCATTGGCTGTGGCAGCCCCAACAGCCAGAGGCAGTAGAAAATCCTCCAGCCGCGATCGCGACCACAACCGTCGTCAAGAAGCGGAAACCAAGCGCGATCGTCCAGAGAAAGTGGTCGTCACCGGGCCGCTGACAGTCCAAGAACTAGCCGATGTTTTGGCCGTCGCTGATACAGAGATTGTGAAAATCCTGTTCATGAAAGGCATGGCGGTGAGTATCACCCAAAACCTCGATATCCCCACTATTACCCTGGTAGGAAAAGAACTAGAAATAGAAGTAGAAACTGCTGAACCGGAAGCAGAAGCCCGCAAAGTCACAGAAATGCTGGATGTGGCAGATATGGAAAACCTCCATCGCCGTCCCCCAGTAGTGACCATTATGGGTCACGTAGACCACGGTAAAACCACCCTACTCGACTCAATCCGCAAAACGAAAGTGGCAGCGGGAGAAGCTGGTGGTATTACCCAACACATCGGTGCATACCATGTGGATATAGAACACGAAGGTAAGCCACACCAAATAGTCTTCCTGGATACCCCTGGTCACGAAGCCTTCACCGCTATGCGGGCACGGGGAGCAAGGGTGACAGACATAGCGGTTTTAGTGGTGGCGGCTGATGACGGTGTTCGTCCTCAAACCATTGAAGCAATTAGCCATGCTCAAGCTGCGGAAGTGCCAATTGTTGTAGCCATCAACAAAATTGACAAAGAAGGGGCACAACCAGAACGGGTGAAACAAGAACTCACCAACTATGGACTGACCGCAGAAGACTGGGGTGGTGAAACAATTATGGTGCCAGTGAGTGCGATCAAAGGCGAAAACCTGGATACGCTCCTAGAAATGATTCTACTGGTAGCAGAAGTTGGAGAATTATCCGCCAACCCAGATCGTTCTGCCAAAGGAACTGTCATTGAGGCACATTTAGATAAGGCCAAGGGAGCAGTTGCTACCCTGCTGATTCAAAATGGTACCCTGCATGTGGGCGATATGTTAGTCGCAGGTTCGGCATTTGGTAAAGTCCGAGCTATGGTCGATGACAGAGGCAAAAGAGTAGATATTGCTTCTCCTTCCTTTGCTGTTGAGGTGCTGGGATTAAGTGATGTCCCCGCCGCAGGTGATGACTTTGAAGTCTTCACCAACGAAAAAGAAGCCAGAGCATTGGCGAGCGATCGCGCCGACAGACAACGTCTATCCCGCCTCCTCCAAGGTCGTGTCACCCTCACAACCCTCTCTGCTCAAGCTCAAGAAGGCGAGTTGAAAGAACTCAACTTGATCCTCAAAGGAGACGTACAAGGTTCGGTGGAAGCCATTGTGGGATCTCTCAGACAAATCCCTCAAAACGAAGTCCAAATTCGGATGCTGTTGGCTACTGCTGGTGAAATCACCGAGACAGATATCGACCTAGCCGCAGCCAGTGGTGCCGTCATCATCGGCTTCAACACCACCTTCGCTAGTGGCGCCAGACAAGCCGCAGACGAATCAGGCGTAGATGTCCGGGAATACAACATCATCTACAAACTCCTAGAAGACATCCAAGGAGCCTTGGAAGGTCTACTGGAACCAGAGTTGGTGGAAGAACCCCTCGGTCAAACCGAAGTCCGTGCAGTCTTCCCCGTCGGTCGTGGTGCGGTTGCTGGTTGTTACGTACAATCTGGCAAACTGGTTCGCAACTGCAAACTGCGGGTGCGTCGTGCCGGTAAGGTGATCTACGAAGGCGTGCTTGATTCCCTCAAACGGATGAAAGAGGATGCACGCGAAGTCAACGCTGGTTATGAATGCGGTATCGGCGTTGATAAATTCAATGACTGGATTGAAGGTGACATCATCGAATCCTATCAAATGGTAACCAAGCGCCGGACGCTTACACTCACGAAATGATGAGCCAGGAAGCGTGGAGAATTAGAGGAGTGGAGAAGTGAAGGAAGTGGGAGAGAATTTAAATTTTGAGTCAGCAAACTTGAAATATTTTCTCATCCCTCCTCTCCCCCTCTTCCCATCTCCCTCCTCGTCTTGATCCCCCCTCTTCTTGCCCTATGTCCTCATTTCGCTCTGAACCTATTTTGTGGATACACGTCGCTGGATTGGCGACGTTGCCGATTTCATTGCTCCTGTGCTTATTGTTCCTCTCCATTGGTGAGCCGCTCTTACCAGTGTGGATGGAACTATTTTTAGTGGCTGCTATCGGCGTGATCCCGCTACTGTGGATGCAATTTCGCCGCCCATTTTATATATTTGCTATTTTGGGCGTAGCGCTCAAACCAGAAAATCTGACTGAGCAGCAACGAAAAATTCTTTGTTTAATTAATACAAATTTAAATCGCGTGTTGGCCCTTGCGACAGCAATACTATTAGTGGGGGTGCTATGGCAGATTTACCAAGTTGCGCCACTGGTGTCAAATGTTGCCAGGTTCTTACCCCAATGGCGTAGTGCGGGATTGCTGTTGGCTTCTCTAGCCTTTCTCGCCAGCAATCTATTTTTGCAAATTCCCGTGAGCATCGTTAGAGTTTTAGTGACTAATGACACAGAATTTGCAGCCATAGAACCATTACCTTTAGAAAAGATTAAGCAAGATTTCACAATTTTAGGGGTGCGGGTGAATCAAATTGTGCCCCAGTTAGTTCAGTCCCTGTTAGGGATGAACAAAGATTCCCAGGAACCCTTAAAGTCAGATCCTGAGCAGCATTAAGTAAATTATTTGCTCAAAATAGGAACGTCTATAACTTTTGCTTTTTAAACTGAGGAATGAAGAACTATGGCTCAAATTCAAGCGTCTAGCGATCGCCCATTTGCCCACGACAGCGAAATCTGGAGTAGTCTCAAATACGCGATCGCTGCTAGTTCTGGTTTCCAACGCTGGCAACTAGAACATGATACTCAATTACATGGACTGCGCTTAGAACAGCAGGTACAGCGGTATCTGCGGGAAACCTTAGAAACTTTAGCTTACTAAAAACCAAGTAAATCTGATAGGCTTACAAATTACAAAATTGACTACAAACACTCTTCCGACGCTCTCCTTTTTATTAGGGCACTGGGAGAGTTTTAAAGTATTTAGGGTTCGTGGGAGCCAGGAGACTGGGAGATTTCAAGTTCCTGAATTCTGACTCCTATCTCCTGCATTCTGACTCCTATCTCCTGAATTCTGCAAAATGAAGACTCAAACCCTCGCCAAAATAAACATGACAGTTGAGAAAGTGTAACAATTAGTAAAATCAACGCGGCTTTTTGGTCTTTTTTATTTAAGAATTTAGCTGATTGGGTGCTGATGATCCGGTATAGTTTTGCATAAGTTTGACAGCTAGACAGTTGCTAGCTTCAATCTTGTTTCAAGTACCGTCATTCAGCATTTCACAGACATAAAAAATGAAATATCGGGGTTTTCACGTTTCTGTGGCGAAACATCTTCGCTTTCTTTCTGGCAGTCACCTCAAATCTACTTCACCCTTGCCAGTGGGAATCATGGCTTTGTTGGTTGCTTCTAGTGGGTCAATTTTATTACCTGGTGCAGTAAATGCTGGTGCCACCCACCAAGACAGTATCGCTCCAACTCTCACAGCGCAAGTTCCTGTAACTGCAGCAGTGATTTACGTTAATCCCGCAACTGGTGCAGACACTGGCGCTGGTGCCTCAGCGGCTGCGCCTTACAAAACAATTACTTTCGCCCTCAGTAAAGCCCAATCTGGTACATTTATTCAATTAGCTCCTGGTAGCTATAACAAAGAAAGTGGTGAAACCTTCCCACTTTTGCTGAAACCAGGAGTGACGCTGCAGGGTGATGAATCCAGCAAAGGCCAAGGGATCTTGATTACAGGTGGAGGTTACTACACTAGTAAGACCTTTGCCAGACAGGATATTACAATTTTGGCGGAAAATGGGACAGCGATCGCCGGTCTTACTGTCACCAACCCAAATCAACGGGGTACTGGTGTATGGGTGGAATCGTCTAATCCCCTGATTAGAAACAATACTTTTACTAATAGCGTCCGAGAAGGCGTTTTTGTCACTGGTACAGGGAATCCCAAAGTTGAAAGTAACATCTTTGTGCAAAACAAAGGCAATGGGATTTCCATCGCTAAATCAGCCCAGGGAGAAATCCGGAATAACTTATTTCAGGATACCGGTTTTGGACTAGCGATCGGTGGTGCTTCCACACCCCTAATCATAGAAAACCAAATTGTCCAAAACCAAGATGGTCTTTTCATCTCCGAGACAGCCAAGCCAGTACTCCGTAAGAATGTCATTCAAAACAACAAGCGGGATGGTGTTGTCGCGACTGTTAGTGCTACTCCTGATTTAGGTACTAATGCAAGTCCTGGTGGCAATCTCATACGCAATAACACCCGTTATGATGTCAACAACTCTACCAAAACTAGCCGGATTGCTGCTGTTGGCAACGATATCGATCAGAAAAAGATTTTGGGTCAAGTAGACTTTGTCGCCGCAACTGTAGATCAACCCTCTGGTGGTGCTGTTGCCTTTAAAGATGTTCCTGCAGGCTACTGGGCAAAAGGTTACATCGAAGCTTTAGCCTCCCAAAATATTATTGCAGGGTTCCCTGATGGCAGCTTTAAACCTAATGAGCCTGTAACACGCGCTCAATTCGCCACCATTGTCACCAAAGCTTTAAAACCAGCAGCCAAACGCACAGCTATCGATTTTAAAGATGTTCAAAGCAATTTTTGGGCTTACGCTGCCATTAAATCTGCTTACCAGAGTCA
The DNA here is from genome assembly GCF_000316575.1 of Calothrix sp. PCC 7507. Lineage (GTDB taxonomy): Bacteria > Cyanobacteriota > Cyanobacteriia > Cyanobacteriales > Nostocaceae > Fortiea. The sequence continues at coordinate 2,173,920 of NC_019682.1, read as the reverse complement.
ATTTGTCACTGGCTATCCAGATGGTAATTTCAAACCACAGCAGCAAATTCCTAGAGTGCAGGCGTTAGTTTCCTTAGCTAATGGTTTGGGGTTAACTGCAAATAATCAGAATGTGTTGACTTTCTACAGCGATGCTGCCCAAATTCCTAATTATGCTGTTGGCCCAGTTGCTGCTGCAACGGCGCGCCAACTAGTAATTAACTATCCTACAGTCAAGCAGCTTAGTCCTAATCGTGAAGCCACTAGGGCAGAAGTTGCGGCTTTTGTTTACCAAGCACTAGTGAATGCTGGACGCGCCCCGGCAATTACTTCATCCTATTTAGTAACAGTTCCTTAAAAATAGAGACTGGGGACTGGGGAAGATATATTTCCATTCCTTCTTTGTCGGTAAACAGCCTGTGGGGGTCTATTCGTCTGTTTCATTAGTTCTCAGGGGTGAAATAATTTCGTAGTCAGGACTTTAGTCCGAGATTTTAAGCACTAAAGTGCTTACTACGAATTCATCAAAATTAATGAAACAGACCATTAGTTGGAAAATCAAAAGCGCCAATGCTAACAATTTGTTAACTTGGCGCTGTTAATAGTCTAAGTTTGATTAAACTCGGGATCTTTATGATTTAGTTGATCCCCATTAGAATTTATCTATTTATGGTCAGGGTCTTTATATTGGCTGACCCCGTTTAAACATTTTTTAGTTTCTCAGAAATTTTGGCATTTTCCAATTTCCTAATGTTTTTTTAATTTTTTCTCTCATTGATATTCCAGCTTCTAAAAAATATTGATTTTCCTTCAATAACTATAAAGTAATAGTAGTAAATAGTAATCATTACATTTATGTCTTCAGACCTTTTTACTTTGATCCCTCTATAATCATCGTTGCCGACTCTGCTCCCAGCGCCAGAGAAATACCATCAAAGCCACGATGCCTAGTTGGAGTGCTAAGTTAGGCAAGGTACTATCAAGATCTCGTCCAGCGAGTAGTTTAAAGAAAAAGATGAATGCACCGATGAAACCAGAAGCACCACAAGCAACATAGATAAATTTGCGGATACCTCGATAGGGAGCAGCAATTTCTGCTTTGAGACGAGCATATTGTTCAGGGTTGAGGCGATTTTTGGGATTTGGTTGTACCATGAGTAAGTGATGTTATAATTCTAGATTGTGTACGCCGATGTGGCTCAGTGGTAGAGCAGCTGATTCGTAATCAGCAGGCCACGGGTTCAAATCCCGTCATCGGCTTTGTGGGGATGTTGTCGTTGTAAGGTGTTATACTCTCGTTTGTGCTTCCTACTTCTGTGTGAGCGTATCTGGCAAGGGCAGCACGGAGACTTGTTAAAATACCGTTGTAATCAATTAACAAGCCATTATTTTTGCCTTCGTAGACCCGGTTTTCACGAGCGATCGCTTGATGAGAGTATGTCCTTGTAAGGGTTTATCTATATATAATGTGGCAAGGCTGGGGACATCAAAGCCTGTCAACCACATGGCGCAGACAATAGCAAGGCGGAAAGGGTGTTTTTCGTTCTTAAATTCTTCTTCTAGATTGCGACTTTTGATAATTTGACGATGGGGAATTATATCTAAACCCCAATCTTTAAAAGTTTTAACTTCATTTTGGGCTTCGCTAATCACAACTAAATATTCCGTTGACTGCAACCATTGCAAATGTTGTTGGTGTTCCACGTCCTCTTCATCACCAGCTTGTTTGACTGGAAAACCTAACCCCCTACCCCCCTCTTTCAAGGGCTATCCATTAGTCACATCGTGGTTTTTTATGCCGTAAAAGCGATGGAGAACCAGGAGTTAAGACTATTTGGAGAGGATTGCGACGATTGCATGATATCGCCGCCACCTGGAAATTAGCTCACCAGGCAGATTAGAGCAATGAGTGGGACTGTAGGGTGTACAAACACCTTTTCATCGATATGCACATGTTTATTTATCAACCTTAATTCTCCCGTATAACCGTCAAAGTCTCTACTTAATGAATTCCAGGTTTGTTAAGAAAGATGTGACTAATGGATAGCGTCTATACAACGGGGTAGTTGATGAGAACCATACCCAAATACATTCAAAACGGCGGTAATTCTTTAAGAATTGTAAAGCGAATGTGATTAATCGCCAAATCGCCAATGGGAATATCTTCTTTAGTGAGCCTTGCACCTTGACTGCTGACAGTTTCAAAGGTGACACCTTTGCCAATTTCGATGTGATACCAGCATAAACCCATAAAAAAGCGGGTGGGATAGGGACCATTGTTGCCTACGTCGTCAGGATTTGATTCCATTGGCAACCAGCCAAAACCAGGGATATAGAATTCTAGCCAGACGTGATTAAAGTCGGGTTGCAGGGGGACACCATGCTGTTCGCCATGTTGGGGGCATTTATATCTACCTACGGTGCGACAAGGAATGCCATTTAAACGACATAAAGCTAGCAAAACACCCACATACTCGCCACAGGAACCAACACCCCGTTCTAGGACGATATCGGGTGTGTCAATGTAGGGTTTAATGCCGTAGGACAACTCATCGTAGACGTAGTTGCGGATGCTGTACATTTTCCGCAGGAGGTTGGTTTCTGAACCAATAGCGTCACGGGCGGCGCGGCGGACAATGGCAGAATCCATTGCTAAGTCGTCATCATCCACCAGGTAGCGAGTTTGAAATTCTGGTAATAGTTCGGGAATATCTTCTACATCTCTGGGGGTGATGCGATATTTGATGCCTCGGACTTCTAACAGGGCTTTCCAACCAAATATATGGCGTTCACCTGGGGTGAGGGCATCAAATTTAAATACTGCCACTCTTTGCCCATCTATGACTTCTTCTGTAAACGGTACACCGATGGGTTCAACCTGTTTTAACTTTTGGCGTTCAGTGTCTGATGGTAGAGCAATCCGCCATTCTACGTCTGGTATATATACCTCTTCCAAGGGGGAGATTTCCTCGGCATAGGACATTTCGATGAGATAGCCATTGGAGAGGGCGTAGCGTTTATCTGGCTCGAAATGATAATGCAGGGGATGGATAAAAGTCCGATCGCGGTAGGTTAATTCATGATTAGGGTCAGCATTCGGATTATCCCGAATATAAGGTTCCTCATCAGCGTAGGCAATGTAAATACTTTCCTTGCCTGTTTCCGCATCTTTGTGTATGGCTATACCTGTAGGTGATTCAAAGGGTGTCAACACACTGAATTGAATTTCCCCAGTGCCTCTGTCGATGGAGTAGACTGTTTGCTCAAGGCGATCGCACACCCAAAGAGTTTCTTGACTGACTACCAAATTTTCCACACCCACCCCTGGAGCATAAAATCTGGTAATCTCTTTGCGGGTATCGCGGTCAAAAACCAGAATATAACCTAGCTTTTGGCAGCTAACATAGACTGTTGATTCCCAAACAGCAACGCCGTCAGCCGGATGGGGCAATGTAACAAAATGTTCTAAACCTAGTGACGCAAGATTGCACAAATAAACACCGTTACCACGGGTTACCCATAGCGTATCTTCCCACACGGCTAGACCTGTGGCCTCGCTAAATTCCCTGACTTGGTGGGGATTAAGGATTATGCTGTTGTCAGAGATGGGATCAATCTCCAACAAGTGCCCTTTAGCAGTATCTATCGCCAGGAGTCTATCTTTGATGAAAGCAATGCCACCCAAGGCAGCAGCACTAAGCGGTCGAATTGTTCTTTGCCCAAACATCTGACTAACGGTCATACTGGGGAGTACAAAACTCATATTAAGCATATCCATATAACCGGTTAGCACGCCTAGAATAAATTGTGGTACTTTCTGTGTGATCAAATTTCCCACTACTAATACTCAGAATTATTAGTAATTTGTATTGATTGGGACGATTATCTAAATAATAATACATAACACCACAAGAGATAAAAATTGGCAAACTTCAGGAATCACACTTACAATCATTTAGTTTGGCAATATCTCTAATGTAACTTTAGTTGATGGTTTTCCAGCCATCACTAAATTATGATCAGAGTTTGTAACCGTTTCCTGTAACCTACAAGATGTCTGCTAATTCTCTGCCTGTTCGCAAAGCGTCTCCGTCAGGAGAAGATGCCGCTGCCGTTTGGCATAATTTGGAAGTTAATAAAGCGCTAGACCTGCTTGATAGTAACGCAGACAGTGGCTTAACATCCCAAGAAGTTGAAGTGCGATCGCAAAAGTACGGCCTCAACGAACTCGAAGAACATGGTGGCCGCAGCAATTGGGAGATTCTACTAGATCAGTTCAAAAACATTATGTTGTTGATGCTGATTGGCGTCGCCCTAATTTCTGGGTTTTTAGACTTCCTGGCTTGGCAAGGAGGCACATTAAAGCCTGGTGAAGTACCATTCAAAGACACAGTCGCCATCATGGCCATTGTCATCCTCAATGGCATCCTTGGCTACGTCCAAGAAACCCGCGCCGAACAAGCCCTCGCAGCGCTGAAAAAATTAGCCTCCCCTTTGGTACGAGTACTCCGCAACGGCAAACTGTTAGAAGTAGCAGCCAAGGAACTAGTCCCAGGGGATGTGATGCTGCTGGAAGCTGGGGTGCAGATAGCTGCAGATGGGCGCTTGATTGAACAATCGAATTTGCAAGTCCGGGAGTCGGCGCTGACGGGTGAAGCGGAAGCAGTTAATAAGCAAGCCACAATAGTTTTACCTGAAGAAACAGATTTAGGCGATCGCATTAATTTAGTTTTTCAAGGTACCGAAGTCGTCCAAGGACGAGCTAAAGTTCTGGTGGCTCACACCGGGATGAAAACAGAACTAGGCAAAATTGCCGCCATGTTGCAGTCGGTGGAGAGTGAACCGACACCTCTACAGCAGCGAATGACGCAACTAGGGAATGTTCTGGTGACAGGTTCCTTAATTTTAGTAGCGATCGTTGTTGTTGGCGGTGTCATCCAGGCACGAGGCTTTGGCAACATCCAAGAACTCTTGGAAGTTTCTTTGAGTATGGCGGTGGCTGTAGTCCCAGAAGGTTTGCCAGCAGTGATCACCGTGACTCTGGCACTGGGAACTCAGCGCATGGTACGCCAACATGCCTTGATTCGCAAGCTGCCAGCGGTAGAAACTTTGGGTTCTGTGACGACTATCTGCTCAGATAAAACTGGCACCCTCACTCAGAACAAAATGGTGGTGCAGTCGGTTTATACGAACAATAAATCGTTTCGCGTCATCGGCGAAGGTTATAATCCTACAGGGGATTTTCTATCGAATGAGCAAAAAGTTGCTGTAGATGAGTATCCAGAAATCTCCGCTTTGGTTGTCGCCTGTGCTATTTGCAATGATTCAGTGTTGCAGAAAGAACAAGGAGAGTGGGCGATTCTAGGAGATCCTACAGAGGGCGCATTGTTAACCTTGGCAGGGAAAGCCGGAATTGAAAAAGACCAGTGGAGCAGTAAATTACCAAGAGTCGCTGAGTTCCCCTTTTCTTCAGAACGCAAGCGGATGAGCGTGATTGCTCAGGTGGAGGCAGTCGCATCAGGGACATCACCCATAGCAGATGTTGATCCAGTAATTGCTGGCTTTCTGCAATCTGAAAATTACTTGATGTTTACCAAAGGTTCACCAGAGTTAACCCTGGCGCGTTGCACTCAGATTCATTTGGGCGATCGCTCAGTCCCTCTGACAGAAGCACAGCGGAGTCAAATTCTGGCAGAAAACGATATCATGGCCAGTAAGGGTTTGCGAGTGCTAGGATTTGCCTATAAACCCCTCTCGGAAATCCCCCCAGCAGGGTCTGAAGAGACATCCGAGGATGACTTGGTGTGGTTGGGATTAGTGGGCATGTTAGACGCGCCACGTCCGGAGGTGAGGGCAGCAGTTCAAGAGTGCCGCGAAGCTGGGATTCGCCCCGTGATGATCACAGGTGATCACCAACTAACAGCCAGAGCGATCGCTACTGATTTAGGTATTGCCGAAAAAGATGCTCGTGTGCTGACAGGTCAAGAATTACAGCGGATGAGTGACCAAGAACTAGAAGAGCAAGTTGACCTGGTAAGTGTTTATGCACGGGTTTCTCCAGAACACAAATTAAGAATTGTCCAAGCACTGCAACGCCGGGGCAGATTTGTCGCTATGACAGGCGATGGCGTCAACGATGCCCCCGCCCTCAAACAAGCGGATATTGGCATCGCTATGGGCATCACAGGCACTGATGTCAGCAAAGAAGCCAGCGACATGGTGCTATTAGATGACAACTTCGCGACGATTGTGGCTGCCACCAAAGAAGGTAGAGTTGTTTACACCAACATCCGCCGCTTTATTAAATACATCCTGGGTAGTAACATTGGCGAAGTGCTAACCATTGCCGCCGCGCCTTTAATTGGCTTGGGAGGCGTTCCCCTCACACCTTTACAGATTCTCTGGATGAACTTGGTGACAGATGGTTTACCCGCCCTAGCATTGGCTGTGGAACCCCCAGAACCAGATGTAATGAAGCGTCCCCCCTTCAGTCCCCGCGAAAGTATTTTCGCTAGGGGGTTGGGTGCTTATTTGATTCGTCTGGGGATTGTCTTTGCCATTATCTCAATTGCCTTGATGGCATGGGCTTACAACCATACCCATGCTGCTGGGTATCAAGGCGATCGCGATGCGTGGAAGACAATGGTATTTACTACCCTGTGTATAGCGCAAATGGGTCATGCGATCGCCATTCGCTCTAATAACCAATTGACCATCGAGATGAATCCCTTTTCCAATCTTTTTGTTTTAGGGGCTGTGGTGGTGACAACCATTTTGCAACTCATGCTAGTGTACGTACCACCCCTGCGCGAATTCTTTGGCACACATTGGCTGAGTCTAGAAGAATTGGGAGTTTGTATTGGCTTTAGTGCTTTGTTGTTTGTTTGGGTGGAATTAGAGAAGTTATTCTTCCGCTTTATGGGCAAAAGGACTGTGTGATCGGGCATTGGGCATTAGTCAGGAGTCAAGAGTCAAGAGTCAAGAGTCAAGGATCATCACTTATTTCTCCCTGCCCCCTGCCCCCTGCCCCCTGCTTCCTAAATATGTATCTCCAAAACATCCACCTCCGACAGTTTCGCAATTACAAAGACCAAAGGGTTGATTTTACTGCTGCCAAAACGATTTTGGTCGGCAATAATGCTCAGGGAAAGTCCAATTTGTTGGAGGCGGTGGAGTTGTTGGCGACATTGCGATCGCACCGCATATCACGCGATCGCGATTTAGTCCAAGAAGGGGAAGACATCGCTCAAATTAATGCCACTCTAGAGCGAGAAGCTGGTGTCAGCGACCTAACTTTAACCATCCGTCGCAATGGCCGCCGCAGCGTTGCCATTAATGGCGAGTCTGTGCGCCGTCAAATGGACTTTCTCGGCGTTCTCAATGCAGTCCAGTTTTCTAGTTTAGATTTAGATTTGGTGCGTGGTGGCCCGGAAGGTCGTCGTCATTGGCTAGATACGCTCTTAATCCAACTTGAACCTGTTTATGCTCATATTTTGCAGCAATATAATCAGGTTTTGCGACAGCGCAATGCTTTTTTGAAACAAAACCAAGACTCAGCACCCAGCACTCAGCACTCAGAACTGGCTCTGTGGGATGCACAATTAGCCACCACTGGGACAAGGGTAATTAGAAGACGCGATCGCGCCATCCAGCGATTGGCTCCCATTGCTACAGCTTGGCACGCTAGCATTAGCGGTAGTACAGAGGTTCTCCAAGTCAATTACTCACCAAATGTTCCCTTAGAACAAAACCATCCAGAAGAATTACAGCAAGCTTTTTTCACAAAAATTCAACAGCGAGCCGTTGCTGAACTCCACCGAGGTACGACTCTTGTCGGCCCCCATCGTGATGAAATAGAGTTGTTCATTAACCAGACACCCGCTCGTCAATACGGTTCCCAAGGTCAGCAAAGAACTCTGGTACTAGCCTTAAAATTAGCAGAATTACAACTGATAGAAGAAGTAGTGGGAGAACCACCACTGCTACTACTGGATGATGTTTTAGCAGAATTAGACCCATCCCGGCAAAATCAATTACTTGATGCTATTCAAGACCGCTTTCAAACTTTAATTACTACAACTCACTTGGGTGCTTTCGATTCCCAGTGGTTGAAGTCTTCACAAATTCTTACGGTTAATCTGGGAGAAATATCATTAGCAGATGCTTTTTAGTAAATTGATGGGAACTCAGAAGCCTGAATTTGTATTTTTAAAGTAGGGTGGGCAATGCCCACCAAAAACCTTATCATATAGGCAGCACTTACCTTACAGATATTAATAGAAAACCCTAATATAAGACTAGTATTTAATTTTTGAAATACACGTAGGGTGGGCAATGTCTAGGCTGTTGACTCTGAGGGTTTTCAGCCCAAAATGCATCATACAAAATAATATTCGTAGTTGACGTTCTCATCAGGGCACGGCAGTGCCGATGCCCCTACGGTAAACACAAAAATTGCATGATAATTTTTAGTTAATTTCGTACAAAGTCAACACCCTAGGCATTTCCCACCCTACTTATGCAATAGGAATTTATGAATTTTAAATTGGTATCAAATATGTCTTATAGAGATAAAGTTTTAGATAAAAATGAGATTGCATCACTAGGTGCATCACTACGAGAAATTCAGCAAAAGCTACTTAAACAAGGCTATAAAACGGGTGTAAGCAGAATGTGGTTCCAAGGAGAAGAACCTTATTTTGATGTTTTCTTTGAATTAAAGGATGATGAAATATTATGGTTTCAATTTACATTCCGGGGGAAATCACTTTCTTGGAATGGGAAAAACCCAGGATTGCAAACAGGTACTACTAATGAATTAAATTTTGATGATACCAGCTTTTATGCAGCTAGTAAAACTATCGAAAATGATATTCAAACCAATTGGGAATTTATCAATTTAGTAAAACTAATTCTCCAAGTTAGGGCAGAAGAACCTATCTTTGCTAAAGCACTAAAATTATTCGACTAAGTAAGTCGGCACAATACTTCTCTTCGAGAGGCTACGCCCTAAGCGTAGCTGTGCCGCAGGCTTTACGACAGAGCTTCAGTAACCTAAAAGCAAACTGTGTGAAAAAAAGTAACCAAGGCTCAGACCCTTCTACCTATTGCCTATTGCCTAATCCCACCGACAATTATTGACGCCGAGTTACTTAATGGCGTTTTTCTAATTTTTTAAACACATTCAGAACTACAAAAGTTAGTGAAGCGCCAATTAATCCTAATTGCCACAAGCCACATCCTGCAGCAATTCCTAGAGCAGCTGAAACCCAAACAGCTGCGGCTGAGGTCAGTCCGTGAATTTTGAGTTCCTGTGATTCTTGGGAAGATTGGCGGAAAATTTCGCCAGCACCGAGAAATCCCACGCCAGCTGCAATACCTTGAATCACGCGGCTGATAGCGTCAACACTGGGTTGTGAACCACTCGTTTGCAGCGGTATTAGAGTAAACAGGGCAGAACCAAGACTGACCAGCATGTGAGTTCTTAAACCCGCCGGTTTATGACTAATTTGACGTTCTACGCCGATAATAGCCCCAATCAGCAAGGCAATGCATAGCCTAAAGATAATGTTCAGCCAATCATTGGGTGAAAAGTAGTAGGTAGTTAACAATGCTGGAATTTAGGATGAATAGGCTTATATCATATAGCAATCCGATTTAATTGTTAAATCTCTCGTAGAGACAGGGAACGGGGAAAAACTATCAACTGACAACAACAAATTGAGTGGACAAACTCTATTGGCTTGACCAAATTAAACTGCAAGACCGCACCAAAGTAGGTGACAAAGCGTTTTACTTAAGCAGAATCATGCAGCGTGGCTACCCAGTGATACCCGGTTTTGTAGTTGGTGCTGATGTTTTGCGGCAATTTTTAGAGACTCTCAACAGTTCAGAGTCATTAGTGGCTGACTTACCACATTCTTCGTTGCATTTGGATGTAACTAATTGGCGTCAACTTCAGCAGGTAGCTGGTCGCTTGCGTCAGGAGATTATTACTGCTGATATACCAGAGCATTGGGTGAGTACAATTTTCCATGCAACTCAAGAATGGGAAACTAGCTGTTTGATTTTGCGCCCGACTTTAGCGCTACCGACTACGGTGCAGGGGGTGGGAAATATCTCTGGGTTGTTGGAGTCTGTTTTTTGTTATTGTGATGAGAAAGCGATCGCCCAAGCTTTAAAGCAGACTTGGAGTCAGCTATTTCGTGCCAGAAGTCTACTATATTGGCAGCAAGCCGGAATTAACTTGCAAAAAGTTAATTTAGCAGTGTTAGTGCAACCCGTGCAAAGTGCGATCGCTAGTGGCCGACTCCACGCCAAGTCCTCCGGTTGGGAAATTGAAGCCACTTGCGGATTAGGAATGGCGATCGCTAATGGTGAAGTGCAGCCAGATGTTTACTATATCCAACGGGAAACTGGGGTTGTTTTAGAGCAACAACTGGGTAATAAAATCCTCGCTTATCGTGTTGACGGGCCAGCATCAGTAGGCCATTTACAACCAGTGTCTCAATCACTGCTAACACTAGATCATACTTGTCTGGTTACTCACCTACTTGAGGAAAGCCAACAAAAACAGTACGCTTTACAAGCAGAATACCTGCAACAAGTAATTGTTTTAGGGAATCAGCTTGTGAGTGAACTAGGTAAAAATTTTACCGTCGAGTGGACGATCTCTCAACAAAACCCAGCCCCTAAGCTAACAATTACACAAGTTAGCATCCCCCAGTCGGCAATTCCCAATGCACAAATTATCAAGGGATTAGGGGCATCTGGGGGACATGTGACAGCGACAGCTCATGTGATTGCCAATGCTCAACACAACCCAGAACAAATACCCAAGGGAGCGATTTTAGTAGCAAAAGCGATCGCTCCTGAATGGTTGCCGTTCTTACAACAAGTGGCTGGTATTATTACAGAGCAGGGAGGCTTAACCAGCCATGCAGCAATTCTGGCGAGAGAATTAGGTATTCCAGCAGTGGTAAGTGCTACGGATGTCACAGCCTTAATTCAAATCGGTGAACGACTACAGGTAGATGGCGATCGCGGAGAAGTTTATCGCCTCAAAGCAGATCACGAAGAAGAGAAGGATAGCTCACCACAAAATTCTTTCCATTCTTCTACAACACCATCTTTTCAGCTTCCTCAACAGATGATTGCGACTCAACTGCTAGTGAATCTCAGCCAATCTAGCTTAATTGAGCGAGTGCAAAGTTGGCCTGTGGATGGGGTGGGGTTGTTACGTTCAGAATTGATGGCTCTATCGATTCTAGAAGGACAACATCCTCAAAGTTGGTTCGCCAGTGGGCGACAAGCAGAATTGTTAGAGCTATGGTCTGCTAAGATTATGCAGTTTGCCCGTGCTTTTGCACCACGACCAGTTTTTTATCGGTCTTTGGATTGGCGATCGCAAGAATTACCATCACTTACCAATCATCTCGCACCTGCATCACATTCTGTTCTAGGTGAACGTGGCACCTTCAGCTATTTATTAAATCCAGCGGTGTTTGATCTGGAACTGTCCGCCTTAGTGGCTGTACAAAAAGCCGGCTATACCAATATCAGTCTATTGTTGCCTTTCGTGCGTAGCGTCGAAGAGTTTACGATTTGCCGACACAAAGTTGAGCAAGCAGGGTTAACCCAAGTACCCCAGTTTCAACTGTGGATGATGGCAGAAGTACCTAGTGTGCTATTTTTGTTACCAGAATATGTGAAAGCTGGTGTACGGGGAATTTCTATTGGGACAAATGACCTGACTCAACTATTGCTAGGAGTAGATCGAGAGCAAAGACAACTAGCAAGCGTATTTAATGAAATGCATCCAGCAGTCATGGGTGCGATCGCGCAACTCATTCAAATGTCCCAAGCCGCCGGGATTCCCTGTTCAATCTGCGGTCAAGCACCAACACTGTACCCCGAAATGATTGATCAGTTAGTGAAATGGGGCATTAGTTCAATTTCCGTAGAACCAGAAGCAGTTGAGCGGACATATCAAGCGATCGCCCGTGCCGAAAAACGTCTCATCTTGGCAGCCGCTCGCCATCAACTTGAGGGATTATAATCTCCGTATCGGAAAATTGCCACTGCTGATGCGCCATTTGGCATTTTTTCCGGACTCACTGCGTAGACTGTACCGCCATTTAATAGCGTATGGATAGCAGCAAAATCTAACATATCTTCATCATCTGCTGCTGCTTCTGAATGTAAATCAACAGTCATTGCATCTGGATCAAATTTGCCCCAAATTTGCTGCCCTACACAGACAAACAAAGAATCAATTCTTTGGTAATAAGCAGCAGGAATTATTTCTTTGATATTACTAGTAGCTTTGCCAGTACCCTCTCCAGCTAGCTGCTGATAAAGCTCCATTGCTTCTTGTTCTGACTGATGAAACAGCGGTTCCACAATCTGCCAAGCTTGCTCATGCAATACTTGTGGCTGAATAAATTCGGGATTGCCATTAATGCCGGACTCAAGCAAATGAGCATAAGTATTTGCCTCTCGATAAATAGGGAACAAATACTCAACTGCTGCCAATATCAAAGGTGCTATTTGCTCCCGTAATTTCTCATGTAATGCGCCATCAACAGCGTGACAAAATTGCAGGATATCGTCTTGATGTTTATCTCTGTCGGGACTACCCTGTCCGTGAAATTCACCTGGTTGCTGACCTCTAGATGTAGAGATTCGGTGCTGTACCCCTTTTTGAATATCATCTTCTTGAAGCACCTCTTCTAGGTTTTTAGGCATATTGTCTACTTCCACCTCATTCAGGCTGTAGCGCATTCCCTCAAAAAATCTTACATCCTTTTGACTGAAAGCTAAGACATAAAATTTTCCATCATTTTGGATTACATGCAGCAATGGTTGGAGATAGAATTTATTACTAACAACTACTAACTCTGGCAACTCGATCGGCAGACAATAATAGCGAAACACTTGAGGAGAAATAAAAATTACCAATCCGTGGTCTTGTTGTTCCCAAAAATCGCTTTGATCAAGTTTCATAGCTGGCTGTAGAAAATTTAGCACCTCAGTGTGGCGCATCCCAGTATCATCTAGGCGTTGTTCAGCTTCACGGATTAAATTTTTAAAGCGAATTGGATTTTGTCGAATCTGTAACCCAGCTTTTTGCGTGGGCATATATAGAGAAATAGAGGGGCTTTGGCGACTTTCTACTAAAGTTTTGAGTTCATCAATAGATAATATTGCCATATGATTAAACTCCTAATCAAATCAATTAAATCTCGTCATTTATAGGATTCATACTTAAAATTTGAAATATCCGTAGTAGGGTGGGCATACCACCACTCAAGGTTTTTTTGCTACATAGCCTACCCTACAGATACTTTAATTTTTCCAAAAATCAAATCGGATTCCTATAGATTTATTGAAAAACATTAATAGCAAAACGGCATCTTTCTTTTGACAAAAAATTACCCGCTGCCTACTCCCTACTTGAGATGGAGATACCAGCGGGTATAAAATTGGACGGCAATTAAATGATACTAATTAGAAAAAAGCAGGCAACAGCTATCTATCTACAGAACCCATGATGACGTCAATACTGCCGAGAATAACCACAACGTCTGCTACCTTCATTCCTCGTAGTAAATGAGGGAGAATTTGCAGGTTGTTGAAATCTGCAGCGCGGATTTTCCACCGTGTGGGGAAGACGTTATCATCGCCGACCATATAAATTCCTAGCTCGCCTTTACCGCTTTCTACACGAGCGTAAATTTCACCTTTGGGAATTTTAAAGGAGGGGGAAACTTTCTTACCAATGTATTGGTAATCAAAAGCATCCCATTCTGATTTTTTACCTGCAGCTAAACGCTTGGCTTCTAGGTTTTCATAAGGGCCGCCGGGAAGTCCTTTAAGTGCTTGACGAAGAATTTTCACAGATTCGCGCATTTCCCGCATCCGCACCGCGTAACGGGCAAAGCAATCACCGGCGGTTTCCCACTGCACTTCCCAGTCGAAATCGTCGTAACATTCGTAGTGGTCTACTTTCCGCAAATCCCACTGCACGCCAGAAGCGCGTAGCATCGGGCCAGAAAGTCCCCAGTTAATTGCTTCTTCACGGGTGATAGTGCCAATTCCTTCAATCCGCCGCCGGAAGATGGGGTTATTGGTAACTAACTTTTCGTATTCATCAATTTTGGGTGGTAAGTAGTCGCAGAATTCTAAACACTTATCGACCCAACCATAAGGTAAATCAGCAGCTACACCGCCGACGCGGAAGTAGTTGTTGTTTACCATCCGATAACCAGTGGCAGCTTCCCATAAATCATAAATCATCTCCCGTTCACGGAATTGATAGAAGAAGGGAGTTTGAGCGCCCACGTCAGCGAGGAATGGCCCAAACCACAGCAAGTGGTTGGCGATGCGGTTCAATTCCAACATGATGACGCGGATGTAGCTGGCGCGTTTAGGAATAGCGACGCCTGCTAGTTTTTCTGGGGCGTTGACTGTGACTGCTTCGTTGAACATCCCCGCTGCGTAGTCCCAGCGACTGACGTAGGGGACGTACATAATTGTGGTGCGGTTTTCGGCGATTTTTTCCATTCCCCGGTGCAGGTAGCCAATTACCGGTTCACAATCAATGACATCCTCACCGTCCAGGGTGACAATTAGCCGCAGAACGCCGTGCATTGAGGGATGGTGCGGTCCCATGTTTAGCACCATAGGTTCTGTGCGGGTTTCTATTCTTGCCATAAATTTTCAGTGTTCTCCCGTTCATGAAAAATGTGATTTGAACCGCGTAGATGCCAACCAGAACCAATTTGTCGTGTCTACCAAAATAAGCTTCATTGGGATAATACAAGAATTGTCCCTACAGGGGTATGTTGGAGAGAAGATGGTAGCAGAGGGTTTTGGTTGATGTTTCATCAAACAAGGGAACAGGGGAGCCACTGCGGTCTTGAGGAAACCCCAAGTGGAGCAAGTGGCCTAGCAGGGAACAGAATTTCCGATTACAATCCGCTATCCGGGAGTAATAGACCTCCACTTATATAAGTAGTAGGTTTCGGTTGGGGATTTAATCCCCTCTTCGCTACGCCCTGTTGCTTGTTGCCCGTTAAGAGTTCCCTTATTATTTTGTTGCACTTCTTCAATTATTATATGGAAGCCCGATATTCAAAGGATTGAAGCACCCGAATTTTTTCTTTATGGTTATCCAAAACTGGACTAATGCCTAGGGAGGGAAAAAACGGGACTGTTCAAGATTTTACCTATACTTCGACTGCGCCCTTCTCCTTGGGAGACGCTAACGCGTAGCTTGCTTCCCCGGAGGGGTATGGCTACGCTCAGGACAAGCTCAGTACAAGTGCCCCATTATCTATACCCCATTCCCCAATTTAAAAATGAAATCAGATTCACAAACACCGCTTGATTCAGCAGAATCTACTTTTTCGCACATTCCCGTGTTGAGTCGGGAGGTAGTTGAGGGTTTGGCGGTACATCCTGGGGGACATTATTTAGATGCGACGGTAGGTGGTGGTGGTCACAGTCGCCTGATTTTAGATGCTGCTGCGAATGTCTGCTTAACAGCGATTGACCAAGATGAGGATGCTTTAGTCGCTGCACAGAAGTATTTAGCTGAGTATGGGGAGCGTGTAAAATTTGTCCACAGCAACTTTGCTGCTTACAAGTTCCCTCTTAGCGCTTTCGACGGGATTATCGCTGATTTAGGGGTGAGTTCTTACCATTTGGATACGCCAGAACGGGGTTTTAGCTTTCGCCACACTGCCAGTCTGGATATGCGAATGGACAAAAGGCGATCGCTCACAGCATCGGATGTCATTAATGGGTGGGATGAGGCGGAATTAGCGGATATTTTCTTTAAATACGGTGAAGAACGACTATCACGACGCATTGCTAGACGGATTGTGGAAAGAAGACCGTTAAATACGACTGTTGAGTTGGCCTCTGCGATCGCTTCTGCTGTTCCTCCTAAATACCGTTATGGGAGAATTCACCCCGCTACTCGTGTTTTTCAGGCTCTGCGAATTGTCATCAACGACGAGTTAAAATCTTTAGAAACCTTTATAGAACAAGCACCAAATGCTCTTGTTCCTGGTGGACGAATTGCGATTATCAGTTTTCACAGCCTAGAAGACCGCATTGTGAAGCATAGTTTAAGAAATTCACCTTTGCTGAGAGTATTGACTAAAAAGCCAATTACTGCAACTGAAGAGGAAATTGTGAATAATGGGCGATCGCGATCGGCTAAATTGAGAATAGCCCAGAGGAAGGAGGGATGAGGAAGTGGGGTAGTAAGAAAGATGAGGGAGAAATTATCCTTGACTCTTGACTCTTAACTCTTGACTCTTGACCAATTCTTTATGAAAACAGACGCGATTTTTTATAAACTCTTTCAGGAATTTCCTGATATTTTTTTTGAACTAATCGGAAAACCAGAGATTAATACCAATCTCTACGAATTTCAAAGCCAAGAAATCAAAGAAACAAGCTTCCGCTTAGATGGGATATTTTTAACATTAGAAAGTTTGCCTAACGAACCAATTTATTTTGTAGAAGTCCAATGTTACAAAGACAAACTCTTTTACGACCGATTTTTAACGAGTATTATTCTCTACTTTTACCAGTATCAACCATCTAATCCTGATTGGTATGCTATAGTAATATTTGATACTCGCGCTAACGATGTAGACTTTCCTCAGCGTCTTAATTGTTTCCGAGAATCGCATTTACGCTGCTTTTATCTCGATGAAATAGGAGACGCATCAAATCAATCATTGGGATTGGGAATTCTGCAGCTAATTGTTGAAGGCAAGCAAAAAGCACAAGAATTAGTGAAGCAACTAGTTAATCAAGCTAGACTAGAAGTGAATGATGCCGCTATTCAAAGAAAAGTTTTAGAATTGATAGAAGCAATTCTTGTCAATAAGTTTCCTAATTTGAGCCGAGAGGAGATCAAAGAAATGTTAAGTATGGAATTAATCAAGGGTACGAGAGTATATCAAGAGTTGAAAGAAGAGGCTAGGGAAGAAGTTAAGCAAGAAGTCAAAGAAGAAGTTAAGCAAGAAGTCAAAGAAGAAGTTAAGCAAGAAGTCAAAGAAGAAGTTAAGCAAGAAGTCAAAGAAGAAGTTAAGCAAGAAGTCAAAGAAGAAATGCTCAGAAAACTTCTACAACGGGGAATGAGCGTACAAGAAGTAGCTGAGATATTTGAGTTGGATGTGGAATTTATTTCACGCTTGACAAATAACTAAAAAAACACCCGATTTGATGCTTTTCTTATAGCTTTAAGCTGACATCACAACTCTGGACATTGATGTGTCTAGGAAATTCTGAAATTGCCATTATGAAAAATGCGTTGCACCATATCTACTTGCGATTCCGATAAATTATTCGCCTATTCCTTAGTACTCTTCATTAAGCCCGGAATTGGCGATTTTTGATGCGTTCGGGACTACCTGTAGGGATGGAGGCGATTAATTTTTGGGTATATGCTTCTTTGGGTTCGAGATATATACTTGCGGCTGTGCCTTGTTCGACGATTTGACCGCGATTCATGACTAAAATGCGATCGCTCATAAATTTCACTACACTTAAGTCATGGGAAATGAAGATATAAGTTAGTTTAAAATCTGCTTGCAATTCTTTGAGCAAATTCAATACTTGCGCTTGCACAGATACATCGAGTGCAGAAACTGATTCATCGCAGATAATAAATTTGGGGTTTAATGCCAAGGAACGCGCAATACAAATTCGTTGGCGTTGTCCACCAGAAAACTGATGAGGATAGCGATTCACTGCGTCTGCATTCAATCCCACCCGTTCTAAAAGTTCGACTACACGTTCTTTTCGTTGTCGCGATGTTTTTCCCACTGAGTGAATAATCAACGGTTCCATGACTGCGTCGCCAACCTTCATCCGCGGATCTAGGGAACTAAAAGGGTTTTGGAAAACAATTTGCATTTCCCGCCGCAGTTTCTGTAACGCTTGTCCTTTAAGAGTAGTAATATTTTGCTTCTCAAAGATGATCTCACCGCTCATCGGTTCGATTAATCGCAACAAGGTTCTACCAAGGGTGGTTTTGCCACAACCAGATTCTCCCACCAATCCGAGTGTTTCTCCCGGTTTAACATCAAAGGAAACCCCATTCACGGCCATCATGTAGCGTTTGGTGCTACCAAATAAGTTGCGTACTGGAAACCCTACTTTCAAGTCGCGGATTTGCAATAGAGGTTCCTTTTGTTCCAGATTTGTCAATCTTTGTGCTATTTCTTCACTGGTAATATCTGGTGGTTGCGGGGGTTCTTTCGCCTGAATGAGCAAGTGTCCGCTTGCTGTTTCCTCGACACTCATGTAGTCGGAAACGGTGAGTAGTTTTTGGGGATGGCGGGTGAGTGAGGGACGGCAAGCTACTAAGCCTTTAGTATATGGATGTTGGGGGTTACTAAAAATTTGCTCAACAGCACCGTATTCAACAATTTTACCTCTATACATCACCGCTACTCGGTCGGCAATTTCCGAAATTAGCCCCAAGTCGTGGGTGATGAAAATCATGGACATCTCACGACTTTGCTGCAATTCTCGCATCAAATCAATGATTGTTGCCTGCACAGTCACATCTAAAGCTGTGGTTGGTTCATCTGCAATTAATAGGGATGGGTTGCAAGAAATTGCCATTGCAATCATTACCCGCTGCAACTGTCCCCCAGAAAGTTCATGGGGATAGCGTTCCAACATGGCTTCTTTGTGCTGCTTTACCAATTGTGCCAGTTTTGGTTGAGAGGAATTCCCCGTTTCAATATATTGTTGTTGGATCTGCTCATCACTAGGTAAGAGTTTAACTTCTTGCAGTCCGGCGATCGCTATTTGTCTGGCTTCATCTGCGGATACATTCTGATGTCGCGTGATGGCTTCTGTTAGTTGAAACCCAATGTCATAAACTGGATTGAGCGAACTCATCGGTTCTTGAAAAATCATGGCGATGTCCCCGCCTCGATACACCTGCATTTGCTCAGGTGGTAACTCTAGCAAATTTATGGGTTGACTATTTGCTTGTGGATGGAACCATATTTCTCCACCACTAACCATACCCGGAGTCTGCACCAAACCCATGATTGCTAGGGATGTGACTGATTTACCACTTCCCGACTCTCCCACTATTCCTAGAGTTTCGCTGCGATGCAACTGAAAAGAAATTCCATCGACGGCTTTGAGGATCTTGCCATCACTGGCAAATTCTACTTGAAGATTGCGAACCTCTAGGACAGTTTCTTTCATCGGATTTAAGTATTAATATTTACGGAATAATTTAACTAGGTAGGTAGGTAGGCGGTCAATAATTTTATTGTTGGGATCAGAAGACAGCTGAATCGAGGCCAAATTGACAACTGAGACTATAACTATAACGAAAGTAGCTGATATAGCAATAGATATAGATAAGGTAATTTTTCAAAATAATCTTACCCTTGGGAGGGCAAACAACCGTTTGCCCCTACAAGGGTATGGTAATTTCTCTTCGGGAAGTCCCTTAAAATGGAATATCGTCTACGTTTGGTTCTTCCTGTGGTGCTGGATAGGTAGTGCGCTCAAAATTTGCGGGTTGAGTGGCTGGGGAGTTATTCACCTGGGGAATGACACCAGCAGTACTGGTGACAGGGGCAGCTGCGGGACGTGGTGAATCATAATTGGGAATATTGGTTTCTGGTGGACGAGATGCAACAGGTGCGGGTTGGCGAGAAGCTGTTTCGCTAGCTGCTGGATTTCTGGTTGCAGAAGGCGATGCAGTGAGATTGAAGTCACTTCCTACGGTTTGAATCTGTTGCACTGTTAATTCAGCACGTTTTTCTTTGAAACCTTCTGGACGTTCAATGGTTTGCATCCCTAAGCGTCCTACAAGAATAACGCGATCGCCTTCGTGGTAATTTTGTTGAATATCTTTTGCTAAATTTCCCCAACTGACAACTTTTAAGGTTGCTGGTGGATCTTCTACCTTGAGAGAATTCGGAAACTGTACTAGCATTTCCGTAACTTCCAAATTGTCGGCTGTAAAGCGTAATTGCGGTTCTTGAATAATTTCTGCTAACAAAACGCAACTGTTCATGAAAGTTCCTCCTAATTGATTGGGGATTGGGGATTGGGGATTGGGGATTGGGGCAGGGGGCAGGGCAGGGCTGTTTCATTCCCTAAGAAGCTTGAAAAATCAAGGGTTCTAGCAAAATAAAATTGATGATTTTGCTACCTGGGTATCGAGAAAATAGACAATCGTACTGTTATTTATGTGCTGAATATTCTGTTTCATCGTTACCCATACTTATGATTTTTATCGCTAACCATCTTGACAAATCCTGTTTGAGAGGGAACGAAACAGCCCTGGGGGGCAGGGGGAGAGAATAACCTTGACGAATAACGAATGACTAATGACTAATGACTAATGACAAATAATAATTTATCTTTGTATTTCGTAGGATTTTTGGATGAGTTTTCTATAAGTCGCCTCTGTTTTGAGTCATTTCTAGCATAAAAGCCAAGCGATCGCTTTGAACAGCATCTGGTATGCCTTTCTCCACTTTCGCTTGACTATGAAATGAGCATGGGACTCTGCATGAGTAGTATGATTGTACCACTTTATTGGCAACTTGGTAATTATGTTTGCACGTGAACTGGAAAAACACCTAAACCGATTAACCTTGCTGGGATGTCACGCAATATAGGTAAGCGCAACAACATCGGTGGTTGAAAAATTCGATTTGAACTGAGAATTGGGGTAAATATTTGCTTTTGGATTAAGGTTTGAAATGCCTGAATAATCCGTGTAGGTAATTCTCGTTGACGTTGCACTTTTGCTAAGTCATTGAGTCCGACATGCCGATTCTTGAGTGGCTTACTAAGTATATTCGCTGCCACGACCGCATCTTGAATTGCATAATTAATACCAACGCCACCAACTGGAGACATCACATGGGCAGCATCACCAATGAGTAGCATTCCTTGACGATACCAGCGTTTGACAAAGCTGGACTCTACTGAGAGAAAGGCTATCTGTAACCAATCTTGTAGATGTTCTATGCGATCGCTTAATTCTGGTGCTATTTCCACGATGGAATCTTTCAAAGCTGGTAAACCAGAAGTGCGAATCTCATGGTAACCACCCTTGGGAATGACGTAAGCAATTTGCCACTCAATACCACGGTCAAGCATTGCCATAATCCTACCCTGTCCAATGCGTCCCACGCCACCTTGAGGATCTTCTGGATGACGGGGTAAGCGAAACCAAAGAACATCCATTGGTGGAGAAGTTTCAATTGACTCAAAGCCACCCAGTTGTCTGAGCTTGGAGTGGCGTCCGTCAGCCCCAATGGTGAGTATCGCCCGGACTTCATGCCAGCCACCGCCTCCCCGATACCTCACGCCTTGAATTACTCCATCTGACTCAATTAATTCCTGGACATTTGCCCCCATTACCAGTTGAAAATTTGGGTATTTTTGCGCTTCTTGGATAATGAACTCGAGAAACTTCACCTGGGGCAGCATCGTAATGTAGGGGTAGGATGTTTTGAGGTGACTAAAGTCTGCCATGACGACTGTCTCTTGGGGCGTTTGCATCCGAATCTGGTGCATCTTGGTATGGGGAAGTTGTAATAAGCGATCGCTTAACCCCAATTCCTGCATAATTTCCATTACCGACGGGTGAATTGTATCGCCGCGAAAATCACGATCAAAGTCCTTGTGTGTTTCTAGTAGCATTACAGGAATGCCTTGGCGCGCTAACAGCAAAGCCAACACAACTCCTGCCGGTCCACCACCCACAATGCAACAATCTGTAGTTTGAACGTCTACAATATCATGGGCAGGATTTACAGGTATATCACTAGTCATAGCAAAACCCTCTGAAAGCCCTAAGATTAAGGGTAGTTTTATTTAAATGCTTAATGCTGTTTTTTTAACTTTTCGTATGGAAACGTGTATTATGGGCGCTAAACTATCTGTCCTACAGAGTCAAGGGTCAATAGTCCAAAGTCCAGAGTTATTAATTTTGACCCTTGACCCTTAACCCTTGACAATAAATAACACCCGTGTCCCAAGTTATCTTAGAAAACGTTTATAAAAGTTTTCCCCCTCGTAAAGGGGAAATTATCGCCTCACAAAACCAAGCCTCAATCCCATCTAGTAAAAAAAATGACGCAGCGCGAGAGCGTGCAGATAGCGTTAATAATGTCTTACGGCAGATTAACCTGACGGTTAATGATGGGGAGTTTATGGTTTTGGTGGGGCCTTCTGGCTGTGGTAAAAGTACCTTGTTGCGGTTAATCGCCGGCTTAGAGGTGATGACTGGCGGCAAAATTTGGGTGGGCGATCGCCTGATCAATGATCTCCCACCCAAGGAACGAGACATCGCTATGGTGTTTCAAAATTACGCCCTCTATCCCCACATGACGGTGTATGACAATATCGCTTTTGGATTACGACGGCGGGGGGGAGTGAGAGAAGAAACTACTCCCCGGAATCTTCCTGACTGGGCAGAAAATCTCTTTGTGGGGATGACAAAAAAGTTACCTAAAGGACTCCGCTACATTTCTGATCAAGAACGAGTAATCAATGCACATGTACGGAATGTTGCCCAACTGCTGCAAATAGAAGCTTTATTAAATCGCTTACCTAAACAATTATCTGGGGGACAAAGACAACGGGTAGCATTGGGAAGAGCGATCGCCCGTAATCCCCAAGTGTTTCTCATGGATGAACCGCTTTCTAATTTGGATGCTAAACTCCGGGCGGAAACCCGCGCCCAAATTGTCAAATTGCAACGCCAGCTAGGAACAACGACGATTTACGTCACCCACGATCAAACTGAAGCGATGACAATGGGCGATCGCATTGCCATTATGAACCTAGGAAAGATTCAGCAAGTCGCCGCCCCCTTAGAACTTTATAACTACCCTGCTAACCGATTTGTCGCTGAATTCATTGGTTCACCACCCATGAATTTTATTCCTGTGGCATTTCATGCACCTTTATTAATTACCCATCCCCAATTTCGTTACACTCTCCCAGAAATCTGGGCAACAGCCCTACAAAAATATGATGGGCAAACCCTAATTTTAGGTATTCGCCCAGAACACTTAATTTTGAGTGTACCTGCTACTAAAAATTTACCTGTACAAGTAGACTTGGTGGAGAATCTCGGTAATGATTCTTTCCTCGCCGTCAGGCTAGACGAACCAGGATCTCAACCTAGCAACACATCCAATTACCTGCAAGTACGAGTACCACCAGATAGATTAGTACATCCAGGCGAGCAACTCTGGTTGTCGCTCAATACGGATAAAATTCACTTTTTTGACTCTGAAACCGATTTAGCAATATTTCCGAACAATCCCTCTGCAGCTTTACCTATTGAGTGATAAAGCAAAATTTAGACTATATTACGAAACGTAAATATACCATCTACGTAATCAACTGATGACTGAGGAATTGTCCAGAGCAGATAATGATAGCCCGTGGAAAGAAATATTAGAAGCATACTTCCCTCAAGCAATGCAATTTTTCTTTCCCGAAACAGCAGCATTAATTAATTGGCAACGTCCCCACGAATTTCTCGATAAAGAATTTCAACAAATCGCTCGTGAAGCAGAAGTTGGTCGGCGATATGCAGATAAACTAGTCAAAGTTTGGCTACTTCAAGGAGAAGAAATTTGGCTATTAATTCATGTAGAAATTCAAGCTACATCAGAAGATAATTTCGCCGAAAGAATGTTTTCCTACAACCTACGAATTTATGACAGATTTGGTAAACCTGCTATAAGTTTAGCGATTTTGTGCGATGCTGACCCAACATGGCGACCCAATCAATATAATTATAATTATCCTAATACTAGACTTAACTTTGAATTTGGCATCGTCAAGCTGCTAGATTATCAAAACCATTGGGCAGAATTAGAAACCAGTGATAATGTGTTTGCGACAGTGGTAATGGCACATTTAAAGACGCAGCAAACAACCAAAAAGCTAGGAGTGCGAAAATCTGAAAAATTTGGACTAATTCGACGATTGTATGAATTAGGCTTACCAGAAAAAGATATTCGTAACCTGTATAGATTTATCGACTGGGTTATGATTTTACCAAAAGCCTTGGAAGCAGAATTTTGGCAAGAGTTTAAGCAATTTGAACAGGAGCAGACTGTGAGCTATATTACTACAGGTGAACGCATTGGTTACGAGCGGGGGAAAGAAGAAGGAAAGCAGGAAGGAAAGCAGGAAGGAAAGCAGGAAGGAAAGCAGGAACAAGGACAAATACTCGTGCTAAGGCTACTACAGAGACGGGTAGGAGAGTTACCACAAGAGTTGCGGGGACGCATTCAAATCCTTTCTTTAGAGCAATTAGAAGCACTTGGCGAGGCTTTATTGGATTTTACAACCATTGAGGATTTGCTTAATTGGTTGACAGCAAATTAAACAACTTTAGGACTAGCCCTTTCAAGGTGGTGAAATTCGGAACGAAAATTGGTTATTTCAACCTTTAAAAATCCCAAAATCTGAGCGGATAACTTAGGATGATCACACTAAAGTAACGTATCTTCGTTTGTCACCTTGAAAGGGCTAGTCCTAAACTTATATAAGTTGTTTAATTTTATACAATATAAAATTAGAAGTTATTTTTAGTGCGATACTCAGCAGGAGTCGCTACGCGATCGCCCGACAACTCTAAACAAGAGGTGAATTATCGGGAGCAACACGGAGTGATCGCCTATTCTCATTGAGTTTCGTCCAGTGTTCAATACAACAGTGTATCGACAGTGGTAATGATTAGATAAACTTCCCCATTCCTACTCAGTTTCGCTGTTGTGGCTTTCGCTTCCTTGTAAAGCTATTTCAAAGTTCATTCTCTGTTCAGCATTTCGCAAGAAATAACCACTAATCATCGCCGAAGCCAGAAGCCGTCCCAGACTTTCCCGGCTGGTGGTGACAGCAACGCCAAAGTGTTCTGATGGTAGATTCCCCAAAAGTCCCACAATATTGCGTTCCATTACCTGAAAAACTTCAGATGAATTAGGTTTAGAAAGCTGAGTAACTGTCTCTGGACTCAAGGATTTAACGTATTGCCAGAGGAAATTACTAGTTTCTGACTCGCTATTGAAGAATTCTGAAACTTGATTAGATGAATTACTCACGTTTTATCTCCTTGACTACCAAGACTAGCTACAGTGGTTACGAAGTTTTATGTAGGATTGTGTTAGCTTGCTATTAGCTGTTACTACAAAACAATGTAACAAGCTAAATCTCTCCATGCAGTCGGTGTAACCGTACCAAAAGCAGCGTAGTTTCTCACCCCTCTGTTCAGTGAACAGTGAACAGTGAACAGACTGATACGAATGGTGCGTCGGCTACGCCTTAAGCGGAGCTATGCCGCAGGCTTTACGACTCCGCTCAGTATAAGTAACTGATAACTGTTCACTGACTAACTGGCCAAATATTCGCCCATGTTGGCTTTAGACTTGCGAAGTTTGGTTAAGGCTTCTCGTTCAATTTGCCGGACTCGTTCGCGGCTGATGTTGAGAATTTCTCCTATTCTTGCTAGAGTCAGAGCCTGCCCATCTATTAACCCAAAGCGTAGGGTGATTACTTCCTTTTGCTGTGGGGTGAGTTCTCCCATCAAGCGCTCTAAGTCAAGAGAAAGGGAAGATTGCATCACAAACTCTTCTGGAGACGCGCCTGGATCTTCCAACATTTCTCCGAGTTCTGTATCGTAGTTATCTCCTAGCCTTAAATCCAAGGATAGGGGTAAACGCGCTTTTTCGAGGTACTCTCGCACCTGCTTGGTGGTTAATTCTAATTCTTCAGCAAGTTCACCTGCACTGGGAGCGCGTCCCAGTTTTTGAGACAATTGCCGCTGGGCTTTTTTAATTTTATTCAGCTTTTCGGTGATGTGGATAGGCAAACGGATAGTGCGAGCTTTTTCGGCGATCGCGCGCGTGATGGCTTGACGAATCCACCAATAGGCATAGGTTGAAAACCTGTAGCCTTTGGTTGGGTCAAACTTTTCTACACCCCGTTGCATCCCAATACTGCCTTCTTGGATTAAGTCTAGTAAATCAACATTGCGCTTAATATATTTTTTCGCAACAGATACCACTAGCCGCAAATTGGCTTCTACCATTTTACGCTTGGCAATTTCACCATCGGCAATAATGTCATTTAACTCTGTCGATTCTAGCTTTGCGGTCGTTGCCCACTCTTCTAAAGTTGGTTGACGACCTAACTGTGCGGCAAGATACTCCCTCGCTTCGTGCAAGGCGGTTGCACGTTGCACCTGTTTGCCATAAAAAATCTCTTCCTCGTGGGTTAAGAGTGGCACGCGGCCAATCTCACGCAGGTAAGTCCGCACGAGGTCTGTGGCTGTCTGAGCGGTCTTCATGGCGCTACTCATTAGGTAATGATGAATTTGACGATAGGGGCATTAACTGATATTTATGCTTTGTGAGGGCATTACCCAGTTTGGCTGGGAACCCATCCTGTGGCTGACAATTTCCGCGCCCGATCAACTCGGCTGCTCATAATTAATCAAATTAGGGCTTCTTAACTGCTAATATTTACAGCTATTTACCCACTTTCACAAGTATCTACGGTTAGATATAAGGTAGCGAGTGGAACATTTTTTGTACTCTCTCATTATTAATAATTGTAACATTTATGAGAATGATTTGACTATCTGATAGCCCAGAATTTCATGAATGTTCTCATTGAGATAACGCTGCTATTCCCTATGATTGAACCGATAAATCAATTATGTAAACATATTTCTCGATTTTTTCGATTTGTGGTTAAGGACAACTTGCTCATATTTATTAAAATAATTCGGCAATGAGTATAATCATTCTCTTGTAACAATTACTTAATTTCTCTCGTACTTCTCAGACGAACTCTCTATCTATGGAAAGAGTCGGGGAGAGGGAGGAGATGGGGGAGATGGGGGAGACAAAAATGCTCAATCCCCAGTCCCCAGTCCCCAATCCCCAGTCCCCAATCCTAAAGAACCACTACACTACGGTGTAATCTTGAAGACTTTTTACGTCTAAGGTTGTTGTTTGCAAGGAGTGGATGGCGGCGACTGTGGCTTTAGCCCCAGCGATGGTGGTGATAATGGGAATTTTGTAAGCTAAAGCTGTGCGGCGGATTAACCTGGCATCAGTTTGAGCTTCTTCCCCGGAAGGTGTGTTAATAATTAGTTGGATCTTCTGGTTTTTGATGGCATCAAGAACATGGGGACGACCTTCATGAAGTTTCAACACTAATTCAACATCTAAGTCATTTTCCTGAAGGACTCGGCGTGTACCTGATGTTGCCATGACGGTAAAGCCTAAATCGATAAATTCTTTGACTACATTCACTGCAGCAGCTTTATCGCGATCGCTCATGGAGACAAACACCGTTCCCGCCAGAGGTAATCGCTCTCCTGCACCAATTTCTGCTTTGGCAAAGGCTCGACCAAAGTCTTTGTCAATCCCCATCACCTCACCAGTCGAGCGCATTTCTGGGCCTAATATTGTATCAGTTCCCGGGAATTTACTAAAGGGTAAGACGGCCTCTTTGACGGCAATATGAGATGGGATAACTTCTTCGGTGAAGTTTAGCTCCTCTAAGGTTTTACCTGACATAATTAGGGATGCTAGTTTGGCCAGTTGTACACCAGTTGCTTTAGATACAAAGGGTACTGTGCGTGAGGCGCGGGGGTTGGCTTCCAGAATATATACTTGGGGAGAATAACTACTAGCACCGATAACGGCAAACTGGATATTCATTAGCCCAACTACTGAAAGCGCTTGCGCTAGCTGCACTGTCCAAGTCCGAATTTGATTGAGAACAGCTGGTGGTAGGGAAATCGAGGGTAAAGAACAAGCTGAGTCTCCAGAGTGGATTCCGGCTTGTTCGATGTGTTCCATAATACCACCAATTACTACTCTTCCGGTGTGATCGGCGATCGCATCGACATCGACTTCGATGGCATTTTCTAGAAACTTATCAATCAAAATCGGATGTTCTGGTTCTACCTGCACAGCAAAGGTCATGTAGCGTTCCAACTCCGTATCGGAATAGACGATTTCCATCGCCCGTCCTCCTAATACATAACTGGGACGTACTACCACTGGGTAGCCAATACGTCTAGCAACTATCAGGGCATCTTCATAACTCCGCGCAATACCATTCGGGGGTTGAGCAATATTTAACTGTTGGAGAATCTTCTCAAATCGCTCCCGGTTTTCTGCCATATCGATAGAGTCTGGTGATGTTCCCCAAATTTTAGGAATTGGGGATTGGGGAATCGGGCATGAGGAATGGGCAGATTCTTCCCCAGGTTCTAGTCCCTGCAAATATTTCTGGAGGGGAACAGCTAACTTCAGCGGTGTTTGTCCGCCAAACTGCACAATTATGCCTACAGGATTTTCGGCTTCAATGATGTTGAGGACATCTTCTTTGGTTAATGGCTCAAAGTAAAGGCGATCGCTGGTGTCATAATCTGTAGAAACTGTCTCTGGGTTGGAGTTGACCATAATCGTCTCATATCCCGCTCCCTTCAAGGCATAGGCGGCATGACAACAACAATAGTCAAACTCAATTCCTTGCCCAATGCGGTTGGGCCCACCACCCAAAATCATCACTTTTGGCTTGGTGCTGGGCAAGACTTCTGTTTCTTCTTCGTAGGTGGAGTAGTAATAGGGAGTAAAGGCTTCAAACTCAGCAGCGCAGGTATCTACGGTTTTGTAAACTGGGTTGATTCCTAGTTGTTGGCGATAGGCGCGGACTTCGTCTTCGGTGGTTTTGGTAGCATAGGCGATTTGGCGATCGCTATATCCGTCTCGCTTTACTGCATACATCTGCTCTTTAGTCAACTGCTGTAAAGGTGTCCGCTTCAAAAATTTCTCTACTTCTAGCAGTTGCTGCATCTTATCTAGGAACCAAGGGTCTATACCTGTAAGTTCGTAGATTTCCTCATTGCTGATGCCTATCTGTAAGGCATGGCGGACAGCAAAGATGCGATCGGGATTGGGTGTCCGCAGTTGAGCGCGGATTTGTTCACCACTGGGTAATTTTTCCGCTTTGTCACAACCCCAACCAGCGCGGCCAGTTTCTAGGGAACGCAGTGCCTTTTGGAAAGATTCGTTAAAGGTGCGCCCAATTGCCATTGCTTCCCCGACTGACTTCATTTGTGTGGTCAGTACTGGATCGGCACCAGGGAACTTTTCAAAGGCGAAGCGGGGGATTTTTGTCACCACATAGTCAATTGTGGGTTCAAAGGAGGCTGGGGTTTTCTTGGTGATGTCATTTTTGATTTCATCCAAGGTGTAGCCGACAGCCAACTTAGCTGCCATCTTGGCGATGGGGAAGCCGGTAGCTTTAGAAGATAAGGCAGAACTGCGAGAAACACGGGGGTTCATCTCAATGACAACTACATCCCCATTCACGGGATTAACGGCAAACTGGATATTTGATCCGCCGGTTTCCACGCCAATCTCGCGAATAATTTTAATCGCCATATCCCGCAGCCGCTGGTATTCTTTATCGGTGAGGGTTTGGGCGGGGGCAACGGTGATGGAGTCACCAGTGTGGATGCCCATCGGGTCAAGGTTTTCGATGGAACAGATAATCACGACGTTATCTGCTAAATCACGCATCACTTCCAATTCATATTCTTTCCAGCCGAGTAGGGACTGATCGATGAGAATTTGGGATACAGGACTGGCATCTATGCCTACCTGTGCCATTTCCTCAAATTCTTCTTGGTTATAGGCAATACCGCCACCAGTACCGCCCATTGTGAAGGCGGGACGAATGATCAGGGGATAACTACCGATTTGGCGGGCGATCGCTTTAGATTCTTCTAAAGTGGAAGCAGTGCCACTAGGACACACCGCTACACCGATCTTGGCCATTGCTTCGTTAAAAAGTTTTCTGTCTTCGGCTTTTTCAATCGCGGGTAGTTTAGCGCCAATTAACTCGACGTTGTATTTGTCTAAAACACCATTTTTCGCTAAAGCCACAGCGAGGTTAAGGGCTGTTTGCCCCCCCATTGTGGGTAATAGCGCATCGGGACGTTCTTTTTCGATGACTTTTTCGACCAGTTCCGGTGTCAGCGGCTCAATATAAGTGCGATCGGCTGTTTCCGGGTCGGTCATAATTGTCGCTGGGTTGGAGTTTACCAGCACCACTTCATAGCCTTCTTCTCGCAACGCTTTACAGGCTTGGGTGCCAGAGTAGTCAAACTCACAGGCCTGTCCAATTACAATTGGGCCAGAGCCTAACAGCAGAATCTTCCGGAGGTCTTGACGGCGGGGCATAGTCGTTGCCTTGGAGTACGAGAATACAAATCCTGATTATTTTAAGGTTCTTTACCCCTGGTCATGCCTTTTATTATCAAGTTTTCTAGGTTTGGCGATCGCGAGGGGCAATGGAGGCAAGAAGCATAAATTTTTCTCCTCCTCTTTGCTTTTCCTCATATTTCATTATTTGGATATATAAATTTTATGTAGTTTTCGTGGGTTAATTTTTAATGTTTTTGCAAATTTTTGTATTTTAAGTCATGATTTTTTTATAATTTCGGACTAACTACATATGTCATGCCACTGACTATTAAGTCTGCATATACAAACTAAATAAGAATCTTTCTTAACTAACTAAAAGTACAATTAATTTTTAATATTAATTTCTGTGTGATTTTCTCTACTGGAATTAAAAAAGACAGATGGTGTGTGTACTACCATCTGCCTTGTTTTTATAATTTTTTCAGACCGGATTTTGCCAACTATTTATTCAGTCTAGATTAATCTTATCTAGATGATGAAAATATTAGTTTTGAGCAGGTTGGACAAAACCTAAAGTCAAACTGTCTTTAGCTAAGAAGTGAGCTAAATGAAAAGCTCGTTCTTCAGTCTTTAACAGAATTTTTTCGTACAGATAGCGTGTGCCTCTATCGCCCAAACTCTCTGCCTGAGCAGCTTGACGGCGAAGTACACCAATTATGGATTGTTCTGCTGCTAGGTCATTTTCTACTATCTGACGCAAAGAGAACACACCATCTGGTTCTTGCTCAAAACTAGTTAGTTCTGCCAATTTGCTAAAGGTAGCGACTGGTACACCACCCAGTCCATCCAAACGTTCTCCAATTTCGTGGGTGTGTCCCTGAACTTCTTCATAGCTCTCGTTAAAAAACTGATGTAGTGAATAGAATTCTGAGCCTTCCACTACAAAATGATGTTTTTGGTACTGCAAGTACAGTGCCTGAAAACTAGCTAATAGAACATTTAATCCTTCGGTAACTGGAGCGGTGACACTGTGATCCAGTAATACAGGATTGTCGTAAACATGACCAAAATTCCGTAACACAGTTTGCG
Organism: Calothrix sp. PCC 7507; assembly: GCF_000316575.1. Classification (GTDB taxonomy): domain Bacteria; phylum Cyanobacteriota; class Cyanobacteriia; order Cyanobacteriales; family Nostocaceae; genus Fortiea. The sequence goes on along the minus strand of NC_019682.1, from coordinate 2,142,580 downwards.
TTTCTGACATTGTTCTCCTCGCTTTTCAGCAGTTATAGTTTTTAACTGCTTATTCTCTACATATTAACATTTAAAAAATTAAAACAAGGTTAATCAATTTCACAGCCCGTTGAACTTTTTGCTACTAAGATTTGCAATTTTACTTTTTGCCAGGACGATCGCCTACTCACCTGCTTTAATTATTGACATATATACGAGAATATGCATGTGCCATGAGGAGGAACTAGAGACATTACTCAGCGACTGCGGCATTTAAGTTGCATATTTCATCGTTCAGACCGTTCACTGTTAACTGTCAACCGTCAACAAAGAAAAATGATTGATTGTGCGATGAATCAGCGTTTTAGCTTATGCAATGTCTCTATAAAGTTGAATTTATGGTTTTTGTTAATTTTCTGGTGACAGAAGATGCAGACAAAAATTTGCTATTGTGTATAAAACAATTGAGAATAGTTTGCACTTAAGCTATGCTTAATTTAAGATGCTGAACTCCCAAGTATGAGACATATCAGGGAGTGGACGCACGGTAGTTACTAGAAGTTTGTCGCACTTTGAGGGCTAGTCTTTTGAAACCGTCCAGTTCAAAAATAGAAAATAACCACATCCTAGAGGTGAATTGGGTAGACCGCTGGCGCATCTATAAGCGCCTACAGGAGTTAGATATTCCTTGTTGGTGTGAAGCTAACCAGCCATTGAGAGTTGAAATTAGCAATCCGAAGGCGGCTATTCAACTTTGGAGTGTAGTGCGACAATTCACAGCTTCCCGTCATGAGCAGATTTGGATTCTTGAGAACATCTGGCAAAGTCGCTATTGAAAGTCTTAATTAATAGGGGTGGCTGTAGAGGCTATCTCAATAAAAAGTTTTCTAAACTAAAAAGTAGGTCAACAAAGATGAGTGAATTCCACAACACCGAAGTTACAGAATTTTGTCTTGAGGGCCGGTTTCTCGATTTTGTGATCAAAGATGGCTATAAGCTCAAAGGCTTGTTGCTGGCGACTGCAGAAGGGGAATGTTATGTTAAACTCGCTAAACATTTACGGGCGGCTTTTGACTTGCGCTTACCACGAGGTACTTGGCTACAAGCTGTAGGTACAAAAAAGTATGATTTTAAAACTGGCGAAGTTACACTGAAAGCCGAGCGTGTAATGGCCGCACGTTTTGAAGTAGGTAGAGTTAAAGCTACTGAGCAATCTAATCGTCAAACCACGGCACAATCACCTAAGTCAAAAGCCACAATTTTGGTCTGTCAAAAGTCTGACTGTATGAAACGCGGGGGTAAAGAAGTTTGTCAGGCGTTAGCAGCAGAGTTAAGCGATCGCTCTTTAGCAGACCAAGTTACCATTAAAGGCACTGGCTGCATGAAAAACTGCAAAGCTGGGCCCAATGTCATCATGCCAGACAAAACCCGCTACACCCGGATTCAAGCGACACAAGTTCCAGCAATTATAGAAAAACATATCGCCAACAGGTCAGATAACACTAGGGAATTGACCACACCGTTAGCAGATTTAGTATTGAATAGCTAGTTTTTTGTTGCTATTTAATCGAAAAATTTCATCATCATTTGATAGGGGCACAACATTGTTGTGCCCTTAATTCTGTCTGACACACATAGCATTTATAAAATCGTCAAAACCATTCGCAATTATCAATACTGTATTGCATTGTAAGTAGGTAGGCGTAATTAAACGTAAGATGTCATTGCGAGGAACGAAGCAACCGCAAAGACTGGGATTGCTACCCTTCGGGAAGCCACTCCGTGTCTACGTTCCTCTCTTCGAGACGCTACGCGAACGCAATGACAGGGGGAAACCCCGCCCTTCGTGTATTTCATTCAAGGGAAAACTGCTGTATGCCCCAGCCATTTATCCCTGTTCTGTCACTCTCAGGGAGGGCGATCGCTAGAAGCCCGATGAGGCAATCAATACAAGCTATTCTATTAGAAAAAAGTTGGTCTTGTATTTGTTATTAGAAAAGAATCGCGCAAACGCCTGCTATACAAAAGCTCTAGAATTCAGAAATGGCAAAAGTTTTCGGAGAGTGACAGAAGCGGGATAGTACGCTGTATTTTCCCTTCAACTCAATTCAAAAATTTTTCCACGCTCCGGACAAATATTTCTACGCCGATTGGCAAAGCCGTTTCATCAAAGTCAAACCGGGGATGATGGTGGGGATAAGCCAAATTCTTCGCAGGATTAGCAGAGCCTAAAAAGAAATAGCAACCAGGAACAGCTTCTAAGAAATATGACATATCTTCCGCCGCCATAGTTTGACATTCAGGGACAACACCCATCGGAGTTTCAATCACTTCTTCTGCCACTGAGCGCACTAATTCTGCAACAGTCGCATCATTAATTACGGGTGGATATAGTGACCAGTATTCTAAGTCATATTTCGCACCATAACTCTGGCAAATTCCCGCGATAACTTGCTCAACGCGCTGTTGAAAAAAGCCTTTGAAATTAGGATTAAAATACCGCACCGTGCCACTCATTCTGGCTGAATCAGCAATCACATTCCGCTTGCTACCGGCATGAAGTTCACCTACAGTTACTACCGCTGAATCGATGGGATTGACATTCCGAGCCACAATACTTTGTAAAGCAGTAACAACTTGAGCAGCAACTACCACCGCATCAATAGTTTGATGGGGCATAGCACCATGTCCGCCTTTGCCCAAAATCTTGCAATTAAACGACTCAACCGCCGCCATCAACGCCCCACTACGGACACCCACAGTCCCTAGGGGTAAATTATTCCACAAATGCAAACCGATAATGGCATCAACATCTGGGTTTTTGAGTACCCCAGCCTCAATCATCGGCTTTGCACCGCCTGGCCCCTCTTCTGCCGGCTGAAAGATAATTTTCACAGTACCGCCAAAGTCTTGACGATGTTGTTGGAGATAGTAAGCTGTACCTAAAGCGATCGCTGTATGTCCATCATGACCACAAGCGTGCATCAATCCATCACGCTGGGAGCGATACTCCACCTCATTGAGTTCTTGAATTGGTAGAGCATCCATATCCGCCCGAATCGCCAGCACTTTCTCACTACTGAGTCGAGTTCCTTTGATAATAGCGACAATCCCAGTATGAGCAACGCCAGTTTGATGCTCAATTCCCCATTCTTGCAACTTTTGGGAAATTAACTCAGCAGTTAGTTTTTCTTGAAAACCCAACTCTGGTTGCTGATGCAGTCGCCGCCGCCATTCTACTAATTGAGGTTGCAGTGAACGGATTGAGAGCCGGACGCGAGATAAGTCAACAGAAGCGGGATTTGGAAAGGTAGATACCATACAGATAGCTAACTGATGTTATCTCCTCAGTGTGACATTCTCCCCCATTTACTGCAAGTTGGATACTTATCAGTTGTCAGTTATCAGTTATCAGTTATCAATCTCTTCGCTATGCCCTCTTAATGATTGGCAATGAGGATTTCGGGAATAATTCCTAAATCTAAATCTGATGCTACTTGGGCAAGTTTATCTAAATCATTTAGATCATCCAAATAGGGTAAACAGCCTAAAACAGGTGTATTTGTGAGCGATTGAATTAACTCTGGGGGTGTCAAGTCGGCTATTTCTTCGTCCGAACGGGGTTGGACGCAGTTGAGAACGATGCCTTTGAGATTTACCCGTGTTTGTCTTGCTAAGGCGACATTAGCCACGGCTTGAGCGATCGCCCCCAATCTCACAGGCACTACCAAAACCGTTGGTAATCGCCATTCTCCAGCTAAATCAGCTACTGTATATTCATCAGTCACTGGTGAACCTAAACCCCCCAAAGCTTCTACGAGAACGAAATCTCGACGCGATCGCAATTCCGACAAAGCTTGCCAGACAATTGCTAAATCCACACGGCGATTTTCTTTAGCTGCAGCGATCGGCGGTGCTAGAGGTGCTTGAAAATACAAAGGTGTAATTTCTTCAGCAGTTTGCTTGAGATCAAACAGCCTTTGATACCACTCGCGATCGCCCACCCCCGATTGAATCGGTTTCATAATTCCCCAACTACGCTGGGGATAATATTTTTGCCAATAGGCTGCTAACGCTGTTGTTAAAACAGTTTTACCAGCATCCGTATCAGTTCCGGTAATCAGTAGTGTGTTCAACAATCTATCTATTTTTAATTAGGTGGACAACAAAAAATATCACTCTTGGGCATTGGGCATGAAATAACTAATTACTCCCAAATTCTGACCCCAGGATAGTTCCATACTAAAAAAGAAAAATACGTAAGTCTTGATTTCTCGTTTTGTAGCATGGATTTTTACCATACTCAGTACTGAGTGCTGAGTCCTGAGTGCTGAGTAAATTAACGGGTACTCAGTACTTTTGCACTTGGTAAATGCCCCGCCCGATGTTAAGCGGAATCTTTTAATACAGGAGTTGGTTGATACCCCACCCCTCGTGGGTGGTCTTTTTAACTCAGCACTCAGCACTCGGAACTCAGCACTCTTCATCCCTCTCCAAACATCTCCCCACGGCGGGAGAAGCTTTGAAACCCAGTTTTAATTTTTCTCTGCTTGTATGAAACCACCCTGCACCTCCTGAATTCTGACCCTTAATTTCTGGGAATAGTAACGGGATCGATGCTTCCCCCCCCCGGTGAATTACTTTGTTCCGCGTTAGGGATGGGTGTTTCCGTAGGTGTTTCTGTAGGTGTTGGTGTTGGGATTTTGATTGTTTCTGTGGGTATTGGTGTGGGGCTATTTGTGGGTATTTCTACAGGTGTTGGTATTGACGTAGGTATCGGTTGCGCTAATTTTTCTAATGCCACATTTAGTGTATAGTCACTTTCTGAAATTCCTGGAACTAGACTTAACTCAATAGTGTATCTACCAGTCACAGGCAATGTTCCTTCATAGAAAGGTACTTGTTTAGCCTGGTCATCAATAGGTTGTTGGTTAGCACCTAAAACTGTTAACAAAATACTGCTACCTGGGTCAACAAATGTAGTTAATTTCAGTCCTTTTTGTGCAGAAAAAGTGTATTGAATTACTTGATTTTCTTTGATAGTATTTTCAACTGCGGCTATATTAGACGCTCCAAAAATGAGGCGCTTACTCAAGCGAGTAGGTTCACTGCTAGTGGGTGTGGATGTGGGCGTAGGTGAAAATAATGTCGAGCCACTAGGAATAACTGGAGAGGGAAAAGTTTGTGGTGGTGTTTCTGGTGATGGTGCTTGAGATTGAGAGCGAATAGAACTCACCAATGCCCAAGAACCAAAGCCCGCAAGAATCACGACAGCGCTACCAATTGCCCCAATTGCCAACGGGTTATCTAAGATAGAACTCTTATCGCTAGGTGGGATAATTGGGTTGGGTTTATTAGATGCAGCCGGAGCCACTAAATCAGGGCGGCGACCAACGGCAATTGTTTGTACATTAGACAATTGAGGCGCAGAAGCACTAGATTTGTCTATAGATTCTAATGCTTGAGCCACATCAGTAGTAGTTTGATAGCGATCGCCCGGCACAAAACTCAACATCCGTTGCAAAACTTGGGCAAATCGCGGATCAACTCTTGTCCATCGTTGCCAATTCCAACTTAATTGAGTTTCATCAAATAAATCAGCAGGTTCTCTACCAGTCAACAAAACTATAGCTGTGACTGCCAGTGCATACAAATCACTACTAGGATAAGCCTGCCCTGTTTGTAATTGCTCAGTAGGAGCATAGCCTAATTTTCCCACGCTGGTGACAGGAGTTGTGCTATCTGGAGATTGCAATCGACTTGCCAATTCTTTCACCACCCCAAAGTCGATTAACACTGGCTTGGTATCACTGTCTCGCAAAATAATATTTTCTGGAGAGATATCCCGGTGAATAATGCCGCGACTATGAATATGCTCTAACACAGGTAACAAAGAGCCGATCAACTCCAATACTTCTTGCTCTGTTAACGTTTGACCAACAGCTTGGCGTTCAGAAAGGATATCGCGGTAAGTCTTACCTGCAATATAGTCCTCCACTAAAAACAAGCGTTTGTCTTGCTCAAATCTCTCACGGAATTTAGGCACTTGCGGGTGTTCAATTTGATATAAAGTGGCAGCTTCTCGCTGGAAAAGCTCTTGTGCTTTTTCCCAGACATAAGCCCCTGTTGCTGTAGGAATCAATTCCTTAATCGCGCAAAGTTCATTAAAGCGTCTTTGATCTTCTGCTAGATAAGTTCTACCAAATCCCCCTTGTCCGAGAATTTGAATTGTCCGATAACGGTTTTGCAGAACAGTGCCAACTGTGATAGGTGGTTGCATGATCGATTGATAAGTGTAACGGCAACTTAGGAGGAAGTCACCTCCAAAGATAAGTCCAAGCGGTGACAGACAGTTATCTACGGCGATACCCTTCTACCCTAACCAAAAGATACATTTCCTGACGGCAACATATAGGCAGAAGTACTCCACACATTTTTTGCCCAGCTAATGCACCTGGAAATTGTCCTCAGTTATATTAACGTGAGTTTAATTTTCCTTGGCTCTTCTATTTAAGATACAAGGAGCGGGGAAACCCCGCCCTCGATTGTGTTACATCCGACAGGCTCAGATCCCCGACTTCTTAAGAAGTCGGGGATCTTTTTATTTGTGATATCTTGCTAATTATCAGCCTTGGTGCAACGATCGCTCAATTAACTTTGATATCCTTGGGTTGTGGCTGAAATAAAACGCTTCAAATCGATGTCTCGGCGCATTTCATCCAAGTCAAAAGAACGCGGTAAGAAGTCAGGGTTTTGTGTGGCTATTTCCAACGCCTTACTGACAAACGCCCAACTCTTATCGCCAAGCTTGGATAACGATTATGATGCAGAAGGACGATTAGCTGGTATGTTGCGATCGCCATTAAATCGCTACAATCGTATATACATAAACGTCTGTCAGACAATGGTTAATCAAATTTAACTCAGTAACCATGACCTCTTCCCCACCCGTAGCGATTTCGCCAACAGAACGCAAAGATGAGATAATTTTCCCTCAAGGGGAATTTTGGAGTGATGAGCCTCCGTTGGAAAGCAATTTACATCTACGGCAAATTTTAATCCTCATTCAATGTCTAGAATGGGCGTGGCAGAATAAAGACGATTATTTTGCCACGGGGAACTTGACTATTTACTATAGCCCTAATCAAAAAAAATCAGAAGACTTTCGCGGACCCGATTTTTTTGTTGTTTTGGGAACAACCCACAATCAAGAACGCAGAAGTTGGGTGGTTTGGCAAGAAGGGGGAAAATATCCCAATGTGATTATCGAAATTCTGTCTGATAGCACTGCGAAAATAGACAGAGGAGAGAAAAAGGAAATCTATCAAGATGTTTTTCGGACACCAGATTATTTTTGGTTTGATCCCGATAGTTTAGAATTTCAGGGGTTTACCTTGATTAGAGGAACTTATGAACCCATCACACCCAGTGAACAAGGCTGGTTATGGAGTCAGCAATTAGGGTTATATTTGGGAATTCATCAACGACAATTGCGCTATTTTACTTCTGATGGGGAGTTAGTTCTCACCCCTGAAGAAGCAGCTACACAAGCACAGCAGCAGGCTGAACAAGAAAGACAACGGGCTGAACAAGAAAGACAACGAGCTGAACAAGAAAAACAACGGGCTGAACAATTAGAAGCAAGACTGAGAAGCTTGGGAATCGACCCAAACGAATCATGACCAAATGATTGTTATACTACAAACGCATAAAAGCTGAACTTTGTCATACTGAGCGTAACGCAGTGAAGCGTACCCCGTAGGGAATCTTGCTATGCGTAGCGTCTCGAATAGAAGTATCTCGGAGATTCTTCCCTTTGGTCAGAATGACAGTTCTAAACCGTTTTTAGTGTAATCTTCCCACATCAAGGATAAGATTCAACAAACTACATCGCATCGAGGCGGCGACGTAGTTGACTACTGAAGGTATCAATGACGGTGACGACTACCAAAAGCACTAACATCATAGTGGTGGCTTTGGTATATTCAAAACCGTCAATATAACTTTTCAACTGGAAGCCAATACCCCCTGCACCCACTACTCCCAACACAGAAGCAGCACGGATATTGTATTCAAACATCCAAAAAGTGTAACCTAACGCTAGTGGCATAACTTGGGGCAAAATCCCATATTGAGCAATTTGTAGTCTGGATGCGCCGATAACTTCTAAAGATTCAACGGAACGGGAATCTACGGCTTCAATTGCTTGCTGATAAAACTTAGCCAGGTAGCCAATGGTGTAAATTCCCAAGGCTAAAGTACCTGCGGGTGCGCCTAATCCAGTAGCAGCGACAAAAATTAACCCTAGAATAATTGAAGGTACTGAACGGACAGCATTTTGGAGTAGATTCGCTAACCATTGTAACCATTGAGGTGCAATGTTATTGGCGCTAGCGATCGCAATTGGCAAAGAGGCGATCGCCCCAATGGTAGTTCCCCACAGGGACATCTGTACAGTTTCCAGTAATGCTTTAATTGCTATATCTAAAACTGTCCAATTCGGCGGGAATAATCTGGAGACAAAGTCGGTGATATATGGCCAGCTAGTCTGGAGTGTGACAAAATCGACCTTTAAACCTTGCAACGCCCAACTATAAACTACAACTAAAATTAACAGGATAATTAAAGGACTCACCCAAGGGTAGCGCCGTCGTAGTTTAAATTTAGATAAGTAACTCATAATAGCAATTCTCGGTTACGTGAGGTACACCCGTAGGGGCACGGCAGTGCCGTGCCCCTACAGCTTGGGAAATAATTTTGTACGGCGTCTGAATGGGAACCGCTATATTTATTCATGGGGTGAATCCAAAATCCAAAATCCAAAATTGATTGACTCCTGATTTTACACTTGGGAAAATTGGGCTTGGAGATTATTACAAGGGCCATCATAGACAACACGTCCTGCTTCTAAGACGATCGCTCTTTGAGCATATTCAGCGGCTATCCTCAAATCATGCAAAACGCTAATAATTGTCATTCCTTGTTGGGAGTGCAATTTAGCTAAAGTCTGCATGACTTGTTGGGATGCAATGACATCTAAGCCGGTGATGGGTTCATCTGCTAAGAGAATCTGGGGCGATTGAATTAAAGCACGGGCTATCGCTACTCTTTGTTGTTGTCCACCGCTAAGTTGAGCAGTTTTTTGGTCAGCTTGCTCACTTAAACCCATCTGCTCTAATAATTTTAGTGCTAACAGGCGATCGCGTTTCCCAAATCCCCAGAGGGTTTGCCAGGTTGTTCGCACACCCAAGCATCCGCACAGGACATTATCAATGGCTGATAGTTGCCGAATCAATCCCCCGCCCTGAAATAACATCCCAATATCACGCCGAATTGCAGTTAGTGTGCGGGGATTCATGGTGACACCATTGATTTGAATTGTTCCCCGCTCTATCGGTACTAAACCAACAAGCGATCGCAATAAGGTAGATTTACCGGCACCATTGAGTCCCAACAAAACCACAAACTCACCTTGCTTAATCTGGCAATTAATCCCATTGAGAATGGGACGATTTAAAGATGCAGCATAGGCTGTCTCTAAGTTTTGGCACTCAATAACGTAATCATGCATTCCTTTTTTGAATTTTTATACCATTAATTTGAATTGCCAGATCCCCGACTTCTACCCTACGGGTGTCTATAAGAAGTTGGGGATCTAAGCGCTGTTACGGCTCGATTCCTACACGCTTTAGGGCATCACGCACTGGTGCTAGGTGACTATTATGATTGACTCGCACTAATTCTGTGGAGTTATACAGGTTGCGTAGCAGCTGGTTATTTGCTGGTTGATTTAGCTTGAGTAGGGCGTTGATGATTTTGGCTCTATCAGCAGTCGGGACATCATCATCAATAGCTATACCGTGAGCAGGTACACCAGATATTTTATACAGTACTCGTAACTTACTCTTTTCTTCTGGTGTAATGTATGGGGAATATAAAGCATATTCTGATACAGTGGCTACTTCTGCCTGACCGCGTAAAACAGCTTGTAATGCCTTACTATAGTTGCCACCGTAGCTAACTTGACCAAAAAAACCATCCAGGCGATCGCGGTTGGGCACAAATCCCTGTTTAACTAACTCACTGACGGGGAAAATAAATCCTGAGCCAGAAGTCGGTGAAGTGAAAGCAATTTTTTTCCCTCTTAGTTGTTCCAGGGTACCTTTAGGTGAATTTCGGGTTTTGAGGGGGCTATTGTTAGAAACTACAAATACTGAATCATATGTGTATTTGCCAGAGTAATTGTCACGTACCTCTGCTAAGTATAGGCGGGAATTTGCCAGTTGTTCCGCCTTCAAAGCAGGACGGCTGCTTAAGAACGCCACATCGGCCCGATTTGCTCTTAAGGCCTCAACTGCTGCAGTGTCATCACCAATCTGTGCAGTCACCTGTATTCCTAATTCTTTCGACAAAAATGCTCCAACAGCATCTGCTTTAGTTTGCAAGTCTGTGGAATCTGCCCGACTAGGAAAAACTATTGTTAAGTTTTGCAGTTTTTGTGCAAGTAAATGTGGTGCTTGTTGATGAGGCTGAGAGTTAGCGATTGACGCCTGTATTCCTCCCTGAGTGCTGAATCCCAATCCCATAAGTGTTGCAAATGCAGCACCAGCAGTCAATAAGCCTCTTTTACTCACACTCATTTGTTACTCTCCATTAAGAAAAATTCTTAAGATTTTTGCTAATTAATTGCAACTAGCCTAATAAAAAAATTTAGAGCTTTTAGAAATAAAAGTCAATATGAAGTGTTTAGGAATTAATCAATGACACCCGTAGACTAAATCCAGGACTTACGTACACTCCACGAATTCTTCTAGTGCGTCTTGCTTCAACCTAAAAATAAATGTCACAGAAATTTAATCCCACATTTATCGCTTTATTCATCCTGTTTATGGTGATTATGAGTTTCATGTTCCGCCTTGACTGGAATGAACTTGCCAAACTTTACCCTACCAAAGTCTCAGTCCATATTAAGTTGAGCGATCGCCTAAAAAACCTCATAATTTTTTAGGCGAAGTAAACAGTTATAATTTCGCCTAAGTCGCTAACAAACTATGCTCAATAGTCAGTCAACTTGAATCTTCCCTGTGGGAAGCCGCAGATCAACTCCGTGCTAATTCCAAACTCATTGCTAATGAATACAGTATGCCCGTACTGGGGCTAATCTTTCTTCGCCATGCGACAAATCGCTTCAATGCTGTCAAGGCGGAGATTGAAAAGGGTTTATCTTCACGAGGCGGAAAAAACGCCCGATTACCATAGATGACTTTAAAGGAAAATCAGCAATTTTTTTACCAATTGAGGCTCAGTACGATCGCATCTTGAATTTGGCAGAAAACGCAGATATGGGCAAGGCAATCAATGCAGCGATGAAAGCCATTGAAGATGAAACTCAGAGGATGCAGCTGCAAAGATTACCTTAAGAAATTACCAAGGTGCGATCGCAGACTATACTAAAGTCATCCAACTCAGTCCCAGTGCAAATGCATACAGTGATCGAGGCTTCGCACTTGCAGCTTTAAGTAAATATCGTGAAGCAATTGCAGACTACGATCGAGCGATTAGTCTTGTTCCAAAGCATTACACAGCTCATTATGGTCGAGGTCTAGCTCGTGTAAACCTTGGAGATAAAAAAGGGGCACTGTCAGACTTGCAACGGGCGGAGAGTAACTATCGAGAAGGCATGGGAGAGGGTAATCTCGATCAGCCGCTGTACCAGCAAATTATAAGAGCAATTGAACAGTTACAACAACAGTAGAAGCCAGCTAACAACCGCGCTGCACCGGAACGGACAACCATAGTTGGTTGAGATGCGAAGGTTATCTGCGTCCGCTGGTACTTACTCATGCACTTTTAAACTCGGCATAGGATGGGGTTGTGAAGGGTTAACTTCCGAAAAGTCACAGATAGAATTAAATGGACAAAAGCGGCAATGATAACCGGGATTTGGGGGAAAAATTTGGCTAAAATTCTCAGTTTCTTGCTGATATTTTTGTAAATCTTGTTGGTGCTTATGGGCAATATTAGCTAATTCAAATTCTACGGAGTTTAATTCGCTATGATTAATGCTAATTAAATCAGATTTTTTACCAATCTCTAGATTATAAAATGACGCTACTGCTTGCCGCCCTGGATAAAGATAACGGGCTGCTAGCAAATAAACTAGTGCTTGTCTGTGGTCAAAAGCAGATTTACCAGTTTTAAAATCTAAAATATGTAAAATGCGCCCATAGTCAATAAAAACGCAGTCCATTGCGGCATATAAGCGGAAGCAATAATTATCTTGATCAATCAAAATCGGTTTGGGAAAGCCTTCATCACCGGGAGTGAGTTGGATAATGTTTTTACCCGAAAGCAGTGGTGCATCATGATATTTTCTTAAAATTTGCAACACGCGCTGCTGCACTTCCTCCGGTGAGTGACTTAACTTCAGTATTTGAGCAACTTTTTCCACACCGTCAGATTGATTCAACAGATGTCTATTATGATGAAACTCATAAACGCCTTTTTGGGCGAGTATACCAATCCGCTGAGGTGCAGTGGCCTTTGCTAACAGTGCTTTGACTTGGGCTTCATGTTGACGCGCTTTGATAAACCCCCGCCGCATCTGGCAATGCCAGCGTTCTTGCCCCGTCGCAGGGGCAACTAAAGACCAAAGGTGATAACTGGCAAAAGGGCGATCGGGGGTTGACATTGCAAGAGAAGCTGTGAGAAAAAATACAGTGGGCACACTTGCGGCTACGCACGCTTTGCGGGAAGCTTCCTATAGTATTCAAAGATGCACGGGAGACAGTGGCAAAATGAGCGTCAGTAGTAGTTCCAGCAAGATAAAATTTGGCACCGATGGCTGGCGAGGAATTATCGCCGATGACTTTACTTTCCCCAATGTGCGGAAAGTCACAAGGGCGATCGCTAGTTATCTCGAAACAGCCTATAGCAAAGATAGACCGGTTCTCGTGGCTTACGACACTCGGTTTTTAGCAGATCAGTTTGCCCAGACAGCAGCCCAAGTCTTGGCAGATTTGGGTTGGAATGTCAAAGTTACTGATCGGGATTGTCCTACACCAGTAATTGCCTACAACGCCCGTCACCTAAATTCAGCGGGGGCGTTGATGTTTACCGCTAGTCACAATCCTGCACCTTACTGTGGAATTAAATATATCCCTGATTATGCTGGTCCTGCCACTCCAGAAATTACTGATACTATTGTGGCAAATATTGAAGGTGCGTCGGATGCGTTGCCTAGTAGCAACCCATCGGGTTCTATTTCTATTTTCGATCCAAAACCCGATTATCTGCAATTTATCTATACCCTACTAGATACAGAAAAGATCAGAAGCGCCCACTTGAAGGTCAAGTACGATGCACTGTATTCTACCTCTCGTGGATATTTGGATGAAGTTTTGCAACACAGTGGTGTTGAGTTAGAAAGTTTCCACGCTTGGCGGGATGTTTTGTTTGGCGGCGGTATGCCAGAACCCAAAGGGGAACAACTAGTTGAATTGGTGGAAGCAGTACGCCGCGATCAAGCCGATTTGGGTTTAGCTACAGATGGCGATAGCGATCGCTTTGGTATCGTTGATGAATTAGGCAATGTCCTCACCCCTAACACTGTGTTGCTATTATTAGCACGTCATTTAATAAAAAACAAAGGTAAAACCGGCGCGATTGTCCGCACAGTCGCGACAACCCATTTGCTAGATAATTTCGCGGCTAAATATGGGCTACAAATTTATGAAACAGCAGTAGGCTTTAAATACATCGGTGAAAAAATGCGGGAAACCACCGTGTTGATTGGTGGGGAAGAATCAGGTGGTTTGAGCATTATTGGGCACATTCCCGAAAAAGACGGCGTTTTAGCAGATATGCTAGTTGCAGAAGCGATCGCCTATGAAGGTAAACCTTTGAGTGAACTTGTCAAAGAAGCGATCGCCGAAGCCGACGGGCCTTTGTATAATAATCGCCTCGACTTGCACCTCACAGAAGCTCACAAAACCGCTGTCATCGACTCCTTTACCAAAAATCCACCCACAGAGGTAGCGGGGATTAAAGTTAAAGAAGTCGGTCGCAAAGATGGCATTAAACTGTATCTAGAAGAAGGTAGCTGGGTTCTGCTGCGTCCCTCCGGTACAGAACCATTGGTGCGTGTTTACCTCGAAACCAACACCCCCGAAAAACTTGCCAAAATCGCCCAAGAGTTAGAGAGTGCGATCGCTAAGTTAGAGTAGAAGTCTAGAAGTACCTCACCCCTAACCCCTCTTTGCTAGCAAAGAGGGGAATAGCTGATTATGAAAACTATTTCCAATTTATTAATATCGGTAATTTTAGCTGTTTGGGTAGTGGCGATCGCCATTATCTCCGCCCAAAATGCTGCACCAGTATCGTTAAAATTCTTTACATATCAATCGATACAGATCCCATTTGGTTTGGTGCTAGCATTTAGTGCTGCCATAGGATTGATTGGCATAGCTGTATTGCAACCTTTATGGAGGTTGGGTGATTCTCCCCAAGATGCACGGTTAGATGAAGATGCCGAGTTTTTTGTTGATGATGAAGATTTTTGATCTGTAAGACATGAAGCTAATCTACATTGATAAGTCTTGTAAAAATCGTCTTGACTTCCTCATCACTGGCGAAGTCTCCAGCATCTGCTTCATAAATCCCTTTTGGAATCTCCTCAATTTGCCACTGATACATCTCTAGATAAGCAGCTACAGCTTCATTTAAGACGTATTTGCGATCGCGGTTCATTCCCGCAGCGATCGCATCCAGTGCCGCCTTCTGACTGCTATCTATCCGAAAGGTAATGTTTTCTTTGCTCATTATCTTGTCAGATCAAGTTGTATTGCATTACGCGGCAATGTAGTTGGAGGCGATCGCCATTATTTCCACCCAAAACGCCACACTTGTATCGTTAAAATTCTTTACAGATCATAGCCTAATTTGGATGAAGATCATGTCATACAGTCAATTCAGTATAGAAACTGTTGAGACAGCTTTTGGAATCAGCATTATGGAAGCTGCGGGAATTTTTGCCGATATATCCCCAGTAAAATACAGCGATTTCTTAGCACAAATACTCAAAAAATATCTACCCCTAGCATTAGCTATTGGCACAGAAAAAGCCCGCTCCGAATTAATATTGACACCAATTCTGCTAGAACTCAAGGAACAATTACAAAATCAAATCAGTTTGTTTTCTGGTCGAGAATTTAACGTGAGTCCCGAAAAAGGCTTAAATGGTTTTTGCGCTTTTCTGATTAGTAAATCTCCAGAACAGATAATTATTAAATCACCAGTTATTGCTTTGGTAGAAGCCAAAAATGATAACATTCAATCAGGCTTAGGACAATGCATCGCCGAGATGATAGCAGCGCAATTATTTAATCAACAAAAAGGCAATGAAATTCCCACAGTTTATGGTAGTGTAACCACCGGTACTAACTGGAAATTTATCCGCCTCACTGGGCAAGTAGTTGAAATAGATTTGAATGAATATTTTATAAGTGATGTGGGGCAGATTTTAGGGATTTTAAAAAGTTTTTGTGAATCGAGTAATAATTAAAATAATTTGCCTATAGTTTTTAACTTATATCAATAGCTACGATCACACAAAAAAAGAGCGAGGATAAAATCTGCTCTCGAAATAATAGGAATTTAAAGTTTTTCGCAGAGCGATCGCACTCCGATAAAATCAAAATGTCCATTCATGGTTTGGATCATCTAGAGCGGCGCGGACAGTAGCTAAGTTGGCAAGCTCTTTAAATGGACTTGATTTAGCAATTTCTGTGATTGAATTTAAAGTAAGGGCTAATTGCTCATTATTACCAGATGCGATCGCACTATCAACAACAGCAAACAAAGCCCGAAAGTTTTTTGCACGTTCGTCAAAAGATTGATCCAGATACGCCATCAGCAAGTCTCGCTGAGTATTAATTTTAGCGATCGCTTCTTTTTCCCAAGCATCAATCTCTCGCCGCTTCGTCTGTTCTTGCTCGGCAATCTGCTTATACTATCTAATAGTTTTTAGCACGCAGCATGAATTCAATAAGCTTTTTTCTATCCCATAGTTCTACTTCATTAGAACGTGCAAGGTTGTAAGCATTGTCCGTAAATCTATTATTTGTAATAACTATTGCTTTATTTGCTTGATAATGCCTGACTGCACTTGCTACCTCTTGTACTGCTTTCACACTAATAGGATTTTTGGATCTTTTTGCTTGAATAATAGTTTTTACATCATCCTTGTATAGGATTAAGTCAGCGCCATAGTCTTGAGTGTCTGGAGTCAGGCTGACATTGTACCCAGTTTTTCTGAAAAGCAGTGACAAAAGTTTTTCAAAGTCCTTTCCACTCATTTCATCAACTTCATGAATTCCACTAGCAAGAATACGTCTTTCTTTTTCCTGCCGTTGTCTTTCTTCTTCCTGCCGTTGTCTTTCACCATCCTTGATTAATTCACTAACACCGTAAATTGCAGCGCCAGCTAAAGCTGCAGCACCCAAAATAATTGGAATCATCAAATACTCCTGGTTATGATTAGCTGTAAAAAAGGTTTATCAACGAATTTTTGCGACTACCGGTGAGTAATCTTATACATATTTTTCCCTGAATAACGAGCTAATCACCATTGATGAAGCCGATCCATGTGAAACTTTGATAAAGTCTGGGTAAGATGATGATGCAAAAGCAACCGTGAGCTTTTTATAGAACGTTCAGTAGACCTCTTGCCTCCTCATTTTCGCGCTCTTTCTTTGCGCCTCCGCGCCTCTGCGTGAGACAAAAAATATTTATACAAGAAGTCTAATGAAGTGAAAGGCGATCCAATTAGATAAATTCAAAAAGAGCGATTAGAGTCTTCATCCCTTGGTAATATGTACGAATGTGCATACAATAGATTTAGATGGTTTATCAATGGGATAGAGACAAAGCAACAGCCAATCTTCGCAAGCACGGTGTTGACTTCGCTGATGCAGTGTCTGTCTTTTCAGATGATTTGGCAATCACCGTCATAGATGAACGTTTTGATGAGGAACGGTTAATCACAATTGGGATGGATGCTTTCGGTAGGATTTTAGTAGTTGTGTATACATGGCGTAGTGATGAAATTCGATTAATTTCTGCCCGCAAAGCTACGCGCCAGGAACAAAAGCAATATGAGGAAGGATAAATGATGGAAACTGAGTATGATTTTAGCCAAGGCAAGCGGGGGGCAATAGAACCCACACCACCCGGAAAAACTAGGATTACAATTCGTCTAGATGATGAAATACTCACATGGTTTCGTGACCAAGTTAACCAAGCAGGAGGTGGAAATTACCAAACGTTGATTAATGATGCCTTGCGTGAGTACATTCAGCAGCGCCGTGAACCTTTAGAAGACACGTTACGCCGAGTATTAAGAGAGGAACTTGAGCGCATTGGGAAATGAGGTGAAAAGCGATCCAATTAGATAAATTCAAAAAGAGCGATGTCTATCGCCGCGTCTACGCTAGAAAATCCCCAAACCTTAGAACCATAACAGAACGGTAGAATAGTTAGCAGGTCTTTTTTACAGCAGTGTTATATGACCCATCTACTTGAACAAGCGATCGCACGAGTAAAACAACTTTCTGAGACTGAGCAAGATACAATTGCTGCGCTCATAATAGAAGAACTTGAAGATGAAGCCCTTTGGGACAAAGCATTTGCAAAATCTCATGATGCGCTTGCTAAACTCGCTGCAGCAGCTTTAGCCGAAGATCAAGCAGGTGAAGCCCAAGAGTTAGATCCAGAAACCCTGTGAAATCTAGAACAACGGCTCAGTTTCGCAAAGCATTTACTAATCTTCCCCAACAGGTTCAGCAACAAGCACGAGAAGCTTATCGACAGTTTAAGCAAGATCCCTGGCATCCTAGCCTCCGTTTCAAACAAGTGCATCCTATCTTACCTATCTACTCTGCCCGTGTGAGCAAAAGTTATCGCGCTGTTGGTGTGCGAAACGAAAACGGGATTGTATGGTTTTGGATTGGTATCCATACAGATTATGACAAACTACTCTCTCAGTTATATTGCGGATTGGGAAATGAGGTGAAAGGTCATCCAATTAGATAAACTTAAAGCGATCGCTAGTTGATTAGCTTTGGTTGACTTGTCGCTTTAGGTAATCAATAAATTCCAGTAGTTCTATATCAGTGAGTTGTAGACGCGATCGCTTGCCATATCTCTGTAGCAAGTACTCTTTCCCTTGGTTTGGACTCCAATTTAATTGTGCTAAATATGTGTCAGTTTGAGCTATAAAAACATCACGAATTTCAGCCGTTATACTATTGGTAGATATATTTGTTTCAGCTTGATTGAAATGATTAATTCCGTTAATTTTGAGGCTAACTTTTTGCCCTAAAGCTTGCCAGTCAATTTCCTGGTATCCATCCCAACTAACACCGATAGAGCGATAAGTTATGGGATCATAAATTTTACAAAAAACCACATTACTATCTCCGGGGCTGACTGCGATCGTTAGTGGCTTACACAATTCTTGATCACTGAGTGCATCTAAACACAACAATAAGTTTTTAGAAAAGAAAGAGTCGCTTCCTGAACGAATAATATAAGGTTTGTCTGCCGAAATATGTAAATCGGTTTTTCTAACCGAACCGAATTTAGTTTCAACTATTTTATTAGCCTCTATTTCTGCAATTACCCCAGTCAAAGCTTTATCAAAAATGGGAATATGTTGTGCATCGTCAGCAAGCATATACCAACAATGATCAGATTCTCTGCTGACAAAGACATATTGAGGTTTTGGTACTGATCCAAATCCTAATTTAACTACCATAGGTTTGATGGATTTTTTTATAAATGGGTTGATTTAGTAACCAGCTTTTACGGCTTGTACTATCAAGCAATGCGCTACTTTATAGATATAATTCCCCGACAAGTAAGCCAATTAACACTAAGACAGGGGAAATTGCTAAATTTATTGTTTATAAATTCACAATAGTCAATGTCTATCGACAAGCCGCTCCGCGTCTACGCGCTATTATTAAGATACCTGTGCCAGACAAAGTAACGGACAAGTCATGAGCGCAACTTATCAAGCAGATTTCAATTTGTGGATTGACAAAACAGCCAAACTATTGCGGGAACATCGCTGGCAGGAAATTGATTTAGAGCATTTAATTGCAGAGGTTGAGGATTTGGGTAAAAGCGAACGCAGGGCAATTATTAGTCAATTAATTCGCTTGCTTTTACATCTGCTCAAATGGCAATATCAACCACAGCGTCGCTCAGATAGTTGGCTAGATTCTATCACTGACGCTCGTACCCAAATTGAGTTAGCTATTCAAGATAGTCCTAGTCTCAAAAGTTATCCCATAGAGCAACTTAAAGAGAGCTATCAAAAAGCACGTCGTCAAGCAGCCAAGCAAACAGGGATGATAATTTCAGTGTTTCCAGAAGGGTGTCCATATTCTCTGGAATTAGTGTTAGATGAAGACTGGCTACCAGAAGCAAGTGAGTAAAGTTTTCAATTTACAAAAAAAGGGCAGGTAAAAAACCCACCCTAAACAAAATAATTAATTTAAGACATCTATTGTCACTAATTACCGATTCTCGGTGCTATCAAAGAAATCTTTGGTACTTCTTTATCCTGCGCCAAAGTCGGCACAGAATCGCGTAACCGTGCAGTCAATTGCACTGTTGTTGCATCGTACATTTGAGTCAACAACTTAGGATAGAAACCTACACCAATAATCGGGATTAACAAACAGGCAATGATAAATACTTCGCGGGGTTCAGCATCTATCAAAGCTTGGTGAGAAACTAATTCTTCGTTCTCTTGCCCGTAGAAAATTTCCCGCAACATCGACAGCAGATAAATCGGAGTTAAAATCACCCCAACTGCCATCAAAAACACCACGATAACTTTAAATGTGGAGTTATAAGCATCGCTGGTGGCAAAGCCGACAAACACCATTAACTCAGCCACAAAACCGCTCATCCCTGGCAATGCCAAAGAAGCCATCGAACAGGTGGTGAACATGGCGAAAATCTTCGGCATTCTCTTGCCGACACCACCCATTTCATCCAACATGAGGGTGTGTGTCCGGTCATAAGTCGCGCCGACAAGGAAAAACAAACTCGCCCCAATCAACCCGTGGGATACCATTTGTAACATTGCCCCACTCAATCCCAAATCAGTAAATGAGGCAAGACCAATGAGGACAAAGCCCATGTGAGAAATTGAGGAGTAGGCAATTTTCCGTTTGAGGTTGCGCTGGGCAAAGGATGTTAAGGCGGCGTAGATGATATTTACTACCCCCAAAATTACCAATGCTGGTGCAAAATAAGCGTGGGCATCAGGCAGCATTTGGGCATTCATCCGCACCAAGGCATAACCACCCATTTTCAACAGAATACCTGCCAGTAACATGTGTACTGGGGCTGTAGCTTCACCGTGGGCATCCGGTAGCCAGGTATGTAGAGGAATAATCGGCAACTTGACAGCGTAGGCAATCAAGAAACCAGCATATAGTGCTAATTGGAAATTCAGGGCGAAGTTCTTGAGAGCGAGTTCTCGCATATCGAACGTCACTGTATCGCCGTAAAATCCCATTGTCAGAGCAGACAGCAAAATAAACAGCGAACCGCCAGCGGTGTATAAAATAAACTTAGTCGCTGCATATTGCCGTTTTTTACCTCCCCAAATCGACAGCAGGAAGTATATCGGCACCAATTCCAGTTCCCAGACCAGGAAAAATAACAGCATGTCCTGGACGGCGAACACGGCGATTTGACCGCCATACATTGCCAGAATCAAGAAATAAAATAGCTTGGGTTTGAACGTCACAGGCCAAGCTGCTAAAATCGCCAGCGTGGTAATGAATCCGGTCAAAATAATTAGGGGCATTGATAGACCATCTGCCCCTACTGACCAATTCAAATTCAGTTGTGGTACCCAAGGGTAACTCTCCACCAGCTGCAAATTCGGATTGGAGAAATCGTACCCAGTATAAAAAGCGTAAACAATCACCGCGAAGTCTATTAACCCTACGATGAGGGAATACCAGCGGACTGTTTTGCCCTCTTTATCCGGGATGATGGGAATCAGCAGTGAGGCTGCTATCGGGAAGAGAATAATCGTCGTCAGCCACGGAAAATTAGCTGTATTCATCGCAATTCATCTGCAATCAAAATCATGTTTGGCAAAAAGTCACTAGCTATTAACTAACAGCTTTTTGGGGATTTAGTCTTCCTCGTTAGGTTGATTTAATTAAATTGGCAATCCCCCGTTTTTTCTTTTAAGAGTCTTTTTTGACACTTGGGAGTACGGAATGTGGGTTGGGATGCTCCCAGTCAAGTCAAAAATTTCCCTTCAAAAGGCCGCTGAACTAGAATTCTAGCAATGCGATGTCTATGACAAGCCGCTCCGCGTCTACGCCTAGCCCAACCCATCGCTAAAAATACACGATGCTGTTTGGTGCAAAAAATCATCACAGGAGAAATAACCCTATGATAAGCGCAAAAATTGTCAGTCAGATTCGTTATGTCACCAATGTGGATGGAGAAACAACAGATGTACTCATCCCTGTAGAACTTTGGCAACATCTGATAAGTTCTATAAATTCTGATAGCGTCACTGGTTTAGCTTGGATTGATGAACAAGAGCCAAAAGCACAAATATTAGCCGATTTGCAAGAGTCCATACGACAAGCTACAGCAGGACAAACTTTCCCAGTGTCGGAGCTTTGGGACGACATCGAAGCCTAAATGAATGGCAGAAGTTCTCTTTACACTTCCCTTCAACCACCGCCTCAAAATTCTGGCGAAACAATGTCTGTACCATCAGCTTCATGAATGGTAGTAAGTAGCTGGGTGGAATTAAAACAACCCAGATGCCGGGTTTCGACTACGCTCAACCCTCATCCAGCAGTGGCTTTGAGCGTTGAGCGTAGCGATGCACTGAGCCTGTCGAAGTGTCGAAATGCGTCTTACAAATAATTCCGCCTTCCTATCTTAGAAGCGCAAATAATAACACTAAGGGACTGGCTGACTAATAATGTACCAATTGAGTAGCCACAATCATCACCGGTGCGTGACGCTACAAAATCATATATCGCTCTACTCAATGTATTTTCGCAGCGTCACACACCCTACAAATCGGTATTTGATTTTCCCGGAAATCCATAAACTGCATATCTCAGAATCTCCAATTCTGTGCCATTATTCATAGTTAACTCTGCTTTTTCTAAAACCTGTTCGGTAACTGCATCACTTAAATAATATTCACCGCAATTATGACAAATTTCTGCTGGAACTTTTTTTAAGACAATTCTTTTTAATGTCACAGTTGCTAAACCTGGTTTAGTTTCTCCGTGGTGACAAATTACGCATTTCATTATCTTTGCTTCTTAAATGATTTAGGGGCGGACAGCCGCCCACCCCTATGTAAGATTAGGTAATACCAAAAACAATCACTAAACCCAAAACTGCCCCAAAGACGATCAAGGCGTAGAATTGAGCGCGACCGTTTTCTAGATATTTCAAACCTTCGCCACTGACAAGGGTGAAGAAGCCCGTGAGGTTAACAGCACCATCGACAACGCGGAAGTCAACTTCCATCACTTGTCTAGCTAGGCGACGCAAGCCGAGAACAAAGACGCGATGATAAATGTCATCAAAGTACCACTTGTTGAGGGATAGCTCATAAAGTGGTTTGATTTGAGATGCGATCGCAGCTGGGTTAATTTTACCGCGCAAGTACATTAGAGAAGCCAAGGTAATGCCAATCAGGGAAATCCCTACTGAAGCCCCCGCCATAATGTAAAACTCTGTCGGGTTGAATTCGGCAGCTTTTTCTAGGACTTCGGTGAGGGTTTCGCTAGGAGGAAAGATAAATTGCTCAAAATAATTGGCGTAGGGAGTTCCTGCCAAACCAATCAACATCGAAGGCACTGCCAAAAGTGCTAAAGGCAGAGTCATTGTCCACGGTGATTCATGGGGAGTATCACTATGATGTCCGTGGGAGTCATGATGACCGCCGGTTGCAGCCAATTCACCTTGTTTCATGGCACCAGGGCCAAAAACAGGGGCTGGTGCTTCTGACTCTAATTCCAGGACAATTGTCGCTGCTTTCTTGAGCTTGTCCTTGATTTTCTGGTCAGTGCCCCGGAATTTGCCTTCAAATGTTGAGAAATACATTCTAAACATGTAGAAAGCAGTAATGCCGGCGGTTAACCAGCCAATTAACCACAGAAATGGATTGGCTTCAAAAGCTTTACCCAAAATTTCATCTTTTGACCAGAAACCGGCAAAGGGCGGTACGCCAGATATTGCCAAGCAACCAATTAAGAAGGTGATGCTGGTAATGGGCATATACTTTCGCAGTCCCCCCATCAAGCGCATATCCTGGGCTAATACAGGATCATGACCGACGACTCCTTCCATGCCGTGAATCACCGAACCAGAACCCAAGAACAACATCGCTTTGAAATAGGCGTGGGTCATTAGGTGGAATAATCCAGCACTGTAGGAACCGATTCCCATAGCCATCACCATGTAACCCAGTTGGGAAATGGTGGAGTAAGCTAAACCTTTTTTGATGTCGTTTTGGGTAATGGCAATGGTTGCTCCCAAAAAGGCCGTGAATGCCCCAGTAAAGGCAATGACGTTCATTGCTGCCGGGACATGTTCAAATACTGGGTACATCCGAGCAATCAGGAAAACACCCGCTGCCACCATTGTTGCCGCGTGAATCAGGGCAGAAATGGGGGTGGGGCCTTCCATCGCGTCTGGTAGCCAGACATGCAGAGGGAACTGGGCTGATTTTGCCACCGGGCCGAGGAAAACTAAAATCGCCAACAAGACGGCGAGAGAATTGCTCACAGAACCCGACTCTACGAGTTGTGAGAGGCGATCGCCCATCACCATAAAGTCAAAGCTTCCCGTGGCCCAGAATAGCCCCAGAATGCCCAGTAAAAGACCAAAGTCACCGACACGGTTGGTGACAAAAGCTTTTTGGGCTGCATCTGCGGCTGACTTGCGATCGTACCAAAAGCCGACCAGCAAGTAGGAACACATCCCTACCAGTTCCCAGAATATATAAATCTGCACTAGGTTGGGGCTGACAACCAAACCCAGCATTGAGGAACCAAACAAGCTTAGATAGGCGTAAAACCTGACATATCCTGGGTCATGAGCCATGTAGCCATCGGTGTAAACCATGACTAAAACAGCTACAGTTGTCACAATCACCAGCATCAAGGCTGTCAGGTGGTCAATCGTGTAGCCCATGCTCAGATGAAAATTGCCTGCTGCTGCCCATTCTAGGGTGCGGGTATAAGTTGCATGTCCTTGAATTTGACTCCACAGCAAAGCGATCGACAGCCCCATCGCTGCTCCCATGAGGGAGATAATTATGACAGCGTTGAGCTGGCGTAGGCGGTTGGTCACCTGATTTAACGAGATTAACCCTAGACCGACCAGCATCGCCCCTAAAAGGGGAAATACGGGAATAAGCCAGGCATATTGATAAATTACTTCCATCACTGACGCGTACTTTTAGGATTCTTGACTAGGTTAGGACAGTACTGCAGATGTTTTCTGGAGGATTGTGACGGAGATTATAGTCTGTAGACGCTGGGAACCCATAAAAGCGAACCCATAAGGTGCAACAGCTGCCGTCAAGCAAAACTTTTGAATTGTCTATGCTGAGTTCAACTGTCCAGGTGGGAACTGTTAATAATTGTGACACACACCCTCTAGCATAAAATACCCCACCTAACAGTGATTAGGTGAGGTAATTAAGCTTGGTTTTAGATTTGCTGCTCGCTTTGCTAAGGGACTTCCAACTAAAAAAATATCCTATCGCTATGTAGGCAGGGGGGCAGGCTTGCCGTGAGCGTAGCCGAATGGGAGCAGGGGGCAGGGGGAGAAAGAAAAATATTATCTGAGTAAATTTGGATAATTTATTTTCTGGAAGTCCCTAAGTCCAGAGCTAAAAATCAAGGAACATTTTTGCCTTTTATCTTTTTAGCTCTTGACTATTTGCATTATTTATGCAGTGCGGCATCCTAAGTCTAATGTTTTTGAGCTATGGTAGATTTTAGAGCGGTTGCTGTAGCTAATTTTTATTTCTTCTAAAGCCAGACGTAAATCTTCTCTGCCACGAAAGCTTTCCAACCGATGCTGGATTTTACCATTTTCAATCAACAGTAAAGTTGGCAGTGACTTTAGTCGATAAGTGCTAGACAGTTTGAAATTTTGATCAGCGTTAACCGTAACTAATTTAATTTGCTCCCCACACTGCGCTTTAAATTGCAACAACAGGGGATGAATGATACGGCATAAGCCACACCAAGGCGCTTCAAAATTAACTAACACCGGAATTGGAGATTCTAAAACTTCTTGATTAAATGTCCGCTCACTAACCGACAACACCATGACGCCTCTAAGATTATAAGGTTTTTATATTAAAACTAGCCATCAACAGGAGTATTGGCAAGCCACTTACTGCCGATGGACTTTCTCACGGCATAGTTTATAGTTATGCAAAAATTGAGCTTGTTAATTGCGACTCTGTCAAAAAAGCCACCGTGAATGTCGCGCTGGCTTTTCTTGATGTTCAACTCTTGATAGCTACTGCTGCATGGGAATTTAGACTGATTTGGCGTTTAATCCCCAGGAAAAGCAATTTACCAGTAACCACCAATATAAAATCTCTAACCGACGGAAACACACTCCTGCTGACAGCTATTTGAATTTATCCTACATTGATTCGGTGGCACTTGATAAGCTGATGTTTTCATCTATTGGGCATTATCTGCTGATATTGGGGATCACCCAAAATTACCATGATATCTTACTGGTTGCTACCAACAACAGGGGGTGCGACCACCAAAGTAAACCCACAAAAATGGCTACTCCCAAATAGGCAGGACGTAAAAATTCCTCCCATTTGAGAGATTGACGACCGTCAATAATTGCTTGGAAAGGAATAATTGAAGTGCGCTGTTTCACTAGTTCAAAAGCTTCGCCATAACGGTTGCTGAGACGGTGATCCCCATGCCAAACCCCAAACAGATGGTGCAATACCAACCCAATGGAGGTAATCAAGGTAAAGGTAGTACCTATCCATAGAGTATGAGCGATACACCAAATTATTTGTCCTACCATTTGTGGATGCCGGGAAATACGAATAATTCCCGTCTCGAAAAGATAGACTTGGGGCTTTTGAATGGCAGCAATTTCCAGTAGATTGAATGTGGCAGGATACAAAAACAAAAAGGAAATCGCTGACAGCACCCAAACTATAATTTGCACGCCTGGCACACCTTGCACCTGCCAAAGTTGCAAGCCATCATAGCGGTGGTTAAAAAAGTAAATAATTAATATGACAGCCAATGGCAGGCTGACCAATGCAAAAAAAATGCGATAAAGCCTTGGCCCAATCTGTTTTTCAGCCCAAGGACGCAGAGCTGCTCCTCCACTATGAGCGATCGCAAAAGCTATTTGTAACCCCAATATGACAAAATGACTGGGGGTAAACCAAGAAATCAGCATCGATATACCTGTAACGTAGGTGAAGTAATTTAAAGAAAACTTAGTTCGGTACAACCAATAGCACAAAGTATTCAAAAGAGGACTTTAGTCAAGATATTGTGCTACTGTCTTTTTCGAGTCAATCCTTCAAGTTTAAGATGCAATAAATCACGTCCAGCCAAACGGGTTGTAAGACGTTGAATTTATTGCCCAAGTTGCTCCTTTCAAAGTTTGTAGGTTGAGCCTTATGTCTGACCTTCCTTTCACTTTAGATCAGTTACGTATTCTCAAAGCGATCGCTGTAGAAGGGAGCTTCAAGCGGGCCGCTGATAGTCTTTATGTCTCCCAACCTGCCGTCAGCTTGCAAGTTCAAAACCTCGAACGGCAGCTGGATGTTCCCCTATTCGACAGGGGAGGGCGTCGCGCACAATTAACCGAAGCAGGGCATCTACTTCTGAACTATGGTGAAAAAATTCTCAGCCTGTGTCAGGAAACCTGTCGCGCCATTGAGGATTTACAAAATCTCCAAGGCGGAACTTTGATTGTCGGTGCTTCTCAAACCACTGGCACCTATCTTTTGCCCAGAATGATTGGGATGTTTCGCCAAAAATATCCTGATGTCGCCGTCCAATTACATGTCCATTCCACTCGTCGCACTGCTTGGAGTGTCGCCAACGGACAAGTCGATTTAGCGATCATTGGTGGTGAAATTCCTGGTGAATTGGCAGAATCTTTAGAAATTATCCCCTACGCCGAAGATGAACTGGCGCTAATTATACCTGTATTTCATCCTTTTGCTAAACTCGAAACAATTCAAAAAGATGACCTTTATAAATTACAATTCATCGCGCTCGATTCACAATCAACTATCCGCAAAGTCATTGACCAAGTCCTAGCACGCTGTGAGATTGATACAAGGCGTTTTAAAGTCGAAATGGAACTGAATTCCATAGAAGCTATTAAAAATGCCGTGCAATCTGGTTTAGGGGCTGCCTTTGTCTCTACCTCAGCCATTGCTAAAGAGTTACAGATGGGTGTGCTGCACTGTGCTGCCATTGAAGGTGTTGTCGTCAAGCGAACGCTGTGGCTGATTTTTAACCCCAATCGCTATAGATCCAAGGCTGCAGAGGCTTTTAGTCAGGAAATTTTACCCCAGTTTGCTACCCCTGGATGGAACCAAAATGTGTTAAAGTTAGCACAAAAAAACCTAGTAGTCAGTACTCTAGATGCAGTGACCCCTAACTCCTCTAACGAAGGCTAGCATTTGTTGATAGTCCTTAGTCAGTAGAAGCGCGGTGCTGTTCCAGAGATTCTTAATTAAGTTAATCATTAAGGGCTTTTGGCTTAGAGAACTGACCAAGGACACACCGAAACAATGGAAGTTTATTGCACTCGTCCACGCTGCCCACGCCCACTAAACCATTTTGCAGATTTAGATGATCAGACCACGCTAAAAACGGCACAGCAAAAATACTGCACTACCTGCGGAATGCCATTAATGTTAGATGGTCGATATGTACCGATCAAGCTGCTAGGAAGAGGAGGGTTTGGAGCAGCATTTTTGGCACGCGATCGCCGCATCCCCGGAATGCGTCAATGTGTAGTTAAGCAGTTCCAACCGTCAGGAAATTTAACTTCAACTCAACTACAACTAGCACAACAGTTGTTTGAAAGAGAAGCAGAAGTTTTATCACAATTAGGTAACGAACACGAGCAAATACCCGACTTATTTGCTTTCTTCCCAGTCATAGTTCAAAGCTTGCAACCAGGACAGCAAGACCAGTTTTTTTACTTAGTTCAAGAATATATAGATGGACAAAATCTTGAGGAAGAGTTAGCTCAAAAAGGTACTTTCTCGGAAGCAGAAATTCTGGAAGTATTACAAGAAATCCTCAAAGTACTCAAGTTTGTTCATGAGAAAGGCATTATCCACAGAGATATCAAACCATCTAATATCATGCGCCGTCGCGATGGCAGACTTTTCTTGCTAGATTTTGGTGCAGTTAAACAAGTTACAAATGCTCCCGCAGGCGCTGCTGGTTCTTCTACAGGCATCTATTCTATGGGATTTGCACCACCTGAGCAAATGGCTGGGAATCAAGTATTTCCGTCTACGGATTTGTATGCTTTAGCTGTCACTACTCTGACATTGCTCACAGGTCTAGAAGCAATTCAGCTATTTGATGCTTATACCAATCAGTGGAAATGGCGATCGCAAGTTAACGTTAGCTCTCAGCTAGCTGATGTTTTAGACAAAATGCTTCTTCCCGCTGCTAATCAACGCTTTCAGTCAGCCCAAGAAGTTTTAAATGCGTTAGCAGGAGGTAGCACGCCACAGTTAATACCACCTACACAAATACCACCTACACCGCCTCCTATCCCTGCTGTTAGTCAACGTCCGCCGATGATGCCAGCATTTTCCACATTGGAATTGTTAAGTGGTGCAGCATTTAGTGGATTTGAAGGTGCATTGATTGCGATCGCTCTTTTTAGTCTCTTACACAACCCCATCATCACTCTAGCTATTGCTGCCCTGATTTTAGGAGGGCTGATTTTTGCTCAAACACGCCGCTGGATTGAAGGGAAGGATTTATTAATTATTCCCAGCATTACCTTTGCTATTATCTTTTTTCTACCAATTTTACAGAGCGGATTCGGTATACAGCAAGTCCTTACCTTAGCATTTGCAGCAGCCTTGGTAACAATTGCACTTACATCTCTATTCCGTCTTATTTATAAATTGCTTTCTCTGATTTTGTGATCCACTATTATGAACCAATAAATCACCTCAGGCAGCAAATATGGGGTTATTAGCATAACTTAATATCTTGCAACAAACTATTAATACAGCAACGGTATTCAAAAACAAAGCTTAACCTATCTTTAACCTAGGGAAATCCTCAAAAATGGGACATTGCGTTTATGGATAAAAATTATAAATAACGACTATGTCGCCACAAAATAAAACTAATGAAACTGGGGTGTTGCTTTTAACTTTAGGGATCACACTAGGCTTAGTCAGCGGCGTATTTTGGTGGCTAGCTAACAACTCCGGTGTGATTAATTTTACTAATAATCAATCCCACCAAGTTGCACAGTCGAGTGATGACACTTTTACCCAAGTGGCAAACGTTCCCTCTGGATTATTTAGTTATGGGGGTAGCACAACTTGGGCCCCTATCCGCCAAGGAGTAGACTCAGAGATTCAAAAGCTGTGGCCCAAGTTCCAGTTGCGTTATACAGATCCCACAACAGGTGCCCCTGGATCAGGTACGGGGATAAAAATGCTGTTAAATAACCAGTTGGCTTTTTCCCAGTCATCTCGCTCCATCAAGGATGAAGAATACCAGAAAGCTCAACAGAGGGGCTTTACACTCAAAGAAATCCCTATAGCAATTGACGGTATAGCGATCGCAGTTAATCCTAATCTCAATATTCCTGGCTTGACCCTCACCCAGCTTAAAGATATTTACACTGGCAAGTTAACTAACTGGCAACAAGTAAACGGCCCAAATTTACCCATTACTCCTTACTCCCGGCGTCTAGAAGAGGGTGGTACGATTGAATTTTTTGATCAGAACGTCTTGGGGGGAGAAAAGTTTGGCGACAATGTAAAATTTATCCCGACAACCACTCAAGCGTTGAGAGAAGTCAGTAAAAATTTGGGGGGAATTTACTATGCCTCAGCGCCAGAAGTAGTCGGGCAATGTGGAGTGAAGCCCTTACCACTGGGACGTAAATCCGAAAAATTAATTCCGCCCTATAAAGAGCCTTTTATCCCCCTGAGCAATTGTCCACAACAGCGCAACCAAATAAATTCTACGGCATTTCAAACTGGCGATTACCCCATCACTAGACGATTATTTGTTATTGTTAAACAAAATGGACAAATTGATCAGCAAGCGGGAGAAACCTACGCTAACTTGCTATTGACAGATCAAGGACAAAAATTAATTACTCAAGCTGGATTTGTCAGAATTCGCTAATCAAACACCCACTCTCTAAATTACACTCTCAAGTAGAAACTACTTAAATTTAGACAGTGGGTTGGCTTGTATACTTATGTCCCAAAAAAACGAAATACCTATTCTTGTTTTGTCCCTTCTCATCACAGTTGGGCTGATAGGCGGTGGCTTCTGGTGGTTTACGAGAAAGCCTGGCGTTAACCTCAATAAAGTTAATTCTGGCAGCACAACACAGCCCCAGACTTCACCAGTGCAATCTGGTGGCAAGACTTTCGCCTCTATACAAAATGTCCCCACAGGATTATTTAACTACGGCGGTAGCACCTCTTGGGCACCGATTAGATTAGCCGTTGACCCAGCAATAGAAGCAGCGCGACCAGAGTTTCGGCTACGTTATGTAGAACCAAACAATGCAGTGCCCGGTTCTAGTACTGGCATACAGGCCTTAATCGACGGTCAGCTGGCTTTTGCTCAGTCTTCTCGACCAATTCTCGATCAAGAGTTAAGTCGTGCCCAGCAGCGCGGGTTTAGTCTCACACAAATTCCTGTAGCAATTGATGGATTGGCAGTAGCAGTTCACTCCAATTTAAATATCCCAGGACTAACGATAGACCAACTTAAATCTATTTACACTGGCAAGATCAGCAATTGGAGTCAGGTGGGCGGCCCCAATCTTCCGATTAAGCCCTATTCTCGCCGCACTACTGATGGCGGTACGGTGGAACTTTTTGTTCAAGACATCTTGGGTGGTCAACCCTTCGGATCGCAAGTGGAACTAGTTTCCACGACCACCCAAGCCTTACAAAAATTAGCTAGTAATCCTGGTGGTATTTATTACGCTTCTGCCCCAGAGGTGGTTCCTCAATGTTCAATCAGAGCCTTGCCGTTGGGGCGGACGCAAGGTCAATACATTGCTCCTTACCAAGAACCATTTGTCCTCCCTTCTGAATGTCCTAGTAAACGGAACAAATTGAACATTGAGGCTTTTCAGTCAGGCCAGTACCCGATTACTCGCAATCTGTTTGTGGTGGTCAAACAGACTGGGCAAATTGAGCAGCAAGCGGGTGTTACTTATGCCAACTTACTTTTAACTGAGCAGGGACAGGAATTGATAACCCAAGCTGGGTTTGTCAAAATTCGCTGACACCTGCTACTGATGGCAGACTCTGAACTGCGCTTTAGTTAGCTCTATTAATCGATTCTGCTGGCAAGCAAATTAGATTATCCCCTTGGGTGAGGATTAAGCCACGTTGACGCAATTTACCCATTAACCGGGTCACAGTGACACGAGTCGAACCGATCGCACTACCGATTTGGGCATGGGTGAGGGGGAATGGCAAACAGTAGCCACGAATCACATCAGGATCGGTATCACTCATTGCTGGCTCCCCATATTCCTCAATCAACAATGTGAGAAATCCTAAGAGTCGGTCAATAGTGCGCCGTTGTCCCAAGGCACTCAGCCACAAAAGCTTGCGTTGGTGCTGATACCTAAAGGCATCCATAACTTCCCGGCGGAAGTGAGGCCAGTTATCTAGGTCATGCCAATACATCCATAGCACTGCTGTTTGGTCAACGTGGGCGTAAGCCTGGAGAGTGAATGGTGACTGAGCAACAATTTCAAAAGGTTGTCCCGCTCCCACAAAACCCAAGAAAGCTTCTTCTGGGGTTCTGTTAATTCGTCGAGACGTTAGCTGACTGGCGGTCGCGCTAACCTGGGCGGTTCCTACCATGCGGATCGCACCCCTTTGCACTAAATAGAGCAATCCAGGACGGGCTGGAATGCGCTCATCTTTGCTGAAGGTGCGGCAGCGGTAGTGTTCTTGAGCCCAATCAAGAATTCGTTGCCAAGTTAGAAAAGGCCTTGATGCCTCTGAAAAGGAGGATGGAGATTGCATAGGTAACAAAGAGCGTTCGGCTGAAGACAAAGACATCGTAAAAGGGTGCAAGGAGTGTCTTTGTGTTGGTGAGGTAGGCATAACGCCTAACAGCGCCAGCCATCCAAAGCGTAGAAAGCAAATTTACTCTCTACTCTTTTGTTATACTTCTTACTGTACAATGATGGTAGTAAAGTTTACTCACCTTTCATCGATTATTCATCAAATTTTATGCTACTCTCATTTTTCTTTATCTAAATTAAAGTTCCATCTTTAGATAGATGACACAAAAACAAGACATCTGGGATGCAAGCTAATTTACGAAGTACTACGTGCATCATAAGTTACCAGTCAGTAAATATACAGCAGCTAAACGCCTAGTATACAGCCACTTGTTAAATTCATTAAGTATTTATGCTGAATACAAGGAAATGCTATGCACAAAAGGCGGAAAGTTTCCTCTCTACAAAGGTAGAGATGAAAAAAAAATTCTATATATTTCAGGTGTAGCCCTATGGCTATCAAAATCTCAGAATCAAAAACCTCTGGAGATTGCCAGTGCGATCGCATCTCATTTATTGGCAACCTGCAGCGACGTTTTTAGTGTCCAAATAGTTCCCCCCGGTTGGATTCATTTAGAATTGACACACCCTGTACTGGCGGCTTGGTTACAAAATCTGGTTGTGGGCAGTGGAGAGGGGGAGAGAAAGGGAATGCAAAAGTCTTCTTGTTTGTTTTCTGTTCAATATGCCCATGCACGCTGCTGCTCGCTAGTGCGGTTGGCTGATCGAGAAGGATTAATTAAACTTCAAGAACCGCTGCTAAATACTAGTCAATCTACTCGGCATGTTATTTTCCCGAACCCCATACCTTGGCTCGACAGTGAGCAAAAACTTTACCTGAATCATCCAGCAGAGGGACGTTTGATTGGCGAGTTAGTGCAAGTGGTAGACGATTGGGAGAGCGACACTTTTGGTAATGCTGTCAATTGGGAAAAAGCAGCAGTGGATTTGAGCCAAGCTTTTGAAACTTTCTGGCGCAGGTGTCGTATTTGGGGTGAGGTGGAAATTACTTCACCAGAGCTAGCGCAGGCCAGGTTGGGATTGGTGATAGCCACTCAATTTGTTTTAAGATTCCTGTTAGAAGAAAAACTAGGGGTTTTTGCTCCGTCAGAATTGTAAATAGGACTTACGCATGTTTCACAGTCAAAGAATGGTGCGTGACGCTATAAGTCCTGAATCTATGTACAGAGTTTTGTCGTAGCGTCACACACCCTACAAATATCATCTGCCAGTGTTCTACAAACTTATGTATTTTTCTCTGAGTTCCAGCGAAATAAAAACTTTTATCACATCTATTGACTCAATCTATTACCTCGGTTATATTATCTGGTGTGTGAGGAGCGAACCAGCAAGAGCACCGAGACGAAACACGGCCAGTCGTCGGTGCTCTTTCTGATCTCTATAGAAGGCTGGTTTGAAAAACTACACCTAAGCCAGTAAAAATTTCTCAATCGCTACAGCAGCCCCGTCTTCCTCTACAGTAGGAGCTATCCATTGAGCGATCGCCTGTACTTCTGTTGGTGCGTTGCCCATAGCTACACCAAGGGCAGCATAGTCTAGCATTTCCACATCATTAAAGTTATCACCAATAGTCATGACGTTGTGTTTTTGTAATCCTAGTAGTTCTTCCGCTAGGTAACGCACAGCAGTTCCCTTGTTGACAGCAGCATTAGTTGCTTCAAAGAAGGTAGCAACGGATGTTGTGAGATAAAGCTCAGATGGTGTGTATTGGCGACGTAAATCACCTAAAATATCTTGAATGACATTTGTGTCGTCGCACAAAGCCAGAACCTTTGTAGGCTCATTAGCTAACGCTTGGCGCAAATCACCTACAGGAATCGCAGTAATATCAGAACGTTCCGCATAGAGTTGGGTTTCTGTGGTTAACTCTCGGACATAGAGCTGGTCATTGATGTAAAAGTGAACAGATAAAAGCGATCGCAATTCCGGCTGTTCAAAATAGTCTAGTAGCTGGTGAGCCATTTCTCTGGAAACAGCCAAATGGCGATGAATTTTCTGGTCAGATGGGTCTTGAATCCAAGCACCCTGATAGGCGGCTAATGGTAGAGTCGAGCTAATTTCTTGGTGAAAGCGTAAGGCAGAACGGTACATGCGACCAGTAGCGATCGCCACATGAATTCCTCGTGCTTGAACCGCAGCGATCGCCTGCTTGACGCGGGTGCTAAGAGTATTAGAGTGTCCGGATATCGTGCCATCTATATCTAGAACCAGTAGTTTGATTTCTTCTATAGCCACAGTCTGATTGCCAGTGGTAAATGCTTTGTGCATAAATTCCCAAGATTTGAGGTTCCAGTAAGAGGTTAACAGCCTCTGAGAGGTCATGGGGAGCAGGGATGAGGATTAGAACATGTTTGCCTGTTCTACTCAATGCGATCGCATCTACTGTAAACTTCTTTACCAAGAGAACTTTATAAATA
Organism: Calothrix sp. PCC 7507; assembly: GCF_000316575.1. Classification (GTDB taxonomy): domain Bacteria; phylum Cyanobacteriota; class Cyanobacteriia; order Cyanobacteriales; family Nostocaceae; genus Fortiea. The sequence continues at coordinate 2,107,742 of NC_019682.1, read as the reverse complement.
TGAAATTTCACTTAGATGAATAAAATGATGAATTTACGTTAATTGAATACAGAATATGTAAACACACTGAGATTTTGGCATCTTAGCAATAATTCACATGCAATTTTTAGATAAAAATCTGCACATTTAGCTGCTTTTAAATAGAGGGTTTTCATGATTGATTTTGTGCAAAATACTTAAAGAAGCAAATATTTTGAAGAGTTGCCTAAAACATCTTTTTGCTCTTGTCATTAAGAATCTTTGAGAGATATCGTAATGACATAGCGACAACTATGAACTACAAACTGCGTTCTGAACAAAAGATTTTTATGTTGACATTAAAGCCTTTTTACAAAGTTATAGCTGCATCTACCATCGGTCTGAGTGTTTTGTCTGCTACCTCTGCAGCCCACGCGACTAATTTAGTTCCTCAACAAGAAGGAGAAATTAAACTCACTAACCTGGCATGTCTGAGTGATACAAACCCCAAATGTCTTGACACAAGTTTGGGAGCAAATGGTTACACAGTAACTAGCTTGAATTACGATTCACAGTTTTCTTTGAGCCGCTTGTTTGTAGATGAAAAAGACACAGCTAACGATTACTCAAAGTTTGGAATTCAGTTTCTGTCTCAGGATTTAGGTACTAATCCTGGTGAAGGACAGTATTGGTTGCGTCCTGTAGCTTATAACGCTGATGTTGTGAAAGCAGACCCAGCTAAGACATCTAGCGCAGTAAAGACTGTTAGTGTGCTATCAGGTACTCCAGGCACACAGACTATTACAGAACCTGCTACAAAGGTGACAACGACAAACTCTAAAGGTGAAAAGGTTACAACAACAACATCTATTGAAAAAACAATAGAGACCTACCTTGACGGTAACAAACTGAAACAGAAAACTACTACCAAAACAACAACTCAGAAAACAACGGTTACTCCTGGTAAGCCTGTTGAAAAAGGGTCATTAGAAGTTGGTAAGTTCCAATTTGACTTTAACAATCCCCTCGCAGGGATAAAGCTGAGTTTCTTTGATGTAGAAGACACGAATCATACAGGGATTTTGAGCTACATCAACGGTGCAGGTAAAACTATTTCCATTAAGGAATTGCTCACCGGGAAGGAAGACGGAAATCTCCAGACACTCACCATAAAGGATGTGAAATCCTTCGTAGTGCAACTGGGTAATCCCGGACAACAATATGGCTACACAGATAGCAAATTTGGTCCTCCACAACATGGTGATGGTGTGAATTTCCAATTAAAAACTGTGCCTGAACCTGGTACTGTAGGAGGACTGGGTGCTTTAGCAGTGTTAGGTATGATGAGCAGACGGCAACGCAAAAGTAAAATTGCATAAAGCAGATTCTATAGCTAGCCTAATTTGATTTGTGAAAATTCAAAGCAACAGATACCCTACTTCTCAAAAGAAGTAGGGTATTTTTTTGATCACGAATGATTTATGTGATTTTTAGCGCTAGTAGTAACTTAATAGCAAGTACATCGGTAAGGGCATGGCAGTGCCATGCCCCTACACAGCGTGATATATTTTGGTACTTCATTTGAATGGGAAGCGCTATAGCTAAACTGATGCAAGTCTACATTTCAGGCTTCTCATCTAATCTATGGGTGCGATGTGAGGCTGCTGCAATTTGAGCTAAACTACCATCTGAAGCTAACATTGGCTGTGTCGGCGATGGCAGCAACTAGCTAAAATAAGCCTATGTCCCAAACTTCCGATTCTGCAACCACAACACGCCCTACGTTCATCCTTATCGATGGACACTCGCTAGCCTTTCGTTCATACTTCGCTTTCGCCAAAGGACGAGACGGCGGATTGCGGACAAAGACTGGTATTCCTACCAGTGTATGTTTTGGCTTTCTCAAGTCCCTGCTAGAGGTAATGGCTACACAACAGCCAGAAGCAATAACTGTAGCCTTTGATTTAGGCTTACCAACTTTCCGTCATGAAGCTGATGATACTTATAAAGCTGATCGTCCGGGGACACCAGAAGATTTTGTTCCCGACTTGAAAAATCTCCAAGAGCTACTCACAGGCTTTAATTTGCCAATTTTCACGGCTCCTGGTTATGAAGCGGATGATGTATTGGGAACCCTAGCACAAAGAGCGACTGCGGCTGGGTATAAAGTGAAGATTTTAACAGGCGATCGCGATTTATTTCAACTCATCGACCTCGATAAAGAAATCACCGTTCTTAATTTTAGTCCAGATGCTTGGAAGCGCTCTACAAATAGCATCACTGAATTTGGCCCAGAACAAGTCCAAGAAAAAATGGGGATTTTACCTTCGCAAGTTGTCGATTTTAAAGCCCTGTGTGGTGACAAATCAGATAATATTCCTGGGGTGAGAGGAATTGGTGAAAAGACAGCAGTGCAGTTATTGAAAGCCTACGGTTCCTTAGACCAAATTTATGCTGCATTACCTGAAATCAAAGGAGCAACTCAGAAGAAACTTGTAGATGGTAAAGAAGATGCAGAGAAATCTCGTTACTTAGCAAGTATAGTTTTAGATGTGCCGCTGGAAGTTGATTTAGCAGCTTGTAAATTAACAGGGTTTGATAAAAATATCCTGGCACCAATTTTAGAAAAATTAGAATTTAACCGTTTCTTAGACAAAATCGACGAACTCCAGCAGCGGTTTGGTGGCAAAGTTGCAGCAGCGCCAAAAGCAGAAATAGCTGATGGAGAAGAATTTGCAGACGAAAGTGTGGCATTTTTCAGTTTTGCTGAGACACAAGCTGCACAAAAACAAGCTGCTTCACCAATTCAACCACGCATCATTAATACTGAAGCGAAACTTACCGAGTTGGTGAGCCTATTGCAAAAATTCACTAATCCAGAAATACCTGTTGCTTGGGATACTGAAACCACAGATTTAGAGCCACGAAACGCCTCTTTAGTGGGGATTGGTTGCTGTTGGGGAACGAAACTAGATGAGATGGCTTATATTCCCCTTGGACACAAAATTGGGGAGAATCTGAATCAAGATGTGGCGCTAAAATTACTACGTCCAATTTTAGAAAGTGCTGATTATCCTAAAGCTTTGCAAAATGCTAAATTTGACCGCTTAGTGCTACGGTGTCAAGGAATTAACTTGGCGGGTTTAGTGTTTGATACCATGTTAGCCAGTTATATTTTAAATCCAGATTCTAAACATAACTTGAGTGATTTGTCTCAGCGATATTTAGGTTTAACGGCGAAAAGTTATTTAGATTTAGTTCCTAAAGGTAAAACTATCGCTGATATTGATATTCCTGCGGTAGCAGATTACTGCGGAATGGATGTCTATTCTACATTTGGTTTAGTAGTAAAATTACGTGAAGAACTAGAAGAAATTCCCAGTTTATATAAGTTATTTCTGCAAGTGGAACAGCCGCTAGAGGAAGTTTTAGCGGAAATGGAATATACAGGTGTCCGTATTGATTTACCTTATCTGCAAAAGTTTTCTGTTCAGTTAGAAACTGATTTAGCACGAATTGAGCAAATAGCCTATAGTTCTATACCTGCTTCTGAGTTAAAAGGCTATTTTGTAACTATATGGGAGCAAAACCAACCTGATTTAGTATCTATTAAGCAAAAAAAATACGATACTCTACCAAGTCCCATCTTAAAAGCTTATTTCCATAAAACACTCAAAGAATTGCCAAAAATAGATTTACTTGATATTAAACAGAAAATTACTGATGCTTTGCCACGTGATATTGTCAATTTAAACTCACCTGAACAATTAAGTGAATTACTATTTGATATACTTCGGCTAAATAGCAAAAAGTCGCGTAAAACATCTAGTAAGGGTTATTACTCTACCTCTGCTGACATACTAGAAAATCTGCAAGGAGAACACCCATTTATTGATGCCCTCCTAGAGTATCGTACCTTGCACAAACTTTATTCTACCTATGTGAAATCTCTACCCAAGCTAGTACGTTCAGACACGCAGCGATTGCACACAGATTTTAATCAGACTGTTACAGATACTGGACGTTTGTCTTCTTCTAATCCAAATTTGCAAAATATTCCTATTGGTACTGCTTTTAGTCGTCAAATTCGTAAAGCATTTTTACCGGAACCAGGCTGGTTAATGGTGGCTGCTGATTACTCACAAATCGAGTTGCGGATTTTGGCTCATTTGAGTCAAGAGCCGATATTATTGCAAGCGTATCAGCAAAATGAAGATGTTCACACTGTAACAGCAAGGTTAATTTTTGAAAAAGAAGATATCACATCAGATGAGAGAAGGGCAGCAAAAACTATTAATTTTGGTGTGATTTATGGTATGGGTTCGCTGAAATTTTCGCGCTCAACGGGGATAGATAAAGTTGTTGCTAACGAGTTTATTAAGCGATTTAACGAACGCTATCCTAAAGTTTTTGCATATTTGGAAGGTGTAAAAAAGCAAGCGATCGCCCTTGGTTATGTAGAAACTATTCTCGGTCGTCGGCGCTATTTTGAGTTTACTAGTAACAGTTTACGCTCTCTTAAAGGTAGCAACCCAGATGAGATTGATTTAAGCAAGTTAAAAAATTTGGGTCCGTATGATGCGGGTTTATTACGCTCTGCTGCTAATGCACCAATTCAAGGTTCTAGTGCTGATATTATCAAAATCGCTATGGCAAGATTGCATGAGGTTTTGAAGAAATATCAAGCACGTCTGTTGTTGCAAGTTCACGATGAATTAGTGTTTGAAGTTCCTCCCCAAGAGTGGGAAGAATTACAACCACAAATTAAATCGATTATGGAAAATGCTGTGCAATTAAGTGTGCCGTTAGTAGTAGATGTACGCGCTGGTGAGAACTGGATGGAGACAAAGTAAGGTATGGGCAATGGGCATTGGGTATGGGGAAGAAAATCTGGGGATGTGTTGTGTTTAAGATAGGTATATCCAAATCTCAAATCCAAAATTGATGGATAGAAGGTCTTTTTTGTTAGGTACAGGTACGCTGGCGCTTTCGCAATTACTCGTGGGGTGCGGCGGTAAAAACCAGACGCAGCTGAATGTACAGTTATTAAAAGGTTCTATTCCTGGTCAGGTAGTTAATCAATTTCACAAAAGTTTGCAGCAACAAGCACAGTTAAAGTTTGCACCAGTAGAGCAGATACAGGATTTATTTAAGCAGTTGCAGAGTTGGCAGCAGAAGCCAAAAGCTAATGATGAACAAGGATGGAGGCGTTTTATACCTTTTGGGCAATCCCAAAACTCTCCAGCGGCCAATTTGGTGACATTAGGCGATTATTGGCTAAAAGCGGCTATTGAGCAGAAACTAATTCAACCACTGGAAGTAAAACAGGTAAAACAGTGGTCTGCTTTAGATGAAAGATGGCACAAATTAGTCACACGCAATGACCAAGGTATTCTGGATGCTCAAGGGAAAGTTTGGGCGGCTCCTTACCGTTGGGGTAGTACGGTGATTGTGTATAACCGTGACAAGTTCAAAGAATTGGGTTGGACACCGAGTGATTGGGGTGACTTGTGGCGTGAGGAAGTGCGATCGCGCATTTCTTTACTCAACCAACCACGGGAAGTGATAGGCTTGACTCTGAAGAAGCTAGGAAAATCCTACAATACAGAGAATCTCGACCAAGTACCAGACTTGGAAAAAGAACTCAGGAGATTAAACCAACAAGTTAAGTTCTACGCTTCCACTACTTACCTAGAACCCCTAATCACTGAAGATACTTGGTTAGCAGTGGCTTGGTCTGATGATGTGATGCCTGTTCTCGCACGCTATCCACAGCTAGCGGCAATTATTCCTCAATCAGGAACAGCAGTTTGGGTTGACTTGTGGGTGCGTCCAGCTAGTGTTAGTAAAGACACTTTATCTGATCAATGGATTGATTTTTGTTGGCAACCAAACATTGCTAAACAAATTTCTTTGCTGACCAAAAGTAATTCCCCAATTTCTACAAATATTGTCGCATCAGAAATTCAGGAAAAATTACGGAATTTGTTATTGAGTAATCGTGAGGTTTTTGATAAAAGTGAGTTTTTACTTCCCTTAAACTCAACAGCTAGCAAACAATATGAGTCTTTGTTTGCCAAAATCAAGGCTTAATTGGTAATTGAGGAATGCAGAAACCGTGCGATCAATTTTTCTTGCTAATTTCTAAAGAGAACGCCGCCATCCTAACTTATTTTGAGTATTCATTTGTATACCGCATAAAGCTTTTTCAACTTTAAAGTTACATGTGTATGTGGCTAAAAGTTCTTCCTGACTATTAAATACTCGCAGGTTATAACCCTCATTCCGCACAGCAGTACCAAAGCGATTCACGAAGTCGTAGCGCTCTAGATAATCGAATAAACTCCAAACTTGCTGATTGACTATGAGGTCTACACGACGTGCAGGTTCTGCTTTCGCAGATGGATATGCTATCCAGTTATTTAACAGCTTATTTTCCTCTAAGTTGGCTTTGATTAACCATAAACTAGGACTTGTTAATTTTCTTGGGTCAATGGTGTTGGCTGTAATTACGGAGCTTTTTGGCTTGTTTAATAATTCAAGTTCTAAAGGTGCATCAGAAGGTGACGGGACTGAGTTCGTTTCTGCTAGTGAAGATGGGATTGGTAAAAGCGAAATTGTGGTCAGGCTGATGGTTAGTATTAGTGATAATGATTTCTGGCGACAAGGCACTTTGTTTTTAGGCATATTTAAGTAGGTTGGCGTAAATAATTATCATTGGGATTAGGCAGGAGGGCGGAGACAGAAGACAGGAGACAGGAGACAGGAGGGAAGAGAGTTTTAGACTTACTTACTCACGTTGCTTGTCATTTGTCATCCTTTTGACTCCGCTCAGGGCAAGTTGTTATTTGTTTGGGGAAGTTTTACCCTTCAAGCAAACTGGTGTGTCGCTTTTAACCTTGACTTATTTAAAGATTACTATGTTTCAATAAAATCTAAATTTTTATGGCAAGGATACGAATTCTGCGGTAGTCTGCTGTCCAAGTTCCCTGATGATACAGCGTTGGTTTGAGATACTCTTCGACGTTGCGAATGACTTGTATTTGTTGCTCGACAGAAAGTTCTATTAAAAAAGCGCTAGCGAACATCTGAATCCAGTTTAGCAAGCCTGCTTCGCCATCAGCTAGAGGAGTTGGACGCGCTAATAAGACTGCATAGATAACATCAAAACCTTGCTGTTCTAGGAGGGTAGCATATTCAGCAATGCTGGGGAAATACCAAGGATTCAGTGCTTGGGGAGCGCCGATCGCCTCCACAGCGTGAGATAAAGCTTGAGCGATCGCCTGAACGTTCCCCTTCCCGCCAAATTCAGCGACAAAACGCCCTCCGGGTTTGAGTGCTTGATGTATGGAAGCGATCGCTCTATCTGCTGCTTTCACCCAATGTAATACAGCGTTGGAAAATACCGCATCTAATGGCTGTTCAACTTGAAAGTTTGTAGCGTCACCAACATCAAAATGCAGATGGGGATAGTTTTGTTTGGCCTTCTCAATCATCGCCGGCGCGCTATCAATTCCTATCACTTCAGATGCTGTTTGGGCAATTTTTTCTGTGAGTTGTCCAGTGCCACAACCGAGATCCAAAATCGATTCTCCTGGCTGAGGGTTGAGTAATTTCAGCAATTCTTCGCCATACTGCCAGACGAAGGCGTGTTTATCTTCATAAAGGGTAGTGTTCCAAGTATGAGATAAAGAAATATTAGTCATAAATAGTGAAATTGCAGGTTGGATTCAGGAGGTTGGAGTCAGAAGTCAGGAGGGAGGGGGCTTGTGTATTATGGCTCCTGGCTTCTGAATACTTGGTTAGGAGTAATATTCAGTTAAACGCATGTTAGCTTAGTTGATAGTAACAAGGTTTCGGTCTGATAGAATCAACTTCAGCTATTTAAATTAGGTCAAAAACTGTGCTAGCGGCGTTGCTTTATGGTCAAGAAGATTTACGCCTAGAGGAGGTTGCTGATCCTACTCCGGCGGATGGTGAGGTGGTGATCCAAGTGGGAGCAGCTACTACTTGTGGTACAGATTTGAAGGTATGGCGTCGTGGCGGCCATGCCAAGATGCTGAAACCACCAACGCTGTTTGGTCATGAGGCTGCAGGTAAGATTGTGGCTTTGGGTAAGGGTGTCAGGAATTGGCAAATAGGCGATCGCATTGTCGCTAATAATTCTGCTCCATGCATGGAATGCTTTTTTTGTCAACGCCAAGAATATTCCTTATGTCCTAATTTAACTTGGAATAATGGCACATTTGCGGAATACCTGAAAATTCCCGCACCGATTGTGCAGCATAATATGTTGCGGATTCCTGACGAGTTGCCATATGAATTGGCAGCGATGACGGAACCTTTAGCTTGTGTGTTGCATGGGATAGGGCGTTCCCATATTAAAGCTAGAGACAGGGTGGTTGTGTTGGGAGATGGGGCAATTGGGCTGATGTTTGTGGCAACTTTGGCAGATGCTGGACAAGCTGAAGTATGGTTGTGGGGAGGGAATGACCACAGGCTAGAAATTGGTAAAAAACTCGGTGCAGCCCAGACTTTTAATTATCATCAAATTTCTGATATGCCTAGTGTGGTGAAAGAACTCACCCAAGGATGGGGTGCGGATGTGGTAATTGAAGCGACTGGTGTACCTAGTGTATGGGAAAGTGCGATCGCTTGTGCCCGTCCCGGTGCAACTGTAAACTTATTTGGTGGCTGTCCACGGGATACCACGATTACAGTCAATACAGAACAACTACACTACAGCGAACTGACTTTGAAGGGCGTATTTCACAACACACCAGAATACGTCCGCGCCGCTCTGGAACTGATTGCTAGTCGCAGAATTGCTTTTGAATTATTAATTAGCGAACAGCGCCCATTAAAAGATTTAGCACAGGTATTTTCTGATATGAAAGCGCGTAAAGTAATTAAAGTAGCACTAATCAGTGAACAGTGAACAGTAAACAGTTATCAGCATGAAAAAGATTATTAACTGATACTTCGACTCCGCTCAGTACAAGTAACTGATAACTTTTATGCTGCCGCTAACAGAGGGTCAAGTTGACCTTGGGTATCTAACTTATAAAGGTCATCGCAGCCACCGACATGCTGGTTATTGATAAAAATTTGTGGTACTGAGCGACGTCCATCGGCACGTTCTGCCATTTTAGCTCTGGCGGCTTCATCACCATCAATTTTATATTCGGTGAATTTTACACCTTTCCACCACAACAGCAGCTTGGCGCGGATACAGAAAGGGCAGGTTTGCCAAGTGTAGATTTCAACGTTGGCTTTCACTCGTTCTGGATGGCGATTTAAAACAGGATTGAGGAAGTCTAGCATATTTTGATTTTAGAGATTTTTATGAATTATCTTTAGCCTAAATCATTTTGCTTTACTCCGCCTACCTATCAGTTGCTGATAATCAGAAGATAGCCGGTATATATATCTTGGTATACCTTCTGGTGTATTTGTGACTTCAGTTTTTTCTAAGAATCCTAGTAAGTAAAGTTGTTCTAATCTATAGAAGGTTTCTGACGGATTTCTACGACTAAATTTCTGCTCTAATGCATCTTGTTGTAGTCCTCGAATATTGTTAGTAGTTTTTTCCTCAATAAAATTCAGAATTTCCTTTTGAGTTATTGAAAGAAGTTTGTCTCTGCGCTCAAACAAAGTCATTCTGAATACATCTGGAATGGCTTTAGTTGCTTGTGGAGGTAAATAATAAAGCAAAGTTGCCAATAAAACAAAAATAACACCTAATACCAGCGAAGCTAGTCGATAATCTGCATAGGGAACAATTCCCTTAAGACCTGGTAAGTCAAAGCTAGTAGTTACTGCCAAAAAGATTAGCAATGTACCTAATAGAAAAAATAGAAAGCTAAGAGTGTGCCTTTCTATAAATGTCTGGATCGATTCCAATAGCTTCATGACTGTCTTTTTCTGTCATTCAAACTTAATATAAACGTTGACGCTGACTCTGTAACAATATTTATTAGATACAATAACACTGCAATATGATGTCAAAAATAGCACACGCTTAGAATGGTTAGCAGCAAAACTTAACACAGACGCTAAACAAGTCTTTTTCTATAGGTATCCGCCCTTTGGTAGACTTAAAGACTGAAATAGCTACATGAAACTACGGCAAGTCAAGCAGTTGAGAGGGCGACTCTGTGGAAAATACACTTGGGTTAGAGATTATTGAAGTAGTAGAGCAAGCCGCGATCGCATCCGCTAAGTGGATGGGTAAAGGCGAAAAGAACACTGCAGACCAAGTAGCGGTGGAAGCTATGCGGGAGCGGATGAATAAGATTTACATGCGAGGTCGCATTGTAATTGGGGAAGGAGAACGTGATGACGCCCCCATGCTATACATCGGGGAAGAAGTCGGTATCTGTACCCAACCAGATGCTAAAAGCTTCTGTAACCCTGATGAATTAGTCGAAATTGACATTGCCGTTGACCCTTGTGAAGGTACAAACTTAGTCGCATACGGTCAACCTGGTTCAATGGCTGTCTTGGCAATTTCCGAGAAAGGCGGATTATTCGCTGCACCTGACTTCTACATGAAGAAATTAGCTGCACCTCCAGCCGCTAAGGGTAAGGTAGACATCAACAAGTCAGCTACAGAAAACCTCAAGATTCTCTCCGAGGCTCTAGACCGTGGTATTGATGAACTTGTGATAGTTGTCATGAAGCGCGATCGCCACAATGATTTGATCAAGGAAATCCGCGATGCTGGTGCCAGAGTGCAACTGATTTCTGATGGTGACGTGGGTGCAGCCATCTCCTGTGGTTTTGCTGGTACTAACATCCATGCGCTCATGGGTATCGGTGCTGCGCCTGAAGGCGTGATCTCCGCAGCCGCAATGCGTGCTTTGGGCGGACACTTCCAAGGTCAACTGATCTACGATCCAGCAGTAGTGAAAACAGGTTTGATTGGGGAAAGCAAGCAAGCTAACCTAGATCGTCTGAGTTCTATGGGTATCACTGACCCTGATAAGGTTTATGATGCTCACGAATTGGCCTCTGGTAAAGATGTTCTGTTTGCTGGTTGTGGTATTACCAGCGGTAATTTGATGCAAGGTGTACGCTTCTTCAAAGGCGGCGCTAGAACCCATAGCTTGGTTATTTCTACCCAGTCAAACACTGCTCGTTTTGTAGACACAATCCATTTGCATGACCAGCCTAAGGTTGTGCAATTGCACTAGGGACTAGAGACTGGGGACTAGGGACTAGGGACTAGTAGTCTGTCAGGGTTGAAATGAGGGACTGTAGTGTGAGCGTCTCGCTCACGCGGGCTTTTCGGCCCGCACTACCAAAAACCCCTCAAAACAAAATTGACAAACCACTAGGGACTGGGAAGAAGAAGAGCAGGAAGTAGGGGAGAACAAATTTCTCCCAATCCCCAGTACCCAATCCTCAATACCCAATCCCCAGTACCCAATCCCCAATCCTCAATAACCCATTACCAATTACCGATAAGAAATGAATATTGCAGTGGTGGGGTTAAGCCATAAAACAGCCCCAGTGGAAATTCGGGAAAAGCTGAGTATTCCAGAAGCTCAGATTGAAAGTGCGATCGCTCACCTTCTCAGCTATCCCCACATTGACGAGGTTGCAATTCTCAGTACTTGTAACCGTCTGGAAATTTATATTGTGACTCCGGAAATTGAGTATGGTATCCGGGAAGTTACACAATTTCTGGCGGAATACAGCAAATTACTGACACCATCTCTACGACAACATTTATTTACTTTGCTCCATGATGATGCAGTCATGCATGTGCTGCGAGTAGCGGCTGGATTAGATAGTCTGGTACTCGGAGAAGGTCAAATTTTGGCTCAGGTCAAGCATACTCACAAACTGGGACAGCAGTATAACGGTATAAAAACAATTTTAAATCGGTTATTTAAGCAAGCACTGACAGCTGGTAAGCGGGTGCGTACAGAAACTAGCATTGGGACTGGTGCAGTTTCTATCAGTTCAGCGGCTGTGGAATTGGCGCATCTGAAAGTGGATAACTTAGCCGCTAGCCGAGTCGCCATTCTAGGCGCTGGTAAAATGTCGCGGCTATTGGTGCAGCACCTAATTTCTAAAGGCGCTGTGCAAATTACAATTTTAAATCGTTCCCGCGATCGCGCTCTGGAATTAACCAAGCAGTTCCCAGAACAACCAATCAAAATTCATCTGTTGTCGGAAATGTTATCTGTAATTGCCGAAAGCGATTTAGTGTTTACTAGCACTTCGTCTACAGACCCTATTCTTGACCGCGCTAAGTTAGAGATGGTTTTAGAACCTCATCAGCCTCTAATGTTATTTGATATTTCCGTGCCGCGTAATGTCCACACGGACGTAAATGACTTAGCAAACGTGCAAGCTTTTAATGTCGATGATTTAAAAGCAGTAGTTGCACAAAACTATGAAAGTCGTCGCCAAATGGCTCAGGAAGCAGAGAAGATATTAGATGAGGAAGGAGAAGCTTTTGATATTTGGTGGCGATCGCTCGAAACTGTCACCACCATCAGCTGTCTGCGAAACAAAATTGAAACTATCCGCGAACAAGAATTACAAAAGGCTTTGTCACGGCTGGGTTCGGAATTCGGAGATAAACATCAAGAAGTAATCGAAGCATTAACAAAAGGAATAGTTAACAAAATCTTACACGACCCGATGGTGCAATTGCGCGCACAACAGGATGTTGAAGCTAGACGGCGATGTATGCAGACTTTGCAGATGTTGTTCAATCTGGATGCAGAAGAGCAGTTTAGTTGAGATTGGGGACTGGGGACTGGGGGAAGAACTAATTACCCAATGCCCCATGCCCCATGCTCCATTTCCACCAAAAATAAAGCCCCACTGGGAGGTGGGGGAGGCAATTCTGAAAGCAATCACTTGATAGTACAATCATACTATAAAAATCCGACTGGGTAAGTCATATAAAAAACACTAATCCCTAATCCCCTTTTCATTTGTTTTGGTTTATGCAGGTGATGATGGCTACTTAAAGCTTGACAGCAAAGCACTTATATAGTACATTTGTACTATATAAGCTTGTGTTAAATCAAAAATTAAAACTCTCAACTGAGAAATCTTACCTCTACACCAGCAGGAGAGCAAAATTCATGAAACTATCTAAAGTTGACTTGAGCGATATAATTGCGATCGCTCACTCTGAAGGTCATCTACAGTTATTGCTAAACCGAGGGGATGAACTAGATTTGCTAGAAATCCCAGCGCCAATTCAAGCTTATGAAGGACTGCAACAACTAAACGAGATTGTTTCTGAATACACTGCGCTTCCTGAATTACAAGAACCAATTGCGATGCTACCTGTTAGTTCATCGATGGCAACTGCTATTGGCTACGATAGCGATGAACATATCTTGCAGGTTGAGTTTCATAGTGGAGCAGTCTATCAGTATTCCGGAGTTGATTTAGACACTTGGGAAGATTTACATGCATCTGACTCAATTGGCAGATTTTTTAATCATGAGATTAAAGGTAGATTTGAGAGTGAGCGGATAGATGATAATTATTGTTATTAGTGACTTGACAGATTTGTGACTTATGAGAGAAGTCGGGAATATTAAGCCTCAATTAACTTTGTGAAGTTATCATTACTGGCAATTTCATCAAAATCTATATCAGTTGCTATTTCTTTTTTGTATTGAGGATTAATTTCAATTGCTTTTTGAATATTTTCTAAAGCTGACTCTACCTTTTTTTGCAGAGCGTAACAAGCTGCTTTATTATAAAACGCGCTAGCATAATTTGGATTAATTTTTATAGCTTGATCAAAACTAGCGATCGCATCTTCATCGCGCCCCAGCCTCACCAAAGTATAGCCTTTTTTATCCCAAATTTTGGCTGAGTCTGGCTGGAATTGTAACGCTTTGTTAAATGAGGCGATCGCGTCTTCATATCGTTCTAATGCTACCAGTGCTAGACCTTGATTCAACCAAGCGGTTGCATCATCAGGCTTGACTTGAGTAGCTTGAGTAAAAGAGGCTAAAGCTTCTTGATGTTGTTGTAAATTCCCAAAAGCCACACCGCGATCGCACCAAGCTTGGTGATAATCTGGTTTCAGCTGAATGGCTTGATCGTAGGATGCGATCGCCTCTTTGTAGCGTTTCAATCTTCCTAGGGTTATGCCTCGCTTCACCCAAGTCACAGGGTTATCACGTTCGATAATCACTGCTTTATTATAAAGTGCGATCGCCTCCTCATAACGCCTTGCAGATAACAGCATATCTCCCTGTTTGACATAATCATCAGCAGACGCTTTCTGGATTTCTTCCTCAACTTTAGGTGTGACAATTTCTGGAATAGGCGCATGTGTCATTTCAGAAAGTTCTTGCAGAATTACATCTTTTCTTTGTTGAGCATCTAACTGTAATTCTGAGAGTTGTGATACAAACTCTGTCTCTAAGTTTTCTAGCTTCTCTAGAATTAAAATTTTTTGTTGTTGAGCATCAGATTGTAATTCTGAGAATTGAGATGTAAATTCAAAACCTGATTGCTTTAAATTTTCAATAATTAGCTCTTTCTGTTTTTCAACATCTAGTCGTAACTCAGATAATTGAGCAGCGAATTCTGACTGTAATTTAATTAAACTTTCAATAATTTTATCTTTTTGGTGTTGAGTATCAGATTGTAATTTTGATATGTTTAACCTAAATAAATTCTCCAGTTCTCCAAGATTGATCAGAGTTAGCTCTTTTTGTTGTTGAGCATCTGTTTGCAATGCCGATAGTTGAGAGGTATGTTCTGACTGTAATTGGGCTAAATTCTGGATAGCTATAACCTTTTGTTGTTGAGCATCTACCTGCAAGTCAGAAAGTTGTGAAGCCAATTCCACCTGAGATTTTTCTAGGTTTTCAACAGATCTATCTTTTTGTTGTTGAACATCTACCTGTAATCTAGAAAGTTGAGAGGTAAATTCAAATACTAAATTATCTATATTTTGTTGAATCTCTTGGATTTTATCTTCTAGTTCAGCTAATATAACGTTTTTTGATTGTAATATCTCAGATGTCAATGCCGATAAATTTTCTTGTTCACGTCTAATATTTGTTTGCAAAATGTCAGCGTCATTTTCTAACTCATAGATTTTGGTTTTAGAATTTTGGAGAATATTTTCCGACTCTCGTTTCACCAGAATTAACTGATTTTGTAATTTTTCTAACTCTTGTAGCTGTGATGTGGCTCTATCAACAATCTCACGGATTGCTACCCGCCTTAGTAGCCACAAGAAAGCAATTATCAGCACTGGGAATAAACTTAATATCACCAGTGAGATATTAAGCAGAAATACTGTCACACTAAAAGTATGAGTCAAATCAGCTGGAAATTGCTCTCGCAGACGCTTTTCTGCTTGCAGTTGCGCTAATTCCTCCCGCTCTTGATCCGATATTACTGTAGCAGGAGTCACTTTTGGGGAAATTAATGGTGTAGGTTGTCCACTAGTAATACCAGCACACAACAGCAAAGGTGAAAAGACAGTAGCGCTTTGCAAAACTATAGTGAAAATGACTTGTTTTTTGCTCTTCATAAAAACCATCCCTAGATGTTGGTTAGTTTTTAAAGCGGCGTGCTTATTTCCTAATCTATAACAAAATGAAGTGATGAAACGTTAGCACGCGAGTCAGGGAGAAGTGAGAACTGATTGTCTTTACACCCAAAGGGTTTAAATTATACCTGCGTATACAGTAATTTGGATAAATTAATTTGACCTCAAGAAAAAGCTTGAGATGAACATTTGCCAAATGCTACCGTCTACAAGGTGACACAGAAGTTGAGGGGAGTTTCCAACCGTGAAGTCTAGACAAAAAGTCGCTTGTGGCCAGAAATCGTTCATCAGTTTCAGCTTAGTATCTGCTTTTCTTGCACCTTATGCTGCTGTTGCTGCGCCACCGAGGACTCCAGACAAAACTGTAAATTGCGAGATTTTAGTTGTCGGTGGTGGACTTTCTGGAGTGGCGACAGCTTATGAAGGGTTATTAGCAGGACAGACAGTTTGTCTGACAGAAATCACCGACTGGCTGGGGGGACAAATTTCTGCTCAAGGGACATCTGCATTAGACGAACGACCTACCCAAAGAGCGCGCCAATTCTACTCTCGTGGCTACCTGGAATTGCGAAACCGCATTCAGCAAAAGTATGGTAAGCTCAATCCTGGTGATTGCTGGGTAAGCGACTCTTGCTTTTTGCCCCGTGATGCTCATATAATTTTGGCTCAACTGCTCAAAGATGCCGAGAAGCAAGGCAAAGGGAAGTTAGAATGGTTGCCAAATACAGTAATTAAAGATTTAGAAATTAGTGCTGATGGGAAAATAATTAATAGTGCGATCGCTATTCAACATCAACCAGCACCCAACGCGCAACCCCTCAACACCCTTTCTTTATCTCAAACTATTGAAGACTCCTACCGTTACGAAAATTCGTCTCGCTTCAACAAAACTATTATTCGCTTCATTCCCAAACAGGGTAAAGGAAACGCTTCAAATTGGTATGTCGTGGACGCCAGCGAAACCGGAGAAATCGTCGCCCTTGCGGATGTCCCTTATCGATTAGGTATAGATGCTCGTTCTTATCTAGAACCTTCGGCTTCTAGCACCAGCAATGACTCTTATTGTCCTCAAGGTTTCACTTACACCTTTGCAATGGAGGCGACTAAGGAAGCACAACCACAGAAAATGCCTCCATTTTATTTGCAATACGCGCCATATTTCAGCTACGAATTGAAACGACTGGCAAACTTTGGCTTAGTTTTCACCTACCGCCGCATCTGGAGTCCAACGAAGGGACAAGCAACATCATTCAATGGAGTCAATTTTACTGCTCCCTCGCCTGGAGACATCTCCATGCAAAACTGGACTTGGGGGAACGACTACCGCCCTGGAACCGCTGCTGATAACTTAGTTTATACCCGTCAACAGTTGCAAAGTACTAAGCAATTACAGCCTGGGGGTTGGATGGGGGGACTGCGGACAGAAAGCCTCCGCAAAGCAGAAGAAAATGCCCTATCTTACTACTACTGGCTAGTAGCTGGGACTACAGATTCCCAACTAGGACAAGGTGTGAAGCAGCAACAAACAAATAATCGCTTTGTATCAGGGCTAGATTCGCCAATGGGGACGGTGCATGGCTTGTCCAAATACCCCTATATGCGGGAGGGACGACGCATCATTGGCCGCCCCAGTTGGGGACAACCTACGGGTTTTACTATTTGGGAAATTGATATTTCACGCCGTAATTATAATGATCCTTATTACAGTAAGACCTTGCCGGCAAATATGTATCGCCAGTTAAAAGCGGCACTATCTGGGTTAGAAGCAACATCGGTAATTGCAGGACAGGTTTCACCAGACAAAGCCATGCGGCGGACGCGCTCAACTATCTTCCCTGATGCTGTGGGTATTGGTCATTACGCCATTGACTTCCATCCTTGCATGGAAAAAAGCCCCCCAGAAACCCCTGGTAACAGAGAACGCGCAGGTGAAAGACGCGGTGCGGGACAAGCTTATCCGTTTCAAATTGCCTTAAGGGCGATGATTCCCCAGAAAATCGACAATTTAATCGTCGGTGGTAAGAGCATCGCTACTAGTCACATTGCTTCTGCAGCCTATCGAGTCCATTCCTTTGAATGGTCTGTTGGCGCGGCGGCAGGAACTGTAGCAGCTTTTGCGCGCAAAAATGCTATTGCACCCTACCAACTAGTAGATGATTTGCCCAAACCAGAACCGCAACTGCAAGCCTTGAAACGTCTTTTAGAACAGAATGGCAATCCTACAGCCTTTCCTGATACCTCAATTTTTAACCAAAATTGGGATGATTGGCGGTAGATATTGTTAATCTCTAAAATCCCCGACTTTTTTGAAAAGTTGGGGATTTAGGTTGCTTAAATAAATTCAAGGTGATTTATCATTTCTTCTACCTCTAAACACTCCCAAATTAAAACAAGACTCCGAATAATATCTCCTACTGAACGACTACCTTGATGACAATAAATTATCCCTGTTCTGTCACTCTCCGGGAGGCCGATCGCTAGAAGCCCGATGAGGCAATCAATACAAGCTATTCTATTAGAAAAAAGTTGGTCTTGTATTTGTTATTAGAAAATAATCGCGCCAACGCCTGCTATACAAAAGCTCTAGAATTCAGAAATGGCAAAAGTTTTCGGAGAGTGACAGAAGTGGGATATAGCGTTTCTCTCCCTAGTGATGTACACCCCGTAGGGGCACGGCATGCCGTGCCCTTACACCGCGTGATACAATTTTGTACGTCATCTGAATGGGAATATAAAGTATTTAATTCCTTGATAAGTGTCAAGGTTTAATATCGAATTCGAGGATCGACGTAAGCATTTAAAATATCAATTAAAATGCTTGCGCCTACGACGATCGCCCCAAAAAACACCAACACGCCCTGGACCGTGGGATAATCGCGATCGGAAATTGCTTGATACAATCGATTCGCCAACCCAGGCCAAGAAAACGTCACCTCAGTCAAAATCGCCCCACCTAGCAGAGAAGCAAAGGTTAATCCCAACACCGTAATTACGGGAATCAAAGCATTTTTTAAAGCATGAGAAACTAAAATTTTGCTTTCTTGAATCCCTCTAGCTCTCGCTGCTTCTACATAATCTGCTTGCAAAGTTTGTTTTAAATTCACTCTGACAATTCGCTCAAAAATACCACTGAGCAAAATGCCTAAAGTGAGGCTAGGAAGGGCGAGATGGTGCAAAGATGCCAAAAACTGGCTGAAATTACCACCTAGCAAACTATCAATGGTATACAAACCAGTAATATGAGCCGGAGCCGGCAGATTTGGCGGAAAGCGGTTGGAGTTGGGAAACCACCCCAGTTGGACTGAAAAAATCAGTTGTAGCAGCATTCCCGCCCAAAACATGGGAAGTGCATAGGTGACAATACCAAACAATCGCCCACCCACATCAAAAATTGTC
Organism: Calothrix sp. PCC 7507; assembly: GCF_000316575.1. GTDB lineage: Bacteria > Cyanobacteriota > Cyanobacteriia > Cyanobacteriales > Nostocaceae > Fortiea. Next base: position 2,088,832 of record NC_019682.1, on the reverse strand, counting down.
CCCGGACGAGAAGCAGACAGAGTCCCCACGAAAATACCAACGATGAGAGCAACTGCCATACTAAATACTGCTAACTCTACCGTTGCTGGGAAATATTGCCCAATTATGTCCCAAACATGTTGTCCCCGACTTGTTAAAGAAGTTCCCAAATCAAAGTGCAGTAAATTGCCTAAATAATTCAGGTATTGTAACCACAAAGGTAAGTTTAAACCTAGTTGTTTTCGTAACTCTTCTTTAGCGCTTTCTGGCGCACGTCCACCGAGAATTGCATCTGCTGGATCTCCTGGAGTCGCTCTGAGTAAAAGAAAGACAATTGTGATGATAGTTAACAGTTGGAGTGGTGCTAGAACTGCACGGGAAGCAATGTAATATTGTAGGGCTTTGGAGCGAGACATAAGCAATTTAAAATTCCAAATTAATAATCAGTTGAAGATTTTGGTGTATGAGAAACGAGTTAGTAACAGAATCTACTGCGTCAGTCCTAGATACTTTGAGTAAAGCACGGTTTGCATTTAATATATGGGCTTATGGTAAGTGATGGGGTGAAGGTATCGCGGGGTAGACTGCGTTCTCGGCTCAGGTCTATTTCTTCGGCTACTTCAGCCAAGGGTAATTGACGGAAAAAATCTGAGAGCATCGATAACTGCCTATCGCCGTCCCCCCTTACCAAGGGGGGACTACAGGGCAGGGCTGTTTCATTCCCTAAGAAGCTTGAAAAATCAAGGGTTCTAGCAAAATAAAATTGATGATTTTGCTACCTGGGTATCGAGAAAATAGACAATCGTACTGTTATTTATGTGCTGAATATTCTGTTTCATCGTTACCCATACTTATGATTTTTATCGCTAACCATCTTGACAAATCCTGTTTGAGAGGGAACGAAACAGCCCTGGACTACAGGGGGGTATTATTATGTGCATCTTCATAATAGGTATGACCTACTTTTTAATAGATTTGTAAACCAAATTCTGAGTAGGGTCAAGTTGCACGTTGCTTACACCTTTTTGGGCAAACACAAAATCTTTATTCTGCCATAAAGGAACATAAGGAACATCATTTGTTACTTGGGTTTGAATGTCTAAAAATATTTTCTTGCGGGCTTCGGGGTTTTGTTCTTGGCGTTGCTGGTCAATCAACTTATTGACAGCTTCGTTATAGTAAAATGACCCTTGAGTTTGGCTACCACCATCCTCACATCCCTTAGCTGCTGATCCTTTTTGACAAGCTAAGAATGGTTGCACATAATTGTCAGGATCTAAAAAGTCTGGATACCAATCTAGTAAAGCTGCTGGATATAAACCCTTGGAGATTTCTTTAAAGAAAGTAGCACCTTCTACAGTGGTGACTTCAAATTGAAGTACTCCCTCTAGTTTTTGATCAGTCAGAGATTTCAGTGTCTGTGCTGCCAAACTTCGAGTAGGTGAACTAGCAGGATACCAAATTTGCACTTTGGCGGGATTTTCTTTAGAAAAACCAGCAGCAGTTAACAATTTTTTAGCTTGTTCAAAGTTAGCATCACCATATTTATCTTTAAATAATGGCTGGGAAACATTAAACGTAGTGGGAATCATACTATAAAGCGGATCAGCCTGACCAAACAAAACTCGCTGATTTAACAGTGGACGGTCAATTATTGAAGCGATCGCTTGTCTTACCTCTGGTTTATCTAAAGGCTTTTGATTGCGATTCAACACCAGATAACTTACTACACTACCCTGTGCCGTAATCGCTTGCCAATCCCCTTTTTTACTCCCTTCTTCCAAGCTGCGAATTTGATCTGGCTGTAGAGACAAATAAGCTACATCCACAGCACCTGTACGAAAAGCATTAAACAAATTCACTGGACTAGTTTGAATTTGCACGTTAATCCCTTTATTCGCTGGTTTTTCTCCCCAATATTTATCAAATACATCAAATCGCAGTGAATCAGTACCATACTTGGCTAATTTGTAGGGGCCAGTACCGACAAATGTTTCTGGTTTAAATTTTCCTGTGCCTATTTCATAAGCTTTGGGTGAAACTGGACATACTCCAGAAAATGCTAGTAGTGCAGGAAAAGCTGCAAAGGGCTTTTTCAGCTTAATTGTTAACTCATATTTCCCTGTAGCTTTCACTGAATCTACTGTATCAGCTAGTAAGAATGAGGGTTTACCTTTATTTTCGATAAAGCGCTTGATACTAAAAGCCATTGCTTCCGCATCGAAGGGAGTGCCATCATGAAAAACCACTCCTTGACGCAAAGGGATGGTGTAAGTTAAACCATCTTGACTGACTTTTGGTAATGCTGTCGCCAGTTGCAGTTTAATTTCCGTGCTTCCTGGTTCGTAAGTGTAGAGGCGATCGCTCATATTAAACACTAAACCCAAAGATGCCAACTCATAAGCATCCGCCGGATCGAGAGTTCTCGGCTTTCCTGTCGTACCTACAGTAATGCGACCATCACCTGTAGAGGTAGTTACAGGTGATGGTGGTGTAGTTGTCTGTGGGCGAGGAGAGCAACTCACCACCAAAAATAAACATAAACAGAACAAAGAGCAGAATTTTGTAATTCGACCCCATTTTTTTATCGAAGAATCAAACCAGGTCATAGAAATAATCTTGTTGATAACAGCGGTCAGCTATTGTACTATACGTTGGTTAATTGACCATATAAAACAAGCCGCCTTTATGACAAAAATCGTTGAAAAAATACACATTTTGAAATTAAATCTTTAGATGTAGCGGTTCTCAGTCGAGTGCAAATGAGGGAGTTAGAATTCAGAATTCAGGAGAATGCGATAATCTGGCTCCTGATTTCTGTGGGGAAGGGTATATTTTATTCATCTGAGAATTGCTATAACTGAAAACTTTATATTTAATTAAAATTTCTGGAAATAGCTAAATTTAGCGTAAATTCATAGTTATCAGGGAATAGCTTAGTTAAGCTTTTAGCATAGTCCTAGCAGTATTGATCAATAATCTGACCAATTGGTGCTGGGATACAATGCTGCATCGATTTGATGAAAAATATCAATGTTTATACATCAGCGATGGAAGCGATCGCGATATTGTAAACAGCAGATTGAAAGTCTAAGAGTGAGACTAAAAACGTGAAGTATTTCTTTCTATCTGAAGGATGGGCTGTTTCCCGAGTGTGGGCATCTGATGGACTGTGGCAGATCACCGCTTGGCGACGCCAACCAGATATTCAACGACTAAATGTCTGTCTGGTAGAACACAATGAATTGCTCTGGCTTTATCGAGTCGAAGATGCAGTTTTAACTGTGGAAGTGAAGCCAATAACACCAGTAATTGCCAACGACACCATCGGTCAAGTAGTGCTAAAGCGCCTGATGACTGCCGAACAGGTAATTGAGCGCTTGGGTACTGCCGAAGCTAAGTGTCAACTGCAAAACATCAAATCGGTAGTGTAGGGGGCAGGGGGTAGGAGGGCAGGAGCAGGGGGAGATGAGGAAGTCAAGGTATAGGAAGAATAACTTCACCAATCCCTAGTCCCCAGTCCCCAATCCCTGCTCACTGAGCGGCTCGCCTTGAGCGAAGTCGAAAGGAGCCGAAGTGCAATCTCCAGTCTCCAGTCCCCATTCCCCAAAAATTTTGTAGCGAAATGTCTCAGCAATGCTACGCGGTCGCACCTATTTACACGCTTGCAAACAAGTCCATCAATAGTTACACTTTTTAAAACATTCTCATTTTTGCTTGGTGATTGCACAGCACGTTTTCATGCCCAAACGACTGCCAAATATCTACCTCACTCTCTGAGAACGAGGTAAAGTTTTTCTCCAAGAAATTCATTTGTGTAGTCGTGTGGGCGATCGCTACCCTAAAAGGTATAAGGTCTAAAAGCGTATAGGCATTGCCAAACTAGCCACACCGTCTGACTTACAAGACGTAAGCTGTGGTAAAACTCAAAACTCTGGCAATAACAAAAACTGAGAGAATTCACCGCCACGGCTTCCGTTGTGTGTGACTTCCGTAAGAAAATTGCTTTGTAAACTAACTCATCGAGGAGGAGCGTAGTCGATGGGACTACCCTGGTACCGAGTACATACAGTAGTTCTGAATGATCCAGGGCGACTGATTTCCGTACACTTGATGCACACAGCCTTAGTAGCCGGCTGGGCTGGCTCAATGGCATTGTATGAACTGGCTGTTTATGATCCAAGCGATCCAGTTCTCAACCCAATGTGGCGTCAAGGAATGTTCGTGCTTCCCTTCTTGTCACGTCTGGGCGTCACTCAATCTTGGGGTGGTTGGAGCGTTACCGGCGCGCCAGCTAATGATCCTGGCTTTTGGTCATTTGAAGGCGTTGCTGCTGCTCACATTGTTCTTTCCGGTTTATTATTCCTAGCAGCCGTTTGGCACTGGGTTTACTGGGATTTAGAACTCTTTAGAGATCCCCGCACTGGTGAACCTGCTCTTGACTTGCCAAAAATGTTTGGCATTCACCTATTTTTATCTGGTTTACTCTGTTTTGGCTTTGGTGCTTTCCACCTCACAGGGCTATTTGGCCCTGGAATGTGGGTTTCTGACCCATATGGAGTCACCGGTAGCATCCAGGCAGTAGCACCAGAATGGGGACCAGACGGTTTTAACCCCTTTAACCCTGGTGGTATTGTCGCTCACCATATCGCTGCTGGTATTGTCGGCATTATCGCAGGCTTATTCCACCTGACAGTTAGACCCCCCGAACGGCTTTACAAAGCCCTGCGGATGGGGAACATTGAAACTGTACTCTCTAGCAGTATCGCTGCAGTATTTTTCGCTGCTTTCGTGGTGGCTGGTACTATGTGGTACGGCACCGCTGCTACTCCTATTGAGCTATTTGGGCCAACCCGCTACCAATGGGATCAAAGCTACTTCCGTCAAGAAATTGACCGCCGCGTTCAAAATAGCGTAGCCCAAGGTGCAAGCCTTGACGAAGCTTGGTCACAAATACCCGAAAAACTTGCCTTCTACGATTATGTCGGTAATAGCCCCGCCAAAGGCGGTCTATTCCGTACAGGTCCGATGGTTAAGGGCGATGGTATTGCCCAATCTTGGCAAGGTCACGCAGTATTCAAAGATTCTGAAGGACGGGAATTGACTGTACGTCGTCTCCCCAACTTCTTTGAAACCTTCCCAGTTATCCTGACCGACAAAGACGGAGTGATCCGCGCTGACATTCCTTTCCGTCGGGCAGAATCCAGATATAGCTTTGAACAATCTGGCGTTACTGTTAGCTTCTATGGCGGTGATTTGAATGGTAAAACCTTCAAAGATCCAGCCGAAGTTAAGAAGTATGCCCGTAAGGCTCAAGGCGGTGAAATATTTGAATTTGACCGGGAAACCTTGAATTCTGATGGTGTATTCCGCACCAGTCCCAGAGGTTGGTTTACCTTTGGACACGCTGTATTTGCTCTGTTGTTCTTCTTTGGCCACCTCTGGCACGGCGCTCGGACAATTTACCGAGATGTGTTTGCTGGGGTCGAAGCGGATCTCGAAGAGCAAGTCGAGTGGGGCTTATTCCAAAAAGTGGGTGACAAGACAACCCGCCGGAAAGAAGCTCTCTAATTTTAGGGACTGGGGACTGGGGGCTAGGGACTGGGAACTGGAGACTAGATAATTCAACTCTTCCCAATACCTAATCCCCAATACCCCATCCCCAATACCCCATCCCTTAAATTATTCGCTGGATAGGCAGGAGCTTTTAACATGGAAAGCGTCGCGTACATCTTGATTTTCACATTGTGCATAGGAGTTCTTTTCTTTGCGATCGCATTTCGCGAACCCCCCCGCATCCAAAAGAAAGAAGAGAAGTAGATTCCTATTACCAGACTTTTAAGGTCAAACAAACCTTGAAATCCGCTGCTACTACCCCCAGTAGCAGCGGATATTTGCGTCTAATGCCCTTTATACATCCAGAAATATCGCAACCAGAGAGATTTTAACGAACAGGAAATAGAAAAAACTGTTCCCTATACCTCGACTTCTCCTGACGGAGACGCTACGCGTTAAGCGAAGCTATGCCGCAGGCTTTACGCTCAGTACAAGTTGCCTATTGCCTATTCCCTGTTCCCTGTTCCCTGCCATATGATATAATTCTCTATCTGGGAGTTGATATGTGTTACTACTAGCTTTTCTGCGCTAGGATGAGAAAGATGTAAGTGTAGAGTGGCATCAAAGCGCTCGCATATAAACAATATCGCTTGTGGCAAAAAACTTTACGGAGACTAAAACCAGGAACAAATCAGCATGGTCAATCAGAATTTAACCGCTACAGAAATTGGATTCACTCACGAAGATTTCGCTGCTCTACTTGATAAGTACGATTATCACTTCAGCCCTGGTGATATTGTACCAGGTACGGTTTTCAGTATAGAGCCGCGCGGCGCTCTGATTGACATAGGTGCTAAAACAGCAGCATACATACCTATACAAGAAATGTCTATTAACCGGGTCGATGCCCCGGAAGAAGTCTTACAGTCTAACGAAACGCGAGAATTTTTCATTCTTACTGACGAAAACGAAGATGGTCAGTTGACCCTTTCAATTCGTCGTATTGAATACATGCGGGCATGGGAACGTGTACGGCAATTGCAAGCTGAAGACGCTACTGTCCGTTCCGGCGTGTTTGCTACTAACCGTGGTGGTGCATTGGTACGCATTGAGGGATTACGCGGCTTTATCCCCGGCTCTCACATTAGTACTCGCAAGCCTAAAGAAGAATTGGTAGGAGAAGAACTACCACTAAAATTCCTCGAAGTAGACGAAGAACGTAATCGCCTTGTTCTATCTCATCGTCGAGCGCTGGTTGAACGCAAGATGAACCGCCTCGAAGTTGGTGAAGTAGTCATTGGTACAGTGCGCGGTATTAAGCCTTACGGTGCGTTCATCGATATTGGCGGTGTTAGTGGTCTACTGCACATCTCTGAAATTTCCCACGAGCATATTGATACACCACATAGCGTCTTCAATGTCAATGACGAAGTGAAAGTCATGATTATTGATTTAGATGCAGAAAGAGGTCGGATTTCCCTGTCTACCAAACAGCTGGAACCTGAACCCGGTGATATGATTAAGAACCGCGATTTGGTTTACGATAAGGCGGAAGAAATGGCAGCTAAGTATAGGGAACAGCTGCTAGCCAAACAACAAGGCGTTACAGCAGAAGTGCCTGTAGAAGTTTTAGCCGAGGAAGATATTCCACCAGCAACTGAAGAAGAGGAAGATATTCCACCAGCAACTGAGGAAGAAGATATTCCAGTAGCTGTTGCAGAAGATATTCCAGCTGCTATTGAAGCTATTGCAGAAGATATTCCAGCCGCTATTGAAGATTAATACACTTGTATTTTTTTGTAAATCAGAATATCGGTGTTGCTGAATTAAGAGAATGTATTTTGCTTCCCCAATAGAGGTGTCAGAGAAAGTCGTTCTCATACCTCTACCAAAAAACAAGCTATACGTAGTGTCTCCGTTAGCAGAAGAGTAGAATCTACCAATAGCCTTGGTTAAAAATCTCAATTCATCCGGCAAATATGCAACGCCAGAATATCAAAGTATTGTAGAGAGGGTAATTCCCTCTTTTTTTATGCTGGAAAACTTGTTATTTTGATTTTGTTAGGACTTACGCAAGTGTCATATTTTCAATGCGAGAGGTGGTCAAGAGTCCAAAGTCCAAAAATCAAGCTTTTTGACCCTTAACCCTTGACCCTTGACTCTTCAACCAGGAAATATGTGTGCCAGTTGCGTAAGTCCTGTTTGTTTAAGTGAGGTGGGCTTTGGTAACTATTAAATGTAAAAACACAACGTTTCCAGATATCCAGGCAATTTTATTTGACAAAAACGGTACTCTAGAAGATTCAGAAGTTTATTTGCGATCGCTCGCCCAAAAAGCAACGCGGTTAATAGACGCGCAAATTCCCGGTATTGGCGAACCTTTGTTAATGGCATTTGGCATTAATGGTAATACCCTCGATCCTGCCGGCATAGTTTCAGTGGCAAGTCGCCGCGAAACAGAAGTTGCCGCAGCCGCATATATAGCCGAAACTGGTAGGGGATGGTTTGAGTCCTTAAAAATAGCCCGTCAAGCTTTAGATGAAGCGGAAACGTATGTGAATCAGACACCTTCACCAATGTTTGTTGGTAGTTTGGAGGTGTTGAAATACCTCCGGGAAGGGGGATTAAAACTCGGCATCCTCTCAGCTGCCACATCTCAAGAAGTGAGTGATTTTGTCAATAACCACCAGCTAAGTAATTACATTCAGCTACAAATGGGCGTAGATGAAGGACCGAGTAAACCAGATCCAATATTATTTTTGCAGGCTTGTCAAGCTTTGGGAGTAGAACCCAGCGCCACATTAATGGTGGGTGATTCTGTTGGTGATATGCAAATGGCCCGTGACGCAAAAGCTGCAGGTAGCATTGGCATCACTTGGATCGGAAAATCAGATCATGTCCGAGGTGCGGATGTGGTAATTAATCGACTTGATGAAATCCAGATAGTCGAAAATAAATAGTTAGACCACAAGTAAAATCTCAAGTAGTGACCTACGATCAAATTAGCACTCAAGTTTAAATGAGGTCTATCCCTAATGCCAGAACAATTAGAAGAACGAGTAGCTTATTTAGAAGCTGAAGTTGCAAGACTTAAAAACAGACTGGAGAATAGTGTATCCTCTCAACCTTGGTGGGAGAAAATCGCTGGTACATTTGTTGACAACTCAACCTATGATGAAGCGATGCGATTAGGACGCGAATATCGTGACTCTCTCCGTCCGAGTTCTCTAGAGCCTGCCGATGAGTAGATGTACATTCTCGATACTGATCATCTTAGTGTTTTAGATCGTGGAGGAGCCAACGCTCAAAGACTGCTACAAAGATTGGCAAGCCTCAGTTCCAGTCAAGTAGCAACAAGCATCATTAGCTATGAAGAGCAAATGCGGGGATGGTTAAGTTATATTGCCAAAGCCCAAAGCATTGAACAGCAAGTTGAAACGTATAAGCAATTAAAGCGACAATTAGCAAACTATTGTGCGATTCCGGTTCTTGAGTTTGATGAACAAGCAACCCAAGAGTTTCAACGCCTTAGGAAAGAGTATCCCAGACTTGGCACAATGGATTTGAAAATTGCATCGCTTGCGCTAGTGAATCGAGCCGTTTTATTGACTCGTAAAAGTGCTGACTTTGGCCAAATTGCTGGTTTATTTATAGAAGATTGGACGTGAAAATTCTGGTTTTTTGCCAGCAGTACAACAGTTCACTGATTTACCACTTGGCTACCATGACTGCGGGGATCATCTTGACTAGCTGTTGGTGCTACTGGTGCAGAAAATTTGGAAACTTGTCCACTAGCTTGAGCATAGGGGAGAGAGTCACCATTAATTAAGGCTTGTAAGTTGCTGGACATCACCGTGCGGGGTTGATCGCCGATTGCCTGTGCTATTGATTCTCCATCTTTACCTAAAAACACAAAATGGGGAATCCCATCCACCCGATATTTCAGCATCTCTGGTAGCCACTTGGTGTTATCTACATTCAGCATCACAAAATTCACCTTGTCAGCATACTGTTGTTCGAGTTGGGTGATATCTGGAGCCATTTTCTGACAAACAGTACACCAGTCGGCATAAAACTCTACTAGTGATGGTTTACCGTTGCTGACAGCGACTTCTAGAGATGTAGAGGCTTCGCTTAATTTGGCGAGAGAAGCTGAAGTGGTTTCAGTTCGCAATCCTAAGACTAGAGCAACGCTAAGAGCGATCGCCACGATCGCAATTAAGAAATTTCTCACACGCTTTCCAGTTGTTGATTCAGGCTGGACTGGCGAATTAACTGGTGAATCGGTACTCATAATCAGGATTATTAAAACATATTAAGCACTATCATTTTAGTCTAACTGACCACACGGGATTGGGGATTGGGGACTGGGAATTGGGGACTGGAAAGAGAATAATTAATGATCCTTGACACTTGACTCCTGACACTTGACTCCTGACTCCTGACTCCTGACCAATGACCAATAACAATTTAAGCTACAACAGAGAAAACCCTCTGCGAAACCCGTGAAAAAAAGAGTTACCCTCACCTTTCCCAAACGCGCTATCCAAATGCCGGTGACATACCGACTGGCCAAAGAGTTTAATGTAGCTGCTAATATTATTCGCGCCCAAGTTGCCCCGAATCAAATTGGTAAACTGGTGGTGGAATTATTAGGAGACATCGATCAGTTAGATGCAGCCATCGAGTGGATGCGATCGCAAAATATCAGCGTTTCCCATACCTTGGGCGAAATTGTGATTGATGAAGATGTCTGTGTCCACTGTGGTTTGTGTACTGGGGTTTGTCCTACCGAAGCTCTAACTCTCAACCCAGAAACATACAAATTGACATTCACGCGATCGCGCTGCATTGTCTGTGAACAATGTATCCCCACTTGCCCTGTGCAGGCAATATCCACTAACCTTTAATTTGAGATTGTCATTTGTCAAGAGTCATTCCCCCTGCCCTCAACTCAAATACATCTGCTACTACACTACTTTCACCGACTAACCTAGTTGCTGTCGGTGAATCATAAACTATCAACAATGCAGGTTTCCTAGCTACATCATTAAAAATTGTCATGCCCTCAGCATGATCTTCCCTATATCCAAAAGGAACATCTTGTACTAAATCTGGGTAATTGAGAACATTTTCTGAAATATTAACACCATTTTTCCACTGATAAACTTGCACCGATCCATCTAAATCCATTGTTGGCCCAGCTAAAATCAACAAGTTTTCACCATCTATACATAAATCTCGAATTCCCAATCCATTTAGCCACAAAAAATGTTTTTTATATTTCTTATTCCCTTCACCAATTTGTCGTAATGTCATCTCTCCTAAGTTAGAATCTTCTAACTCTATTTCCAAAATTACCGCCCAACCCCGCAATACCGGACCTCGCAAACCCAAGAAAATCCGACTTTGAACAACACCTATCCCTTCGATATCAAAGCCATTATCTTTTCCAGGAATTGCGGCTTTCACAAAGCATCCCAGATGCGGATCATCAACTAAAACTGACATCAGCAAATTACCTTGGTCTGTCAACTTTAATTTTGCAGCACTCAATTGCAAATTTGCATTTTCGGGGTGTGGACAAGATGGAAACAACTGTCCATCCACAAGGGGAATCCGTCCCAAAAGATAGCGATTAGGTTCTGTAATAACTTTTGCTAGCCTTTGAATGTTTTTGATATCAGTCTGAGCAGGTTTGTTTTTTTTACGCTTGTAGCTATGGGAACCTACAAACCATAAGTAATAACTTGCATAAGCAAGCCCTTCGATATCTATTTCTTCATTATCTGATGCTGGTAAATTGATAAATTCTGACACCCGAAATTGTTTATGTCCGGTAAATTTATCAGTATCATCTAAAGATAGTCTTTCAATAGTTGAGGTTTCGTCCGACCCCAGCCACATATGCTTTTGGCTTGTCAGCAATACCGCAGATAGGTCTTTCCGATGTTCTTGAAAACTATTGTCAAACTGCAAGATAACTTGACTAATTAAAGATGAGTTATACATTTAACACAGTCCTCAATTTTTTTGCTTTGATGATTTTAAGTTTTATTATAAATAATGATTAAGATATCAATTTTCTTCAAGACTCTTAACTTTTATGTCAATCGCAAAGAAGAAGTTGAGATATGCGATCACTCAGAATATTAGCAATCATAGGATATCTGCCAACGAAAATAATGCGGCAGAGTAAAAATAATCTTTACAAATAGCGAAATACATTTAAAAAAAGCCTCAAGAGATAGATACAAGTTTTTAACTAGTGTTATGATGCAATAACTTGATTAAGTATCTCATTGCCATAAATATATGAAATTAGCTACGAAGCCTACAGTACAAACTCTTGGTGACTATGCTTACCAAGCAATTGAAAAACACGTTAAGAAAACCTTGAAGTGGGAAAAATTAGTCAAAAAAGATGAAGATCCAGAAGCGCTGCACCAGATGCGGGTAGGGATGCGTCGCTTACGTACTGCCGTTAGTAGGTTTGGACTAGCACTGAATTTTCCTAAGCCAGTTAGTGATAAAAATATCGGTAAAATAGCTCGTCGCCTTGGTAATCTCCGGGATTTAGATGTACTGAAAGAAACACTAGAAACTAATTACAAACCACATTTGTCATCCAAAGAACAGAAATATTTACACACAGCATTCGATGCCTTAGAGAAACAACGGATACATGCATTTTCTACAGTGCAAACAACATTAAAGGATGAACCTTACAAATCTTTAAAACAGTCATTAGCTGAGTGGTTAGCAGCACCAACTTATCACCCATTGGCATCTGTTGCTATTCAACAAGTTCTCCCAGATTTACTGCTACCAGAAGTGAGCAGTTTTTTGCTGCATCCTGGTTGGCTAATGGGTACCCAATTTGTAGAGTCAGAATTGACAATCTGCAAAGACTGGGAAGCAGAAAAGGTAGAAAAACAATTAACTAATCAAGGTGAAGAACTGCACAATTTGCGAAAACAAGCTAAACGTGTAAGATACCAAATGGAGTTATTTACCGACTTATATGGTGAGTCTTACATGGCTTATATTGCAGATGTGAAAAACATCCAAGATACTTTAGGTGAGTTACAAGATAGTGAAGTTTTAACTGAGTGGCTAGAAGATATATTTGGGTCAGAAATGAAGACTCATCTAAGTGGACTGACTGATTTGTTAGTGGAAAATCGTTACAAATTATGGCAGCAATGGCAACCATTGCAAGAGCGATATCTCAAAGTTGAAAGTAGACATGGCTTTCATTTAACAATACTGCACCCCTTAGAATTAGTCTCAGATAGTGAAAGTGAAACTAGCGAGCAGATAGCTGAATAGGAGCCTCAAGAGACAAAACATAAACACTACTTTGAGCAATCTGCACAACACGGGTGTTTTCGGCAGAACGCAAGCCGGAGACTATACCAATAGCGCTACCTAACATTGCACCTCGGTCGAATTGCTCTGGATCTCCATTGCTCAAAAAGCCTAGAGTACTTCCTGTGAGTCTACCCCAAACAGAACCATTTTCTACAGCTTTGTCATTAGCCCGCTTTTGGGTAATAGTATTGCCAGGAATCATTTGACTTGAGGCTTTAATTGCCACAATTCGACCATTTACCACCAACGACTGGGCAACAATTTTAGCTCCCCCATTAGTGGGTTTGAGGATAATAGTGACTGGAGTGTTTTCTGGCACTATCACATTACCTTGAGCATCTTTAATGGCACTAGCCAAAGGTAGCGTCAGGGGAAAATCTTGTTTTTGTCCAACATCTATAGTCACCGGCGCGGGAAATGACACAATAATTGCTGTATCTTGGGGAATGGTCACGTCTTGGCTAATTGCTTGGGGCTGAGGCTGCACAGTAGGTTCAGGTGAAACTGGTTCAGCGCTAGCGGGTAATGTGACAGCACCTAACAAAGACATTGAACAAGCAAGACTTAACAAAATTTGTGCTTTCATGACCGTTTCTTCCTTTGATTTCCGTGGTGTGTTTTGGGTTTGAACAGTTATCAAGTTCACTGTTCACTGATTGAACCCCTTCACTTAATCAATAGGTTTGTGTTTGTCGGTTTATGCACTCTTCTGTTCAAGACTTTTAGCCTCGAAAGGGCTAACCTACAGCATACCCAGTAAATTGGCGTTTAAAAGATGAATGAAACCCAATGACTATATCACTGGAAGGTACGCCCATATTCACGAGACGTTCAGCAATAGATTCTTCCGTACCGTTATATTGAATCCAAATTTTGCCTTCTTGAATGTCAAAGTGCATCACAGGGCCAAACACCCGTTTATTTCCTTGCCAGCCAACGTAAGCAAGTTGATAATGGTCGTGTTCGGTGTCAAAAATTAGTTCTGTCTTGACTGTATCTGTAGTGGCAGAAATTTGGGCGTGTTCTGTCAAGATTTGTTTGACAAATTGTCGATAGTGTTCTACTTTATCCATTGCAGTATTTCCTCCTGATTAGGATCGTAAGTCATCAAATTGACTTGATAACGCTTAAGGGCACGTTGGATAAAGGCAAGCTGAAAAAAATCTTGATAGGTTTCATCGGGAATGGCTAAGTAGACAATGCGATCTGGTTCTTGCTCCTCCAGTGCTTGGCAATAATTGAGATATTGACCAAGTGCAGTATGGAAGGCACTGATATCAGAGTCTCCAACAAAGCTTTTGATTTCAACGGCAATTTTTTCAGTGTCGCGTTCGGCTGCTATAGCATTTTCTGCTGCCAAATCAATTTGTAATTTCACTGCTTCGCTGACACGAATTGTTAGAGGGTCATGGGTGATAATCCATCCATCTTTAATTAAAGCTGTTTTAACTTGTTGATGGAAAATATCTCTAGCCATTTTGGATGATTTTGATGTTTAATTTTTGCAGCATACACAAGATCATGCAAAAAAATTCTAGTCTTTGGGCAACAGTGAGAACTATAATTCATCAAAAAACTAGAGTTAGCGACGATGTAGAAGCCAATACCATCCAGAACCTTCACGAGTGAGCCAAGAGTCGTTAGATTCTGGATGATTGCGATCTAAGTAGGGATTATAGACAGGAAAATCAGAAAAGTTGGCGTCGTCTTGGACACGAATTCTGACGTTGCGACAACTGCCTTCGATTTCAATTGTAATGTTTTGATTGCGTTCGCCGAAGGCGTTGGCTGCGCCATCGCCGGAATTTGATTGCAACAGACTATCCCTGATGAATCGGCGATTTCTGTCTACTTCTCGGCTCTGTTGAGGAATACAACGCACTTTTACCACCGAGTTGTCATTAGGATTATCGAGCAAATACGGCAAGATTTGCGAATCGCGAATTGTGGGAGCCGGATTTGCAGATGATGGAGTTTGGAGTGTAGTCAAAAATATTGCAGACAACAATAAAGTTGTACTAACGGTAAAAATCCTCGTTCCTAGCGGACTATTCATAATGTCTCCTGAGGATACATAAAGCAATTGCCAGGGCGCTGACCCCGGCGTCAAAATAATTCAAAATTAAATAATGTAGATAACTGATAACGTCAAGCCTGTTTAATAAACTCATATCTTGTTTTGAGTGGTAATTGATTATCACCAATTACCAACCTCAAAGGACAGTCTAAGTATTCCCGTGAAAAGACCATCACTTATTTATTGTCTAGGAGTTGATTAACCTGTTGTCCCCGACGACCGGTTTTGATTTCATAACGGCGGGTAAGGTTATCTTCAAAGTTCATATCTCTAGCAGCAGCCGAGTTAACGAAAGCATCGCAATTCTTACCTTGAACTACTGTAGATGAACTATTGGTTTTTTCTTCGTTGCGGTTATTGCTTTGATCTCTAGAACTGCTATTATTTTGGCTCCCGGCGCTAGAACCACTACCATTAGCACCAATACCTAAGAAGCTAAAACCACCGCCACCGCCATCATTGTGGGTTTTGGCAGAACTAGAACGAGTGTTGTTAGTGGTAGCTACTACAAGCTTGCTAGAACTGTTGAGGGTGTTGCTACCCAAGCCAACATCGCTACACAAGGCGCGTGGATCTTTGGCTAAAGTATTGGGATCAACCCAGGACTTATGGTCGCCTAATCCTTGGATTTCAGTATTACCATTGGGATTATTAGGGGCACCAGGAGTTACATTACCTACACCTGCACCGGGTTTAATTGCAGCACCGGGTTGGAAGATAGCAGCAGCGGGCTTGACGGCATCAAAGGGACCTGCGAAAGCTGGTAATGTAGAGGTCAAAAGTGCGGTAGCTGTTAGCAAAGAACCAGTTAAGTGACGGAATTTCATGATCATTCTCCTCAAGTTTCAGTGTCGTTGTGTCTGTTGGGTTTCAACCCCTTCACTTACTCAATAGGTTGGGCTTGATCTGTTTATGCACTTACTGGCGATATTTTTGGGAAATTCCAGAGAAACGTTATTATGTCTATAGTTTATGACGATTTTTAATTTAAAGGAGTCAAGAGCCAGAATTGAGGAGAAATAGGTATTTTGAATCCTGGCGGAACGTCTCTTATATTTGATGTTATTTACCTCACATGAATGGGATTAATAAGGGGAGAATTTTTGACCCTTTGGTTGAACCTATGCAATATCCTCTAGAATTGACATTCAAATTTTGGGCATTAGCGCCACAAATATCTGTGGTTGACAGTCAAGGAAAGTTGGTTTTTTACGTCAAACAGAAGCTATTTAAACTCAAGGAAGCAATTACTGTCTTTGGTGATGTTGAGCAAAGCCGTCCGCTGTATTACATCAAAGCCGATCGCATTATTGATTTTTCTGCTCGCTATGACTTCACCGATAGCCAAGGAAACTATCTCGGTGGGGTAAAACGCCGGGGTTTGCGATCGCTGTGGCGTGCCCGCTATGACATATTTGATGGTGATGTAAGTATTCTCAACATCCAGGAGAAGAATCCGTGGGTGAAGGTTGCAGATGCTTTATTCGCAGAAATCCCAGTTTTGGGAATGTTTACTGGTTATGTATTTAATCCAGTCTACTTAGTCAACCGGACTGATGGCTCAGTTGTGATGCGGTTGGAAAAAATCCCTTCCTTCCTCTCCAGACGATTTATCATCAAAGCCGTCGATCAAATTAGCGATCGCGAAGAACAGCAGCTCTTGTTAAGCTTGGTAATGATGCTCCTGCTAGAACGTAACCGTGGTTAAAGCAGAAATGGACATAGAAAATTCATATCAATAACAAGATGCTGACATATGAATTTGGGATATTCATATTGTTGGTTCTTAAATCAAATAAACACGAGTTTCACATGAATAAGTTCGCTAAAGGTTTACTTGTGGCGCTAGTACTTGCTACCCCCGTAGCTCTTGTAGCTCCTGCTTTTCAAGCGGAAGCTGCTACCGCGCCAACTCCAGCTACTAAGAGTGTGACTAAACACGCATTTGTCAAAGGTCTTAAAACTCATTCCGGTAAGAAAACTCACCACAAGAAAACTCATAACACATTAAATAAAGCCAAAAACTAACTTCACAAATAAGTAGATCGATAGCAAAAGCCTCAAACTGATAGTAGGAATTGAGAATCCAGAATTTCCTTCTTGGCTCCTAAATTCTGACTCCTCTGAATCAATAACAATAATAAAAATTCTACTATTCGACCTCGCTGTCCTCCCCGGCAATCAGCGAGGTTTTTCTATGCTTAACTAACTTTTGAGTTGTTAACCAACGGAAAAACCCCATTTCAGCCACGGTTATAAAATACCTATACCTGTCAGTGGGGGCAGGGAGCAGGGGGAATGGAGGTGATGAGGGAATAATTCTTGACTTTTGGTACAGACGCCATTAATCGCGTCTCTTCACAACTTCCCAATGCCTAATGCCTAATGCTCAATGCCCAATTCAAGACTCAATCAAAACAAATTTGTTGATACAAGTATTAGATTTATTAATTCGGCGGGATAAAAAAGCAATCAGCAAAAGCCACCAAGCGATGGGAGAAATAATGCTGGGGAATAGCATCACCAAAAAACTTTTGATTTTCCCATGCTTTAAAGCTACTAAGCACCAGTGAAGTTTTAAGTATTTTCTGGTACTAGCAAGGGTAGGCATTCGAGACAAGTGCTTTTGGTCAACCAATGCGTAAATTTTCTCCTTCATAAAAATATTTGTAGCTAGGCGCTCAGACAAAGAAAACTTTTGATTATAAGCACCAGTCCAAATTGTGCGATAAGCAAGGCACTGATTAAGGAAGATTGCATCACCAAATTGAGCAATGCGAATCCAAGAATCAATATCATCACAGTTAGCATCAAGTTCCGAGTTCCAACCACCAGTTTGCAAGAAACTTTCTCGGTGACAAGCTACTTGCACAGGCGTACCAAAAGGTACAAGCTCTAAAAGCATACCGTAGTGAATATCTGCTTGGGGGATATAAAAAGCCAACCCCGGCCCACATTGTGGAGTGCGACTGAGTTCTACTTCATTACTATCTACCTGAGCTGCAATGCATGAACAGATAACAGAACTAGGATGAAGTGCGATCGCCCTAGACATCTCTTCTAAACAGTTTGGTGCTAGATAATCATCATCATCTAAAAACTTAATCCAATCACCGCTGGCCCTTTCCACTCCAGCATTGACTGTAGCCGCATGACCCTTGTTAACATGATTGCGATGATAAACAATGCCTTTACCCAAACTTTTGACATAGTTTTCGGTTTCATCAGACGAACAGTCATCAGCAACCACAACTTCACACTTCATTGTCTGGTTGAGCGCAGAGTCAATTGCTCGTCGCAGCAAGCTTAGGCGATTATAGGTAGTAATGACGACACTAAATTTCATAAATTTGAAACCTGTCAGAGAAGAGCAAAAAGTCCAGGGGGAACAGGGCAGGGAAAAAGAACCTCATAAATAAATTTAGTTAGTGTAAAATCAAGAAGGCATATTGGTGACTAATTACACCAGTTATAGCTTCATCTTTTATCCTATAGAGATAGGATTCACCAGATGAAGCAACTTTCATACAGTCTGATGTAACATTTTTTCCATAAAATCCATTTGGATCAGGAAGAAGGAAAGCAGGGCAAAAAAAATCACCCACAATTCCACTCGGCTTGTACCAGACCACCACAGCCAAATTCCTGCTTCTCATCAAATAACTGGACTCTCAGGGGGTTATGGATTTATGATTGATGATCGTGGGTTTTTTAAAGCAAATAGGCTATGAACGCTCAAGAAATCATCCGCTCTATTGAAGCGGAACAACTAAAATCGAATCTGCCGCTCATTTATGTCGGCGATACAGTGAAAGTCGGTGTCAAAATTAAGGAAGGCGAAAAATTCCGCGTACAGCCCTATGAAGGCGTAGTGATTGCTAAACGTAATGGCGGCATTAACGAAACAATCACAGTCCGGAAGGTATTTCAAGGTGTCGGTGTAGAACGAGTATTTCTCCTACATTCTCCTCGGATTGACAGCATCAAAGTGTTGCGCCGTGGTAAAGTACGTCGTGCTAAACTCTACTATCTCCGTCAGCGCATTGGCAAAGCGACTCGGATCAAACAACGCTTCGACCGTCCTTTGTAATTAACCGTTCCAAGGTATGGGAGATATACTAACCAAAAAGCGGCATCTGCCGCTGATTTGCCCTCTTAACAAAATTAAGTTACAATAATTGTAAATTGCGTTAAACTTGGAAAGGTTCAGCGCAATTATCAAATCCAAGACAGCTTGTGCGCTCTTAGTTCAGTTGGTAGAACGCAGGTCTCCAAAACCTGATGTCGGGGGTTCAAGTCCTCCAGGGCGCGCTCAAAAGCCAAAATAAAGCCCGAAACAATATCACATCTGCTAAAATGGCAGTTGGTGCTAATGATTTCGGGTATAATTATTTGGCGGCTTTTTTGCTTCCAGTAAGTAAGATAGAGTCAAGCTGTAAACCTGGATCAAACACTAGCAGCATTCAGCTGTGTAAACAACGGGGGATAAACGGCCGTGGCCAAAAAAAATGAAGCGGAAATCCCAGAAAACTCAAATGGGTTTAGCTTGACCAACTTCTTCCAGGGAACCAAAGAAGAACTTGAGAAAGTAGTTTGGCCGAGTCGTAAGCAATTAGTGAGCGAATCAGCAGCCGTGTTGTTAATGGTGACACTCTCCGCATCTTTGATATATTTGGTCGATGGATTGTTTGCTTGGGCAGCAAAACAGGTGTTCTGATGACTTTTGCAACAGACGAACCGCGTAACTCAACTTTGCAGTCAGAGGAAGCCGCAGAGACAGCGCTTCTTGAGGCCCGCTGGTATGCGGTGCAGGTAGCCTCAGGCTGTGAAAAGCGTGTGAAGACAAACCTAGAGCAGCGCATCCAAACCTTTGATGTGGCTGAGAAGATTGTCCAGGTGGAAATTCCCCACACGCCGGCAGTTAAAATCCGTAAAGATGGTAGCCGCCAGCATACAGAGGAAAAGGTGTTCCCTGGATATGTACTAGTACGGATGATTTTGGATGATGACACCTGGCAGGTGGTACGAAACACCTCTCATGTGATTAATTTTGTAGGAGCAGAGCAAAAACGTGGTAGCGGCAAGGGTCGAGGTCACGTCAAGCCATTGCCCCTAGGTCATTCAGAAGTAGAACGCATATTCAAACAGACCAGCGAACAAGAGCCAGTTGTCAAAATTGACATGGCTACTGGTGATAAGATAATTGTGCTTTCTGGTCCGTTTAAAGACTTTGAAGGTGAGGTGATAGAAGTTTCTCCAGAGCGGAGTAAACTCAAAGCCTTGCTATCAATTTTTGGGCGAGATACACCAGTAGAGTTGGAATTTAATCAGGTAGAGAAACAGAGCTAATAAACAATGGCGAAGAAAGTCGTAGCGGTCATTAAACTGGCCCTGAATGCTGGAAAAGCCAATCCAGCACCACCCGTGGGTCCCGCATTGGGTCAACACGGCGTTAACATCATGATGTTCTGCAAAGAGTACAACGCCAAAACAGCAGACCAAGCTGGGATGGTGATACCTGTAGAAATATCGGTTTTTGAAGACCGGAGTTTTACATTCGTACTTAAAACGCCACCAGCATCAGTACTGATTCGCAAGGCAGCAAAAATCGAGCGCGGATCTAATGAACCTAACAAAAAGAAAGTTGGGAAAATTACCAGAGCGCAATTGCAGGAAATTGCTCAAACTAAACTGCCCGATCTCAACGCCAATGACATAGAAGCGGCGATGAAGATTGTCGAAGGTACTGCCAAGAATATGGGCGTTACTATTGCGGATTAGTCAAGGGTCAAGAGTCAGGAGTCAAAAGTCAAATAACTTAGTACTCAGCACTCATAACTAAAAATTATCGGGGGAGAGGCCAAGCTTCGGAATTACCCCAGGAGAGAAAAATGGCAAAAAAAGTATCACGGCGCTTGCGGGAACTGCAAGCCAAGGTAGAAGATAGGGACTACGGTCCGATAGAGGCTTTGGAGCTTTTGCAAGCGACAGCAACAGCCAAATTCCCAGAAGCCGCGGAAGCACACATCCGGTTGGGAATTGACCCCAAGTATACAGATCAACAGTTGCGGACAACGGTAGCACTGCCCAAAGGTACAGGACAAATTATCAGGGTGGCGGTGATTGCCAGAGGTGAGAAAGTCAATGAAGCCAGCAACGCTGGTGCTGACATTGCTGGCTCAGAAGAATTGATTGATGAAATCCAAAAGGGTAGAATGGATTTTGACAAGCTAATTGCTACCCCAGATGTGATGCCACAGGTGGCAAAGCTGGGTAAATTGCTTGGTCCACGTGGTTTGATGCCATCGCCCAAAGGTGGGACAGTGACATTTGACTTAGCAGGTGCGATCGCAGAATTCAAAGCTGGTAAACTAGAATTTCGTGCTGACCGCACAGGCATAGTCCATGTTATGTTTGGTAAGGCAGCCTTCGCGCCAGAAGATTTGTTAATCAACCTGAAGGCGTTGCAAGAAACAATCGACCGTAACCGTCCTGCAGGCGCAAAGGGTCGTTATTGGCGCACAGTTTATGTGTCTGCCACAATGGGGCCAGCGATTAAAGTCGATATCAGCGCCCTACGGGATTTGAAACTGACCGAAGCATCATGATGGGGAATAGGTAATGGGGACTGGGGACTAGGTAATTGATCTCTAGCCCAGTCGCCAGTACCTAATTGAATAAATCAAGCCGGAGACAGCAGGTGCATATCGCTTAATATCCTGCCGAGGTTGAAACCCTGAATACTCAAAGTGACGCTTGTAAAACTGCGATCGCTAAGGTATGAAGAGTAATACCACTAAACCCCGGCTAAAGCAGCTGGGGTTTGTTGTTTGGATTGGTCAGAACAAGATACACATGTAGGGAAATCGATGATTTTGCCCTTGGAGCTAAAACGAAGATGGGTAGAACACTAGAAAACAAGAAAGAGATAGTAGCTGACCTCAAAGAAACTTTGAGTGAGTCAACTCTAGCACTGGTAATTGAATACCAAGGGCTAACAGTTGCCGAAATCTCAGACTTAAGACGGCGACTACGTCCGAGTGGCACTGTTTGCAAGGTGACAAAAAACACCTTGATGGGCATTGCCATCCAAGATGATGAAAAATGGCAGCCACTGTCAGAATTGCTTCAAGGTTCTTCAGCCTTTTTGCTGGTCAAAGAAGATTTCTCATCAGCAATTAAGGCTTATCAAGAATTCCAGAAAGTCACCAAGAAGACAGAACTTCGCGGTGGTGTCTTGGAAGGAAAGCTACTCAAAGAGCCAGATGTCAAGATCCTAGGAGACTTGCCATCGAAGGAACAACTCATCGCTCAAATTGCTGGAGCAATCAACGCTTTGGCTACGAAGATTGCTGTGGGTATCAACGAAGTTCCTGGTTCACTGGCGCGGTCTTTGCAAGCAGTGGCCGATAAAGAGTCAGGAGATAGCACCGAAAGTGCTGGTGAGTAAATTTCGCGTTTTTCATAGTCAAAAGTCATCACTAACGACGAATGACTAAATAGTTAATCAAAATTACAGGAGTTATATCAATGTCTGCTGCAACCGATCAAATTTTAGAACAACTTAAATCCTTATCTTTGTTGGAAGCTTCCGAATTAGTTAAGCAAATTGAAGAAGCCTTTGGTGTGAGTGCTGCTGCTCCTGTTGGCGTAGCGATCGCTGGGCCTGCTGCTGCTGTCGCGGCTGAAGAAGTTGTTGAACAAACCGAGTTTGATGTGATTCTGGAATCAGTCCCAGCTGATAAGAAAATTGCCGTGCTGAAGATTGTCCGGGAATTGACCGGTCTGGGTCTGAAAGAAGCTAAGGATATGGTGGAAGCTGCACCCAAGGCTATTAAGGAAGGTGTTGCTAAGGATGCTGCTGAAGATGCTAAGAAGCGGATCGAAGAAGCTGGCGGTAAGGTGGCTATTAAGTAGTCAACTGAAGTCTGAAGTATAAAAAACTCCCACCAACGAGTGGTTGGAGTTTCCCGTCGCTTTCAATGAAATTACGCCACTGATAAGGTGAGGTGTCTACATCCTTCATCCTTTACACTTCTTTGGTCAAAATTTCATTACCTGTTTTTTAAAAAGGAGCGTGAACTACCTACAGCGCTCTACGAGTCGCTGTAGGCTTCTGGCACATTTTTAATGTTTCCAGAACTTCCTTCGAGGTACTATTGGTAGTAGATTCAGTTACTACCAGATTCCCTCTACGGCGTTTTATTGTGGGGAACAGTCCCAGCCCCACACGCTTTATGTTGATTCCAGCATTAATATCTCTGTCAACCCAAAGCGATTCGATTTCATCCCAATATTCACGAATACTGCAATCAGTGAAGACAAAATTATCACGATATGCGAGTAGCTGAGATGTATATGCAGGTTTAACTGCTATCGTCCTAGCCCCAGTTTTTGAAACTATGTATTCTAGGATTGTGAAAAATTGCCCGAATGCAGCGTCATTCCAAGATTTATTTAATCCAGATTTAGCTGATTGACCATTTGGAAGGTAACTACCATCTTCATCTTGTTTAGCTTTGTTCCTTTTCGATAAAGCTTTTAGATTTAAATCTTCGTGTACAAAAACTTTTTTACCAGTTCTTACAAGAGTATGGGCAGTTTTAAAAGCGTGGTCTTTCCTTGCTCTGGCTATGCGCTGATGTTCCCGTGCTTCTCGTTTTGCTAGTTTACGTCTTGGTCTACTGCCTTTCTTTTTGATAGCTTTACGACGCGAAACTTTAGCGAGACGTTGTTCAGATTTTCTGAACGATTTCAGTGCAGGAAGTTTGGTATTTTCGCTAGTAGCAAGATAATCATCTTCATGCAGTACCGCATCCAATCCAATTGTGTTTCTCCACGTTGGCACTATTTCGTCAGGCGTGAACTCCGGTACATTTGGGTCTTCTAGGCAAATAGTTAAATACCACCCATCAGCTTTTAAGGTAAGCAATGCATTTTTGAGCGTCAGCCCTTCAGGCAATGGTCTATGTAGTCGTACTTTTACCCACCCATTAAGTTTAGAGAAAGATGCAAATAACCAGTCTTTTTCTACACGCTCTATGGTTATAGCTTGACCTTCTATTTTCAGGGTGCGATACCGAGCAGCATTCTTAAATCGTGGCTTACCACTACGATTGCCGTTACCATCCCCCTTGATAAAACGCCCAAAAGCCAAGTCTACTCGTTTGCAAACATCTTGTAATGTTTGGGAGGGTACACGAGAAAAATCTAGTAACTCCCCAGAATGAACAACTTTTATCAAATCTTCTTTGATAATTGGTAGCTGTTTTTTCTGAGAGTAAAAATTAGGATTATCCCTTAACTGAGGTAATGGGCAAATTAAAGGACAGGCGTTGATATTGTTGCGGTTATTTTCCCACCAATCAAACCTATCCCCTAGTTGCTTGTTGTACCAGTACTGGCATATTCGCAACCAATAATTAAGTTCTAGCTTTTGATTGGTATCTGGATAAGCTCGATACTGATAGTTAAGCAACAAAGTAAATCACCTCCTACCGTTAATCACTGTTGTTATTTTAGGCTACAGTGATTATGACAGAGTTCTTGAAAAATTTGTGAAAAATGATTTTGTATCACAAGGGAGGTCTGTCAGTGACCTCAAAGCTCACCTAGTCTTAACAACAAAATATCGTCGCAAAGCTATCACAGGGGAAATGTTGAGTCGATTACATGTCATCCTTGAAGATTTGTTACTCAAGTGGGACTGCAAGCTTGTAGAGTTTAGTGGCGAATCAGACCACGTACACCTGTTATTTCAATATCATCCTGACTTACAATTAAGTAAGCTGGTGGGTAATATCAAATCAACTACTTCCCGCAGACTCAGACAAGAATTTTCAACCCACCTGAGTCGTTTCTACACCAAAGATGTCTTTTGGAATGGGTCATACTTCATTGCTAGTTGTGGTGGCGTAACTATCTCATCTTTAAAACAATATATTGAAGCGCAAGACAAACCTGAAAGTGGCGACTCCTCATCGACCCCCTGTCCTGTTAATCCTGCGGATTAATTTGGTTGTGGGTCAATTCGTCATCGCCCAAAAATTCATCCCACACTGCCCTTCAGGTCAGATGTGGGGCTTCTTTTTGTTTTAGCTAAGTAAGGCTCTTTTTTTTGATATGTTCTACCAAACCAAGTTAAAGCTTTTTTAAGAAGCCAAATCGAAAATCTGCTGTGCGGTTAAGTTGAATTGGGGAAAGGTCGGGGAAACAATGGTTGTGTTTCCCGTAAAGGTCGTCATCTGATATTCTCCATCAACCAAGTTACAAACAAAAATTGTGGCTTGCTTGGGGTTCCCGATGAACTTTCTCGCCCCCAGTGCTGCATAATCGAGAATCCAATATTCCTCGATCCCCATCTCTTCATAATCTCGAACTTTATTGTAGTAATCATCACGCCAATTAGTTGAAACCACCTCGACAATTAATTTGACTGAATTAGGATTTTGAATAATCGATTCGCTTTCCCACCGGGTTTCGTCCCCAAGAACTTCTTTGTTTAATATAATGATATCCGGCTCATAACCTGATTTTTCCCATTTGGTTTTGACGATCGATTCCCTGGGAATAGTCCAGAGACCGCCAAAGCTACTCTGTCTGATAATTATCAATAATTGCTCGATTAGGGAACCTGTTAGAGTTGAATGTTTCCCCTTGGGCTTGGGCATTTCGATAATTACTCCATCATGCAGTTCGTATCGAACTGCCGAGTTTTCGGGATACCAGCTGATAAATTCATCGAAGTTGTACAGTTTGGTTTCGACATAGGCTTGAGTCATATTATCAGGCTTGTAAGCATTCAGTGGTTGTTAAGAGAAGGTTTACGAATTAGCATTGTTTAGCGTCTGATGGATTGACAAAATCATGTAAATCTGCATCCCAAATACTAATATAGATGAAATCACAGTTTTGGCGCACAATCTGACCTTTGACTCGGCCTTTTGTAAACTGAAAATTATCAGACTGACGCTGTTGCACTTGTTGGAGTCCCTGCTTGATCTCTGCAGTTGCTTGACCTCCTAACATCCCGTCTAAAGTAGTCTGCATTACCTGCTGGTCTACTGATGAGGCAAAAGATGCTTCAGTTTGGCGTAGTGTTCCAGAATTACGATCAAATAAGTAGCCTAGGTCAATTTGGTTTGGGACTACCCTATAGGTGATGGCGCGGGTATTCGGCCACAGTCCTCTTAAATCTTTTTTGGGCTTGCCAAGAGTGGCTTCGACACTGTTTCTAGCTGTACCTGTAGGAAATGCGGGAACGCTTTGTCTGTTGGTAGCTAATTTACGAGGCTGATTTTGTGGTGTTGGGGGTATTTCTGGCGTGGGAGTTGGCGTTGGCTGACTCGCTGTTTCTGGCGGTGGAGTTGATGCTAATGGGGATGTGGGCGTCTCAGTCGGTATGGGTTGGTTTTCTGGCTGTGGTGTGGATGCGATGACGGGATTGGGGTCTACTTTAGGTGCAGGAACTACTCGCAGGTTTGGTAAAGTGCGTGTATCCGGAGTGGGAGAAGGTAAGGAAGGAACTGGCGTATCGAGGGGTGTGGGATTGGTAGCTAGGGATTCTGGGGAGGGTACGGAATTTTCGGCAATTGGGACCTCCGGCTGTTGCTGGCGAGTCATGCTAGAAATCGCTACTGCACCAAACAAGCTACCTATGAGTACGCTACCGATAACCACGGCGGGCTTTTGCCAATTATTTGCAGGAATTTGGGGCTGAGAAGATAATACTTCGGTTTGTCGGGTCGGTTTAGCGATCGTGGGAGGTAGGGTGACAGTGTGAGGAGAACTGTGATTGCTAGATTGCAAGGCATACAGCATTTTGCTGGCTGTGGTGTAGCGATCGCCTGCAAGAGGTTTCATAGCCTGATTGAGTACCTGGGCTAAATTATGTGATACTTGCGGGGCGTAATCTTGCCAAAGTATTTCCCCTGTTTGCTGGTTAGTTTGTAGTTCGTGGGGTGATTTACCAGTTAGCAAATAAATAGCCGTCACACCCAAGCTGTAGATATCTGTGGCGTAGACTGGCCTTCCTAGGGCTTGTTCACTGGGCATATAGCCAGGTGTCCCAATCACCATTGATTGTGTGGGATATTTTGCAGAACTGACCACTGAACGAATGGTTTCTTTGACAGCACCAAAATCAATTAACACTGGTTTGCTATCAGAGGAACGGAGAATGATGTTATCAGGTTTAATGTCTCGATGAATGATACCCTTGCTGTGGATATAATCCAAAACGGACAACAGACTTAAGAGCATCCCTCGAACCGTAGTTTCAGTCTCGTATCCTTTAGCTTGGACAACTTCTCGCAAGGTTTCACCGTGAATCCATTCCTGAACTAGGTAAAACTGCCCATTTTCTGAAAAGTAGGCATAGAGTTCAGGGATTTGGTCGCTACTTTTACCGAGATACTCCAAAGTCGCCGCTTCCCTCTCAAACCGCTGTTGAATCATTTGATAGGTTTGAGGGTCATTAGTTACGGGTTTGAGTTGCTTGATCACACACCGACGGCGAGAAGGCATATGAGTATCTTCTGCGAGAAAGGTTTCGCCAAACCCACCAGCACCGAGTACTTGGATAACTTGATAGCGATTGTTTAGCAGAGTTGTTGTCATGAAAATTCACACCATTCGCCCTTTCTCAATGTACATCAGATAGGCTGACGCAAAAGAGCCGGAAAATATCCGGTTTTTAAGATTGCTTTTTCTACCATAAATTGCTGTATTCTCTATCTCATAAGCTTTTTAGCCTATTTTGTCGCCCCTAATACTTTGAGATTGGCTTTTTGCGCTTCGGAAATTCCCGTCACTCCAGTTATATTCACGCCTTCGTAGGGAAGCTGTCTCTTTAACGTTTGCACAGTTTTACCTGTTTGCACATCCCAAATTTGAATCGGTTGTTCCAGGAAAGCGATCGCTAGCAAGTCCTTGACTGGATGCCAATGCAACGACAATCCGTGATTTTCGCCCTGGATAATCTGTTCACAGTCGCCCGTGCCAACATTCCAGATTCTGACTGTTTTACCAGTACAGGTACTTGCAATCTTGTTGCCATCGGCACTCCACGCCACTGAATAAATCCGCCCATTCATATGCCCCAGGAAGGTTTTTAAACACTCTCCACAGGCCACATCCCAAAGTTGAACTACACCTTCGTAGTCTCCACTAAGCAAGGTTTTGCCGTCTGGACTAAAGGCAACGCTACCGACGAAACGACCCACAGAAATGACACGAGAACAAACACCCAGGCTTAAATCCCAAAACCGAATAGTTCCATCAAAACCTCCACTGGCAAGCTGATTGCCTACAGGAAACCAAGCAACGGAATTTACCAGACTACTGTGCCCTGACAGCGTTAATAAACATTGCCCAGAATGAGTATCCCAAAGTTTTACCGTTCCATCATCGGCGCAACTAATCAGACAATTTTCATCCCGACCCCAGGCGACAGTCCTTACCCAACCCTGATGTCCCTGCAACACCTGTAAGCATTGCCCCGTCTGCACATCCCAAATGCGAACTGTGGTATCTGCACTACAACTTGCCATCAAGCGTTCGTCTGGACTCCAGGCAACAAATAATACTCCGTTGGTATGTCCATAAAAGACTCTCAAACATTCCCCTGTTTGACTATCCCACAGTTGCACAGTATGGTTAGTGCTAGCGCTCAACAGAAGAATGCCATCGTTACTCCACCGGACACACCAGGAAGAATTACTGTAGCCGCGCAAGGTTTTGACACATTGCCCCGTTTGCGTATTCCACAATTTAATCACCTGATCGAAAGATGCGCTGACAAGGGTTCTGCTATCAGGACTCCAAGAAACTGACCAAACCCAGTTTTCATGTCCCTGCAACACTTTTAGACATTGCAGAGAGCGATCCCACAGGTTGACAACATAACCATTGATACTTCCCCCTGCTAGTCTTTCGCCATCCGGACTCCAGGTTAGGCGATGAAAAAGCTCTTGGGTGTTAACTACTTGCAAACATTCTCCCGTTTGCCAATCCCAAAGTTTGACGGTTTTATCATACCCACTATTGGCGAGGATTTTGCCATTGGGATGCATTGCCACAGACAAAACCCAATTTTCATGGTCTGAAATTACGCGAATGCACTCGCCAGTCACCACATCCCAAAATTTAATCGTGTGATCTGTATAGCCTGCTGCCAGCACTGCCCCATCCGGTAACCATGCCAGACTCGGAATCCAGCAACTCTGATCGCCAGAGTTGCTTCCAAGCTCAGTCAAACGCTCTCCGGTTGTAGCATTCCAAACCACAAGCAAGGAATGTTGCCCTCCACAGGCTACATACTTACCGTCGGGACTCCAGGCTAATGCCAAAATGCAACTGTTATAGCCGTGTAAGTCCCGCAGTTTTTGACCCGTGCGGGCATCCCAAAGGCTAACTGCTTGATCAACACCGCTAACTAACATTGTGCCATCAGGATGCCAATCAGCTCCCAAAACCCAGCCTTGATGTGCCTGGATCGACATTAATGGCTGCATCCCTTCCACCTGCCAAATATGCAGTTCTCCTTTGGTATCCCCGACAGCAAGGCGCTGCCCATCAGGGCTAAATTTTCCCCACATTCCACTCGTGAAGACTTGAGTAAAGGTAGATTGAGCAAAATGAGCAAATTGAAAATTGACATCTTTTAACCGCACACCCCGGAAATCTGCGTGGCGAATTTTCAGATGGGAAAAGTCATAGCCAGTGAGGTCAATTTGCAGGCGCAGACACAGGTTAATAAAGTTCCCCACTCCATAACCAAAGGTTGATTCTGAATCAGTACGTAATACCAGCAAAACAGATTGCAAATGCTGCTCTAATCGTTTAGAATTTTTGTGAAATGCAGCTTTTAATTGTTCAATGAGTGGTTGTAAAATTAAGCGAATTTGACTTTCGCGGATATATTCTAAAACAGTTGTTTTTAAAAGTGCATAATGGTTGAAAAATGATGTTTGCACCATTAACAATTCAGTGGCAAGCGGGTGAATTAAACAGTCTGTGACATATTCCATAATCACAGGCTGTTGTGTATATTCGCCCGATCGCTTTTCAATGAAACTGCGCCATGTGAGCGATTCCAGGGACTCCAACAAACTGGCACGAGAAACCGCAGGGATAATATCTGCTTGTAGTTCAGCGATCGCAGTCCATTCGCGATTAATCGCCAACCAATACATGATGGTTTGTTCTAGAGATGATAACCGCTGAAATTGCTGATCGAGTAAGCGACGAATCCCGTTAAATATCGGAGTTTCTGTTGACAAAAAGACGGCAATTTCTCCATCAAACAAACTCTGAATTGAAGTGGCAACCATTTTCAATGCCAGGGGATTGCAACGATACAACTGGCACAGGGAGCGTTTTTGAGCCTCACTTCCCACTAGTCCTTTAGAGTCAATTAATGCCAGACATGCTTCCCAGGAACCTTGTAAAGCAAGCGATCGCACTCCGCCATTCCAATCTTCAAATATCGCCACTTCTGTTGATTTCTCCCGGCTAGTCAGGAAAATACAACTTTGATGACTCGCTTCCCCCAGCAACCGAAACAATTCACCATAGTTGGTAAAATTGGGTTGATAATTGCCAGCGTGTTCGCCTGGTTGTAAGAGAGTATCTTGATTATCGAAAATCACCAGACAGCGATGGGTTTGCAACCAGTACAGCAACCGTTCTGGTTTTGCTTGGATGTCTTGCTGCTGGGAAAGGAAAGGAACTAGTTCAGCCAACAAAGTTTCTAAGGGTGGGGCGTTACGGAGACTGCGCCAAATTACAAATTCAAAGTCTGCTTGTACCAATTGAGAGACTTTGGCAGCCAAAGCACTTTTACCAATACCGCCCATTCCCACCAGCGCAATCAGGCGACAGCGTTCTTCAATTATCCACTGCGTCAGCTTTTCTATCTCTTCTTCACGACCGCAGAAATGAGAAACATTAATCGCCTCGCCCCAATCTACAGAACGTTGGTTTTGCGGTTGGCAATTGGGGATTGGTGCATTAATTTGGGACAGAATGCCGCGCAGATTTTTCTTGTTAACTTTGCGACCCAGATCATAACTCAGGAACTGCCAGAATTTAGGGCCAATATCTCGCTGTAAGTAGTTAATAGAATACCCTGAACGCTCGGCGATTTGCTCATATGTCAAGTTGTTCCAGGCACCAAACAAAAGCGCAATTTCCACCTCAGAGAGGGTTCTAGCGAGTTTTTGATTGACAGCATGATTGGCGATCGCCAGTGCCTGTTCAAACTCCATATTTATGCCATTTTTGCAGGAATTTTAGTTTATATAGGCTAAATTAAACCATACTTTCCTTACTCAAATCCATACTAGAGTTTTGATAGATTGTTAAGATTCATCACCTAAAGAAAGCGATCGCTTATCTTGTTGCAAATCGTACAGGCTAGTGCCAAATTAGTTTCGTCTGTTTGTCCGCCATGCTTTTGGGCACATCTCACCGATTCTCTAGGTTAAATTGGTTTTGCGATCGCTTCGTGGGCGCTCTGCGCGATCGCCTTTTGAGTAACGTAGGGGTCGAGCACTTTTGTTATTGAAAGCATGATTGGCGATTGCTTATGCCTGTTCAAACTCCATATATTTCCCAGCTTGAGCAAAGTATACATTTTCATCAAACCATACTTTGCATACTACAACTCCATACTTTTCTGTAAAGACTGCACCCCGGAGTTTTGATAGTGTCTTAAACAACTCTAAATACTGAGTGCTAAGTCATAAATCTCACTTCTAAGGTACGCCCTTATTGATCTAGATATTGGCGTTCTCACAAGTAATAACAGGGGGATACTCTAATGGACACAAAGTTTTTCCAAGGTAGCATTTTTAAGATTACTGCGAAGCATAGTGGCAAGGTTCTGGACATTCCATCTGAGAAGATGAAGGACGATAATGCACCCCTCCAACAGTGGAACTATGGCGATGGTATCAATCAAAAGTTTTTAATTTTTCCGGTTGATGATGTTGGTAGGTACTTTGTGATTGCAAGTTTGGCTAGTGGGAAGGTTATACATATACCTAATTTTTCCATCTCAGAATCAGAACCAGTTGTTCAATATTCTTGGAGTGGTGGCGACAATCAACTCTTTGAGTTAAATCCAGTTTCAGGTCAATCCAATACCTTCTACATTCGAGCAAAACACAGCGGTAAGATATTGGACATCTCAGGAGAAAGCAAAGACAATGGCGCTAAGGTTTTGCAGTATAAATCCGATGGCGGTGATAATGAGAGGTTTATTATCGAGAAGGTTGGCGATGTGACGATTGACGGTGTGAACAAAGTTCAAGCAATTCTTTCTCAACCTGCTGCTGCTGATCCTTCTGAGTTTCCCGCTTTAACAAGTCCACAAAAACCTCAAAGTTCTAGAAATTGGAAGCCTGTAGGAAAACCATTCCTATTACCGTATTTCATGGTCAATGATAACAATCCGGCTTGGCAGGTTCAGAATTCTCCTTACTACTTGTTATCTCGCGAAGTTTGCTACACACTGAATGATCAGTACTTTACGTACAACAATACAGCTTCAGAGCAAGAATATGAAGTGACGATTCGAGCAGGATTTACGACCGAAGAATCTGAAAATTTCAGCAAGACTACAGGTCTAGAAGTGGCCAACACTCTTGAACAGACAATCGGTGCAAAGGTCGGTGCAGAAACTAAAATTCCTGGCTTTGGTAAGGTGAGTGGCGAAGTTAGCTCAGAAACCTCTTTTAGTTTAACGGCTTCAGCTAGCCTTTCTTTAGGTTATTCAACATCGACCTCCCTTTCTAGACATAATGAACAGGAAATTAGGCGATTAGTAAAATGCCAACCATACACTAGCCTTGCAGGGTGGACTCAAACCAGTAGATTTACATTGCTTCGTTTAGATGGATCTCGGCTTAAAACATGGGAAGTGCTTGAGGGAGGAGTTTTTATCGATGATATCAAAATTCCTCAATAGAGTGATTGCTGTCCTGTAGACTGGGTTTCCTTAGTGCGATCGCCAATCTCGTAGGATGCGTTAGCGATAGCGTAACGCATCACCAAATTATTAATGCTCTGCTAAATTTGGGCAAACTAATCAACAAATCCCAATAGTATCATTCAATGACCAGCTACCGCAGAAGCAGGATTGAGGGCGGAACCTATTTCTTTACCCAGGTAACACATCAAAGACAACCGTGGCTTTGTACGGATGTTGCTCCTCCTTTGCTGCGCGCTGCATTTCTCAAGGTGCGTGAAAAATATCCATTTGCCATCGATGCCATTGTATTGTTACCTGACCACATCCACTGCATCTGGACTTTACCACACAATGATAGTGATTATGCAACTCGTTGGCGCTTGATTAAAAGCGATGTCACCAAGCAAGGAGCATCTGCCCTACAGTTGCAGGCAAACCGGAGTGAATCACGGCAAAACCGCAGAGAGAGCAATCTTTGGCAGCGACGATTTTGGGAACATTGGATTCGAGACGATGATGATTTTGTACAGCATTGTGATTATATCCATTACAATCCAGTCAAGCATGGGTTATGTCAGCAAGCAATTGATTGGAAATATTCCAGTTTTCACCGATATGTCGCACAGGGTATTTACTCGGTTGATTGGGGAATGGAGCAAGAGTTGATGCCCTTATTAGATGAGGATTTTGGGGATGCGTTACGCTGGCGCTAACACATCCTACAATATTGGGCGCTCAGTTTTAAGCATGAGTTGGAGGGGCGATCGCACCCGAATTCAAATAGCATAGAAGCAGACAACTACAAAACTAGACTATGACTCCACAATTTGAAGCCGCGATCGCTGCCATCCAACTACTCTCATCTACAGAGTGCCAACAACTGCTACAAATCCTCACCCAAAGCAATTCATTCTCAAATTCTCAACCCGATTTTACAACCCTGAGTACTCAGTTTTTACAAGGTACTACGCTAAAGCAGTTACTTGCTAACCATTCTCCCACAACTGTTGATCACCTCCAAGGCCTGGCGGCCGATTTTTGGCCGGAAGAAGACTCTATTGAAGATTTTCTTACCTTTGTGCGACAACAGCGCCAAGAGGCAATCTAACTAAACTCCCATGAGTCTTGTTCTGATTGATACAGACATTGCTTCCTTCATCCTCAAAGGTAGTGATTATGCTGACCCTTACCTACCACTTTTGAGTGGTCAGGAATTGGCATTGTCATTCATGAGTGTCGCTGAATTATTTCAGTGGGCAATCTTACGTCGGTGGGGCGATCGTCGTCTCACCCAGTTAGAACAATACCTCTCGAATTACCTAATTATTCCAGTGGATCAACCTCTTTGTCGAGAATGGGCACAGGTTCGTGCTTATCGACAAAGCGTAGGACGACCAATTTCGCCCCAAGATGCCTGGATTGCTGCAACATCTCTACGCTACGACTTACTGCTAGTCACTCACAACATCAAAGACTTCCTAGAAATTCCCAATCTACGGCTGATCACCCGTTCACCCTAATACTACTTATTCTACTGTCTGTTGACGGTTAGACAACTTCTTAACAAACTATTTGGGAAGAATGAGCGATCGCCCATAGCTGAGATATTTGTGAGCGATCACTGAATTTTTGAGGCTAGTGCGATCGCCGATCTTGTAGAATGCGTATAGCCCTGCGGGCATGGCTGCGCTAAAGCAACAGCGTAACGCATCCTAGAGTTTATGGATGATCTGCTAGATTTGGGCAGACTAATCAATAAATCCGAATTGCATCATTCCATGAACAGCGATCGCAATGATTTACGTTTGTAGTGTTCAGGTTTCCCAGTTCTCGACCAATACGCGATAATTGAAACATCTCCTGCAAAGAAGCATATTTTCATGATGACTGAGCGACTTGAGCAGGCGATCACTCGATTGAAAACCTTGCCTACTGACCAGCAAGATGCGATCGCCACCCTAATTCTGGAAGAACTTGAAGATGAACGGCGATGGGACGAGTCTTTTGCCCGTTCCCCAAATTTGTTAGCTCAATTGGCAGCCGAAGCAATGACAGAATACCGGGCAGGCAAAACTCAGGAATTAAACCCAGAAACGTTGTGAAATCTCGTACTACTGCCCAGTTTCGTAAACTGTTTGCCGATCTTCCAAAGTCAGTTCAGGAGCAGACTCGCCAAGCCTATCGGCAGTTTAAGCAAGATCCGAGCTATCCCAGCTTGCGATTTAAGAAAATCCATCCAAAATTACCCATTTACTCTGCGCGCATCAACAAGGATTATCGTGCTGTTGGTCAGAAGAAGATACTGTAATCTGGTTTTGGGTTGGATCTCATGCGGAATACGATATGCTGCTCGATCAATTGTAGTGCGATCGCCACGGCAATAGGATGCATTACGCGCTTCGCTTTAGCGCAGCCATCGCTTTATAGTAGACATAGCCGAAACCCTGATTTTACTGAAATATTTCTAGACGAGCGTGTTTTTTGTGACTTTTTTGCCAATTCTCAATCAATTGAGGGAGAGAAAAAATGCAAATTGAGCCGATACAAGTGATGATTCCCACACCCGACGGACAAATGCCCGCCTTCCTGTATGGGTCAACTGAGCCTGAGAGCCAGCCTGCTGTGTTGCTGCTGATGGAAGCCTTTGGTTTAACGTCTCATATCCGAGAGGTAGCGAACCGAATTGCTAATGAAGGGTACGTAGTGTTGACCCCAGATTTATACTATCGTGAGTTACCAAACAACACATTTGGCTACGACGAAGTTGAGCAAGCAATGGCGATGATGTATCGCCTCGACTTCGGCAAGCCAGTTGAGGAAGACATAAGAGCGGCTGTAACATATCTCAAATCACAACCCAATGTGTTTCCAGATCGGGTGGGTGTGACGGGATTCTGTCTGGGTGGCGGTTTGACTTTTCTTGCTGCTTGCAAGTTATCAAATGAAATTGCGGCAGCAGCCCCCTTCTACGGCATGGTTCTGGATGAGTGGATTGATGCAGTCAAAAACATCAAAGTACCCGTATATTTCTTTCACGGTGGTGTTGATCCATTCATTCCGCTCGAACGTATCAAACAAGTCGAGTCCAGATTCCAGGAACTGCACAAAGAGTACAGGTTGAAGGTTTATCCTGATGCCGATCATGGTTTTTTTTGTCATGAGCGTTCTTCTTATAACCGCTTGGCAGCGGAAGACTCTTGGCGCGAGTTGACACAGTTTTTGGATGCACATCTGCGGGAAGCGGTTTAACGCCCATCCCTTCAATTCCCCACTAAAGTGCGATCGCTTAATTGGTCAAAGAGCGATGTCTGAAGACAAGCCACTACCCTTCTTCTGACGGAGACGCTTCTCTACGAGAGGCTCCGCCAACGCGTAGCTTGCTTTCCCGTAGGAGTACGGGAACGACTACGTCGAACGTGTCTACGCAATTCAAAATGAAATCAGGAGCGATCGCTCTTGACTTTAGTTCAATGGCAAACTATCACAAAATTTGTGAGAGCATGATTTCTGTGCAATCAGCTTTCTTACTTTCATGCCGACAAACGATTCTGAATTGCAAATTCAAGCGCAAAGAATCCTGGATGCAATTGTCTTGACACCCTTTGAACAATGCCAGCTTTTAAGTCGCGAATTTGCCAACATTCCTCCTCGTCCTGGGATCTATGCAATCAGACACAAAACTGATGGATTACTTTACATTGGTAAAACCAAGAGCCTGCGGGGTCGCTTTAGTGGAGGACACAAGGCTTTTTTGTGGGCATGGCTCGACAAATACAGCTATGAAGACGTTCGGATTGCGGTGCAGCCAATTTCTTACTGGCAAAACCCTGCGTTACTATAGGACTCATATTTGATTTCTGAAATACATGTAGGGGAGCCACCCTCGTGCGCGGGTTTCCCGCGTTGAGAGGAGTGGCGTTGGGCATTGCCCACCACATCCGGGTTTTGGTGGGCATTGCCCACCCTACACTTAAGATTAAAGTGTACGGAATTTTTTCAATAATCAAACCGGATTCCTATATTGGAGTTAGAAGCAATTATTCTTAGAGCTACTGAACCTCCTTACAGTGTCCAAATTCCACCCCAGAGGTGAACCTATGCAAGCTAAACTTCAAGAGCAACTTACAAGTGCTGATGCTGAAGTTATCTTAGGACATTTACCTCAGAGAATTAGAGCAGCTCTGATGACCCGTGCTACTGAAATTGAGTATCCAGTCGAAGCCGTAATTGAAATGGCGTTCACGTAGTGTCTCTGAAAGAGAATCGCTAGTTTCCTGGATACGGAAGCATTAGGTTTTGCAGATTGCAAACCAGGACGTGGACAATAAAGCCATAGCGCAGCAAGTACAAACAACAAGTGCGATCGCTGTTTTATTCCCAGAGGCGATCATGGTTTTGGTCAGTCATTAAGAGGGCGATCGCACTTTGATTTTAGCCCTGATGTTGTCGTCTGTAATTTCATCCACAGCGGATTCGGTATAAAGTTCTTGAATTAAAGCCTTCAAATCTGGATGTCAGCTATTTGGTATCACTAACAACCCATCGACTATTTCCAGCATCCCATAAAAGGGAGAAGCGCACAACACTAGGAACTACTTTTCCCGTTTTCATAGAGTATTCTAACTGAGCTTCAACGGTGGCTGTTTCGGCACTTGCTTCTACCAAATTCACTTCTTCTACATCAACACTTTCAACTTTTCCACCCCACCAATCAATATAAGAAAGATAACCATTGGGATGAAGACGTTTATTACTTTGATAATTGGGAGATAGCTGATTCCATCCAGTTTGAAACTCACGTTTATTAATAGTTGCAAAATAATTTTGTATAGCTTGTTCTGGTGATGGTCTATCAACTTGTGCTGGTGTTTCAGCAGATGGAGTTTCACTCTTGAGCGGTGTGGGAGTAAGATTAGGTGCGCTAGGGCTGGGAAATATTGATTTTACTGGTGTGACGATATCCTGGGGTTCGTTGCGGGTTGTGGTGTCCGGACGTTGGGTTTTGACGGATGGCGCTGTATTCTGGGGTTGGTTATTGATTGTGGCTTGTTCGCTAGATAACGGTGATGACTGTGCTATTGGTTGGGGTTCTTTTTTGTTGTTGATGGCAAAACCAATGATGATGGAAGCACCAATCAAACCACCTGCAATTAAACTACCTGCAAATATTCCTCGTTGACCATTGCTTTGATTTATTGGTTGAGGGAGAGCAGCTGGACTGATGGGAATTGTGTATTGGGGTGTGACTGCAGTAGGGGGTAGATTAGCTGCTGGTGGCTGGGCGTAAGGAACAGTAGGCTGCATGGTTACTGCACCCAATTGTAAGGCTTCTAGCATTTCTCTGGCTGTGGGATAGCGATCGCGTGGATGATAAGCGATCGCCCGATCAATCACCATTGCCAATGAGGGGCTAACATTTAAAGCATGTTGACGCCAAACAATTTCTCCAGTCCGGGGATCTGTTGCTATTTCCTGTGGCTGTCTACCAGTTAGCAAATAAATGGCTGTGATCCCTAAACTATATAAATCACTAGAATAAACTGGTCTACCTGCAGCTTGTTCACTAGGCATATACCCTGGCGTGCCAATCACAATCGAGCTGGTAGGATTACCTTGGGAATTCACCATTGTTCCCATCGATTCTCGCACCGCACCAAAATCAATGAGTACAGGTTTGCTGTCACGGCGACGCAAAATAATGTTATCAGGCTTGATATCGCGGTGAACAATCCGCTTCGAGTGGACGTATTCCAGAACTGGTAATAAGTTGATTAAGATTTCTCGGACTGCACTTTCACTCAATAACCCTTGCTGCTGGATTTTTGCGGTTAATGTCTCGCCTTCAACCCACTCTTGCACTACATAAAACTGACCTTCTGACTGAAAATATGCATATAAAGAGGGAATCTGGTCAGTAGAACCGCCCAAATCTTCTAGAATTGCGGCTTCTCGCTGAAACCTTTCTCGCACCAGTTGGTAAATCTGCGGATTGTTTTGAATCGGTTTGAGTTGTTTAATGACGCAGCGGCGATTGGACGGCATTTGGGTATCTTCCGCGAGGAAAGTTTCACCAAATCCACCGCCTCCTAAAGTCCGAATCACTTGATAGCGATTGTTTAGCAGCATTTCCATAAGTCAGCATCAGTCAGTAAAGACAAGGGTTATTGCTGTATACTTTAACTCGTTTTCACTACTTGACCATGCTAACTTGAGATTTAGTGCGATCGCTATGTATTTGCCAGCTTAAACCTATGTATAATTCCTATTTTGATCCAACAGATGATCATTCTTGTTCTTCAAATATAGATGGTAAATATCGGGGATAAATAAAGTAGGGAAGATTTAATCTATCAAACTCTACACATAGCTTTCTGACCAAAAATCCTTTGATCTTCTAATGCTGCTAGCATTTCTCTAGCACTGAGATAGCGATCGCGTGGTGATTGTTGTATTGCTTTATCCAACACCGTTGCGAAACTAGGACTGACATTCCGAACGCCACAATTGATCCTGATGCTCAAGGACGCTACATCCTGCGGGATTACAGCAGCAATGGGGTGTTTGTCAATGGTCAACGAGTCTCAGGAACAGCGGTGCTATCTCATGGTGTGAAAATCCGCATTGCACCTTTTACATTGGTTTTGCGTGATGATCATTTAGAAATTTTAGATCAAGGCGATCGCATTCGTCTGGAAGCGCACAATTTAGTCATTGAAACGAAAGGTAAGCGGCGACTAGATGACCTGTCTTTTGCGATTGAACCAGGACAGTTTGTGGCTTTGGTAGGGGGGAGTGGTGCGGGTAAATCTACTTTGATGCGGACTCTCTTGGGAATTGAAAAAACAACTCAAGGTGTAGTCCATCTCAACGGGGAAGATTTACAAAAAAACTTCAATATTTACCGCAATCAAATTGGTTACGTACCGCAAGATGATGTAATCCACTGGGAATTGACAGTTGCAGAAGTTCTCACCTATGCAGCTAAGTTGCGATTACCACCCGATATAAATCTCAAACAAGTGGTGGATGAAGCATTAGCTGCGATTAAAATGAGCCATCGTCGTCAAGCTTTAATCAGTGACCTCAGCGGTGGACAACGCAAAAGAGTCAGCATTATTAACCCAACGTTACCTACAATTAATTTTACGCGATCGCGTTAGTCTTGTCCTAGCTCTGATCACTGCACCCATCGGTATTAGTTTAATAACCTTAGCCTTAAGATATTTTTTAGATATTTGGAAATTGGTGACTGTTAACTGTTGATGGGTGACTGTTGGCGGTGAATGCTTTGTTAGGCTAGTTTATACCAATTTAAAAAAAGAATGTGACAGATGGGTAGTAGCACAGCACCCATAAACTATCGGTTTTCCCGAAAGTCTATGGAAGCCGTGCCCGTACGAAGAACGTATGTGTTGCAAATATTATTTGAATTGGTATTAGCGGTTGACAGTCAACAGTCAACAGTCATCACCTACTTTTTAAAATGTCTCAAATTATGTTCGTCTTGATATTTAGCAATATAGTCTATATTTTGCTGCTCTAATTTGTTTATTAATGCAGGCGGAAATTCCTTTGGAGGATATACAGGATTATACCAAGACTGCTGATTAAAGTATTCTTGTAAGCCAGGAGTCTCAAACCTGCGACCAAGACGAGCGAAAATGGAATTTCGCATAATATCTAATTCAAATCCACTTTTACCATCTAAATCTGCATCGGTTACAAGCCTGTCAGAAAGCCAGGAATAATCGTTAGCAGTTGTGGTATCAATTGGTGGTGTTGATGCTGGGGTAGGAATAGATTGGGTGATTGGTGGTGGTGTAAATTCAGGAGTGGGGATAGTTTGGGTTTTTGTAATTGTTTTTTGTATTTGAGATGTGACAGTGGGGGACGTTGTTGGCGGTGATGAAACAGCAGGAGTTTCTATGACTTGGGATGCTGTAGTTGGTTGTGTTTCTGCTGTGGGTTGAGAAGATTTTGGTAACACCTGACTAATAATCACGGATGCACCAACTAACCCACCTGCAATTAAACTACCAAGAAGAATCCCGTTGGGACTATTTTGACTATTAGTAACTTGATTGTTTTGCGGAGCAACGGGAACAGTTGGCGGAGGCGGTGCTGATACTACTGGCGGTTGGATAAAAACTGGTTGTGTGGGTGGAATCGGATTTGTTGTCCCCTGCAAAGCATCTAGCATTGTTTTAGCAGTGGGATAGCGATCGCGTGGATGATAGGCGATCGCCCGATCAATTACCTCTGCTATCATCGGATTAAGATGGCTGGCATAGTTACGCCACATCATCTCTGCTGTATGTGGGTCACTTTCTATTTGTTGTGGTTGTCTACCAGTCAGCAAATAAATTGCTGTCACCCCTAAACTATATAAATCGCTAGAATAAACTGGTCTACCTGCGGCTTGTTCGCTAGGCATATATCCTGGTGTGCCAATCACAATCGAACTGGTAGGATTCCCTTGAGAATTGACTACCGTCCCCATCGATTCCCGCACTGCACCAAAATCTATCAGCACTGGTTTACCGTCACGGTACCGCAAAATAATATTATCTGGTTTGATATCGCGGTGAACTATCTGTTTACTGTGGACGTACTCTAAAACTGGTAACAAATTCACCAATAATTCCCGAACAGCGCTTTCACTAAATAAACCCTGTTTTTGCAATTTAGCTGTGAGCGTATCGCCTTCAATCCATTCCTGAACTAAATAAAATTGTCCATCTGAGACAAAATATGCATACAACTTGGGAATTTGATCAGACGCACCGCCGAGTTCTTCTAAAATTGCTGCTTCCCGTTGAAACCGTTCTTGCACCAGTTGATAAATCTGGGGGTTATTTTGAATCGGCTTTAGCTGCTTCACCACACAAAGGCGTTTTGATGGCATATAGCTATCTTCTGCTAAATAGGTTTCACCAAACCCACCAGCACCGAGTGTCCGGATGACTTGATAGCGATCGTTCAACAGGTTTATGGTCATGGAAGTTTGCGATTAACAGCTAACCTGCGGCTAATTTTTGAGAATATCTTGACTCATCTTATACAAACTTTTCCAAGTTATACCAAGTAAGAGTTTTTCAGATGTGGTTTCAGCCTAACGTACAATAGGGGCAATTCCTTTCTCAGAAGGGTATCCGGTAACTTGTGAGCATTGGCAAATGGTTAGAGAATACTCACCCCCGCTTGAAAGTGGCGATCGCCTGAATCGTCCTGAATTTGAGCGGCGTTATGCAGCTGCACCCCACATCAGAAAAGCAGAACTCATCGAAGGAATTGTTTACGTGGCCTCTCCCTTACGACATGAACTGCATGGCAAACCCCACAGTCGAGTCATGACTTGGTTGGGAGTTTACCAATCATTGACTCCCGGTGTTGACTTGAGTGATACCCCAACTGTCAGACTAGATTTAGATAACGAACCTCCGCCTGATGCAGTGCTGTTTATTGAACCGAATGCAGGTGGACAGACTCGCTTGAGCAGCGATGATTATATAGAAGGCGCACCTGAGTTAATTGTAGAAATTGCCGCCAGTAGCGCTGC
Source organism: Calothrix sp. PCC 7507 (assembly GCF_000316575.1). Classification (GTDB taxonomy): domain Bacteria; phylum Cyanobacteriota; class Cyanobacteriia; order Cyanobacteriales; family Nostocaceae; genus Fortiea. The sequence goes on along the minus strand of NC_019682.1, from coordinate 2,046,313 downwards.
GATTGATCGGGGTAGCAAAAAGCAGGTTTATCGCCGTAATGGGGTGCGGGAGTACGTAATTTGGCAATCCTACGAGAATGAAATTGAATGGTTTTACCTCAGCGATGGCGACTATCGATCGCTATCTCCCGATGCAGATGGGATTATTCGCTCGCAGGTGTTTCCTGGGTTGTGGTTAGCGGTGGAGATGCTTTTGAGCAACCAAATGGCACAGGTGCTGGAAGTGTTGCAGTTGGGATTAAATTCACAGGAACATGGCGATTTTGTCAAGCAATTAGGCCAAAAATAAATTAGCGATCGCCCTCCATTATGAAAGTAGAGACGCGTTAGCAAAGTGGGACGTTAGCGGGGCGAAGCCCAGTCCAATTTCGCGTCTCTACTCAGGTTCTAAGATCCGCGACTTCTTGTAGACACCCTTAGGGTAGAAGTCGCGAATCTCAACGCCATCAAAATTAACTAGACAACAGTAGATAATTGCTTTTGAAAGTAAGCTTGCAAAACTCTCTCGGCAATTTGACGGCTAGTTAAACCTAATTCCGCCTTAGATTCATCTGGTGTCGCATGATCAACTAAGATATCTGGCACACCGATACGCTTCACGGGGACGACAATATCAGCATCTAGTAGCGCTTCCGCCACTGCAGTACCAAAGCCACCCATGACACAGCCTTCTTCTAAGGTGACAACGCGACCGATTTTCTTCGCCAAAGGCAAGATTAATTCAGTATCCAGAGGCTTGACAAAACGAGCATTAATCACAGTTGCTTCAATGCCGTGTTCGCTGAGGATTTCCGCAGCTTGCAAACTTGGGTATACCATTGTGCCGTAGCCGAGAATTAACACATCATCACCGGTACGGAGAATTTCTCCTTTGCCGATTTCTAGAGGTTCCCAGCCTTCTTCCATCAATGGCACACCATGACCATTACCACGAGGGAAGCGCATAGCGATCGGTCCGCTGGTATGGTTAACACCAGTCACAATCATACTTTGCAGTTCTGCTTCGTCTTTAGGCGCCATCATCACTATATTGGGAATACAACGCAGATAGGCAATGTCATACATCCCTTGGTGAGTGGGTCCATCAGAACCGACAATTCCCGCCCGATCCAAACAGAAGAATACTGGCAGATTTTGGATGCAGACATCGTGAATTATCTGGTCATAGGCGCGTTGCAAGAATGTAGAGTAGATAGCGGCGACGGGGCGCATACCTTCAGCAGCCAGTGCAGCAGCTAGAGTGACAGCATGTTGTTCCGCAATCCCGACATCAATATATTGATTAGGCAATTTCGCTTGGAGTTTGTCTAAGCCTGTCCCCGTGGCCATTGCGGCGGTAATCCCAATAATTTTGGGGTTTTGTTCGGCGAGTTTGACTAGGGTGTGGGCGAAGACTTTGGCATAAGCCGGGGGTTTGGGCTTACTGGAGGGGATAGCTTTGCCAGTTGTCAAGTTGAAAGGGGTTTGGGCATGGTAGCCTACTTGGTCAAGTTCGGCAATTTCATAACCTTTACCCTTGATTGTTGCCACATGTACTAAAACAGGCCCTGGTATTTGATGCGCCTGTTGGAAAGTAGCAATCAATTCTTCTAGATTATGACCATCTACTGGCCCCATGTAGGTGAAGCCGAGTTCTTCAAAAACTGCACCGACTTTGGGAACTGCTAAACGCTTCATTCCTTCTTTGATGCGGGCGATTTCGGGAGACAGAGATTCACCGACAAAGGGAATTTGTTTGAATTGTTCTTCGAGGTTATCTTTGAAAAACTGCACTGGTGGACTGAGGCGCATCTTATTAAGATAGCGGGGAATCGCACCAACGTTAGGAGATATGGACATCTCGTTGTCGTTGAGAACAACCAGCAAGTTAGTTTTGGGCAAGTGTCCGGCGTGGTTGATGGCTTCTAATGCCATACCCCCAGTTAAGGCGCCATCACCAATAACAGCGACGGATTTAAATTTTTCTCCTTTTAAGTCTCTTGCTAAAGCCATGCCCAAAGCGGCTGAGATACTAGTGGAAGCATGTCCAGCGCCAAAGTGGTCAAATTTGCTTTCACACCGCTTGAGATAACCAGCAATTCCGTCTTTTTGCCTGAGGGTATCGAAGTTGCTATAACGCCCTGTGATCAGTTTATGGGGATAAGCTTGGTGTCCTACATCCCAAATGACTTTATCTCTATCCAAGTCCAGTGTTTGGTAAAGCCCTAGAGTTAACTCTACAACACCCAAACCTGGTCCGAGGTGTCCACCAGATGTTGCGACTGTTTGCAGATGTTTATCTCGGATCTGACGAGCAATTTGTTGCAGTTGCCGAATCGATAAACCGTGCAACTGATTGGGATGGGTGATTTCACTCAGATGCATATTATAGGGTTTTCCTCTCTAATGTCTACTTCTGGTATCTTTGATTCTCCCACGGTCGGGTTGCCCACAGAGTTATATGGAGTTGCATTAAGTTAGATAAACTAAAACGAAGATAAAGGGAAGTTTTTATCTTTGTTTGCTTAACGCGGTTCACCTGTATCGGGAATAATGGGAACTTCCGGCGTGTCTGCCTGTTTCTTTTGTCGCTGTAAATATTTACTCAATACGTAAGCCATATCTCCACGAGTCATGGGCTTTAATGGGGAGATGTTATTTTGAGCGTCTGTGTTGATAAATCCTTCGGTGATGATTGTGGCGATCGCTTTTCTGGCCCAACTGGGTATAGACTTGGCATCTGGATATGGAGCCAGAATCTCATTCACACTTTCATCGGGAAACTGAAATACACCATAAGCTTGGGCAAAAATTGCCAAGGCTTCTGCTTTTGTTACCCTTTGATTAGGGAAAAATAGATTGCCTCGATAGCCTTTCATAATATCAGTTTTTAAAACTGTCTGAATATCTTTATATGCCCAATGAGAAGTTGGCACATCTGATACTGATATAATGTTTTCTGCTTGGGATGCCTGTCGTTTATCTAGACGGAATGCTTTCACCAAAATTGAGGCTAGTTCTGCACGATTTATCAAGCGTTCTGGATAAAATTTACCATCAGCAAAGTTGGTCATTAACTTCGCTGAAGTTACCCTTTGAATTGGCTCCGATAGCTTGCCTGCATTTGGTTCTATCTCTTGGGCTTGAACGATAGATGGAAAGATTTGCAGGAGTATAGCTAAGGAAATTGTACCTAGCAGCTGCCTCATAATTCTCATTAATCTTAATCTGCCAATCTGAATTTATAACGAACTGTGATACTAACCTACTAGAGAAAAACACTGCCTAATGATTATAGCGATGATATGGGATTTTTGCTGTGGCGATATTCTCGTCTTTCATCAAAAACTTATGGGGGCAAGGCTCAGAGTTTTAACTTACATCATAAATTGAGAATCTTATTGTTCACGACTGATCAGAACTTACCATATATATATGAGCAAAGTATCTCACCTATGTGATATGGCGAGGGAGTCAGAATTCAGGAGAATGCCATATTCTGGCTCCTGATTCCTTATGAGTATTTCATTCATCTGAGAATTGCTATATGGCAATTCTCAGTTACGTGAGGTACAGTTTTAAATCGCAAATCCTGTAGGGGCGGGGAAACCCCCATTGGTGTCAACTTAACGTGAAATCGGCGGTTAGAAACCGCACGCCAGTTGCTACTCTACGAGAAGCCGCTCCGCGTCTACAAGTCGGCAGAGCCGACGACAGTCACCTCAAGTTGGGGAGACAGCGCCGTGGGCGGGTTCCCCGACTTGTAGCAAGTGGCGCGCGAATTCCATTCGCCGGGGCTTAAGTTGACACGTATGGGAAACCCCGCCCTTGATTGCATTACATCCCACCGATAACCGCTATATATGGCAATTCTCGGTTACGTGAGGTACACCCGTAAGGGCACGGCACTGCCGTGCTACTACAGCTTGCGATATAATTTTATACCGCATCTGAATGGGAACGGCTATGGCAATTATTTTGAATTATAAAACGTACAGCATGGCGTAAATAAAGCTATCATTTCCAACAGGCACAAGCCTTGATATATAAAACTTTTGACTTTTGACTCCTTGCCCTGAGCGTAGCCGAAGGGTTGACTTTTGACTTCCACCCTGCGGTACTAGAGATGTAGTATAGTCGGCTGTGATAGTGCTGTCTACTTATTAAATATTTTAGGAGTTTTGGGCATGACCGCAGCAGCAGACCCTGTGAAGTTAATGAAACAAGAAGTAGGCAGAGCCGCCGCCGCTCTGGTAAAATCAGGTTCTATTGTTGGGTTGGGCACGGGGTCAACCACAGCATATACGATTCAGTTTCTGGGCGATCGCCTCAAGTCTGGCGAACTCAAAGATATCGTTGGCGTTCCTACCTCATTTCAGTCAGAAGTTTTAGCCAAGCAGTATGGTGTTCCTCTCACCACTTTAGATGCGATCGATCATATCGATATTGCCATTGATGGTGCAGATGAAGTCGATCCCCAAAAAAACCTGATTAAAGGCGGCGGTGCGGCACATACCCGCGAAAAAGTAGTAGATTACCTGGCAAATCAATTCATCGTCGTGGTGGATAGTGGTAAACTAGTAGACCGCTTAGGTTCTACTTTTCCTGTACCAGTGGAAGTGATCCCAATGGCAATTACTCCCGTCACCAATGCCATTATCAAACTGGGCGGTAAGCCGGAACTCCGCATGGGTGTGAAAAAAGCCGGCCCAGTCATCACCGATCAAGGTAACTTTGTCTTAGATGTCAGATTTGACTCTATCGACGACCCAGTCAGCCTAGAAAAAATCCTGAATAACATTCCTGGCGTACTAGAAAATGGCATTTTCGTCAATTGTGCAGACTTAGTTTTAATTGGCGAAGTTAAAGATGGTCAACCATTGGTAAGGCAGATATAGTCAGTTATCAGTGAACAGTTATCAGTTATCAATTTACATCTGATGTGAATTACAAAAGTCAACATAATATTAAGGATTTCACGCTTTATAGAAATGTTGCAATACAAAGTATCTACGCGAAGATACAAGGTTTCAGCGTCTAATTCATATTCAGCGTAATTTGTTCACTGATAACTGTTCACTGTTCAGCTGAGTATCAGCATTCTTCCAAGCTGTAGTGAATTCTGCTTGTACGAGTTTAGCGGACTGAAGTTTCCCTAGTGCTTGCAAGCTGGCTTGTAACCCAAATAGTGAGCGTCCGTTATGGGGATACTTTTGCAAGTCTTCACGAAACACTTTCTCGGCTGCAGGATAATCACCCTTAGCTAATAGCACACCACCCAAGGATTCCCGTGTAGAGATGTACCAGTCTGGTGGTTCTGTATAATTTAATGCGTCTTCTTGGGCTACTGCGGTTTCTAGAAATTTGATGGCAGAATCATCATCTTGCTTGGCTTTGGCAATTTTAGCGTCTAACAGATTGCCAGCAATATCCAGAATATTACTAGCGGGACTCGCCCCAATCATTGCTGTAATTGGAATTGTGTTTTGGGCGGTGAGTAATGCATTGCGTTCCTCTGCAGCATCCTCAAGTTTACCTATAGCAGCATTTGCCATCCCACGAGCAAAATGCCAGATTGCCCTAGTTATAGGTAATTTAACATCAGGAGCAGGTGTCTTTAAAATGGCATCCCAGTCATCAAAGCGCACTTGAATCAAGATTTTAGTGCCGAGATAGCCCTCAATCATAGGGAAACCTTGGACAAAAGGAGTAGCATTAGCCACCAATTTCTCTGCGGCTGCAATAGCATCTTGATATCTACCAGCCATTGCACTAGCTACAGCGAGAAAATGTATGTTGTGGTTATAGTACATCAGGGGATAAAAACCCTGAGGGTGATTTTTTTGGATGTAAGCTTCATCTTGAGCGATCGCCTGCATATTAGACAACATCGCCTTGTGATAATCTCCCACACGGAAGTAAATATGACCAGGCATGTGTACCAAATGTCCAGAGGCGGGAACTAGGGTTTCTAGTCTGTTAGCACTCTTGAGGGCGCGTTCTGGAGAAAGTGACGCTTCCACAGCGTGGATATAGTAGTGATTAGCACCGAGATGATGCGGATCGCGTTGCAGCACCGATTCTAAAACAGTCACAATCTCTTCTGTATCTACCTGTGGTCGTCCATCTTTAGTCCAGAGTTGCCAAGGGTGCAAATCCATCAAACTTTCAGCATATAAAGTTGCTGCATCCAAATCTTGGGGATAACGTTTGACTAATTCTGCCATCGCGTTTTTGTAGTCTACCGCCAGCTTGTGCAAATCTACATTAGGGTTATTTGTGTAACGCTTTGCTAAAGCGGTAATATAGTCTCGTTCCTGTCTTGATGCTGTAGAAGATAGCGCCAAAGCTTGTTGTACTGCTTGATAAGCAGCTTGTTCTCGTTCAAAGTCTACATCTAAGTTAATATTAGGCCCTAAAGCCAGGGCAATTCCCCAATATGCGATCGCTAAATGCGGATCAAGTGTAGCAGCAGCTTGAAAGGAATGCACAGCCTCATCATGGTTGAAAGCGTAAATCAAATTTAACCCCTGGTCAAAAAACTTTTGCGCTTGGGGATTGTGGGTGGAAACTTGATGATAGTGTGTTCCGAGTCCAGATATTAAAGTGTAGGGCTGCTGTGTTTGAGCAATCGCCGGATCAGCAGAAATTAAGGATAATATCAGCAGCCAGAGAAAAAATAAGTACTTCATCCTCAAGATTCCCATTTTTCAAGCTTTTTTCTTTTTATTATCCAAATGCCATGCTTTCTCTAAAGTGGCAATTTGTTGACGAAAAACAGCAGCCCGGTATTTCTTATAAGTATTAATTCCTAGATAAAAAGTTATAGGTATGACCACCACAATAAGCGCGATCGCACCGTTAATAGATATGATATTTTGACCTGCAGAGCCTACCTGAGAATGGTTAGGCGTTGGCTGACTAGTAGAATATTCTTGCATGATTGCCTCCAAAGCAATAGAAATTAACTAAGTATCAATAAACTGGCATACTTATGATGATAGTTATTAAGCCAGTGGTCAGTTGTTATGGTTGGGAATGGGGAATAGGCAACTTGTACTGAGCGGACTTGTACTGAGCGAAGTCGAAGTAGCCGAAGTATAGGCAATAGGGAACAAGCTTGTAACGTCTCTCTATTTCAGGTATTCTCATTCATGTCATAACCCACCTGGAAACTGCCATAGCTGAATTAATTACTCTTCACCTAAAACCTACAAAATTATGTCTGTTGCCGCTTAAAGAGGTATTGGGGATTGGAAAACACAAGAATCATTTCCCCCCCATCCCCCTCACTCTTCCCCTCCACGACTTCCTAGCCCCTCTGCATCCCTTCTCTCTTCCTCAAATAGCAAATTTGGTATTTGCATAATAAATGGGAGTTCTGCCCCCACAAGACCCCGCAGAATGCGTTCTGATGTCTCACTAAAAACCACAAACAGGGGATATACAGTATTAGCACCCTCGCTTAAAACATGACTATGGCGGGGAGGCATTAACCACTCATAATCTTTGTCTAGCCAAACCTGAGTTTGTCGCCAACGTTTCAACAAATCAGAAAAGTCTTCATGAGGACGATGAATAAATATTAAAATTTCGACTCCAGTTTTGACTTTCCACTCCGGATCGCACATCAAAATTGCCACATCACAGGGTAGACAAGTTGCCTCCGGTGCTGTTGTCGCGGAATTGCGGAGACGAACAATTGGGAGGGGGATAGTGATTAAACTTTCATCGGGACGGCGTAAACTAGGAATCATTTCTAGATAGGGACGGTGTTGCTTGAGTAAAGCGATCGCTGCCAAATGATTGCTATACTCTGCCAAACTAGCTTCGTAGTGAGATTGTTGCACAGACATAATTTTTTAGTTATTCCGTCATCAGTTATATGACTACTATTCGATTTTTTAAATATTAAGTAGGGTGGGCAATGCCCACCAAAATGCGGATGTGGTGGGCATTGCCCACCCTACAAATTTTGAGATTTTCTCAACAATCAAACCAGATTCCTATATTAGTTATCTGGTATCAAATTCACTTTTCACTGTTTGCTGATAACTGTTCACTGATATCTGTTTCTTAGCCTAGCTTCTCAAATACCTTGAACATAGGTAGATACATAGCAAGCAAAATTGTCCCCACCATTCCCCCCAGAACCACAATCATCACTGGTTCCAAAATACTAGTCATTGCTTTCACAGCCTGCTCAACTTCATCCTCATAGAAATCAGCAACTTTCATTAACATTGCATCTAATTCTCCAGTTTCTTCGCCGATGCTAATCATCTGAATAGCCATAGCTGGAAAAACTGCTTCTTTTTGCAAAGCAATGCTAATCATACCTCCTTGTTGAATCTCTATCCGAGCTTCATCTATAGCATTAGCAATTACCTGGTTTCCAGATGTATCTCTCACAATTTCTAAGCAAGTTAAAATTGGCACACCTGAACGAGTTAACGATCCAAAAGTGCGGCTAAAACGGGCAACCGATGATTTTTGAATCAAGTCACCAAACAACGGCATCTTCAAAGATAAACGATCAATTGTTTGCCGACCAACAGGGGTTTTATAATACTTTGAGTAGGCAATTTTTAATCCCACAATAGCAACGACAAGAAAGCCAACATTTGGGCTTCGCAAAAATTGACTACAATCCATCAGAAATTGCGTTAGTGGTGGCAATTCTGTTCCTATTTCCGTAAAAATCTTCGCGAAAATAGGAATCAGAAAAATGGTCATACCAAGAAAGATAGCAACGGCTATAAAACCCACAACCGTTGGATAAGATAATGCTGATTTAATTTGGTTTTGTAAGCGGGCAACATCTTCTAACAACTTAGCCAAGCGATTTAGCACATCGTCTAAAACACCACCCACTTCCCCAGCCTGAATCATACTCACATACAACCCATCAAAGCATTCAGGATGCTTACGCATAGAATCTGAAAGATTCATGCCAGTTTGAACATCATTACTAATATCTACAAGAGCTTTTTTTAGCTTAGGATTACTACATTGTTCTGATAGTACACCTAGACTTCTGACAATTGCGACACCCGCACTAGTCAATGCCGCAAATTGGCGGGAAAAAACAGCTTTATCTTTAACAGTAACCTTAACAAAAGAATTCTGTAATTTTTTCAAGTCAAAGCTTATTGACAAGCCTTGAGATTCTTTAAGTTCTTGAACTACAAAACCCTGATCTCTGAGATTAGTACGTGCTTGAACCAAGGATGCAGCAGAAAATTTTTCTGTTCGGGATTTTCCTTGCGAGTCACGAACACGAGCAACATAGGTTGGCATAGATTAATAAATTCAAAACTTGTACTGAGCTTGTCGTAAAGCCTGCGGCATAGCTACGCTTAGGGCGTAGCCTCTCCGCTAGGAGAAGTATTCAAAATTTAATATAGTCAATAGTCTATTGACTAAGAATTTCACGTTGACCCTTCGGCTTCGCTCAGGGTTAACGGCGGCGAGGCGGCTATCCCTTCCCTTGAATGAGTTGTTTTCCCGCCGCCTTTGATGAAAATTTAATGGGATCTAGCAGCACCAGGTTTTGCGCCTGCGGCGGGTGGCGGTGCTGTACCACCGATGAGCCGTTGAATTTCATCGGGCTTAGAAGTCTTAGACATCGCGGCTTCAAAGGAGATAGTTCCCGCTTTGTAATAATCGGCTAAAACCTTTTCTAGCGTTTGCATACCCAACTTACCGCCAGTCTGAATAGCTGAGTAGATTTGAGATGTTTTACCTTCTCGAATTAAGTTAGAAATAGCGGGAGTAACGATGAGAATTTCTTGAGCCATTACCCGACCATATTCACCAGGCTTGGGGTTTTTCTTTGGTACTAAAGTTTGGCTAAAAACTGCTACTAATGAGTTAGACAACTGCACGCGCACCTGGGTTTGTCTTTCATGGGGAAAAACATCAATAATCCGGTCAACAGTCTGGGCGGCGGAACTGGTGTGTAATGTACCAAATACCAAGTGTCCGGTTTCTGCGGCAGAAATCGCCAAAGAAATCGTTTCCAAATCGCGCATTTCTCCCACCAAAACAATATCTGGGTCTTCTCGCAAAGCTGCTTTCAAAGCATTAGCAAAACTCTTGGTATCTTCACCCAATTGGCGTTGATGAACCAAGCTTTTAATGGATTCATAAACAAATTCAATCGGGTCTTCTACAGTCAAAATATGCTCGGCTTTAGTGCGGTTAATTAAGTCAATCATTGCCGCTAGAGTAGTTGTCTTTCCAGAACCTGTGGGGCCTGTAACTAGAATTAATCCCCGAGGTTTTTCCGTCATTTCCCGCACCACATCAGGCAAACCTAGCTTTTCAAAGTTAGGAATTTTAGAACTCAAAGCACGTAAACAAGCAGCGTAAGCACCACGATCCTTATAAACATTGACCCGGAAGCGTGCCAAACCTTTAACACCATAGGAGCAATCTAATTCCCAAGTCTGCTCTAAGGTTTTACGCTGTGTATTGTTGAGCATACTAAAAATCAGTCTTTGACACTGATCTGCAGTCAATACATCTTCCCCGATGGGGGTGAGTTTGCCACTGATGCGAAAGTAAGGAGGTAGTCCTGCAGTTAAATGCATATCCGAACCACCCATTTCAATCATCTGTTCCATCAAATCTTCAATCATCATTTCCATAGTTTTGCTCTCTTTTTGTTATTTGTTATTTTTTGAGTCAATAGTCCAGAGTCCAGAATAGTGAATTTTAACTCTTGACATTTGACCCTTGACTCATATCTAATCTTGAAAGCGCGATGTCATACAGTAGGGGCAATCTAGCCATTCTGGTTGTAATGTGGCGTTGCAAGTCCGGCATGTCAGACCACTCTTACGTTTGGCTTTTAACTCGGCTTCTAAGCCCGTATCAGTAAACGTCACGCGCTCGACTTCTTCTAGGGTGGTAGCACCTTGACGCACTAAATCTAGGCTGTAGGCTAATAAGGTTTTCATGCCTTCTTCTACTGCTACTTCCTTAATACGTTCTGTGGGTGCGTCTTCGTTGATGAGGGTTTGCAGGTTTTCGGTGACGCGCATGACTTCATAAACACCACAGCGTCCTTTGTAACCAACGCCATTACAAGTTGGGCAAAGCTGATTTTTGGCTTTGGCTTCTGCTACGCCTTCTGTTGTCAAGGAGTTGGCTTTATAGAAAGTGACGCCTACATCTTGAGAAGCTGATAAACCGTAGCGAGCCAGTTCTTCAACTGTGGGGGTATAGGCGATGCGACAATCAGAACAGACGCGTCGCACTAGACGCTGTGCGAGAACGCCTATTAAGGAACTGGAAATCATGAAAGGTTCAATACCCATTTCTCCCAAACGGGCGATCGCACCAGGAGCGTCATTAGTATGTAAGGTAGTTAATACTAAGTGACCTGTCAGCGCCGCTTCAATCGCGGTTTTTGCTGTTTCTTTATCTCGTGTTTCACCCACCAACAAGACATCCGGATCTTGTCGCAAGAAAGCCCGTAGCGCCGTAGCGAAATCCAATCCTTTTTCCCGAATCACCTGTACTTGAGTAATCCCTGGCAAACTGTACTCAATCGGGTCTTCTACAGTACTGATGTTAATTCCTGGATCGTTCTTTTCTGCTAGAGCCGAATATAGCGAAGTCGTTTTACCAGAACCAGTTGGTCCAGTTACTAAAATCAACCCGAAGGGACGACTCACCATATCCTGAACAATATGCAAAGTCTCAGGGTCGGTGATTAACTTATTCAATCCTAGTTGGGTAGAGGAATTATCCAAAATCCGCAATACCACCTTTTCCCCATAACGACTGGGTAAGGTATTGACTCGGAAGTCTACCTTCCGTCCCTCAAACATGCGGCGGATGCGTCCATCTTGGGGTAAACGCCTCTCAGCGATGTCTAAACTAGCGATGATTTTAAATCGGGCTGTCACCGCCGCAATGATTTTTTTCGGTAGGGGGTCAAAAGCTTCACGCAGTACCCCATCCTTGCGAAAGCGAATGCGGAGGTTTTCTTCTTGGGGTTCAATGTGAATATCAGAAACCTTCTCATGCAAGGCTTTGGCGAGGATTCTATTGACTAAGTTGATGACTGGGGCATCCTCTGCACCCTTCATCGCTGCACCCAAATCAGCCTCCATGTCATCGGGTGCATCTTCTAAGTCAAGATTTCCGAGATTTTCTAAATCCTGATTAATGTCTGTAAACTTTTCTTGGTCTAAGTGTTTTTGTTTAACAGCCTGTTCATCTAAGTATTGATTGATTAACTGCTGGTAATCTTCCTGGGTAATCACCATGCGCTGCAATGCTAAACCTTGTGGGCGCAAGATGCGATTGAGGTCATCGGAAGCCTCTAGATTATCCGGATCGACCATTGCCACTAAAACACAGGGGGGGGTCTGATCTTCGTGTTTTGAAAGTGGCACTAAACGATGACGACGGCAAATATCTACTGGGATGAGGGTTTCAATTAGCTGCCCCACCATAGCATTACCAAGCTGGTTGACTTCCGGATCAAGGGATTCAACACCGTATAATATTTTAAGTTCAAATAACTGTTGTTTCTTATATTGCCTGAGTAACTCAGGAGACAGTTGCCGCCCAGTGATTGACTCTAGCATTTCCGTCAGAGGTGTGCCAGATTTGCGGCTTTCAACCAGCGCCTGCCGCATCTGATCGCTATTAACATAGCCAGCCTGTACTAGCTTGGTGCCGAATGGCGAAAACTCTGTTCTTGTGGTGAGAGCGGTACTACGGCGTTGTGGTGACGAGTAAGTCATAAATGAGCAATTGATTTGGGAAAACCTCTAGTTGAAGTATTCCCAGACTGAGACAAATAATTCTCATTGGAAGTAAGTAAATTCGGACGGGAATGGAGCATGGGGAATTGTACGGTTGGGCAGGATTGATAATTCTTGAAGTATTATTTTTAAGGCAGTATAATTACGGAAAAAAGTTCTACAATCCAGCATAAAAATATTCATTCCCTACTCCCTATTCTCCTAATCCCCACTACCCTCCGGGAAACCGTACTCTCCGAGAAGCCTCGCTTCGCTCGTCTACCACGTCTACGTGGGACCCCCAAATTCCCCATTTCTTGCTCCAGGACAGAGTGTGTACGTTCGGCTTACCGCCTTCAGGGGGTATATACTAATGCGTTCACCATTTGCCACAATAGGAAAACGGTGATATCACTTCCAGGAAAATGCGGCAACAAAATCAGCCTCAGTTGCTAGCCGTAAATACCAACGGTGGCAAGATGTGATGACGTAATGCCGTTAACAGTATCTGGGATGAGTGGACGATGATAGACGAAAATAAACAGGTAAACAATACAAGCCAACAATTGGGTGAACCAATAGAGGTAAAGCAAGCAATGACGAGCGACTCCCCAGCCCCAATAAACTCGAATGAATATGGCAGCGAGGTGACTGAACAAGTCGCAGCCCAACCCAATGTACCGGGAGATTCGGCATCCCCATTAGAAAATGGCGTTGCTGAGAAGACCGAAGTTGACACAGCAGCTTTGACAGAATTGGGACAACAAATTGAATCTCTAAAAACGCAACTAGAAGAGCGGAGTACTCAATATATGCGGATTGCCGCAGATTTTGAGAATTACCGCAAACGCACCCAAAAGGAAAAAGAAGACCTAGAAGTGCAGATCAAACGGAACACGATTCTGGAATTGTTGCCAGTAGTTGATAATTTTGAGCGGGCGAGAGCGCATCTCAAACCGCAAAGTGAAGGCGAAATGACGATTCATAAAAGCTATCAAGGTGTTTACAAACAATTAGTAGATTCCTTGAAACGCTTAGGTGTGGCACCGATGCGTCCTGATGGTCAAGAATTCGATCCCAACCTGCATGAAGCCGTAATGCGGGAACCTACGGATGAACATCCTGAAGGAACAGTGTTAGAAGAGTTAGTACGCGGATATTACTTGGGCGATCGCGTGCTGCGTCATGCAATGGTGAAGGTGGCTGCTCCTCAAGAAGATGCACCACCAGAACCAGAAAATCAGTCGAGTCCAGCCAACAGTTAAGCTGTATTTGCTCGCCTCACTGACCAAAAGTGCCTTGGTGTCAGCAAGGGCGAGTATCCCATATCTAAACTGCGATCGCAGATAGTAAATGAGGTATGTGGAAAATCAAGGAGATGAGGAGGAATAATTACTTCCTCATCTCAACCTGTTTTTCCTGTTTCCTCATATCTACTATTTCTCATACACGTTTCCGTGAGCGTTGGTCTGTAGCCAAAGATATCCCGCGAAACATCACGGCGAGAGAAATACGTAAAAATACTGAACATTATGGGAAAAGTTATTGGTATCGACTTAGGCACGACTAATAGTTGTGTCGCAGTTTTGGAAGGCGGGCAACCGATTGTGATTGCTAATTCCGAAGGTGGGCGAACCACTCCTAGTATTGTGGGATTTGGGAAAAGTGGCGATCGCTTAGTCGGTCAATTGGCCAAGCGCCAAGCTGTCACGAATGCGGAAAACACAGTCTACAGTATCAAGCGATTTATCGGTCGTCGCTGGGAAGATACGGAAACAGAACGCGATCGCGTTCCCTATAACTGTGTCAAAGGTAGAGATGAGACTGTTGATGTTCAAATTCGCGGACGTAACTACACACCACAAGAAATCTCCGCGATGATCCTGCAAAAGCTGAAACAGGATGCGGAAAACTTTTTAGGTGAAACTGTAACTCAAGCAGTAATTACCGTACCGGCATATTTCACAGACGCTCAAAGACAAGCAACTAAAGACGCTGGCACAATCGCCGGTTTGGAAGTCCTACGCATTATCAATGAACCTACCGCAGCTGCTTTAGCCTTCGGCTTAGATAAACAAGACCAAGAGCAGCTAATTTTAGTTTTTGACTTGGGTGGTGGGACATTTGACGTATCCATTTTGCAACTGGGAGACGGAGTTTTTGAAGTCAAGGCCACTTGTGGTAATAACCAGTTGGGTGGAGACGACTTTGATAATGCGATCGTCGGCTGGATGATTGACAACTTCCAGCAACAGGAGAAAATCGACCTTTCTCAAGACAAAATGGCACTACAACGCCTCAGAGAAGCAGCAGAAAAGGCAAAAATTGAACTTTCTAGCATGGCAAGTACATCGATTAACTTGCCATTTATCACCGCCGATGACTCAGGCCCAAAGCATCTAGAAATCGAACTCAGCCGCTCGAAATTTGAAGAACTGGCTGGGCGTTTAATAGAAGCTACCATTGAGCCGATGATTCAAGCCCTCAAAGATGCGGATCTCAAACCACAAAATATTGATCGGATTATTTTGGTAGGTGGTTCCACTCGCATTCCCGCAGTTCAAAACGCCCTCATCAAATTTTTCAACGGTAAAGCACCAGATCGCTCTATTAACCCTGATGAAGCAGTTGCATTGGGCGCTGCAATTCAAGCAGGGGTTTTAGGTGGAGAAGTCGATAATCTCCTTTTATTGGATGTCACCCCCTTATCTTTGGGAATTGAAACCTTGGGAGAGGTGTTTACAAAAATTATTGAGCGCAACACCACAATTCCTACCAGCAGATCCCAAATTTTTTCTACAGCCGTTGATGGGCAAACCTCAGTGGAAATTCATGTCCTCCAAGGTGAGCGGGCAATGGCACGGGATAATAAAAGTCTCGGCAAGTTCTTGCTAGCTGGCATTCCCCCATCCCCCCGCGGCGTACCACAAATTGAGGTATCTTTTGAAATTGATGTTAATGGCATCTTGAAGGTTGCTGCTCAAGACAAAGGCACAGGTAGGGAACAGAGCATTCGGATTACAAATACAGGTGGCTTGAGTGTCAACGAAGTAGAACGGATGCGCCAAGAAGCTGAAGTTTTTGCTGAAGAAGACAGAAGACGTAAAGAATTGGTTGATCTGAAAAACCAAGCGGATAACCTGTTGTCCAGTTACGAATCGACTCTCAAGGATAATGGTGACTTAATTGGCGAGCAGACTAAAGCCTTAGCCAATGAAAAAGTTTCACAACTCCAAACTGCAATGACTGATTCTGGTATTTCCACAAAAGAATTGCAGCAACGTTTAGACGACTTCCAACAAGCTCTATTTGCCATTGGTGCAAATGTATATAACCGAGCTAACACCGTCACTGATGAGGGAGAACAAGTTTCAGATCATACGCCGTCCTCAGAACAAGAACAGGCAATGAGTGGAACACTAATACCACAATTTAACTTTGATTTTGATGACGACAGCACCGCACAAGCCGATTATGAGGCGATAGATTAAAAATAGGGCATTGGGCGTTAGGAGTGCTGAGTGCTGAGTTAGGAGTTAAGAGTTAGGAGTTTTGTTTATTTCCTTGTCCCTTCATCTCCCCGCTCCCCTGCTCCCTTTCCCATTCCCCAAGTTTGCTAGATTGTAGAAGCGAATTACAGTTAGCTAGTCAGTGTTCCAACACAAATACAAAAATTCATGTGGGGGGTTTTCCACACCTAATTGTGCGGCTAGCCCCTCT
This sequence comes from Calothrix sp. PCC 7507, assembly GCF_000316575.1. Lineage (GTDB taxonomy): Bacteria > Cyanobacteriota > Cyanobacteriia > Cyanobacteriales > Nostocaceae > Fortiea. Next base: position 2,029,850 of record NC_019682.1, on the reverse strand, counting down.
AGTTGATGAGTCGGCTTTTCTCGTCTAAGTAGCACAATTGTAAAAGAGACAGCCGACTCGGCAGTGAGAAGTTTGAGCAAAGGCTCTCTTAGCTCTTAACTTCCATCGCTTTTGTCGTATTTTACGAAGAAAGCACCTGTTACTCAAAACTTGTTCGTGATTTTTGTCAAAGGTAAAAGGTAAGATCAATTATTAACAAAGATTAACTTTTACCTTCTTCCCTTTGGGTGATGCTCCTACGTGGCTAACGCTACGAAGATCGCCAATCACTCATAGGGAAGACATGGCCGGCCACTTGCTACACTTGGAGAAGCCCAAGGACGCAGTGGCTCCCCCAGACCGCGCTAGCTCACCTCCTGCCTTCTTCCTTCTAACTTTTACCTTTGCTATATGGCCCGCGACTATTATGAAATTCTAGGTGTCTCTCGTGACGCCGACAAAGAAGAAATCAAACAAGCCTACCGCCGTTTAGCCCGGAAGTATCACCCAGATGTGAACAAAGAACCGGGTGCGGAGGAGCGCTTTAAGGAAATCAACCGCGCTTATGAAGTGCTTTCCGAGCCGGAAATCCGAGAGCGTTACAACCGTTTTGGTGAAGCTGGAGTCTCAGGTGCTGCTGCAGGCTACCAAGATGTGGGCGACATGGGTGGCTTTGCTGATATCTTTGAAAGCATTTTCAGTGGCTTTGCTGGCGGTATGGGTGGCCCGACACAAAGACGACGCAATGGGCCAGTGCGTGGTGACGACTTAAGGCTAGACCTGAAGCTAGATTTTCGAGAGGCGGTATTTGGTGGTGAAAAAGAAATTCGCATCTCGCATCTAGAAACTTGTGACACTTGTGGAGGCTCAGGCGCAAAATCAGGAACTCGTCCTCGGACTTGTTCGACCTGTAGCGGATCGGGTCAAGTACGCCGCGTGACTAGAACTCCTTTCGGCAGTTTTACGCAAGTTTCAACATGTCCTACCTGTAATGGTACAGGGATGGTAATTGAAGATAAATGTGATGCTTGTGACGGTAAGGGCACAAATCAAGTAGCAAAGAAACTGAAAATTACCATTCCGGCTGGGGTGGATAATGGTACTCGCTTGCGAATTTCCCAAGAAGGTGATGCAGGTCAACGTGGTGGACCTCCTGGGGATTTGTATGTTTACTTGTTTGTGAATGAGGATGAAGAATTCCACCGCGATGGCATTAACATTCTCTCAGAAATCAAAATTAGCTATCTGCAAGCAATTTTAGGTTGTCGTTTGGAAGTGGAAACGGTTGATGGGCTAGTGGAGTTGATTATTCCAGCGGGAACCCAGCCAAATACAGTGATGAAGTTGGAAAATCGGGGTGTACCGCGTTTGGGTAATCCTGTCAGTCGCGGTGACCACATGCTGACAGTTTTAATTGATATTCCCAACAAGGTAACTCCGGAAGAGAGAGAATTGTTAGAGAAACTGGCGAAAATTAAAGGCGATCGCACTGGTAAAGGTGGTCTAGAAGGATTCTTGGGAAATTTGTTTAAGTCATGAGTTTATCCTCTCTATCATCTCCTGATGCTCAACTAGATTTGCGCGGTACTCCTTGCCCAATTAATTTTGTGCGGACAAAACTCCGTTTGGAGAAAATGCCAGCAGGAGGTTTACTCGAAGTTTGGTTAGACCCTGGAGAGCCAATTGAGCAGGTTCCTGATAGCCTCACAATGGCAGGCTATCAGGTGGAAGAAATTGTAGATTATGCTGGTTATTTTGCTTTGTTAGTACGCCGTCCCATAACAGCCTAATGAGAGGGGAAACCATTTCACCTACTAGACAGTTGCTAGGGACAGTCTTAGCTGTGCAGGCTAATTTTTATAAAGTCCAGCTGGATCAGGAGGATGGGGAGAAAATTCTTCCTCATCCCTCCTTACTCCTATGTACTCGCAGGATGCGCCTGAAAAAAATTGGCCAGCAGGTGATGGTTGGCGATCGTGTGGTTGTAGAGGAGCCAGATTGGTCTGGGGGACGAGGGGCGATCGCTGAGGTTTTATCTCGCCAAAGTCAGTTAGACCGCCCACCAATCGCCAATGTGAACCAAATCCTGCTGGTATTTGCTGTAGCTGATCCACCCCTAGAGCCTTATCAGCTGAGTCGCTTTCTGATTAAGGCAGAGTCTACTGATGTGGATGTGGTTTTGTGCCTGAATAAAAGTGATTTAGTTACACCAGAAGAGCAGCAACAAATTAGCGATCGCCTTTGTGCTTGGGGTTATCAACCGATATTTATCAGCGTCAGCAATGAGCTAAATATTGACCAAGTAGCCAACTATCTAAGCAATAAAATGACTGTGATTGCTGGCCCTTCCGGTGTGGGTAAATCAAGTCTGATCAATAAATTAATTCCCAATACCAACCTGCGCGTGGGGGAAGTTTCTGGTAAATTAGCTCGTGGTCGCCATACAACCCGCCATGTAGAATTATTTGAGTTACCTGATGGTGGCTTGCTGGCGGATACTCCTGGTTTTAACCAACCTGACCTTGATTGTACTCCTGAAGAATTAATCCATTATTTCCCAGAAGCAAGAGAAAGGTTAGCAGTTGGTAGTTGTCGGTTTAGCGATTGTGTGCATCACGACGAGCCAGACTGCGTGGTGCGGGGAGATTGGGAACGATATGCACATTATTTGGAATTTTTAGATCAAGCGATCGCTCATCAAACTCACCTGCATCAACAAGCCGATCCTGAATCAAACATGAAATTAAAATCTAAAGGCAAAGGTCAAAGTCAATATGAACCTAAGCTAGAAAGTAAAAAATATCGCCGGATTGCTCGGAAAACTCAGTTGCAGGATTTGCAGGATTTATATCGAGATAGTGAGGAATAAAGAGAGCGATTAGTCACGATAGGATAGAAACAAAAAAGTGCGATTTGTATGTCTCAATCTTTGGTTACTGCTTCTCAAACCGATGTCACTGACAGTATAATTTTTCCACCAGGCGACATCTACAGTGACGAACCCCCCTTGGAATCTGATTTACACCGCGAACAAATAGAGTTACTGATCCGCTTGATTAAGTGGTGGTGGCGCGATCGCAATAATTTTTATGCTACGGGAAACCTGACTGTTTACTTTAGTCCCAACCAAAAAAAGTCAGAAGAATTTCGCGGCCCGGATTTTTTTGTAGTTTTAGATGCCGAAAAAAAAGACCGGAAAAGTTGGGTTGTCTGGCAAGAAGACGGCAAGTATCCTCATCTGATTATCGAAATGTTATCTGATTCCACTGCTACGGTGGATAAAGGTCTAAAAAAGCAGATATATCAAAATACATTCCGTACCCCTGATTACTTCTGGTTTGACCCAGTTAGCTTGGAATTACAAGGGTTTCACTTGGTTGATGGCCAATACCAAGAACTTGTATTCACTTCTGAGGGTTGGTTGTGGAGTCAGCAGTTAGGTTTATATCTAGGAGTAAATGTAGGCAAATTACGCTTTTTTACCCCAGATGGGCAAATAGTAATGCTTCCAGAGGAAGAATCCAACCAACAATTACAGCAAGTCAACCAACAATTACAGCAAGCAAACCAACAGTTACAGCAAGCAAACCAGCAAATAGAACAAGAACGACAACGGGCTGAAATATTGGTACAGAGGCTAAAAGCCGCAGGTGTTGACCCTGAGCAAATTTTTTAGGTAAATAATTAGACAAAATCGCTGGGCGATGCCTTCTCTACGAGAGGCTTCTCTACGAGAGGCTTCTCTACGAGAGGCTTCGCCAACGCCAACGCCAACGCCAACGGCAACGTCTACTCTTCTCCTGACGGAGACGCTACGCGAACGAGAACGACTTCGTCGAACGACGAACGCATTTCTCATTCCGACTGCTGCTGTTGTGCAATTTGCCGGACTGCTGCTAGGTTCACACCCAACTGTTCAGAAATTTCTTCAACAGTCATCCCTACTTTCAACAACAATGGTACTGCTGCCAGTTTACCTTGCTTAAGTCCTTGCTCAAGTCCTTCTTCTAAAGCTTCTTGATAAACTCGTGTTTGCTTGAGTTCGTTCAGTCCCAACATGGCCTCAATCTCCTCTCTACTCAAGTCTGGAAATTTGTATACGAAGACCGTCTCTATTAATTCTATAAACTTTTTCTGTGCATTAGTGTCTGTCACCTCCTGATGGGTGCGTATAATGAGTTCTCTACCACGGGCAGCGACAACTTCCTCCCCTAAGCCCACAAGTTGCAATAAACTCAAACCCAAGGATAATTCAGTATTTTCACTTAATTCATCTAAATAAATCCGTTGAAATTGTTCACTAGGTGCAAATAAACGATAGTTTCTAGGTAGTCCAGGATCTAAACTGCGCTTGGTAAAAATCAGGACAGCTTGCCAGTCATTCACAGGCTGATAATCGTGTAAATACAGGAAAATTTCACTAATAAAGCTAGAGTACAGAACTTTTTTAGTGTCTTTGTATCCTTGAACTTCCACAAATACTATGGGTAAATCAGCAGCATAGATAGGTGGTACTAGAATACCATCCATCCGAAAGCTGGTTTCTTTGACTTCCACAGAGGCGAAACTGTAAGTCGCGTTTCTGGGAGACTGTCTGTTAATGAGTTCAAAGACAATATTGGGGTCGGTTTGGAAGATTTCGTAGAAAAGGCTATCAGTTCGCAAAGCAGTTAATCTTTGTCATCTTTAGTATGAGGAAATTTCCCAAATAGAAATTACCATGAGATTGCGAGTAGGAGCAAACGGTTGTTTGCCCTTCCATTGGTAAGATTATTGTGAGAAATCACCTAAAGTCTAATTTTAAGTCGCAAAAGATTAGGGTTGGGAATTTGCATGGAGGTTAACAACCCCTGCTTTTATGTGAATAGTTTACGCTCCCACCGTCACGATCCCCATAAAGTCTTAAAATATTGTTAATTTACGCCCACCCTCTCGACCTTCAACTTACACGCACCACCCAAAAATAACTATGGCTATTGGCTACGTCGCGCTCGTACTCCACGCACATCTACCCTTCGTTCGTCACCCAGAAAGTGACTACGTGCTGGAGGAAGAATGGCTTTATGAAGCCATTACTGAAACTTATATCCCTTTATTAAAAGTATTTGAAGGCTTAAAGCGAGACGGCATCGACTTTAAAATCACTATGAGTATGACACCGCCGCTAGTGTCAATGCTCCGTGACCCTTTGTTGCAAGAACGCTATGACGCACACTTAACCCAGTTAGAGGAACTTATAGAACTGGAAGCCGAGCGTAATGTCCACAATGGACATATTCGTTACTTAGCTGAACATTACGCCACTGAGTTTAATGAAGCACGCCAGATATGGGAACGCTATGACGGTGATTTGGTGACAGCTTTTAAGCAGTACCAAGATACTAATAATTTAGAAATTATTACATGCGGTGCTACCCACGGCTACTTACCACTGATGAAAATGTATCCACAGGCTGTGTGGGCACAAATTCAAGTAGCTTGCGAACACTACGAGGAAACTTTTGGTCAAGCTCCCAGGGGTATTTGGCTGCCGGAATGTGCCTACTATGAAGGTGTAGACCGAATGCTGGCTGATGCGGGTTTGCGCTACTTCCTCACTGATGGACATGGTATTCTGTATGCCCGTCCCCGTCCTCGGTTTGGTACTTATGCCCCGATTTTTACAGAAAGTGGGGTTGCGGTTTTTGGCCGCGATCATGAATCTTCTCAGCAGGTATGGTCTTCTGAAGTCGGCTATCCTGGTGCTGCAGAATACCGCGAATTTTATAAAGATTTGGGCTGGGAGGCTGAATATGAGTACATTAAGCCCTACATCATGCCTAATGGCCAGCGAAAAAACACGGGCATTAAGTATCACAAAATTACAGGACGTGGCTTAGGTCTGTCAGATAAAGCACTCTATGACCCTTATTGGGCAAAGGAAAAGACAGCAGAACACGCGGCTAACTTTATGTATAATCGAGAACGGCAAGCTGAAAATCTCTACGGGATTATGCAGCGGCCACCGATTATCGTTTCACCCTATGATGCCGAATTATTCGGACATTGGTGGTATGAAGGCCCTTGGTTTATTGATTACCTGTTCCGCAAGTCATGGTATGACCAAGGAACTTATGCTATGACTCATTTGGCAGATTATTTACGGGCACATCCCACTCAACAAGTCTCTCGTCCTTCTCAGTCAAGTTGGGGTTTTAAGGGGTTCCATGAGTATTGGTTGAATGAAACAAATGCGTGGATTTATCCGCACTTGCACAAAGCGGCTGAACGCATGATTGAAATTTCCCATCTGGAACCTGAAGATGAATTGCAATGGAAAGCACTCAACCAAGCAGCCAGAGAAGTTTTACTGGCGCAATCTTCTGACTGGGCGTTTATTATGCGGACGGGAACTATGGTTCCTTATGCGGTGAGAAGGACGCGATCGCACTTAATGCGTTTCAATAAGCTCTATGAAGACGTTAAAATCGGCAAGGTTGATAGTGGTTGGCTGGAAAAAGTCGAGTTGATGGATAATATTTTCCCCAATATCAACTACCGGGTTTACCGTCCTTTATAAGCAGCGCTACAAAAGAAGCTCCAGAGCCGCTCTCAGTCGTTCTGGAGTAATTACAGATGCTTAATACGAATCAATCTTTACCTGATTAGTGCTGAATGTCCTTAGGGTATACACCGAAATATAAGCAAAAAAAACCGTAGCTGGCTACTACGGTTTAATTAAGCGAACTGAACTCTAACTGACTACAAAAACTGGGAAGTTTTACTTTCCTTCGCTCTTTGGCGGTATGCAATCTCTTTGAGACTATAGTTTAATTACTCTCGTTGCATTCGTCATTACTTACTTAAGTGAACTAGTTTGGTGAGATATTTATCTCTTTCATCAGTGAGTTTATCTTTCTGAAGTCAATGTGAAGAAGTCATGTAAGCTATTTACTATGTATGTACACGTAAATACTTGAATTATAAAATACTACGGAAGGATTTTGTAAGTAGTAAAGACTAGAACTAGCATGAATCTAGTAAAAAAAAATTCAGTAGGTCAACTCAAAAAATATTTTTATGTTGAGTTATGTAGCTCTGGAGAACTGCTATAGAACTAGTATTTGATTTTTGAAATATACGTAGGGGAGCTAGTGCGTTGCGGTGAGACCACTCAGCGGTGTCGGTTTCCGTCCCGTCGAAGTGGCGAACCCGAAGGGAGGTTTTCTCCGTTGTAGCAACTGGCGTTTTGTTAGCAGCGAGAGTACGGCACCGTCCTAAGACTTTGGTGCGTTACGGACTCTGTCCTAACGCACCCTACTGGCGTGGCAAGGCTAAAATAGTGCATTAGGTGTAGGTTGGATTGAGCGGAGCGAAACCCAACATTTTCGAGGCTTTGTTCGGTGTTTAAAACCTTCTATGAACTAGGTTTGGCTTTAGCAATTAGAGAAACTAAATTGGGTGAACAGGTGTTTCCAGAAATATGTCCTTACAATCAAGAACAAGCTTTAAATTCTGAATTTTTGCCATAATTAATCTAAAAAAAGACAGGTAATTTACCTGTCCTCAAAGTGATTATTTAGGAAAGAATTTAGAAATTCATTTCAGCAGCTTGGACTTTTTCAGTCTGCTTCTTCTTGAGTACCAACAGTACTTGAGCAGTCATCACAAGCGCGATGAAGGCAATCAGCCATTGGATTCTGCTAGCGTCTTGCAGCACAATTTCCGTATCTTTTTGACCGAATCCACCAACATTGGGATTGTTGGTCAAAGCATCACCTGCTTTTACTGCTTGTCCTTCGGAAACAATCAGTTCTGGGCCTAGGGGAACGGTATCAGAAACCACTTCACCAGATTCACTCTGGATGCTCAGGACATATTTGACGTTGCCGTCTTCATCTTCTTCTTTGGCAATTTTGCTAATTGTGCCAGTTGCAGAAGCACTATAAACTGAGTTGTTGCTTTTTTCACCTGTGGGGTAGACTTGTCCACGTCCTCGGTTCCCGCCGGCATTAACTGAATATTTACCGAAGTGGATGTTTTTGTCAGTTGCAGGGTTGGGAGAAAGTATTGGGAAGACAATTTCTTGATATTGCTCACCAGGTAGAGGTCCAATGATGACAATATTGTCTTTATCTTCGCTGTAGGATTGATAGGGTAAATCCGCAACTTCTTCTTTCCACTGCTCAGGAATACGTTCTTCAGGAGCAATCTTGAAGCCTTCCGGTAATACCAATACAGCACCAACATTTAAGCCAACTTTAGAACCGTCAGCACCAACTTGTTGCACGCTGGTGTCGTAGGGTATTTTCACCACGGCTTTAAACACGGTGTCAGGCAGCACAGATTGGGGAACTTCTACTTCCGTGGGCTTGGCTGCTAGGTGACAGTTAGCACAAACAATCCGCCCAGTTGGCTCGCGGGGTGTTTCCGGATAGGTTTGCTGTGCCCAAAAGGGATAGGCAGCAGCGGCTTGGGGATGGGCTAGATCGCTGGTGAAGAAAAATGTCACGGTAGCGATCGCTATGAGCAATGTTTTTACTATCGCTCTAGCACTGCGAGCTAACCTCGCTGTTGTAAAAGCATTTCTCATCTCAATAAGGACAACGATTCTCTGATGAATTGGTCATTGGTTATTTGTCATTGGTCATTTGTCATTTGTCAACACTTTTGACTTTTGACTCTTGACTAATAACTCATTACTCAGCACTGATTAAGCCCACCAAGGTGCTTCGCCGGTACGGAAGTCGGTTTCAGTCCAAGGGGTGAGGACGACTGTGTCCTCATCAACTTTGGTATGTGCCAGTGCCAACGAAAGTGGTGCTGGACCGCGCACAACCTTACCTGTGGCGTCGTATTGGGAACCGTGACAAGGACATTTAAATTTGTTCTCAGCCACATTCCAGGGAACAACACAACCCAAGTGGGTGCAGATGGCATTAATGCCGTAATCACCAATAGCCTCTTTGCTTTCTACCACTAGATAAGTGGGGTCGCCCTTGAGTCCCTGAACTAGGGCGCGATCGCCTACGTTATGGCTTCCTAGAAATTTAGCGGCGCTAACACTGTTACCTAACTCGTCTTTTGCCGTTGTCCCACCGCCACTGCCACCAGTAGCTGGTGGAATAAAGTATTTGACAACGGGATACAATGCTCCCAGAGCCACTCCAGTGACAGTCCCAAAAGTGAGCAAGGTCATGAATTGACGACGCCCTATGTCAGGCACATCTGCTGATTCAGAAAATTGAGCCATAATCTACGCGCTCTTTGTGTATTTTGTTAAGCATTTTGACAAGAGTACTAATAATTAAGTGACTCTTATCTGAGTCGAAATGCTAACGCCCACAACGATGCCATACTTTTCTGTTGCAAGATATTTCTAGCATCTTTTCTGTTAGCATTACATTTCTTTATATCCTTATCATACTTGAGTTACGGAACTTAACATCATAACTAAATGTAAAAATTTGAATGAGATAATCTATGACAGGACAAGAATTACGTCAAATGTTGATTGATAAGTGGGGACACTCTTATGATGTCCAGTTGCGGCGATCGCAAGGGAAGATATTTCTCCAAGTCATGTGGAAATATTTAGAGCAAGCTTCTTTTCCCATGACTGAGGATGAGTACCAAGCGCATCTTGATACCATTGCTAATTATCTTCATGCTTTGGGTGGCACAATGCAAGTGCAAACATTTATTACACAAACACGCGATCGCCCCCGACTTGGTAAAGCTGTGAGTATACCTCTAGATTTGGGTGAACGCGCTTCTGAGTGGATATTGTAATTGTCAGCTAGAGGAGTTAGGAGACAAATGACAAATTATAAAATTCTTTTGCCTAAAGGAACTTCCCTATCTGGTTGAATTAAGACAACATCGCCATCATCTAAAACAACTCCTAAAACCAAAACTTCTGACATAAAATCAGCTATTTGTCTTGGGGGAAAATTAGTAACAGCTAATATTAACTTATTTACTAAATCCTCATGCTGATAAAGCTTGGTAATTTGGGCACTAGATTTTTTGATTCCCAAATCGCCAAAATCTATCCATAGTTTATAAGCTGGTTTTCGTGTCTTGGTAAATTCTTCGGCTTTGATAACTTTGCCAACGCGAATATCGACTTTTTCAAAGTCTAAATAGCTAATTTGTGACATTACTTATCTTAATTTTTTAATTGGTTCTGAATAAAGTAGCTATTACAAATTTTTGAAAAGCTGACTGTACAGATTTCTTGATTTCAGCCTTTTCCTGCGGAGACGCTACGCGTAGCTTGCTTCCTCGCAGGGGTACAGATTTCTTGATTTCAGCCTTTTTGTACTAGCCACTATCATTTACCAATAAGTTTAACCAAACCGATACCACCAAAATACAGTACTAGCACCGCACCTGCTAATAGACTTTGAGTCAGGGGGTCAGTTGAAGGCGTGAGAATAGCGCCCAAAACCACTGATCCCATAATCACAAAACGCCAGCCAGAAAGCATTTGCTGGGAAGAAACAATTCCCAAAGCACCAAGCAGAGTTTGGATCACAGGAATTTGAAAAGCTAAACCAACGCTGAATAACAGCAGCAGCACAAATTCAAAATATTTCTCTATCGACCACAGTTGTTCTACAACATCTGCACCATAGCTGATAAAAAATTTCAAAGCGGCGGGGATGAGGAGATAGTAAGCAAATACTAACCCAGCACCAAACAACACACTCGAACCTAAAACTACAGGCCCCACTAAGCGACGTTCCCGGCGAGTCAGTCCGGGGAGGACAAACTGGAGAATTTGGTAAAGGATGAACGGACTAGAAAGCAGCAAGCCAGTATAAGCAGCCACTTTGACGGAGACAAAGAAATATTCTCCTGGCCCCAGTTGCAGAAATTTCACTCCTTGTGCGGGAACTTCCAGCAACTGGACAATTGGCTTAACGGCAAAAAAACAGCTAATAACTGCTACTACTACTGCAATTAGCGCGTAAAAAATCCGCAGTCTCAACTCCTCTAAATGGTCGAAAAAGCCCATTTCGACCTCACCTGGTAACTGATCAAGTGGATCAGTATCTGAGTCGCCATATCCTTCAAGTTCGATGTCAGGAGAGTTGGAGTCAGCCGCATCTGTGGATTCCCCCAGTGGAGCGGACTGCAATACACTATCTAAATCTTGTGGTGTCATGAGTCAGCTATTGGGCAACATTTCTAGACTATTTTATCTGGAATTGCTAGGGCGTTAACCATTGAAGTCCACACCAAAATCAACACCAAGTACTCGCTCAATCTTTCTTAGAGTGGCTTCAGGTAAAGCATCTCTTACCCTCTCTGCCTCGATGTCATGCCAGTAAGAACGGCTAACAAATGCATGTTGGTACTCGTAACTACAAAATTACATATACGGCTTCTCATTATGGTGATGAAAACCAGATTTGGGATTATAGCCACTACGAGACTTACGAACCGACAGATCCAACCCTGCCATCAATGGTAATTCTGCGTTACCGACCACGCAACCTGGAAGCATTTTCACAGGCTATAGCTTGATTTTTACTGGTCTTGGTGATAAATCGATGGGGCGATGGGGAAAATATCCCCATGCCCAATGCCCCAAAATTACTGCGTCGGTAATTGTGGATGTTGAGCCGAGTATTGTCCGACGATGTTGGAAATTTCCGGGTTGTAAAGCCTTAAATAATTCCAGTAATTACCAAGCACCTGACGCACGTAATTTTTGGTTTCATCAAAGGGGATTTCTTCGACAAATTCGTCTGAATCTTTGGTAGAGATGGTTTGCAGCCATTTAGAGACGTTCCCAGGGCCAGCATTATAACTAGCGATCGCCAGCAAGGAATTATTGTTATATTTCTGATGGGTATGATCCAAATACCAAGTTCCCAGCATGATGTTGTCATTGGGATTTTCTAGGTTAATTTGTTTGCTGTCCAACTTGATTTGTGGGGCAATCCATTTAGCTGTGTCTGGGATGATTTGCATTAAACCAGTAGCGTTGGCAGAGGATTTGATTTTCGCCTCAAACCGAGATTCTTGGCGCATCAAGGCAGTCACTAACAAAGGATTAAGTTTCCGTTCATTAGACCATTTAACAATTTCCTGAAAATAGGGAAACGGATAACGGGCTTGCCAGTAGATACTTTGTTTGCTGAGGGCTTGATATTGAGCTTGTTCAGCTGGTATTTCCCGATCTTCCAATTTAGAGATTTTGTCAATGCCGATGAGGTTTTCGCCATTTGCTAGCCGCATTAATCCTTCGGTAAATTGTTCTGCGACTGTTGGTTTAGTTTTGTTTTGAAATTCCGTCTCCCATTGCAACCAAGCGTCGCGGTTTTGACCTAGCAGATACAATTCTTTAAAAGTCTCAGAACCAGCAGTCGGCACCGGGCGTTGAAATGGGACCACTTCCGGGTTCATTTGGCGAATGGTGTTAAAGTTGCCCACATTCAGCCCCAAAATTGACGCCGATCGCCATGCATAGTATGAGTAGGGAAACTGACTCAACACGTACTCATAGGCGGTTTTCGCTTCTTGTTGTTTGCCCAAGCTAGTCGCCCATTTACCTACCCAAAAACCTGCTCTAGGAGCCAAAATGCTGTTGGGGTTGTTGGTGGTGATTGGTTCTGCCCATTGCCATGCACCGAGGTAGTCTTTGGCTTTGGCTTTTTCTTGGGCGATTTTCCAACGGTATTCTGCTGCTTCATCAGAATTGCCGTATTTAGCTATGAGTAACTGCCAAGTCTCGCTTGCTGATTTAGTATCTTTTAATCCTTGAAAAATTTTGGCTTTTTCTACTAAGGCTTTACCAGCAATATCAGGAAAACTCTTGATTATTTGGTCAAGATATGGTAAAGCATCTTTACGGGTTTTTGCTAATTCAGCCAAACGTAACAGAGCAGTGCCAGTTTCTGTGGACTCTGGGAATTGCTGTACTACTTGTTTGTAGATGGCGATCGCTTTTTCTTGTTCTTTGCCTCCCACCTGTAAACCGCGTCCATTTCGGTAGAGGTTTTCTGCGGTTTTAGGTGCTTTGGCGTAAGCCTTGGCGGCTTTGTCAAATTCACTGTTTGCCCAATAGGCTGCACCAATGATTTCCCAGTCTTCAGATTTGAGGTTAGGCTGCTTGACTAGGTCATCTAACACCCCGACAATTCCTGGTTGATCTGTAGCATATTTTGCCAAAATTAACTGTAATTGCGGCTGATTGGGATTGTCTTGCAGCCGCTTCCGGATAATTTCCCAAGTTAGGGGATGAGAAGGAAATTGGGCGATCGCTTGATCTTGAAGTTGCGGTTGAGCGATCAAATATATGGCTTTAACTACGGCTGCTGTTTTGGGATACTGCTTCAGCACTTGTTGTCTGAGATCCGAAGCTTTACCTTCTTCGCCCAACATATCCTCTGCTTGCGCCTGTTTCAGCAAAATGTAAGGCGCGAGGATGGGATAGTCTTTTTCCAGTCCTGTGAGCAAAATCAGGGCTTTTTGCGCTTGGGTTCTTTCAATGTAATCACTAGCTAACAGATAACGGGCGCGTTTTTGATCTGGGGAACGAGAATCTTGAGCGATCGCTGCTAACTTAGCCGCTCTTTCTGGCAGAGATTGTGATACCAGTGGGTAAACGGCTGATTTAGCTTTAGTAGCCTCAGATATTTGCTCAGGCTGATTATTGCCATGTTTTAGCCATTGCCCCAAGGATTTTCCAATCTGAGGAGCTGAAACCATTGCCCCTGCTAGAAAGGCAAATAGTCCTGCACCTGCGATGATGGGAATTGGATTTTTTTTGAGCTGCTTCAGCATGGATACCCGCTGAAAATTTCAGATTAATTTCTTGAAACTTTAGCACTACTAGCGGGAAGTGTAATCACTTTTTATGGTTAAATATTTATTCTTTTGCAAAAAAATTAGAATCCCCAGTTTAAGGATGTATAGATGCTTGCTTAATTTTGGTTAGCCAGTAACTGTTTAGGACACACTTGATCCGATTAAATCTTTCTGATAAAAGGAATTCAGAATTCAGGAGCCAGAATATAGAATTCTCCTGACTCCTGAATTCTGTCTTCTGATTTCCCTTTGACTATAAAGCAGGTTCACTGCCACGCAAAAAGCCCCTTAACCACCTAATCGCCTGACTTATTGTCTGCTCGGTGCCAATTTGCAGGCATTGTCGCACAATTTCGGAAACGTTGGGAAAGTAGCTGCTTTCTGTAATTACGTAATTTTCACCCTGTAATCTATAAACTAAGAGCTGCCTATTCTTTAACAGCCAAATCTCTGGCACTTTATAAGGGAGATAGTCATTTATATCGGTATAGCTAGTAACGTCTACCTCAATCACTAAATCAGGTGGTGGATCAAATTCCCAATTAATTCTCTTTTTACCTACTACTGCTTTCCAGTTTTCAATGTAAAAGCAAAAGTCAGGCTCAATGCCACTGAATTCTGGCAAGCTCATGGTGATGGGCGTAAATGAGTCGTATATGCGGTTTAAGTAGTCAAGTAAAGCTATTACTATCAACCCCAGCAAACTCGCATCTCTTCCATGCTCTGGTAGCGGTGTCATTAGCAGAATCTCTCCCCTGCGATATTTAATGCGAGGTGAGCAGCGATCGCCTAGTTGCTCACTCAGTGCTTGATAGTCTTGCCAAGATCCCAACATCCTGACGACTGTACCAGGTGGCAACTCGATGCTTTCAGGTGTAATTACAGTACGCATATTCGCCTACCTTGAGAAACTCCGGCTACACGAAAACGTTTGACTATCTCAATTTTAGAACGCAGCCCAAAATTTACAGGACTTACGCAACTGGCACACATATTTTTTGATGTAAGGGTCAAAAGTCAAGAGTCAAGGGTCAAAAATTAAGGTTTTTTGGACTCTTGACCGTTGACTTTTGACAACCTAAACGAAAAAAATATGACACTTGCGTAAGTCCTATATATAACTCTCCTGACTCCTGCCTCCTTTCTCCTGATTTCCCTTTCACCGTTTCGCTAATTCTGGAGTCCGCCCTTTCAAACCAATCATCAATTTGAGAGTAAAGATTTTTAACACGGGGACTCGACGCATAATCCATAAACCGAGGCGACGAGCTAGCAAAAGTGGTAAGAAGTTATTAGAAAACACTCGATCTAACAAATCAGTAAAACCTAAAATTGTCAGGTTCTCTACTTTACGCCAGCGTTCATAGCGTTTGAGGATTTGAATATTACCAATATCTTCACCTGCTGCTGTGGCTTTTTGGATAACTTGTGCTAAAGCGGCTGCATCTCGAATCCCCAAATTTAAACCTTGTCCACCGACGGGATGACAATTGTGGGCTGCATCCCCAATTAATGCTAGTCGGGGGAGGACATAGCGATCGCTCTGCATGAGTTGCACTGGAAAAATAAAGCGATCGCCTAATAATTCCAACCTACCCATATGTTCGCCATAGCGCCTGGTGAGTTCTGCCAAAAATTGCTGATCATCCAAAGCACATAAGGCTTTGGCTTCTGCGTGGGGTGCTGTCCAGACGATGCGACAGCGGTTCCCTGGTAAGGGTAAAATCGCAAATGGCCCACTAGTCCAAAATTTTTCGTAGGCGGTATCATTGTGGGATTTTTCTGGCTTGACAAATACCACAATGCATGATTGCCAATATTTCCAGCCAGAGGTTTTAATCCCTGCAGCTTGACGAATAGGCGATCGCGCTCCATCAGCGGCTACCAATAATTTGCTGCGGACTGTCTGGATATCGTCGGCAATTTTGATATCTATGGTGACAGCATCTTGCTGGTACTGCGTATTCACTACTTCCGCTGGGCATAGATAAGTTACATTTGCACAACCTTGGACAAACTCTTGCAGTGGCTGCAATAGGGCTTGGTGTTCCGCTACATACCCTAATTCTGGTGTATCTAAATCAGTGGCTGCAAATTCCACCACTTCAGAATAATCGGCATCAGAAAGCCGCACTTGGCGATATTTGGCAATTTGAGGCAGCATTTTGTCCCAAATGCCAATTCCCTGATAAATCAGCGCCGAAAGCATGTGAATCGCGTAGGCTTGACCTTTGGCTACGGCTATTGATGCGACTTTCGCTTCAATTAGCAATACACTCAATCCAGAGTCTTTTAAAGCGGAGGCTAGGGTTAATCCAATAATCCCGCCGCCGACAATAACCAAATCATAGTCATATCCCCACTTGTCTTCTGGTGTTGACTGTGAGGAGAGGGTTTGGGAAAGCTGCATTAGCGGCATTGTTAAGAGAAATTACAGCACTTTAATTATTATTTTTACGCGATCGCCCTTTCCAGAGCAATTAAATTTAGCTGTTCTCCGTCTCAGATTATTTTTTCACCTATCAAATAGTGAACTTATAGCTACATAACCCCAGAAACAAGACTTGATTTTGGATGAATGTCCATGATAGCCTCCGTATATTCATAAACTACGGCTTACCGATAGATTTACAGTAGTTTTGAGTTGCATGGTGCGATAGTCACTTTGCAAAGCTGTGCAGAAACGAAGATCACCCCTGATTTCAAAAGGCTGATTTGCATGGCACGACCTGTACAAAAATGAACCCAAATTGCATCATAGAAAACCTATTATGACTACAGTCCAACCTCAACATCCCAAAATCTTTCGCCACTTGACAACGTTCTTAGTACCGGGATTATTAACCTTAGGAACTGCGTTCACATTAGTCAGTTGCTCTGGAGACAGTCAAAAAGCAGCAAACTTGTCTCCCATAGACACATCTAGCACCAAAATATCTCAACTCTGGGCAGCCAAAATCAATCCAGCATCCAACAACTCAATATCTAAACTATTCGCTGCTTCAATACCTCAACTATCGGGTATTAAAATAGCGCAAGCATCCAACAAACCACCAGGAATTAAAACCAATGTCATCCGCGTCGGGTTTCAAACAGCTGGTGATTTAGTCAAGATCACCGGAGTCTTAGAAAAACGTTTAGAACCCTTGGGTGTCAAAGTAGAGTGGGCACAATTTGCCCAAGGGCCGCAGCTGATGGAAGCCATGAATGTTGGCAGAATAGATTTAGGTTCCGTGGGAGAAACCCCTCCCATATTTGCCCAAGCTGCAGGTGCGCCGATAGTTTATGTAGTTGGTTCAAAACAAACTAAACAAAGTGGTAAAGGAAGTGCGCTGGTAGTGCCACCCGATTCTCCAATTAAGAGTGTCAAAGATATTAAAGGAAAAACAGTAGTCTTCCAAAAAGGTTCTGCATCTCACTATTTCATCCTCAGAGCCTTGGAAGATGTGGGTTTGAAATATCAGGATATTAAAGTCCAGAGTATACCTAACGTCGAAGCGGCTAGTGCATTTATAGAAGGGAAAATTCCCGTTTGGGCAACGGGTGATCCTCATTTAGCTAGGGCGGAAAAATTGGGTAAGGTAAGGATTCTGAGGAACGCCCAAGGGATTGAATCCCCAGGTGCATACTATGTTGGGCAGAAGAAATTCGCCATTGATAATCCCGGAGTGCTGCGGATAGTTATTGAGGAAATTGATAAAGTCCAGCGTTGGGCACAGGCAAATCCCAAAGAAATCGCCAAACTAGTTGTACAGTATCAAAAACTACCACCCGATGTGGTGGACTTGATCATTAGCCGTCGCACCTATGGATTGAGAGGCATTTCTCCTTCTTTAATCAAGGAGCAACAGCGAGTTGCTGATTACTTCTATAAAAATGGTGTGATTCCTAAACCTGTGAATATTCAGGAAGCTGTGCTGACACCCCAACAGTATGCGGCTATTACTCCATCTACAATCAGCCAAAAATAGCCTCAATTAGGGCAGCTTGTTGCAACGAGAAGCGACAATTTATTTTTTGAAATTTGTACTTCAACTCAGCACAGATAAGTAAAAGAGTTTATCTGTGTTTTTTATGGCCTTTTAAAGTTTTATAATACCGATTTGCAAAAAGAATACAACAGATACATTCGTAGGGGCGGAGTTTCCCCGCCCTTCTTCAAGACAATCCATGTATCGCAATCATTAATTAAATTGGTATAAGTATAGAAAAACCTCACCGACAATTGGCGAGGACAGCGAGGTAAAATAGTGAAATTTCCCACTCCCCCAAGTAGGCTGCAAATAATACACCGTACGTACATCATCTTGGTGTTAGTGCTATGTTTTTGTGTCATCAATAGTAAACAGGCGATCGCCGCAAATATATCTGGTGATTTACTCAAGCAACCAGCTAAAGAAATTACAGTCAGCTTGGGTAATTCTACTAACGAACTCAAGTTTGAGCCGAATAAGCTGGAGTTTCTAGCAGGCAAACGGTACACTCTTCATCTCACCAATCCCAGCCAACTCAAGCACTATTTCACCGCGAAAGACTTTGCCGATGGCATCTGGACACAAAAAGTCGAAGCTGGGAAAGTGGAAATTAAAGGAGCCATCCACGAATTGGAACTGAAACCAGGCGCTGAGGCAGAATGGGTATTTGTACCGCTGAAATCAGGAAAATACGCCCTGCACTGTACCATACCAGGACACACAGAAGCAGGTATGACTGGAGAGATTGCCGTAAACAATTAAATCAGTCAACAGTCATCCATCATCACAAGTAGTAGTTTGAGGTTAAAAATAAGTTAATTTAAATAAAGATATTATTTCTCAACTAACCTCGAGCAAATCACCTTAAACCTTTCAGCACCAATAATTTTTTAATCCCCTATGAACATTCTCACTAACTTATTTTCTCAAACTACTCAGCAACCATTTTCAAAAAAACAACGCCGAGGCATTGAAATCAAATCGCCGCGTGAAATAGATATTATGCGGCAAGCAGCAAAAATTGTGGCAACAGTCCTCAAAGAAATTTCTGGTTTGGTGCAGCCAGGAATGACTACAGCTGATTTAGATACCTATGCAGAAAAACGCATCCGCGAAATGGATGCAACACCTAGCTTTAAGGGATATCACGGTTTTCCTGGTTCAATTTGTTCCAGTATTAACAATGAAGTTGTGCATGGTATCCCTAATCCTAAGAAAGTGATTCGGACTGGGGATGTATTAAAAGTAGATACGGGAGCTTATTATCAAGGTTTTCACGGTGATTCTTGCATTACAATTGCCGTAGGTGAGGTGACACCAGAAGCTGCTAAATTAATCCGCGTAGCTGAAGAAGCCCTCTATAAAGGTATTGAGCAAGTTAAAGCGGGTATTTACCTACTTGATATGGCTGGGGCAATAGAAGACCATGTGAAAGCTAATGGTTTTACTGTAGTGGAAGAATTCACAGGACACGGTGTTGGTCGTAACTTGCATGAAGAACCTTCCGTGTTCAACTTTCGTACGCGGGAAATGCCCAATGTAAAATTACGTGCGGGGATGACGTTGGCAATTGAGCCAATTTTGAACGCTGGTTCTAGACACACACGGACATTATCTGACCGTTGGACAGCTGTAACTATGGATAATTCGCTGTCGGCTCAGTTTGAGCATACCGTGTTAGTGACAGAAACTGGTTATGAGATTTTGACAGATCGCACAAAAGTTTAATTGCTCGACTGTTGACAGTCAATGACTACAGAGTGCGATCGCAATGACGCAATTATTCTTGGCTTAAGGCAGAAATAATTCCGCAAATGGTATTTGGATGTCGGGAAACGCTAAAGGTGCGATGGTTGCATCTTGCTGTAGGATAATTTCTTCTTGGTAGCCTGATTGTGTCGGCTGACGCAAAATATAAACTTGGCGCTCAATCACATCTATTCACTGCGTTACGCTCAGTATGACAAAGTTCAGCTTTTATCCGTTTGTAGTATAAGAGATTTTCAAGCCTGTTCCCTGACATAGCATCTTCCCTAAGCAACTTATTGATTTTTGTTTACTTACATAGAATAAATATTTTCTGACAAATGAGCGGCCATTTTCCAGTAAAGTCAGGATAACTCTGTTGGGTTTAAATCAACAACACGACAAGACTATGAATGAAATTGATTTAGCATTTACCCCAGCCCTAGAGTTGGCGCAATTAATCCGTCGCCGGGAAGTGTCTCCCCTAGAGTTGGTAGAAATATATTTAGAACGGATTCAACAATTAAATCCTCAATTGGGCAGTTATTTTACGGTAACGGCAGATTTGGCGATCGCAGATGCCAAAGCCAAAACAGAAATACTACTAGATGCGTCAGAATTACCACCATTTTTTGGTGTACCCATTTCCATTAAAGACCTCAATGCTGTCGCAGGCGTTCCCTGCACCTATGGAAGTGCGGTGTGTCTAAATAATATTCCTGAATATGACGATGGAGTCGTATCGCGGATTAAAGCTGCCGGGTTTATTCTCCTCGGTAAAACAGCGACTTCCGAAATTGGTTCGTTTCCTTACAGCGAACCTACGGGATTTCCCCCAGCCAGAAATCCGTGGAACTTAGCATATACTCCCGGCGGTTCTAGTGGCGGTGCTGCATCATCGGTGGCTGCAGGATTATGTGCGATCGCCCAAGGTTCTGACGGCGGTGGCTCGATTCGCGGCCCTGCGGCTTGTTGTGGTTTAGTAGGCATTAAACCATCACGGGGAAGGGTGAGTAAAGCACCATTAGGCGATCGCTTGGCTGGGATTTCCACGAACGGGCCAATTGCCCGGACTGTGGCTGATGCAGCGGCCCTTTTGGATACAATGTCTGGCTATGCCACAGGCGATCCTTACTGGTTACCCGATCCAGAACCATCATTTCTCGCCGCCACTCAGAACCAACTCGGTACTTTGCGAATTGCTTTTGCTACTAGCATTCCTCCCTTGGGTACAGCTGATGCTAACTGTACACAAGGGGTATTGCAAACAGTCAATTTATTAGCAGAACTCGGTCATCAAATTACAGAAAAATGTCCAGATTTCAGCGGCTTAGTTGCACCGTTTCAAGTCGTCTGGCAAGCTGGGATAGTGGGATCGGGGTTTCCGCCTGATGTCTTGCAACCCATGAATCGCTGGCTGTTTACACGTACAGGTTCTGTGGCTGAATATGTCCAAGCTGTGGCTCAATTGCAAATAGCGGCTAGGCAAATTGTGGCATTTTTTGAGACTGTAGATGTGCTGGTCTTACCAGTGTATCTGCATTCACCCATCCGGGTGGGGGAATGGGCTGATTTGAGTCCAGAAGAAACATTTCAAAATATTATTAATTGGGTAGCCCCTTGTCCTGCAGCTAATGCAACTGGACAACCAGCGATCGCTCTCCCAGTAGGTTTTGATAGCGATGGCCTACCCATTAGTGTGCAACTTATTGGTAAACCCGCAGCAGAAGCCACCCTAATTAGCCTAGCAGCACAACTAGAAGCCGCTAATCCTTGGATTCAGCATCGTCCAGCATTTGCCACATAATGCCAAATAGTGCAGACATTCCTAAACTCTGGCTAATTTGTTTGCAGATTTAACACTGCATTGCTTTGCTATTTAACGTTGTCGCAGATAGGGGCAAACGGTTGTTCGCCCTCATCCGGCTTCAAGAGGTGACAAGATTCAAATTATCTTGTTCACGAGCAGCAGCAACTAGAATTAAACACAGAGATGCGATCGCTTTTTGCCATTCCTCTCTAATCTTTGCATCTTCTACACCCGCAAATGTTTCTACCAGGCGAGGAACTGAAGCTTCTAAAGCCGGACGACTTACTGGACGGTGTAATTCAACTAAGCGAGTTAAACTTTCTTGATTATTGAGGAACCCCACTACCCATTTTGTTGCGTGGTCGGGACTATCTGGAACGCGTTCGACTCCCAATTCATTTTTTAGCCAATTGTAAAAAGGTGGTAGTTCCTTCGCTAAAACTGCTCCTGCTGTGGGTAATGTTTCTTTTAGTAACTTCGTGTCTAAGCTTTCTAATTTTTGCTGCAATTCAGCCGATTGGAGCAACTCATTGAGTGGTTTTGCCAGAATAACTTCTAACTGAGGCTCAGGAATATCTAGATGTTCAGAGAAAGTAGAAAGTAGTAATGACATCTGCGAAGGTTCCCCCTAGGAGCGAAAGTTTGTTCATTGACATAATTGTTATAGCGTTTCCCTTTGATATGGGGTACGATATTATACCGCTAGGTGTAGGAGCAAGGCACTGCCGTGCCCTAGGTTGGGAAACGCTATATGCAGCTATTATACCAACGGAACGGAGATATTTTTTGTTAGCGGCTGCTAGAACTTGGTAGTGCAGATGCGGTAGGAAAATCGAGGATAGTATTGTTCATCAGTGTGACTCTATGAATTCGTTCTATCCTCAATTTGCGAAGAATTTATTCAGATGTCTTTGAAGTAGATCAAAGAAAGAAATTATCTTTTACTACCAATCTTTTTCCCCTTAGAGAAAAGCTCGGTTTCACTATCGGCTGTCGCTGCTGCGGTTGCTATGGTATTTTTTTCCGTCAAGTATGGTGAATAAGTGGTAGAAGCAAATTTCTCAATTTCAAGTGAGTCCTGATCATTCGCATCTATGGCTAGGGAGGAAGAAGCGAATTTCTCAATCTCAAGTGAGTCCTGATTATTCACATCTATGGCTAGTGAGGAAGCGGAAGGGATCGAGGATTTTGCATCCTTAAGGCTTGGGCTAACGTCCTTACCTTGAATGCTAATAGCTTTGGCAACGATGTTATTAGTTTCATCGCTTTCGGTGACATTATTTTGGTCATCGCCCACATATAACAGGTAATAATCCCCACTCGCAATATTGCTATCTAGATTGAAGGTTTTGGTATGAGGGATATATTCACCAGCACTTATAGGCTCAACCGAGTCATAACCTAATAAGGTATCACTACTATCCCACTTATCATCTTTGGATAGATAGAAGCCAACCCTATGCTCACCTGTATCTCCACTACCAATATTTTTCTCATTGTACGAAAGGCTGATTTCACTGCCTGCTTTCGCTCTTTCAGGTGATAGGTCATTGTCTACATCTATGATCAAGTCTGGTGCAGAACTAGTAGAAGCAAATTTTTCTACATTCTGATCTATGGATAGGGAGGAAGTTGAATTGATGGGAGATTCTGTATCGTTGAAGCTTAGATTACTACTCTTTGCTTTTTTACCTTGAATGGTAATCTTTTTGGCAAAGAAGTTATTAGTTTCATTGCTTTCGTTGACACTATTATTGTTATCGCTGACATACAGCAGGTAATAATCACCAGTGGCGAGATTCTCATCTAAGCTGAATTCCTTGGTTCGGGAGATATCTTTATTAGCACGTAAACCCTTAACTGATTTCTCACCTAATAGGGTATCACTACTATCCCACTTATTATCTTTGGATAGATAGAACCCAACCTTATGTTCACCTGCATCTTCATTACCAATATTCCTCTCCGTATAGGAAAGCTTAATCTTACTACCTGCTTTCGCAGTGTTGGGTGCGTCGCCATTTCTTACGGTCAGGTCTGGTGAAGAAGTCGCTCTAATGCTAATCTGTTTGGCAACGAAGTTATTGTCTTCTTTACTTTCTTTGACACTAGACCAGTCATCGGCGACATACAGCACATAATAATCCCCAGTCTTGATATTCTGATCTAAGGTGAATTCCTTGGTTTGGGATGTAGATGCACCAGCAGCTAAACTCTGAACTTTATTAAAAGAGTTAGTACCTAATAAAGTGTCACTACTATCCCATTTATCATCTTTGGATAGATAGAAACCGACATAGTGACTACCCGCGTTTCTACTACCAATATTTTTCACCGTATAGGTGAGTGTGACCTTATCACCTGCTGTTGCCTTTACAATCTCACTAGGCTTTTCTATGATCAAGTCAGGTAGTTTAGCAGAACTACTACTAGAAGTGCCAGTAAATAGATTCTCTGTACTGAGGGATTTAAGATCACTGTTGGAGCCAAGTACACTTGCTTGAGTTCCATTAGCCAAACCGGTATTAGCAGTGTCTAAAGCATTAGCACTGTTGTTATTTGCTGCAAACATGTGTACTCTCCTAGATTTTCAGAAATGCGTGTTTTCAGTGAATAAATCCAACAGCATTTAGCGATTAATAGACTTTACAAGTCTCAATCGCGCATAGCTGAATATGAGAAGCTGTTTTCACCTCTCTCCAGCTTTCAAGCTGGGAGATTGAAATGACGAATTCAAGGGATGATTCAGACATCCCTTTAGGATTTTTTAGATTTTCTTTCCCAGATGTAAAGTCTAGTAGGAACGCTCGTAATTCCCCATTACTGGCTATTTCTCGCTGGATTTTCTGCAGATAAATCTCCCGAAAAGGATTTTCACGATGATCTTTTCCGAAGATTATTCCCACATTGTACAGCTATTTTCTCGTAAATCAACCATATCTTACAATTTACAGCCTAGAAGCGCAGAGTTGAGCCAGCATAGTCTTTCTGCTTTCTTCCTAGTCGTTCTCGCGCTCCTTACCGACGAGAAGCTAGACGAAGGTAGAAGCAGGCTATGCATAGGGTTTAGGACAGTAGAAGCTTTGATCTGACTGCTTTCTGAGACGCAAAGATATGTATAAGTCAGAATTTGGTCTAAATACGTGAAAAGTGCTGTTATTTCAACAATAGCACAATAGACTTTATTTAAGTCTCATCGTTGAGAACTTTAGCTAGTGTTCCCTGTTCCTCACGCGGTTTTAACCAGCCTTACTTATAAAGCTAGTTTGGGCTAAATTTTTGTCTAAGTACGCTATTTTATTAATTCGTAGCTAATAAATTTAGTCAGCCTCGGTGTCCCTCTGCGCTTTCCTCCGCGCTTCTCTGCGTTTAAAAAAGCTACCATTTTACGAAAAGCTGTACTAAGGAGATTTCCAAAATAGAAATTGCCAGTAGGGGCAAACGGTTGTTTACCCTCCAATTGGTAAGATTATTGTGAGAAATCACCTAAGTCCTGTTATTAGCTTCTACATTTTGCACCCTGGGGAGTAGCATCAGGATAGAACGTAACGATCGCCTTTTCTTTGCTGACAAAAACTGTGGGGAAAGTTGTACCAGTTTCAGAATCTTTAACAATATAAATACAAGCTGCTTCTGTGTTTCTTTGGAGCTTGAAAACTTTGGTTGCATCTAAAAGCATTTCTTGGGCATTGCTGAGATAGCTATAGCCTTTAATATTATCTCTGACTGTACGGCTACCTTGTTTAATTAGGATTCCGACTGTATAAATTACACCAGGAATAACTTCCTCTTTTGCTTGATTATTCGGCAAGCGTCCAGCAATTCCTTGATTTTGTAATTGTAAATATCTGCCGTAAAAATGTAAGCCTCCAATATCGTTGGCGTTATAAATTTCACCACAAAAAATATGTTCAAATCCCCGACGTTTGATCCAAATATTGGTTAAATCTTCTAAAAATTGTGCCTTATTTTTGCGACCTGGGCGCAGTTCACCACCGCTAACTTGCTGAAGTTTCTTGACTACATCAGGGTAATTGGATAGCAACTGTTGAAATTTATCAGCGCTAACTCTTGTCCCAATCGAACCGCAGGTATTGAGTACAGCTTCATCGAAGGGATTAAGCTTTGGTGGTAGGGGCGAAATGTCTAACTGCTCACCGGCTGGGAACCCGACAGGAACGGGATTATCTACGTTATCAAAAAATGGCAGCAATTGGGTAGTTTGTGGCTGTGCATACACAGAATTTTGCCCACCCAATGAGCAAGCTAATAGTAGTAAAAAGAATCGACTCCCTACTCGGTGAAATAACTGCTTTCTAGAAATTGATTGCATAAGTTTTTCATAGAGTGCTGATATTGTTGAATGTAGAGGATTAGTGCAAATAAATAAAGAGAATAAACTACAAAATAGTCCAGTAGTGGCGTGTCAAGCCTAAATTTGTGCGTTAACCAAAAACACATCATACGGGCACGGCACTGGTAAAATTATCAGCTTGTGGAAAAGATTGAGGATGTCGTGCCCCTACTGAACGGGATTGCCTTTTATGGGCAGTTTATTTGATTTAATTAATGCCACATTTTAGCTTTGCCACGTCACTACTGGAACGAAATAGCTAAAAAAACAAAGAGACGCGTTATGGCAATTCTCGGTGACGTGAGGTACACCTATAAGGGCGCGGCAATGCCGTGCCCCTACAGCTTCCGATATAATTTTGTACTGCACCTGAATGGGAACCGCTATAGCGCAGCGGGACGTAGTCCAATTTCGCGTCTCTACAATTCAAAATTAAAAAAGTTGTGAATTATGCCTTCTTTAACCAGCTAAACATAGCGCGTAACTCTTTACCGACTTCTTCAATGGGATGTTCAGCTTCTTGACGACGCAAGGCGGTAAATCCAGGTTTACCAGCTTGGTTTTCGAGAACAAATTCCCGGGCAAATTGTCCAGATTGAATTTCGCTGAGAATCTTCCGCATTTCGGCTTTAGTTTCGTCGGTGACAATCCGCGGACCACGGGTATAGTCGCCATATTCAGCGGTGTTGGAAATGCTATCGCGCATTGTGGCTAAACCGCCTTCGACAACTAAGTCAACAATGAGTTTGACTTCATGCAGACATTCAAAATAAGCCAGTTCTGGTTGATAACCGGCATTTACCAAGGTTTCAAATCCGGCTTTGATTAAAGCACTCAAACCGCCACATAATACTGCTTGTTCGCCAAACAAATCGGTTTCGGTTTCTTCGCGGAAAGAAGTTTCCAGAACACCAGCGCGGGTACCACCGATGCCTTTAGCATATGCCAAAGCGCGATCGCGTGCCTTACCGCTAGCATCTTGATAAACGGCAAACAGCGCCGGTACGCCTTCCCCTTGTTCATAAGTCCGCCGTACCAAATGCCCTGGCCCTTTGGGAGCTACCATTACCACATCTACGTTTGCAGGTGGTATAACTTGCCCAAAATGAATATTAAAGCCGTGAGCAAAGGCTAGAGTATTACCTTCTTCTAAATTGGGTTCAATCTCATTTTTATAAACTGATTTTTGGACTTCATCAGGCAACAAAATCATAATGACATCAGCAGCCTTGGCAGCGTCTGCAACATCTTTCACAGTTAGCCCAGCTGCTGTGGCTTTTGCCGCTGACTTACTGCCTGGATATAGCCCGACAATGACATTTAAACCACTATCTTTTAAATTCAGGGCGTGGGCATGACCTTGAGAACCATAACCGATAATTGCAATGGTTTTTCCCGCAAAAAGGTCTAAATTTCCATCTGTGTCATAATACAACCGGGCCATAGAGCATCTCCTGTCAGCAAGCATCGTCATTAATTCGCAGGCTTTCGATTGTACCGCAAATCAGTTATCAGTGAACAGTTATCAGTTATCAGTTATCAGTCCCTAATCCTAAGTTGCCCGATTAATTTGTTGCACTTCTTCATGAGACAGTGTGACATCTGCAGCACGGGCTGAGTCTTCGATGCTGGATATCTTGCTAGCGCCAGGAATCGGCAAGATAGCAGGAGACTGGGAACGCAACCATGCTAGAACGATATTATAAACTGATACACCTTTTGATTTCGCTAATTGAGCGATCGCCGGAATATCTGCCAAATTTGCATGGCGACGACTACCACCAAAGGGACTCCAAGGTAAAAATGTCAAGCCTTCTTGCTGACAATATTTCAAGACACCATCAATTTCTGGCTGTCGTTCCCAAGGACTGTATTGGTTTTGCACCGAGACAATATCAACCACATCCCGCGCCTGTTTAATTTGTTCCACAGAAAAGTTAGAAACTCCCACAAACCGAATTAAACCTGCATCCACCGCTTCTTTCACTGGCGCGAGGGATTGTGCAATGGTGTAATTAGGATCAGGGGCGTGGTATTGCCAAACATCAATGGGTTTTTCACTGCCCAACGCCTCATAACTTTCACGAATTGTCTGGCGCAAATGTTCCGGACTACCGTTGCGTCCCCAGCTACCATTAGGGCGCATTAAACCGCCCTTAGTAGCTACAACCACTTGGCTAATATCGCCGTTGTAACTGGTAAGTGCTTTGTGAATCAGTTTTTCATTATGGTGCTTATCTGACTCATCTAGGCAATAAGAGTCGGCAGTATCAATAAATGTGATTCCCAAATCTAACGCCCGATGGATAACTGCGATAGATTGCGATTCCGCTGGGCGATTGGCTATCGACATCGGCATCCCACCCAAACCAATCGCACTGACGAATATACCTGTGTTTCCTAGCTGTTTAGTTTCCATGCTTCTAGTTTAACGACTCGTATTGGCGGCGGTAGAAAACCTCAAACGTATAACCAGCCAATCTCCACCTACCGCTGCACTTTAATTGTTACACTCCCAGCAGACTACTTCGCACCATCACCGAGAACTTCTATCCCCGCCGCTAATCTATGTTTCATGCGGCGATCGCCTCCAAATGACAGCCCAGTCACAATATTTGTTGCATAAACTGCAACAATACACACTACAAACCTCCCAAGCAGCCATACTGGCAGTAAATTCATCTATCTCTAGTTAAATTATGAGTAAACTATCTGTATTTGTAAGCCTGCTATTGGGGGGATTAATCTTTACAAGTTGTGCTTCTACATCTTCGTCATCAAATCAGGCAGAACTTTCCAATCAAGCCGGATCAGCCGCCGCACCTGTTGCTGCTGATACCATACAGCAAAAAGCAGAAGCTATAAAACAAGTACCCCGTTCCCGTCCCCAACTCATCAAGAAAGCCTCAATTGCCCTGATTGTCAACTCTGTAGATAAAAGTATTGATGCTGTGTCGCAACTGATCAATAAACAGCAAGGGGACTTAATTGGGTTAAAAGAACAACAGCCCACAAAAAATAATGGGCGTCATACCGCATCGATCACCCTGCGGATACCACAAAACTTACTGGAACCCACCCTAAATGAACTAGCTAAATTAGGCACTGTCAAAAGTCGCAACATCACAGCAGACGACGTGAGCAATCAGCTGGTAGATTCCCAAGCCAGATTAACCAATTTGCGGAAAACGGAAGCCAATTTACAAAAAATTATGGATCGAGCCGGTTCCGTAAAAGATGTATTAAGCGTTGCCCAAGAGTTGAGTAATATTCGGCAATCAATCGAGCAAATTGATGCCCAATTAAAAAACTTACAAAATCAAGTCGCATACTCCGCTATCACACTAAACCTAGAAGCAGCAGTTTCTAGTACTAGTCCACAAAGTGGCTTGGGTTCACAAGTGCAAGAAACTTGGAACAACTCCACTAACTCTTTTGGTAGATTGACTGTGGGCTTACTCAAGTTGGGTATCTGGTTGATGGTTTACAGTCCTTACTTGTTGCTTTTAGCGGCTGGTGTGTATGGCTTGAATCGTTGGCGGCTGCATACACAAATTTTGAGGGTGCAACCTTTAGAAGGCAATAGGCAAGAAGGCAATAGGCAATAGGGAAATCCCCATAATTACAATTAGGTGTTCCGTGAGCGCTCAGTATGTGTAGTGGCGTGTCAAGGCTAAATTTGTGCGTTAACCAAAAATACATTGTACGGGCACGGCACTAGTAAAATTATCGGCTAGTCGAAAAGATTTAGGATGCCGTGCCCCTACCAGGCTTTTATGGGCGGCTCATAAGTCTAAAAATTGTACTAATTAACACGAAATAATCATCCTCAGAAATGCCAAGATCAAAAAAGGATGCCCAAGAGTATTGAAAATACTATGCCAGAACTACACCAATCAATTGCTCAACACTACCATGAACGGACTAAATATGATCCGGAGACTCTGGCCTCAAAAAGTCAAAGGTTAGACTGGGCTAAACAGCCAGTACCGTTCAAAGAGTACAAAATTGGTTCGTCTTTTGATCTCAAACCCTACATACTCGAACAACCAGAGGCTTTTACTAATAATCCCAATGCTCGATGGTGGCAGAGATTGGCGCGGTTGCTGTTTCGTAGTTATGGGCTGACGGCGAGAATACCTTCTATGGGCAGTACGGTATATTTACGATCTGCACCCAGTGCCGGCGGGTTGTATCCTGCTGAGGTTTATCTGGTTTCCCGTGGTACACCTTTGTTGCCACCTGGGTTGTATAACTATCAGTGTCGGACTAATTCTCTGATGCATTTTTGGGAAAGTGATGTTTGGTCTAGTTTGCAAGCAGGTTGTTTTTGGCATCCTTCTCTAGAAAATACTCAATTGGCAATTATCGTCACAGCGGTATTTTACCGTTCTGCTTGGCGCTATGAAGATCGAGCTTATCGGCGGATTTTTTTGGATACAGGGCATCTCTTGGGTAATATCGAGTTAGCTGCGGCGGTAAATGACTATCGCCCGCACTTGATTGGTGGCTTTGTCGATGATGCTATCAATGATTTATTGTATATCGATCCACAACAAGAAGGTGCGATCGCTGTCCTTCCTCTGGCAGACTTATTAGATATCCAGCAAAACTTACCCACAGGACGGACTGCTTTACCTTCCGCTACTGAAACCAATTATCCCCGCATCCCTGATGGTGAATTGCTAACTTATTTTCATCGGCACACACAAATTCAATCTGGTACAACTGGCAAACTGAATTTACCAGAAATCAAACAAGAAAAATCCTTGGAGGATAAATATAACTTTCCGTTCTGTCTGAAAATACCCACCGCCACCACGCCGATTTATTGGGGCAAAAATCTGTCGGAACTGGAAAACACCATGCACAAGCGACGTTCTACCCGTGCTTATAGTGGTAATGATTTAACCTTTGATGAACTCAAAGCTTTACTCGATTTCACCTACCAACCCCAAAGTTATCTTGAGCAAAGTTTAGATACTGCGCCCGATTATTTTGACCTGAATTTAATCGAAACATTTATTGCTGTTTGTGGGGTTAAAGGATTAGAGTCTGGTTGTTATTATTACGCCCCCAAAGCGCAGGAATTGCGGCAAATTCGCTTTAAAAACTTCCGGCAAGAATTACATTTTCTGTGTTTAGGGCAAGAATTGGGACGAGATGCCTCTGCTGTAGTATTCCATACAGCCGATCTTAAATCAGCGATCGCTCAATATGGCGATCGCGTCTATCGTTATTTACACATGGATGCTGGACATCTGGGACAACGCCTCAATCTAGCTGCCATTTACATGAATTTGGGTGTCAGCGGTATCGGTGGCTTTTTTGATGATCAAGTTAATGAGGTTTTGGGTATTCCTACAGATGAGGCTGTTCTGTACATCACTACTTTAGGGAAGCCAAGATAAAAAATTTATCCCCTGAGTGAAGAAGCACAGGAGCAGGGGGCAGGGGGCAGGGCGAGAACGGGAGGACTTTAGTGGAGAGATGGAGGCTCTGGGCTGGATACATCAAGTTCTAATTCCCCACTGCCGCTGCTCCCTGCTATAAGTTATGTTGCACAAACTGACCATCATCTGGTAAAAATTCTAATGGGAGACCATGAATTTTATTAATAACTGCATCAAACCCTACTCTGCCCTCACGGGTAGCCCTCTTTTTACTTAAAGTGAGGGATATATCTGTGTGTAGCAAAAGCAAGGGTGATATGTTGGTTTTTAGGTAAAAGAAGTGAATTTAAATAGGAATTTTTACAATGGTGTTCATGATAGCTTCTTTTCCGGGAGTTCAGAGCTTAGTCAGCTTTATATGGGTCAAAATGACAACGACTTGAGAAATTTGAGACAGAGATTTCAATCTCACCCAATTTTCACCCCAAACACTTACCTCGGAAACATGTCAATAATTTTAAAATACCCTATTATATCAAAAGGTTTTTGCCATATAGGCAGTGATGTTGTTACCCAAAAATGAAAGTCAACGGTTAGAAGCACTCTATCAATATCAAATTTTAGATACACCAGCAGCGGCAGATTTTGATGATTTGGCTCAACTGGCTGCTGACCTTTGTGAAACACCAATTGCACTGATTAGCCTAGTTGATGCAGAACGAGAATGGTTCAAGTCAAAAATCGGCATCAATCAAGTGCAAGTTCCGCGCAGCACGTCCTTTGGTGGTTATACAATTGGCCAAAGCGAAATACTGATCATTCCAGATATTCTCCAGGATGAACGATTTGTAAATAATCCTCTAGTTACCTCATCTCCATATTGCCGCAGCTATGCAGGAGTTCCCTTAGTTACCTCCAGCGGCTTGGCCTTGGGCAGTCTTTGTATAATGGATCTTGCTCCTCGCCACTTCCAGCAGAAGGAGCAAGCCACCTTAAAACGCTTGGCACGACAGGTAATTAGATATTTAGATTCACATTTACAAAAAATTATTGATAATAGCCGCAAGGATTTTTCCCTGCTTTTTGCTAATCATCCCAAGCCAATGTGGGTATATGACCGGAAGACTCTGCAATTTTTAGATGTAAATGAAGCCGCTGTTATTCATTATGGCTATTCTCAAGCAGAATTCTTGCAAATGCGAATCACTGATATTCGTCTTCAAGAAGATGTGCCTAATTTGCTGGAATTTTTAGCTAAAAAAGGCACTAATTTAAGCTTTTCTGGGGAATGGAAGCATCTTCGCAAAAATGGGGAAATTATTGAAGTTGAAATAATGACACACCAAATAGATTATGCTGGTCAAGATGCTTGCCTAGTCTATGTGAGAGATATTACACAACGCAAAAAAATAGAACAAACCCTGCTTGAAAGTGAAATCAGATTTCGCACAATTTCCGAAGCAATTCCGATTCCGTTAGCTATTACTCGTTTATCTGATGGAACAATTTTACATGCTAACCAAGAGTTCCTCCAAATATTTAAATTATCTCTAGAGGATTTAGTTAATTGTAAAACTCCAGATCTTTATTACAATCCAGACGAGCGATGGGAAATATTAGCACATCTTACTCAACAAGGTTTTGTGCATAATTATGAAATTAAATTAAAAAGATTAGATGGTACTTGTTTTTGGGCGATCGCTTCGATCCAATATTTAAAATATAACCGAGAACCGGGAATTTTAACCGTACTTTATGACATTACTGAGCGCAAAAATATAGAAGTAAAACTACAAGAGCAAAATGAGTTTTTAAAAACTATATTTCAAAATATCCCCTTGATGATTGCACTCATTGATGTCAATGGTAGAGTCCAGTGGGTAAACCAAGAGTGGGAACGTATTTTAGGTTGGACTTTGGAAGATTGCCAAACTCATAATGTTCTGGAGTTCTTCTACCCTGATCCTAAATATCGTCAGCATGTAATTAATTTTATTCAATCTGCACAACGCGCGTGGGGCGACTTTCGGACTCAAGTACGAGATGGTCGTGTTATTGATACGTCTTGGACTAATATCCACCTTGTAAATGGTGACATCATTGGGATTGGAAAAGATATTACACCACGGATGCAAACGGAAAGGTCTTTAAAAGCTCAAGTTGAGCGAGAGCAATTAATGCGCGCCGTTGCTCAAAGAATTCGTCAATCACTGAATCTGCAAGATATTCTGAACGCCACCGTTCAAGAAGTCCGGGATTTACTTAGTGTTGACCGAGTCATAGTTTATCAGTTTTCCCCCGATATGATTGGTACGGTAGTTGCTGAATCGGTGGAACCTGGGTGGACAGTTTCTTTAGGTGTAGAGATTTATGATACCTGTTTTCAGACAGGTGGAGGAAAAGATTATTATCAGAGACGTAAAAGAGCGATCGCTAATATTTACGAAGCTGGACTCACTGACTGCCATCTTTGCTTACTAGAGCGGTTTGAAGTCAAAGCAAATTTAGTCGTACCCATTATTTTAGAGGTAAGTGGAGAAAATACTGGCTCTCGGCTTTGGGGTTTATTGATCGCGCATCAATGTTCAAGTCCACGGGAGTGGGAAACGCATCAATTGGATTTGCTCGATCAACTAACAGTACAAATTGCGATCGCCATTCAACAATCTAGCATATTTCAACAAGCTCAAAATGAACTAGCTGAACGGCAAAAAGCCGAAGTAAATTTAAGAAGTGCATTAGCAGAAAAAGAAGTACTATTAAAAGAAATTCATCATCGAGTTAAAAATAACTTACAGATTGTCTCTGGACTCTTAGAACTCCAATCGCAAACACTCAAAGATGTAGAATTAATCAAAACTCTCAGAGAAACTCAGAACCGCATTAAATCCATTTCTCTAATCCATAAAAACTTATACACATTTCCTAATATCGGACAAATAGATATAGCCGAATATATCTATACTCTGGCAACAAGCTTGTTGATTTCTTATCAAATTGTACCTGGTAGAATTGGACTAGAAACTAAGATAGATTCTGTCCATTTAAATATTGACCAAGCAATTGCTTGTGGATTAATCATTAACGAATTAATTTCTAATGCACTCAAACATGCTTTTTCTAACCAGCAAACAGGTACTATTACTATTAGCTTACGTAATCTTGAACAAAATATTGAAATGATCATCCAAGACAATGGTACTGGCTTGCCAAATGATATTGATTGGAAAAATTCTGGCTCTTTGGGTTTATCATTAGTCCATGATCTAGTGGTTGAACAACTAGATGGTTCTATTATTTTAGATAATCATCATGGAACAGTATTCAACATAAAATTTCCACAGTTAACTTCACAACCTTAAATGATCAAATGGTGCAGGTGAAAGTCTTAGTAGTTGAAGATGAAGTGATTGTGGCTAGAACGATTGCTAGCCAACTCAATCAGCTAGGTTATATAGTTACAGGTACAGCATCTTCTGGGCAAGCTGCTATTACTAAAGCATCAGAAACTAAACCAGAAATAGTATTAATGGATATTATCCTCAAGGGGGATATGGACGGTATTGCTGCCGCCAATTATATTCGGGAAAATTTAGATATTCCGGTAATTTATCTAACTGCATATGGTGATGACCATACTTTAGAACGTGCGAAAGTTACTCAACCTTTCGGTTATATAGTTAAACCATTTACAATTAAAGATTTACAAATATCTATAGAGATAGCTCTATTAAAACACCAGTTGGAATGTGACTTACGGGAAAATCGAGATCAGTTAGCAACTCTTTTAAATTCGATGAGCGATGCTGTAATCGCTACAGACGATCAGGGAATTGTCACATTTATGAATCCAGCATCGGAAGTAATAACTGGCTGGACAAGAGAGGAAGCTTTGGGAAGTGAGGTTTCAAAAGTTTTTCATCTGGTCGATGAGGTTACAGATTCAGAGATAGAAAACCCCGTTACCAAAGTGTTACGAGAACACCAGGTTGTTTATTTAGCCAATTTCACCTCTCTAATTTCTAGAGATGGCAAAAGAGTTCCGATTGGAGATAGTGCTTCACCATTGATGCGACGACCTGACCAAATTAGTGGTGTAGTAGTTGTTTTCTGGGATATTAGCGAAAGACGACAAACAGAATTTCTACAGGAGGCTTTAGAAAAAGAGCAAGAAGTTAACAATCTCAAGTCTCTATTTATTTCTACTGTCTCTCATGAGTTCCGTAATCCTTTGACTGTGATTCAAACTGCGGTTGAACTCATCGATATTCAGGGAAATAATTTGACAGAAGCTAAAAGAAAAACCTACGTCAAGCGAATTCAAAGTGCGGTGCAATCCATGAAACATCTCATGGAAGATGTGCTATTCATGGGTCGCGCTGAAGCAGGAAAACTTGTATGTAACCCGGCTCCAATTAACCTGGCTATATTCTGTCGAGAGCTAGTTGAAGAATTTTCTGTTGTTGAAAACAACTTACATCCAATCGTTTTTACTTGCCATACTAGTAGTACAGACGCTTATATGGATGAACGAATTTTACATTACATGCTCGTGAATCTACTCTCCAACGCAGTGAAATATTCTCCATCAGGTGGAATGGTTGAATTTGACCTCAACTCCGATGTGATTGAGGGTGTAGCAATTTTTCAAATTCGAGATCATGGAATTGGTATTCCTGAAGCCGACCAAAATCAACTTTTTGAATCATTTTATCGAGCTTCAAATGTTAGATCAATTCAAGGTACTGGATTGGGTTTAGTAATTGTTAAAAGATGCGTCGATGCTCACCAAGGTCAAATCACTTTCACTAGTCAAGTTGATGTAGGTACTACATTTACTGTTAGGCTCCCTTTGCACAATTTGCCAACTGACTAGGGATTGGGGACGGTTGACGGTTGACGGTGGTTGACCAATGGCAAATGACAAATAACAAATGACAAATTCCATTACCTTTCCTGTCGCACGCCACCAACAACAGGCTTCACTTGTTGATCAGAAAATGGATCAGTACCTCCACTCCAGTTAAAGTCACTAATCCGGATGCTAAAACCACCCAATTCGAGAACTGGATTGTAACGTAAGGTGAATCCATAGGTGCGACGGTTGTATTCTACAATGTAGTCAGTGCTAGTTTCTTTACCTGTATCTAAGTTGACGGATGTTTGAAAGCCTACGCGAAATGGCCCATATATCTGTTGTGTAATTCCAGCACTCAAAACTTTGTTATCAACAGAGCGATCGAACAAAAAAGGCGATAATCCACTGTTGAGTCCTTGAGAATAAGTGACATTGAAGGCGGTGTAGTCTAAATAAGAGCGAGAGAAATTACCAATTTGCCCTTGTAAGCCGATGGTGCCAGTTAAGGTGCTTTGGTTATCGCCATTGGTGTAGTAACTAGTAGTGCCTGTAATACCAGCGATCGCCCGCAAGTAAGGAACTACTGGATTAGGTGAGTATCGTAATCCTTCCGTGGGGGTGGCTGGTAATGGTTTTCCCTTCCACAAGAATACACCACCACTGAGGGCAGCACTGCCTTGTACACGTCCTAGAGAGATGCGATCGTTTTCCCGGTTTGGTTTTAACAAGTCTAGGCGATCGGTGTTGGCATCGATGTACTGTGCGCCGCCTTGGTAGCTGAGATTGATGCCGCTGTCACCCAAAGGAATCACAGGAGAGACTAGGACACCACCCAAACTACTCTGGACTGTCTGAAAGCCCAGGGTGCCATTGTAGAGGCGATCGCGGTAGCTGTATTCTAAATTCAATTGATGGGGATTTTGGTCCCCTAATGTCTGACGCAACCTTAAACTTGCCTTCAGATTATCTTCTACTTTGCTGAGGTCTAGGCTAGTTAGCTCCCCATTGCCTTCAATTACAGCCTTGGAACTCAAAACAGCATTCAGTTTTGATCTGATCCCAAACATCGACCCGATGTTATCAGCGTCACCTTGCACAGCCTTTTGCACAAAAAACTGGGGCGTGATACTGAAACGTGTTTTTTCTGTATCAACTATTTCAAAACCACGCTCAATATATAAACCACCCCGTTGAGTACCATCAAAACCCACAGAAGCGATCGCCGGCGTCACATCACGTTCGCGACGATCAATCCTCTGCTGATTGCGGGGAATACCTAGAGCGAATTTATTGTCAAAAACTAGCCGCGAATTCTGGCTTGTGATGTTGTCTACTAAAGGTGCTTCCCGTGTCAGAGTCACCTCCGCAGCCCGTAACTGTAGTTCTGGGGGGGAAAAAGGGTCATTGGTGATGCGGACTTCTTTAGCCTTCCAGCCTCTAGGATAAAATTCAATGCGATCAGCTTCAAAGCGCACCCGGTTGATCACGCCCCCTGATTTTGGTGGGGCAATGTTACTGGCATTTGCTGATCCACCGAAGGTAAATTCGATTTCTCCGGGACTTGTGACATTAGTTAGGGGTTGATTAGCTCGAATGCGATCGCTCACCGGACGTTGTGGTACGCCACCAGATGACACATCAGTAGGTAAAAAAGCTACATCTTTTTCGGCTGTGGGTAAGTAAATTTCCCCTCTACCATTGAGCAATTCCCCATTATCTTGAATAAAGTTATAAGTAAAGCGTTGTCCCCGTAGTACTTGATCTCCACGAGTTAAGGCTACATTGCCTTCGCCCACCGCAATCAAGTTATCTAAATTTATTTGTAGGCGATCGGCATCCACTACCGCCCCATCAAATCGCACCACCACCTTACCCTCAGCGGTGACAATCCGCCGTTTGTCGTCATACACCTGTTTATCGGAAATAACTTCGACAGTTCTCTGTCTGACAGGCGGTGTGTTAGCAGCTGGCTGAGTTGGTGACTGATTTTTCGGAGTTTCTGGAGCCGCAGGTGCTGGGTTTTGTGGAGTCGGAGCTTTGAATTCTATCGTGGAGGGTGTTGCTTGGGCGTTTGTGGAACTCCGGGACGTAAACTCTATAGTATTTTGTACTGGTGGAGAACTTGGGATACTTTGGGTAGCGGCTGCAGGGAAATTGCTGGTATTTGTCGATGCTTTAGTTTTAGTATTACTTGGCTGTGTTGGTTCTGCGATCGCCAGCGCTGCTGGCGGAAATACATTCTTGCTATTTACGGATGTTAAAGCAACTTGCTCAGAAATTTTTGCCTCAGCCACACCAGGCTGATCTGAGCTACCACCATCACGCTCCATAGAATAACCTACTGCCATCGGCTCTCCCAACAATGCCGCACTATTAGAACTGGAGATAG
The DNA here is from genome assembly GCF_000316575.1 of Calothrix sp. PCC 7507. Taxonomy (GTDB): domain Bacteria; phylum Cyanobacteriota; class Cyanobacteriia; order Cyanobacteriales; family Nostocaceae; genus Fortiea. Next base: position 1,991,544 of record NC_019682.1, on the reverse strand, counting down.
GAGAAAATTCTGGCGGGAAAGTTTCTGGTGTGCTTGGTTGAGATAGGGCTTGGGAAGCGACTAACTTATTCCGAGTCGCCTTGACGGGAGAATTCTCCTTTTCCCCCCTAGTCAGATGTTGGGACTTATCTTGATTTTCCTGCCTCCCAGTGTCTGTTTCTACAACTGAATGGAACTTTGCATCTTTAGCCGATGAGACCAAATTTGCGGGTTGTAATGGTTCGAGGATAGAAGGCGGTGTAGGCGGCAGAACTGGATGAAGCATATTTCAGCACAATCAAGCTAACAAATAGCCAATAAATAGCCGGAAGGACGAATCACACCCTATGCTATCCGAATTCGCTTCCTGCTGATTACTGCAAACTGCCCGCAGAAGGACACTGGATTGCTACGTCAGTGCTGTGTAGACGACGTTCAAAAAGGGATTTTACGCCACTTGTTTTACTTGGAGAGAACTCAGAGCAGCAACTTTAGCCACTCTGAACTTCGCGGGAGACTCCAAAACAGTAGTGACTTCCTCAGAGGAACCGCCGAAAAGGTTTTTAACTAGAGGGAAATGGTATAGACTTTCACCTTCCTGTACCCGCAGAAAAAACCCTTAATTGCACAGAACGCGGCTTGCAGTAGATTAGAGCAGGGTAGCGAGTCCTTAACTTTTGGTGTCTTCCGCCTTCCGGCAGTCGTGTACAGATTTTAGTTGTCGCGCTTCTACTCTAAATCCCGACGGCCGGGGTTACGAGCTGGGTCGTTCGACAAAAATCCGAAGACAAAGATAGCAACAAAGAAGGCAACTACAATATAAACAGCGATTTTTAAAGTCAACATCAGAGATATCTCCAAGGGGTATGAGCAAGACGCAGAGAGCTTCTCTCTCAGTATCTGCTATGCAGAAAAGATAGCTCCTTTATATTACCCAAATCTCGTCCCCTTTTTAGATAACTGATAACCGTCAACCGTTAACGAGTATAAAGAGTGTTTATCTAAACTAGATGCACATTAGCCTACATAGTTCCCCAAAGTTGCCTTGATGAACTACTAGTTTACTCTTGTGACGTTTGCAAACGGTATAGGTTTCCCAACATCAACAGAAAATAGTCAGATATAAACCGTAGCTGACATCTTGCACCAGTGGCAAGAACGCATTTTTTGTAGGGTCACTGCCTGGGCTGTTGACTTTGTACGAAATTAGCTAAAAATTATCATGCAATTTTTGTGTTTGCCGTAGGGGCATCGGTACTGCCGTGCCCTGGTGAGAACGTTAACTACGACTATTATTTTGGATGATGCATTTTGGGCTGAAAACCCTCAGAGTCAACACCCTAGGCGATGCCCACCCTACGGTTATTGAGAATGCTGCAAGATCTCAGGTAGGGGCAATTCGGTTGTTGATCTGTGTCAACTTAAGCTTAAATCCTCTGAGTGTATGAGTTTTGCCCTCTCCCCTGGGTTTGGGAGCTACAGTGTACACACAAGTTATCGAATCACTACCAGTCCTCGAATTACCCCAGCCTAACCTTTTGGTAAGTTGATTTGTAGAAATCACATAAGTCTTCTGTAACATTTTCAACGCAACTATTTAGAGGATGTTTGTAAAGTCCCAGACAGGTATAAATTGTCATTCTGAACGGAGTGAAGAATCCCAATTTTTCGTTGAGGCTTAAGATGCTTCTCTTCGAGAGGCTACGCCAACACTCCGCAGAGCTACTTCCAGCATGACAAAAACTATACTTTTTAAACATCCTCTTAGGACTAGTAGTCTGTCAGGGTTGAAATGAGGGACTGTAGTGTGAGCATCTCGCTCACGCGGGCTTTTCGGCCCGCACTACCAAAAACCCCTCAAAACAAAATTGACAAACCACTAGTATTTGATTTTTGAACCCATTAAGTACTTTTGAAAACATGTGCAGGCGTAGCTATAGCCACAGAGGATGAAGGAATATTTTTAGTGGCTCCATCTCCAGGAAGAAATTTATTTGAGTATCACCTTGCCCAAATAAAATTTAAGATGAACTCAAGTTTTTTTCGTTGTTTGCAATCACATAAAATAAAATATTTTTGTATGTATAGTTACAAATCAAGCATTTTTTTTACTTATAATAATTAGCATTGATCTAGAATTAAACGTTTTAATACCCCTTTCCTGAGTAGTACCTTCTAACTTTACCTTTTGCCTATATCGGCAAATTTGTAAATCACCCAAATGGATGAACCAAGAGGGTGATGTGTAGTTGGTGCTACTCATTATAAATTCTGAAGAAAACCCAGACAAATTTTGCTTACGAGATTACTCACCTCGACAAAAACAAATACCCAGAGTAAGGTATTACTTTCAACTTCTACACTAAGTTAAAATTATGATTCTTATAAAAGAAATTGTCCAACAAGTTTTGACCAGTGGTTATTTAAGTATTGCAGATCAAAACCAAATGCAATTGCTACTTCAGAGCAATTATGACTCAGAAGACTTGGATGCTTTTATAATTTTGCAGCGAGCTATTGTTGCAGGCGAGATCAAGCAAGAATCACGCAGTCAAAAAACGACTCTTTCCACTGCAGGAAAAGACGCTGCAGCAAATATGAAACTTGCTTACCAAATTGCAGCTGAGATGGCTTTTGCTGCAGCTATGGCTTTAACCATGCCAAAAGGTAGCAAAGACCAGACTTCTTTCGGTGCATAAAATGTTACTTTATTACTTGCTGCTGGGTGAAACTCATTTCACCCACTTGCATACTTTAAAAGTAGTAACGATAGAACTTCTTGTTGCTAATGCTGCTTTAAGTGAAACTAAATATAATTAAAAAATTATTAAAAATTGGGCTTTTATTTAGACTCGCAGTAGGCTATTTTCAGGTTAATTCATGGGACTAGTATTTGATTTTTGAAATATACGTAGGGAAGTCTCCCTCGTCATTATGATCAACTTTAAGTGATAACCCTTGTACAATCTCGTTTCCAGCCTCAGACTGGAAATGCACATCTCAAGTAAGTCGGCACAATAAAAGCAAACTGCGTGAATAAAAGTAAACAAGGCTCAAACCCTTCTAACTATTGTCTGGCGGGGCGACAATTATTGACGCCGAGTTACTTAGGCAGATCTGCCGCTTTTAGTAGAGGTGGCAGCCCCTAAGATGGCGTCAATCAAGAAACTAGGTCTCTTGACGAGGTAATCTCCCAAAGATTTTGCAGTTTAAAAATGGGCACAAAATAAAATAAATATTAATAAAGTTTGCACCTGAAAGATAACCTGTTTTAACTTCTAAAACAGCAAACGATAATTAAATATTACATTGCCAAGTACCTAGTACACGAAGAACCCATATCATGAAAATGATCCCTGGTGTAGACTTTAGCAATGACGGCAATAATTATACCAATGCTTAACAAAGTCATAGCATTCTTACAAACATGGTATAAACAATTGGCAATATTGGGTAAAGAAAGTAAACAATAGCCATAGCTAAACTTGGAGTTTTGCCAACCTATGCAGCCAATTCGTACATTTAACGTTTCTCCTTCACTACCGCAGCGACTAGAACCATTGCGGCCGCTAGCACACAACTTACACTGGGATTGGAACGTTGATACCAAAGATTTATTTCGTCGTTTAGACCCCGATCTGTGGGAGTCTAGCCGTCATAACCCAGTTCTAATGCTCGGTACTATCAGTCAATCGCGGCTTTCGGAAGTTGTAGAAGATGAAGGCTTCCTCGCGCAAATGGATCGCGCAGCTCGTCAGTTAGAAGATTATCTGCAAGAACACACTTGGTACCAAAAACAGCGGAGTCAGAAACCAAAAGAAGTATACGCTTATTTTTCGGCTGAATTTGGACTTGTAGATTGTTTGCCCGTTTATTCTGGTGGTTTGGGTGTTCTCGCGGGGGATCACCTCAAATCTGCTAGTGATTTGGGGCTACCGTTGGTGGGTGTAGGCTTGCTATATCAGCAAGGCTACTTTGCTCAATATTTGAATGCTGATGGTTGGCAGCAGGAACGCTATCCAATCAATGATTTTTATAATATGCCTTTGCATCTGGAACGTAATCCGGATGGTTCAGAATTGCGGATTGCGGTGGAGTATCCAGGACGGCAAGTGTATGCCCGTGTTTGGCGTGTACAGGTGGGGACTGTGCCACTGTATCTGTTAGATACAAACATTGAACCGAATAATCCTTACGATCACGACATCACAGATCAGCTTTATGGTGGCGACATCGATATGCGTATCCACCAGGAAATTATGCTGGGGATCGGTGGTGTGCAGATGTTGAAAGCATTGGGCTATAAAGTCACTGCTTATCACATGAATGAAGGTCACGCTGCCTTCTCTGCCTTGGAGCGTATCCGCGGACTAATGCAGGAAGAGGGGTTGAGTTATGCGGATGCTAAACAGGTTGTAGCTTCTAGTAATATCTTCACTACTCATACGCCGGTGCCCGCAGGGATAGACTTGTTTGCTCCTGACAAGATTTTGTATTACCTGGGATATTATGCAGATATCTTTGGCTTGCCTAAAGAGCAATTTTTAGGGCTGGGGCGAGAAAATACAGGTGATTTATCCGGGCCTTTCAGTATGGCGGTGTTGGCGCTGAAGATGGCGACGTTTTCTAACGGGGTGGCGCAACTGCATGGTGTGGTTTCACGCCAGATGTTTCAGGGCTTGTGGAAGAAGGTACCAGTGGATGAAGTGCCGATCGCCGCAATTACTAACGGCGTTCATGCCCGCAGTTGTGTCGCGAAATCAACTCAGGAGTTGTACGATCGCTATCTTGGCCCCAACTGGTCATCAGCACCAGTAGATAGCCAATTGTGGGAGCGCATGGAAGCCATTCCTGATGAGGAGTTGTGGCGCAACCACGAACGCTGTCGCTTGGATATGGTTTTATATGTGCGGGAGCATTTGGTGAAGCATTTACGCGATCGCGGTGCTTCTGCTTCAGAAATTGCCCAAGCCCAAGAAGTTCTCGATCCCAAGGTTCTCACTATTGGTTTTGCCCGCCGCTTTGCTACCTACAAACGCGCTACTTTGTGGATGCGTGATTTAGATCGCATCAGGCAAATTTTGTTGGGTAATAAAGACCGCAAAGTCCAATTTGTGATCGCTGGGAAAGCACACCCCAAAGATATTCCCGGTAAAGAACTCATCCGTGACATCAATCATTTTATCCGCGAACAACACTTAGAAAAACAAGTAGTGTTTGTTCCTAATTACGACATTCATATTTCTCGGTTGATGGTGGCTGGTTGCGATATCTGGTTAAATACGCCACGTCGTCCCCGCGAAGCCTCTGGTACCAGTGGTATGAAAGCCGCAATGAATGGATTGCCTAATTTAAGCGTCCTGGATGGCTGGTGGGATGAGGCTGATTTTGTCCGCACTGGTTGGGCGATCGGACATGGTGAAAACTACGACGATCCCAATTATCAAGATGAGGTTGAAGCCAACGCTCTCTACGATTTGATTGAGAAAGAAGTAGCACCCCTATTTTATGACCATCGGGATGCTGATGGCTTGCCCCGTCCGTGGGTTGCCAAAATGAAAGATGCCATCCGCCTGAATTGTCCGTTTTTTAATACGGCGCGGATGGTGCGAGAATATGCAGAACGGGCTTATTTCCCCGCCAGCGATCGCTACCACACCCTCACTGCTGATAATTACCTCCCAGCCAAAGAATTGGCAGAATGGAAAGCAAATGTAAGTGAACACTGGTTCAATATCACCATCAAAGATATTGACGTATCAGCAGCCGCAGATATTGAGGTTAACCAAACCGTTGCTGTCAAAGCCAAGGTAGACTTGGCAACTTTGACAAACAACGATGTGCAGGTAGAACTGTACCAAGGTGCGATCGATGCCAATGGCGATATTGTCAACGCTATTCCCGTTGTCATGGATTACCAAGGAGAGGATGCTCAAAAATTAAGTATTTACACGGCTAACATCACCTACACAACCTCTGGTTTACAAGGCTTGTCTTTGCGGGTATTGCCAAAACACAAATACCTCTCCAGTGCTTATGAGCCAAGGCTAATTGTTTGGGCAGAATAAGCCAATTTTAGATTTTGGATTTTGGATTTTAGATTAGTAATCCAAAATCTAAAATTTAAAATCTAAAATTCTTTGGGGATGACAATGTAGCCAGTAGTGCGATCGCCTAATACCAAGTTACGTTGTGATCCCCAATACCACCAATGTGCAGCAACATAAGCGCAAATGAGGCTATCTAGTTGATCTTCTGTGGCTTTGAGTGCTGCGCCGGTGGTAGGGATTTCGATAGAGAATGAACCGCTCAAGCGTAGCGGAGGTTCCAGGTTGGGTAAAATATCGAGAATGTAATTGTAGAGCTTAATTAGTTCTAAGCGACGCTCATTGAGGCGTCCTTTTTTATATTTGAGGATGCGTTCTAAGTGAAAAAGATTCACTATTGCAGGATGGGGAAAAACTTCTATTTGATGTCTGCCGAGTTTTTGTGGTTCGATAGTAGGTGCATGTGCAAAACCGCGAGATTCTAATTCTAAGCCAAAATTTACCGTGCGCTCTGCAAAGGCTAAACCCAGATTAGCTGGGTAACATCCAGCATGATATTTACCAAAATATTTGTGAGTAAGTTTGTCAGGTAAACGACTCCCCGTAGCGTTAGGAATCAGGGTGGGTGCATCTACGGCGATGATTGCTGGTTCCCCTGGTTGTACACAGTTATCAATCCAAGTCAGAATGTCTGCGATCGCTTCTTGGCGATCTAAATCAAGTAGTTGTAGTTTTTCATCTACTAGTTGTAAATAGCATAGTCCACTTGGTTGGGATTTCCAGCCTAAATCAATACCGAGAAATTTCATTTATTTTTCTTTTTCTAGCAAACATATCATAAGGGCACAATATTGTTCATTGGTGTCAACTTAATGCGAAACCCATAGCCCGCCTCAGAATGAATTCTGAGTCTCATAGCAAAAGTCATCTAAAGATTAGGACTTACGCATTGATAGGAACCCTTAAATATACATAGCGCAAAAACCACATATTTCGTAGGGGCACGGCACTGCCGTGCCCTCAATAGCGCGAGGCATAAGGTAATTCCCATTCAGCTCCGGTACAGCATGATATCGGCCTTGTGTCAGGGCATGGCAGTGCCCACCTGTGTCAACTTAAGCTACAGACGAATTATTGCAGAGCTTACCTACCCGCCTTGGAATAAATTCCAAGGCTAATAGCCAAAGTTTACTAAAGTAAACTGAAGATTTGTGATAATTTTTAGTCATCTTTAGATGACTTTTGTTATTAGACTCCGAATTCATTCGGAGGCGGGCTATGGGTTTGGCGTGGTTTCACGCTAAGTTGACACCAATGGGCAGTGCCATGCCTCTACGAATGTGCTTGCGTCAACGAGAATCGCCAGAAAATGAGGATGTTTCTGTTGTTGTAGCTTTGAGACGAGTAGCTGTGCTTTTACGGATGCGTAGGCGTAGCCCGCCGCAGGCATCGCTTTTGCGAACACCACCAGCCATCTCATATTCAATGCTGTCTTTGCCATACTTAAAAGCAACACCAATCAGCATTTTTTCTGAGAGGTCGCTTAATTTTTTTTCCAACTCTTTCATCTCAGTTTTGGAAGAGTCAATCACAGCTAAAGCAGTATTATAAGTATCAATTTTAGTACGATATTGCTGAATTAGTTGTGCCATATTTTGTAAATTGCGGCTATCACCAAAATCCATAGTTGGATCAATTGCTTTGAGTCCAGAGGTTCTTAACTCAGCTTTTTCTAAAACGCGAGATGTGCGTCTTTTACGAGACATAGCTATACTCCTGATAAATACTTCCAGAGCTAGTTTGTCTTAATCAAACTGTATTCCGCTTCAGCAAAATACGCAAAATGTTGTATTTTTTATGAAAATTTTTGGGACTAATATTAGTGTTTTTCCTTAAAGACAAAGAAATTATTTTTACCTAAGAGATTTTTGACTTCTCTAAAAAGTTAGAGATATAAGCCTTTTAATTGTGTCGTAGCGACAGCAACCTGTGTGCTAACGACAAAACTTAGTGTCGTAGCGACAACAACTTGTGTGGTAACGACAAAACTTAGTGTCGTAACGACAGCAACTTGTGTGGTAACGACAAAACTTAGTGTCGTAACGACAGCAACTTGTGTGGTAACGACAACAACTTTTATGATTACGTTAACGTTGATGACCCTAACGACGCAAAACCCAGCAACTTCGAGGATGTTGGATTTTCTTACGTCAACTCAGCCTACAATATAAGTAGCTGGGAGGTTGAATTGTTGGGCGATTTCCCAAGCTTGTTGATGAAGTTGCCGATCATCGTAAAATTGAATAGATAAATTTAAAGCATTGTCGAGAGATTCCTGAGCTTCCTTATGCAACAATTGTTTTGCCAGTTGCATTCGATGAAATACATTTGTGACTTCGTAACACAAGAGAATTGGAGCAATAATCTGAGTTTGGTTTTGCTCCCAATTATCCCACAATATCAGATAGGGTGATGTTTCTGGGGTATTAGTTATTAATTTAACTACAAAATTAGCATCCACACAAATAAATTGTCCGGTCATAATTGTTCTTGGCGAGGAAACAAATCTACTAACAATTGTTGATCCCGTTCTTCTCGCATTTGATGAATGATTTGGTCAACATCCGGTTCAAAAGATTGACCACTACGCCTTTGCTGCATAGCTTGAGCATTAGCTAAAACTTTTGGACGTAAGGTTTGCCAATTAGATTGAGATATTAATTTTTGGTTTAATAATTCTCGTTCTTCAATAGATAAAGCTTTGATTGCATTAGCTAAAGATTCAACAAGCTGGATGTTCATAGATTTTTTTACTACATTACTAAAACAGGCATTCTATATGATGCCTATTTTTTGCTGATTGTTAATTAAAGTAGCACATGAAGCCTTTAACTAATGAGGCGATCGCACTTTACTTAAAGAGGCTCTATGGTAGGGTGTGTTAAGGCTACGTCAAAATTTGAGCGTTTAAGAAAGTCAAAATTAGCCGTAACGCACCGCCTTTAATGGTCAAAATCTAAATTATTTCAGTTAAATTGCGTAATTTCAGGCTAAAGCCGTGTGTTAATAAGTAAATAGGATGCACCTAAACAAAGTAGCACATGGAACCTTCAACTACTGCCGCCATGTCTGACGACAAGCCGCTTCCCGTCTACGCACTTGGCACTGTAGTCGGCACTAAAGCCTTAAAAAAACCGGGCAAGAGAACAGTTAAGAGATTATTAGCTGTAGGTGCAGTTTCTTTATCTTGCCTATGGTTGTCTTTAGTGCCAATGGGTGAGGGATGGGCGCAAACTAGTAGAGATGCAGATATTTCTACTTATATTCAAAAGTTAAAAGACAAAGATGCAACTGTTCGCTACTTTGCTGCTGGTGCTCTGGGGAGGATGGGAGGGGAAGCAAAGGCGGCGATTCCCGCTTTGATAACGGCTTTGCAGTCCGACAAAGATGCAACTGTTCGCTACTCTGCTGCTAGTGCTCTGGGGAGCATGAGAGGGGAAACAAAGGCGGCAATTCCCGCTTTGATGACGGCTTTGCAGTCTGACAAAGATAAAGATGTTCGCTCTAATGCTGCTGGTGCCCTGATGAGTATGGGAGGGGAAGCAAAGGCGGCGATTCCCGCTTTGATGACGGCTTTGCAGTCTGACAAAGATAAAGATGTTCGCTCTAATGCTGCTGGTGCCCTGATGAGTATGGGAGGGGAAGCAAAGGCGGCGATTCCCGCTTTGATGACGGCTTTGCAGTCTGACAAAGATAAAGATGTTCGCTCTAATGCTGCTGGTGCCCTGATGAGTATGAGAGGGGAAGCAAAGGCAGCGATTCCTGCTTTGATTACGGCTTTGCAGTCTGACAAAGATAAAGATGTTCGCTCCTTTGCTGCTGGTGCTCTGGGGAACATGGGAGGGGAAGCAAAGGCGGCGATTCCCGCTTTGATTACAGCTTTGCAGTCCGACAAAAATGCAACTGTTCGCTCCTTTGCTACTTATGCCCTGATGAGTATGGGAGGGGAAGCAAAGGCGGCGATTCCCGCTTTGATGACGGCTTTGCAGTCTGACAAAGATGAAAATGTTCGCTCTAATACTGCTGGTGCCCTGATGAGTATGGGAGGGGAAGCAAAGGCGGCGATTCCCGCTTTGATTATGGCTTTGCAGTCCGACAAAGATAAAGATGTTCGCTCCTCTGCTGCTGGTGCCCTGGGGAAGATAGGTGAAAGCTTTCAAGACAAAGCAGGTATTATGCCTTTTGCAGAGTTAGACAAAGCCATAGCAGACTTAGAAAAAGCACTCAAAGCGTTAAAGGATAGAAAAGATAAAAAATTAGACATCAGCATCGCCTCCGTCACTCGATCGCTTGATGCCTTAAAAACCAAAAGACAATCCCGCCTCCTCGACAGAACTCTAGAATGGATGACAAAACATCCTTGGGTAACAGGGGGATTAATTTACATTATCTTCTTCCCCTCCCTCTGGCTCATCCTGTTGCGGGTGCGTCCTTTGTGGATATTACACGTTAATAACGCCCTTAAACCCTTAGCTAGTTTTAAATTACCCGATGCCCTTGGCGGTTTAACTTTCCCTATCCGCACATTATTATTTATCGAATTCTTTAACTATCACCCCAGAGTTCTTGATGCTTGGGTAGAAAAACGCCTCAACTCTGCCAAACAAGGATTTAACAAAAAGAAAACTGTCACTGAACGTTCTATTTACGTCCCCATTCCCGTAGTTTTAGATAATAATAATCTCGCACAACTCACAGGCACAGATTTACAACCAATATTTAACCAAAAACGAGCAACCTTATTAATATGGGGTGAAGGTGGTGCAGGTAAAACTAGTCTGGCTTGTACTTTGGCGCAATGGGCAATGAGTGACGATGAAACGCAACGCCTATCTAAACACCGGATGCTACCAGTATTAATCGAACAAGAATTAGATCATCCCTTAAAAGAAACTATCGGCGGACAACTGCAAGCACTAATTAGCGAAGCCCAAGCAATTGATAATGACTTATTAACTAATTTACTCCGTCAACGCCGGATTTTAGTCATAGTAGATCACTTTTCGGAAATGAGTGAAGCGACACGCAACAAAATTCATCCAGCAGAAACAGATTTCCCGGTAAACGCTTTAATTGTCACTTCTCGCTTAGAAGAAAAACTAGACGAAGTGCCAAAAACCACAATTCAACCCCTGCGCGTTGCTGGCGATAAACTCTCATCTTTCATGGAAGCTTATTTAACCCAACGCCGCAAACGTGATTTGTTTACTGATGTGGAATATTTTGATGCTTGTCGCCGTCTTTCTTTGATGGTAGGACAACGCAATATTACAGTGTTGCTGGCGAAACTCTACGCCGAACAAATGATTGCCACAAAAGAAGGAACAGCAATTGATTTACCCGAAAATATCCCTGATTTAATGCTGGCATATCTCAACGAACTTAACCGCGATAGATTAGCAACTGAACCAAATAATCGCACTGTCCAAAGCGATGCTAAGGTAATTGCTTGGCAATGTTTAAAAACAACTTTTCGCCCCACATCTGCCAAACTAGAAGATATTTTAGTTGCACTTGATGACAGCGATACAGCACCAGAACGTTTACAATTTTTAGAAAAACGCCTGCGTCTTATTCAAACTATCGGCGCAGCGCAAGATAAAGTCCGCTTGGCATTAGATCCATTAGCAGAATATCTCGCTGGTTTATATTTAATAGATACCTATGGTGCAGATACAGCATTTTGGCAAGATTTTCTCTCACAAGCCAACGCTATACCAGATGTGGAATTAATTAAAGGTTTTTTGTTAGCAGTGCGGGATTGTTGTTTAGCAAAGGGTAAAGAAGCAGGCGTTCCCGACTTTGTAGCGGACGAACTAGCTTTGAAAACTGGTTTAACTACGCCAGAACCTGCGGTGTTAATTGGTAATACTTCGACTTCGCTCAGTACAAGTTCGTAATTTGTAATTAAAAGACTGAGTTAAGAAATTCAAATGTAGTGGTGTGTCTAGGCTAAAATGTTGCATTAATGCAATCAAATGAACCACCCATAAAAGACAATCTCGTTCAGTTGCGAAGTAGGGGCACGGCATCCTAAATCTTTTCGGTAAGCCGATAATCTTACTAGTGCCGTGCCCGTACGATATCCTTTTCGGCAAGCCGATAATCTGACTAGTGCCGTGCCCGTACAATGTATTTTTGGTTAACGCACAAATTTAGGCTTGACACGCCACTGCGGACTGTATCATGTTTGGGCGATCGCCAGAACACAAATTAGCAGTCAGTCTCATTTTCAATTGATTCAAAAAACTGCGCAATCTCTTTAGTCGAGCAAATGTGATAAACACTTTTGGTGCTTTGAGCTTGCTTGATATACTCACGATATTTTGGGGTTAAATATTTTTGACATAACCACAGCGCACGGTAGCTATTAAGTGAACTCTTTAATATTGGACTGTTTTCCGGCCAGCCTGCTGGCGATTTAAAGAAACCTGTGATTAGTCGTTTAGTTACCCACAAAAAATGCACATATAGCGGTAAATCGACATAAACTAGAGTATCCGCCTCGTCCAGTCGTAGCCAGAGGGTTTCCATGCAACCAAACCCATCAATAATCCATCGCTCACTAACTAAAATTTCCTGATGGGCACGTTTATAGTCTTCATGTGGAACCTCAATTCCCCCTGATTGATATTTAATTTTGTCCAAGACGTGAAGCGGCAAACCAGTGATTTCCCATAATCTCCTGCTGAGAGTTGATTTACCGCCTCCAGCATTGCCAAACACCGCTACTTTTTGCATCGTCACTCTCCTTTTAGTGCAATCAACTCACCTCATTAAATAGATTCAGTAAATTGCCAGGTTTTTCCGATTTGGGGAATGCATTTTTGCCCCAACTGCATTTGAGATAAGTAAGTCGGTGAGAATAAACCTAACTATGTAACAGATTGTAAAATCGGCATAAACCTTGCGATTGCTTCATTCCACTTCGTTTCATTCGCAATGACATAGCGTGAATTATTTAAGCCGTTCTACTTAGTGTCAGGCCGCAATGTTATACCAATTTACGAGAAATCTGTATCATTACCTGTTATTCAGGCGATCGCTTTTATCATGGCACAAGCATCACTAACCATACTACCCCCGCAGCCACTAAGGGCACACTAAGATTATCTGTACCGTGGGGTGAAATACCTTCAGCTAGTGTTGCTAAAGCACCACTGAGAATACTTGCTAAAAGTACTCTCTCTAAACTATGAGATACTGCTAACGGACTAAAGAAAGAACCCGGTAGTAGCAACAGCACCAGGAATATGGCTGTTGTACTGGCCATGAACATTGTGAGTGAACCTTCCCAAGTACGCACAGAATTTCCCACTTGGTATTTATGTTTCCCGAAGCGTCTCCCAATTAAAGCCGCCAGTGCATCTCCCCAAGTCATCGCCATCACCCCAGCCGCAGCGATGGGAACGCGATCGATTGGCCCATCTGGTCGCCACAGTAGCCCAAATAGCAGCGTTACTGAAATAGCAAAATAGATAGTACCGGGGGAACTGTCTTCAGTGTCCATTGCGCCTATGAGTCGATATCTATATAACAGGTAATTGAGTCCGATAAACGTAGCGAAGGGTAGAACTCCGATTTCCCAGGTGTCAAACAGCGACAATACACCGAAAATCCACATCCCTGCGCCGACATGGATTATCTTACGAGTTAAATCCGGCTGTACATCAAACAACCTCCGCAGCCCTTCGCCAACAATCAGTAAACTCGTGGCGTAGCCATAGGAAGCTATAAGTCCCATTAAGTCGTCATTTGTCATTTGTCATTTGTCATTTGTTCACTGATAACTGTTCACTGATAACTGATTACTGCTCTCACTTATTGCGTCGGAGGTTTTTTTCTATTAGCGAAACACTACCAATACCTTGTAGAATACCACGACCAATTAATCCTAGACCTCTGCCAATTATTTGGGTGAGAATGAAGACAATACCGCTTCCCAAGAAACTTAATAGTGATTGTATGCGGGGGGCGATCGCATCTCGAAACTCTAATATCAGGGTGACTATTAAGGGAACTCCCGTTAGTTGGGCTAGTTCTTGACTACGAGGTGCATAAATGGAAGTTTTGGCAATACCGCGAGGTGCAATTACCAATAGCTCATAACGGCTTTCAAAAATTGCTGTTGGTTCACTTATATAACGATTTAAACGATATTTCCAAGATAAATTGTTTCTAAAACGCTCAATATCTCGTGTGGAAATTAATTTGCGATCGTAAAAACCTTTCTTCATCATCTCTAAATCTGCTAAAGAGTTTAACAGTGGTTGAGTAGCACCATTCGCTACCTGAATCAACAAATTCTCTAAAATTGCTAATGCTTGTGACTCAGCTTCATTGCTACCTACTGGGTAGGAAGTGTTATCAACTTGTAAATCTGTTTGCAAGAGCAAATAAGAAAATAACTCTATGACTAAAGGAATTTTGTTGAGAATCTCTGTTTGCACTACCAGAGCATTTTGCAGGAGAAAGCCGACAACTTCCAGATGGCGATCGCCTATTTGTATTAAAGAAAATTTACCAAAGAAATTTGTAATTGTAGTTTCCCATAAATCACGTAATATAGTATCCTTTAAATCGTCTAATTGGTTGTTCTGGATTTGAATATCACGCAGTTCATCTAACTGTTGAGATAATTTTTGTAAGATTAGATAAAGTAATTCCCGTTTTTTATCTTCGCGTAAAATGTCAATCTCTAAAGGGATATCTGTGACATTTTGTAAAGGGAATTGCAGTTTATTCACACAATCTGCAAACAAAGCAGATTGCAAAGCTCTGGGGCTAAGTAAAGATGATGTAATTTGACTTGGTTGTAAGTCTGATGTGGTAATGGTATCACTTAAGGAAGGAATTAGCGGCGGTGGCTGCTGCTGTTCTTGTGGTGAAGCTAACAACCGATTGAGTAGCCAACGCGCCGCCAATAATTCTCGACGTTGTCCAGCGAGAATTGCTTGATCTATAAGTGGTAATCCGGGGACTTGCAATTGTGCTGTTACTTTTTTTAAAGCAGCTTCAATATGATCAATTCCTGACAAACGCAAATTATGACGCAACCGAGTGAAAGAGAGTGCTGAGTTTTGAGTAATGATTTCCCCTCTCTCCCCCTCTCCTCCTCTTCCCCTGTCCTCAAACCAAGCAGAACCACCCGCAGCAACTTCTCCCATAGCAGCAACTAACTCAGAAATCGGTGTACCTTTGGGACAGTAACCATCTACACCAGTAGCCCTAGCGGCTAACAGCAGTCCTGATTCAGTAACAGAACTGAGGAGCAAAATTGGTAAATGGGGGTACAGGGTTTTCAGTTGCTGACAAAGTTGTAAACCTTGCTGCTGACGGTTGCGAGAACGACTATTACCTAATTCCAAAACCACTAAATTGACTTGGTGAGGATCTTGTTTGGCTAGTTCTGCTAAAACCTGCAAAGCAGCAGTATCTGTTCCTACCTCCGCTACTACTTGCAAGTGAGGAATTTCTGCCAAAGCTACCCGCAGTCCGAGGCGGAAAATGGGGTCTTGGTCGATTAATAATAATTTTAAAGGGCGATCGCTCATAGTCTGCTCAAAATAGAGACAATGTTTTTCCTCTGTTAGGAAATGATTTTGATAAGCTGATGCGCGTCCAAATTATATAGGACTAAAGCTGCGTGTCATATTTTTTTCGTCTAGGTTGTCAAGAGTCAACCCCTCTCCTTCGGAGACGCTGACGCGTAGCTTGCTTCCACGAAGTGGTACGGCTACGCTCATGGCAAGAAGTCAAGAGTCCAAAAAACCTTGACTCTTGACACTTATACGAGAAGATAGGTGTGCCAGTTGCGTAAGTTCTGTTATGTAAACACTCTTTATGGTTGACGGTTGGCAGTCATCAGTAATGATACTTTATACTTCAACTAAGAAATAGATCATAATTGCCATATGCAGCTATTAACCATGTAATTAAATGAACCTTAGTATTCGCCATTGGTTGGCAGAACGCTATATCGAAATCCATCAAATTAAAGAATTATCGGTAGGACAAATCGCAGGGGTAGCCTTCCGTATTATTCAGGATATGGAAGTCAAAAGTCTTATACCATTAGATATCTGTACTGTGACAGAGGTCTTAGAACTACCCTTAGGCGTTGTTTGGCCGGAAATCACAGTTATTGCACTGTTGACTGAAAACCTCTTGCGTAGTCTGAGCCAAAAAAAACCTTTAAAACGCAATGAAGGTACATGGCTGGCGTTTCAAATAGCTTATCTCCGGGCTTTAGAACAAGTTTTAGATCAGGAAGCCAGCCTGCAAAAACCCTGGATAGACAGGGCTATGATTTGGAACAAGGCGACAAACAAACAAATTGCTGCTTTCGCTGACGGAGAACTCCATGAAGTGGATATCCCAAAGCCTCCTCTAACTCCAAAACCCCTGCAAGATGCACAACTACATGGGTTACTGAAAACTCTTAACCCCGGAAAACTTACAGATACTCAAGCCGAACAAGCACTTTCTTTAGTAGCAGACTCATTGCTGGTACAACAGATGAACAGTGCTACTGTTGCTTGGTTAGTCACCAACGGTACGGAGGAAGTTGAAGCTAAACTGTTAACCCAACGTTTAGGACATGCACTTCCTGGATATTTATTAAGAGTCATCGCTGAAAATGCTGCTCCCTTAGCCCAACTGCAAAAATTTGTTTGCTTGGGAAGTTCATTAAGCTGTTCCATAACTCCAGAAGTTGGATCTTTAGCAACAGCTAGCCCTACAGTGGATGACAAAATTGATTTATACCGAGAACAGTACCGTGCCAGTTTGCTGCAAAATCTCAGTATACCGTTGCTCACGGAATCTTTTGCTCTTAAGGATATTTACATTCCCCTCACAGGTTTGCCAATAGAGGGAAGCAGTTCTGAGCAACTAAAAAAAATCAGTTCCCCAATTGATTTGAGGATATGGGCGCAGCAACAGCTAGATGATTTAGAAACTGTAGCGGTAATTGAATCGGATGCTGGTTACGGCAAAACCAGTTTTTGTGAATTTTGGGCGGCAAAAGTGGCACGGGAACTTTACCCTACATGGATGCCGATTATAATTCGACTACGGGACATAAAATATGGCAACACTCTAGAATCAACCCTCAATTCTGGGTTTCCGTTTCATTCCCAGACAAATCTTGCTACTTGGTTAAAGCAAAATCATCCTCGATGTCTTTTGCTGCTGGATGGACTAGATGAATTACCACCCTCCGATCAGGGTAAAAGATCCAAAGTAATTTTTATTGAAGATTTGCTGCGTTTGCAGTCGCAAGGGCGGCATAAGATTGTGTTGACAAGTCGGACGGAGACTCTACAGGAAATTATCCCGGAATTACTGCTATTGTCGAAAAGAATAGCTATCCAACCCTTTGATGTAGAAGGATTAAAACAGTGGTTCCAACAGTGGGCCGCAGTCCAATCTTTACCCATTGCCCAAAACTACTTTACCTTTCTCAAACAGGCAGGCTTATTTGCCAATAATTCTAAGTTGCCAGAACTCTCTGCCTTTGTTCGTCAACCGCTGATGTTGTATTTGTTAGGGATTTTACACCGTGACGGATTGTTCGATGGTGAGTTATTGCAATTAGCTGCTAATAGCCAAAATTCGACAAGCGCCACTCTTTTATGGGAAATTCACCAGCGTCTGAGTCGTTGGTTATTGGGCTATCCGTTAACTGGTGGTATTAAAACAATTTTACTGCGGTCGGGTTCGGCACATATCCATCGATCGCAAGCGGCGATCGCTAATCTACTTTCTGATCGCCATCCCCAAGATTTACTCGATCAAATACAAGCGATCGCCTTGAAAATTTTGCACAGCGATCGCCATCAAGTTAATTTAGCTGGGGAATTCCAGCCAAACACCTTACCAGCTTTTTATTTTAGAACTTCAGAGTCAACACTCAACACTGAATTCACTCACCCCAAATTGGGAGAATACCTCTGTGCTGAAGCTATTGCTACTCAACTAAAAACCCTAACTCAGCGTCAAGAATCAGCTAACGGTACTGTCAATTTCATCTTGGAATCGCCTAGCAGCGTTGCCCAACACCTGTATAATTTACTTGGTTATGGCATTCTCAGGCAAGAAATCGCCGCACTAGCGATCGCTGGATTGCAGTATCTGCAAAAATGGGAATTTTCCTTTGCAGTCTTATCTCAACGTCTTGAATCTTTCTGGCACGCCTACTGTCAAGGTCGTTGGTTAGATGAAGGAATAGCACACAAAGCTTTGACCCATTTTCACACACTGCAAAACCCCATAAATGTTGAACAGGTAAATGCCGCTGTAGGACTAAATGTATTTTTATTGCTTAGTGCTTGCTACCGTCAACAAAAAGCCCCTTTTTGTCCTTGCGGTAATCCCGCCAATTCGGCTCAATTCCATCCCCAAGCACTACACATGTTAATTGCGAGAACAGCAGTTCTCTCTAAGAATGCCTTTGCAGGGCGTATCAGTTCCCAATTCCTAGCTGGAATCAATCTATCGGGAGCATATTTGTTACAAGTGACGTTAGCTGGAGCAAATCTAGAACAAACAAACTTATCAGATGCGGTGCTGTGTGGGGCAAATTTAGCAGGTGCTAATCTCACAGGCGCTAATCTTGCAGGTGCAAACCTCACAAATGCTAATCTTGCAGGTGCAAACCTCACAAATGCTAATCTTACCGTAGCGAATTTAGCAGGCGCTAATCTCACAGGTGCAAATCTCGCAGGCACTAATCTCACTCACGCTTGCGTATTTGCTACTACTTTCAGTGACACCGACAAAGAAATAGCCACATTCAATGGCGCCATAGTCTCCCTAGAGCAATTTCAGAGCCTAAAGCAGCTACTATCACAGCACTCTCTCCGTAACATAACTAAGGCTATAGCCAACACAGATGCTTGGGTAAAAAATCTCCCCGATCTCGTATTAATTGAAAGCGTAGAAGGTGAACCAATTTTGCCAGTAGATTTACACCACGACCTAGCCGAAGATGAGACTATTCTCAGCCTCATCCCCCATGAGCATAGCTGATGGGCATTGGGCATTGGGGAAAAATAATTAATGACTCTTGACTCTTGCCTATTGCCTTTCTTGCGGGTTGCGATAACCATAAAAGTTAATACTGTAGTCAGTAATCCGCACTCCTGTTTGCTGTTCAACTTGACGAATAAAATCTTCTGGTAGTTCTATATGCAAGTCAAGGATTTGATTAGTATCAAGACAGTTGACATGACTGTGAGAGTCGCTAATATTACCGTATAAACGTCCGTCACAGCGTTCAATACATTCAATGATGCCCTGACTGGATAACGCTTCTAAGTTTTGATAGACGGAAGTATGGCCGATTTCTTTGCCTTGGTGGTTTAAGCGATCGTATATTTCTCTAGCAGATAGATGTTCATTTGCTTGCCAAAGCAGTTCCAAAATAAACCGACGCTGGCGGCTGACGCGCATACCCAGTACTTGACACTTTTCTATAGCATCTTCTAGAGAACGAATTGGTTGTGTAGATATTTCTTGCTTTTGCATATTTAACTTTGTTAACAGTTAGGGTAATTTTCCCGTTATCGGGTTAATTGATTATTCTTATACGCCAGAATATTACATAGAAAATTCGCACCTCTAACTATGTGATTGCTTTTGATTGCAGCGGAAATCACAAATTGAGATGATAATTTTTGGTTGGTTGAAGGTTGGTTTGTCGTATCCTATCCTAAAACAAACTCATTACAACTTTAGCTTAAATTAGGTCTTGATGTCCACCTGAAAGCAGTTTGCTAGCAAGACCTTTGCAAATAGAGCGATCGCCCGTGCAGGCTGAAGTCAACTTTACCTTGAGACTTGGATAGACAGTTCGCTACCAAGTAACGTAGATTATCAAAGTCAGATGCAAATTCTATTTGCCCAGGGAATTGAAATATTCAGTAGCAAATTGCACTATCGATTAGTTTAGTCAGAACCCTAAAAAACCTTGTTTTCTCAGAAATAGTTTAGGTTTTTACCTGCCCGCAAAGCTTATATGAAAAGGGTTTATCTGCAATTTTTTTATATTCAATATCTGTTAAAACTAATCTATAAATATACTTAGGCTTAAATTAAAAATCTTATTTTTATACTAAAAAAACTAAGTAAAATTCGGTGCAAAAGCTAGCTCATATCATGACAAAGTCAAGAATGTAATGCTATTAATACTGAACTTTCCTATTGAATAACCCAAATTTTCAGCATATTTACGTATTAACAGACAATCTGTAAATTTACATAATGTCTACCAGGGAAATACGGAAAATTGCAACTTCAGTTCAACGGGAGGTTTTTTAGTGAAATAAAAGCTAGAGAATTTTGGGTAGATGATTTTCTTATAAATTTCGGCTAATAGACAAAGACATTATGAGACGCGAAGTATATCGCGTCTTTATTTTGTTAAGAATGCATATACTAAAAATTGGCTGTCAAGTCACAATAGATGTAGCAGCAATTCCTGAAAGCTGCTACTGTATATTCTCGATCCTACAGTTGAGCATAAAGTGCTGAGTCAATGACAATAAAAATCGCCATCAATACTGACTCCATTAACAATCTTGACCTATCACCCGCATCAACGGTGATGGAAAAATTACAGCAAGACGGGGCGATCGCATCCCATGAACAGCATTTGCAGTTTGAGATCAACTATGCCCTAGAACCTGGTGATCCACGAGAACTGTCAGAAGTACCAGAAGTGCGACTGTGGTTTCTCCGTTTGGATGCGCGTTATCCCTGGTTACCGTTTTTACTAGATTGGAAAGTTGGGGAATTTGCTCGATATACCGCCATGCTTGTACCGCACCAGTTCAATCCCAAAGAAGGCATTCAGTATAATCCCGAAGCCTTAGAGATATTTTTGATGCATAAAATCTTTATTTTGAGTGATTGGCTCAAACAACAGAGTATTCCTAGTCAATCGCGACTGAAGTCGATGGCGCAAATGCTAGGTTATGAATTAGAAGATGATTTTTTTGCAATATTGTAAAAAAAATTTATGAATCAAGGAAAATTTTTGCAAAAGTCTAATTTATCTGTAGGGGAGCCACCCTTGTACGAGGGTTTCCCTCGTTCAGAGGAGTGGCGTTGGCATTGTCTAGGGTGTTGACTTTGTGCCTTTTTAGCAATTAAGAAATCATGCAAAATATGTCTAGTCATTGCGAGCGGAGCGAAGCAATCCCCGGCGATTGCTTTGCTCCGCTCGCAATGACACAAAAATAGCATGAACCAAAAACGTGAAAATTCCATCAAAGTCAACAGCCTAGGCTATGCCTTACAAAACCCCGATATGATGGGCAATGCCCACCCTACAGGAACGCTAACACACCCTACGTATATTTCAAAAATCAAATACTAGTCCTATATATCATCTATTTAATGCGACAAATAAAGCTTAAAGCGGTATTGAAAGCATACTCAACAGCTTTCGATTTGCTGGGTAAAGCCGCCTGCCATAGCCGATAATCGTTGTAGTCAAGAATCAAGTTAGCTGTATCATCAATCTGAATTTTCTTCAGAACATCAAATTGGGCAGCTTCAAAATCCTGTACTGTGCTATTTACTGCTAAAATTTCTCGTGCGGCTTGGATAAATCCGTGTAAAACTGCTTGCATATATTCTTTGCCGACACCTTCTGCAAAAATAGGTAAAGATTTAAATGCTTTAAATTCTTCTAAAAGCAAGTTAGCAATTTCTCTTCCCGTTTGGTTATGCCAATGAGCAGGAAGTTGAATGTCTAAATATTCATAGTGATTATATTTATATTTAAGATATTCATAAATATCTAAAGCTACTTGAGGCAGTTTTTGACCATCTGATAATTTAATTAGCGGATTGATGCTTGTATCAATAAAGGAATCACGGAATACTTCTTCTTCTCCTTCTGGACAATCATACTGAAGATAAGTCCAAAGACCAGGATTGGCATTGTCAATTTTTTTAGCCTGATAAAAAGTTATGGTTCCATCATCTTCACACTCATAATAAGCACTATCAATATCAGAGAATTCGCAACTATATAGGCTTTTGGAACGCGCGATTATTTTAAAAATACCCGTAATATGGTGGGGCTGATTTTCAATTTGAATATAGCGTTTTTGACTTGTAATAAAGGTATGTAATCGAATCGCCATTTATTTTTCCTTTTGATAAATCAATCTATTCACCGTTTAAGTAAAAAGTTAAAGCCGAGCGTAAGGCCTTTTGTAAGAGAGGCTTGTCAGATACGCTTCGTTTAGCGCGCAGCATTCTCTAGGGAAGCCGAGGCTTTAACACTAAGCAAAGTCGAAACGTTAAAAGGCAAAAGAAAGAAAATAAACAATGGTGAGAGAGCAACTAAATTTATTTATGGGGATTATCTTTTTACTTTTTAAATTCATGTACCTTGCTTAAAGTCATCAAGGAAGCAAAGAAACACTAATCCCAATTCAGAATTAAAAGGCGTCAGATTTAATCAGGGTTTCTAGATTTAAATCTGTCGCATTCTTACTTCAAATTGGTCTGAGATGGCTGGTTAGATCCACCCATCAGCTAATCACATTAGGTAAATTTGGCAACATAACGTTACCAAAAACTGAGATCGCTAATCTTTGTTTTAGCTTAAATATTTCATTATGGTTAATTTGTTTAGTAACAAGACAGCAAAATTTCTGGTGAAATCCAAAATGCTCTCAGCTACCTCTAGTCTTAATTACCTATTTTTTCCTTGAAAGGAAAAGTGAGTTTCCTTATCCCCAATCTCAACAGGTTGGGTTCCACGTAGTTCAGCCAAATCATGACAGTGATATTTTTCCCAAAATTTTGTTAAAACTAACGGTTTGAAGAAAGAAAAAAGTATTTTTATTACAACTCTTATTCAGTGAGGGTTTGCGGCTTTTCGGTAAATAAATAAACTAAAATTCACTGATACATATTGTATTTGAGGTGAAAACCGCACACAGACAAAGCATAAATTTATAGCTCTAGAAATGGTTTGTCAAGAACAATAAAAGTAACATGTAATACCTATTTTGTATGAAGATGCACATAATAATACCCCCCTGTAGTCCCCCCTTGGTAAGGGGGGACGGCGATAGCCGGGGGGTGAATTATATGCAGCTTCACAAAGAAACGGCATAACACTAAATAGGAATGATTAAGTAAGTAGGCGCGAATATTTATAACTATTTAACGTGAAACCCTTATCAAAACGTGATTTTTAATTAACTCGCTTACCATAACTCTTCGCGTCACCCCGGCTTTGCTGACGCAAAACCTCCCCTCCCCAAAGCATCTACTATGTACACACAAATCGGAGTTACTTTGAGATCCGGGTTTTGCTCCCCTTAATCTCCCCGATGTCTTGGGAGGAAACCGGAAAATCTAGTTCCCTCCCCAATACATACGGGGAGGGTTAGGGTGGGGTAAAACGCTTGTGGAATAAGCATTGTAGCTGAATTTGACACCAATGACCGCAGTGGCTCCCCTACGGTTGATTCACGATCGCATGGTAATTTCTATTAGAGGAAATCTCCTAAGTTGTTGAAGTAGAACAGGCAACACAGGTAATTAGGCTGGAAATTTCCTTTGTGTAAGGGTTTTACGCTCAGTTTATGTCCTAATCTACCTGACCAATGCTGTATATAAGCTAAGTCTGAAAGCCTAGCTTTATGCCTGTTTTACTTCTGAATTTTGACTCCTTGGCGGAGCGTCTCCATCTTTGCTCCTAAAATTCTGCTGTATTTATACAATCTCAGAGAATCGCTGGTTTAACCACCCCAGATTTTCTGTAGAACTACTTGAGGTGAAATATCTGCTACTTTGCCCGTGGGGGATTTAATAGCTAGGAATTTATCACTTTTTGGCAGTACCTTTGCTGGGTCTGTGGGGCCAAATAGGGCGATGGTATAAGTCTGTACTGCTACGCTGAGTTGTAGGGGTACGCTGTCGGTAGTCAACATCAAACTCGCTCCGCCAACGATCGCAGCTAACTTACCAATATCATCTGGGGAAGTTACTTTCACATTTGGAGATGAATCTAAAAGCGATCGCACAAATTCTTCATCTTCGGGTGTTTTAATGAGCACTATAGGCAAATCGGGTTGCTTATGTTGGAATTCTTGAATAATTTGCTGCCACTTGTCCACAGGATAGATTGTGTCCTGATCTTGAGTCGGGGATGACTGCTTGGAACCACCATAAATCAAGACATAACCTGTTTCATGCACCCCTAAGCGTTTTTGTTCATTTTGTGCCCACTCAATATCTGGTTTAGGTATATTCACCGCCAGTTCTGGGTAAGGTGATTCAATACCCAGTGGTTGTAGCAGGTCATGATAAGCTGCGGCCACATACTGAGATGTTTTAAATGGTACAGGGTTAGTGAGAAAAACAGACCCTTTACCTTGATAGCCAATGCGTGTGGGAATGCCGGTTAACCATAATAAAAGGCCAACCAACCAGCTTTGCTCCAGAGCAATGGCAGTATCATACTCGCGATCGCGAATCGAACCTACCAAGTTGCTCCAGTCAGCTAGACTATTACGGTCTTTGTAATCAAAGGTCAGTACCTCGTGAACTGACTTGCTCACCCGGTAAGCAGCCTTTGACCGGGGTTCTACTACGACATCTATCTGCGCGTTTGGGTAATAGCGCTGCAGGTTATCTAGAGTCGGAAAAAAGAGAATCTGATCGCCAATTCCGCCAGGTACAAGGGCTACTACTCGCATAATATTTATTGACGCTTACTCGCTCCCTATTTTAAGGGAATATAGGTATCAGAAATTAGGGAATGGGGAATAGGGAATGGGGAATGGGGGATTAATTATTTCGCTCTTACCTCCCTAACTTCCTACACTCCCTCATCTCCCTGCTCTCTAGCCCCTAGTTTTGATATGGAGGAATTGCGTGTATTTACTAATTCCGGCTGCAGGAACGGGACGAAGAATGGGGAGCGATCGCAATAAACTACTACTAACAGTGCGATCGCAACCAATTATTGCTTGGACTCTCAAAGCCGCAGATGCAGCCAGTGCAATCAGCTGGATTGGGATTATTTCCCAACCCACTGATTGGGATGACTTCAGGGGAATTCTCGCTGACTTAAAGCTGAGTAAACCCGTAGAATTAATTCGTGGTGGCTCCACCCGCCAAGAATCTGTTTATAATGGCTTGCAAGCGTTACCAGCAGCCACCGAGCAAGTTTTGATTCACGATGGCGCTAGATGTCTCGCCACACCAGAATTACTCAACTCTTGTGCCCAGGCTATTCACCACTGTTCGGGATTGATTGCTGCTGTACCTGTCAAAGACACCATCAAAGTAGTTGATGAAAATGGTGTAATTCAGAGTACACCCGACCGCAGACAACTGTGGGCAGCCCAGACTCCCCAAGGATTTGATGTTAATTTGTTAAAACAGTGCCACGCTGAAGGAGTCCGTCAAGGTTGGGAAGTAACTGACGATGCTGCCTTGTTTGAAAAGTGTGGCATTGAAGTCCAAATCGTTCAGGGAGAGGAAACAAATTTGAAAGTAACCACTCCGCAAGATTTAGCGATCGCAGAATTTATCCTGAGAAGCAGAGGTTTGTGAGGGGGCAGGGAGAAATAACTAAGAACTCTTACCTCAGTCCCCAATCCCCAATAAACTTGATGTTTTTGTAATTAAATGATAAAATGCCACACATTTAAAAACTCGTCTTTCGTTAGGTGTCAGATGTCACTGAACTAATGACAAATGACAAATGACCAATGACAAATGCCAAATGACTAAATGAATACAGCCACAGCGACGAAGATAGAAGCAATTCTCTATTTAAAGGGCAAGCCCCTGTCGCTCGGCGAAATCGCCGAGTATGCCGCGTGCGATCGCGCCACCGTTGAAGAAGGCATCATGGAACTAATTGATGACTATGCCCGCCGCGATACAGCCCTAGAAGTTGTAGAAACGCCAAATGGTTATAGTTTGCAACTGCGTTCTGACTTTCATGACCTAGTGCAAACACTGATTCCAGTAGAATTAGGCTTAGGAGCATTGCGAACATTAGCAGCGATCGCCCTCAATAGTCCCGTACTTCAAAGCGACTTAATTAACCTACGCGGTTCCGGAGTTTATCAACATGTTCCAGAACTAGTGGAACTAGGCTTTGTTCGGAAACGCCGAGACAATGATTCTCGGTCATACTCACTACAAATTACGCCAAAATTCCATCAGTATTTTCAAATCGAACAACTTCCTCAAATCCTAGCCACCAACCAGAAGGAAGAACAACTAGAACTCGATTTAGAACTAGTACCGCAAGGCGGAAGTCAAAAGTCAAAAGTCAAAAGTAATATGGAGTAAGCTTTTTAGCGATTGAGAATGGTCTGCTTATTTCCGCCGCACTGTACTAGTGGTTTGTCAATTTTGTTTTGAGGGGTTTTTGGTAGTGCGGGCCGAAAAGCCCGCGTGAGCGAGACGCTCACACTACAGTCCCTCATTTCAACCCTGACAGACTACTAGAGACAAAATAGGGAATGGGGCAATAGGCAATAGGCAATAGGTCTTCTCACCTTCCTCATCTCCCCCTGCTCCCTGCTCCCTGCCCCCGGGGTTCTTTCCTCTCTTTGAATAGTATCCCCTGCCCCCTGCCCCCTAACCTCCCCACTCCAGCTTATACCCCTGGAGAATGCATTACCCTTGTACTATGGTTTAGAGTAGAATTAGCAACTAAGCTAAAAAAAACTGCCAATGGTGTTTGATCCCAACTTTTTGAATGACAACTCTGAGGAACACCCGAATCAGCTTCTGAATGACCACTTTGAGGAACAACCCAACCCGTTACTCAAATATCTACAGCATCAGTCGCCTGAAGTTTTAGCCCGTGTCGCCCAGTCTGTTAGTCCCGAAATTAAACAAATTATTTCGCAAAACGTCCAAGGGCTAGTGGGAATGTTACCCGCAGAAAACTTCAACGTGCAAATTACAACAGACCGGGATAACTTAGCAGGTCTTTTGGCATCGGCGATGATGACGGGGTATTTCTTGCGTCAGATGGAACAAAGAATGCATTTAGAGCATTTATCTAGTCAATAGGTACTAAAAATTTTGGCATTGTAGATTTGCCACTATTGACTATTTCTTTTGAGGATAAGCCCCTGACTGGATACTGAAAGTTTGAGTTTTACCATTGCGGTTGACTTCGACTTGCAGGACATCTCCGACTGAACTAGATTCGACCAACTTTTGGACTTGGGCTGCGGTTTTAACTGGTTTGCCATTAACTTTTTGAATCAAGTCTCCAGGCAGCAGTCCGCCCCGTTTTGCTGGTGAATTGTCCAGCACTCCCTTAATTACAATGCCGACATCCTGCTGAATGTTGAGCTTATTTTCTTGATTAATCTGCTGTTTTTTGGTGGGAGAAAGGTCTGTCATTTCAATCCCCAAGAAAGGATGCTCGACACGCCCTTTGGTAAACAGTTCATTAGCAATGCGAGCAGCGGTTTCTATAGGGATAGCAAAACCCAATCCTTGAGCATCAGCGCGGATAGCAGTATTCACACCAATTACTTCCCCTTGGGCATTTAACAAAGGTCCACCGGAGTTACCAGGATTAATTGCCGCATCAGTTTGAATAAAGCTGACTCGTTTCTCTGGCACACCCACCTGAGCGCTGGTACGGTCTGTGGCGCTGATGATGCCGATGGTGACAGTATTATCTAAACCGAGAGGATTGCCAATAGCGATCGCCCACTGTCCGGGAATCAAATTTTGTGAATTTCCCAGTTTCACTGTCGGCAATTTATTAGCTGGGATTTTGACTACGGCCACATCTGTAACAGTATCAACTCCTACCACCTTCCCCTCAAAACTTCGACCATCCTTCAGAGTCACCAGCACCGTATCAGTATCTGCCACTACATGAGCGTTAGTCAATAATTCGCCATTAGTACTCAAAATAAATCCTGATCCCGTACCCCGCTCAATTCGCTCTTCCGGGATTGGTTGCTCATTCTCGCCAAAAAATCGGCGCAACAGGGGATTTTTCAAAGCGTCAGAGATAGGATTTGGCACTTTGCGCGTAGCATTAATTCGCACCACTGCCGGGCCGACTTTTTGCACAGCCGTGGCAATAAAATTCACATTATCACCACCAGTAGAACCAATTGCCCCACTCGCAGGATTAGGCGCTACAGACTCTGGAGGCAAAGCCACAGTCACATTTCTTAGCTGCCGAAAAGAGTAATGTTCTGGCATAAGATAGCGACTACC
Source organism: Calothrix sp. PCC 7507 (assembly GCF_000316575.1). GTDB lineage: Bacteria > Cyanobacteriota > Cyanobacteriia > Cyanobacteriales > Nostocaceae > Fortiea. The sequence goes on along the minus strand of NC_019682.1, from coordinate 1,963,207 downwards.
TAACAAACCTGCACCGCCGCCAATCACCACTAAAGATAGATAAACGGCCAGTTGCTTCAGGGATAACTTCATAATGATTTCACTTAAGGACAGCAATGCAGTTGCTAATTTCTTAGTTTAGTCAAGCAAACAGCAAGTGGACAGATCATTTTATCGGGAACTTGGTCATTGGTCATTTGTTATAGAGTCAGGAGTCAAGAGTCAAGAGTCAAAAGTCAAGGTTATTTTCTCCCTCATCTCCCCATTCCCAGGTCACTGAGCGTAGTCGAAGTGCATTCCCCATTCCCCATTCTTCAATTTCAAATCTAAAATCTAAAGTTAATGCTCTCTTCACTGTTACACATGGCTTTTCCCTATCGTCTGGTGTTTCTCTGTAGTTTAATCAGTTCCTTGGGGCTAGTATCCACACTCCCAAAGTCACAAAGCGCTTATGCAGTGGGGAGTTGCCCAACTCCGGCCTTATCTCGCTTCCAGCGTCATGTAGTAGTTCGTGGTGAGACTTTGGAGAGTATAGCGCAGCGCTATAACCTCCTACCTGAAACTATTATCGGCATGAATACAGTTGTAAAAAATGGCACAGTTACCGTTGGTAGTGAACTGCAGATTCCTCCCTACAACGGGATTGTTGTCGAAGTACCACGTGGTCAAACTTGGCGACAAGTAGCAGCGGCGTATAAAGTTCGTGCTGATGCCCTGTTTGAAGTGAATGGCTGCCAACAAGACCCTAAAATTGTGTTTATTCCAGGAGTAAATTGGTCGCCAAATCGTCCTTTAACGAAGTCCCCGACTCCAACCCCTGTTGATGTGCCAATCAGCCGTGCTGCCCTAACTGGATACCCTTTGCCAGAAGTAGCAACTGTGGCGTTACCTTATGGCTGGCAAATTAATCCCGCAACAGGTGATGTATTCTTCCATAGCGGGGTAGATTTATCTGCTAAAGTAGGCACCAATGTACAAGCGATCGCCCCTGGAATTGTAGCCTTTGCTAATGAACAAGGTTCCTATGGCAAGTTGGTCATCATCAACCACAGTGGCGGAATGCAAACCCGCTATGCCCAACTTGACACTATCAAAGTTACCGTTGGTCAACAAGTCAAACAGGGAGAAGAACTAGGAACCGTCGGTACCAGTGGACAACCAACTTCCAGTCAACCACACTTACATTTTGAAGTACGTGCTAGCTCATCTCTCGGTTGGGTAGCAGAAGATCCCAAGAGTCATTTGATCAAGTAAAGATTTTTTGAAATCCAGAGAATTCCTCTGCGTCCCTCTGTGTTAAACCAGTTAACTGATAACTGATAACTGATAACTGGATTTGATGATGTGCATTCCTGCCTCGGCAAATCTGGCATAAGCTGCATCTGCCTGTTCTGTGTAATCAACAACACCAGGCACAACCACAGGGGAAGTGCAATCTTCTAGTAAATAAACTTTTTGAGCAAGGCTCGCATCTATCTGTTTAATTTCTGTTAACAAATCATCAATTGTCCAAGCGACACAGTGACTTTTAGCTTGACCGCCGATAATGACAGCATTAAATTCTAAAAGTTGCTGAATTAAGCGGATGTTCTTATTAGCAAGCGGACGTTGTGCAAAATCCACCAAAACCTCTGGACGCAAAATAGAATAGTTTTCTGTTAAGGGATTCTCACCTTTAATTTCAAATTGTGTTTGACTTTGACGCGCAATGCAATGGAAAAATATTGCCTCTTCTACCGATGAAACTAAAGCATGACCAATTCCACCCAGCATTGAATGATAAGGCCAAACAGTGAGAGGATATTTACCATCTTGACTGAGTTGTTTAACGTAGTGATAAGCATGTTTTTTTAATAATTCGTAATCACCATTAGTGATACTATCTGCCACGGCTGGGTTAACTTGCCAAATACCTTGCTCAATATCCGCTGGAGTGATGCTGGTAGCTGCTGGGATAGGGTGTTCTCCAGTAGCATTGACCCAAAAAATAGGATGAAAAATTTGTGTAGCTGTATGAGTATCTAGTGTGGGTACAATTGTTGTAATTACTCCCAAATTACGATAAATAAATTCACACAGTCGCTGATTATCTTCTACTGCACCTGTGCCAGATTTTCCCCCAACAAATAATTCAAAGTCGGGAATACAGAAAGTATTTTGAACATCAATTAATAATAAACAAATGCGAGTTTTGTCACTAGAGGCTGGTTTGATATTGTGTCGCTGTGCCCAAGCTTCGGCTTCTGCGGCGCGTTCTTGGTAGGGTACACGCCAGACTTCGCCCACCTTATCGGGGTTAAAGTGCGGGGGAACAGGTAGTTGGGTGTTTTTTTGAATAGTCATAAATTATGGAAATGTTTAAATAGTGCCTAGAAGACAAGGCAATAGGCAATAGTTTATACTAACTAAAAAAAGTATGCCACAACATACTTATTGGTTGAAAACATCATTAATTCCGTAACTTTTCGAGGTATGACGAGGTCATCAGGAGTTGAGCAGAATGCAGAACCAAAGTCTGAGTTAAAGTTTCACAGATTCTGATTTATTTCTCCACCCGCGCCTATAAACCCGCAAAATATACTTTTCTTTCTCTATTTCCACAAGATAAGTATCATTCAGGCGGCGCTTATATAACTTGCAGCTATCGGGAAGGTTAATCGAATACTTGCTGAGTACGGTTGCGATTAATGCTGCACCATCAAGACATTGAATGGAGAACAGGAATTAAAGGTTGACTCATAAAATAATTGGTATTAATGATACCATACGTGTCTCAGTAGTATGAGCGATCGCTAATCAGCTAAAAAAGCTGATATCTTTGCTGCTTCTATCAATTAAAAAGCCTGTCAATTTCTCTTTATCTCTCCTTCTTACTCAAATTTTCTTTTTTTTCCCAAGGCATCGCCCAAAATAGCCCCACCTATGGCAATCTGAGAAACAGAGGTTTGGAAATTTGATATTTCCGCTACAGCAAATTTACCTAATGAGGTTATGCAAACTCTGCCCACAGTTACAACTGCAAACACCACATCTAATCAACCAATCTTTGATACAACAATCAAGCGGCGTAAAACCCGTCCTGTAAAGGTGGGAGATGTCACCATTGGGGGTAACTATCCTGTGGTGGTGCAGTCGATGATTAACGAAGACACCCTAGATATTGATGGTTCCGTGGCGGCTATTCGTCGTTTGCACGAAATTGGTTGCGAAATCGTCCGCGTCACCGTGCCAAGTTTGGCACATGCGAAAGCTTTAGCGGAAATTAAACAAAAATTAATTCACACTTATCGAGATGTGCCCATTGTTGCCGATGTGCATCACAATGGCATGAAAATTGCTTTGGAAGTCGCCAAGCACATTGAGAAAGTGCGGATTAATCCAGGGTTGTATGTTTTTGAAAAGCCAAATACCAACAGAAGTGAATACACCAAAGCCGAATTTGACGAAATTGGCGAAAAAATCTGCGAAACCCTAGCACCTTTAGTAGTCTCTCTGCGAGATCAAGGTAAGGCGATGCGAATCGGGGTAAATCACGGTTCCCTCGCTGAACGAATGTTATTTACCTATGGCGACACCCCAGAGGGGATGGTGGAATCGGCGTTGGAATTCGTTCGGATTTGTGAATCTCTCAACTTCCGCAATATAGTTATTTCCATGAAAGCCTCACGGGTACCTGTGATGGTAGCCGCCTATCGCCTCATCGCCAAGCGCATGGACGAATTAGGTATGGATTATCCCCTGCATTTGGGCGTAACGGAAGCTGGTGACGGCGAATATGGCCGCATCAAGTCTACAGCTGGTATTGCTACTTTGCTTGCTGACGGTATTGGCGATACAATCCGAGTCTCACTTACAGAAGCACCAGAGAAAGAAATTCCTGTCTGCTACAGCATTCTGCAAGCTTTAGGTTTGCGGAAAACTATGGTGGAATATGTAGCTTGTCCTTCTTGTGGCCGGACTTTGTTTAATTTAGAGGAAGTACTGCACAAAGTCAGGGAAGCAACCAAACACCTCACAGGGCTGGATATAGCAGTTATGGGTTGCATTGTCAATGGTCCCGGAGAAATGGCAGATGCTGACTATGGTTATGTAGGCAAGACTCCAGGTTATATTTCTTTATATCGTGGTAGAGAAGAGATTAAAAAAGTCCCAGAAGACCAAGGCGTAGAGGAATTAATTGACCTGATTAAAGCAGATGGACGCTGGGTAGAGCCGTAAGGGGGCAGGGGGCAGGCTTGCCGTGAGCGTAGCCGAATGGGAGCAGGGGGAGAAATAACTAATAACCCAGTCCCCAGTCCCCAATCCCTTAGATCACCGGATTCTTTAACATTTTGTTGTAATAAGAATACATGCTCCGTCCTGACAGTGATACCCTGTGTTAGATTGAGCATACTGAATTATAAAAAATTTTCCTTCTGGCACAGCTGTCATTATGGTGATTACAAAAAGTAGGCTGGTTTTGGGTGCTACGGCAGTAACGCTCTCAACAATTGCTGTTACTAGTCTTGGCATTCATTCAAGAGGTCAGGCTTTATTTAAAGAAAGTCCTAAGGAATTAATAGACGAAGTTTGGCAAATTGTTCAGCGCCAATACGTAGATGGTACTTTTAATCAGCTAGATTGGCAGGCTGTTCGGAAGGAGTACTTGAGCAAGTCTTATACTAGTCAGCAAGAAGCTTACAAGTCCATCCGGGAAATGCTGAAAAAGCTGGATGACCCCTACACCAGGTTTATGGACCCAGCAGAATTCAAGAATATGCAGGTTGATACCTCTGGGGAACTCACGGGTATTGGCATCACAATTAGTCTAGATGAAAAAACTAAGCAGCTCGTTGTGATTGCGCCTATTGAGGATACACCTGCATTCAAAGCGGGAATTCTGGCAAAGGATGAAATTCTGACAATCAATGGCAAAAGCACCAAGGGAATGGATACCAATCAAGCGGTGTCCCTGATCCGGGGTGAACCAAATACGAAAGTCAAGCTGACGATTCGCCGCAGTGGACAAACAAAAGATTTTGAAATCACACGCGCACGTATTGAAATTCATCCGGTGAAGTTTTCGCAAAAGCAAACTCCAGCAGGTAATCTCGGCTATATTCGCCTGAACCAGTTCAGCGCTAATGCTGGTAAGGAGATGCAAAATGCTATCAAAAATCTCGAAACCAAAAAGGTTTCTGGGTATGTTTTAGATTTGCGCGGTAATCCTGGCGGCTTGCTATTTTCTAGTGTAGAGATTGCCAGGATGTGGCTCAATAAAGGTACGATTGTATCTACTATTGACCGCCAGGGCGAGCAAGAGCGGGAGATAGCCAATGGACGCGCTTTAACAAATAAGCCGTTAGTAGTGTTGGTAGATAAAGGTTCCGCCAGTGCTAGTGAAATTCTTTCAGGCGCGTTGCAAGACAACAAGCGTGCGACTTTAGTGGGTAGCCAAACCTTTGGTAAAGGCTTAGTGCAATCGGTGCGGCCTTTGGAAGATGGTTCGGGGCTAGCGGTGACAATTGCTAAATACCATACGCCTAGTGGTAAAGATATTAATAAGCACGGGATTGATCCAGATGTGAAGGTGGATTTAACCGATGCCCAGAAAGAGGAATTATGGCTCAAAGAGCGCGATAAACTCGCTACATTGGCAGATCCACAATTTGCCAAGGCGGTAGAAGTGATAGGCAAACAAATTGCTGCTAAACCCACTACAACCGGAGTCAAGAATTAAAAGTTGTGCATTGAGTCTACTGGGGTTGGCATTTGCCAGCCCTAATTAGTCCAACGCGACGGGCGATCGCCTCTCCTTGAGAAGTAAACGGCCCCCACTGTTCTATAATCTCAGAATTATCGTCCCCAACTTCTTCGCTGGGGACGATTTCGCAACTTCCAGCATTGCGCTTGATAATATACCAAGTTTGTGGATCTTCAGTCATTGGTGGGAAAATTTTGTTTTTACAACAGAAATTTTACGCCATAGTCGTTGCTAGGATCAGCACAGAGCAATCTATCTTAGTTAACCTATGCCTTCACCATTTCCAGGAATGAACCCCTACTTAGAACATCCTGAACTTTGGCCAGAAGTTCATAGTAGATTAATTGTGGCGATCGCTGATGCAATTTTCCCTCATTTACGACCAAAATATCGAGTCGCAATTGAAAAACGGGTTTATCAAATGACAGATGGAAATTCTGTTCTAGTTGGTATACCAGATGTAACTATAGGACGATATATAAAAGCGACAGATAAAGAACCATCTAATATTGCCGTAGCTTCACCACCAGCTAAACCCATAACAGTTAATATTCCTATTCCTGAAGAAGTGCGAGAAAGTTATCTTGAGGTGAGGGAAGTGGGAACAGGGGAAGTAATCACAGTGATTGAACTTCTTTCACCCAAAAATAAACGCCCTGGAGAAGGTAGAAAAGCTTACGATACTAAGCGTCAACAAGTATTTGGTAGTTCCACTCATTTAGTAGAAATAGACTTGTTGCGTGGTGGCGAACCTATGCCAATTTTAGGTAATCAAATTCAGTCAGACTATCGGATCTTGGTTAGTCGTAGCGAATTACGTCCGCGAGCAGAATTATATCCTTTCAATTTACCAGAACAGATACCTACTTTTGTTTTACCACTACGAAAAGGTGATACAGAACCATTGTTAGATTTACAATCTGTAATTCAGGATTTATTTGATCGTGCTGGTTTTGATTTGGCGATAGATTATAGTCGTGAACCAGTCCCGCCTATTGGGGAAGATGATATTGTTTGGGTGAGTGAGTTGTTAAAATAGCAAGGGTTGCGTTAATTACTTGATATTGAGAGAGCGCTTCATTATTGTTCCTCAAACAATGCATATAAATCCCGATAACCGCTCACAACACGAGCAACCTCAACTCCACCTTCAATTGAACTGTAAAAAATCAAATAATCATCCACAGGAAAACTTCTCAGCGAGGGAGAAAGTTCATCTCGTCTGCGTCCCATATTTGGGAAATTTGCCAGTATGTCGAACTTTTGCGCGATCATATCCAAAAACTTATTCGCTGTATCTGGATTTTTTGCGAACAGATAATCGTGAATTTCTTGTAAATCTTGTGCGGCTTGAGGTGATACAAAGTAGATGCCCATTAATATACTACGCCTCAGCTTTTCTCATTACTTGGTTTTTCTGACGTAGTTTTTCAATTACCGCTCTACCATCAAGTCGTTCTCCACGTTCGAGTTGTTCAACTCCAAGCGCAATTTCTCGTTTCAATTCCTCAAATCTACCCTGATAAATCCTTTCTCTTTCCTCCAGCAGTTTAATACCCGCAAGAATGACTTCCTCTGTCGAAGCATACTTACCGCTGGAAATTTGACTTTGGATAAATTGCTCTAATTCAGGAGTCAAGGAAATACTCATAAGTCCGAATTTCAGTAAATGTTTTTCTATATTCTTATTATAGAGGCGGGCGATCGCACTGATTTTTGTACTTGACATTGAGAGAGCGATCGTTTTTGTCTTGGCTTTAACATAGGTGTAGGATTGTTCGCTCATCGTTAAGGGCGATCGTCAAATCATTCAACTGTACGCTCCATAGAAGAACCACCAAAGCTAAAGGCAACATCATAACCAATTCGCATGGTAAATAATCTCGCGTTGGGATTTTTCTGCTTTAACATTAATGCTGATTCTACACCACTTTTATCAATTCCATATTCGCCAGTTTCAGCATCAATCACAATCATCTTGCCAATATTATCGCCATGTTCAACTTGTTGGCGAATCCCATTTTGGTAAAATTGTTTAGCTCGTTGGGCAACTTCTTCTACAGTCCAAAAAAGAGCTTGCATAATTACACCTGTTTTTACCTATTTTCATTATAGGAGTGGGCGAGCTAGTAGGGAATAAAGATGCGATCGCCCAAGCTGAACATTGATATATGCTTATAAATTCAGCAACATATTAAATTTTAAGGCTTTGGGTTTCCTGCTTCTGGCTGGATCATAATTGGTACTCCACCTTTTTCAGAACCGACAATGATGATTTTAGAGTTATTTGATTGAGCTAGTTTTTCTGTCGCTTCAATCGCTCTTAATTGCAGCACTTGATTAGTAAGTCCACCAGATATAATTTTTTGAGCATCAGCTACGCCTTGCGCTTCAATCCGTTTTCGTTCTGCTTCTTGACGCTCTTTTTGTAAAACAAATTTCATCTGCTGATTTTCTTGTTCTGTCTTGAGTTTATCTTGAATTGCCGTTTGCAGTTTCTCAGGCATTTTGACGTTTCGCAATAAAGCTTCTTCCACAACGAAACCCAAAGCAGGTATTTGTTGAGTGAGTTGTTGGTCAATTTTTTGGGCGATTTCTTGGCGTTTGGTAGAGTAAATGGCACCGGCTGGATAGTTAGCGGTGATGGCGCGGACAGTAGAACGGAATCGGGAAATCACTAATTGTGTTTCGTCAGTGCCAATTGTTTTATACACGATCGCAGCTTTTTGTGGATCAAGCTTGTATTGCAGACTAACATCGAGATTTAGGCTCAAACCTTCTTGGGATGTGATGTCTACGTTTTCTTTAATATCTTTCAGGCGAGTGGAAAAATTCAATACCTTGGCAAAAGGGTTAACCAAATGCACACCTGGATTGAGAGTATTGTCGGAAACCTGACCAAAAAAGTTGACGATACCGACATTTCCGGACGGGACAATGACTAAAAGCCTAGAAATAGCAGCTAGGACTGCAACACAGCCAATTAATAGCGTAATACCACGTACCGCCAAGCGATATCTTTCATCAGCTATTCTGTTGGTGTTGAGATATACAAGAATTGTGATCAAGCTGGTGAGGAGGGAAACTATGAAGCCCATGAGATTTTCCTTGATGGTGAGGATGCGCCATATGCTTAATCACAATAGTTCCCAATGTTTTTATGAAACTATTTGACACTCAACAAAAATAAATCGGCGTTGCTGATTGAAAATATGAATTGATTTCACGCTCCAGATGAAGAGGTGCGGAGAGTAAGAGTTTTCAACACTCGCTTTGAGAATTTTATACTTCAATTCAGCAGTTCGGTGTGGGTGCGATCGCTAAAATCCAATTTGCTAGACTCAGTAGCGGATTATCTTTGACTAACGCGGATATTTTAGTAGTTGCTTAGGGATTTCCTCAGAGGCGATCGCATCTCTACAACAAAATAATGTATAACGTAATGTATACATTACTTGATGAAAATTGTGTCCAGCAAAATTCGCAAGCAGATTTATATTGAACCGCGTCAAGAGCATCTGCTAAAAGCGATCGCCCAACAAGCCGGTGTGAGTGAAGCAGAGATTATTCGCCAAGCCATTGACCTTCATCTTGGGAGAATAACCGCACCCCACACCAATCTTGCAATGTGGGAAGCCGAAAGAGAATTTATTGACCAAATCAAAACTCGACCAGCGCAACCAGGATATCGGGATTGGAAACGAGAAGACCTCTATAAACGGTAGGGTTTTCCTGGATACCAATATTCTCGTTGCCACCCTCGTAATGATGTAGAATCCTAGTCCTTGCCTAATTTTTTACTATTTCTGGGAAAACTATAACTGTAGATTCTCTGTGAGAACAAGTTGGAGAAACAGTTATGGATTTAAATGAATTAATCTGGACTAAAAATATTAAGCCTCAAAAAAGTGGAGGCTGGGCTTATAAAAGCGAAAGCATAGCTAATCTGTATCCAGATTTAAGGATTTTTACCTTAAATTGGAAGAATTCAGATCATAAAGACGAAAATAATGCCAGCGCCCCACAAGAAGGCGAACTGATAATTTTAAGACAATATGCCAAAGTAACACATATTGTTAAAATGCTTAATAATCAACTGTATCGTGAGATAAATACTGAGGAGGACTTTAATATTTGTCGTCTTGTACAAGTGATTTGGATGACAGATGATTGGGAAAACTCTCCACATAATGACAAAGTATTTGATTGTGCTATTCACTTTCCTTCAAATGGAAAAGCAATAAAATTAGACAAGATACAAGAATTTCAAAAACGTTGGAATACAGCAGGATTAGAATTTCAACAATATGTCCAAGGAGTATTAAATATTCATTAGACCTCTTGCAAAATTACCCTAAAACCCCACCCCCAGCCCCTCCCCGCAGGCGAGGAGGGGAGATTTTAATTATTTACCGTTACCGTTAGCACCATTACCATTGCTAGCCAGGACACGTTCAGCTAGCTTTTCTGGCACCTCCTGCAGATGGTCATATTCCCAGTGGAAAGAACCAACGCCGAGAGTTTGCGATCGCAACTCGACAATAAAGTTTTGCATCTCTGCTTGGGGCAAGTAAGCTGAAATATTATCCCAGCCTGACCAATCATGTCTACCTTCGTAGCCTAAAATCTGCCCCCGTCTACCACTAACTAGTTGCAATACCTTGGAGGTAAATTCATTGGGGGTTGTGACTTGGACACGCAGAATTGGTTCTAGTAAGGTGGGTTGGGCTTGGGGTATCCCCGTTTGCATAGCCAAGCGGGCGGCTTGCTTAAAGGCTTGTTCGGAACTATCAACATTGTGATAGGAACCATTGGTTAATGTCACCGCCACATCCACCATCGGGAAACCCAGAGGCCCATGTGTGAGAAACTCTCGCACACCCATTTCCACACCGGGAATATATTGTCGAGGAACCACGCCACCAACAATGGTTTCCCGGAAGTTAAAGCCTTCACCCCGTGGTAAGGGTTGGATGTTGAGGAAGACATCCCCGAACTGTCCGTGTCCACCGCTTTGGTGCTTATAGCGTCCATGAACCGATTCCACAGATTTGCGGATGGTTTCTTTGTAAGGGACTTGTGGGAGGTGGGTTGTCATCGCCAAGTTATATTTCCGGCGCAGTCTGTCTAAGGCGACTTGCAAATGAATCTCACCTTGTCCCCAGAGAATAACTTCGTGGGTGTCGCCGTGTTGTTCCCAAGCTAGGGAAGAATCTTCTTCTAACAGTTTAGCGATCGCACTGCTAAGTTTCACCTCATCGTTGCGCCTTTCGGGAGTAATGGCGAGGGCATACACTGGTTCCAACTGTTCCGCTTTGGGTAATGACTTCACCGATTGTGAATCTGTGGTAAGTGTATCTCCCGTTTTCATCCCTTCTAAACGGCTAACAGCAACAATTTCACCAGCATTAGCTTCATTCACAAACTGCTGTTGTTGTCCCATAAGGCGATAAATTCCCCCAGCGCGAACGCCGTTGAGAACAATACCTTCAGTTAATTTACCTTGCCAAACCCGCACTAGGGAAAGTTTGCCACCTTGGGGAGTGTAATAAGTTTTTAATACCTGCGCTATGGGGTGAGTGCTTTTTTTAGTTAAACGACGTTCTGCTGTGGTTTCTGGTTCGGGGGCTTCTCTTAACAAGGCTTCTAGTAAAGGGCGAACGCCATAATCTTGTTCAGCCACACCAAAGAACACAGGTACTACCAAATCCGCACCCAATTCCATTTTTAAATCTTGGAGAATTTCCTCTTGAGGCGGTTCAATGTCTTCTAAAAGTTCTTCTAATAAATGATCATCAAAATTTGCTAGGGCTTCTAACATTTCGGCCCGTGCTTGATGTTCTTCTGCTTTCAGGTTTTCGGGGAAGGGAATCGGATCGGCTGGTGCGCCTGCATGGTATTGATAGGCTTGTTCGCTCACCATATCAATAAAGCCTGTCAGCTGTTCCCCTTGCATGATTGGGTATTGATGGGCGACTAGGGGACGGCTAGAAACAGCTTTGAGGGCGTGTAAAGTTTCCAAAACATGAATATTCGCCCGATCCATTTTGTTCACAAAGACGAGATGGGGAATTTCCCAGTCGTCGAGGAATTTGAATAGGGGCGCTAAGGTGAGGACTCTATCGCGGATGGGTTCGCAAACTACAATGGCTGCATCTACTCCCATTAAAGCGTTGTAGGTTTCTTGGACAAATTCCACTGAACCGGGACAGTCGATAAAAGTAAAGCGAGTACCACTATATTCGGTACTCGCTGCGCTTACTTCTACACTCATCCGGCGATCGCGTGACTCATTCGCACTATCCCCGACGGTGTTACCATCCTTAACATTACCTTTGCGGGAAATTGCCCCTGTGACAAATAACAAGCTTTCTAGTAAAGTAGTTTTCCCACTTAAATAAGGACCAACAATTGCTACATTCCGCGAACCCGATTTTACTTTTTCGTTCATAAAACCTCCCTTGCGGTAAAGCATTTTAACCGCATTATCCTGTTGATTCCAAGGATTTGAGATGGTTCTCTTAAGACAGTTAACAGTCAACAGTGAACAGTCAACAGTAAAATAACTGATAACTGATAACTGATAACTGGTAACTGATAAACAAGAATCATCCCCTCTTTAATTTGTTATTATCCTCCCTTTAATCTGAACAAAAAAAAATCGTATTCTGTTGTAAGATTTTCCTAAATAAAAGTTAATAAATACAAACTTTAATCCAGAAGTTTAAATTTTTGTAAAATCTATCAGGCTTCACAAAAGTTTTTATAAAGTAAACTTAACTTAAAGTGTTGCCAGTCAGAAAATCCATGAGATTATCATTCTCTAAATATCCCATAGCTGGGCTAGTAAGTTTAATTTTGCTATCTGAAAGTATTCTTTCCCCTGCTCTCCCCCTCCCCTCTCCTGAACAGACTTGTACTGAGCGTTCGCGCAGCGTCTCCGTCAGGAGAAGTCAAAGTAGCCGAAGGGCACCTCCTCTTTTACTGGCGCAGAACGGTAATCAAGCTGCTACAGACAAGTTAAACCAAGGCTTACAGGCGATTCAGGCGGGGAGAGTACAAGATGCGATCGCATTTTTTCGCCAAGCCGCCCAGCTTGATCCGAAACTGGCACCAGCCCACTATAATTTAGGGCTAGCATTGCGACAAGCGGGACAATTACAACCTGCAGCAGATGCATTTTATCGAGCAACTCAAGCAGATCCTAAGTTTGCTTTAGCCTTTGCAAATTTAGGTGGAGCGTTGTTAGAAGGGAACAATTTACAACTGGCGAATGATTATTTGCAACGGGCAATAGAACTAGATAGCAAACTGGGTTTTGCTCATTATAACTTGGGTTTACTTAAAGAACAGCAAAGAAATTGGGATCAAGCGATCGCATCTTTTAAAAAAGCAATTGAATATAGTCAAAATGCACCAGAACCAGCCTATCATTTAGGTTTATCCTATCTCCAACAAGGCAAAATAGACCAAGCCAAAGATGCTTTCCGCAAAGCCGTAAAAATCAACCCTAAATATCCAGAAGCTCATTATAATCTTGGTTCGATTTGGTTTCAAGAAAAAAAATTGCCAGAGGCGTTAGAGTCTTTTAGAAAATCAGCCCAAGCTAACTCCAACTATCCTAACGCTTATTACGGTGCTGGTTTAGTCTTTATGCAGTTACGGCAGTATGGAGAAGCAGCACAAGTATTTCAATATGCGAGAGATTTATATAATTCTCAGAGAAATCCCGCTTGGGCAAAAAATGCTGATCAATTGTTGCAACAAGCACAGAATTTAAAATATCAACCTAAAAACTAACCTCGCTGAGGCACGATTCCTTAACATTGGGTAACAATAGGATTATGGAGTAAATCGGCTGGTCTGTGATGAACTTTGATTGGAATGGAAACTGACATGCAGAAGCGCTTCAAGAGTCGATTTTTATTTTGCGATCGCTGGCTTGATCGACAGGCAATTGTTCGCAACATGGAGTCTTTCCAAGACCTAATTGTGATTGTCTTGTGCCTAGGTTTATTTGCCGTCATGCTGCTACAACTGTGGGGAATTGTGATTGCCCTCACGCAGCCACTAGACTACAAAATAGTCACCGCAAAAATTCTCTTTGTATTGATTTTAGTGGAATTATTTCGCCTGCTCATGGTCTACTTGCAAGAACATAGTATTTCTGTAGGAGTAGCAGTAGAAGTAACAATTGTCTCTGTATTACGTGAAGTAGTTGTTCATGGTGCGTTGGAAATCTCTTCACTTCAGACAGCAGCAATTTGTGGCTTATTATTAATTTTGGGTGGATTACTGGTAGTGTGTGCCAAAACACCACACATGGATTGCATAAGTGCCAACACCAAGCTTTGCCCGATAGCCTATAAAGGCATTAAAAACCAGCAAAACGAATTAGAATTCCAATATTCACATCGCTGTGATGAGAATCTACCTCTGGCGTAAATCACATCAGCCATAGGGCTAAAAAACAGGCTAAAACTTTCATGCTTGAGGCTGCGTAATGCAGCCTTTATACTATACTTCCTCTTACGCATTTAGACAGATGAATTGCTCTTTTAGGGTGAGTAGAAATGAATAAGAAACCTAAAAAATGATACAGATTTCTCGTAAGGGCACGGCAATGCCCATTGGTGTCAACTTAACGTGAAACCCTTGTCAAAACGTGATTTTGAATTAAATCACCTACCATCAAGATCCGCGTTACCCCACCCCGGTTTTGTCTAAAGCCAAAACCTCCCCTCCCCAAGGCATCGGGGAGGGGATTGAGGGGTGGGGTAAAACGTATGTCGGGTAAGCGTTGTAGCTCAATTTGACACGTATGGGCAATGCCGTGCCCCTACGAGAAATCTGTCTGTATCAGTATTTTCGTGAATTGGTATGAGATAAAAAAGCTTTAGAACTAAAGCCGATTGATCAGAGCTATCTTGATCAAAATTCATCTGCAAGCCTATCTCGATAGCGTGACTGAAAACAGGACCTACGCACAACACAACGACAGTAGGAGGCAAGAGTTCTCATTTGCAGTATAGCGATCGCCTCTATGAGATAATTGTCCTCTTAGCAGTCTCTGATGACGGAAAATTTTGTTGGCGACAGGTAATACTACTACTTGATCAAGACGTGAAGACCGATCCAGTTACTAGCCTCCGTCTTCTTACAATGGCTTTATCAGCACAAATTTAAGTGTTGTTCTCTTTGTGACACACACTTTGCAGTCTCCTCCTCTAGTGGTTTCTCCACAAGCCTATGCAACCCACTAATCAAAACCAATTTACAGAAAAAGCCTGGGAAGCGATCGCCCATACCCCGGATATTGTTAAACAATATCAACAACAACAGATAGAAAGCGAACACTTGCTGAAAGCACTGCTAGAACAAGAAGGTCTAGCCATTGCGATTCTTACCAAAGCAGGTGCGAATATCCAAAAAGTGCGCGATCGCACTGAACAATTCCTCCAACGTCAGCCAAAAGTATCAGGTAGCAGCACCTCCGTATATTGGGGACGCAGTGCAGATACACTATTAGATCGGGCCGACGGATATCGTAAAGATTTCCAGGACGAGTATATTTCAGTTGAGCATATATTCCTTGCCTACGCCAAAGACGATCGCTTTGGTAAAGGTTTACTCCAAGAATTCGGTTTAAACGAAGCCAAACTAAAAGATATTATTAAACAAGTTCGAGGAAGCCAGAAAGTGACGGATCAAAATCCAGAAGGTAAATACGAAGCACTGGAAAAATATGGGCGTGACCTCACAGAAGCTGCCAGTAAAGGACAACTTGATCCGGTAATTGGGCGTGATGATGAGATTCGTCGCACCATCCAGATTCTCTCTCGCCGCACTAAGAATAACCCAGTGTTAATTGGCGAACCAGGTGTAGGTAAAACGGCGATCGCCGAAGGACTAGCACAGCGCATCATTGCTGGTGATGTACCTAAATCCCTCGAAAACCGCAAGCTAATCGCCCTCGATATGGGTGCTTTGATTGCTGGGGCAAAATTCCGGGGCGAATTTGAAGAACGCCTCAAAGCAGTATTAAAAGAAGTTACGGAATCTCGCGGCAATATAGTTTTATTTATTGATGAAATTCATACCGTTGTTGGTGCTGGTGCGACTCAAGGCGCGATGGATGCCGGTAATTTGTTAAAACCAATGTTGGCGCGGGGTGAATTGCGGTGTATTGGGGCGACAACTTTAGATGAATACCGTAAGTATATTGAAAAAGATGCTGCCTTAGAAAGACGTTTCCAGCAAGTTTATGTAGATCAGCCCAATGTGGAAGATACTATTTCCATTTTGCGCGGGTTGAGAGAACGTTATGAAACCCACCACGATGTGACAATTTCTGATAGTGCTTTAGTTGCAGCTGCGACATTATCTAGTCGTTATATCTCTGACCGCTTCCTCCCTGATAAAGCCATCGATTTGGTAGACGAAGCCGCCGCCAGATTAAAAATGGAGATTACCTCCAAACCAGAAGAACTCGACGAAATCGATCGCAAGATTTTGCAGTTGCAAATGGAAAGGTTGTCCCTGCAGAAAGAAAGCGATATAGCTTCCCGGGAACGTCTAGAAAGACTAGAAAAAGAAATTGCTGATCTCCAAGAAGAACAAAGAACGCTAAACGCTCAATGGGAATCTGAAAAAGGTATTATTGACAAAATTTCATCAGTTAAAAAAGAGCTTGAACGTGTTAATCAAGAAATTCAGCAAGCAGAACGTAACTACGAACTTGAAAAGGCTGCGAAGCTAAAATACACTACGTTAATCGATTTGCATCGTCAATTAGAAGCCGTAGAAAATGAATTGGCAGCCGTTCAAAGAAATGGTAAATCATTATTGCGTAAGGAAGTCACAGAGTCTGACATTGCTGAAGTTATTTCTAAGTGGACAGGGATACCAATTAGCAAGTTGGTGGAATCAGAAAAAGAGAAACTGCTGCATTTAGAAGATGAACTACACCACCGCGTAGTGGGACAATCTGAAGCAGTCACAGCAGTAGCCGATGCAATTCAGCGATCGCGTGCTGGACTTGCAGATCCCAACCGTCCCATCGCTAGCTTTATTTTCCTGGGGCCTACTGGTGTAGGTAAAACTGAGTTAGCGAAAGCACTGGCGGCTTATATGTTCGACACTGAAGATGCGCTAGTGCGAATCGATATGTCTGAATATATGGAGAAACACGCAGTTTCTCGACTCATTGGTGCGCCTCCAGGATATGTGGGTTACGAAGAAGGCGGACAACTCACAGAAGCGATTCGCCGCCGTCCTTATGCAGTCATTCTCTTCGATGAAATTGAGAAAGCCCACCCCGATGTCTTTAATATCTTCCTGCAAATTCTTGATGATGGTCGCGTCACCGATGCCCAAGGTCATAAGGTAGACTTCAAAAATGCCATCATCATCATGACCAGTAACATCGGTTCTCAATACATTCTCGATGTCGCTGGCGATGACTCCAGTTATGACGAAATGCAGCATCGGGTGATGGAAGCGATGCGAAATAGCTTCCGTCCAGAATTCCTCAACCGCATCGATGAAATCATTATCTTCCATACTTTGCAAAAACAAGAACTGCGGCGGATTGTACTTTTACAAGTAGATCGACTGAGGAAAAGACTCACGGATCGCAAAATGTCCCTCAAGCTTTCTGATTCTGCACTTGACTTTTTAGCTGAAGTAGGTTATGACCCAGTTTTTGGAGCGCGTCCACTCAAGCGGGCAATTCAGCGCGAGTTAGAAACTCAAATTGCTAAAGCCATCTTACGCGGCGACTTCAACGACGGCGACACCATTTTTGTTGATGTGCAAAATGAGCGTCTTTCTTTTAGTCGTTTACCTGTTGAGGTGTTTAGCTAAGATTAGTCTCACGCATACCGACTGAGTCGTTCCCGCAGGGTAGGCGCAAAGGCGCAAAGACGAGGAGTGGCTTCCCATAGGGTAGACGCAAAGTGATCTAGAGCGTCTTTGCGCGAAACTTATAGTAAGCTGCAAAAAGAGTTAATTATTATGACCCAAACTCAAGTTAAAAAACTGACTTTTACAGAGTTTTTAGCAAAAGTCCCTGATGATGGTATTTATGAATTGGTGGATGGGGAAATTGTAGAGGTGGACGCAACTAGAGCGCATAAAAATGTAGCCAGATTTTTGGTTAAAAGTTTTGACAGAGAAGCTGAACGTTTGGGGCTGGACTATATCGTTGACAAAGATATAGTTGTCAGAACTGTAAACAAAAATGGACAAGAACAAGGCAGAAGACCGGATGTGAGTGTAGTTAGCGCTAGTTTGTGGAACGCTAATGTTTTGGATTATGGCGCTGTCACTGAACCTATCCCATTAGCTGTAGAAGTTACTTCTACTAATTGGGAAGATGATTATGTTGACAAATTGGACGAGTACGAGAGACTGGGAATAGATGAGTATTGGCTTGTCGATTATTTAGCGATCGCATCTAGAGCTTACCTTGGCAATCCCAAAGTCCCGGCAGTGTTTGTTTACAACTTGGTTGATGGTCAATACCAATCTCAAAGATATACTGGGAGCGATCGCATTATTAGCCAAATTTTCACAGAACTTCCCCTCACCGCCGAACAAGTTATCACCAGCAGTCAATTAAGCAGATTGTAATGGGGACTAGGGACTGGGGACTGGGGATTGGGGACTGGGGATTGGGTAGATAAGAATTAATGACTCTTGACTTTTGACTTTTGACTCTTGACTCTTGACTCTTAACCTTTTACTCAATCTTCTCTCGTCGCTGTTGGAGTTTCAGCATAATCTCTGCGTGCATCTCGCGGGTGATGGGATAAAAATACGTTAAAAATAAGCCACAAATTAAACAAATTGTCGGTAGAGGGCCAACCGCAATCCGGATTGCATTTAATGCAGACTCAGGTTGTATGGGTAGTGTAGTTTGTCCTGCTAAAGTTTCTTTAAAACCAGATGCTTGCAAGGCGTTTCCTACCAAAAATAACCCGAAAGCTAAACCAAATTTTTGCAGCAAAACCATAAAGCCATAGAAAATTCCTTCCCGGCGCTGTCCAGTTTGCAGTTCATCTAATTCAATCACATCTGGAATCATCGACCAGGGAACTAAATAAGCTGTGGAAACTCCAACACCGGCCATCACAGCCATCACATACATCAAAACTATTTGCCCAGGCTGTAAGAAATATAATCCAGCGGCGGCGATGATCCACGAACTCATCCCCAGAAAATAAACAACTTTTTTCCCCACCTTTTTACTTAAAGCACCCCAGACAAATAACATCAGCAAGGCGGTTCCTTGGACTGCAATCATGACTGTAGGGACATCTGATTCTTTGAGGCGCATACATTCAACAACGAAGTAGGGAATGATGCTGGCTGTGATTTGCACGCCTAACCAAGAAAACAGATAGATACCAATCACAAACAAAAAAGGTCGGTTGCTAAAGACGATTTTTAGCTGTTCACCGATGGGAATAGATGGAGTTTCTTCAGCTTGGAGTCGTTTGGCTTCAAAAGCTAGGACGCGATCGCGTGTGCCATAAACACACCAATATAAGGATAAAGTCGAAATTGCTGTACAGATGGCCGCTAAGACGAGATACTGTTGTTGGCGATCGGCAATTTGCGAAAAAACTACCTTCGCTAAAATCAACGATAAAATACTGCCACCAATAGAAAACGTAAACCGAAAACTATTCAAGCTAGTGCGTTCGTCATAATCCTGAGTTAGTTCTGGAGTCATTGCCGTGTAAGGCAAATTGACAACGGTGTAAAACACCTGGGATAACAACCCAATAATGACGTAATACCAAAACAATGGCCAAACATTAGCACTCTGATCGGCACTAAATCGCGGTACAATCCACTGTAGGAAAAAGAAAAATCCGAAGGGAATCGCCCCGTAAAGTATCCAAGGCAAACGCCTTCCCCAGCGCCGAGATTTAGTTTTATCAGTCAGCACCCCCACAAACGGATCATTTACTGCATCCCAAATCTTACCCACCATCAAAATGCTGCCAGCTAAACCAGCCGGGATACCAGCGACATTGGTAAAGAAAACCAGGAGAAAAAATACAGAAATATTTGCAGTAATCGCCGGGCCTAAATCTCCTGCACCGTAAGCTAGCTTTGTTTTAAAGTCTAGTTTTTCACTTTGAGGGGCATAGCCATCAGCAGTAGTATCATTCATAAACGCTTTGAACTCATATTAAGATAAAAACTTTGCCTTCAGTATTACCCAATCACTACTGTTTTATGTCAGACCTTTACGTTTCTTGGTCAGATTATCATCAGAAAATTGAACAATTGGCAGTTCAGATTTACCAATCCGGCTGGGAGTTTAATCAGATTGTCTGTCTTGCCAGAGGCGGATTGCGTGTGGGAGACATTCTATCCCGTATATACCAGCAACCGCTAGCAATTTTAGCAACATCATCTTACAGTGGTCCTGGTAAACAAGAAAGAGCTAGTTTAACCGTTTCTCGTCACTTGACAATGACCACCGAAAATCTAGGTTCGCGGATTCTTTTAGTAGACGACCTTGTAGACTCTGGAATCACACTCCAAGAGACAATCCCTTGGCTTAAGCAAAATGCTGGTTTCCCCATCGAAGAAATTCGCACCGCTGTACTTTGGTATAAAGCTTGTTCAGTTATCAAACCGGATTATTATATTGATTATCTGGCAGATAACCCCTGGATTCACCAACCCTTTGAACACTATGAGTATATAACCCCCGCTGAACTGGCGAAAAATCATCCAACTCAGACTTATGCACTAACCTAACTCGGTGTTCAGTCTTTGTAGGGTGTGTGACGCTACGACAAAACTCTGTACGTAGACTCAGGACTTATAGCGTCACGCACCATTCTTGGACTGTGACACTAGGGTTTTGACTCTGAAGGTTTTCAGCCCAAAATGCATCATCCAAAATCATAGTCGTAGTTAACGTTCTCATCAGGGCACGGCAGTGCCGATGCCCCTACGATGAAAAGTGCTGAGTTCCGAGTGCTGAGTGCTGAGTTAAAAATACCACCCACGTCCCTTGCGCGTCTCCGACAGGAGAGGGGTGGGGTATCAACCTTCTCCCGATTAAAAGATTCCGCCCACACGGGGCAGGGCATTAACCATAGTGCAAAAGTACTCAGTACTTAAATTTACTCAGGACTCAGGACTCAGCACTCAGTACTGAGTGTGGTAAACACAAAAATTGCATGATAATTTTTAGCTAATTTCGTACAAAGTCAACAGCCTACTGTGACACCTATGTAAGGCTTACGTATTCAACGATCGCCTACTTTTATCAAACAATTAAGTGAACATTCTGTTTGTCGAAGATGAAGCAAAGATTGCTAACTTTGTCCGGGCTGGATTGAAGGAGCAAGGGTTTGTCGTAGACTACTGTGATAACGGTGATGAGGGATATCTGCGGGCATTAGACAATGAATATGACGCGATCGTCCTTGATATTATGGTGCCGGGAAAAGATGGATTATCGATTCTCAAACAACTGCGACGATCAGGGCGGAATACTCCCGTGATTTTGTTAACGGCTCGCAATGAACTAGACGATCGCCTGGAAGGGTTAAACTTGGGAGCCGATGACTATATTGCCAAACCGTTTTTCGTCGAAGAATTAGCAGCGCGAATTCACGCTGTAGTCAGACGGAGTGTAGGCGATGTCTACGACGGGCTACGCCTACGCCAAAATGCGCTCAGTGTTGGCCCACTGAAGCTGGATCGAATCACGCGGGAAGTTACTTGTGATGGACAGATTGTCGAACTTACCACACGTGAATTCAATTTGCTGGAATACTTAATGCGATCGCCTGGCAGAGTTTTTACCCGCACCCAAATCTTAGAACATGTGTGGGGCTATGATTTCAATCCTAATACCAATATCGTTGATGTGTGTATTCAAAGGATTCGCAAAAAGATTGACTCAATTACTGGTTTAAGTTGGATTGAAAGCGTCCGGGGAGTTGGTTATCGTTTTCGTAATTCGCAATCATGAGTTAAGGGTCAAGAGTTAAGGGTCAAGAGTCAAGAGTCAAAAGTCAAAAGTCAAGAGTTATTTCTCCCCCTGCCCCCTGCCCCCTGCCCCCTGCCCCCTGCCCTCAATCCCCAATCCCCAGTCCCCATGCCCCATTTGCGTTCTTTTCGACTGCGAATAGCGTTGTTATTTGCCATGCTAGCTGGTGCTGCGTTAGCTGGGTTTGGTTCTATTTCTTGGTGGCTAATTTACGAGGCTAAAGTTAGTCGCCTGAATGCCAAACTGGAAGCTTTGTTGATTCGTCCCCGCCCGCTAGTCAATGATATTTGGCAGTCTTATGAAAACTTATTATCTTTTGAATTGGGAATAGATGGAGAAACTCCGATTGCTCTTTTAGTAATAGATAAAGATGGCAAGACAGTTTATCAATCCGATCGCTGGTCTGCTGATTTTAACTTAAACGGTGTGTGGCCTCCACGCCCCCAGCTATTACCGATGCCATTTCCACCCCCCAATTTTACAACACAGCAACCCCCAGAAAGACCACCATTCCGTCTTGATCGCCCACTTAATATGACACCGCCTCGTCCGCGATTAGTGACTCAACGCACAACCGCAGGAACCTGGCGCATCGGTGCGATCGCTCTTCCTCAGTTCCAAGTAGCGATCGCTGTCAGCTTGGATGGAATTAATCGAGAGATGAACATTATCCGTGATGTGTTCATGATTGCCATACCCGTCGTCCTGCTGCTCATTACTGGTAGTGCATGGTGGCTATCTTATGGTGCTTTACGTCCCGTCCGGCAGTTAGTTATTGCTATTCGGCAAGTAACAGTTAAAGGTTTGGATCAAAGAGTGCCTACCACTGCAACAGATACGGAATTTTTAGAATTGATTCAGGTGTTTAATCAGATGCTAGAACGCCTGGAACGCAGTTTTAAGCAAGCTTCTCGCTTCAGTGGGGATGCAGCCCATGAACTTAAGACACCCTTGGCAATTTTGCAAGGTGAACTAGAACAAACTCTACAAAACGCTGAACCAGGATCAGAGATACAACAAACTTTCAGCAATCTATTAGATGAAGTGTGCCGCCTCAGTGGAATAGTCCGCAAGCTTTCGTTGCTGTCTCTAGCAGATGCTGGACAAATGAGTTTATATCGAGTTGAGGTAAATTTATCTGATATCCTAGCCGAGATGCTAGAAGATATGGAACTCTTAGCACCCCATCTAGAAGTGCAAGCAGAAATTGTGGTTGCATTGCGGGTAAAAGGCGATCGCGATTTACTCACCCAAGTCTTGCAAAACCTGTTTAGCAATGCGATTAAATATAACGTGCCAGATGGCTGGCTGCGAATTCATGGACGACAACAAGGAAAGACAGTATTAGTCACCATTAGCAATTCTTCTCAAGACATTCCAGATAGCGATCGCGATCGTATTTTTGACCGCTTCTATCGCGGAGATCCAGCCAGAACCCGAAAAGTCGAGGGAACAGGACTAGGACTCAGTCTGGCACGAGAAATTACCATTGCTCACGATGGTAAGCTTACCCTTGACTGCACACCACCCAATCAGACTGCTTTTACCCTCAGTCTACCTATATATTAGTCTCCAATTATGGTATGTCTATTTTTTGAACCCAGCAAATTAAGGTTGCTGCGCTACTACGCAAAATCAGGTTTTTAGCTCTAACTGAACCGTATTGAATTATATTTAGCTGCCATTATAGCCTTTCCTAGGCTACTGAAGTACAAATTTATCTGCGTTTATCTGCGTTTATCTGCGTTTAATTATTTTAGACCGTACCTTACTGGAGCGAGAAACGCTATAGATCCCCGACTTTTTCAAAAAGTCAGGGATCTGGGTGACACTATGCCGCCTTAGCTTGTAGTCAACACCACACTTTGACGGACACCACGCTTGCGCTCGCTTTTCCGAATACCTCCAGCCATCTGATACTCATGGCTATTATTACCGAACTTGTAAGCAATACCACGCAGTATCTTATCAGAATAGTCTGCCAAATCTTTTTCATTTTCGACTATCTGGGTTAGTAACACATCAATAGTAGAGAGGGTGGTATTGTATGCTTCTAGCGATTTTCGCAGGTCTTCAATTTTTTGAGTGTAATCTTTGACCGTCAAACCCTCTCCGACATCGAGAGTTGGACTGATAGATTTAATGCTTGCTAGACGAATTTCAGCTTTGTCTAGTGTACGTGAATTACGTTTTTGTCTTGCCATAATTAATACTCATTCTTGAAACTTTCCATGACTCCATAGTGGACAATTGTGAAAAAAGTTGTCATCCGGAAAATTATTGATGTTTCGCCCAAACCGAAAATTTAAGTGATTTACACGAGTTTTTATCTCTTTAAACCACATTTTTTGTAGTAGCACAGCACGTTGGTGTCAACTTAAGCTACAGATGGCTTATTTGTTCGCTGACACACCAGCCCTGAGCGGAGTCGAAGGGCTGATAGGCAAAGTTTACTCAAGTAAACTGGGGATTAAGTGAGAATTTTTAGTAATCTTGAGATGACTTTTGTTATGAGACTCAGAATTCATTCTGAGGCGGGACAAGGGTTTCGCGCTAAGTTGACACCAATGAGTACTGCTGTGCCCTAAAAACGTATTCTATTTACGTGAAAATAGGTTTAACGCCAGTTTGTTTCTGATAACGTGAAGGCGGGAGCTACTACAGGCTGCGCGGAATACGAAAACGTCTTGACGGAAGCTTTTGCAGGGAAGGCGGGAGCTGCTACAGGCTGCGCGGAATACGGAAACGTCTTGACGGAAGCTTTTGCAGGGATGACGGAAGCTGTTACAGGCTGCGTGGAATACGGAAACGTCTTGACGGGAGCTTTTGCAGGGATGACGGAAGCTGTTACAAGGAAGAGAAAATAGAGAAATACGATCGCACCTCTAGTTGAAATGAGGGACTGTAGTGTGAGCGTCTCGCTCACGCGGGCTTTTCGGCCCGCACTACCAAAAACCCCTCAAAACAAAATTGACAAACCACTAGTTTACCCGAAGTGCGATCGCTCTCTCTTTGTTTAAATGATTGCCAAATTCGTCAAACTACCAGTAAACCCAGTAATCTCAATCAGCGCATCGTTAGCAGATTGGAAGCCTGCTGTAGCATTATTGAGTGCGAGGAAAGTCTGAGTACCAAAAGTAAAGGTAGCTGCGCCATTGGCAACAAAGGTAGTATTAGTCAGTACCGCACTAATTCCGTTTGCAGTTAAGGCACTCACCGCCCCTAGTCTGGCGAGGTTGGCGGCGCTGATGGCGTTCGGCCCATCAATGATATCAGTACCAATCACTAAATCAGTGATGCGATCTACGTTACCCAACTGTGAGTCAGTCAAAGCAGAGAAGATAAACCTGTCAACACCCACGCCACCAGTGAGGGTATCAACTCCTGCACCTCCGGTAAGTAGGTCATTGCCATTACCACCACTCAGCGAGTCGTTACCAGTGCCACCAATCAGCGTATCATCTCCATCATTGCCCACAAGTGTATCATTGCCGCCGCTACCGTCAAGGAAATCTGGCCCGGCATTGCCAGTGAAGGTGTTGTTGCTATTGTTCCCTACTTGCCGAGTCCCAATCAAGAGGTTGACAAAGCCCAAGCTGCTACCGCCCTTACCATCACTCAGGGTGTACTGGAAGTTACCTGTGCCAGGATTTAGGGGGTTAAAGGTGATGAAGTCATCAGCAGGGTTAGTAGGCGTGTTGTTATTGCTGAAAGTGGCAGTGCCTCCAGCTCCACTGTTAACTCCGGTAATGCTTAAAACATCACCTTGGTCTACATCGCTGTCGTTGCTCAACAGAGTAGCAACAGGAATCGTCAATATAGTCCCCTGAGTTGCATTTAACAAGTCGGGTGCAGCTACTGGAGCATCATTCACGCCATTAACCGTGATATTGATGTTCTGGCTAGCACTACCATCAAAGGATTTGACAGTGAAGGTTTCGGTTTTGGTCACACCTGCACCCAACGACTGCACCGCACTGTTGGCAACAGTATAAGTCCAGGCTCCAGCTTGGGTGATGCTAAGACTGCCGAGGTTGCCATTGGCACTGGTGACTGTAGTGTTAAACTTGTTGTCCCCAGTATCAACATCGTTGACGGTTAGTGTCCCAGTGGTTGTCAAATTGGGTGAGGCAGTATCTTCGGTGACGGCACCAGTAGCAGTACCGCTAATTGTGGCAGCATCGTTGACACCATTAACTGTGATGGTAATGTTCTGACTAGCAGAACCATCAAAGGAGTTGACGGTGAAGGTTTCAGTTTTAGTTTGCCCCACACCAAGGGACTGCACTGCACTGTTGGCGACACTATAAGTCCACACTCCCGCTTGAGTGATGCCGAGACTGCCTAAGTTGCCGTTGGCACTGGTGACGGTGGTATTAAACTTGTTGTCGCCAGCATCAACATCGCTGACGGTTAATGTACCAGTAGCTGTCAGGTTGGGTGAGGTGGCATCTTCTGTGACTGCACCTGTTACTGTGCCGCTAATGGTAGACGAATCGTTCAACCCCACAATGTTGAGGGTGATATTCTGAGAAGTACCATCGAAGGATTGGACAGTGAAGGTTTCGGCTTTGGTTTGCCCCACACCAAGAGACTGCACCGCACTGTTGGCGACGCTATAAGTCCAGACTCCCGCTTCCGTAATGTTAAGACTGCCTAGGTTGCCATTGGCACTAGTAACAGTGGTGTTAAACTTGCTTTCCCCAGTATCAACATCGCTAACAGTGAGTGTGCCAGTGGTAGTTAAGTTAACAGGTGCAGCATCCTCAACCACAAAACTGGTGACTGTGCCACCGATGCTAGCTGCATCGTTGACACCGTTAATCGTAATGGTGATATTCTGACTCGCAGTGCCGTCTAAAGAACTGACGTTGAAGGTTTCAGTTTTGGTTTGTCCAGCACCCAAGGACTGGACGGCACTATTAGCAACGCTATAAGTCCAGACTCCCGCTTGAGTAATGCTGAGACTACCGAGGTTGCCGCTACCACTGGTAACGGTGGTGTTGAACTGATTATTCCCAGGATTGACATTATTAATAGTTAGTATGCCAGTTGTTGTCAGGTTCGGTGAGGTAGTATCTTCGGTAACTCCACCAGTGACTGTGCCACTAATGGTGGAGTTATCATTCACCCCAACAATATTGATGGTAATGTTCTGACTAGCAGTACCGTCTAAGGAAGTGACGGTGAAGGTTTCGGTTTTGGCTTGCCCAAGCTCGAGGAACTGGACGGCACTATTAGCAACACTATAAGTCCAGACTCCAGCTTGGGTGATGCTGAGACTGCCAAAGTTGCCGTTAGCACTGATAACATTGGTGTTAAACCTGTTTTCCCCAGTATCAACATCGCTGACGGTGAGTGTACCAGTGGTAGTTAAGGTAATAGGTGCAGTATCTTCAACGACAAAACCGCTGGTTGTGCCACTGATGTTAGCGGCATCATTAACACCATTAACCGTAACGGTGATGTTCTGGCTAGCAGTGCCATCAAAGGAGTTGACGGTGAAGGTTTCCGTTTTGGTTTGCCCCGCACCCAACGACTGCACCGCACTGTTGGCGACGCTGTAAGTCCAGGCTCCAGCTTGGGTGATGTTGAGACTGCCGAGGTTGCCATTGGCACTGGTGACTGTAGTGTTAAACTTGTTGTCCCCAGTATCAACATCGTTGACGGTTAGTGTGCCGGTTGTTGTCAGGTTGGGTGAGCTAGCATCTTCAGTGACGGCACCAGTAGCAGTACCGCTAATTGTGGCAGCATCGTTGACACCATTAACTGTGATGGTAATGTTCTGACTAGCAGAACCATCAAAGGAGTTGACGGTGAAGGTTTCCGTTTTAGTTTGCCCTACACCAAGGGACTGGACGGCACTATTGGCGACATCATAAGTCCAGACTCCAGCTTCAGTGATGGTGAGACTGCCGAGGTTGCCGTTAGCACTGGTGACAGTGGTGTTAAATTTGTTGTCTCCAGTATCCACATCGCTGACAGTAAGGATGCCAGTTGCTGTCAGATTAGGCGAAGCGGCATCTTCTGTGACTGCACCAATTGCCGTGCCACTGACACTAGCTACATCGTTGACACCATTAACTGTGATGGTAATGTTCTGAGTTGCAGAACCATCAAAGGAGTTAACAGTAAAAGTTTCCGTTTTAGTTTGACCCACACCAAGGGATTGCACTAAACTATTGGCGACATTGTAAGTCCAGTTTCCTGCTTCAGTGATGGCAAGACTGCCGAGATTGCCATTGGCACCGGTGACAGTGGTGTTAAACTTATTGTCTCCAGTATCAGGATCGTTGACTGTCAGTGTCCCAATAGTTGTCAAATTAGGTGAAGTAGCATCTTCGGTGACTGCACCAGTAGCAGTACCGCTAATTGTGGCTAAGTCGCTGACACCATTAATAGTAATCAAGACGGTTTGAATAGCAGTACCATCAAAGGATCTGACAGTAAAGGTATCAGTTTTAGTTTCTCCCGCCCGTAAAAACTGTACCGCAGTATTCGCAACATTATATGTCCATGTTCCGGGTTGAGAGATGGTGAGGCTGCCGACGTTGCCGTTGGCACTGGTGACAGTGGTACTTAACTTGTCATCCCCGGTATCAATATCACTGACTGTGAGCACACCAGAAGTGGTCAAATTAGTTAAACTAGCATTGCCAGTGACGCTACCCGTGTTTGTGCCACTGATGGTAGCTAAATCATTTAACCCAATCAAGCTGACGGTAATGTTTTGACTAGCAGTGCCATCAAAAGATGTGACAGTAAAGGTTTCGTTTTTAATAACTCCAGCTGCCAAAGATTGCACCGCACTATTAGCGACACTATAAGTCCAGGTTCCAGTTGGGGTAATGCTGATATTCCCCAGGTTGCCGTTGGCACTGGTGACGGTGGTGTTAAATTTGTTTTCCCCGGTATCAACATCATTGACAGTCAGCGTACCCGTAAACGTCAAGTTAGTCGGTGCAGCATCTTCAATGGCAAAACCAGTGGTAGTTCCACTGATGCTGGCGGCATCATTTACCCCAGTGATGGCAATAGTTGCGATCGCTGTTGCTGTCCCACCATTGCCATCGCTGATGGTGTAAGTAAAATTCTCTTGGAGAATAACTCCTGCGGCTAAATAGTTATAGCCCCCGTTCGGGTCAAAGTTAAACGTACCAGTGGGATTGACAATTATTTGCCCCGTTCCCAAGGTGGTAAGTTGCTCTAGGGGAATGGTGGTGTTATTGTATTTGACTTGGCTGACGGTGAGGGTATCTTTATCAAGATCGCGATCGTTACTCAGGACGTTGCCCACAACAATAGTGCTTTGATTGGTGCTAACAGCTTCATTAGCAGCTGTGGGGAAGCGATTGTAGTAATAGTACTTAGGTGTGTCAAAGTCCCTTAAGCCAAGGATGAGATCCTCATCACCATCACCATCTAAATCAGCAAAGTCGGGTTTTGTGCCTGTAAAAGAACCACCAATGAGATTGAGTGGGTTACTAGTACCAGTGCGTTCGATGTAGACAGGATTGATAGCATTACCTGTGTTTTCGTAATAGAAAAGTTTGTTGGTATTATTAAATGTTGTTACGCCGACAACTAAATCCTGGTCGCCATCCTGATCCAGATCGGTGAAGGTTGGGACTAGATCAGCACCTGGGATGGAAAACTGATTGAAGGGGTTATTGCTGCCGGTTTGCTCTAGATATTGGGGGTTAATGGCACTACCTACATTTTTGTAGTACAAAACTCGACCAAGACTATAGCTGCCCAAAACAAGATCCTGATCGCCATCGCTATCCAAGTCAGCAAAGGCGGGAGCAGAGGTATCCCCTACATCAATGCCATTGAAGGGATTGTTCGTACCGGTTTGTTCCAGGTAAACTGGATTACGGGGATTACCCGTATTCTCGAATAACCTCACCAGCCCGTCTATTGCACCAGTCACAAAATCTAAATCCTTATCACCGTCAATATCAACAAAGGCGTTCCCGGTTGGTGATGGTGAAATACTACTGAAGGGGTTACTAGTACTGGTTTGTTCATCATAAACTGGGTTATTAGCATTACCCAGGTTCTTGAAGTATCGTCTATCCAATCCCAGGAAAACATCAAGGTCGCCATCAGCGTCAATATCACCTATGGCAGGAGAAGTCCAGCTAGAATTAGTACCAATAGACCCAAAGGGGTTATCAGTAGCTGTAGCTTGGATAAAGTTGAATTGTGTTGATGGTGTATTTTTCTGGTAATACTTAAACGTGCCGTCAGCTGCTCCTACTATTAGATCAAGTTCACCGTCACCATTAATATCGCCCAAGGTGGGGCTACTGCTATCTCCCACATCAACAGCATTAAAGGGGTGATTGTTGCTAGTCACCTGTTGATATTTGGGGTTAGTAGCACTACCTGTGTTCTCAAAGTATTTGATCTCACCAAATTTTTCACCAAGGACTAAATCCAGGTCGCCATCACCATCAACATCAGTAAATGTCGGTTTGCTTTCACTATTACCCGTGTTCAATCCGAGAAATGGGTTATTAATACCAGTTGCTAAAGCATAAACTGGGTTAAGAGCATTACCTGTGTTCTTGTAGTACCTCAATATACCGTCACGGTTGCCAAACAGCACATCCTGGTCGCCATCAGCGTCAATATCAGCAAAGGTGGGGCTACTGAGATATAAAAGGTTAATGGTATTAAAGGGGTTATTGGTGCCGGTTTGCTCCTGGTATAGGGGGTTAGTGATATTGCCTGTATTTCTGTAGTATCTTACAGCACCGTAAGCTTCCCCAATGACTAAATCCAGGTCGCCATCACCATCTAAGTCAACTAAAGCTGGGGTGCTGTTATTTCCCACATCAATGAAACGGAAAGGATTGTTTGCAATGTCTTGCAGGGCGTAACTGGGGTTAATGGCATTGCCTGTATTTTTAAAGTATGCCAGTGTACCGTTAGATGAGCCAGAGACTATATCTAAGTCACCGTCACTATCTAAATCAACTAAAATCGGGGTAGTGTCAGTTGCTAAGACAACGCCGTTCAAGGGGTTGTTACTAGGAGGTGCTAAGGTAAAGCTGACCGAAGGCGTATTATTCTGGAAATACCGTACTGTGCCGAAAGCTGTCCCGACAATGATATCCAGGTCGCGATCGCCATCTATATCAGCAAAGCTAGGGGCGGAGGTAGTCCCCACATCAATGCCATTTAAAGGGTTAGCTGTGCCGGTTTGCTCGCTGAAGATGGGGGTAATCAAATTACCGACGTTGCGGTAGAAACTGAATGTGCCATTAAATTTTCCTACCAACAGATCAAGATCGCCATCGCCATCAATATCACCAAAAGTGGGGGTGCTGAAAAGTCCTACATTAACGCCATTGAGGGGATTATTTATACCGATTTGTTCGCTATAAACTGGATTTAGATTATTGCCGATGTTTTTGTAGTATTTGAGTGTACCGCTATCTCCCCCGATGACTAAATCTAGGTCACCATCACCATCAAGGTCAGCAAAGGTGGGGCTACTGTAAAATCCTACATCAATAGTGTTAAAAGGGTTGTCGCTGCCAGTTTGCTCGCTGACGATGGGGTTAGTGGCTGTACCAATGTTTTTGTAGTACTTGAGCGTGCCAAATTTTTCCCCAATAATTAAATCCAGGTCGCCATCACCATCAATGTCAGCCAAGCTAGGTTTACTGTCAATCCCTACATCAAGGAAGGCTGTACCGACTTGCTCCACTAAGATGGGATAGTTAGCATTGTTTGTATTTTTGTAGTACCTGACTAGACCGTCTTTTGACCCAATAAATAAATCTAGGTCGCCATCGCTATCAATGTCAGCAAACGTGGGAGTGGCATTATACGGTACGAGAATGATATTAATATCAAAAGGGTTGGCTGTACCGGTTTGTTCGTTAAATGTTGTCATTTTGGTTTGTTTCCACATAAATGAAACGGGACAGGATTGCAACTCGGCTTAACTCCCGCCAAGTCCAGAATCAGTCCTAGATGGGGTATTTCCCATGCTTACTGCTTTTGTGTCTTACCCCAGATTTGCCACAGGGCAGTTTCTAGATGAGTAATCCACTGCTGGGGTTGAAACAGGGGCAAGTCGTCGTGGTGTAATCGCAAAATCAGGCGAATTTTGGCTAATTCGTCGGGGTGGGTGGCTAGATGCACCGCCTTTTGTTCATAGGCGGCACTGCTGTCGCAAATGAGCAAATCTAAACCCGCCGCCGCACAAATGCTGGCTCCCATTCGAGCAACAAAGGCTTTACCAGGGCGGGTGATTAAGGGAAGTCCTGCAAAGAGCGCATGAATTCCTGTAGCACCAGCGTTGTAAACAAAGGTGTCTAGGAATAAATCTGCCAAGCGATACGCCGCTAGGTATTCTGCTAGGGGTAAACGGGGAGTGAATACCAAACGTGTTGGGGCAATGCCTTGTTGTTGGGCCATGTCGCGCAGGGTGTAGCTGACATCTGGGGTGGTTTCAATCAGCCACAAAACTGAATTTGGTACTTGCTGTAAAATCCGCATCCAACTGGCAAAGACTTCCGGGTCAAATTTGTCGCTGCGGTTAAAGCAGCAGAAAACAAAGGCATCGGTGGGTAAACCAAAGTCTGCACGGGTGAGGGGTTGGTCAGTAATGGTGATGGATGAGGCGACGAAGGCGTGGGGTAGTTCGAGCAATTTTTCGCTGTAATGAGGCGCTAGCTCGGCAGGAATTAACCAAGAATCTGCGAGAATATATTGGATAAATTCTGCTCCCATTGTGCCGGGATAACCGAGATACTGGATCTGAATTGGTGCTGGCTGCAATGCCAGAATTTCGGGACGGCTAAAGGTGGTGTAGCCAGCCAAATCAATCAATATATGGATACCATCGCGATGAATGCGTGCGGCGGCGGCTGGGGTTGACAACCGCGACAAATCGACAAATTGATCACACCCCGCCTGAATTTTCTCCGTAAATTCATCACTGGCATCCACCAAACTATAGGCATAGATTTCAAAGGCAGAGCGATCGTGATATGCAAATATTTGGTGAATTAGTGTGCCGACAGCGTGTTGGCGAAAGTCTGCTGAGATATAGCCTAAGCGCAGTTTAGGGGCTGGTGCTGGCGGTGGGGTAAAGGCGCAGAGATGTTTGTATGGCTGGATGGATTTGGCCACACGACGCGCCCAGTGTCGGGCAATAGCCTTGTGGAAATCCATTGGCACTGGGAAACTATGAATTATCAGGGGTAGCAAGGGGTGGGCATTGTCATCTTGCAGATGCGTCTGAAGTCGCTGTTGCAAGGTTTGCAGCCGTTGGTCGTAGTCTTCCCAGTCGCACAAGCTCAACCGCAGATGTTCGCGCTGGTAGAAGATATTGGTGGCATCGGGGTTGAGTTCCAGGGCATGATTGTAGTTTTCTAAAGCTGCTGTTAATTGTCCTTGCACTTGCAACACATAGCCTAAGTTGCCATGCACTTGGGGATAATCTGGTTGCAGAGTGACAACCTGTTGAAAACAAGTCTGCGCTTTGTCCATGTCGCCCTGCGCCATCCACAGACAGCCCAAACTATGCCAAGTGTCCACAAAATCGGGCTGGTGTTTTAGGGCATGATGCAGACAGGCGATCGCTTTTTCGATCTGTCCTATCTGTCCCAAAACATTACCCAGGTTATAATAAGCGGCAACTGATTCTGGTTGTAACCGCACTGCTTGTTGCAAACACTGTTTCGCCTCTAGCCAGGATTGTTGATTAGCGTACAATCTTCCTAAGTTCAGGTATGCTACGGCAAAATTAGGCTGGAGTTGAATAGCTCGTTGGTAAGCGGCGATCGCCTCCTGTGTCTTCCCCTGCATCTGCCAAATTGACCCCAGATTACAGTGTGCTTGGGCAACGTTGGGGTTTATTGTCAGCAGTTTTTGATAGGCTGCGATCGCCCCCTCTATCTGCCCCAATCCCTGCAAGGCATTACCCAACTGGTTGTAAGCAGCTATATAGTCTGGTTGTAGACGAATTGCTTTCGTAAAGCTAGCTACTGCTGCTTTGAGTTCGCCCTGCTGCGCCAACTGTTTCCCCTGTTCAAATTGGGAACGGGCGCTTTCATTGCCATCTACTGGCGGTGACACCGTGAGCAATTTGAGCGATCGCTCTAAGCCATCTGTCCCAGCGATCAGCTTTTGCCAGCCCAAGCGTTGTAAAAGTGGTGTCAAGGCCATCGCGCTCGACTCTTTCGGCTGGTAAACTACCCTAATTTGAGAACAACCTTCTGCAACCAAAGCTGTTTCTAAATACTGCAACAGTTTGGTAGCAATGCCCTGTTGCTGATATTCCGGTGTCACAAATAGCGATATTAATTCTGCGGTTTGCTCAGGTAGCATTTCAGCAACAGCAAACGCCACCATTTCCCCCGCCACTGTTGCTGATGTGCCCAGCAATTCGCCTCTTTGGGGCTGAGTTTGCCAGCGTTGTCGCAAACTAGGAAAGGTGAAAGCCTCGTAATCAGCTAAACTGCTGGGATTGAGGTGATAGACTCGCTGATATTTGAGTGCTGAGTGCTGAGGAGCCAGCGCTGTGCGGGGGTTCCCCCCGTTGAGGCGACTGGCGTTGCTGAGTCCTGAGTCCTGAGTGCCTTCCCAAAGTTGCCTGGGCAATCCAGCGACGGGAGCCATGTCGCCAACACTGGGGCGTTTCGCCGTCGGTTTGGTAGTCACAATACCGCCTGAGCCAGGAAAAGTCACTAAGCGTTCAATCTCTTCTGACTGGAAGCCCAACGCCTGGGGCTGACGCACACCCGGTAACACCACCACATCAAATAGTTCTTCCACTACACCGGATAATTGCAGCCAATGCACAATTTCACCGTTGGTGATGTCAATGATCATTAGTCCGCACTGGGGGAACTTGCCCTCATTTGCCAGCCTCGTTTCTAAGGCTAACCCGCTAAAAGGACGCGATCGCAGTTTCGATAAACCCACCACTGCATATTTGCCCCAAAATGCCAGCCCCCGCCCAAACCCAGGACAAAAGGTAAGAGGAACAAATTTCCCAGACTCGATATAGCCAAATTCCCCCGTACCTGAATTGAGTAGCCACAGCTTACCGTTATACCAACGCGGCGAATGGGGCATTGATAAGCCTGTGGCGATGATGTCGTTGCTTTGCACATCAATCACAACCCCACCTTTAACTCGGTGATTCCGCCAACCTGCGGCGGTGTCAGTGCTACTACAAGCTGTGACGTATCTTGGTTTACCATCACGCATTGCTAACCCGTTGAGGTGACAACGGTCTTCGGCGGCTAATTTGGAAATAAACGGCGGTTGCCACAAGGGTACAAAACTATAGTCGTTGCTGATAGTAGCGAGGCAGCTAAAATCTGTATTGACAAATATGAGATTTTCTGCGTCATCTAGTACCACATCATGAACATTCAGATCGCCAGTGGTGTAGGCGGTACGGGGAATGTAGAGGCAGTCACTTTGCTGATAACTCTCCCCTGCTGCCAGCAAATTCTCAAAACGCCAAATTTGATAACGTGTGCTAACATGTATACTGTTGTTTGATGCATACATGCCCATTGGTTTGTCAAACAATCGCTCATGAGCAGCTACTCGCCCTTGCTCATTGCAACCAATAAAAAACAAGCGGTTAGTTTGATAGGTAGTGAAGGCGAGACTAACAAACTGCTCTTGCAGCCAGGTTACTAAGTGTGGCGAACAGTTAATTTCTAGTTTAGGTAAGCTTGGTGAAGAGATAGCATCACTGGGTAGCAAAAAATTTTCCATACAAAAAGTATCGAGATTGGGCACTAATTTTTGACAACATGAAAAAGTAGCCCCCATCACCCATAAACAGTAAAAGTATGTGTGGAGGCAGCAGCCAATTATTAGGTAATTTTTATTTAATGTAGTTAGTAAATAATACGGTTAAATCTTAAGTGTTGGAGATGGCTTCATCAAAAATTTAAGAACATAGTCGCTAGAATTTCTGATAGAAAAAATTATTTAATAATACTAGCTTTTTTAAGAATTGTTGATTTTCTGCGTTGCAATATAATTGTGACGTAAGTTTGTTTTTGATAACATCAAGATGGAAGCTTTTGCAGACTGCGCGAAATACGGAAACGTCTTGGCGGAAGCTTTTGCAGACTGTGCGAAACGCGGAAACGTCTTGGCGGATGTTCTTGCAGGGAAGACAGAAACTCTTGCAGACTGTGCGAAATACGAAAACGTCTTGGCGGATGCTTTTGCAGAGAAAACAGAAGCTCTTGCAGACTGCGCGAAACACGGAAACGTCTTGGCGGATGCTTTTGCAGGGAAGACAGAAGCTCTTGCAGGGAAAGCAAAATGGAGAAATGTGATCTGCTGAAAGCATCAACGCTTTGCTGATAAATTAGTTTGTCATCAAAACCCTGTAGAAACGCAAAATTTTGCGTCTCTACAACCCAGCATAATTAATGCAATAGACCATTAGATTATTTGTGTGTACACAGCAACCCTTGTAGAGAATGGGTTGGGGTTTTGATAAAGTCCCACAAAGTTATTAGCAGAGGGTTAGGAGATGATTAGGCGATCGCCAAACACGTTAAATTACTACTAATCCCGGTAATTTTCATTACAACATCACTAATATTCTGGTAGTAGCTAGTAGGTTGGGTGGAGGCTTTGCGTAACCCAACATTCTGATATATGTTGGGTTGCGCTCCGCTTCACCCAACCTTGTATCTTAGAAATAGTAGTAGACCGTCCCAACCTTGGTCAAAATAGACCGCTTTGTAGCATGGGTCACTACAACAATCTCTTTGACAGAACTCGAACAGTCGCCGGGGTCAAAACTTTAAATATTGAGATTTAAAGTATACAGTCCGTATCGGGCAAGGATGAGTGAAATCAAGGGGAGGAATCAAAAACTTCTTGACAAAGTAGTTGAGAGTAAAAAAATGGAAAACATTGCTCAATGGGTAGGCATTGATGTCAGTAAAGCTACTCTAGATGTTTATATCCGTCCAATGGGTAAAGCATTCTCTGTAGCAAACACAGAAGTAGAAATATCTCATTTAGTAGAGGAACTCAAATCCGCTAATTTAAATCTGATTGTATTGGAAGCAACAGGAGGGTTAGAAACAGAGCTAGTAATTCAATTACAAGCTGCATTTTTACCAGTTGCATTAATCAATCCACGCCAGGGGCGAGATTTTGCTAAAGCTACAGGAAAGCTTGCCAAAACTGATGCTATTGATGCCAAAATTTTGGCACATTTTGGGGAAGCAATGAAACCCCAAAGATTACCAATTGAATCAGAAACTGCGCGTCAATTGAGCGAATTAATTAGTCGGAGAAGACAATTAGTCGAAATGCAGACGGCAGAAAAAATCGCCGTTCACGCGCTCGTGGAAAAGCATTGGCTGATATTGAAGCTCATATTGAATATCTTGAGCAACGTCTAAAACAACTCAATCAAGAAATTGAAGAATTGACGCAAAACAATCAACAATGGATTGATAAAATTAATTTACTCAAAACTACTCCAGGCATTGGCCAAGTAATTTCGACAACTCTGGTTTCGGATTTACCAGAACTGGGTAAGCTAACTGCCAAACAAATCTCGCGTCTAGTTGGCGTTGCACCAATTAATCATGATAGTGGGCAACACAAAGGTAAGCGTATGATTAATGGTGGTCGCGCCCATGTTCGTGCCACTCTTTATATGGGTGCTGTGGTTGCTATGCGTCATAATCCCGTAATCAAAGCTTTTTATGAACGTCTTGTTGAACGTGGTAAATCCAAAAAACTTGCTCTGACCGCTTGCGTTCATAAAATGTTAGTCATTTTAAATGCAATGGTTCGAGATAATTTGCCTTGGTGCATTTCTGATAACTTTCAACCAATTGTTAACGCGTAAGGCTTGCAAACGTTTTTATACTTTTTATTAGCCTTTGAGCGGATGGTATCGCATCTTTACTGATCCGATGTCTACGACGGGCTATTCGGCGTCGCAGCCATGCGAACAATTTTTCATGCTCTTTTTTGCCTCCACGGGAAGTCCAGCAACTGGGGAAGATTCGGTGGCGTAGCGGAGTGGCTGGTGCGGGCTGCAACTGTCTTGGCTACCAATGTAAAATCTCAATGCCCGTACCAGCCACCACCGAATCTAGCGCAGCGTTCCCCAGTTGCGTCAATGTTCACAGTCCCGGTTTTTTGTTAACTTTAGCCGAAGGCTTTGGCGAAGCCATCGCTTGACTTTTAAGACAGTCGCTACGTTTAATGCACTATTTTAGTCTAGACAGTCCAGTAGAGTGTGTTAGCGACGAGAATACGTCATCAAAACACAGGGAACAGGGAACAGTCTGTCTCATGCCCCATTCCATGAGAAAATCATGTAACACGATCGCATTTATGGCGATGATGGCACGGAAGGAAAAGAGATGTCGGAGAACTTAAAAAGCCAGGTTGTGACGCAAGGGGTGCAGCGATCGCCTAATCGGGCTATGCTGCGTGCAGTTGGTTTTAAGGATGAAGATTTTACTAAAGCCATTGTGGGTATTGCCAATGGTTATAGCACTATTACCCCCTGCAATATGGGGATTAATCAACTGGCACAAAGGGCTGAAGTTGGTGTTAAAAGTGCCGGGGCGATGCCGCAAATGTTTGGCACAATTACCATTAGCGATGGAATTTCAATGGGTACTGAGGGGATGAAATATTCCCTGGTGTCGCGAGAAGTGATTGCAGATTCAATTGAAACCGCCTGTACTGGGCAAAGTATGGATGGTGTGCTGGCCATTGGCGGCTGTGATAAAAATATGCCAGGGGCAATGATTGCGATCGCCCGGATGAATATCCCCGCTATCTTTGTTTATGGTGGCACGATTAAACCCGGACACTATAACGGCAAAGATTTAACAGTCGTCAGTTCTTTTGAAGCGGTAGGTCAATACAGCGCGGGAAAAATTGACGACAAGGAACTATTAGCAGTTGAAAGTCTAGCTTGTCCTGGTGCTGGTTCTTGTGGTGGAATGTTTACAGCCAATACCATGTCGTCAGCTTTTGAAGCAATGGGAATGAGTTTACCCTATTCTTCCACAATGGCTGCAGAAGATGCCGAAAAAGCCGATAGCACAGAACAATCGGCGTTTGTTTTAGTCGAAGCTATTCGTAAGCAAATATTACCCCGCCACATTATAACTCGCAAATCTATCGAAAATGCCATTTCTGTAATTATGGCTGTGGGTGGTTCGACCAATGGCGTATTACACTTTTTAGCGATCGCCCATGCGGCTGGTGTAGAACTAGCTCTAGATGACTTTGAAACTATCCGTGCCCGTGTCCCAGTTTTATGTGATTTAAAACCCAGCGGTAAGTATGTAGCGACAGACTTACACAAAGCTGGCGGCATTCCCCAAGTAATGAAAATGCTCTTGGCACATGGTTTATTACACGGAGATGCTCTCACCATCAGCGGTGAAACCATAGCTGAAGTTTTGGCAGACATCCCCGCAGAACCACGCGCCGATCAAGATGTCATCCGCCCCTGGGATAACCCCATGTATGCTCAAGGGCACTTGGCTATTCTCAGAGGTAATTTAGCAATAGAAGGGGCTGTAGCTAAAATTACCGGGGTGAAGAAGCCAGTAATCACTGGGCCTGCACGGGTGTTTGAATCTGAAGAAGCCTCTTTAGATGCAATTTTAGCAGGGAAAATTCAAGCAGGTGATATTCTGGTGATTCGCTACGAAGGGCCAAAAGGCGGCCCCGGGATGCGGGAAATGTTAGCCCCCACCTCAGCCATTATTGGTGCTGGTTTAGGTGATGCGGTAGGGTTAATTACCGACGGGCGGTTTTCTGGCGGTACTTACGGTATGGTGGTTGGACATGTTGCACCAGAAGCAGCTGTTGGGGGTGCGATCGCTCTTATTCAAGAAGGCGATAGTATCACTATCGATGCTCCATCTCGCCGACTGCAGTTGAACATATCCGACGAAGAATTAGCCCGTCGTCGTGCCAACTGGCAACCTCCCGCACCACGCTACACCCAAGGCGTACTGGCGAAATATGCCAAATTAGTATCCTCTAGCAGCGTTGGTGCAGTGACAGATTTAGACTTGTTCAATTAGACATACAAGGGGCGGGGTTTATCCCATTAGTGTCAACTTAACGTGAAACCCTTGTCAAAATGTGATTTTGAATTAAATCACTTACCATCACTCTTCGCGTCACCCCACCCCGGTTTTGTCTAAAGCCAAAACCTCCCCTCCCCAAGGCATCAGGGAGGGGATTGAGGGGTGGGGTAAAACGTTGTCGGGTAAGCGTTGTAGCTCAAGTTGACATAGGTGGGTTTCCCCGCCTACTTTTATTGCTTGTATGGCTCTAAAATAAATTGGAATCAGAGGTCTATCGACTTTTTATTTTGCAACTGCAGCCAGCTTTGCAACCATCTGAGCGCGAGATGAAACCTCAAGCTTGCGAAACATCCTTTTTAAGGCTTGCTTGACAGAGTTTTCAGTAATCCAAAGTTCAGTACCAATTTCTGCATTGGTTTGTCCTTGAGCTACCAAAGAAGCAATTTGCATTTCCCGAGGCGTTAAACGCTCTGTCTGTAATAGTAGTTGTGGCGCTCGTCCCATTGCCACCCAACTAGAAATGTGCAAACAAAGCGCACTCAAATCTGTGAGGTTTTGTGAGTCGAATGCAGGCATCCCTTGCTCACGGGTAAAACCTATCACACCCACTAACTCACCATTACTGACAATTGGCCCTGCCATCACGTGGCGGTGATCAGCACGAGGACAAATCAACTGCCATGTCTTAGGTTCCACTACCAAAGCTTCATGAACAGGGGCATGGCGTTCTATCAAGTAGCGTGCAACTGGATTGTGTTCGGGTGATAATGCAAGTCGCAGGGCTTTTTGGATTTTGCTGTCAACTAAAGAAATTTGAGTAAATAAAAATAGACCACATCGTGTAGCTGAAAAATACTCACTCAATTCTGTGGATATATGCGATCGCAATGTCTGTTCATCTTTAGCTTGAGCAATTCCATGAAATAGCGCTTGTAAAGCAATCATGATTGGCAAAGTGTACCCGTTCGAGGTC
The DNA here is from genome assembly GCF_000316575.1 of Calothrix sp. PCC 7507. GTDB lineage: Bacteria > Cyanobacteriota > Cyanobacteriia > Cyanobacteriales > Nostocaceae > Fortiea. Next base: position 1,922,390 of record NC_019682.1, on the reverse strand, counting down.
TAGGCTCAGTATAGCAACCAGACCTATCTTAGTTTTAGTCACTAAGCCCTTTGGGCAGGCAATAGGGAATATAGCATTTTTCAAATCGCAAAGCCTGTAGGGGCAGGGTTTTCCTGCCCTCTGCCTGGGTTTCCTGCCCTCCCCCGATTGTGTTGCTGTGGTTGCTTTTTTGGACTAAGTAAGTCGGCACAATAAAAGCAAACCATATGAAGAAAAGTAAATAAGGCTCAAACCCTTCTGCTTATTGCCTATTGCCTATTCCCAGCGATAATTATTCACGCCCAGTTACTTACTTTACTATGACTGTAAATTCTGGCATTGATGACACACAGATATCCAGACGCTGGATACAAATTAGTTTTTTCATAGCAGTAGTGTTTTTCAATCTCTGTTTAGTAATCCAAATATTCAGCGTGGGAATGGCTTACTTTTACAACTCTGATTGGTGGAAACTACATATTTGCCTCGTGCGAGGATACAGCGGACTTTCCATAATTTTGTTGCTATGGGTGTTTTTGATGCCCTTTCCTCGAAGAGTCCAGAGCCTGACAGCAAGCATTCCCGTGCTGCTGGGACTGCAATTTCTCACAATTCACCTGCAGACTGCTTTTCCTCTAGCAGTATTCCACCCACTCATTGGCTTTTCCTTATTTTCTATTTCCACAACCCTAGTTCATCGCACATCGCACATCATATTTTCCCCCCACAACCAAGACTAAATCCCATCTTTTAACTTGATTACAGGAGAAATTCCCGTGTCTCAATACGCTCATCCATCTGTTCTCGTTGATACTCATTGGCTGGTAAATCATCTTAATGATCCAAATGTCCGCATTATTGAAGTGGATATCAGTCCAGAACCATACAAAAATGCTCATATACCTGGAGCAGTTTCCTGGAACATTTTTACAGACTTGCTATTGCCCGATTTAAAGATAAATTTAGATGCTCGAGCTTTTGAGAAGCTAATGGCACGCTCAGGCATCACCAATAACACAACAGTGATTGCCTATGGCAGTTATCCCGGAACCGGAGCCTGGATTTTCTGGTTGTTAAAAGTCTTTGGACATGAGAATGTACGAGTTCTCAATGGCGGCTACCAAAAATGGAAGTCAGAAAATCGCCTATTAGCAACGGAGTTGTCCACTTTTCCCGTGACTGATTACCATGCTAGAGCTATTGATGCTAGTTTGAGAGTATTACATAACGAAGTTCAAACAGCGATCGCTCGAAACGATAGCGTGTTGTTGGATGTCCGCACACTTCAAGAATACCGTGGTGAGTGGTTTTTCGATCAGCCACCAAAAACAGGCGAACAGACTGGACATATTCCAGGTGCTGTGCATGTTGAGCATCTCTTAACTCTCAATGAAGATGGAACTTTTAAATCATTCCCCGAATTGAAAAATCTGTATCATAGTCAGGGCATTACACCGGATAAAGAAGTGTTTCCCTATTGTGCGATCGGTGGGCGTTCTGGATATACCTGGTTTGTCTTAAAGTATTTATTAGGCTATCCAAATGTTCGGAATTACGATGGCTCTTGGAATGAGTGGAGTCGTCTACCTGATGTTGCCATCGAGAGGTAGTTATATCATGTCCGATTAAACAGTTGTCATTGCGATCGTTCGCCCTCGGCGTTCCCGTTCGCCGCAGCGTTGCGTAGCAAAGGGTACTAATCCCAAAACCCTAATGTAGATGGGTTGTGTGTTCGGTTTTATCCCCAGTGAAACGTTCTATGGCATATCAAATAGATATACATTTGCCTGACAAAGTTTTGCAACGTTGGCAACAAACAAAAGATTTGGTCAACGCCAGTGTTCAATCTTTAACTAATTCCGCGCAGCAAGTTGGAAAGTCTTTAAAAGAAACTGCAACTCAAGCTACCGATAAAGCAATTGATTCAGCTGCTACAACCCTGGAGCAAGCTAAAGATTCTTTATCAGAAAGTTTGCAAACTGCCGAGCAAATTAAAAATACAACATCAGTAGCATTGCAAGCAGCGATCGCTTCTTCAATCAATGATTGGCTGGCACAACATCCTCTATTTTTCAGATTATTTCAAATACTAGGTTGGGCAGCAAATCATCCAATTATCAGTTTTGTGATTCTGCTTTTTATGCTGGCTTTAATCTGGAGCATCATTAAAGCAATTATGCGCTTGATTGAAACTGCTAGTTGGTCAATACTTAAAGTCCCTATAAAATTACTTCAGACTTTAATTCAAGTTAGCTTTCTTTCTTTAAGCAAGCTTAGTAGTTTAGCCGTGCAAAGAATCACAGGTGTCCAAGCAACGGATAATGTTAAAGTTTTACTAACTGAAAATTCTCAACCAATTTATCAAGATAAACAGCAACGCTTGGCAGAAATTTCTCAGCGCTTAGAAGCAA